>NZ_CP130943.1:1200000-2400000 GCF_030656875.1 Prescottella sp. R16
GCCGCCAGCGCGGTCAACGGTTCGAGGAACCAGGTGGTGCCGGCCGTGTACTCCGGGTCGACGCTGTGACCGTCGGCGAAGAACACCGCGTCCAGGTGTCCCCGCTCCGCCGTGCGGGCCAGCTCTTCGAAGAAGGAGATGTCGCCGATCCGTTCGGCGCACGAATCCGGGTGCCGCCACGCCGCCGAATGATGCCCGACACCGTAGAGGAACGCGTTGAGGTGCAGGGTGCGCTGCTCGGCCATCAGTTCATCACCAGGCCGCCGTCGACCACCAGGTTCTGTCCCGTGACCGCCCGGGCCCAGTCGGAGGCGAAGAACAGGACCGCGGCCGCGATGTCGGCGGGCGTGGTCACCTTGCGCAGCGGCGTCGACGACGCGATCAGATCGAACACCGCTTCCGGGGTGGCGGCCGATGCGTCCGTGGTGCGCAGCAGCCCGCCCGACACCATGTTGACGCGGATGCCGTCGGGTCCGAGATCCGCGGCGAAGGTGCGTGTCAACGACAGCAGCGCGGCCTTCGCGGCCGTGTAGTCGTGGTAGGGCACCACCGGATGCTGAAACAGATTGGTGCCGATGTTGATCACAGATCCGCCCGAGGCTTCACGCATGCCCGGGACGGCGGCCTGGATCGTGTTCACGGCACCCTTGACGATGCCGTCGAACTGGGCGGTGAACGCCTCTCCACCGATCCTGTCGGCCTTCTCCCGCGCATCCCCGTTGAACAGGAAATCCGGCAGCGCATTGTTGACCACGGTGGTCACCGGACGCCCGAAATACTCACGAGCGGTTGCGAACATGGCGTCGACCTGTGCGCGATCCGTGACGTCCGCAGCGATCGCGACGGCACGGTCCGCGCCGATCGTCGCAGCGATTTCACGGGCGTTGTCCGCGCTCGAACGGTAGTTGACGACGACGGCAGCGCCTTCGTCGGCGAACGCTTCGACGATGTGGCGGCCCAGGCCCCGGCCGGCTCCGGTGACGAGGACCAGGTGTTCGTTGATGTGCATGGTGTTCCTTCCCCAGGATAGGGAAGGGTTGCGTGACCTCGACGGCACCGAACCGTCGACGGCTCGGCATCCCTTCGCTCGTATGATCGAGATCAGGTTCGACGGGTGTTCTCTCAGCCGATGAACGGCACCCCGTGTCGAGTCCTGGGGTCAGGTTACCTGTTCTGATCTTGTTTGCCACCGCCGGTTCCGGCCCCTCGGGGCGAGTTCGCGCATGTCGAGGTGGCGGGGATTCCGGGGAGTGGGGAACACGGTATGTGTGCGACAGCCTCAGTGCAGCCGGTTCTGTGCCGCTTCCAGGCCGAGCTGGAGGACGAGTTCGACGGCGTCGGCGGCTTCTTCGCAGACGAGGTCGAGTTCCTTGCGTTCGACACTGGAGAACGGTTTGAGGACGTAGTCGGCGGGATCTTGGCGGCCGGGGGGCCGGCCGATGCCGACGCGGGTCCGCAGATAGTCCTTGGTGGCAAGGGATTTGCTGATCGAACGCAACCCGTTGTGGCCGCCTTCACCGCCGCCCTGCTTGAGCCGGACGGTGCCGAAGTCGAGGTCCAGTTCGTCGTGGACGACGACGATGGAGTCGGGTTTCACGGAGAAGAAGCGGGCAAGCCCGGCGACGGGGCCGCCGGACAGGTTCATGTAGGTGCGCGGTTTGGCGAGGATCACCTGGCGGCCGGCGAGCCGGGTCTGGACGATCTCGGCGCCGCTGCGCTTGTGGGCGCTGAACTTGCCGCCGACCCGTCCCGCGAGAACGTCGGCGACCATGAAGCCGATGTTGTGTCGGGTCTTCTCGTACTGGGGTCCGGGATTGCCCAGTCCGACGACGATCGCGGTACCGGTCTCGTCACTCACAGCTGCAGGTGTCCTTTCCGAACGACAGCGGCGTGCCGAGCCCGAACGGGGCTCGGCACGCCGCTGTGCGTGAAGCGGGGGAAGGCGATCAGGCCTCGGCCTCGGCCTCTTCGGCGGCCGGCTCGGCAGCCTGTGCGGCGACGACGTTCACGAGCAGCAGATCCGCGTCGTCGGCGAGGGTGGCACCCTGGGGCAGCGTCAGGCCGCCGGCCAGGAACTGTGCGCCGACCTCGGCGCCCTCGACCGAGATCTCGATCGAGTCGGGGATGTGCAGGGCCTCGACCTCGAGCTTGACGGTCGAGATCTCCTCGTTGAGGAGGCCGCCGGGGGCGAGGAGACCGGTGATGACGATCGGGACCTCGACCGAGACCTTCTCGCCCTTCTTGACGATCAGCAGGTCGGAGTGCTCGATGTGGCGGCGGATCGGGTGGACGACGACCGACTTGGTCAGCGCCAGCTGCTCCGTGCCGTCGACATCGAGGGTGAGGACGGCGTTGGTGCCGTGTGCACGCAGGATCGCGGCGAACTCCCGGGCCGGGAGGTTCAGGTGCTGCGGGTCGGTGCCGTGGCCGTACAGCACGGCGGGAACCTGACCGTCACGGCGGGCGCGACGGGCGGCACCCTTACCGAACTCGGTGCGGACGGACGCTACGAGACGATTCTCGTCGGACATGAAAACGGCTCCTACAACTCGCGTGAGATCTTCGTTGAACAGTCGTTCGTCGCGGCGAGGGCGGACGGACACGAACGACCGGAGCGCAAGCTCTACGAAGCCGTGGCCGCGTCGATCACGGTGACTGTGCGGTGCGCGCAGTTCCCTCGCCGAGACAACTCGAAACACCTTACCGGACGACGCGGCCCCTGTCAGCTCCGGCCCCGGTCAGCCGCGGGCTGCGGCGATTCCGGCGCGACGACCGAAGAAGCTGCCGTCCCCGAGGGACGTGCCCGACGCGTAGCCACCGGCGCAGACGCCGGAGGTGCAGCGGCCGGCCGCGAACAGGCCGGGGATCGGCTCACCGGAGACGTGCAGCACCTCGGAGTCGGTGTTGGTGCGCAGGCCGCCGAGGGTGAAGCCGCCGGTCATGCCGCGCAGGTCGATCGCGGCGACGGGGGAGCCGATCGGCTTGACCCACTCGGTCTTCTTGCCGAACAGCGGATCCTCGCCGTTCTCGGCGTGCCGGTTGTAGACGTCGACGGTGGCCTGCAGGGCACCCGCGGGCAGCCCCATCTCGGCTTCGAGTTCCTCGACGGTCTCGGCGACCCACTTGGGCTGGTGACGCAGCTGCGGGCTCGACGTCGGGCGGGTCATGCCCTCCTCGTACGCCGCCTCGTCGATCACGAGGAACGCCTCGTTGTGGTTCTCGTACAGCGTCGCCTGCCCGACGCGGCCCGGGTAGGTGTCCTCGTTGATGTAGCGCTGGCCGCGGCCGTTGACGAGGATGCCGCGGATGAACAGCTGGGGATCGCAGAAGAAGGCGACCTCGGCGGCGTCCATGTGTGCGAGGTCCGCGCCGAGGGCCTGCGCCATGCGGATGGAGCGGCCGTCGTGCTCTTCGATCGAGGCGGCCGGACGGTTGACCATCTTCGGCGCGAACGACTCGAGCATCTGGTTGTTGTAAGCGAAGCTGCCGGTCGCGAGGACGACACCCTTGCGGGCGCGGACGGCGACGTCCTTGCCGTACTGCTTGGCCTGCACGCCGACGACCCGTCCGTCCGCGTCGACGATCAGGGTCTGCACCCGCATGTCGTACTCGGAGCGCACGTTCAACGCCTTGGCTGTATCCACGAGCGGCTTCATGAGCATGTAGCCGCCGCCCTTCTCGGAGCTGACGTGCTTGTCCTGCATCTGCGGGACGTGGCCCCGCGGTGCGGGCGGGATGGTCGCGTTGAACGGGGCCGCATTCTCGCCACCCGTGTACTGCAGGCCGTCGTCGCCCGGCGGCTCCCAGCCAGGCTCGCCCCAGAAGCTCTCCTTGAACGGAACCCCGCACTCGTCGACCAGCCAGTGGTAGTGGTCGACACTGCCCTCGCAGTAGGCGTCGATCTTCGCCTCGTCGGTGCCCGGGCCGAGCGCGGCCTTCATGAAAGCCTTCATGTTGTCGACGGTGTCCTCGAACCCGCACGCCTTCTGCAGTGGGGTACCGCCGCCCATGTAGATGAAGCCGCCGGCCATCGCCGCGGCGCCGCCCCAGCCGCCGGTGCGCTCGAGCACCAGGACGTCGGCGCCGTTCTGGGCTGCGCCGACCGCGGCAGCCGCCCCGGCCACGCCGAAGCCGGCGACGACGACGTCCGCCTCGTAGGTCCATTCGGTGATCTGATCGGCGGAAATCGGGGAAATAGGGGTGGCAGTGGCCATGTGGGCGTCCTCTCCTGATTGAGTCGAACAAACGTGTGACCCAGATCATGGAACGACGGCGGGGGTGAACGGCAGGCAGTTCCCGGACAGTGGGAACGCCGTCAGCGGATCCCGGCGACGGCGGTCAGGAACCGGTCGAGGTCGTCGTCGGAGACGAAGTAGTGCGGCGACGCCCGGACGACGGAGTCGAGGCCGCGGGCACTCATGTCGAGCAACGTCGAGGACCGTCCGCTGACGGTCACGGTGATCTGCTGTCGTGCCAGGAGATCTCGGACAGTGTGCGGGTCGGCGGCGTCGACGGTGAACGTCACGATGCCGCTGCGGTCGGTACCCAGATCGCGGACGGTCACGCCGGGAACGGCGTCGAGGCCGCGGCGGATCTTCCCGGCCCGGTCGGCGATCGCCGTTGCGGCAGCATCTATTCCGATGTCCAGCAGGTAGTCGACGGCAGCGCCGAGACCGAGCCGGGCCGCGACGTCGTACTCCCACAACTCGAAGCGCGTGGCGTCGGATGCGGGGCGGTACGTGCCGGGGCCGGTCCACTCGGCGCTGTGCAGGTCCAGTGACGTCGGCTCGAGTTGCGCCACGAGTTCGTCCCGGACATGGAGGAATCCGGTGCCGCGCGGGCCACGTAGCCATTTGCGGCCCGTCGCCGACAGGGCGTCGACACCCAGTTCGGTGACGTCGACGGGGATCTGACCCACCGACTGGCACGCGTCGAGCAGCACGAGTGCGCCGTACCGGTGCGCGATCTCGACCACCTCGCGCACCGGGTTCACCAGACCGCCGTTGGTGGGGGCGTGCACCAGCGACACCAGCCGGACCCGTTCGTCGAACAGATCGTCGAGCGCGCCCAGATCGATCCGACCGTCCGGGGTGCTCGGCACCACCTCGACGACGGCACCGGTGTCGTGGGCGCGTCGTAGTGCGGTGATCGCGTTGCTCGCGTACTCCACCTGGGAGACCAGGATGCGGTCACCCGGCGCGAACGGCACCGCACCCACGAACGTGTTCCAGGCGCGGGTCGCGCTGTCGACGAGCGCGACCTCGCCGGGCGCCGCACCGATCAGCCGTGCCACCGACGTCCGGACGGCGGTGAGGGCGTCGGCGCGTTCGTCGGCCGCGACGTAGCCGCCCACCTCCGCCTCCCGGCGCAGGTGGCCGATCACCGTGTCGAGGACCGGCTGCGGTGGCAGGGACGAGCCGGCGCTGTCCAGGAACACCCTGTCGCGGCAGCCGGGGGTGTCCCGGCGCAGTCGGTTCAGATCGAGCATTCGGGCATTTCCCCTCTCCGGTAGCGACACCTCGAGGGGCGTCCTACTGTCGAGGAGAACACACCGGCCCACTCCCGAGGGGAGGATCGCATGGTTGTCGCAGCACCGTCCGCCGGCCTCACCTCGCGGCCGGCGGCCGAAGCGTACATCGGCGGGGTGTGTTTCAAACTGGGTCCGCCGCGGCTGATCGGTGCCGAGGTCGAATGGCTCACGGCGTGCGACGGACCGGATTCCGCCCGCCCCGACCTCGGTGCGATCGCCGCCGCTCTCGGCCCCCATGCGCCCCGTTCCCTGGTCCCCGATTCCCCCGCCCGGCCCCTGCCGTCGGGCAGTCTCGTCACCGTCGAACCCGGCGGTCAGATCGAACTCTCCAGCGCGCCACACCCTGATTCCGCGGCGCTGTGCGACGCTCTCGCTTCCGACGAATCCGTCCTGCAGGACCTGCTCGCGGCCCGGTCGATCAGCATGATCTCGGTGGCCGCCGACGCCGGTCGGCGCGCGCACCGGCTGCTGCGACTGCCCCGCTACCGGGCCATGGAGGACCGCTTCGAGAGCATCGGTCCGTTCGGCAAGCTCATGATGTGCAACACCGCCGCCGTCCAGGTCAGCGTCGACGCCGGAGCCGACCGCGACGACGTCGCGAGGCGGTGGGGCGTGCTGCACTCCGTCGGTCCCGCCCTGATCGCGGCATTCGCGTGTTCCCCACGGCTGCACGGGATTCCGCCGGGGGAGTGGGCGTCGCAGCGGATGCGGACGTGGCTCGAACTGGATCCGGCCCGCACGGCTGGTCCGGGGGACGTGTCGGCCGATCCGATCACCGACTACGCCCGATGGGTCCTGGACGTTCCCCTGCTGTGCGTCCGACGCGACGGCCCGTGCTGGGACGCGCCACCGGGGGCGACGTTCGCCGACTGGCTCGGCGGCGGCCTCGACGATGCTCTCGGCCGCCGGCCCACCCACGACGACCTCGACTACCACCTGACCACGGTGTTCCCTCCGGTGCGGGCAATGGGGCATCTCGAGGTGCGGTACCTGGACATGCAGCCCGGTAGCCGTCGGCGGCTGCCGATCGTGGCACTCGAGGCCTTGCTGCGGGCACCGGACGTCTCCGCTGTCACGGCCACGACCCGTGGCTGCTGGCGGGACGCGGCCCGTGTCGGTCTCCGCGACCGCGAACTGCGGTCCGGTGCGGCGGCGGTACTCGAGCTCGCGGCCGAGTACGCGGTGGATCCGGGGGCGGCGGCGGAGCTTTCCACCGAGGCGCGACGATGCCGGAAGGAGACACGATGAGCGGACTGCGAGAAGAATTGGCGGCGGCGCTGGCGTGGGCCCGGCAGCGCAGCACCGTCCTCACGATCAGCGTCGACGATGCGGACCTCGTCGCGCAGCATTCGCCCCTGATGAGCCCACTCGTGTGGGACCTCGCGCACATCGGGAACCAGGAGGAGCTGTGGCTGGTGCGCGACGTCGGCGGCCGGGAACCGGTCCGCCACGACATCGACGATCTGTACGACGCGTTCAGACACCCGCGCCGGACCCGGCCGGCTCTACCGCTGCTGGGGCCGGACGAGACACGCCGCTACGTTGACGAGGTGCGCGACAAGACGTGGGACATCTTGGACGCCAGCACGTTCCGGGGATCGCGGTTGGTCGAGGACGGATTCGTGTTCGCGATGATCGCGCAGCACGAGCAGCAGCACGACGAGACCATGCTCGCGACGCACCAGCTGCGGCTCGGGCGTCCGGTACTGACGGCGGAACCGGTACCGTCCGCCGTCGCGGCGGGCGATCCCGGTGAGGTCGTCGTTCCTGCAGGGGAATTCGACATGGGGACGAGCAGCGATCCGTGGGCGCTCGACAACGAACGGCCCGGACACCGGGTGTTCGTCGACGCGTTCGCGATCGACACCGTGCCGGTCACCAACGGTGACTACGCGGTGTTCGTCGCCGAGACCGGTTCCGAGGCACCACAGTTCTGGATCGACGACGGCTGCGGCAACTGGTGGCGGCGACGGTTCGGGGTGCTCGAGCCGGTGCCGCCGGACGAGCCGGTGGTGCACGTGTCGTGGTTCGAGGCGAGCGCCTACGCGCGGTGGGCCGGTAAACGTCTGCCCACGGAGGCGGAGTGGGAGAAGGCGGCCCGCTGGGATCCGGTGACGGGTCGCTCCCGCCGCTACCCGTGGGGCGACGATCCGCCGGGACCCGAGCATGCGAATCTCGGGCAGCGACACCTCTCCCCGGCGCCGGTCGGCGCCTACCCGGACGGGGCGTCCCCGCTGGGAGTGCAGCAACTGATCGGGGACGTGTGGGAGTGGACGTCGTCCCCGTTCACCGGTTATCCGGGCTTCGCGGCGTTCCCCTACCGCGAATACTCCGAGGTGTTCTTCGGCGGCGACTACCGGGTGCTGCGCGGCGGTTCGTTCGGCACCGATCCGATCGCGTGCCGCGGCACGTTCCGCAACTGGGACCATCCGGTCCGCCGCCAGATCTTCGCCGGGTTCCGTTGCGCGAGGGACCTGTAGATGTGCCGGCATCTGGGCTACCTCGGCCCCACCCGGTCGGTCCGCGAGGTGATCACGGCCGGCGAGTTCTCGCTGCTGCGCCAGTCGTGGGATCCGCGGGACATGCGCGGCGGCGGCACCGTCAACGCCGACGGCTTCGGTGCCGCGTGGTGGGGGTCCGGGTCGACGATCTCGCGGTACCGCAGCGCGCAACCGATCTGGTCGGACCCGGTGCTGCCGGAGATGCTGTCGCGGACACGGTCCCATGCGATCGTCGCCGCGGTCCGGTCGGCGACCGTCGGGATGCCCGTCGAACGCAGCGCGTGCGCTCCGTTCGTGTCCGGGCACTGGGCGTTCAGCCTCAACGGGCGGATCGCCGGATGGCCCGAGACGATGACCGAACCGGCACGCCGCCTGCCCGTGCTCGACCTCCTCGGTCTCGAGGCCCCCACCGATTCGGCGTTCGTGTGGTTGCTCGTGCGGGACGCCCTGCGTGAGCACAGCCCGGAGGTGGCGCTCATGCAGGTGACGTCCCTGATTTCCGACGCCGCCCCCGGCTCCCGGCTCAACATGCTGCTCGGCGACGGCCGGCAACTGTGGGCCACCACATGGGACCACTCGCTGTCCGCGCTCGTCGACGACGACCGTGCCGTCGTCAGCTCCGAACCCTACGACCGCAACCACGAATGGAAGGCGATCCCCGACGCGCATCTCGTCACCGCCCGGCCGGGACACCTGATCTCGACGCCGTTGTGAAGACGCCCCCGTGAAGACGCCCCCGTGAAGACGCCCCCGCGAAGACGCCACTGTGAAGGAGCCCCCGTGAGCGCACCGACCCTCGAAGTGCACATCACCCCGGAGCAGCTGGGCGCGGCGCTACGGGCCGACGTCGCCCACGGGCTGACGGCGTCCCCGAAGTGGCTGCCGCCCAAATGGTTCTACGACGCCCGCGGCAGCGAGCTGTTCGAGCGGATCACCCGGTTGCCGGAGTACTACCCGACCCGGACCGAGCGGGCACTGCTCGAACGGTATGCGGGGGAGATCGCCGCGGTCACCGACCCGCGGATCCTCGTCGAACTCGGATCCGGGTCGTCGGAGAAGACCCGACTGCTGCTGCGCAGCCTGCCCGGACTCGAACGGTACGTCCCGCAGGACGTGTCCGAGACCGCGCTGCGGGACGCGGCCCGCCGGACCGCCGACGAGTTCCCCGGCATCGAGGTGCACGGGGTGGTCGGCGACTTCACCGAGTCGCTGCACCACCTGCCCACCGGCGGCCGGCGCACCATCGCCTTCCTCGGCGGCACCCTCGGCAACCTGGTGCCCGACGAACGACGGGAATTCCTGTCCGGGATCGCCGACGTCCTCGACGCGGGAGACCACCTGCTGCTCGGAGTGGGACTCGTGACCGATCCCGCGATCCTCGTCCCGGCGTACGACGACGCGGCCGGGGTGACCGCCGAGTTCGACCGCAACGTGCTGTCGGTTCTGAACAAACAGTTGGGCGCGGACTTCGAACCGGATCGGTTCCGGCACGTCGCCGTGTGGGATCCGGTCGCCGAATGGATCGAGATGCGACTCGAGGCGACCGACGAGATGACCGTCCGCATAGCGGATCCGGGCTTCGACGTGACGTTCGCGGCCGGGGAGCAACTCCGGACCGAGATCTCCGCGAAATTCCGGCTTCCAGGACTCCGCGACGAATTGCGGACCGCGGGATTCGGCGAGGTTCGCACCTGGACCGACGCCGACGAACGGTTCGCGCTGGTGTGCGCGCGGCGGTGACGTCAGAGCGTCAACTGCAGATACGTCATGTCGAGCCAGCGACCGAACTTGCGGCCCACCTCCGGCATCCGGGCGACCGTGACGAACCCGAACCGCTCGTGCAGTGCGATCGAGCCGGTGTTCGACGATTCGACACTCGCCACCATCACGTGCAGGCCGGCGTCGCGGGCCCGCTCGACGAGCGCCGCCATCAGGGCTGTGGCAACCCCGCGACGATGATGGTCGACGTGCACGTACACCGAGTTCTCGACGGTGAACCGGTACGCGCTGCGCGCCCGCCACACCCCGTACGACGCGTATCCGGCGATCCGGCCGTCGACGTCGGCGACGAGGATCGGGAAACCCGCGCCACGACGATCGTCGAACCAGCGCCGTCGATCGCCGAGATCGGCGGGTTCCTCGTCCCAGATCGCCGTCGAATTGGCGATCGCCTCGTTGTGGATCTCGAGGATCCCGGGGAGATCACCTTCGACGGCGTCGCGGACGAGCATCGCGGTGTTCCTGCAGGCCCTAGGCGCCGGCGCTGCGGCGTGCCTTCTCCAGCGCCGCCAGCGTACGCAGGATGGTCGCCTTCTGTCCGTTGAGATCGTTCAGGCGAGCGCGTGCCGCCAGGCCCTGCGACGACTCCGCGAGCTGGATCTGGGCGTCCACCTTGGTCAGCTGATCGAGCAGACCGGTCACCCGCTCCTCGAGCGCGGCGACGTCCAGCTTCTTCGCCGGTGCGACCGCGGCCGTCGGGGTGGGGGCGGGGGTCGACGCGGTGCGCGGTCGTGCCGGTGCCTTCCGGGCCGGAGCCGCGTCCGCCTCGATCGCGGTCACGATACGAGCAGCCTTGGGGCGCAGTGACTTGCGAACCAGGGCCGGGTCCGGCGGCTCGGCCAGACGGATCCCGTTGAGGGCTGTACGGGCGTCACGCGCGGCGACCCGCCATTCGCGCTCCTCCTCGTCGTCGGACTGCAACGTGCCGCCGATCGGGCGCAGACCGTACATGCCCATGAACTTGCGGGCCTCGTCGATGACGGTCTCGTGCTCCCGGCACGTACCGCACCGCGGCTCGTTGCGCAGGTCCTCGATCGACTCGTCGCTTCCGCACCACACACACGACCCGGGAGTCCATCGGCGAGCCGATCGAGTGTTCGAAAAACTGGGAGCTGCGGCGGGGTTTTCCACGGTCTGCGCGTCGATCACGACGAGCCACATTAGGGCAACCGCTCGGCCGCGGCTACACCGAGGTCCCATTTTCCCACCGGTCGTGACCAAACTCATTGCCGGACGGAGACGGGAACGTGAAGAAACAGGCAAAGTCTTGTGCCACACGCGTTCTCCGAAGCGGCCCGGCATCGCGTCGCGCTGCCGGAGTGTTACGCCGACGTGGCGGTGAACCAGTCGACGAGAGGGCGCAGCGTCCGCCACGCGTCACGGACCCGGTCCGCGGCCTCGGCTGAATCGAGCCAGTCCGGGCACCCCAGGTGCACACCGGCCGACAGGGTCCGATGCCGGAGCAGATCGAGACGCGGATGGGCGGGATCGGTACCTCGCGGGCGGGTACGCAACCGGTCGCCGTCGATGTCGTAGCCGGACCGCTTCAGGGCACGCACGGTTCGCTGCAGGGCGCGTCCCCGGCGATCGTCGTCGACGGCTGCACGGTAGCGGGCGAGCTGGTCGGGAGTGGAGGAGTAGAAGCCGCCGGCCACGAACAGGCCGGACGCATCGATCTGGACGTAGAAACCCACCCCGGGGCAGGTCTCGACGACCCCACCCTGATGGGTCTTGTACGGCGTCTTGTCCTTGGAGAAACGGACGTCACGGTACGGGCGGAACACCTTGCCGGAACCGAACTCCGACTCCAACTCGTCGAGCAGCGCCACCATCGGTGCACGCACGGCGGTGTCGTAGACGGAACGGTGGGACGTCCAGAAGACCTTGGAATTGTCGGCCTCGAGGTCCTCGTAGAAGTCCAGGGCGGTGGTCGGGAAGCCGGTGAACACGAGGACGAGGCTACGCCTGTGCGCCTGTCGGTAGCTGGAGCTGCCGACAGGCGCAGAGCGTCTAGGCGATGCCGTTGAACAGCGAGGTCACCGAGCCGTTCTCGAAGACTTCCTGGATGGTGCGGGCCAGCAGCGGGGCGATCGACAGGACGGTGAGCGTCGGGAAACGCTTCTCCTCGGGGATCGGCAGCGTGTTGGTCGTGATGACCTCCTTGGCGCCGCAGTTCGCGAGACGCTCGGCTGCCGGGTCGGAGAACACGCCGTGGGTGGTGGCGATGATGACGTCACCGGCGCCCGCGTTCTTGAGGACCTCGACGGCGCCGGCGATGGTGCCGCCGGTGTCGATCATGTCGTCGATGAGGACGCAGGTGCGGCCGGCGACGTCACCGACGACACGGTTCGACTTGACCTGGTTGGGAACCAGCGGGTCGCGGGTCTTGTGGACGAACGCGAGCGGGGCGCCGTCGAGGGCGTCGGCCCACTTCTCGGCGACCTTGACGCGGCCCGCGTCGGGGGAGACGACGCAGATGTTCTCGGTGCCGTAGTTGTCGCGCACGTGGTCGGCCAGCTGGCCCTGCGCGTGCATGTGGTCGACCGGGCCGTCGAAGAAGCCCTGGATCTGATCGGTGTGCAGGTCGACCGTGATGATGCGGTCGGCACCGGCGGTCTTGAGGAGATCGGCGATGAGACGGGCCGAGATGGGCTCGCGGCCGCGGTGCTTCTTGTCCTGACGCGCGTACGGGTAGAACGGCAGGATCGCGGTGATCCGCTTGGCCGAGCCACGCTTGAGGGCGTCGATCATGATGAGCTGCTCGACGAGCCACTGGTTCAGCGGTGCCGGGAAGCTTTGCAGCACGAACGCATCCGAGCCGCGCACCGACTCCTCGAAGCGGACGAAGATCTCGCCGTTCGCGAAGTCACGCGCAGTCTGCGGCGTGACCTTGATGTCGAGCTCCTTGGCGACCTGCTCCGCCAACTCGGGGTGTGCGCGGCCCGAGAAGAGCATGAGGTTCTTCTGCACGTCGCTGGATATCGCGCTCACTGGTCTTCGCCATCCTTTTGTTCTTGCCGATCGGTTTCTTGCAGTACTGCTCGTTGAGCTGCCTCGGCAGCGGGAGTGCCGGGACGATTGCGCTGCACCCATCCCTCGATGTTGCGCTGTTTGCCGCCGGAGACGGCGAGCGCCCCCGCCGGCACGTCGTTGCGCAGCACGGTTCCGGCGCCGGTGTAGGCGCCGTCACCGACCTGCACGGGTGCGACGAACATGGTGTCGGATCCGGTGCGCACGTGGGATCCGACGATGGTGCGGCTCTTGTGGACGCCGTCGTAGTTGACGAACACGCTCGACGCCCCGATATTGCTGTGCTCGCCGATCGTGGCGTCCCCGACGTACGTCAGGTGCGGGACCTTCGAGTGGGCGCCGATGTCGGCGTTCTTGGTTTCGACGAACGCGCCGAGCTTGCCGGACGCGCCGAGCACGGTACCGGGCCGCAGGTAGGTGAACGGGCCGACGGTGACACCGGCGCCGAGTACCGCGTCGTCGCCGTGGACGCGGATCACCGATGCGCCCGCACCGACCGTGACGTTCGTGAGTGTCGAGTCGGGGCCGATCACGGCGTCCTCGCCGATCGTGGTGGTGCCGCGCAGTTGCACGCCCGGGCGCAGCGTGACGTCCCGTTCGATCGTGACCTCGACGTCGATCCACGTGCTCGACGGATCCTCGACGGTGACCCCGGCCCGCATGTGGCGTTCGAGGACGCGGCGGTTGAGTTCCCCGGCGAGCGCGGACAGCTGCACGCGGTCGTTGGCGCCCGCCACCAGAATGCTGTCCGAGATGTGTTGGGCTCGAACGATCTTCCCCGCGCCTCGGGCGATCGCGACGACATCGGTGAGGTACAGCTCGCCCTGTGCGTTGTCGTCGCTCAGGGAGGACAGGGCGTCTCGCAGCGTGGCCGCGTCGAACGCGTACACCCCCGAGTTGACCTCGGTGATCGCGCGCTGCGCATCGGTGGCGTCGGCCTGCTCGACGATCGCCGCGACCTCGCCGTCGGTGGTCCGCAGGATCCGTCCGTAGCCCGTCGGGTCCGGGGCCGTCGAGGTGAGCACCGTGACCGCGGCCGCGGGTGCCGCGGTGTGCGTGTCGATCAGCGTGCGCAACGTGTCGGCGTCCAACAGGGGGACGTCGGCGGCCGTCACCAGCACGGTGCCGTCGAAGTTCTCGGGCAGCCCGGTGAGCCCGCAGCCGACGGCGTGGCCGGTACCGTTCTGCTCCTCCTGCACGGCGGTCGCAACCGACCGGCCCAGTGCCTTCGCGGCGTCGTCGACGGCGGCGCCGACCCGGTCCCGGTCGTGTCCGACGACGGTGACCAGTTCGGTGGGATCGATCGCTGCCGCGGCATGCAGGGCGTGGGAGAGCATCGAGCGCCCGCCGAGGGTGTGCAGCACCTTCGGGGTCTTCGACCGCATTCGTGTCCCGGCACCGGCAGCAAGGACGATGACAGCGGTCTGCTGTGGCATGAAGCTCCCTCGAAGTCGATCTACGGTGAGCCGCTCTCGCGGCCGGAGTCGTCGCGCGTTCCGGGAAAGAATATCGCGAGGGGATACTGCCACGGCAACGCGTCCGAGACCAGTGACGTCGTGCATCCGTGCGGGGAATCACAACCGGACCGGGAAGTCCGAGCAAGAGGCTCCGCCGCCAGGACTCGAACCTGAACTATCTGAACCAAAATCAGAGGTGCTGCCATTACACTACGGCGGATCGCCGCGCCGGCGAGCTTGCCGTCGGCGGCGCGGGAACGATCCTCGCATGCCGACGCGCCGCGCGTCGAACTGCTCGGAGATTTTCGCTGCGGCGTGTCGGAAAGGACGGTCATTCGCGTGTCGCGACCAGCACGGGAAACCACGAACGAGCGCGCAGCGGGGGAGAAGGCGCCACGTATCCGCATGACGGGAACCCAGCGCCGGGAACAGCTGATCGAGATCGGCCGGGCCCTGTTCGCCGAACGCGGCTACGAGGCCGCGTCGATCGAGGAGATCGCCGCCCGCGCCCAGGTCTCCAAGCCCGTCGTCTACGAACACTTCGGCGGCAAGGAGGGCCTCTACGCCGTCGTCGTCGACCGTGAGATGTCGAAGCTGCTCGAGATGATCACGTCGTCGCTCACCCAGAACCGGTCCCGGATCCGGGTCGAACGGGTAGCACTCGCCCTGCTCACCTACGTCGAGGAACACACCGACGGATTCCGCATCCTCGTACGCGATTCGCCGGTGGCCGCGAAGGAAGGCACCTACTCGAGCCTCCTCAACGAGGCCGTCCGCCAGGTCGGGCACATCCTCGGTGGCGACTTCGGGCGCCGCGGCTTCGACCCCGACCTGGCACCGCTGTACGCGCAGGCCCTCGTCGGCATGGTCGCCACCACCGCCACGTGGTGGCTCGACGAGCGCACCCCGTCCAAGGAAGTCGTGGCCGCGCACCTGGTCAACCTGTGCTGGAACGGGTTGACGAATCTCGAGGCGAACCCACAGCTCGGCGGGTAGCCCCCGGTCCGATGTCGGGGTGCGCGCCTAGAATCGAGCGGTCTGCATTCACGACATCAGGAGCGCACTCGTTGTCTTCCACGCCGCCGTCCTCCACTCCTCTGGCCGGACTCGTCCGCACCGCACTGACCGACGGCGCCGTGGGGCAGGTGGCCGACGACATCGGCCGCGCCGGCTTCGACATCGTCGCCCCCAACGCAGCCCGGCCGTTCGTCGCGGCCGCGCTGGCAGCCCGGACACAACTGCTCGTCGTCACCGCGACCGGGCGTGAGGCCGACGATCTCACCACCGAACTGCGCGAGGTGATCGGCGACGCCGCCGTCCAGTTCCCGTCGTGGGAGACGCTGCCGCACGAACGGCTCTCGCCGAGCTCCGACACCGTGGGACGCCGACTGCACGTGCTCCGTCGCCTCGCACGCCCCGACGACACCGTCTACGGTCCGCCGCTGCAGGTGATCGTCACGACCGTCCGGTCGCTCGTGCAGCCGATGGCGCCGGGGCTCGGGGAGATCGAGCCGATCGTGTTCCGGGTCGGCGCCGAGTACGAGTTCGACGCGTTGATCGAACGATTGGTCGAGCTCGCGTACACACGGGTCGACATGGTCGGCAGCCGCGGCGAGTTCGCGGTCCGCGGCGGCATCCTCGACGTGTTCCCGCCCACCGCGGATCATCCGGTGCGCGTGGAGTTCTGGGGTGACGAGATCACCGAGCTGCGCGCGTTCTCCGTCGCCGACCAGCGGTCGCTGGCCGAACTCGAGGTCGGCACCGTCGTCGCGCCGCCGTGCCGGGAACTGCTGCTCACCGCACCGGTGCGGGACCGGGCCGCGCAGTTGGCCGCCGAGAACCCGGCCGACGCCGCCCTCGTGGAGATGCTCGACAAACTGTCCGCCGGTATTCCCGTCGAGGGCATGGAGGCACTGCTGCCCCTGCTGCAGCCGGGTGAACTGCAGCTGCTCACCGAGGTACTGCCCCGGCAGACCCACGTGCTGCTGTGCGACCCGGAGAAGATCCGCACCCGCGCCACCGACCTGGTGCGCACCGGGCAGGAGTTCCTCGAGGCGTCGTGGACGGCGGCCTCCCTCGGCGGCGCGGCACCGATCGACACGTCCGTGCTCGGCGGCTCGGATCTCGGGGCGTCGGCGTACCGGTCGCTGACCCAGGTGCGGGAGAACGCGGAGGCGCAGGGCCGGCCGTGGTGGACGATCAGCCCGCTCGCGTCCGGACGCGACGACGAACTGGTGCTGCCCGTGCAGCACGCCCCCGAGGTCCGCGGATCCGACGAACTGCTGTCGATGCTGTTCGTGAATCTGCGCGCACACGTCACCACCGGTGGGCGTGCCGTCGTCGTGGTCGCCGGCGGCGGCACCGCCAACCGGGTGCTCGAGCGGCTGCGCGATGCCGACGTCCCCGCCGGGGAACTCGCGCCGGGTGCCGAACCGGCCCGCGGACTGGTCGGGGTGCTGTGCGGCTCGCTGCACGAGGGGCTGGTGCTCCCGGGCGACGAGGGCGCCGGGGTCCCGGGCCTGGTGATCGTCACCGAGGCCGATCTCACCGGTAACCGGGTCGCGGCCGCCGGGGACGGCCGGAAGATGCCGGCCAAGCGCCGCAACCAGGTCGACCCGCTGGCGCTCACCGCCGGCGACATGGTCGTCCACGACCAGCACGGCATCGGCAGGTTCGTCGAGATGGTCGAGCGCACCGTCGGCGGTGCCCGTCGCGAATACCTCGTCCTCGAATACGCGTCGAGCAAACGCGGTCAGCCCGGTGACCGGCTGTTCGTGCCGATGGAATCCCTCGACCAGCTCTCCCGGTACGTCGGCGGTGAACTGCCGGCCCTGTCCAAGCTCGGTGGATCCGACTGGCAGAACACGAAACGCAAGGCGCGCAAGGCGGTTCGAGAGATCGCCGGCGAACTGGTGCAGTTGTACGCGGCCCGGCAGGCCGCACCCGGTCACGCGTTCGCCCCGGACACGCCGTGGCAGAAGGAGATGGAGGACGCGTTCGCGTTCACCGAGACCCACGACCAGCTCACCGTCATCGACGAGGTCAAGGCCGACATGGAGAAGCCGGTCCCGATGGACCGCGTCGTCATCGGTGACGTCGGCTACGGCAAGACCGAGGTCGCGGTGCGGGCCGCGTTCAAGGCCGTGCAGGACGGCAAGCAGGTCGCGGTGCTCGTCCCGACGACACTGCTCGCGCAGCAGCACCTGCAGACGTTCGCCGAGCGGATGGCGAACTTCCCCGTCAAGGTGCGCGGCCTGTCCCGCTTCACCGATCCGGGCGAGTCGAAGGAGATCATCACGCAGCTCGCGGACGGCGAGATCGACATCGTCGTCGGCACCCACCGGCTGCTGCAGACCGGGGTCCGTTGGAAGGACCTCGGTCTGGTGATCGTCGACGAGGAACAGCGGTTCGGCGTCGAACACAAGGAACACATCAAGGCGCTGCGCACCCACGTCGACGTGCTCACCATGTCGGCCACCCCGATCCCGCGCACCCTGGAGATGAGCATGGCCGGCATCCGGGAGATGTCGACGATCCTCACCCCGCCCGAGGAGCGGCACCCGATCCTCACGTACGTCGGCGCGTACGCGGACAAGCAGGTGGCCGCCGCGATCCGGCGCGAACTGCTGCGCGACGGCCAGGTGTTCTACGTCCACAACCGGGTCTCCTCGATCGACAAGGCCGCCAAGCGGCTCCGCGACCTCGTACCCGAGGCCCGGGTGGTGGTCGCTCACGGGCAGATGAACGAGGAAACCCTCGAGAAGACCGTGCAGGGCTTCTGGGAACGCGAGTTCGACGTGCTGGTGTGCACCACGATCATCGAGACCGGCCTCGACATCTCCAACGCCAACACCCTCATCGTCGAACGCGCCGACTCGCTCGGCCTGTCGCAGCTGCACCAGCTGCGCGGACGTGTCGGCCGCAGCCGCGAACGCGGTTACGCCTACTTCCTGTACCCGCCGGAGAAGCCGCTCACCGAGACCGCGTACGACCGGCTCGCCACGATCTCGCAGAACTCCGACCTCGGCGCCGGCATGGCCGTCGCGATGAAGGACCTCGAGATCCGCGGCGCCGGAAACGTATTGGGCGCCGAACAGTCCGGCCACGTCGCCGGCGTCGGATTCGACCTGTACGTGCGGCTCGTCGGCGAGGCCGTCGAGGCGTATCGCGCAGTCGCCGACGGTCGGCCCGTCACCACCGAGCCGGAGGTCAAGGAGGTGCGCATCGATCTTCCGGTCGACGCGCACATCCCGCCCGACTACGTCACCAGCGACCGGCTGCGGCTCGAGGGGTACCGCAAGCTCGCCGCCGCCACCGACTCCGACGCGATCGCCGCCGTGATCGAGGAACTCGTCGACCGGTACGGGCCGCTGCCCGAGGAGGTGCGGAGGCTGGTGTCGGTCGCGAAACTGCGCCTGCTGTGCCGCGAGTACGGGATCGAGGAGGTCGCGGTCACCGGCACCCAGCTGAAGGTCTCGCCGATGCAGCTGCCCGATTCGAAGCAGTTGCGGCTCAAGCGGATCTATCCGAGTGCCCAGTACCGGGCCACCACCGGCCTGGTGCAGATGCCGCTGCCGCGCGCCGGGTCCGGTGGTATCGGTGCAGACCGGTTGCGTGACGTCGAACTGCTGCAGTACATCGCCGACTTCCTGCTCGCGATGGACGGCAAGGCCGCCGGCTCGGTGGACGTGCACTGTGCCTGACACCGTGGGAGGAACACTGGGGGAGGCGCTGAAAGAAGCCGCCGCGGTCATGGACCGGCTGTGGCGGGCCGGGGGCTGGGAGACCACCCAGACCCACGATTCGCTGCGCCCCTACCTGCTCGAGGAAACCTACGAGCTGCTCGACGCGATCCAGTCCGGCGACCCGGTGTCGGTCCGGGAAGAACTCGGCGACCTGTTGCTGCAGGTGCTGTTCCACTCCCGGATCGCCGAGGCGGCCGGCGAGTTCACCGTCGACGACGTCGCCGCGGACCTGGTCGCGAAACTCGTGCACCGCAGCCCGCACCTCGCCGACGGCCTCGACGGGCCGATCGACATCGCCGAACAGGAACGGGCCTGGGAGGCCCGCAAGGCCGCGGAGAAGGCCCGGCAGTCCTGCATCGACGGCATCGCGTTGCAGCAGCCGGCGCTCGCGTTGGCGGAGAAGGTGATCTCGCGGGCCCGGAAGGCCGGGCTGCCGGACGACCTCGTCCCCGGTGAACTGCGGACGGTCCGGCTGGGCGGTGAGACCAGTGCCGAGGACGACCTCCGCACGGCCACACTGCGATTCGTCGACCGCATCCGGGCCGCCGAGTCCGCCGCGCACGCGGACGGTGTCGCGTGGGGCGGACTCGGGGCGGACGACTGGCGAACCTACTGGAGCAGCTGAGCGGCCATCAGCTGGGTGAATCGTTGTGGTGCTTCGCGATTCGGCCGTTCCCGTCGAGCTCCAGGGTCACGTCGATGCCGATCTTGCGCAGGAACTCGTAGTCGTGACTGACGATCACCATCGCACCGCGATAGGCGTCGAGCGCCTCGGCCAGTTGTTCGACGCTGGTGACGTCGAGGTTGTTCGTGGGCTCGTCGAGGACCAGTAGCTGCGCGGGTGGATCCGCCAGGAGCAGTGTGGCGAGCGACACCCGGAAGCGTTCGCCGCCCGACAGTGTCGCGACCGGTCGGTCGGCGGTACTGCCTCGGATCAGCAGACGCGCGAGCTGATTGCGGATCGTGCCGGCTGCTGTGCCGGCGGCGACCTCCTGGACGTTCTCGAGAGCGCTCAGGCGGTCGTCCAGGTTGTCGAGACGCTGGGGGAGATAACCGACGCGGTCCGTCGACAACACTGCCCGCACTCGATCCGGATCCCCGACCGTGCCGTGGACGAGGTGTTCGAGCAGCGTCGACTTGCCCGCGCCGTTGGGGCCGACGAGCGCGACACGTTCCGGACCCTGGACGACGATCGAGCGGTCGCCGTCGTGGAACTCGGCCAGTCGCCGGCCCCGTGGGACATCGGGGTCGGGGAGGTCGAGTCGGATGTGTTCGTCCTCGCGCACGCGCAGATCCGCAGCGTCGACGGCGGCCTGGGCGGCCTCGACCTTGGCGGCGAGTGTCGAACGCATCGATCCGGCGGACACCTGTGCCTTGCCGGCCCGGTTCCCCGCCAGGATCCTGGGGATCCCACCGTCCTTCTGCGTCTTCTTCGCGGTCCGTTCACGCCGGGCCAGTTTCGTCTCGGCTTCGATCCTCCGACGTTTCTCGACCTCGAGTGCCTGCTCGGCCGAACGCGCAGCCTGCACGGCCGCCGCCTGCTCCTGCTCGCGATACTCCTTCCACGCGCTGTACGGGCCGCCGAACACCTCGATCCGGCTGTCGTGCAGTTCGGCGGTGGCATCCATGTGCTCGAGCAGTTCCAGATCGTGACTGACGACCACGAGCGTGCCGGTCCAGTTGTCGACCATCTCCGCCAGTCGTGCACGCGTGGGCCGGTCGAGGTTGTTCGTCGGCTCGTCGAGCAGCGTGATCGGGGTGCGGCGGATCCGCAGGCCGGTGATGGCGACGAGCATGGCCTCGCCCCCGGATATCGTGGCGACCGGGCGGTCGAGATCGGCTGCCGTGAAGCCGATCTCGTGCAGGGCCTCGTCTGCGCGCGCCTCGATGTCCCAGTCGTCGCCGACCGTGTCGAAGTGTCGAGGATCCGGATCTCCACCCTCGATCGCCCGGAGGGCTTCGACGATCCCGCCGATGCCGAGGAGCTCGGCGACGGTCGAGTCCTTGCGTGCGGTCAGCGTCTGGGGGAGATGACCTACTTCTCCGACGGTGTCGATCCGCCCGGATGTGGGCCGGAGCAGCCCGGCCACCAGTCGGAGCAGCGTGGACTTGCCCGCCCCGTTGCGGCCGACGAGTCCGGTGCGCCCGGTGGTGAAGGTGCCGCTCACGCGGTCCAGCGCGACGGTGCCGTCGGGCCATTCGAAGGTGAGGTCTCTCAGGGTGATTGCGGAGGCACTCATGCGTTGCCGTCCCTTTCGTGGAAGGTTGCCGATCAGCGGGGCCGAGGGAACGACCGATCACGAGAGGTCACCGGGTAGGACGGACGTCGTCCGGCAGAGTCGACATCGCTGTGCACGCGGGATACGTGATCGGTGCGAGGCGGAAATGCCGGGATGGAGCCCGGAAAAGGGCATGGATCGTCAGCCGAGGCGCGGTCCGCGCCCGATCGGCAACGCCACCGGCAGTCCGGTGGCTAGATTCTGTCGACCTCGATGTCCATGAGCGGCACTTTATCAGCGCGCCCGGACGGTCACTGCTTGCGGCAGTTGAGGATGGCAGCGTGCGGTTTCTCCCAGTAGTCGCGCAGGAGGTGTGCTTCGGTGTCCGCCTCCGGTGTCCTCACCCGGGCATGGTCCATCCACTGGACCAGTTGGAATCCGGCAGTGTGCAGGGCGTCGTCGATGCTCGGTTTGTTCCACACATATGCGGTGACGGTGTCCTCGCCGGCTTCGCGGTTCGACGGGTCGAAGAGGTCGAGCTCGACGCGACCGCCGTCCCCGTCCGGACCGATCGGGGTCAGCCGGAAGCCGTAGCGCTCGTAGTACGACGGATCCCGGACGTAGTCGGGATGGATCGGCAGGGTGACGAGACGCCCGCCCGGACGGAGCGGCCGTGCCATCTGGGCACACATGTCATGGAGTTCGTCCCGGGTAGTGGCGTACGGCAACACGTACACGGCCAGGACCAGATCGAAACACCCCGCCAGATCGTCGGTGAGATCGGAGGTGAACGAGATGTCGCGGGGGCTGCTCGCTTCCTGTCGACGCGCATGGTCGAGCATGCCGTCGGAGACGTCGTAGCCGACCACCCGCCGTGCGCCCTGTTCTCTCAGCCACCGCGAGTACATGCCGTTGCCGCAACCGAAGTCGAGGACGTCACGGCCCTCGAGGTCGCCGAGTGCGGCCAGCACATTGGGGATCTCGAGGTGCCGTCTGAAGGGCCAGCTGGCCATTCCCTCGTAGAGGTCGGCGAGTTCGTCGAACTGGCTCTGCATGTGCGCCCCTTTGTCCGGATCGGTCCGATGCCGTCACCGTAGGGCGAAATGCGGTTACCCGCCGGTTCTGTCGAGGGATCGGTCCGTCGGCACCTACCGGCGGGGTTCCTCACGTGAACAGCGTCGACCCCCAGTAGTCGCCGTCACCGACTCCCGGCGGCACCGCGAAGACCGCGGACCCCACGTGCTGGATGTACTCGTTCAGTGCGTCGTTGCGGGACAGGTTCTGTTGCATCGGCACGAACTGTTTCTGTGGGTCGCGGCAGTAGGCGATGAAGAACAGTCCGGCGTCGAGGTGCCCGAAACCGTCGGTGCCGTCGGTGAAGTTGTAGCCGCGGCGCAGGATCTGGATACCGCCCAACTCCTCCGCCGACGCCAGCCGCACGTGGGCGTCCTTGTCGATGACGGGTTTGCCGCCGGCCCCCTTGGCGTCGAGTTGCAGATCGTCGAACTCGTCCTTGCGGCCCAGCGGTGCACCGCTGCCCTTGCTGCGCCCGAACACCCGCTCCTGCTCGTGCAGGGTGGTGCGGTCCCACGGTTCGATGAGCATCCGGATACGCCGGGCTACCAGGTACGAACCGCCCGCCAGCCACGGCTGGTCGTCGGCGCCGTCCACCCACACGTGCTCGTCGAGCGCGGCCGGGTCCTCGGCCTTGAGGTTGCGGGTTCCGTCCTTGAACCCGAACAGGTTTCGTGGCGTCGTCTGCGACGTCGACGTCGACGACGTGCGCCCGAACCCGAGCTGCGACCAGCGCACCGCCACCACGCCGAAGCCGACACGGGCCAGGTTGCGGACGGCGTGGACGGCCACCTGCGGGTCGTCGGCGCACGCCTGGATCGCGATGTCGCCGCCGGAGCGGGCCGGATCGAGGGCGTCGCCGGTGAACTTCGGCAGATCGGCGAGTGCGGCCGGCTGCTTGTCGGCGAGACCGAACCGGTCGACGCCGTCCCGGACGAACAGCGACGGCCCGAACCCGATGGTGAGCGTCAACTTCGACGCCGACAGGTCGAGGGCCTCCCCGGTGTCGGAGGGCGGGTGGTACTCGCCGGCCCCCGTCGCACCGTCCTCGGTGGCCTCCTCGCCGGCGGTCATCCGTTCGGCCATCGTGGTCCACGTCTGCAGCAGCGCCACCAGTTCGTCCCGCGACTCGGTGATCACGTCGAACGCCACGAAATGCATGCGGTCCTGTGCGGGCGTCACGATGCCGGCCTGGTGGGCGTCCCGGAACGCCACTGTGGACGACGGTGTTCCGGCCGGGGCGGTCGCCCGCCCGACGACGACACCGGTACCGGCCAGGACGGCGCCCGCCCCGACGGCACCGAACAGGCGTCGCCGCGAGATCTGCGTCTTATCCTGCGATGACACCCTGGACCTGGCTCACCTCGGCGGACAGCGCGTCGATCTTCTGCGACAGGGTCTGCCGCTGCGGTTCGGTGACGGTGTCGTACGACACGAAGCCGTCGCCGGCCCGGTACTGCGCGAGTTCGGCGTCGAGCTCGGCGAAACGCTGATCGATCCGCGCGGCGAGCTCCGGGTTGCGGTCGTCGAGGATCGGGCGGACCGCGGCGATCGCGGCCTGCGAGCCGTCGACGTTGGCCTGGAAGTCGTACAGGTCGGTGTGCGAGAAGATGTCCTCCTCGCCGGTGATCTTGGTGCGGGCGATCTCGTCGAGCAGTGTCTGCGCGCCGCCGGCCACCTGGATCGGATCCACCACGAAGTCGGGGGAGTCGACACCGTCGGCCAGTTCCTGCAGGTCGGCGAGCAGTCGGTCGGCGATGGCGTTCGTGTCCGGCTGCAGGCCGGTCACCCACAGGTCCTTCTCGAGCCGGTGGAAGCCGGTCCAGTTCCAGCCCGGTTCGACGTCGACCTCGCGCAGGTCGATGCGCGGATCGAGGTCGTCGGGGAAGCTCTCGGCGACCGGCTCGATGCGCTCGTAGTAGGTGCGGGTGAGCGGGTACTGCGCCTTCGCGGCGGCCACGTCGCCCGCCGCGATCGCTGCCACGAACGTCGCCGCGGTCTCCTGCAGTGCCGTGACCTGGCTGTCGATGTACCGCCGGTAACCGGCCGCGGCCTCGGCCAGCCGACCGTCCGCATCGGTGGCGGCCACCGAATCGCCCGTCACCGTGAACTCGGTGCGGATACCGTCGCCGACCATGCCCGGCTTGCACGCCGTGTGGTACGTCCCCGCCTCGGCGAGGTTGACGATGAGCTGACGCGTCAGACCCGGCCCGACGTTCTCGACCTCACCCATCACCCGGTCGCCCGCGCCGTACACGTAGAACTCGGTGACCTTCGCTCCGTTGTTGGTGATCGCGAACGTCGTGTTCCCGGTCTCGGCGGACGTCGCGGACACGTCGCACGTGGTGTCGGTGGCCGTGACGGTGACGGTGCCGTCGCTCGCGGCCGACTTGGACGTGCACGCGGCGAGGGCGAGGGGAGCGATCGCCAGCAGGGCGAGCGCGGAGGTGGTACGACGCACGGGAGGAACCTTTCGGAGGGATTCGCTAGGAAACGGTGACGGGCTGTGCCACAGCCGGTTTCGGTGCGACCGGCCGCAGGAACAGCGGCATCACGATCACGAGGTAGGCGACCCAGACGACCGCCTGCAGGACGGTCGGATCCGGGCGGAAGTTGAAGATGCCCTGCAGCACGGTGCCGTACCAGCTGGACGTGTCGAACACCGACGACGCGTCGAACGCGAGCGTCGAACCGCCGGGCAGCCAGCCCGCGATCTGCAGCGCCCGGACGCCGTACGCGAGGATGCCGGCGGCCACCACGACGAGGAACGCGCCGGTCCAGCGGAAGAAGCGGGCGAAGTCGATCCGGACGGCACCGACGTACAGCAGCACGGTGAGGACGGCGGCGGCAGCGATGCCGAGCAGCAGGCCGACCAGCGGCCACATGCTGCCGGCCGTGTTCTCGGCGTAGCCGACGAGCAGCAGCGCCGTCTCGACGCCCTCGCGGCCGACGGCGAAGAACGCCAGCGTCGCGACCGCGGCCGGGCCGACGGACAGGGCCCGTTCCATTCCCGTGCGCAGCTGCCCGGAGATCGAAGCGGCCGCGGTGCGCATCCACAGCACCATCGCGGTCACGATGCCGACCGCGACCAGCGACGCGAGACCGCTGATCAGTTCGGCGGCCGTACCGGTCACCGTCGACGTGCCGAAGTGGACGATCACGAAGATCGACGCGACCATCGCGACGGCCGCGCCGACGCCCGCCCACACCCATTTCAGGGCGTCGCGGCGCTCGGACTTGACGAGGAACGCGATCAGGATCATCACGACGATGCCGGTTTCCAGGCCCTCGCGGAGGCCGATGAGTCCGCTGCCGAACAGCTGTGTCGCGGTGGAGGGCATGGCGGGTACTCCTGGATCGAGTTGGAAACAGGGGTGAACCTAGCATCACCTAACTAACCGCGAAAACCGCCCCCACCTGGTCTTTTATGACCGTAATGCGGTTTTGGTCGCATTTCTGGCGAGCGTCGCAACCGTGCGGTCTGGATGATGGACGCCGTGACCAGACGCATGGTGATCGCCCCCGAGCCGCCGCGGGGATACCCGGGACCGCCGCCGCAGTGGCCCGACGGCCGGCCGCCGCGCCGTCGCCGGAGCCGACTGCGGACGTTCGTCGGGGCATCGTTCGCGATCGCGGTGGGTATCGGGGTGATCGCGATCGCCTCCGGCCTCGGCGAGTTCGACCAGGCCCGTCCGCGTATCGAGATCCCCGACGACATCCCGCCCGGCCCCGGCACGCCGCTCCCGCCGATCGACGTCGACGCCCCCGGCCGCACCGCGGACCAGTTGCGGGACTGGGCGACCCCGCTGTCCGGCACGCTCGGTATCTCGCCGACCGCGCTCGAGGCGTACGGGTACGCCGCCGCCGTCATGGCCCGTTCCCGCCCCGACTGCGGTATCGGATGGACGACACTCGCCGGGATCGCCGCCGTCGAGAGCAGGCACGGCACGTACCTGGGGGCCCGGGTGGCGGGCGACGGACAGGTGAGCCCCCCGATCCGCGGCATCCCGCTCGACGGCTCGCCCGGCGTCGCCGTGATCCCCGACACCGACGGCGGCGCCATGGACGGCGACCCCGTCCACGACCGGGCGATGGGCCCGCTGCAGTTCATCCCCGAAACCTGGTCGCGGTGGGGTGTCGACGCCAACGGCGACGGCATCGCCGACCCCGACAACATCGACGACGCCGCCCTCACCGCCGCACGGTATCTGTGCGCCCGCGGCGGCGATCTCACCACCGAGGGCGGTTGGCGGACCGCCCTCATGGCGTACAACCTGTCCGGCGAATACCTCATGGACGTGCGCGCCCGCGCGGCCGCGTACTCGGTGGGCGTCCGCCGGTGACCGAGCCGGCGACACGGTTCGTGCGCGCGTCCCGCCGACGGGAGTCGGTTACTGCCGTTACGCTCGGACCTGGCACTATTCATGCGGCGGCACAGGCCGTTTTCACCTGCACGTAAGACAATCAAGGAGAAGCATTCGTGGCCATCATTGAGCAGGTCGGAGCTCGCGAAATCCTCGACTCCCGTGGCAACCCCACGGTGGAGGTCGAGGTTCTGCTCGAGGACGGCAGCTTCGCCCGCGCCGCCGTTCCGTCGGGAGCCTCCACCGGTGAGCACGAGGCCGTCGAACTGCGTGACGGTGGCGATCGCTACCTGGGCAAGGGCGTCCAGAAGGCTGTCGAGTCCGTGCTCGGCGAGATCGCGCCGGCCATCATCGGCCTCGACGCGACCGAGCAGCGCACCGTCGACCAGGCCCTGCTCGACGCCGACGGCACCCCGGACAAGTCGCGTCTCGGTGCGAACGCCCTCCTGGGTGCGTCGCTCGCCGTGGCCCGCGCCGGCGCCGAGGCGTCCGGCCTGGACCTGTTCCGCTACGTCGGCGGCCCCAACGCCCACGTGCTGCCCGTCCCGATGATGAACATCCTCAACGGTGGCGCCCACGCCGACACCGGCGTCGACGTCCAGGAGTTCATGGTCGCCCCGATCGGCGCGCCCACCTTCAAGGAGTCGCTGCGCTGGGGTGCCGAGGTGTACCACTCGCTCAAGGCTGTCCTCAAGGAGAAGGGCCTGTCCACCGGTCTCGGTGACGAGGGCGGTTTCGCACCCGACGTCGCCGGCACCCGCGAGGCGCTGGACCTGATCGCCGAGGCGATCGCCAAGACCGGCCTGACGCTGGGCACCGATGTCGCGCTGGCGCTCGACGTCGCCGCCACCGAGTTCTACACCAAGGGCGAGGGCTACAAGTTCGAGGGCAAGATCCGCACCGCCGACGAGATGAGCGCGTTCTACGCCGAGCTGCTCGGCCAGTACCCGCTGGTCTCGATCGAGGATCCGCTGGACGAGGACGACTGGACCGGCTGGGTGTCGCTCACCGAGCAGATCGGCAACAAGATCCAGCTCGTCGGCGACGACCTGTTCGTCACCAACCCGGAGCGTCTCGAGGAGGGCATCGTCAAGGGTGCCGCGAACGCGCTGCTGGTCAAGGTCAACCAGATCGGCACGCTCACCGAGACCCTCGACGCCGTCGATCTCGCGCACCGCAGCGGCTACAAGACGATGATGAGCCACCGTTCCGGTGAGACCGAGGACACCACGATCGCCGACCTGGCCGTCGCGGTCGGCAGCGGCCAGATCAAGACCGGTGCCCCGGCCCGCTCCGAGCGGGTCGCCAAGTACAACCAGCTGCTGCGCATCGAGGAACTCCTCGGTGACGCCGCCCGCTACGCCGGCGACCTGGCCTTCCCGCGCTTCGCCTTCGAGGCATAAGCAAGCCGATGAGTCAGCGCGGTAGGTCGCGGTCGGGTCGTCCCTCCCCGGACGGGCGCCCCGATCGTCGTGGCGCGGGAACGGACCCGGGGTCTCGCCGACCCCGCCGGGTCCGTTCCGGCCCGCCTGCCGCATCCGCCGCCGATGCGGCGACCGACGCGACCGTCCCGTCCCGGGTCCGCTCCATGCGGCGCTCGGGGCGGGCGGTGCCGCGTTCGGGAACGGAACGCACGTTCTTCGGCCTGTCCACCGTGCAGGCCGTCGTTCTCGGAGTGGTGATCTGCGCGTTGGCGCTCACCCTCGCGGTGCCGTTGCGCACCTATCTCTCGCAACGCTCCGAAGCCGACCGGCTCGCCGCCGAACGGGTCGAACTCGAGCAGCATCTCGAGGACCTGCAGTGGCAGCAGGAGCAGATCGAGGATCCCGCGTGGATCGAATCCCAGGCCCGGGACCGACTGGGCCTGGTCCGGCCGGGGGAGACCCCGTACAAGGTCCAGTTGCCCGGCGACTGGAAGCCGCCGGAACCGGACGCACCGGAAACCCCGCCGTCCACCGGGGCGTGGCACAGCGATCTGTGGCAGCGCCTCACCGAACAACCAGAAGCAGGAGTACCCACCGGGTGAGCGAATCGTCCGTCCCCCAGCAAGACCTCGACGCCGTGGAGGCCCAGTTGGGTCGTACCCCGCGCGGCGTCCTCGCGATCGCGTACCGCTGCCCGGACGGTCGGCCCGGCGTCGTCAAGACTGCGCCCCGGCTGCCCGACGGCACTCCGTTCCCCACCCTGTACTACCTCACCGATCCCCGGCTGACCGTGGAGGCGAGCCGCCTCGAATCGGCCGGTGTGATGCGCGAGATGACCGAACGTCTCGGCACCGACACCGAACTCGCCGCGGCATACCGGCGGGCCCACGAGTCGTACCTGAATGAGCGCAACGAAATCGATTCCCTCGGAACGGATTTCACGGGCGGTGGCATGCCGGATCGGGTCAAGTGCCTGCATGTGCTGATCGCGCACTCGCTTGCCAAGGGGCCGGGCCTCAACCCGCTCGGCGACGAGGCCGTCTCCCTCGCCGCCCGAGGACCCTTGCGCGGCACCGCGATCCCCGCAGACTGGCCCGAGTACACCGGGCCCCTCGATCCGGACGGCATCGAGTGACCCGCGTCGCCGCGATCGACTGCGGCACCAACTCCGTCCGCCTGCTCGTCTCCGACGTCGACGCAGACGGCCGGTACACCGACGTGACGCGGCTGATGCGGATCGTGCGACTCGGGCAGGGTGTCGACGCCACCGGCGCCCTCGCCCCGGAGGCGATCGAACGCACCCGGGTGGCGCTCGAGGAGTATGCGGGCATCATCCGCGACACCGGTGCCACCGCCGTGCGGATGGTCGCCACGTCCGCGACCCGCGACGCGTCGAACCGTGAGGACTTCTTCGCGATGACCCGCGACGTGCTCGGCGCCGTGATCCCGGGCGCGGAAGCCGAGGTCATCAGCGGTGACGAGGAGGCACGCCTGTCGTTCGCCGGTGCCGTCGGCGAACTCGATCCGTCCGAGGGGCCGTTCGTCGTCGTCGACCTCGGTGGCGGTTCCACCGAAGTCGTTCTCGGCGACGCCGACGGTGTCCGCGCCGCCCACTCCACCGACGTCGGCTGTGTGCGCGTCACCGAACGCTGCCTCCACGACGATCCGCCCACGGGTGAGCAGGTGTCCGCGGCACGGGTTTTCGCGTCCGAGCGGCTCGCCGACGCCTTCGAGCGGGTGCCCGTGGAACAGGCCCGCACCTGGGTCGGTGTCGCCGGCACCATGACGACCCTGTCCGCGATCGCGCAGAACCTGCCCGACTACGACGCCGACCGTGTGCACCTGTCGCGGCTGAGTCTCGACCAGGTGCACGACGTCGCACACCGCCTCGTGACGATGACGCACGACGAACGCGCCGCACTGGGGCCGATGCATCCCGGACGCGTCGACGTCATCGGCGGCGGCGCGATCGTCACCACCGTCCTCGCCGACGAACTCGACCGGCGCGCCGGAATCCGGGAACTCGTCGTCAGCGAACACGACATCCTCGACGGCATCGCCATGTCGATCCCCGTCGGCAGGTCGTGAGGTAGGTCACTACCTCCTGGGCCTAGACTGTCCGGGGCCCCCATAGCCCAATTGGCAGAGGCAGCGGACTTAAAATCCGCCGAGTGTCGGTTCGAGTCCGACTGGGGGCACGGCCTCGGGCCGAGTGGCAGGGCTCAGCGCAGCGCCTCGCGTACCGTGCGTTCGGCTTCCGGTGTCACCGGATCGACGAAATCAGCGAAGTCGTCGTGCTTTTCGACGAAGCCGGCGACGAACGGGCAGAGCGGCACGATGCGCTTGCCGTGTGTCGTCGTGTCCGCGAGTGCGGCGCGGATCAGTGTGCTCGCCAGTCCTCGTCCGGCGAAACGTTCGTCGATCTCGGTGTGGAAGAAGATCCGCCGGGCCCCGTCGTCGACGAACTGCGTGAAGCCGGCCGGCTCGTCGCCCACACGAATTTCGTAGCGGAGCTGCTCGGGCGACAGCTGGACCGTGGGCCGGGCCTCGGGCTTGTCGGTCATGATTCCTCCTCGGGGGTCGCGGTGCGGAGAGGACCTCTCCGTGCAGTCAACGGCTGCCGCGGTGATCGGTCAAGGACCTCGGGAATAGAATACGAAACGGTAGCGTATTGAATACGAGAATCTGCGGACCACTCCAGGAAGGCCGACCATGACAACCTCGCCCACCGTGCGCGCGCCAGGGGAGACGGCGGCACCACGCCACCTCGGACTCGCGCTCGTCGTCATCGCCACGGCACAGCTGATGGTGATCCTCGACAGCACCATCACCAACATCGCGTTGCCGAGCATCCAAGCGGACCTCGGGATCTCGGCATCGGGCCTCGCCTGGATCGTGAACTCGTACGTCCTGGCCTTCGGCGGCCTGCTCCTGCTCGGTGGCCGCTCCGGTGACCTGTTCGGGCGCCGGCGGATGTTCCGTGTCGGCATCGTCGTCTTCACCGTCGCGTCCCTGCTCGGCGGTTTCGCCCCGAACGCGGCGCTGCTGATCGCCGCGCGCATCCTGCAGGGTGTCGGTGCTGCGATCGCCGCACCGACAGCGCTCGCGCTCATCGCGACGACGTTCCCCGAAGGGGCGCCGCGCAACAAGGCGATGGGTGTCTACGCCGCGATGTCCGGCATCGGTTCGACGATCGGACTCCTGCTCGGCGGCGTGCTCACCGACTACCTCGACTGGCGCTGGATCTTCTTCGTCAACGTGCCGATCGGTGCCGCGCTGCTCGTCGGCACCGCGGTACTGCCCGCCGGCGACCGCGTCCGTGGCCGACTCGACGTCCCCGGCGCGGTGACCGGAACCCTGGGTCTGGTCGCGCTCGTCTACGGCATCACCCGGGGTGGGGAGGACGGCTGGACCGACAGCATGACCCTGAGCCTGTTCGCTGCGGCGATCGCGTTGCTCGCGCTGTTCGTGACGATCCAGATCCGTTCCGATCACCCGATGCTGCCGCTGCGTCTGCTGAAGGACCGCAACCGTTCCGGGTCGTACACGGCGATGCTGATCATCGGCGCGGCGATGTTCGCGACGTTCTACTTCCTGTCGCTGTACATGCAGCAGGTGTTGGAGTACTCGCCGGTCCGGACCGGTCTGGCCTATCTGCCGTTCAGCTTCGGCATGGCGCTCGCGACCGGGGTCGGATCGAAGTTGGCGGGCCGTCTGCCCGCCCGCATGCTCGCCGGACCGGGCCTGATCGTCGCCGCGATCGGCATGGCGTGGTTGGCGATGCTCGAGCCGGGTTCGTCGTACCTCACGCACCTGATGCCCGCGATGTTCGTCACCGCGATCGGTCTCGGCAGCAGCTTCCTGCCGATGACGCTCGGTGCGGTGTCCGGGGTGACCCACACGGACGCCGGTATCGCGTCGGCCCTGCTCAGCACCGCACAGCAGATCGGCGGCGCGATGGGTCTGGCGATTCTGTCCACGCTGGCCACGGCCACCGCGAACGACTCGCTGCCCGACGCCGACCAGGCGTACTTCCAGGCACGCACGACCGGTGACGGGTCGCTGCTCGAGCGGGCGACGGAGGCGCTCACCAGCGGGTTCACGGCAGCCTTCGCGGGTGCGGCCGTGCTCCTCGTCGTCGGCGTGATCGTCACCGTCACGGCGATCGATGCACGGGCCGCGACAGGGGAGAAGCCACCGGTGCACGCGGGCTGAGTACGAACTCGGGTTTGGTGTGGCGGCGTTCGCGTCGCCACACTGGACCTTCCGGTGAAAGGAGACTCGGGTGGCATCGTCGGTGCGGGCGGGGCGTCCCCGCGACGCGGAGCGTGAACGCGAACTGCTCCTCGCGACACAGGAACTGCTGGCCGAGGTCGGCTACGACCGGCTGTCGATCGATGCCGTCGCGGCCCGCTGCGGTGCCGGCAAGACGACGGTGTACCGGCGGTGGGCGGGGAAGAGCGAACTGGTCGCCGAGGCCGTCGCGCTGTTGCACGGCGCGTACCCGGACCCCGACACCGGCTCCCTGCGGGAGGACCTCGTGATGGCGGCGTCGGCCTGGCACGGGGCCGATGCCCACCGCGACGCGGTCATCTCCGGGCTGCTCACCGCGATGGCGCACGACGGCGAACTGCGGGCCGCCGTCGGTGCCGCCGTCACCGAGCCGCGCCGAGCGGTGTACCGGGCGATCGTGGATCGGGCCGTCGAGCGAGGGGAGGTGCCGGCCGGCCGGGACGTCGACCTCGTCGGCACGGTGTTCCCGGCGCTGACGTTCCATCGCATCACCGTGCTCGCGCGGCCGGTGGATCGTGAATTCATCGAGCAGGTCGTCGACCACATCGTGCTTCCTGCTCTGACCTGCGGCTGAGCCGCCCCCGCCGGGGTGTGGAATATCCGGGGCCGGTGGCTGGTTCGTGGCATATAGTTGAAACTTTTAATACCTTGGAGGTAGGCATGCAGTTCGGAATCTTCACCGTCGGCGACGTGACCGCGGACCCGACCACCGGAAGGACCCCGACCGAGGCCGAACGCATCAAGTCCATGGTCGCGATCGCCGAGAAGGCCGAAGAGGTGGGCCTGGACGTCTTCGCCACCGGCGAGCATCACAACCCGCCGTTCGTGCCGTCCTCGCCGACGACCATGCTCGGCTACATCGCCGCCCGCACCGAGCGGATCCTGCTCTCGACGTCGACGACGCTCATCACCACCAACGACCCGGTGAAGATCGCCGAGGACTTCGCGATGCTCCAGCATCTCGCCGACGGCCGCGTCGACCTCATGCTCGGCCGCGGCAACACCGGCCCGGTGTACCCGTGGTTCGGCAAGGACATCCGACAGGGCATCCCGCTCGCGATCGAGAACTACGCCCTGCTGCACAAGCTCTGGCGTGAGGACGTCGTGAACTGGCAGGGCAAGTTCCGGACGCCGCTGCAGAGCTTCACCTCGACGCCACGTCCGCTCGACGACGTCCCGCCGTTCGTGTGGCACGGGTCGATCCGCAGCCCCGAGATCGCCGAGCAGGCCGCCTACTACGGCGACGGCTTCTTCGCGAACAACATCTTCTGGCCCAAGGAACACTTCATCCAGTTGATCGACCTCTACCGTCGCCGCTACGAACACTACGGCCACGGATCGGCGGACCAGGCGATCGTCGGGCTCGGCGGCCAGGTGTTCATGCGCAAGAACTCGCAGGACGCGGTCCGGGAGTTCCGGCCCTACTTCGACAACGCGCCCGTCTACGGCCACGGCCCGTCGCTCGAGGAGTTCACCGAGCAGACCCCGCTGACCGTCGGCAGCCCGCAGGAGGTCATCGACAAGACCCTCACGTTCCGCGAGAGCTTCGGCGACTACCAGCGTCAGCTGTTCCTCATGGACCACGCCGGGCTGCCGCTGAAGACCGTCCTCGAGCAGTTAGATCTGCTGGGCGAGGAGGTCGTGCCGGTGCTGCGTCGCGAGATGGACGCGATGCGCCCCGCGCACGTCCCGGAGGCTCCCACCCATGCGAGCCTGCTGGCCGCCGCGAAGAAGACGGAGGTGCTGTCGTGACCGACTGGAACACCCGCACCCTGACGGTGATCTCGGCGGGGCTCACGCAGCCGTCGTCGAGCCGACTGCTCGCCGACCGACTCGCCGCGGCCACCGTCGACGCACTCGCCGGCCGGGGCATCACCGCTGATGTCGAGATCGTCGAACTCCGTGACCACGCGCACGCCCTCACCGACAACCTGCTCACCGGGTTTCCCAGTGGCGGGTTGCGGGAGGTCGTCGACCGCGTCGCGAAGTCCGACGGGGTGATCGCGGTGACGCCGATCTTCAACGCCTCGTACAGCGGGCTGTACAAGTCGTTCTTCGACGTCCTCGAGCCGGGAACCCTCGACGGGATTCCGGTACTGCTCGGGGCGACCGGCGGCACCGCGCGACACTCCCTGGCACTCGAACACGCGATCCGTCCGATGTTCGCGTACCTCCGCGCGGCAACCGTGCCGACCGCCGTCTACGCGGCGTCCGAGGACTGGGCCGGCTCGGGTGACCGGGAACTGGCACGGCGGATCACCCGCGCCGGCGACGAGCTGGCCCGCGCGATGGCGGCGCGAGAGCGCGCCGACCGGGTGGATCCGTATGCCGATCCCGTGCCGTTCGAGGAATTGCTGGCTCGACAGGACCTGTAACTGACTCGTCGGTAATGTCGGCGGCGGAGATCGTCGATCAGGGGAGCAGGGGCGTGCAGGAAATGAACTGGTGGTCACGGGCGAACGTCTCGGTGCGCAACGCGTGGGGGCTCACGTTCGGAGGTGGTGTCGAGAAGGTGGAGCGGACGCCGTCGACGCCGATCCACCGGGAACACCACCGTGACCTGCACCGCTACGGTCCGGACACCGGTGGTCGGCCGGTGCTGCTGGTGCCGCCGCTCGCGGTGTCCACCCGCTGCTACGACCTGCGGCCCGGACAGAGCCTCGCGGCGCACCTCGTCGAGACGGGCCGCACCCCGTACGTCGTCGACTACGGCGACATCGGATACGCCGACCGGCACCTCGGATTCGAGGACTGGACCGACGACATCGTGCCCGGCGCGATCCGGCGGGTCAGCGAACTCCACGACGGCGCCGACGTCGACGTGATCGGCTGGAGCCTCGGCGGCACCCTGTCGCTGCTGACGGCGTCCGCCCACCCGGACCTGCCGATCGCGTCGATCACGGCCCTCGGCACCCCCATCGACTATTCGAAGATCCCGACGATGGCGGTCGCCCGCACTGTCGGACGCATCACCGGGCACCGCCCCGTCACCGAACTCACCCGACTCATGGGCGGCCTGCCGGCACCACTCGTGCAGATCGCCTACCGGGCCACCGCGCCGCAGCGGGAACTGCTCAAACCGTGGTTCGTCGCGAACAACCTGCACAACACCGAAACCCTCGCCCGCATGGAGGCCATCGACCGGTTCATGGCCGAGATGCCCGGCTACCCGGCCCGCCTCTTCTACCAGATGGCCGAGGAACTGGTCCTCGGCAACGGGCTGAACGAGGGGCGGATCACCTTGGGCGGCAGCACGATCAAACTCGCCGAACTGCGAGTCCCCGTGCTGGCGATCGGTGGCACCGGCGACGTCATCGCCACCGCCGACTCGGTCGGCGCAATCACCGACGTCCTCACCGGCGCGCCGTCCGTCCGCTTCGAGACCGCTCCCGGCAGCCATCTCGGCCTCCTCGCCGGCCCGGCCGCCCGCGACACCACCTGGACGCACATCGACGACTTCCTGGGTGCCCGGGAGGAACGCGGCCTCGCGGCCGAATGACGTCGCAGACGCCCGGTCGGGGACACTGGTCGTCATGCCTGCCGCCGAAGACCTGTTCAGCCGGATGCGACGCCACCCCGACGTCGAAGCACCCAACCTGTTCGCCGTCGACGCGGCCGACCGGCTGATCCTCGACGAGGCCGCCGACGCCCTCACCGGCGCTCCGGACGGGCAACTGACAGTTGTCGGTGACCACTACGGCGCGCTCACCCTGGGGTCGATCGTCCGCTTCGGGGCGAGCGACGTTCGGGTACACCAGGATTCGCTCACCGGGGAACAGGCGCTCGCGAACAATGCGGACGCGGCCGGGCTGTCCGGCCACTACCGGTCGCTGCCGCTCGGCGCGGACCTGCTCACCGGTGCCCGCGTCGTGCTCCTGCAACTGCCCCGCAGTCTCGACGAGCTCGACGAGATCGCCGACACCGTCGCCCGCCACGCCGCCCCCGACGTCGTCGTCTACGCCGGCGGCCGCAACAAGCACATCACCCCCGCCATGAACGACGTCCTGCGCCGCTCGTTCACCGACGTCCACGCCACCCTCGGCCGGCAGAAGTCCCGGGTCCTCGTCGCCACCGGATCACGGGACCTGCCGCCGGAGTCCCCGTACCCCGTCACCGAGCACCTCGACGAACTCGGCCTCGACGTCGTCGCACACGGCGCCGTGTTCGCCGGGCCGCGACTCGATATCGGCACCCGGTTCCTGCTCGAGTTCCTGCCCCGGATGCGGGCCGCCGACATCGCCGTCGACCTCGGCTGCGGCACCGGCATCCTCGCCGTCCACCTCGCCCGGACCCGACCGGACGTCGCCGTCACCGCCGTCGACCAGTCCGCGGCCGCCGTCGCGTCGGCCACCGCGACCGCGCGGGCCAACGGGGTGGGGGACCGGGTGCGGGCGCTGCGGGACGACGCCGCCGCCTCCCTGCCCGACGCGAGCGTCGACCTGATCCTGTGCAACCCGCCGTTCCACGTCGGCGCCGCCGTCCACACCGGTGGTGCCGGCAAGATGTTCGACGCCGCCGGCCGGATCCTGCGCCCGGGCGGGGAACTGTGGACCGTCTACAACTCGCACCTCGGCTACCGGCGCGCCCTCACCCGCACCGTCGGACCCACCGACGTGATGGGCCGCAACACCAAGTTCACCGTCACCCGGTCGACACGCGTGCGGTAACTACCGGGCCGGACCACCACCGGCGGAGTCCCCGTCGACCTGACCTCGATGCGTGCCGAGATCCTCGACGATCACACCGTCGACGATCTCCGCGCTCTGCAGTTCGTCGTCGTCCTCCCGGGCGTCCCCGCTCACCGGGACGTCCGGCTCCTCCTCCGCGAGCCGCTCGTCGAGCGTTTCCCGCTCGTCGGAGTCGTACCACCGATCGGGGGCGTCCACGACGTCGTCGCCGTCCTCGTTGCGCACCTCGTCGGAGTCGAGGCTCTCGCTGACACCCAGGGTGTCGTCCGGTCCATTGTCGGTACTCATGGACTCGATTGTCGGCCGCATCGAGAATTTCCGCTGGATTCGCACAGAAACCGGATACCGTGAGGTCGGATCATCGTATGGCGATTGGGGCGGACTGCCCGGTAGAGTCCGAATTGTCCATCTGGGGCGGGCCGTAGGTATCGGGACGCGGGAACTTTCCGCTCCCCGCGGGACGTTTCATCGGCAGACAGACGACCACGAGAAGGGATGTGCACGGTGCGTACCACCAGCAATCCGGTGTTCAAGAACCTCCCCAAACAGGAGGGCGGCTACGCCACATTCGGATCTGCGCAGGCGGGCGCCGCGCAGATGAGCCAGGGCTTCGGCCAGCAGTACCAGGCACCCGAGCAGTATCAGACGCCGTCGCGGGCCATGACCATCGACGACGTCGTCACCAAGACCGCGATCACCCTCGGTGTGCTGACGATCTCGGCGATCGTCTCCTACTTCCTGGTCGACGGAAACCCGAACCTCGCGGCACCGCTCGTCATCGGCGGCGGCCTCGTCGGCTTCGTCCTGGTGATGGTCGCGTCGTTCGGCCGCAAGATGGACAATCCGGCGATCGTCCTCGCCTACGCGGTGTGTGAGGGCCTGTTCCTCGGTGCGCTGTCGTTCCTGATGACGTTCCAGATCCAGGGTGCCGACGCGTCCGTGCTCATCGGCCAGGCGGTGCTCGGCACGTTCGGCGTCTTCTTCGGCATGCTCGTCGTCTACAAGACCGGCGCCATCCGCGTCACCCCGCGCCTGACCCGCATGATCATCGGTGGCCTCATCGGTGTCGTGGTCCTGGTGCTCGGCAACATGGTCGCCAGCTTCTTCACCGACGGCGGCTTCGGTCTGCGGGACGGCGGCACCGTCGCCATCATCTTCAGCCTCGTGTGCATCGCGCTCGCCGCGTTCAGCTTCCTGCTGGACTTCGACGCCGCCGACGAGCTGATCCGCGCCCAGGCCCCGGAGAAGGCCGCGTGGGGCGTCGCCCTCGGCCTCACCGTCACCCTGGTGTGGCTGTACGTCGAGATCCTGCGTCTGCTGAGCTACTTCAACAACGACTAGCCTCGCAACGCCTCGAAGGGCGGTCGTCGCAGCTGCGACGACCGCCCTTCGTCGTTTCCCGGAAAGGCTTCCCGGAAGCCACAACGGGCGGTTACTGCGTTCGGCACTCGGCCGATGTCGCAGTAACCGCCCGTTGCAGCGGAATCGACTAGCTCAGGCGCTCGATGACCATCGCCATGCCCTGGCCGCCGCCGACACACATGGTCTCGACACCGAACTGCTTGTCCTGCGTCTGCAGGTTGTTGATCAGCGTCGCGGTGATGCGGGCGCCGGTCATGCCGAACGGGTGGCCGAGAGCGATGGCGCCACCGGAGATGTTGATCTTGTCCTCGTCGAGCTCCAGTGCGCGGGCCGAGCCCAGCACCTGCACCGCGAACGCCTCGTTGATCTCGTACAGGTCGATGTCCGAGGTGGACATCTTCGCGTAGCCGAGGGCCTTCTTGACGGCCTCGATCGGGCCGAGGCCCATGATCTCGGGGGACAGGCCGGTCGCAGCGGTCGCGACGACGCGCGCGAGCGGGGTCAGGCCGAGAGCCTTCGCCTTGGTGTCGCTCATGATGACGAGCGCGGCGGCACCGTCGTTGAGCGGGCAGGCGTTGCCGGCGGTGACGGTGCCGTCGGGGCGGAAGATCGCCTTGAGCTGGCTGACCTTCTCGTAGGTGGTGCCGGCGCGCGGGCCGTCGTCGGTGGTGACGACGGTGCCGTCGGCCAGCGTGACCGGGGAGATCTCGCGCTCGAAGAAGCCGGCGTTGATGGCGGCCTCGGCACGGTTCTGCGAACGGACGCCCCAGAGGTCCTGGTCCTCGCGGGAGATACCGGTCAGCGACGCGACGTTCTCGGCGGTGTGGCCCATGCCGAGATAGATGTCGGGCAGCAGGCCCTCCTCGCGCGGGTCGGTCCACGGGATGCCGCCCTCGGCGAGCTTCGCGCTGCGGGCCTGTGCCTCGTCGTAGCGGGGGTTCTTGGTGTCGGGCCAGCCGTCGGCGTTGCCGGTCTTGAAGCTGGAGACGGACTCGACGCCTGCGGAGATGTAGACGTCGCCCTCACCGGCGCGGATCGCGTGCATCGCCATGCGGGTGCTCTGCAGCGACGACGAGCAGTAGCGGTTGACGGTGACGCCGGGCATGAAGTCGTAGCCGAGGGTGGTGGCGACGACCTTGGCGATGTTGAAGCCGGACTGACCGGCGGGCTGGCCGCAGCCCATGATCAGGTCGTCGACCTCGGTGGGGTCGAGCTCGGGAACCTTCGCCAGCGCGGCGGCGACCATCTGGGCGGCCAGATCGTCCGGACGGATGCTCGCCAGCGAACCCTTGTGAGCGCGGCCGATGGGCGAACGGGCGGCTGAGACGATAACTGCCTCGGGCATGGAAACTCCTTATCGGGTTGGTCTTTTCGCCCATGAACTTACGTTGCCGCGGCGTGATCTCCATGCGGCTCCCTGCCGTCGCGCGCGGGAAGCCGTGCCGCGATCCCGTCCGGGCGCCGAGAAACAGGCGTGACCAGGGAGGATCGGGTTGCCGTCGGTGTGGATTCCGGCAGGGGCTGCGGTGGGTGCCGGTCTCGCTGAGTGAGAGAGCGTTCCGGTGCGGCGACGAGTTGCACTGCTCCGGTGGTCGTGTCCGAATCAGATCTGGAAGCATGGGGCCATGCGTATTGCAGATCACGTCGTCGACCTCATCGGCAACACCCCCCTCGTCAAGCTGTCCTCCGTGGTCGGTGAGGGATCCGGGCTGGTGGCGGCCAAGGTCGAGTACCTCAATCCGGGCGGTAGTTCCAAGGACCGCATCGCGGTCAAGATGATCGACGCCGCGGAGGCGTCGGGTGAGCTGAAGCCGGGCGGCACCATCGTCGAGCCCACGTCCGGGAACACCGGTGTCGGGCTGGCCCTGGTGGCGCAGCAACGCGGCTACAAGTGTGTGTTCGTCTGCCCCGACAAGGTCAGCGAGGACAAGCGCAACGTACTGCGTGCGTACGGCGCGGAGGTGGTGGTGTGTCCCACCGCGGTCGCCCCCGAACATCCGGACAGCTACTACAACGTCTCCGACCGTCTGGTGCAGGAGATTCCGGGTGCGTGGAAGCCGAACCAGTACGCCAACCAGAACGGCCCCGACAGCCACTACGAGACGACGGGCCCGGAGATCTGGCGGGACACCGACGGCAAGGTGACGCATTTCGTCGCGGGCGTCGGCACGGGCGGCACCATCACCGGCACCGGCCGCTACCTCAAGGAGATCTCGGGCGGCAAGGTCAAGGTCATCGGCGCCGACCCCGAGGGCTCGGTGTACTCGGGCGGCACCGGCCGGCCGTATCTCGTCGAGGGCGTCGGTGAGGACTTCTGGCCCACCGCCTACGACCCGGCTGTGCCCGACGAGATCATCGCCGTCTCCGACGCCGACTCGTTCGAGATGACGCGGCGCCTCGCCCGCGAGGAGGGCCTGCTGGTCGGCGGTTCGTGCGGCATGGCCGTCGTCGCCGCGCTGAAGGTGGCCGAATGTGATCCCGACGCGGTCGTCGTGGTGCTGTTGCCCGACGGTGGCCGCGGCTACCTGTCGAAGATCTTCAACGACGACTGGATGGCGTCGTACGGTTTCCTGCGCAGCCCGCTCACCGGTGACGCCGTCGAGCATTCCGTCGGGGACGTGCTGCGCGGCAAGTCCGGGGAGCTGCCGGACCTCGTGCACACGCATCCGGGTGAGACGCTGCGCGACGCGATCGAGATCCTGCGCGAGTACGGCGTCTCGCAGATGCCGGTCGTCGGCGCGGAGCCGCCCGTCATGGCCGGTGAGGTCGCGGGCAGTGTGTCCGAACGTGACCTGCTCAGTGCCGTCTTCGAGGGCCGTGCCGCCCTGGCGGATCCGGTCGAGAAGCACATGAGCAAGCCGTTCCCGCTGATCGGTGCGCAGGAGCCGGTGTCGGCGGCCACCAAGGCGCTCGGCGACACCGATGCGCTCATGGTCGTCGACGACGGCAAGCCGGTCGGTGTGATCACCCGGCACGACCTGCTCGGATTCCTCAGCGCCGGAGCCTGATCCCGCACCTTACCCACGGGTCAGTACACTCTCGCCCATGCAGTGGGGGAGAGGGACCGGGGCTGCCGCATGTCTTGCGGCAGTGGTGATCACGGGATCGGCGTGCGCGAGCACGGTGACGGGGACGCCGCGGGCGCAGGAGCCTGCGGCGTCCTCGTCGGCCGGTGCGCCGTCGCGCATGCCGGACGCCACGGCCGGGACGGTGCCGGTGTCGGCGCCGACGTGCGCGGACATCGAACCGGCCGTCGCGGGTGTGCTGCGGGACTACCGGCTGGACCGGAGTCCGCTGCTGCCGGGGTCGGACGTCATGACGATGTGTTTCTTCGAGAAGAACGGCGGTACCGGGGCCGGGACCGTCTCGGTGTCGCTGACGCAGTCGCATCAGACCACCGACCAGTTGAACCGGACCCGCGACTATCTGAAGGCGACACGACCGGATCAGCTCGTCGACTCGCCGGCCGCGACCCGGCTGGGCGGATACCTCTCCGAACCGCTCGGGGACGGAAACCTGGCGCTGGTACTGCCCGAGATTCAGGTGGCGCTCATCGCGGGCGGTGGGGCGGGGCCGGGGCGCCAACAGGTGGTCGACACCCTGATCGCGATCGGTACCGCGCTCACCCGCTGAACCGACCGGGCGGCGGGCCGGTCGCTAGGCTGTCGCCATGAGTGAGCAGGGATTCTCCACCAAGGCAATCCACGCCGGTTACGAGCCCGATCCGCAGACCGGTGCGGTCAACGTCCCGATCTACGCGAGTTCGACGTTCGCGCAGGACGGCGTCGGCGGTATGCGGGGCGGATTCGAGTACGCGCGCACCGGCAACCCGACGCGACGTCCTCTCGAGGCCAATCTCGCGGCGATCGAGTCGGGCACGTTCGGGCGGGCGTTCGGGTCGGGCATGGCGGCCACCGACTGCGCGTTGCGGTCGATGCTGCGGCCCGGCGACCACCTGGTGATCCCGAACGACGCGTACGGCGGCACGTTCCGGCTCATCGACAAGGTGTTCACGCAGTGGGGCATCGAGTACACGCCGGCCGCGGTCGCCGACGTCGACGCCGTCCGCGCCGCAATTCGCCCGAACACCAAGCTGGTGTGGGTGGAGACGCCGACGAACCCGCTGCTCAACATCGGTGACATTGCCGCCCTGGCGGACGTCGCGCACACCGGTGGGGCAAAGCTGATCGTGGACAACACGTTCGCGTCGCCGTACCTGCAGCAGCCGCTGACCCTCGGCGCGGACATCGTGCTGCACTCGACCACCAAGTACATCGGCGGGCACTCCGACGTCGTCGGCGGCGCCCTGGTCACGAACGACGAGGAACTCGACACGAAGTTCGCGTTCCTGCAGAACGGTGCGGGCGCGGTGCCCGGCCCGTTCGACGCGTTCCTGACGATGCGCGGCATCAAGACGCTGGCGCTGCGCATGGAACGGCACTGCGACAACGCCGAGAAGATCGTCGAACTGCTCGACGGGCATGCTGCGGTCGCGCAGGTGATCTACCCGGGTCTCGAGTCGCATCCGGGTCACGCGGTGGCGGACAAGCAGATGCGCAGGTTCGGCGGCATGGTGTCGGTGCGGTTGAAGGGTGGCCGGCAGGCTGCGCTGGACTTCTGCGCCCGCACCGAGGTCTTCACGCTCGCCGAATCCCTCGGCGGTGTCGAGTCGCTCATCGAGCATCCGGGTGCCATGACGCACGCGTCGACTGCCGGCTCGGCGCTCGAGGTGCCGGAGGACCTGGTGCGCCTGTCGGTGGGCATCGAGGACGCGGCCGACCTGCTCGCGGACGTCGAGCAGGCTCTCGGCTGATCCTGTGTTCCCGCGTTTCGCGCACTTGTCGTCGTCCCAGGTGAACATTTGCCGACGACAAGTGCGCGAAACACTGAGTGTTTCCTGAATACCGCCCGCGCCTGTCGGATTGCCCGTTACCGTGAGTTCTCGGAACAAGATCGACCCCCAGGAGCGTGTATGTCATGGGAGCGTGCAGCCGTCGTCGTGGCTGCCACTGCAGTAGTAGGTGTCGTCTTTCCTTCGGTCGCGTATGCGGCACCCGAGCAGGCTCCCGAGGCTCCGCAGGTACCGTCCGCCGAGCCCACTCCACCGCAGCTGATCGAGCCGGTGAGCAGCCTCGTGGCGCTGTTGCCGCCGGAGATGCGGGACCGGGCGGCCACGGATCTGGTGAAGGCCCTTCCGGTGCTCGAGGCACCGGCCGCGCCGGATGCGGAAGCGGCGCCCGCGGATGCGCCGGCCCCTGCCGAAGCGCAGCCTGCCGAACCGGCACAGACGCCGGTCGTCCCCGCCCCGACCGTGCTGTCGGCGCCGCCGGCCTACGCACCCACGATCGATCTGCCGATCGTCGGCCAGGTCCAGTTGCCGTCGCTGCCGGCGATCCTGCCGGCCGGGGTGCCCGGCGGGCAGGTCGGTTCGGTCGCGGTGTTCGCACCGTGGCTGCGCAAGGCCGGTGACATCTGCGGCGGTGTCACCGCACCCACGCTCGCGGCCCTGTTCTCGGTGGAGAACGACTTCCGGTACGGGCCGACGGCACCGGTGTCGCTGTCCGGTGGCCGCGGCCCGGCCAAGTTCATGCCCAGTGAGTGGGCCAAGTACGGCAAGGACGCCGACGGCGACGGCAACGCCGACATCCTCGGGGTCGCCGATTCGGTGATGGCGGCCGGACACATGCTGTGCGACAACTACGCCCAGATGGAGACGTGGAAGCAGGAGGGGGTCGTGCAGGGCGACACCCTCGATCTCGCACTCGCCGCGTTCAATGCCGGCACCCGGGCGGTCCGCAAGGCCGGTGGGGTGCCGTCCGGTATCGACGACGCGGCCGAGCAGACGGGGCCGTACGTGGAGAAGATCCGGGCGAGCGAGGGACAGTTCGAGCAGATGCTCGTGGCGTTCGAGAACGTCGAGCCCGGTGCTCCGATCCCGTCGGCCGGGATCGACATCCCGATCCCCACGACGGGGATCGGCGGTGCGGCCGTCCAACTGGCGATGCGGTTCCTCGGCCTGCCGTACGTGTGGGGCGGTGGCAACATCAACGGCCCCACCATGGGTGGCTTCGACTGCTCGGGCCTGACGTCGGCGGCGATCTTCGCGGCCACCGGCGGCCAGACGGTGCTGCCGCGCACGTCGGAGACACAGTGGCATGTCGGCACCGAGATCCCCATGGCGGCAGCACAGCCCGGCGATCTGGTGTTCGGCAACTGGCAGGCGGCCGGGCCGGGGCACGTCGGCATCTACATGGGCAACGGGCTGATGGTGCACGCACCGCAGACCGGGGACGTCGTCAAGGTCGGCCCGGTGTTCTCGGACATGAAGGCGCGGCGCATCCTCGCTTAGGATCGGCATCGTGAACGAGACGCTCGAAGCCCGAGACCTGACCGCCGCCGCGATCGCCGAACTGCAGGCGTCCGGTCCGCTGACCGCCGAGGACTGGGCAGAGCGACTCGTCGACGCCGGTTTGGGCAGCGTTCCGGAGATGACCGAGTTCGTCGAGTTGCTGGACCATCCGCTGGTGGCGTTCCTCGCGGACGGCCGGAATGCCGCACTGGACACGCTGCTGGCCGGGCGGGTGTTCACGCATCGGCTCACCGAGGTGGAGGTCTCGTCGGGGCTGCTCTACGCGGAGCCGGATCTGGCGCCGCTGGTCCTGCTGGTGATGGCCGACGACGACGGTCCGGTGGAGGCCCTGTTCTCCGATTACGACGCCGACGATCTCGAGGATCTCGGGCTCGCGGACGAGGACTTCCCCGACGGGTCCGGTCTGTTGTTCGGTAGCGAAGCGCTGGAAGGCTTTTCGGCCGGTGATCTGATCGCGGTGACGGTGGGCGACGGCGGCGTCCTGGAGTTGTCGCGGGCGGACGGCGACCTCGCTGTGGTGGATCTGGCGGCGGCGCTGGATCGCATCGTCGGCGCGGACAACGCCGACAATTTGGAAACCATTGCGTGGCAGTTGCTCTCGGACGATCCGGAACTGTGTGCGACGCCGACGGCGCCGCTCGGTGAGTTGATCGAGGCCGCCGGCTACGACCGCGAGGGTGACTATGTCGCGGCCCGCGGATTCGATTTCGACGCACACCATCTGGGCCGGCACATCGCGATGGTGGCGCGGGAACACGACCTGCACCGTGACGAGACGGACGCGGTGGTGACGTTCGTGCAGTTCGTCGCCGCAGTGGAAGAGGGTGAGCTCGGTCTGGCCGCGGCGCGGGAGCGTGTCGTGGCGATCGCGAATTCACTTTCCGGGCTGGAGGATCCGGCGGCGGCCGCGGCAGCGCTCGATGTGATCAATGCGGTGGAGGGCGACTACACGCCGGCGCTGTACACGGCGGCGCTCGCGGTCGCCGACCGGGGGCCACGTCGGGCGCGGGCGTCCGGGCACTGGCTGGCCGGGATGGCGGCGGACACGCTCGGTGACGTTCTCGAGGCGGAGAAGCAGTTCTCGGAGGCGGCCGCGATGGACGACGCGTGGATGCCGGCGCTGTTCGAGTTGGCGCACATCGCGTCGGATCGTGGTGACGCGCAACGCGGTCTGGAGCTGCTCGGCCGTATCGACGGCGGCAGCAGTGAACGGTTGTACGACGTGCTCACCCGGTTCGCGCCCGCCGAGCATCCGGAGCTGGGCCGCAACGACAAGTGCTGGTGCGGGTCGGGCCGCAAGTACAAGGTGTGCCATCTCGGCAAGTCCGACAGCACCCTCGACGAGCGCGCCGACTGGCTGTACGAGAAGGCTGCGCTGTACGCGCAGTCGACGGTGCTGTTCGATCAGGTCCTCGCGCTCGCGGAACGACTCGCCGGGACCCGGGACGACGAGGCTGCGCTCTCGGATGCCTACGACGCGCCGATCGTCATCGATACCGCACTGTTCGAGGGCGGCCTGTTCCGGTTGTTCGTCGCCCGCCGTGGCGCCCTGCTGCCCGCCGACGAACTCGAGCTCGCCGGACGGTGGCTGCAGGCCCGCCGGTCCCTGCACGAGGTGACCGCCGTCGACGGCACGGCCGCGACCCTGCGGGACCTGCGCAGCGGCGACACCGCCGACGTCGGGCACGACGGCGACTGGGAGATCGGCGACCTGCTGTGTGCACGTGTCGTCCCCACCGGCGACCGGACCCGCATCCTCGGCGGCGCCGAACCCGTAGATCCCGGCCGCCGCGACGAAATCCTCGCGACGCTGTCGGCAGACGACCTCCTCCCCGAAAACGTCATCGACATGCTGGGGTGAGGTGGCGGTGGACGATCGAGTACAGGTGGATCCGGAGGTGCTGCAGGCGGCACGCGCGGCTGTCGCCGAGTACGGGCCGCTCCTGGATCGTCTCGCACGGTGACCGGGTCCTTTCCGCACCGCGGGGCCGTGAAAAATTTTCGAGAAACCGATGGAACCGATCGGGAGCTCGCCGCGTCGAACCAGATGTGAGGCCGAGAAGGACCGGTAGGGGAGGACCGGAACTTCGGAATGCCGCACAGGGGGACGCACGAACCCCGGTCCGAGTGGGGAGGCTCGGGCCGGGGTTCGTGCTCTCGCGGCGTGCGCGATCAGCCGCGGTAGGGCTCCGCGCTGACCAGGGTGACCTTCATGTGGTTGCCGTTGGGCAGAACGTATTCGCGGGTTTCGCCGACCTTCGCCTCGAGGAGTGCGCCACCGAGCGGGGAGTTCGGGGAGTACACCTCGAGCTCGCCGCCCCGGGCGCCTTCCTCGCGGGTGGCGATGAGGAACGTTTCGGTGTCGGTTTCGTCGCCCTCGTAGTAGACCTTCACTACCGAGCCGGGCAGTGCGACACCGGACTGGGTGGGGGCTTCGCCGACCTTGGCGCTGTTGAGGAGGTCCTGCAGCTGGCGGATGCGCGCCTCCTGCTGGCCCTGCTCCTCGCGGGCGGCGTGGTAGCCGCCGTTCTCCTTGAGGTCGCCCTCCTCGCGGCGCTCGTTGATCTCGGCGGCAATGACCGGACGGTTGGCGATGAGCTGGTCGAGCTCAGCCTTGAGCCTGTCGTGAGACTCCTGAGTAAGCCAGGTCACCTGGGTCTCGGTCATTGTCGATCACTCCCTTGTAGTCGAAGTCCGGGTGGACTCCCTCGGCAGATCGCTGCGAACAGCAGCGATCGACGGGCAGGCCGGCTCGAGCCGTGCGACGCGCAACCACCGGGGTTTCGCCTTCACAGGGTGAGCAGACCGTCCTGCCGTCAATGCAGCAATACACGGTTCCGAGGGAACCGTGTATCGGCCAATTTTAGCACGGAGAACGGTCTGCGCCGGGTGGATCGCGGACCGGCAGGTCGGGTTGTCAGCCCGCGCGCAGGTATTCCGGGACCTGGGAGCTGCAGCCGTACAGATCGCCCATCGCGGGAGGTTGGGACGCCTTGACGGGGGCGGTGATCTCCACCGTCTGCGACGGCGACGGCGCGATGTACACCTCGCGGCGGCCCGTCTCGGAGCCGTCCTTCGAACGGGTGCGGACGATGCACACGGCGGCCTGTTCGGGATCTTGGCGGGTGACGGTGAACTGGATGTTCATCGTCCGGTCTCCGACGATGTCGAAGGAGATCTGTTTGCCTTCCACGTCCTTGACCGCGAACTTCGTGTAGCCGATGTAGGCGATTCCGGCGCCGGCAACGACGACGAGACCGGTCAGTATCCAGGCGATCCAGCGCTTCGGCCGCGGGGTCCGGGTCGTGGAGCCGTAGCGGTCGGCGGGTGGTGTGCTGGTCATCAACTTCGCTCTCGAGCGGGGGTACGACAGACTGTCGTATGTGTCAGGTGGAACTATAGGGGACGGGTGACGGCACACTGGTAGTGGTGCGGTCACCCAGTGCAGACGACACTGCAGGTGACACTCCACGACAGTGACACGCGAAGCTGAGGTGAAGACACACGTGAGCGGATTCCGACTCATGGCCGTTCATGCCCATCCCGACGACGAGTCGAGCAAGGGCGCCGGAACGATGGCTCGTTACGCCGCGGAGGGCAACGAGGTGCTCGTCGTGACGCTCACCGGTGGTGAACGCGGCGACATCCTGAACCCTGCGATGGACGTGCCGGGCATCCGGGACCGTATGCAGGACGTCCGCCGTGAGGAGATGGCCGAGGCGGCCCGCATCCTCGGGGTGCAGCAGACGTGGCTGGGGTTCGTGGACTCGGGACTCCCCGAGGGCGATCCGCTGCCGCCGCTGCCGGAGGGCTGCTTCGCGCTCGAACCGCTCGAGGTGCCGACCGAGGCGCTGGTGAAGGTGGTCCGAGAGTTCCGTCCGCACGTGATGATCACGTACGACGAGAACGGCGGCTACCCGCACCCCGACCACATCAAGTGCCACGAGGTGTCGATGGCGGCCTACGAGGCGGCCGGCGACCCGGAGCGGTTCCCCGACGCGGGCGAGCCGTGGGAGGTGCAGAAGGTCTACTACTCGCACGGATTCATCCGTAAGCGCCTCGTCCAGTTCAAGGACGAGTACGAGCGCCGCGGCGAAGTGTTCCCGATGGCCGAATGGCTCTCGAAGTGGAAGACCGAACAGGGCGACCTGATGGCGCGGGTGACGACGCAGATCCAGTGCGGTGACTACTTCCCGCAACGCGACGACGCCCTGCGCGCGCACGCCACTCAGATCGACCCGAACGGTTCGTTCTTCGCGGTGCCGCTCGACATTCAGCAGAAGATCTGGCCGACCGAAGAGTTCGAGCTGGCCAAGACCCGCGTACAGACCGCACTCCCGGAGAACGATCTCTTCGCGGGCATTTCGGAGGACGAGAAGCAGTGATGACGATGTTGGCGTGGGAGCTCCTGGCCCAGGGCACCAGCACCCCGAGCAGCCCGCAGGGCCCCGAATTCGGTAAGGCGTCCCCGTTCGGCCTGGTACTGATCGTGGTGCTGCTGGCCGGCACGATCCTGCTGGTCCGCTCCATGAACCGGCAGCTCAAGAAGCTGCCCGACACGTTCCAGCCGGAACACCCGGAAGCCGATCAGAAGGCCGACGAGGGCACCGACCGCGGGGCGTCGAACAAGTAGGGGCACGCTCCACGGTGTTGCCGGCGGCCCGGGCTGGGGATGATGGACATCGTGAACCGACTCGCCACTTCCAGCAGCCCGTACCTGCGTCAACATGCCGGCAATCCGGTGGATTGGCGCGAGTGGGGGCCCGAGGCGTTCGCCGAGGCTCGTCGGCGCGACGTCCCCGTGCTGTTGAGCATCGGGTACGCGGCCTGTCACTGGTGCCACGTCATGGCACACGAATCGTTCGACGACGACGCCACGGCGGCCGTCATGAACGAGCATTTCGTGTGTATCAAGGTCGACCGTGAGGAACGCCCCGACCTCGACGCCGTCTACATGAATGCGACGGTCGCGATGACCGGTCAGGGCGGCTGGCCCATGACGTGTTTCCTCACCCCGGACGGGTCGCCGTTCTACTGCGGCACCTACTATCCGCCGCAGCCGCGGGGCGGGATGCCGTCGTTCACGCAACTGCTGCACGCGATCACCGACACGTGGCGGACCCGGCGCGGCGACGTCGACGACACGGCCGCGTCGGTGGTGACCGAACTGCGCCGCGCGGCCGGAGCGTTGCCGGCCGGTGGGCCGGCCGTCGACGCGCCGCTGCTGTCCGGGGTCGTTGCGGCCGTCCTGCAGGACGAGGACCGCGCGCACGGCGGATTCGGCGGCGCCCCCAAGTTCCCGCCGTCGATGCTGCTCGAGGGTCTGCTGCGCGCATACGAGCGAACCGGTGCCGAGCCGGCTCTGCGGACCGTCGAACGGGCGGCCGACGCGATGGCCCGTGGCGGCATCCACGACCAGCTCGGCGGCGGATTCGCCCGCTACACCGTCGACGCAGGCTGGGTGGTGCCACACTTCGAGAAGATGCTCTACGACAACGCGCTGCTGCTGCGCTTCTACGGGCACCTCGCGCGGCGCACAGGATCGCAGCTCGCGCACCGGGTGACCGACGGGATCGCGGAGTTCCTGCTGCGGGACCTGCGCACCGGCGCGGGCGCGTTCGCGTCGGCCCTCGACGCCGACACCGACGGGGTGGAAGGACTCACCTACGTGTGGACGCCGCAGCAGTTGCGCGACGTCCTCGGCGACGACGACGCCGTGTGGGCTGCCGAGACGTTCACGGTGACGGCGGACGGCACGTTCGAGCACGGCAGCTCGGTGCTGCAGTTGCTCGCCGACCCGTCCGACCGCGAGCGGTTCGACGCCGTCCGCGCACGCCTGTTCGCGGCCCGGCAGCGGCGTCCGCAGCCGGCGCGGGACGACAAGGCCGTCACCGCGTGGAACGGGCTGGCGATCACCGCGCTCGCGGAGGCCGGCGTCGGACTCGACCGGCCGGAATGGGTGGCCGCGGCCGTCGACTGCGCGCGGGTCCTGTTGTCGACGCACCTCGTCGATGGACGCCTGCGCCGGGCATCCCTGGACGGTGTGGCCGGGGAGCCCGCCGGGATCCTCGAGGACTACGCCGCGTCGGCGACGGGGCTGCTGACCCTGCATCAGGTGACCGGGGACGTCGACTGGCTGGATGCGGCAATCCGATTGCTGGACACCGCGATCGAACACTTCTCCGACCCGGACCGGCCCGGGGGCTGGTTCGACACCGCCGACGACGCCGAAACCCTCGTGACCCGTCCCCGCGACCCGCTCGACGGTGCGACCCCGTCGGGGGCGTCGAGCATCACCGAGGCCCTGCTCACCGCGTCCACGCTGGTGGATGCGGACCGCGCCGCGACGTATGCGGCGGCGGCAGCGGACTCGCTGGCGTGCGCGTCGGTCGTCCTGCAGCGGGCGCCCCGCTCGGCCGGCCACTGGCTTGCGGTGGCCGAGGCGTCGGTGCGCGGCCCCCTGCAGGTCGCCGTCGCGCAGGAGGCTCCGTCGGAGCTGGCCCGGGAAGCCCGCCGGTTCGCCCCGGGAGGTGCAATCGTCGTTGCCGGACAGCCCGATTCGATTCCGCTGCTCGCCGGACGGGCCCAGGTGGACGGCGTTCCGGCAGCCTACGTGTGCCGGGGCAGCGTGTGCGACCGTCCGGTCACGGATGTCGCGGAACTCCGCGAAGGTATCGGCCGGTAGACGCGAACGGTCCGTGCAGCAGTGCCGCACGGACCGTCTTCGAACTGTGTTCGATCAGGAGCCGAAGTTGCCGAGAAGATCCTGCGCCAGGGCGCTCACGCCGACGACCACCTGGGTGATCGAGTTGACGAAGCCCGTGACGACCGTGTCGGCGCTGCCGACCGGGATGGCGATGGCATCGGTGACGGAACCGAAGTCCATGGGGTACCTCCAGGGGTGAGGGCGACCGGAAGTGCCCGGTCCACCGGGGGAAAGGGGGCGGACGGGCTCAGCTGCCGAAGATGTCCTCGACGGAGCCGGTGATCGCGGTGAGGAGCCCCTCGAACGCGGCTAGCGAGCCCAGGTTCGGGAACAGTTCGTCGAGCGAACCGGTGAGCGATCCCATGACAGTCTCCTTGGTGGATGTGGTGACGGCCCGAGCCGTGAAAGCTGGTGTCGGACAAGCTTCGTCGAACAATCGCAGGATCAGGCTCCTGTGACGGAGGAGAACATAGCAACCATTCGGCCGGTCCGCGGCAGATCTGCGAAATCGGTGGAACAGGGGACGTCCGTGGTCCGCGTCTCATAGCCGCGGCGTATTCTTGGTCCCCGTGGTGATGTCCAGGTGAAGGTGCGCGGTCTGCTGTACAGCATCTACGAGCGACGGCTCCTGCGCAGCCTCGACGGTTTACGGCATCCGCGGCACGTGGCGGTGATGTGCGACGGCAACCGGCGCTGGGCCCGGGAGAACGGGTTCACCGACGTCAGCCACGGGCACCGCATGGGTGCCCGCAAGATCGCGGAACTGCTGCACTGGTGCGATGCGGCAGGAATCGAGATGGCCACCATCTACCTGCTCTCCACCGAGAACCTGCGCCGCGAACCCGAGGAACTCGACACGCTGCTCGAGATCATCACCGAGGTCGTCGAGGAGATCTCCGGCCCCGGCAAGAACTGGAGCGTCAAGATCGTCGGCACCCTCGACCTGCTGCCCCCCGAACAGGCCCGCCGGCTGCGGGACGCGGCCGAGAGCACCTGTGGTCGCACCGGCACCCACGTCAACGTCGCCGTCGGTTACGGCGGCCGCCAGGAGATCGCCGACGCCGTGCAGGATCTGCTGCGCGATCTGCTGCGCGAGGGCCTCGACGGTGACGATCTCGTGGAGGCCGTCACCGTCGAAGGCATCGACGGGCACCTGTACACGTCCGGTCAGCCCGACCCCGACCTCGTCATCCGCACGTCGGGGGAGCAGCGGCTGTCCGGGTTCCTGTTGTGGCAGAGCGCGTACTCGGAGATCTGGTTCACCGAGGCGTACTGGCCGGAGTTCCGCCGCGTCGACTTCCTGCGGGCCCTGCGCGACTACGCGGCCCGACACCGCCGCTTCGGGGCCTGAACCGTCACACCGCCTCCTCGGCGGTGCCGTCGAACGCGGCGAACACCGCGTCGAGGTAGGCGCTCGCGTTCGGGGCGCCCACCAGTTGTGCGTCCATCTTGTTCATGACATAGGCGACGGTGACCCCACGATCCAGATCGTTGACGACGACGGAGCCACCGAAACCCGTCCACCAGCAGACGCGACCGTCGGGCACCGACGGCGCCGCCGGGCTGGGGAGGGCATAGCCGAGCCCGAACCGCACGTGCGCCCCCAGGACCCGGTCGCGGCCGTCGGCCTGCACGTCGAAGATGCGGTCGATCGTGTCGGGGGACAGGTAGCGGCGTCCGTCGAGCATGCCGTTGTTCGACACGATCGACTGCAACCGCGCCACCGAGCGGGCGTTGCCCTGACCGTTCGCGGCACCCAGTTCGGCGGCCAGATACCCGGGGTCGGTCGTGACGGACGGGGAGATCCGCGGATTGGTCATCGTGCGCACGAACACGCTGTCCGCGGGCAGTTTCGAGTAGTCGACGCCCGACGGTGGCGGTGGGACCAGTGTGGCCACCCGGTCGTGTACGGATTCCGGTGTGCCGATCCAGAAGTCGGCCCCCGCCGGGCCGGAGAACTCGCGGTCGACGAACGCGCCGAGGCTGTCGCCGGTGATCCGCTGCACCAGTTCGCCGATCAGATGGCCGTGGCTCATCGCCTGGTAGCCGGATCCGTCGCCCGGTGTCCACCACGGCTGCTGCTCGGCCAGCCACGCGGCGGCGGTACGAGTGTCGTACAGGTCGGCCAGGGTCACCGGACGCTCCCACCCGGACACCCCGGACGTGTGACCGAGAACGTGCCGGACCAGAACGGAACCTTTACCGGCCGAACCGAATTCGGGCCAGTAGTCGGCGACCGGTGCGTCCGGGTCGAGCAGGCTGCGGTCGATCAGCGCCAGCGCCGCGAGTGCTGCCACGGTCTTCGTCAGCGAGAACGTGTTGACGACCGTGTCCCGCGTCCACGGGCGTCCGGACGCGGCATCGGCGACCCCACCCCACAGGTCGACGGTGACGTCGCCGTTCTCGATCACACACAGCGACGCGCCCACGTCGCTGCCGTCGGCGAGCCTGCGTTCGAACAGGTTCCGGACACCGGCGAAACGCTCGTCGCAGATGCCGTGGACGGCGGTCACCGGGCCGCCGCCCGGGGCGCGGTGATGCGACGCGGCGCGGGAGACTGCTCGCCGGACCGTTTCTCTCCGGCGTCGATCTCCTTCTTCAGGTCCCGCACGTACCGGGCGAAGTCCACCTGGATCGTGTGCCGCGGCGCGCTGTAGTACTGGCCCAGGTGCAGGCGTTCGTCGGTGGCGATGACGTCGTTCATCTCGGGCACCGTCGGCAGTGTGTAGGCGCCGGTCAGGTGGCGGGCCACGAGCTTGCTCTGCTGCTCCGCGAGGTTCACGATCGTCGGTGACGCCTGCGCGAGCCCCATGTAGTACAGGTTGTCGACACCGGGCTTGATCATCCGTTTGAACAGCGGCAGTTGATGATCCGAGTTCGGTTGCAGGGCCGGGTCCTCGAAGAACGGAAACTTCATCTCGTAGCCGGTGGCGTAGACGATGACGTCCGCCTCGATGCGCTGCCCGTCGGTGCACACGATCGCGTCCCCGTCGAGACGGGCGATCCCCGGCACGCACGTCAGGTCGCCGGACGCCGACTTCGCGAGGAAATCGATGCTCACCGACGGGTGCGCCGACAGTGGTTCGTGATCCGGCTCGGGCAGTCCGTAGTCCTCCATGTTGCCGATCGACTTCTTGATCGCCTTGCGGGACAGGCTCAGCCCGAGCTTCTTCGGCATCCACACCGGACGCATCATCTTGTCGGCCGGCTTGCCGTTGCGGTACTTGCTCAGCACCCACACGCCGCGCCGCGCCGAGACCCACACGTGCTCGGCGATGGACCGGTGCGACAACTCGGACGCGATGTCGAGCGCCGAATTGCCCATGCCGACCACCACGATCTTCTTGCCGCGCATGTCGATCGGCTCGAACGGGCTCAGATACTCGTGACTGTGCAGGATGACGCCGTCGAAGTGCCCGGGGAAATCGGGCAGACGCGGACTCCAGTGATGGCCGTTGGCGACGACCAGCGCGTCGTAGTTCCGGGTCTCGCCGGTGTCGAGGGTGACGAGCCAGCGGCCGTCCGGACCGCGCTCGGCCCTGTCCACGGACGTGCCGAACGTGATCGCGTCCCGCAACCCGAAATGCTCGACGTAGTCCCGGAAGTACCGGTGGATGAGCGTGTGGTGCGGGAAGTGCGGCCAGTCGTCACCGGCCGGGAAATCCTCGAACTGTAGGCGCGTCGTGGACGTGTCGATGTGCAGCGACTCGTAGCAGGACGAATGCCCGTTCGGATTCTTGTAGTACCAGTTTCCGCCGACGTCGTCCGACGACTCGAAGCAGTCGAAACGAATCCCGAAGTCCTTCAACCGTTTCGCGGTGGTGAATCCGGAGCATCCGGCACCGATGATGCAGACCGGGGGGCGTGTGTTCACGAGCGTCTCCCAACCTCGACTGTGACCAGAATCGCAGGCTAGCATTCGCTGACGCAGTGTCCAGTGAGTTGGGAAAACCAGTATGACGACGCAACGTGACCGGCAGAAGCAGCAGACACGCCGCAACCTCCTGGAATCGGCGAAGAAACTGTTCGTCGACCGCGGGTACGCGGCCGTGACGATCGACGACATCGTTGCGGACGTCGGATGCAGCCGGGCCACGTTCTACCTGCACTTCGGCGGCAAGACGGACGTGCTCGAGAAGATCAGTGCCGAGACGATGCGGCAGCGTCCGAAAGTGATCTACGGGCAACTCGACGACGTGCTCGCGGCCGGGTCGAAGACCGAGTTCGCCGACTGGGTGCGCCGGGCCCTCGCCTGGTTCGAGGAGAACCAGGCGATCCTGCCGGCCTGGGACGAGGCCGTCGCACTCGAACCGGAGTTCAAACAGGTGGCGCGACGTGCGATCGACGACCTGGCCGCCGCGATGCCCCGCTACCTCGACCGCTGGGGCGAGGATCGGCGCGACGAGGCCCGGCTGCGGATCGAACTGCTGGTCAGCCAGCTCGAACGGTTCTTCACCCGGTGGGCGGTGCAGGGCACCATCGACCTGCCCGCCGACACGGTGGCCCAGGTGCTGACCGACATCTGGTTCCCGGCACTCACCCCGTGACGGACGTCAGAGCTTGCGCAGTCGCAGCCGGTTGATGGTGTGGTCGGCATCCTTGCGCAGCACCAGCGTCGCCCGCGGCCGGGTCGGCAGAATGTTCTCCACCAGGTTCGGCCGGTTGATGGAGTTCCAGATGTCCTCCGCCGCGAGCGTCGCATGCTCGTCGGACAGGGCCGCATAGTGGTGGAAGTGCGCGTTCGGATCTGCGAACGACGTCTTCCGCAGCGCCAGAAAACGTTTGATGTACCAGCGTTCGATGTCCTCGATGCGGGCGTCGACGTAGATCGAGAAATCGAACAGGTCCGACACCATCAGCCGCGGCCCGGTCTGCAGCACGTTGAGACCCTCGATGATGAGGATGTCGGGCTGCCGGATCAGATGGTGCTGGCCCGGGACCACGTCGTACGAGACGTGCGAATACACGGGGGCAGTAACCTCTTCGGCGCCCGACTTGACCTCGGTGACGAACCGCAGCAGCTTGCGCCGGTCGTAGCTCTCCGGGAAACCCTTGCGGTGCATGATGCCGCGACGGGTCAGCTCCGCGGTGGGGTACAGGAACCCGTCGGTGGTGACGAGATCGACGCGCGGATGGTGCTCCCACCGGGCCAGCAGCGCCTGCAGGACACGGGCCGTCGTCGACTTGCCGACCGCGACACTGCCGGCCACACCGATCACGAACGGCACCTGCCGATCCGGATGCTTGTCCCCGAGGAACGTCGCAGTCGCCGCGAACAGACGCTGACGGGCCGCGACCTGCAGATGGATCAGACGGGCCAGCGGCAGATACACCTCGGCGACCTCGTCGAGGTCGATCTGCTCACCGAGACCGCGCAACCCGACGAGTTCCTGTTCGGTGAGCACCAACGGCGTCGACTTGCGCAGCTTGCGCCACTGCTTGCGGTCGAACTCGACGTACGGGCTGGACTCGCTCACCCGCGCCATGACAGCACCTCTCGGGGACGGGACGTCACGGACGATCGGTGCATGCGCGTGCGGGGAAGTGGCAGGTGCATGGAGCAAATTGTGCTGGTTCCCACCGCTGCGCGCTGCGCCGGGTCCGCCTCCGGGCCGAAAGCACAGGTGAACGACTAGGGTCGCCGACATGGAACCGGACTCGCTGGTACGTGACTATCTGCTGCTGGGCCTGCGCTTCGACCGTCTCGAAGAGGGTTTCGTCGACGCCTACACCGGCGACCCCGCGCTGCGCCGGCAGGTGGAGAACGAACCGCGCCCCGACCCGGCCCGTCTCGCCGTCGACGCCCGGGCACTGCGCGCCGACCTGCCGTCGGCGGGACTGTCCGGTGAACGGACCCGGTTCCTCGACGCCCACCTGACCGCCCTCGAATGTTCGGCCCGGAAATTCGCGGGCGAACAGATCGGATTCGTCGACGAGGTGGCGGCCTACTTCGATGTCCGCATCGAACCCGGAGACGAGGACGTCTACCGCGACGCCCACCGCCGCATGGACGCCGTCCTTCCCGGGCCCGGCACCCTCGCCGAGCGCATGGCCGCACACCGGAAAGCGGACCGTATCCCGCCGGAGAAACTGCGGGACTGCGTCGACGCTTTCAACAGCGCGCTGCGCGACCGCGTCCGCGCCGAATACGCGCTCCCCGACCACGAACGCGTCGACTACGAGGTGGTCGGTGACAAACCGTGGTCCGGATTCAACTACTACCTCGGCGGCTACCGCTCCACCGTCGCCATCAACTCCGACCTCGACCAGCACATGGCGAACCTGCCGCGGCTCATCGCCCACGAGTCGTACCCCGGCCACCACACCGAACACTGCCGCAAGGAGGCCGGCCTCGTCGGCGCCGGACAACTCGAACAGACCCTGTTCGTCGTCAACACCCCGCAGTGCCTCATGGCCGAAGGCCTCGCCGACCTCGCCCTCGAGTCGATCGTCGGCGCCCCCGGATGGGGTGCGTGGGCGCAGGACATCTACGCCGACCTCGGCCTCCGCTTCGACGGCGAACGCGCCGAGGAACTGTCCGCGGCGTCCGCCGGGCTGCTGTCGGTCCGGCAGGACGCAGCCCTGCTGCTGCACGACAGAGGGCGCAGCGCCGACGACGTCACGGCGTTCCTGCAACGGTGGACACTGTCCGGACCCGATCGGGCGAAGCAGAGCCTGCGATTCCTGTCGTCGCCGCTGTGGCGCGCCTACATCAGCACGTACGTCGAGGGCTACCGGCTGCTCGGGTCCTGGTTGGCGCAGGCACCCGTCGGCCCGCAGCGCTCCGAACGGTTCCGTCGCCTCCTCGACGAACCGCTCACCCCAGGCGTGCTGCGCGACGACCTCGTTCCCTAGACTGGGTCGGATACTTCCGCAATCCAGCCTGGAGATTTCGCGATGACTGCTGCCCCCGCCGACGTGAACACCGCGTCGCTCGCTGAACTGGACCCCGAGGTCGCCACCGCGATGGCGGGCGAGCTGTCCCGTCAGCGCGACACCCTGGAGATGATCGCGTCGGAGAACTTCGTTCCCCGCGCCGTCCTCGAGGCCCAGGGCAGCGTCCTGACCAACAAGTACGCCGAGGGCTACCCGGGACGCCGCTACTACGGCGGCTGCGAGTACGTCGACGTCGTCGAGGACCTCGCCCGCAACCGCGCCAAGGAGGTCTTCGGCGCCGAGTTCGCGAACGTCCAGCCGCACGCCGGTGCGCAGGCCAACGCAGCCGTCCTGATGACGCTCATGAACCCGGGCGAGAAGCTCCTCGGCATGGATCTGGCGCACGGCGGCCACCTCACGCACGGCATGAAGCTCAACTTCTCCGGCAAGCTGTACCAGGTCGCGTCCTACGGTGTCCGTGAGGACACCCACGTCGTCGACATGGACCAGGTCCGCGAGATCGCGCTGCGCGAGCGCCCGCAGGTCCTCATCGGTGGCTGGTCGGCGTACCCGCGTCACCTCGACTTCGCGGCGTTCCGTTCGATCGCCGACGAGGTCGGCGCCAAGCTGTGGGTCGACATGGCGCACTTCGCCGGTCTCGTCGCCGCGGGCCTGCACCCGTCGCCCGTGCCGCACGCCGACGTCGTCTCCACCACCGTCCACAAGACCCTCGGTGGCCCCCGCTCCGGCATGATCCTGGCGAAGAAGGAGTGGGCCAAGAAGCTCAACTCCTCGGTCTTCCCCGGCCAGCAGGGCGGCCCGCTCATGCATGCGATCGCCGCGAAGGCCGTCGCCATGAAGATCGCCGGCACCGACGAGTTCAAGGCCCGCCAGGAGCGCACCCTGGCCGGTTCGAAGATCCTCGCCGAGCGTCTCGGTGGCGCCGACGTCGCCGGCAACGGCATCTCCGTCCTCACCGGTGGCACCGACGTGCACCTCGTGCTCGTCGACCTGCGGCACTCGCAGCTCGACGGCCAGCAGGGTGAGGATCTGCTCCACGAGATCGGTATCACCGTCAACCGCAACGCTGTGCCGTTCGACCCGCGCCCGCCGATGAACCCGTCCGGCCTGCGCATCGGCACCCCGGCGCTGGCCACCCGCGGCTTCGGCGACGCCGAGTTCACCGAGGTCGCCGACATCATCGCGACCGCCCTCGCCGCCGGCACCGCCGCCGATGTTCCGGCGCTGCGGGCCCGCGTCTCCAAGCTGGCGCAGAACTTCCCGCTGTACGACGGCCTCGAGACCTGGGGACTGTTGCCCCAGGCCTGACCCGCCGAGCCACGACGGCCCGTACCCCGATCGGGGTACGGGCCGTCGTCGTGTGTCCTGCAGTCAAACCATCGGGTCAGCTGTCGGGTCGTGTATCGAAGCGGATTCGGGCGTCCTCGATCGCCGGCAGGTGCGCATCGGCCCAGGCGAGCACTACGTCGACCGGATGTCGCAGGGTCTTGCCGAGCGGGGTGATGCGGTACTGGACGGCGACGGGTCGGGTGTGGAGTACGTCGCGGGTGATGATGCCGTTGCGTTCGAGGCGGCGCAGTGTCGCGGTCAACGATTTCTGAGTGACCGCGGGGATCGCGCGTCGCAGGTCGTTGAAGCGGCTCGGGCCGTTGCACAACTCGTTGAGGACCGCCAGTGACCACTTGTCGAGAACCTGATCGAGGAGTTCACGATGCGGTGGGGTGACGGCCAGCTCGCCGTCGTCGTCGTCGGTGGTATCGCGCACGCTACCTAGTCTCGTTGAAGTGCCCTCCGGTATCCAAGTATCACTTGGATACCTGATCGGTTCGATGTGCGAGGAGCACCCCATGAGCGTTCGATACCTCACCCCTGTCGGCATGACCCAGCCCACCCCGTATCACCACGTCGCGATCGGCACCGGCAGTCGGCACGTGCACGTCGCCGGACAGATCGCCCGGCTCGCCGACGGCACCCCTGTGGCCCCGGAGGATCTGGCCGGGCAGGTCGCCCAGGCCTTGAGGAACACCGCCGTCGGACTCGCCGCCGCGGGGGCGAGCTTCGGTGACGTCGTGCGACTGACGTTCTACGTCACCGGCTGGCAGCCCGAGAAGATCACCGAGTTCATGGCAGGCGTCGAACAGGTCGCCGCCGAGATCGGGCTGCCGTTGCCGATGCCGCCGGCCTCACTCATCGGGGTGGACTACCTGTTCGAACCCGATGTGCTCGTCGAACTCGAAGCGACCGCAGTCCTCGACTGACCCCGGTGGGTAGGCCTGCCCGGCACCGGTCGGCCTACCGCCCACCGATGTCCTCCGACCACAACTCGGGCCGCACCGAGGTCATCGTGCGCATCAGGTCGAGCGCCCGCGGATCGGACAGCACGGTCACCTCGACACCGCGGTGTCGCAGCAACTCCAGCTCACCGGGAAACGTCTCGTCCTCGCCGACGACGACACGCGGCACCCGGAACAACAGGATCGCCCCCGCACACATCGGACACGGCGCCAACGTCGTGAACAACGTCATGTCGGCGTGATCGGTGCGGCGGCCGGCGTTCCGGAAACAACTCATCTCGCCGTGCAGAATCGGATCCCCGTCCTGTACCCGCAGATTACGGCCACGGGCGACCAACTCGTCGCCGCGGAACAGTGCCGCCCCGATCGGAATACCGCCCTCCCGGAACCCGGCCTCGGCTTCCGCGAGTGCCACCTCGTATCGACTGTCGTGCGACATCGGCCGCTCCCTCCGACGTAGGTACCGCCAGTACACCCCACCGCAGCGCCGAACGGGATTCACTGTGCGTTCACCGTGTCGAAGGTGGGATCTGTCGTACCCCCGTCGTAGCGTCGGGGCAGGGACGCTACACCGCCGTTTCTCAGCCACGAGGAGCCTCACGTGACCGACATCAGCTCCGTCCGCACCTACGTTCTCGACACCTCGGTTCTGCTCTCGGATCCGTGGGCCGTCACCCGGTTCGCCGAACACGAGGTGGTGCTGCCACTCGTCGTGATCGGCGAACTCGAGGACAAACGCCACCACCACGAACTGGGTTGGTTCGCCCGGGAAGCGCTGCGGATGTTCGACGATCTCCGGCTCGAACACGGCCGCCTCGACCGGCCCGTCCCGATCGGCGACGCCGGCGGCACCCTCCAGGTGGAACTCAATCACACCGACCCGGCCGTGCTTCCCGTCGGATTCCGCACGGACAGCAACGATTCCAGAATCCTGGCGTGTGCCCTCAATCTCGCTGCCGACGGCAAGGACGTCGTCCTCGTCAGCAAGGACATCCCGTTGCGTGTCAAGGCGGGGGCGGTCGGTCTGCCCGCCGACGAGTTCCGTGCCCACGACGTGATCCCGTCCGGATGGTCCGGGATGGCCGAACTCGACGTCGCTCCCGGCGTCGTCGACCACCTGTTCGCCGACGGCCTCGTCGACCTCGACGAGGCCCGGGAGTTGCCGTGCCACACCGGTCTCCGACTGCTCGGCGGCACGTCCAGCGCACTCGGCCGGGTCACCCCCGACAAACGGGTCCAGGTGGTGCGCGGCGACCGGGAGGCGTTCGGCCTGCACGGACGGTCCGCCGAACAGCGGGTGGCCCTCGAACTGCTCCTCGACGAAAGCATCGGCATCGTGTCGCTCGGCGGCAAAGCCGGCACCGGCAAATCGGCGCTGGCCCTCACCGCGGGCCTCGAGGCGGTCCTGGAACGCCGCAGCCACCGCAAAGTCGTCGTCTTCCGTCCGCTGTACGCCGTCGGCGGCCAGGAACTCGGCTACCTGCCGGGCAGCGAGAGCGAGAAGATGGAGCCGTGGGCGCAGGCCGTCTTCGACACCCTCGACGGACTCGCGAGCCCCGAGGTCATCGAGGAGGTACTACGCCGCGGCATGCTCGAAGTCCTGCCGCTCACTCACATTCGCGGACGATCCCTCCACGACTCGTTCGTGATCGTCGACGAGGCCCAATCCCTCGAACGCGGTGTCCTGCTCACCGTCCTGTCCCGGCTCGGAACCGGATCCCGTGTCGTCCTCACCCACGACGTCGCCCAGCGCGACAACCTGCGGGTCGGACGACACGACGGCGTCGCCGCGGTGATCGAGAAGCTCAAGGGGCATCCGCTGTTCGCGCACATCACCCTGACCCGCAGCGAACGCTCGCCGATCGCGGCACTGGTGACGGAGATGCTCGAAGAGTTCGGCCCGAACATGTGACCGAGGGGTCGTCGGGCGGTGGGCTCAACCGGCGTGACCGAATCCACCGCCCGACGACGGGGCGCTCGCCCCCGTCGGGGTGCGGGCGAGCGCCACGCTGCTTCGACAGAGGATGAAGCAGTAGAACCGACGCTAACTCCGCAGCGCCCGATACACAATCCGAATCAGTGCGAAATACGGCATTTCACACGCGGATTCACCCTCCATGGCCGAGAATGTCACTCGTCCCGGTCGACCTGCGTCATCGCGAGCACATCGAGACGCCGGTCCAGCTCCGCCTCGGTCAGCCCGTCACCGACCAGTCCGCGGTCGATCACCGTCTGCCGGATCGTCTTCTTCTCCCGCAACGCCTGCTTCGCGACCGCCGCGGCCTCCTCGTAGCCGATCGCCGAGTTGAGCGGGGTGACGATCGACGGCGACGACTCGGCGAGCGTCCTCAGACGCTCCTCGTCCGCCTCGAGACCGGCGATGCACCGATCTGCGAACAGGCGGGACACGTTGGCCAGCAACCGGATCGACTCGAGCACGTTACGGGCCATCACCGGGATGTACACGTTCAACTCGAACGCGCCCGCAGCCCCGCCCCACGCGACCGTCGCATCGTTGCCCACCACCTGCGCGGCCACCTGCGTCACCGCCTCCGGCAGAACCGGATTGACCTTGCCCGGCATGATCGAACTGCCCGGCTGCAGATCCGGCAACCGGATCTCCCCGAGCCCGGTCAGCGGACCCGACCCCATCCAGCGGACGTCGTTCGCGATCTTCGTGAGCGACACCGCCACCGTGCGCAGCGCCCCCGACAACTCGACCAGCCCGTCCCGCGCGGCCTGCGCCTCGAAGCTGTTGCGGGCGGGACGCAGGGCATCGAGGTCGGTGGTGCGCACCAGCTCCGCCACCACCCGCGGGCCGAACCCGTCCGGGGCGTTCAGCCCGGTACCCACCGCGGTACCACCGATCGGAAGTTCACCGAGCCGGGGGAGTGTCGCCAGCACCCGCTCCATACCCGCCTCGACCTGGTGTGCATACCCGCCGAACTCCTGACCGAGCGTCACCGGGACGGCATCCATCAGATGCGTGCGCCCCGACTTCACCACCGTCCGCCACTGGGTCGCCTTGTCGAGCAGGGCGAGTCGCAGGTGGTCGAGTGCCGGCACCAGATCCTTGACGGTGGCCTCGGTCGCGGCGACGTGCACCGCGGTCGGGAACGTGTCGTTCGACGACTGCGACATGTTCACGTCGTCGTTGGGGTGCACCGTGACCCCGGCCCGCGCCGCGAGACTCGCGATCACCTCGTTGACGTTCATGTTCGAACTCGTCCCGGACCCGGTCTGGAACACGTCGATCGGGAACTGGTCGTCGTGGCGGCCGTCGGCGATCTCGTTCGCGGCGGCGACGATCGCGTCGGCCTTGTCCGGATCGAGCAGTCCGAGGTCCTTGTTGACCTGTGCGCAAGCGGCTTTCAGCAGCCCCATGGCGCGAATCTGGGCGCGCTCGAGGCCGCGGCCGGAAATCGGGAAATTCTCGACGGCACGTTGCGTCTGCGCCCGCCACAGGGCATCGACCGGAACCCTGACCTCACCCATCGTGTCGTGCTCGATACGGAACCGGGGATCGTTGCTGTCAGTCATGGCCCTCAGCTTGCCACCGCGAAACAGCTGAAGGGTCCCTTCACACGCTCGGAGCGCACGAAGGGACCCTTCAGCTGAACGGACTAGAAGCCCACGATCACGGCAGCGGCGGCTGCGCGCCCTCGACCCCGTCGAAGTTGATCGACGAGAACTCGTGCAGCTTCTCGAGGCGGTGGTAGGCCTCGATCATGCGGACCGTGCCGGACTTGCTGCGCATGACGATCGACTGCGTCGTCGCGCCGCCGCCGTAGTAGCGCACACCCTTGAGCAGGTCGCCGTCGGTGACACCGGTCGCGCAGAAGAAGATGTTCTCGCCGGTGACGAGTTCCTCGGTACGCAGGACGCGGTCCAGGTCGTGGCCGGCGTCGATCGCCTTCTGGCGCTCGGCGTCGTCCGTGGGGGCGAGCTTGCCCTGCAGGGCGCCGCCCATGCAGCGCAGCGCGGCGGCGGCGATGATGCCCTCGGGGGTGCCGCCGATGCCGAGGAGCATGTCGACGCCGGACTCGGGGCGGGCCGTCGCGATCGCGCCGGCCACGTCGCCGTCGGAGATCAGGCGGATGCGGGCGCCGGTCTCGCGGATCTCACGGATGATCTCGGCGTGACGCGGACGGTCCAGGATGGTCACGGTCGTGTCGGAGACGGCGCGGTTCTTCGCCTTCGCGACGCGACGGATGTTCTCGGCGACACCGGCGGACAGGTCGATGACGTCGGCGGCCTCGGGGCCGACCGCGATCTTGTCCATGTAGAACACTGCGGACGGGTCGAACATGGCGCCGCGCTCGGCGACCGCGAGCACCGCGATCGAGCCCGGTGCGCCCTTGCTCATCAGCGTCGTGCCGTCGATCGGGTCGACCGCCACGTCGCACAGCGGGCCGTCGCCGTTGCCGACTTCCTCGCCGTTGTAGAGCATCGGGGCTTCGTCCTTCTCGCCCTCGCCGATGACGACGACGCCCTGCATGGAGACGGAGCTCACCATGTGACGCATCGCATCGACGGCGGCGCCGTCGCCGCCTTCCTTGTCGCCTCGTCCGACCCAACGGCCGGCGGCCATGGCCGCAGCTTCGGTGACGCGTACCAGCTCGAGAGCGAGGTTGCGGTCGGGGGCCTCGCGGCGACTCGATGGGGTGCTGGCCGTCATGGGCGGTGCCTCCTGCTTGTCGGTAGACGAATCTCGCTGATGATTCTTTCAGAACGCCCACGAAGAGTGGCCTGCTGGGCCACAATCTCGACGGAACAGGAATACTGGACCTCGTGCCCGACAAGAAGCCCCGTATTCTGCAGAACGGCCAGGACATGGCCTGGTCGTTGATCCCGCTGGTGGTCGCCTGCCTGTTGATCGCGGCGGTTGCCCAGTCCTGTTCGTTCAGCCCGGGTGGGCCCAAGACGGGACCCGTCCCCAGTTTCGACGCCGGCGCGGCGTTCAAGTACGACTCCCGCGAGCTCGGATTCCCGATCCGCCAGCCGGAGATCCCGGAGGGCTGGACGCCCAACTCGGGCAGCCGCAGCATCGTCTCCGGGGACGGCGGCGGCGACTCGAGCAACATCGGATTCATCACCGACGGCGGCCGCTACCTCCAGCTCACGCAGAGCAATGCCACCGAGGAGACGCTGGTGCCGTTCATCGCCGGTGAACCTCGCTACGCGACCGGTACCGAACAGATCGGCGACCACACGTGGGACGTGTTCGGTGGCGACGGGGTCGAGGCGATCTGGGTCAGCGATTTCGGTGACACCCGCATCCTGCTCACCGGCCCGGCACCGGCAGAGGCGTTCACGACCCTCGCGACCGCGGTCGGCGCGGTGGAGCCGCTGCAGCGCTAGTCCGTGTCGTCGGACGCGTCGGACAGGGCCTGTTCGACGCGTCGACGCGCCCCCGCCAGGTGCTCCTCGCAGCGCTTCGCAAGCGCCTCGCCGCGCTCCCACAGGGCGAGGGACGCGTCGAGGTCGAGACCGCCCTGTTCGAGGGCCTTCACGACGTCGACCAGTTCGTCCCGCGCCGCCTCGTAGCCGAGGTCGGCGACATCCGAATTGCTCATTTCTCTCTTCCCATCACGGCGGCGCGCACGGCGCCGTCGGCCAGTCGGACCCGGATCTGGGTGCCGGGCGGTGCGTCGTCGACGGACCGCAGCACCTCCGGCTCGGCGTCCTTCGAATCCCCGAGCACCTTCTGCACGACGGCGTACCCGCGTGCCAGGGTCGCGGCCGGACCGAGTGTCGTCAACCGGGCCCGCAGATGTTCGACGGTGGTCGACTCGGCCCCGATCGCGCGCTGTACGTCGCGGCGGGCGGCGTCGCGCAGCCGCTCCACCTCGTCGGCGCGGCGGTCGATCGATTGCAGCGGGTCGGCGAGTACCGGCCGGCTGCGCAGCTGCTCGACACGGTGATGTTCCCGTTCGACCCAGTTCCGCAGTGCTGCCGCGCTGCGCTCCCGCAACTCCGACACGAGGGCCTGCTCGGCGACGGCGTCGGGCACCACCCGCTTGGCGGCATCGGTGGGTGTCGCGGCCCGCACATCGGCGACGTGGTCGCTGAGCGGGCTGTCCGGCTCGTGGCCGATCGCGCTCACGACCGGGGTGGTGCACGCGACGATCGCGCGGCACAGGGTTTCGTCGGAGAACGGCAGCAGGTCCTCGACGCTGCCGCCGCCGCGGGCCAGGACGATCACGTCGACGGCCGGGTCGGCGTCGAGTTCCTCGAGTGCCGCGACGATCTGCGGCACCGCCGTCGGCCCCTGCACGGTGGCGTGCCGCACCTCGAACCGCACTGCGGGCCACCGTCGTTGCGCGACGCTGATCACGTCCCGCTCGGCGGCACTCGCCCGTGCCGTGATCAGCCCGACCGTGCCGGGCAGGAACGGCAGCGGTCGCTTGAGGCGCGGATCGAACAGGCCCTCGGCCGTCAGCAGCGCCCGCAGTCGTTCGATACGGGCCAGCAGTTCACCGACACCGACCGCGCGGATCTCCGTCACCCGCAGCGACACGCTGCCGCGTCCGGTGTAGAACGACAGCTTCCCGAACACGACCACGCGGCTGCCCTCGGTGAGGGGGACGGGCGCGTCGCGCAGCAGTTGCGGCGAGCACGTCACCGACAGCGACATGTCCACCGACGGGTCCCGCAGCACCAGAAACGCGGTCCGGGTACCGGGGCGGGCGTTGATCTGCGTGAGCTGCCCCTCGACCCACACACTGCCGAGCCGGTCGATCCACTGCGACACCTTCGTCGACACCGTCCGCACCGGCCACGGCTGCTCCGCGGAACTGGGGGACGTCACTTGGCTTTCGCCGCGGTGATGCGGTTGGCCAGCATGGTCTGGAACGGTGCCCGTGCGGTGGTGCGCTCCTCGTACTCGAGCAGTGCGGTCAGGTCCTCGACCGACAGGGCCCGCAGCCGCGACCGCAACTGCGCGAGCGTGAGCGCGGCATAGTCGAGTTCCTCGGCGACGGCCGGGACCGGAACGTTCCCGCCGGTGGGCGTCTCGGTGCCGGACGGGGATTCGGTCCGGGCATCGGACGGTGACGTCGAGTACAACGCGAACCGGCCCGGCGTGGCCGGACGGGCGTCGGTGTCCGCAGCGTCCGTGGCGGAGGAGGTTTCGGGGGCCGGCTCGACATCCACCTCACCGTCGGCACGGTCGTCGTCGAACACCGCCCACGACGGCTTCTCCTCGGCCCGGTCGAACAGGCAGAACGCCTGATCACCCTTGATGGCGAGCGCCGTCATCGACTGCTGCACCCGCATCGTCGTCTGCAGCACCTGGCTGATCGCCGTCATCGGGAACGTCACCGCGGTGGACGGAAGCTTGAGCGCCTCTTCATAAGCAGTGATGGCCATGCCGGCCGCGACACGTGCCATGAACGGGGGACGGATCATGCTCAGCAGGGTACGCGACGAGATGCACCGTAGGCTGGAGTCATGTCTTCGGCAGTTCCTCTCAATTTGGGTATCGCCCGTTCGGCCGGTACCGACACCGTCGGCAAGGGCAGGCGTGTCCTGCTGGCCGAGCCCCGCGGCTACTGCGCCGGCGTCGACCGTGCGGTCGAGACCGTCGAAAAGTCCCTCGAGAAGCACGGTGCACCGATCTACGTGCGCAAGGAGATCGTGCACAACCGGCACGTCGTCGACACGCTCGCCGAACGCGGCGTCGTCTTCGTCGACGAGACCGACGAGGTGCCCGAGAACTCGGTGCTGGTGTTCTCCGCGCACGGCGTGTCCCCGGCCGTGCACGAGGCCGCGGCGGAACGCAACCTGCACACGATCGACGCGACGTGCCCGCTGGTGACGAAGGTGCACCAGGAGGCCAAGCGGTTCGCGCGCGACGACTACGACATCCTGTTGATCGGCCACGAGGGCCACGAGGAGGTCGAGGGCACCGCCGGTGAGGCCCCCGATCACGTGCAGCTCGTCGACGGGCCGGACGCCGTCGAACACATCACGGTGCGGGACGGAGCCAGGGTGGTGTGGCTGTCGCAGACGACGCTGTCGGTCGACGAGACGATGGAGACGGTGCAGCGGCTGCGGCAGAAGTTCCCGCAGCTCGAGGATCCGCCGAGCGACGACATCTGCTACGCCACCCAGAATCGGCAGGTAGCGGTCAAGGCGATGGCCCCCGAATGCGATCTGGTGATCGTCGTCGGGTCACGGAACTCGTCGAACTCGGTGCGGCTCGTCGAGGTCGCGCTGAACGCCGGCACCCGAGCCGCGTACCTCGTCGACTACGCCCGCGAGGTCGATCTCGCGTGGCTCGACGGTGTCCGGACGATCGGTATCACCTCCGGCGCGTCGGTGCCCGAGATCCTGGTGCGCGGCGTCATCGACCTGCTCGCCGAGCAGGGGTTCACGGATGTCCAGTCGGTGACCACCGCGAACGAGACCCTCGTCTTCGCGTTGCCGCGGGAACTGCGGGACGCCCGCGTCTGACGGACGCCCGACGGACACCGCCGGGTGGATCAGAGGCCGCGCGGCGGGTCCCGGCGGTCCCGGTACCGGACCCGCGGCGCCGGCCGAGCGGATGCCGCGGACGGCGGGGCGGTACGTGCGGGAACGGGATCGCGGTCGTGGGTGGCGGGCTCCCGGTATCCGGTGTCCCGATACCCGGGCTCTCGATATCCGGTGTCCCGATACCCGGGCTCTCGATATCCGGTGTCCCGGTGGCCGGGCTCCCGGTATCCGGTGTCCCGGTACCCGCCCGGGCGGACGGCGTCGCGGCTCACCGGCTCCCGGTAGGCCGACGCCTCGCGGCGGATCGGCTCCCGGCGGATCGGTTCCCGTCGGTTCTCCCGACGGCCCCGGTCGCGGTGCGCGTCCCCGGCAGGCGCTGTACGCCGCGGGCGGGACCGCACATCGGCGGGTGCATCCGGGCGCGGGCTGCGAGCGGTGGCGCGGCGGGCCCGGGACCGGGCCGGGGCACCCCGGCTCTGCGAGGCGAGGAACACGCGGGCACCCGCGATCAACGCCACCACGACGGTCGCGGCCAGCATCAAGGGGAAACGGTTGACGAGCGGATACGCGACGGTGAGCGCGAGATCCTTCAGGCTCGTACCGGCACTGTCGGAGATCAACTGCTGGCCGATCGGAACCGCGACGAACAGCAGCAGCGGCGGCTGTACGACCGCGGTGAACAGGCCCCGGTAGCGGACCGCGAGCACCGCGAACACACAGCCGAGGAAATACAGCACCGAGAACGTCGCGGTCAGTTCGCTACCCGAGAAGGCGTCGAGCAGGAAGCCGATGAACGTCAACCCAGCGGCGACGGCGACGGCGCCCCATGCGGGGATACCGGGAACGGTGGGGAGAGCCGATCTCAGGTCGAGCGGCACCCCGGAGCGAGCACGTTGGGTTGCGGACACATTTCGAGGGTAGTCGCTGATCGCCGCGTTGCTCGGTTCGACGGACCGGTGTGCCCGAGGAAACTGTCGGCCGAGTGATCTACCGTCGTTCGCCATGAGGATCCTGCACACCTCCGACTGGCACATCGGACGTACCTTCCACGGCGTCGACCTCCTGGCCGACCAGGACCGGGTCCTCGACGCCGTCGCGGGCCTGGTCGCGGTGCATTCCGTGGACGTCGTGGTGGTCCCCGGCGACGTGTACGACCGCTCGATTCCGAGTGCCGATGCGGTCGCGGTGTGCCACCGGGGGTTCGAGGCGATCCGCCGGGCCGGGGCCGTGATCGTCGCCACGTCGGGCAATCACGATTCTCCGGTACGTCTCGGCGCCGGCGCCGCGTTCACCGCCGCCGGCGGACTGCATCTCCTCACCCGGGTCGACGCACTCGATGCGCCCGTCGTCCTCGACGACACGCACGGCCCGGTCGCCTTCTACGGCATCCCGTACCTCGAACCGGAGATCACGCGGGGGGTGTTGGGCGTCCCGCACGCGCGGTCGCACGCCGACATCCTCGATGCCGCGATGACCCGGATCCGGGCCGATCTGGCGGCGCGCCGCGAGCAGGTACCGGGCCTGCGTTCGGTGCTGCTCGCGCACGCGTTCGTCGTCGGTGGCGAGGCCTCCGAATCGGAGCGGTCCATCTCGGTCGGCGGTGTCGAGACGGTGCCGGCAGCCGCGTTCGACGGTGTCGACTACGTGGCGCTCGGGCACCTGCACTCGCCGCAGACCGTCGCCGAGCACGTGCGGTACAGCGGGTCGCCGTTGCCGTACTCGTTCGGGGAGAGTTCACATCGCAAGGCGGTGTGGCTCGTCGACGTCGACGCGTCGGGGCTCGCGGGTGTCGAGCGGATCGACCTGCCGGTGGTGCGGGGGCTGAGCCGGCTCACCGGCACCCTCGAGGACCTCCTGGCCGACGAGTCGTTTGCGGCGGCGGAGGAGCACTACGTGTCGGTGGTCCTCACCGACGCGTTGCGCCCCGTCGACGCGATGCGGTCGCTGCAGACCCGGTTCCCGTACGCGGTACACATGGAATGGCAGCGGCCCGACGGCAACCCGGAACTCCGGTACCGCGAACGGGTGCGGGGACGATCGGATATCGACGTGGCGCACGGATTCCTGGCCGACGTCCGCAGCGACGCGAGCACGGGGGAGACCCGACTGCTCGAGGACGCGCTGCGCATCGCGTCGGCCCCCGAGGCGGCGTCGGCATGAGACTGCATCATCTGGAGGTGTCGGCGTTCGGCCCGTTCGGGGACACCGTCGCCGTCGACTTCGACGCACTCGGCGCGGACGGGTTGTTCCTGCTGCACGGCCGGACCGGGGCCGGCAAGACGACGGTCCTCGACGCGGTCGCGTTCGCCCTCTACGGCACCGTGCCGGGGGCCCGCCGCGACGGTAAACGGTTGCTGTCCGACCACGCGCCCGCCGGGGCCGTGCCCACGGTGACCCTCGACGCGACGATCGGGGGCCGCCGCCTGCGGATCAGCCGCAGCCCCGAATACGAGCGTCCCAAGAAACGGGGGACGGGCACCCTCACCGAGAACGCGAAGGCCACCCTCGAATGGCGGGACGGGGCGGGGGAGGACCTGTCCCGCATCCCCGACATCGCCCGCGAGGTGGAACGACTCCTCGGCATGACCGCCGACCAGTTCTTCCAGGTGGTGCTGCTGCCGCAGGGCGAGTTCGCGCGCTTCCTGCGGGCCGACAACGAGGAGCGCGGCAAACTCCTCGAGAAACTGTTCGACACCGTCCGGTTCAAGTCCGTCGAGGAGTGGTTCGTCGACCGGCGGAAGGAGAGCGCGGAGCGGGTCGCAGAGCACCGCGCCCGCGTGGATCTGCTGGTGGCGCGGGTGTCGACCGCGGCCGGGCTCGAGGCGGGCGTCGACGACGATCCACTGGACTGGGCGGTGCGCCTGCTCGCGGAGGCCGGGGCGACAGCCGAATCGACGGCTGCCGAACTCGTCGCGGCACGCGGCGTCGAGGAACGTGCGCGGGCTGCTGCCCAGCAGGCCAGGCGGATTCGGGATCTGCAGGCGCGCTGCGCCGCGGCGCGCGCCGCACTGGCCGAACTCGATGCCGGGGCCGCCGAACACGACGCCCTCGAGGGCGAAGCCGATCGGGCGGGCCGGGCTGCAGCAGTCGCCGTCGCCGCATCCGAGGCCGACACCGCGGCGCGGGACGCGCAGACCGCGGACGGCCGTGCGCGCAGCGCTGCGGACCGGCTCGCCGCGTACGGCGACGGCGCCGACCTGGTGGCGGGGCTGTCGTGGCCGCCCACCGTCGCCGACCGCGACACGATCCGGGCGCGGATCCGGGCGTGGACGGAGGAGGTGGCGCGGTTGGACGCTCTGCTCGCCGAGACGGGTGTGCTGACCCGGCTCGACCGGGAGGTCGACGAGATGCGCAGCCGCAGTGCCGAATCCGCGCGCCTGGCCGCCGAGCTCGCCGCGGAACGGGACCGGCTGCCCCAGGACCTCGCCGCCGCCGAGGAGCGGGTCCGGGCCGCCGCGCACGCGCAGTCCTCGTTGCCGGCGCTCGAGGAGGCCGCTGCCCGGGCCGCCGACGCGGCCGCCGCCGCCGACGAACTGGCCTCGCGCACAAGCGCTCTGGAGGCGCTGCGTGCAGACGCGGTGGCCGCGAAGGACGCCCACCAGCAGGCCCGCAGTCACCTGCTCGACGTGCGGGAGCAGCGGATCGCCGGGATGGCGGCCGAACTGGCCGCGCAACTCGTCGGCGGCGAACCGTGCACCGTGTGCGGTTCGCGTGAGCATCCCGAACCGGCCCGGCCCGGCGCGGTGGCGGTCACCAAGGAGGACGAGGACGCCGCCCGGGCCGCGGAACAGCGGGCCGTCGCCGTCCTCGACCGGACCACCGCCGATCTGAGCGAACTGGAACGCGTCGTCGATCTGCTGGTGCAGCGCAGTGGTGGCGGCGACCGGGACGGTCTACGGGCCGCACACGCCACGGCCGTGGACGCCGTCGACCGCGCCCGCGCCGAGGCGATCGGACACCCCGCCGAGGTCGCTGCCCTCGACGGTCTGCGTTCGCGGGCAACGGAACTCGACGACCGGATCTGGGAGGCCACCGCCGAGAAGGCGAGCCTCGACGCGCGGGCCGCGAGCTGCGCCGACCAGGCGGCCGCACTGCGGGCGCGGCTCGCCGAGGCGGCCGGGGACGACACCGACGTGGCGGCGCGGCGCACCCGATTCGACGACCTCGCCTCCCGCGCCACCGATCTGCTCGACGCCCGAGATCGGGCTGTGACGTCCGGTGACACCGCGCGGGACCGGCAGCAGCGGGTCCGGGTCGTCGTCGCCGAGGCGGGTTTCGCGTCCCTCGACGACGCCCTCGCCGCGGTACGCCCGGCCGACCGGATCGACCGGATCCGGGACGTCCTCGGCCGGGCCCGGGACCGCCGGGCGAGCGCCCGTTCGGTGCTGGAAGAACCCGACGTCCTCGCGGTCGCGGATCTCGACGCCGTCGACCCGACCGAAGCGGAGGACGCTGCACGCGCCGCGTCCGCCGCGGTCGAGACGGCGGCCGCGGCGGCGTCCGACGCCGGGAACCGCCGCGACAACCTCGACCGGCTCGTCGCGCAGTTGCAGACGACCATGACGGCGCTGGGCCCGGTGCTGGCGGAGCACGACGAACTCGCGGGCCTCGCGGACGTCGTCGCCGGGCGCGGGCAGAACACCCGCAAGATGTCGCTGCGGTCCTACGTGCTCGCGTCCCGGCTCGAGGAGGTCGCGGTGTCGGCGTCGGTCCGGCTGCGCCGGATGTCCGCCGGCCGCTACGAATTCGTGCACTCCGACGAGGCCGGGGCCCGCGGTCGGCGCGGCGGTCTGGGCCTCGACATTCGGGACGACTACACCGGCGTCGTGCGGTCCGCGAAGACCCTGTCCGGTGGGGAATCGTTCCTGGCGTCGCTCGCGCTGGCCCTGGGACTCGCCGACGTCGTCGCCGCCGAATCGGGGGGTGTCGTCCTCGACACCATGTTCATCGACGAGGGATTCGGCACCCTCGACGCCGACACCCTCGACCTGGTGATGGGTGTCCTCGACGAGTTGCGGGCGGGCGGCCGCGTCGTCGGCATCGTCAGCCACGTCGACGAGATGCGCCAGCGGATCCCGAGCCGGCTGCACGTGGTGCGCGGCCGGACCGGGTCGACGCTGGAGATGGTCGCCGGCTAGCTGCGCGCGGCGGGCTTCTCGTCGGTGGTGTCGTCGGCCTCCGCCGACTCCGTGTGCTCGGTGTCCGTCTTCTCGTCGTCGATCGCATCCTCGGCGTCGAGGAGGGCGTCGCGTTCGAGCCGGTGGTCGATCTGCTCCCCGAGGTAGCGGATCACGACCGCGGCGACCGCGGCGACCGGCACCGCGAGGAACGCGCCGACGATGCCGAACAGGGAGCCGCCCGCGGTGACGGCGAGCAGCACCACCACGGCGTGCAGTTTCATGCTCTTGCTCTGCAACACCGGCTGCAGGACGTTGCCCTCGATCTGCTGCACCGCGATGATGATCGCGAGCACGATCAGCGCGGTCGTCGGGCCGTTCGCGACCAGTGCCACGAGGACCGCGAGAGCTCCGGCGACGAACGCGCCGACGATCGGCACGAAGCCACCGATGAACGTGAGAATCGCGAGGACCGGGGCCAACGGCACCCCGAGGATCAGCAGGCCGGCGCCGATGAAGACGGCGTCGATGAGACTCACCAGCGCCTGGGTGCGGATGAAGCCGCCGAGCGTGTCCCACATGCGGCCGAGGACTTCCTCGAGGTGCCGGCCGGCGCGGCCGCCGCCGACACTGTGCAGCCACGGAATGAACCGGGGTCCGTCCTTGACGAAGAAGAACGCCAGGATCAGCACGAGGCCCAGGGTCACGATCATCGAGCCGGCGGTGGTGACACCGCTGAACACGCCGGACGCGATCGCGGTACCGCTCTCCTGGAGCTTGTTGGTGACGGCGTGGACGGCGGTGTCGATCTGGTCGTCCTGCAGGTTGAACGGGGGGCCCTTCACCCAGTCCTGTACCTGTTGGATGCCCTGGACCGCCTTGTTGGTCAGTTCGGGCGCCTGATCCACGACGGACGGCACGATCAGCGCGATCACGCCGCCGAGGACAGCGAAGAACACGAGAATTGTGAAGGAGGCGGCGCCGGCGGGAGGCATGCCGCGTTTCGTGAGCGCCCGCGTCGGCGGCCACAGCACGGTGGAGACGACGATCGCGAGCAGCACCGGCAGCGCGATCACCCACAGTTTTTCCAGGATCCATCCGAGGACGACGGCGCCGATCGCGATCGCGGCGAGGCACAGTGACCACTTCGCGAGCCACATTCCTCCGGCGCCGATCACCTCGCCGCGATCGCGCATGCGGGTGCGGCGGGCAGGTTGTGCGGTGTTCGGGATGCTCACGGTTCGCGAGTCCTTCCGGCAGTCGGATGTCGGCTGCCGTCGAATCTACTGAATTTACGCACATCGGCCGGGTTGGGACACGTGTGATTCGATCCGGTTACGGAGCGATCGAATCCGACATTCGGCCCGTGCGAGACCGTAGTATCCCGGCCATGGGGAGAAAACTGGTACAGACACAGGGAAGGGTGGCCGCCACGCTCGTTGCTGCGTCCGCGCTCGTGTTCACGCTCGCCGCATGTGGTGACGACGGTGGGACGTCCGAGGAGACCAAGGCCAAGATCAGTTCGGCGGTCACCTCGACCACCGAGCCGAGTCCGGCGGAGGCGCTGCGGTCGAGTATCGAGGCGACGGCGTCGAGCGCGTTGTCGAGCGTCGGGGATGCGTGGGACAACGCGAAACTGACGACGTTCGTGGCTGCGTTCCGGGCGGCGTACCCGGATCTGGCGCGAGATCGTGACGACGACTCGATCGAGACGATCGTCAAGGACACGTGCACGGAACGCGAGGACGGTGCCACCGACGACGAACTGCTCGCGAAGGTGAAGGACGTGGCGGCCTACGGCGGCACGGCGCCGTCCGACGAGCAGGCCGACCGGATCCTGCAGATGGTCAAGCTGGCGTGTCCGTAGCGGCCGGTCGGAACGACGTGGGGTCGGCGGCCTGCCAGTCGCGCCGCCATTCCGGTCGGGGATGGTTCAGCAGTTCACCGTCGTCGAGCCATTCGTAGATTTCGGCGTAGCTGCGGGTGGTGACCCCGTCGACACGGCGGTTGAGCATCGACGGGGTCAGTTCGTCGAAACCGTCGAGGCCCATCGACGCGATCATCTGCTGGGCGCTGGCGACGGTGGCCTGTTGGAAGCGGTGGACGCGGGCCGTCTTGTCCGGGACGTCGAGGGCGCGGGTGCGGGCCGGATCCTGGGTGGTGACGCCGACCGGGCAGCGGTTGGTGTGGCATTTCTGGGCCTGGATGCAGCCGACCGCGAACATCATGGCGCGGGCGGCGAGGGTGAAGTCGGCGCCTTGGGCGATGCGTTTGACGATGTCGGCGCCGCTCGCGACCTTGCCCGACGCGCCGATCTTGATGCGGTCGCGCAGTCCGGCACCGACGAGGGCGTTGTGGACCGTCATCAGGCCTTCGGTGAGCGGCATGCCCATGTGGTCCTCGAATTCGACCGGGCCGGCGCCGGTGCCGCCTTCGGCGCCGTCGACGATGACGAAGTCTGGGGTGATGTTGCGCTGCCGCATCGCCTTGCAGATCGCGAGGAATTCGATGCGGCTGCCGACGCACAGTTTGAAGCCGACCGGTTTGCCGCCGGAGAGGGTGCGCAGGGTGGAGACGAAGTCGACGAGCCCCAGTGGGGTGTCGAACGTCCGGTGCGCGGGCGGGGAGGTGACGGTTTCGCCGATCGGGACGCCGCGCGCGGCGGCGATCTCCGCGGTGACCTTGCTGCCGGGCAGCACGCCGCCGTAGCCGGGTTTGGCGCCCTGCGACAGTTTGATCGAGATTGCCTTCACCTGGTCGTCGGTGGCTTTCGCCGCGAACTGGTCGGGGTCGAAGTCGCCGTCGGGGGTGCGGCAGCCGAAGTAGCCGGACGCGATCTCCCAGATCAGATCGCCGCCGTGTTTGCGGTGGTAGCGGCTGATCCCGCCCTCACCGGTGTCGTGGGCGAAGCCGCCTCGCGCGGCCCCGGCGTTGAGGGCTTCGACGGCGTTCCCGGACAGGGATCCGAAACTCATCGCGGAGACGTTGAGGAGGGCGATGTCGTAGGGGCGGGTGCAGTCGGGGCCGCCGAGACGCACTCGTGGGGGAGTATCGGGAGCGAAGCGGGCCCGCAGCGAGTGGGTGACGAACTCGTAGCCGACCGCCTGGACGTCGCGTTCGGTGCCGAACGGTTCCTCGGCGAGGGTTCCTTTCGCTCTCTCGTACACCAGGTCTCGTGTTTCGCGGTCGAACGGTTTTCCGTCCGTGGAGGATTCGATGAAGTACTGCTGGATCTCGGGCCGGATGCGCTCGAGCAGGTAGCGGGCGTGGCCGAGGATCGGATAGTTGCGAAGCACGTTGTGCCGCCGCTGCGTCAGGTCCCACGTCCCGACCAGGGCGAGCAGGATCAGCGGGACGGCCGCGACGAGCCACCACCACGACGAGACGATCATCGCGGCGGTGGTGGCGAGCGACAGTACCCAGACGGCGACGACGATCGACCAGCGAGCCATGCGGCGATCGTAGGCCCGGATCGTGAGACGTACCCTGACGGCGTTGCGCGCCGGTGTGTCCGCCGGCGGCGAAGGAGATGAAGGGATGTCCACGAACATGAACGCGGATCCGATCACGGAGCTCGAATCGGAACTGGTCGACATGTGGCGGCGTGGGCGCATCCAGACGCGGGAACGGGCCCGTGCGATCGACCCGAAACTCGATCCGGCCTGCTATCCGCTGCTGACGATCCTGGCGCGCGGTGACGCGGTCCCGATGTCGGAACTGGTGTCGGATCTGGGGATCGAGAAGTCGACGTTGACCCGGCAGATCGATGCCGTCGTCCGGCTCGGTCTCGTCGAACGTCGTCCGGATCCGCACGACGCGCGGGCGCGGTTGGTGGCGCTGACCGAGCCCGGCCGCGCCCGGTTGACGGCGTTGCGGGAGTCGACGATCGCGGAGTGGCGGGAGCGGCTGTCGCGCTGGGATCCTGCCGACGTGCGGCAGTTGACGATGTTGCTGCACCGGCTCGCGATGTCGGTGAACCGGGAAGAGCCCGTCGACAGATAGTTGCGCAATGCAACCATTCGCCGTATAGTTGTACGACTCAACTATCTTCGAAGGGGGTTGCATGAGCGCATCCGAAACGCGGGGGACCGGGGCAGCCGAACAAGTAGCGGATGCGCCGATGACGCACCCCCAGCGCATCCAGGCACTGATCGGTCTGCTCCTGGGCATGTTCGTGGCGTTCCTGTCGTCGACGATCGTCTCCAACGCGCTGCCGACGATCATCACCGATCTGCACGGCACCCAGGACCAGTACACGTGGGTCGTCACCGCGACGTTGCTGGCGTCCACCGCGACGACGCCGATCTGGGGCAAGTTCTCCGACATGGTCAGCAAGAAGATGCTGGTCCAGTTGGCGCTGGTGATCTTCACGATCGGCTCGGTGCTCGCCGGCCTGTCGCAGTCGGTTGCCCTGCTCATCGGGGCTCGCGCCGTCCAGGGTCTGGGTCTCGGTGGTCTGCAAGCGCTGGTCGTCATCGTCATCGCGACGATGTTCAGCCCGCGTGAACGTGGCCGCTACCAGGGTCCGATGGCCGGCGTCATGTCCATCGCCACCGTCGCGGGCCCGCTGATCGGCGGCGTCATCGTCGACACCAGCTGGCTCGGGTGGCGCTGGACGTTCTTCGTCGGCGTCCCGCTCGCGGTGATCGCACTGCTCGTCATCCAGCGCACCCTCAATCTTCCGGTCGTCCGCAAGAACGTCAGCATCGACTACATGGGCGCACTGTTCATCGCGTCCGGTGTCAGCACGCTGCTGATCTGGGTGACGTTGGCGGGCAAGAACTTCGATTGGGCATCGGGCGTCTCCTTCGGTCTCGTCGCACTCGGCGTGGCGCTGTTGGCGCTCGCGATCTTCACCGAGACCAAGGCCAAGGATCCGATCATCCCGCTGCGCCTGTTCAAGGACCGCACCACCGCGCTGGCGACCCTCGCGAGCGTCGCGGTCGGCATCGCCCTCTTCGGCGGCGCGGTGTTCCTGGGCCAGTACTTCCAGATCGCCCGCGGCTACTCGCCGACCGCGGCCGGCCTGCTGACGCTGCCCATGGTCATCGGGTCGATGCTGTCGTCGGCGATCTCCGGATCGCTCATCACCAAGTTCGGCCGCTGGAAGGGGTTCCTCGTCGGCGGCGCGATCATGATGACGGTCGGCTTCTTCCTGCTCTCGACGATCGACCACGCCACCGACATGGGTGTGCTCGGGGTGTTCCTGTTCATCCTCGGCATCGGCATGGGCCTGACCATGCAGAACCTGGTGCTGGCGGTGCAGAACACGGTCAGCCCGGCCGACCTGGGTTCGGCCAGCTCGGTGGTGTCGTTCTTCCGCTCGCTCGGTGGCGCGGCCGGCGTCTCGATCCTCGGCGCGGTCCTCTCCAGCCACGTCGCCGATCTGACGATCAAGGGTCTGACGGCGGCCGGGGTGGACATGAGCCAGGCGGGTGGTTCGGGTGCCGGACTGTCCAACCTCAAGGAACTGCCGGGCCCGATCGCGGACATCGTCCGCGGCGCCTACGGCGACGCGACCGCACGGATCTTCCTGATCTCGGGCATCGTCTCGCTGCTCAGCCTGGCCGCGATCCTCTTCATCAAGGAGGTCGCCCTCCGCACCTTCAGCGCCGACGAGCAGCGTCGCGCCGAAGCGGCCGGGGAGGACATCGACGCCGAACTCGCCGAGATCGTCCAGGGTGATCCGATCCTGGTGGACCCGGATCCGATCGCGGACCGAGAGCGACACGAACGGCGATGACGCGCGGGCGGGTGCCGGCTCTATCGTGAACGGTATGGCCGACACCCGCTGGCAGCGTGAACGATCCGCGTCCGACTCCCGTGACTACATCGCACGGTTCGCGCAACTCGACGCCGACGGCGTGGACCTGCACGGCGAGGCGCGGGCCGTCGACGCGCTGCTTCCGCGCGGTGCCCGCGTCCTCGACGCCGGCTGCGGCACCGGACGGCTCGGGGCCGAACTGGCCCGACGCGGCCACCACGTCACCGGCGTCGATCTCGATCCCGTCCTCGTCGAGGCGGCCCGTGAGACGGGCCTGCCGGTGCACGAGGCGGACCTGGCGACCCTCGATCTGCCCGGGGAGCAGTTCGATGCGATCGTCGCCGCCGGCAACGTGATGATCTTCGTCGCCCGCGGCACCGAACGGCAGGTGCTCGGCCGTCTCGCCGCCCACCTCGTGCCCGACGGCGTCCTCGTCACCGGGTTCGCGACGGACTACGAGTACACCGTCGACGACCTCGACGCCGACCTGGCCGCGGTCGGCCTGGCCCGCGAGCACCGGTTCGCGACGTGGGATCTGCGGCCCTGGCGCGACGACGCCGGCTGGGCCGTCACCGTCGCCCGCAAACCTCGGAGCTGACCGACCTTCCGGTTTCCGTTACTCTCCGTGTCGGTAATTTGTCCGTCAGCCAGGGGGGATTCCGCATGTCGGAACCGATCTACACCGCAGGACCGTCCGAACCGTTCGGCGCGCCCACCGGATACGCGCCGCAGCCGTACCCGGCGCAACCGCAGTACCAGCCGGCCCAGTACGGGGGAGCGCCCACACCGCCGCCGTCGAACGCCGGCTGGGCCGTCGCCACCATCATCTGCTTCTGGCCGCTCGCGTTCGCCGCGTTCAACCACCTGCACTCGATCTTCCCGAAATGGGCGGTCGGCGACTACATGGGCGCCCAGTACGCGTCCGAGCGGGTCAAAACACTCGGCAAGATCGCAGTGGGGGTCGGAATCGGGCTCGGAGTGTTCGCGATCCTCATGTGGATCGTGATGTTCGCGGCCTTCGCGTCGGCCGTGAACGAGATCGATACCAGCACCACCTACTACCGGTGACCGGCCGCGGTGGCCGGTCCCGCTCGCGACCGGCCACCGCTCCCGTAGACTCCCTATACCGTGAGCCTTACCCTCGGAATCGTCGGACTTCCCAACGTCGGCAAGTCGACCCTTTTCAACGCGCTGACCAAGAACGACGTGCTCGCCGCGAACTACCCGTTCGCCACGATCGAGCCCAACGTGGGCCTGGTGGAGCTGCCGGATCCGCGGCTGAACAAGCTCGCCGAGATCTTCGGTTCCGAGCGCATCCTCCCCGCCACCGTGTCGTTCGTCGACATCGCCGGCATCGTCAAGGGTGCCTCCGAAGGGGCGGGCCTGGGCAACAAGTTCCTCGCCAACATCCGTGAGGCCGACGCCATCTGCCAGGTGGTCCGCGTGTTCGCCGACGACGACGTCGTGCACGTCGACGGCCGCGTCGACCCGGCATCCGACATCGAGGTCATCGAGACCGAACTCGTGATCGCCGACATGCAGACCCTCGAGAAGGCGCTGCCGCGGCTCGAGAAAGACGCGAAGAAGAACAAGGACCTCAAGCCGCTGCACGAGGAAGCGCTGAAGGCGCAGGAGATCCTCAACGAGGGCAAGACCCTGTTCTCCGCCAAGGACAAGCTGGACTTCGGGCTGCTGCGCGAACTGCACCTGCTCACCACCAAGCCGTTCCTGTACGTATTCAACGCCGACGAGGCCGTCCTCACCGACGACGCGAAGGTCGCCGAACTGCGCGCCTCCGTCGCCCCCGCCGACGCCGTCTTCCTCGACGCCAAGGTGGAACACGAACTCCTCGAACTCGACGAGGAGGACCGCCAGGAAATGCTCGACTCCATCGGCCAGTCCGAACCCGGCCTCCACGCCCTCGCCCGCACCGGCTTCCACACCCTCGGCCTCCAGACCTACCTGACGGCCGGCCCCAAGGAAGCCCGCGCCTGGACCATCCACAAGGGCGACACCGCCCCCCAGGCCGCCGGCGTCATCCACACCGACTTCGAACGCGGCTTCATCAAAGCCGAAGTCGTCTCCTTCGACGACCTCTCCGAAGCCGGCTCCATGAACGCCGCCAAAGCCGCCGGCAAGGTGCGCATGGAAGGCAAGGAATACATCATGCAGGACGGGGATGTTGTGGAGTTCCGGTTCAACGTCTAGAAGCCCTGACCGGAGGCCTGATTGCCCGCCTCGGTACGCAGCAGAACCCGCAGAGGCTCGGAACATATCGTCCGCAGCCCTGCGGGTTCTGTCGTCTGTGCCCGGTTACACCCGGCTGTAGGTGTTCAGCTGACCGACGACGCGGCCCGCGATTTCCACCACGACCAGGCGGCGGTCACGATGATCGCGCCGGCGAGTGAGCCGATGATGCCGCTCGGGCGGAGGGCGAGGCCGTCACCGGCGAACAGGCTGACGAGCAGACCGCCGACGAACGAGCCGCCGATACCGGCTGCACACGCCAGGCTCCAGTCGATTCCGCCCTTGGACTTGTCCACGATGAGCTGGGCGGCGGCACCGACGAGCAGCCCGAACAGGATCATCCCGATGATCAGCATGGCCGGAGTATAGGCAGCAGAATCCGTCGGTCGCCCGGTTTTGCCACTCGGACACGCGGTTTCGTTCGTGGCGGCGGTGCATCGAGATCGGACGGTCTTCCGAGCATACGGCCTGGAGTCGACCGCTGGAGGGGGTGATGGTCAGCCCCTGTGAGGATGTAGGTGGGAAGCCGACTTCGGGAGCCTGTGGCTCGATCCCGATCCGGCCCGCTAGTGCTGCGTCGGTGGGTGGTGGCATGTGAACGATGGAGGATGCCGTGCGCTGGACGGAGACCGGCAGCTCGGTCCCCGTGTTCCGGATACGACTCGCGCCGGGTGGTCGTGTTCTGGCCGAGGCGGGCACACGACCTGTTCTGCTGGGCCACATCGAACGCGGGTGGGTGGGCGGCTCACTGCTGTGGGTGCAGCCGGACCGTGGTGTCGAGGTCCTGCCGCCGTGGACAGCGGGTGAGTGTCGACGTCTCGGCGCCGATACCGTGCGGTGGCAACACGAGATTCGACGTCGACTCCGGGAAAGCCCGAATTCGCCTCTGCACCAGGGGGAGTGGGCTATCTCCTCGTACCCGACGCCCTGGCGGAGCGAAGAATCGTTCCTGCGGGACCGTCGCCGCTGGCTTCGCACACACCTCGTCGAACCGCGACCCGACGACGACCGTCCGGGCGCGATCACGGCCCAGCTCGACTTCTACAGCCAGGTACCCGGCACCGCATCGTTCGTGATTCCCCTTCGAAGGCTCGGCGCCTCGGGGGGATCCCCGAATTCGGGCATACCGGCGACTGTCGCGCGAGGGGGCGCGTGCCCCGATCGTTCTCCTGTGGGTATCGGGCCTGTTCGGTCACGTGATCCTCGACGGGCACGACCGGCTGGTTGCTGCTCTGTCCGAGGGCGTCGCGCCGGAATTCGTCTGCTTGACAAGGGTTGCCGACGCAAGTGAGGCGTCGGCCGAGTCGCGTGCTGTCGCCGACTATGAGACGGCGATGGCAAACCTCTCCTCGATGGAGGCAAACGCGACGCATCAGGTTTCCGGTGTGGACGAGGCACGAGGTGATGCTGCCGTTCTCCTCGCTGAGAAACTGTCCGCCGTGGAGGCCGCCGCGACTCGGGCGTGGACGTTGACCGTGGGAGAATGGGACGCCATCGCGGCCCGCACCTGTCCGAGTCGGCAGAACGGTCTCGGCCTGGAGTAGGTGGCCCGTACTCGTGCGGGCAGTGAGACGTCTCCACGTCATCGGTCACGATCGGCTACACCTGCGACGGAAGCTGTACGCGGTGAGCCTGGTGTCACGAATACTGCATTGATGACGCTCGCCACGCGAAGCTTGTCCGCCGTATCGATGGTGATTCTCTGTGTCGCGGGCTTGGTGGTCGCGGCGTCGGGGAGCAGTGGCGCCGCACCGCCGCCGGGCTGGCGATACACGATGGTGGCGTTCAGCAACACCAGCGACCGCGACATGGATGTGTACGAGTCGGGGGATGGCACCCAGTTCCAACTGGTCCGACCGTCGGCCTACCGGCCACCGTCAGGGCTTGTCCGTGACCCGAGCATCTTCCGGCACACGGACGGGCTCTACTACGTCACCTATACGACGGTGGACGGGGCGAACATCGGCTTCGCGCGCAGCAGTGACCGCATCAACTGGACGCCCATGGGGAACTATCCGGTCCCGTTCTGCTGCGCCTTCCTGCCGGGGACGGGAGACGGCACGGGTTCGGCGAGCCCGCCGGGATCCTCCGGGTCGGCCGGATTCAAGGACGGGCCGTCGCTGTCGCCGTTCACCACGAAGGCCTGGGCACCCGAATGGTTCGTGGACGGCGACCGCGTCGACGTCATCCTGTCGATGTCGACCGGCGGAGGATTCGTGCCGTATCTGATGACGGCGTTGGATTCGTCGCTCCAGTCGTGGAGCCTGCCTGTTCCGCTCGCCGGCATCGGAGCCGACCACATCGACACCACCGTGGTCAAAGTCGGATCGACCTATCATGCGTTCACCAAGAACGAGACGAAGAAGGTCGTCGAACATGCGGTTGCCTCGTCGGCGACAGGACCCTATTCCTTTGTACCGACCGGAAATTGGGGAACGCTGGTGGAGGGCCCAGCCGTTGTCCAGTTGCCGAACGGCGCCTGGCGGGTATACCTCGACGCCTACACCGAAGGAAAATATCTCTACTCCGACAGCACGGACGGGATGAGTACGTGGTCGCCTGTGCAAGAGCTTCCAGGTCTGTCCGGGACGGTGCGCCACGTCGGTGTGATGTGGGAGCCGGCATGACACCGATTCGATGACAGGCAGCGGCACTCGTGGTGCCGCTCGCGGGGGAAGCCGGGTTCCTGCTGTTCACGCACGCAGTAGGGCGTGCAGGTGGTGGAGATCGTCGGCGTACAGATCGAAAGTGTCGCCGGCCGCGGGCGGATCACCGCCGGGCCGCGGCACGTATGCGGTGCGCAGACCTGCTTTCGCGGCAGCACGCAGATCCCATGCGTGAGCCGCGACCATGTACGGCGGAGGTGCGCTCGTGGGTGTGCCCGACAGCGCGAGCCGATAGATCGCTGGATCGGGCTTGTAGGTGTCGGCGTCCTCTGCCGAGAACACCTGGTGCCACCGCATCCCGGAACTGTCGCTCAGCCCGGTCAGGACCCGTCGGCTGGCGTTGGACAAACCTGCCACGGTCACGTCGGTGGCGAGTAGCGTCAGGCCGTCGACGGTGTCAGGCCACGGCTCCAGGCGCTGTGCGGCAGTGGTCAGTGGTCGGACCGCCTCTGCGGGCAGCACACCCGTCGCCGCCAAGTTTTCCAGCGCCTCTGCATCCAGGACGTGGCTGGGAACGAACGCCGTGCCGCCGGAAATGATCTCGCGTTCCCGCTCGGCGACATGAGCCAGCCACGCATCCACGACATGTCCGGCCGCGGCCTCGTCACAACCGGTGAAGGCCATGGTCTGCCTGCGCAGACTGCCGACCTGATCCACGAGAGTTCCCAGGACGTCGAAGACGACTACGGGCCGGTCGGAACCGAGGATGCTCATGACGGCTGGAACATCGACGGACCCCGAACCATTCCGGTGAGTTGATTTTCGGGGTCCGATGTCGTGTCGACGCGAGTGGCGGGTGAGCCAGACCCTGAAACGGCGGTCGAACAATGACCGCCCCACCTGTGCCGGGACTGTGCCCACCTCGTAAGGGCACGGTTGGTACCAGGGCGAGGCAATGGGCGTGAACTGGCATTTGATCCGCGAGTAGGTTTCAGGTGCGGTCGGGATGGGGGAGTCAGCGAAGACACTCCCTTACGCGTTGGTCAGTCCTGTGGCCGGCGGCCAACCGCCGATGGTGAAGTGGGTCGGTGGTGATCGTAGAAGTGGAGCCGGCCGGGGGAGTCCCCGACGAATCACCTGTTGAACCACGGGACAGGCTGGGACAGGGCCATCGGCGGGTAATCTTTCAGTGTGCGATGTGGTTGTCCCACAACGAAAGTCCGCCGATGGCCGCCTATGTCACGCGGCCCGCCGATCGACCTCCAGCTATGTGACAATCGGTCACACCTTTGCTGTCACGAGCCTGGCGTAGGTCTTGAGGTCGAAGTCGGGCTCTGCTGCTTCACTCTGGGTCGGCCCTCGGCCCGAGGCGAGAAGGCGTCGCAGGGCGATGTGATCCGCGGAGCGGTTGACGGACTCGCCGCCGACGAACACTCCAGCCTGCCAGCAAAGTACGGTGAACTTGCCGCCGTCGGGGTCCCCGAGGACAAGTCGCGTGTCCGCCTGCCCGGTAAGGCCGGCCATCTGGAGCTTGTACCCGTGCTGTTCAGACCAGAACCATGGGACTTCTTGGTAGGCGGAAGGACTACCGGTCAGCCGGTTCGCCACCGTCCGAGCTTGGCCAGCGGCGTTCTGGACTGACTCCAATCGAATCCGACGCCCGTCGGGTAGTGGGAAGTTCGCACAATCACCCACAGCCGAGACGTGGGGGTCGGACGTCAGCATGACGTCGCTGACCGTTACGCCGTCGTCGCAGTCGATTCCGGCGACCTCAGCAAGCGCGATGTTCGGGGTCACTCCGACACCCATGACGACGAGGTCGGCACGGAGCGTGTCGCCGTCGGCGAGTCGCACACCGTGTACCTGTCCGTGCGTGCCCAGGATTGCTGTGACGAAGCTGTTGACGGTCAACCGAATCCCGGCGTCCTGGTGCTGGCTGGAGAAGAAGCCGGAGACCTCCGGCGTTACCGCGCGCTGCATGACTCGGTTGCCGGCCTCTATGACCTGTACCTGCTTACCCTTGGCGCGCGCGGCGGCCGCGACCTCGAGGCCGATGAAGCCACCTCCGATCACGACGATGTGTTCGGCCGGACCGAGGTTCGCCACCAACGACTGTGCGTCTTCGAGCGTGTGCAGGGAATGGACACCGGCTAGTTCAGTGCCGGGAATAGGCAGTTGCCGCGGTGAGGAGCCGGTAGCCAGGACGAGGTGGTCATACGGGAGGTCGCCTTGTTCGGTCGACACCGTCAGCGTGCGCCGATTGATTGCCTCGACCTCGACCCCAGTCCGAAGATCTATGTCGAGATCGCCATAGATCGAAGGGTTTCGGAACCACAATTCTTCCAGTGGCGCAGGATCCTTGAGCCAGGCCTTGCTGAGAGGCGGGCGCTCGTACGGGGTGTGGTTCTCTCTCCCGAGCACCGTGATGGGCGCGCTGTGCCCGACTTCGCGGAGACTCAACGCCACCTGGATCCCAGCGTGTCCGGCGCCGACGATGACCACCTGCGGGCCCGTCACCGTTGGGCCTCCGGCATCCGCACCACCAGGTCGTCATCGCCGACCAACAATCCGCACGACAATCGACTGTTGTGTTCCCGATCGCATGCGGTGGCCTCGAGCATCTCGTCTTCGTCCTCGTTCGGAGGAGGGAACTTGTCCAGATCTGCGTCATCGACATAGACATGGCACGTGGCGCACATTGTCTCGCCACCACACTCGGCATAGATGCCACTGACACCGTTGTTCAGTGCGGCACGCATGATGGAAACGCCGGGTTCGACGGCGAGGACAGTCTCGCGGCCGTCGTGAGCGATGTAGGTCACCTTGGGCATTTGTCAGTCCTCCTCGACTCGCCCGTGAAGGCTGAGAGCTTGCTTAGGGCAGCGGCGGACCGCCATCTCGACTCGACGTTGGAGTTCGGGAGTCTCCGGCTGCTTCTTGATCTGCAGCACATCGTCATCGTCGACCTCGAAGACATCACGCACCATCCGCTCGCACACTCCCGAGGCTTCACAGACTTCGAGGTCCACCGTGACGTGGGCCGACTCTCCAACGCTCGCTCGGGAACCGGTCTGGTCCTTGGTCTTGGGTGTCATCACAGTTTCACCTTCAGTTCCTTGATCCCGTTGACCTGCACGGACCGCAACGGCCGTGGATCGCTGACAGCCCTGGCGTCAGGGAAGCGTGCGAAGAGTTCCTGGAACAGCACCCACACTTCGCGGCGAGCCAAGTTCGCGCCGAGGCAGAAGTGGGGGCCGCCGCCTCCGAAAGACTGGTGGAGGTTGGGATCCCGAGTGATATCGAACTGGAATGGCTCGGGGAAAATCGCCGGATCACGGTTCGCAGCAGCAAACCAGATGGCAACCTTCTCTCCCTTCCTCATCTGGACGCCCTTGTACTCCACGTCCTCGGTGAGGACTCGGCCCATGTGCTTGATGGGCGTAGCCCACCGGATGATCTCCTCGGCCGTCGATTGGGCTAGTCCAACCGGGTCGGAGAGAAACAAAGCTTTTTGTTCCGGGAACATCGAGAAGGCTTGCATCCCATGGGTGATCGCCGTACGAGTCGTCTCGTTGCCCGCGGCGATCAGCAGTGCGAAGTAGCCGGCGAGCTGCTCCTCTGGCAGCGGCTTACCGTCGACCTGGATACGGGCGATGTCCGAGAACAGGTCGTCGCCGGGTTCGGCGAGTCGCTCGGCGGCCAGCCGAACGCCATACGCTCGCAGTTCCAGAGTGGCCTCCGTACCCTTCATAGGATCTACGCCGTACTCCGGATCTTGATCGCCCAACGTGCGGTTGGAAAGGTCCAGGAGGTAGGGCCGGTCCTCGGAGCGAACTCCCATGATGTCGCAGATGATCTCCATCGGCAGGCGCGCAGCCACATCCGAAACGAAATCGATCTCCTGCCCTGGTTGGAACTCGGCGACGATCCGCTGTGCCTGGTTGCGAACGTAGTCCTCCATCTTGCGGACCTGCCGCGGCGTGAAGCCGGCATTGACGTGCTTGCGGTTGGCCGTCTGCTCCGGAGGATCCATCTCGATCATGATGCCGGTGCCCGGTCGCACCTGCCCGGAACCTGCATCGTGGTGAGCGCGGATGCCATAACGACTGGAGAAGTGCTGCCAGTCTCGAGTCACTGCGACGATGTCGTCGTAGTCGACGAAGGACCAGAACCCCTTACCGCTGTCGGGGTGCTCGTGCCAAGCGATGGGCTGGTCGGCACGCAGCCGGGCGAGGGCGTCGTGTATGTCGGGCCGTAGCCAGAAGTCGGGGTCTGCCAGATTGATCTCGTCCAAGCCGAGCTCGGTAGCCGGAACGAAGTCGCTAGTGGTAGTCATGTGTGAGGTTTCCTTTTGCCATCGGTGAATCAGAGTCAGTTCCGGATATTCTTGATTCGCGCCTCGGTATAGGCGTGGAGGCCTTCGCGTCCCAACTCGATGCCCAGTCCGGACTGGGCGGCCCCTCCGAACGGGATGTCCAACTCGGCTGGACCATGTTGGTTGATCCACCGGGTGCCGCTACGGACACGGTCGGCGACGGTGGCGGCGCGTTCCTTGTCGGTACTCCACACCGAGCCGCCCAAGCCGAAGTCGGTGTCATTCGCCATCGCCACGGCTTGCTCGACCGAGCCATAGGTGAGGATCGGCAGCAGAGGTCCGAATTGTTCCTCACGGACCAGTCGAGAGGTGGGCGAGAGGCCGGTCACCACGGCAGGCTGAACGAAATAACCCGGTAGGTCTGCCCGGTTGAGCGCAGTCCGATGGAATTTGCCGCCGTCGGCACGTGCGGCAAGTTCGAGGTCGACAAGGAACTGCTGCTGTGCAGCATTGTTGACCGGCCCGATCGTCGTACCCTCGACGCTGCCGTCGCCGACGATTTGCTCCGACAAGTAATCACGGAAGGCTTCGGTGATCGAAGCCTCCAACTCAGCAGGAACCAACACCCGCTTGGGGGCGATGCAGACTTGGCCCGCGTTTCGGAATGCCACGGCTGCGATACCGAGGACTGTACTCTCCACGTCCGCATCCGGGAGGACGATTGCTGCGTCGTTACCACCCAGTTCGAGGGTCAGCCGCTTGAGGCGCGGAGCCGCCGCCCCCATGATCCGGCGCCCAGTGGCAGTCGATCCAGTGAAGGAAATCTTCTCGATGCCGGGATGTTCGACAATCGCTTGACCCAAGTCATTATCTCCCGTAAGCACCTGAACCAGCCCGGCAGGAAGCACCTTGTCGAGGATGTGGCCGAGGGCCAGCGAGGCAAGCGGCGTGGAGGGGGCCGGCTTGACCAGCGCCGCATTTCCGGCAAGCACCGCTGGGGCGACCTTCCAAGCCATGAGTGACAGTGGGAAGTTCCATGCAGTGATAAGTCCAGCGACGCCCAGCGGGTGGAAGTGACGGGTGACAGTCTGGCGCTCGTCGGATCGCAGGATCTCCGGCTCCAGGGAAAGCGTCGCGAAGTAGGCGAAGGCGCGGGCGGCGATACCGACCTCGAGCTGCGCCTGAGCAAGCGGCTTGCCCTGCTCGAGAGTCAGTGTGCGAGCAAGGCTTTCCGTCTCTGCTTCGATCAACTCGCTGACGTCCGCCAGGCACTGACGTCGACTGCTTTCGTCGGTGTCGGCCCACGAGTGCTGCACACCCTGGGCTCGCACCAGCGCGTCACCGAGTTGGTCGGCCGGGAGGACGTCGACGTGACCAACCACCTCGAGTGTCGCGGGATTACTGACCGGAGTCCGAATCAATGAGTTAGCCATATGGCTAATCTAGCCATATGGCTAACTCACGTCAAGGGATCAGCCGCTTGGGTTGCGAACAATTTGCAACGTCAGGTCACGATGATTGCTCTGCCGAGGACGCGTCCCTCCTCTAGAGCGGTCACAGCCTCCTGGATCTCTTCGAACTTGTAGGTGTCGGTCACCAGTTGGCCGACGTCGAGACGTCCCGTTGTGTGCCAGTCGCAGAAACGCCGCAGGCTATCCTGGGTGCAGGTGCCTCCCAGTGTTCCAATCAGCGACTTCTGGTTCCACAGCATGTCGGTAACGTCGACCTCGACGGCGCTGGGAGGGATTCCGACCAGTGCGACATCTCCACCCCTGCCGAGCCCAGCGATGCCGTTGCGGGCCATCGCCACTGCTTGGCTCACTGTGGCCGGCGCTCCGACGCAGTCGATCACCAGGTCGGCTCCGGTGCCGAGGGGGTGGTCGGCCAGGAGTCGATGCACGGCGGATACCGGGTCGACTTCGGAGGCGTTCACTACGTCGGTAGCGCCGAGTCGGGTGGCGAAATCCAGCTTCTGGTGGCTGACGTCCACTGCGACGATGCGACCTGCGGAGGAGGCGGCGGCTCCGGCGATCGCCGTCGTGCCGATGCCGCCTATGCCGATCACGACGACCGTACTCTGGGGTCCGACCGGAACGGTATCGGTGACAACGCCGGCGCCCGTGGGTACCGCGCAGCCCACGATCGAGATCTCGTTGCTCGCGGCTTCTTTCGGCAATTTCATGACATAGAGCGAGTCCAGCAGCACGTGATCGGCCCAGGTGTAGATCTGCGGCGAGAGCCAGTCCGGACCGTCCTTCCTGGCGATGAGAGCCTGTTCGGGAAGCCTGCCCTCCGGGTCTCGGGCGGGGATCCACGTGATGAGGACCGGGTCACCCTCGCTGACGTTGCGAACTTCGGCTCCGGCCTCGACGACCACACCGACCGCCTCGTGACCCAACAGCATGGGGTTCGGGCGCTCCTTCTTCATCCATGTGAGGCTCGACCGGCACACTCCCGAAGCCTGCACCTCCACGCGCACCTGGTGCGGTCCGGGGGCCGGCAGCGCCACTTCTCGAACTTCCAGAGGTCCGTTGGTCATGTCCTGGACGACTACGCGCGCAACTCTGCTCGTCATGATGTTCCCCTTTCTCGGGAGCCGACTTGCCCGGTGACAAGTCGTGCTCACTGTCATAAACTAGCCAAATGGCTAACTTGATGGCAACGGCATCTTCGAAAGGCCCGCTCGCCGGTCGCCGGGTCATCGAGATCGCAGGGAAGGGGCCCGGCCCTTTCTGTGGGATGGTGTTGTCCGACTTGGGCGCCGACGTCATCCGGGTCGACCGACTCGGCACCACCTACGCGCCGACGGAGGTCGTGCATCGCGGTCGGCGATCCATTGCAATCGACCTGAAGTCGGAGCGCGGCGCGGAGCTGGTCCGCCGGCTCGCCTCCACCGCAGACGCTGTGATAGAAGGATTTCGCCCTGGGGTGGCTGAGCGGCTCGGGATCGGACCAGCCGAGTGCATGGCGTCGAATCGACGACTGGTTTACGGTCGCGTGACCGGATGGGGGCAGTACGGCCCCCGGGCTCAACAGCCCGGCCACGACATCAACTACCTAGCTGTATCGGGTGCCTTGCATGCCATCGGACGTGCCGCCGGCTCGCCTGTGCCGCCGGCGAATCTGCTGGCCGACTACGGCGCCGGTGGCATGTTGCTGGCCGTGGGGCTGTGTGCCGCGATGCTGCACGCTGAGGTCAGCGGCTCCGGACAAGTCGTCGACGCAGCGATGCTCGACGGAACTGCGCTGCTGACCGCGGCGATGCAGGGTCGGCTCGACGGCGGCACCTGGCGCGATGAGCGCGGCGCGAACCTGCTCGACACAGGGTGCCCCTTTTACGACGTTTACGAGTGCGTCGACGGTCGCTTCGTCAGCATCGGTGTACTCGAGCCCAAGTTTCTTGCCGGCCTCGTCGTGGCACTCGGGCTCGCCGAAGAGCTGGCGCCACTGCCGACGACGCGCGCAGAGTTGGAAGATCCCCGGCACTGGCCGCGGTTCAGGCATGCCTTCGCCCGCGTTTTCGCCAGCCGCACCCGCGATCACTGGTGCTCGGTACTCGACTCGGTCGAAACGTGCTTCGCTCCTGTGTTGAGCTTGCGCGAGGCGCGGGAGGATCTGCATGCAAGAGCTCGAGGGATCTTCGGCCACGCCGCCGGTCCCGGACATCCATGTCCCGCCCCGCGTTTCAGTGGTACACCGCTCTCCCCTCCGCAGGCGGTGAGGGGCCCAGGATCCGATACGAGCGAGCTCCTCGGGGAGCTCAATCTGTCTGTCGGCGAAATCGAAGCAATGCTCTGTGACAAAGTGATCGAGTAGCGCCGAGCTCTACCACCCCGCCAACCATCCAGCGAAAGGAACCCAGTGAGTGACCCGAGGAGTGCTACGCCTCCACAGCCAGACGCGCGTGAGCGACTCATCGCATCTGCGATCAAACTGATGAGCAGTCAGGCACCCAGCTCGATTACCGGTCGTCAACTGGCCAGCCACGCCGATGTCAATTACGGGCTGATTCATCACTACTTCGGCACTAAATACGACGTGTTCCGGGCAGCGATCGACCGCCTCGTCCAGACCTATATCGCCGACACGGCATCTACGAGCCAGACCGCCGATCTCTCGGTGGCCACGCTTCGTCGCCAACGGTCCGTATGGAAGGTGTTCGCGCAGTTCGCACTCGACGACAAGGCCAGGTCACGGATCAAGTGGCCCTACACTGTAATGCGCCAAGAACTGCGAGATCTGGCCGGAGAAGAACCGGACCGGGAGCGTCGGCAACTTGCTGCGCTGGATTCGGCTTTCACCTTCGGTTGGGTGGTTTTCGATCCGTTGCTACGTGAGGCCTACGACCTCGACGAGAGTGACATGGAGGAGGCGATCATCCGCTTCCGGGAGCTCGTGGCAACGCCACGCCGCATCGGTGAGTGATGGTCCTACGTCAGGAGTACGGAGATCCCGCCAACTGCGATGACTGCCACAACCACCATCTTGAACAGCTCGACTCGCATTCCCTGCGCGAAGTTGGTTGCGAGATAAGAAGCTACCAACGCAGCCGGGAGCCAACAGGCGGTGGCAATCAGTACAGTCCGTGGTACTACCTCTTGGGTGAACGTAACCACCACTGCCGTCACAGTATTGGAGACGACAAAGTACGACGAAAGGTTGGCTAGCGTCGCTATCGTCCCCAAACCTTCACGAGCGAACATCAAGGCCGGTGGGATGCCATTCAGGGAGGCAACCATCCCCATGACGCCGGATGCGGTACCGACGCCGGCGGTGCTGCCGATACCGAACTGGCGGTCGCTGGCCGGTGTGACTGCCAGCACCAGCGCGGCACCGAGGACGAGCACCCCGATCATCCGGCGCAGGTTCTCGGAAGGCAGTACCTCCAGCACCAGCCAGCCGATCACCATTCCGGGGACATAGCCAACGAGGAGTGTCATCACCCTCGGAACCTCGACAGCGCGGACGAACCTCAATGCGACTGAAAGGCGGGTACTCGCACCAAGTAAGAGGTTGATCACCACCGCAGTTGGCAGAGGAATGCCGAGGAGCAGGAAAAGTGGAGTGGAAACCAGGGCGAACCCGAACCCGACCACGCCGCCGAGTCCGGCTGCTGCGAAGGCGCAGATTGTTCCCAACAGGAGTTGCTGTGTGCTCATGCGGGACCGACTGTTACTTCTGACCAACGGTCTTCCGAAAGTCGCCTGTATACGTCATCGGGCGTGACCGGCGTGGGGTACAGCTGGAGCTGTACCCCACGCCGGTGGAGGTTGGGCAGCACGGCGTTGTCAGGCGTTCGCCGGGCACCCGAATAATGAGGACTCACCGTGCGAATCAGGCTTCGCTGCTGCGGTGCGGTAGGAGATGCTCCAAGATCGCCTGGTTGTCACACCCAAGAGGTCGACCGGGGCTCCAGACGCCGCCGGGTTCATTGACGAGTCGCGGAAGTGCGGCTTGCATGGTGACCTCTCCCAGTTGTGAGTCCGGGACGGTGACGAGGTTGCTTCGCGCGGCAACGTGCTCGTTCTCGACGATGTCGTGAGCAGTATTGACGGGACCGCAGGCCAGCCCCCGCTCCCGCAGCAGGGGAACAATCTCGGCCAACGTGTAATCGGTGGTGAAATCCGCCACCCGCTTGTCGACGAGATTGCGGTTGGCCAGACGTTGCTCGAGATCCATACCAGCGAGGTCGCTTGCCCCCATCACCGCCGCGAGCCGCTGCCACATCGCCTCGGTCGAGGCAGGCAAGACCAACCAACGTCCGTCACTTGTGGGGTAAACTCCGGACGGGCATGCGTAGGCTTGGTCGTTGCCCGTCGCCGACCGGATCTCGCCGGTAGATGTGTAGCCCGTGATGAGGTCGTCCATCATTCTCATGACCGGCTCGTAGAGCGCCAGGTCGACAAGCTCGCCTTGTCCGGTAGCTCGCTGCCGGAACAGTCCCAGCATCGTCGCGTAGGCACCGAAGTATCCGGCAAGGCCATCACCGAGTGGGTAGCCGCTGAACATCGGTTCTCCACCTCGGGGTCCCGAGATTTGAGTGAGACCGGCGAAGGCCTCCGCGACCCGTGCGAAGCCCGGGTGATCCGCGAGCGGTCCAGTACGTCCGTAGGCGGTGAGGTGCAGCATGACTAGAGAGGGATTCAAGCCGACCAGTTGATCGTGGTCGAGGCCCCACTTCTGCAGTGTGGGCAATCTGAAGTTGGTGATGAAGACGTCGGCCTGGGCCACAAGTTCGCGCATCACCTCCCCGTCTTCCTCCAGATGGAAGTCGAGGGCCATGCTGAGTTTGTTCCGATTGGTGGCCTTGTGAAAGAGGGACTGCCCATCCTTGAACGGCGGGTATCCGCGCAATGGATCACCGCGACCAGGTTGCTCGATCTTGATGACCTGAGCGCCGAAGTCGGCAAGCAGTGTGGCTGCCAGCGGGGCCGCGATCAGAGTGCTCGCTTCCACCACCCGCACTCCCACGAGGGGGCCGGAGCCGGCGGTGCCGGCCGATGACTGGGCGAACAGTTTGTTCCATGCGCTGGCCGGGTCGCCGCCGGCAGATAGCTCTCGCTCGAGAGTAGTCATGTTTGCTGATTCCAATCTTCCGACTCGTTTGCTGACTCACTCGGAAAGTGCGGACAGGCACTGCGCGGAGACGAAATCGCCGTAAGCAGGCATGGTGTCGGTGCCGGCCATGGCCGCTTGCTGCTCCCAGATTTCCTGCGTAAGCACGGGTCCGAAGGTCGTCGTCTCGAAAATTTCCATGCCACGCTTTTCAGGTTGCTCGAACCAACCCCCCAGCGACTTCCCGAGTTCCTGAGCATTCTGTGGATCCTGCACCCAGTCGTGCGCCTCTCCGATCGAGGTGCAGAAGGCTGTCACGGCGTCCGGATTCGACTTGACCCAATCGGCTCGGGCGCCGGTCACGCTCTGGAGCATCCCCTTATAGAGGTCTGTGCTCGACGAGGTGGCGGAAGCACTGGTTAGCACCGTGTAATCTTTGCCCTCTTCGCCGGCGAGGTGCGCCACCTCCGGGAAGAGGACTGCGGCATCGAACCTGCCCTCCTTGAAGCCGGCCAGGATCGCGGGCACGGAGCCCGCTCCGACGGTCGAGTAGTCTTTGGTATCCAGCCCGGCCTCGCGGGCCGCGATCTGAGCGAAGTAGTCGATCGTTCCGCCGGGAACCGTTACAGCCACGGTCTTGCCCTTGATCGCAAGCGCGGCGTCAGGGTTGCCCACGTCCATCCCCTGCGCCATACCAGGGTGAATCACCATCGAGTAGTTGACGTGAGCGCCGCCGGTCAGCGCAACGATCTGACCATCACCAGACTTCATCAACGGCACCATGGTGGGCGCCGGCAGGTCGGCGATGTCGAGGCTCCCGCCGAGGAGGGCGCTGGTCTGTTGCGGTCCGGCTTGAATGGGTACTAGGTCGACTTCGAGACCGTTCGCCTCGAAGATCCCCTGTTCCTGCGCCACTTCGGTGAGATAGGACGTGAGAATGGTCGGATAGTAGCCGACGCTGATATGCATCTTGCCGTCAGAACCGGCCTCCACCGTGCCGTTTCGTCCCTGACCGCCGCAGCCCGTCAGAACCAAGGTAACGGCCGCAGCGATGGCCAGAGGCATCATTCGTTTCGGGGTGGGAAGTCGCACTTGTTTCTCCTGGAGATTGTGCTGGAGGGAGCGGGAGAACCGAGTCAGAGGAAGTGACACATCAACTCGCGCCGCAGCGATTGGAAATCGGGGTGAGTGGTCAGCTCTGCCGATCTCGGGTATTCGAAGGGGACGTTGACCTCGATCGCCACTTGCCCGTCCTTGACGAGAACGACCCGTTGTCCGAGCATCAGTGCCTCGTTGAGGTCGTGGGTGACGAATATGACGGCTTTTCCGGTCGCTTTCCACATGCCGACCAGTTCTTGCTGAACGGCGAGGCGAGTTTGGGCGTCCAGTGCGGCGAACGGCTCGTCCATGAGGAGTATGTCCGGCTCCGAGGCCCACGTGCGAGCGAGGGCCACTCGCTGGCGCATGCCCTGGGAAAGTTGCCACGGCCACTGCGAGCTTGCATGCGACATGTGGACCATCTCCAGGTAACGCGCTGACTTCTCGCGCCTCTCGTGCCGGGGTTTGCCGCGCAACTCGAGCGGGAACTCGACATTCTTCCGAGCTGTCCGCCATGGGATGAGCGCGTCACGGGCGAACATGTAGGACATGCGTTCGCGAGCGTCGCGCGGCTGACCACCCAGCATGTCGACCTCACCCGCAGTGGGCTCGACCAAGCCGGCGAGCATGTTGAGGATCGTGGTCTTGCCACATCCGCTCTTGCCTACCAGGACGAGAAATTCCCCCGGCCGCACCTGAAGATCGACCCCGTTGAGAACGTGTCGCTCGTCTCCGGTGGGAGTGGTGAATACGACATGGACGTCACGAAGGTCTGCGACCGGAGTCGTCGTCGCGCACTCGTTCTCTGTGGATAGTGACATTGCTTTCCTCACTTGTCGGCCGGCTGCTGCCAGCGCAGGATTCGGTTCTCGATGAGACGCATACCGACGTTGATCACGCTGGCGATTACGGCCAGTACGAGGAGGATTCCGTAGATGGCCTCCATGCGGAACAACCCGGAGTAGTGAATCGTGAGCTGCCCCAAACCGACGCGAGCGCCGATGATCTCGGAGGTCACCACTCCGAGGAGTGAGTAGATGAAACCCAAGCGCAGGCCCGAGAAAATTGATGGGATCGCTACCGGGAACAGGATTTTGGTGAAGACTTGCCGTTTGGTTGCGTTCAGGACTTTGGCGAGCCTCAGGACCTCGGGATCAACCGATTTAACGCCCGCCTGTGCCGACGCCATGATGAGGAACACGGCGATGCTGAAGCCGAGCGCCACCTTGGCACTCGTGCCGATTCCGAAGTATATGATGAAGACCGGCGCCAACGCGATGCGTGGCATCGCGTTGATCGCATCCACATAGGGGCTGATGACCTTCTCGACGCGGGGCAGGAGTCCGATGCTGATGCCGGCTACGACGCCGACAACGGAGGCCAAGGCGAATGCAGCCAACGTCGCGGCCATGGTGGCGCGAGTAGCCTCCATGAGCTCTCCGTTGCTCGCACTCTCGGTGAGATAGCCCCACACATCGGCGGGCGTTCGGGACAGTACCGGGGGCACCAAATCCAAAGTCGTGACTGCGTGCCAGGCAGCAACAATGGCTACCAGCACGAGTGCGCGGGCCACGAACAGCGACACCCAGGAGTTTCCCCATCGAGGTGAGTGCGCGGAGCTGCGGCCTTCCTTTCGCAGTCGCCGCGACAAGGTCATACGTTCGCTGGATGACGAGAGGGGGCGTGCTGCAGGCCCCCCGCCCGCTCCGCCCGAGAGGGTTGTTGTTGACACAGATGTTCCTTCCGTGGACTGACTGACGAATGGTGGTGACGAGTGACGAGGAGCGCCGCGGTCAGGAGGCATCAATCTGCTCGGCGGTCGCTCGGATTCCGGGAAAGCTAGTGCCCAACCGGGAAGTTACATTTTGTAATGACAGGATGTTATGCTCATCACATCAAGTACCGCAAGCCCTCGGCCGGAAAATGTTTGGAGCTTCCACATGGCGCAGCGCACTCGACGCGACCGATCTCTCACAGACTCGCTGGTATTCCAAGCCGTACGCTCGCTCCTCGTACGCGATGGCGTGCTCGCCGGGTTCACCTTCCAGGCCATTGCCGACGAGGCGGGCGTCAACCGAGTGCAGCTGTACCAGAAGTTCGGCACGAGGCGCGGACTGCTTCGGGCGGCGATCCAGGATCTGATGAACGAGACCAAAGCCGACCGGTCTCGGTATCGAAACCTGCCGTTCGTGAAGCGGCGCCGGGCAATCTTCGAGCAGGCATTGGCGAATCCGGACGTCACCCGGCTCGAGGCCCTCTTGGCTCAGGATGGGGACGACGCGTACCAGATCTTCCCCGAGATCGATCTTTCTCGAGCGAACCTGCTCCGTGACTACGAGGAAGGCGCCCTGCCGGAGGACGCCGACGGAGTCGCCTTGCACGTACTCACCGCGGCGGCCTACATGGGCTACTGCGTTTTCAGAGACGGATATGCCCGGGATGTCGAGATCGATGCTGAAGAGCTGGATGGTCGCGTGCTGGAGGCTTTCGAGTACTTGCTCGACCGCGCGTTGACCAAACCCTCACGCTAGTCCGGGGGAGTTGCTGGACAGGCGCGGTGTCACACTGCGGCAGTGTTGACGATGGCCTCGTGTTCGATGAGGGGCGATCGGCCAGTCGTGCCTGGTGTCGACGGGGGGAATCGAACTGAAAGTTTATTGACCACAACAACTTCGGTGCATTCGTATCCACAGCCGGGAACGACGGGCGGGGTGTAGCGGCACCGTTCGTCCGCAGCGGTGGGGGTGGCTGTAGTCGACGGGTGCTCGACGGAATGCTGTGGTTCCGGTGGCGCCGTCGGTCAGGTTCTGTCATTGCACCGACGTGTCGGGAAAGGTATACGCCGTCACCGAAACCGTTGCGGTGAAGGTTGTTTCGCCGGGTTCACCAATGCGGTCGGGGGTGGCGGGGGGTCGGACAAGCGTGGAGCGGTGTAGAACGCAGTGAACTTCAACGACTTTCACTGTTCGAGGATGTCGTCGAGTCGTCGTACTCCTTCGATTATCTGGGCCTCGGTCGCGGCCCCGTAGGAGAAACGCAGGAACGGGGCGGGGGGTTCGTCCGTGAAGAAGTGGCGTCCGTCGCCGACGAGCACCCCGGCTGTGTAGGCGGCGGCACAGATTTCTCGGGTGTCGCTGCCCTGCGGCAGTCGGGCCCAGAGGTGCAGGCCCCCGCGTGGGACGGAGGGGATACGGATCTCGGGTGCGATGGCGCGGATCGCGGAGACGAGTGTGTCACGCCGCGTGGCGAGTTCGGTGCGCAGACGTTTGAGATGCCGGGGCCACGCACTCGACGTCAGGAGGCCGCAGGCGATTTCCTGCATCAGTGGCGCGACGCAGAGGTCGTCCGCGGTGCGGGAGGCGCGGAGCCGTTCACCGGCCGGGCCGCGAGCGACGATCGCGCCGAGTCGGAGACCCGGCGAGGCCGGCTTCGACAGGGTGAAGATCGACACGACGTGCCCGTCGGGGTCGTCGTCGAAGAGTGCGGCCGGGGGGCGGCCGTCGATGTCGAGGTGTCTGGCCCAGTCGTCCTCGATGACGAACACGCCGTGCCGGGCGGCGAGTTCGAGTACCTGCTTCCGGCGTTCGGTGCTCAATACCGCGCCGGTGGGATTCGCATAGCTCGGCTGCAGGTAGATCACACGTGCTCGCGTGCGTTCGAGTTCGTCGGCGAGCCGGTCGACCCGGATTCCGTCGGCGTCGGCGGGCACCGACGCGAGGGTCAGGCCCGCGCTCTGTGCCGCGAGGATGGCGCCCGGGTAACTCGGACTTTCGGTGATGACCGTCGAGCCGGGTTCGGCGAGGGTGCGCATCGTGAACACGAGCCCCTGCTGCCCGCCGGAGACCACGAGCACGTCGTTGGGGTCCGCCCGATACTCGGACGCGAGGATGCGCCGCAGTTCCGGCGATCCCGCGTGCGGCGTCATCATCCAGGACCGACCGCTCTTCGCCGCCCGCGAGCCGATGCGGTGCAGCTCCTCGTTCGGCAGCAGCTCCGGTGCCAGGTACCCCCACGACAGCGGAATGTGTTCGGCGGTGCCGTAACCGCCCAGGCGAGCGGCCCGGTCGGCATCCACCCGGGCCCCGGCGAGCGCCTGGGACTGCCACGAGAAATCGGGCTCGGGTAGTCGTTCGCGGCCCGACACGAACGTCCCCCGGCCGGGCTCGGCACGCACCAGTCCGAACGCACTCAATTCCGAGAGGGCCGCCGAAACGGTGGCTGCACTCGCCTGGAACTCGGCGGAGAGGTTCCGGACCCCCGGCAGCTTCTCCCCGGCCCGCATCGTGACGATGCGCTCGCGGAGGCGGTCCGCGATCTCCGACGCTCTGTTATCGTTGGACATGAAACAAGTAGATAACGTTACTCACATATCTGCAATCTTGTTACGCCCTCGGCCGCGGTCGAGGTCACCCTGTCGGACTCGGAGTCCTCAGCGCTGATCTGCCGAAATCTTCGAACACCGACAGGAGCCACCCATGGCAACGATCACCCCTCCGACGATCCGCCCGCTCGACCCCGCGGACGAAAACCGCTGGCGTTACCTCTTCCGCGAGTACCGCGAGTTCTACAAGCTGCCCGAGTCCGAGGACGTCGTGTCCCGGGCGTGGGGATGGTTCATGGATCCCCGGCACGAATGCAAGGCACTCGTCGCGGAAGCCGACGGCGAGATCCTCGGGTTCGCGCACCATCGTCGTTTCTCGTCGCCCTACACCGGCACCACCGGCCTGTTCCTCGACGACCTGTTCACCGATCCGGCGGTTCGCGGCCGGGGCGTCGGGCGTGCTCTGATCGGGCGTCTCACCGAGATGGCCGCCGCGGAGGGGCGTGCCGTCGTGCAGTGGGTGACCGCCGACGACAACCTGCAGGCCCAGGCGCTCTACGATACCCTCGCCACGCGCACGAACTGGGTCACCTACGAGGCCGGGCCCGCGGGGAAGTGAGCGTCGCACCGTGACGGCGCCGGCGCCTCGCTCAGCGTCCGCTGGGTGACGAACCGGCGCGCCACCCCGGACAGGGGATCGGTGAATTCCAGTTCCCGCGCGAGCAATTGGAGCGGAAGCGTGTGGTCGTCGGGCATCTCGGGCAGAAGGTCCGGGTACCAGGTGTCGCCGAGGATGCCGATGCCGAGCGCCGACAGGTGCACCCGCAGTTGATGCATCCGGCCGGTGTGGGGGCGCAGGAACGTGTGCAACACAGCACGTCCCGAAGCACTCACACCGGTCGCATGCACCGCGATCGACGTCTCGGAGTTGGGTTCGCGGGTGTCGTCGACGACCACCCGCAGCTCACCGCGCCGGGCCTCGATGTGATTGCGGTACACGACCGGAACCGGACGGCCGGCGAGCGTCGGGGCCTCCGGATCCCAGCCGTCCGGCAGCGCCGACACCGCCTCGTACACCTTCGTGACCCGACGCTTCTCGAACAGCGACTGGTAGGCGCCGCGGGTCGCGGGGCGGGCCGAGAACATCACCAGACCGGCCGTCGCTCGATCGAGACGGTGGATCGGCGTCAGATCCGGATTGTCGAGCCGGACCCGCAACCGGACCAGCGCCGACTGCTGTAGATACCGTCCCCCCGGAGTTGTCGGCAGGAAATGCGGCTTGTCGACCACCACCAGGTCGTCGTCGACGTGCAGGATCTCCTCGTGGAACGGCACCGGCTCCTCCACCGGCAGATCCCGGTAGTACCAGACGAACACGTGTGCACCCAGCGGTGTCCCACGTCCGACCGGTGCACCGTCGGCGCCCACGATCTCACCGGCATCGAACCGTCGCAGCAGATCGTCGGCATCCAGATGATCGAACCGGGACACCACGTACTCGGCGATCGTGGCCCACGGCCCCGACGTCGGCACCCGCAGTCGTGTCGGCCCGACCCCGTTCCGGACGGGTAGCGGTGAAGGCATCGGCACGCGGGTCATCATCCCACCGGCGCGTACTCCCACTCGAGGCGGCCGTCGACCACGGACGGAACCCAGCCCCCGTCGAACGGGGCACCGGATTCGAAGCTGTTCGCCAGATCCGTCAGCATCGCGCTCAACGACGCCCAACGCGGACCGACATCGTCGGTGTCGACCTTCTCGAACTCGGTGACACACCCGTGGAGCGGGCCGGGTCGAGTGTCGACGACGAGTAGATAACCGTCCAGCCCGGCGAAGGGAACGAACGCGGGGTGATAAGTGCCGGCCCCCGAGCCGGCGGCACTGTCCGGGTCGGGGGCGCCGAAGTCCTCGTCGAACTCGCCCCAGATGTCGAGTTCCATGGCCCGCTCGTCGATCACCCGATCCAAGGGGAGCAGTTGGTGCCGTGGCAGCAGCTGCACGTGGTCGCCGTCCGGCAATCCGTTGGCGAGGCCGAAGAATTCGACCAACTCGTCCGGCCACGCGACACCGGTGGCCGTGATCGCCGCATCGATGTCGGTCCTCGGCGCACCCGAGAACTCGACACCGTCGATGTTGGTGCGCAGCCAACGGCTGATCCGCTCCCACTGGTCGCTGACCGATCCGGCCGGTGTTGCATGCATCGTCGTCACTGATGTGTCCCTCCCGTGATGGTGATGCCGCCGACCCTAGGCACCGGTACCGACAGAACCGGCTCGCCGCGGGCTGTTACTGGGGTAAACGTCGGGTGATATTCGCAGTAACAGCCCGCATCGGCGGGGAGATGGAGAAGATGATCCGACAACCTCCCCAGCAGACTCGAGGAACACCATGCGCATCTCCCACACCGTGCGTATCGCCCTGCCCGTGCTCGGCGCAGTCGTCGTGCTCACCTCCTGCTCGGGGGCCGATGAACCGACCGCATCGACGACCACCACGATCACGACCACCACGACCAGCGCGCGTCCGACGACCACGAGCACCTCGACCGCGGTGGCTGTGAGTGAACAGTCCGCGCAGGACAGCACGGCCGCACTCGCGGCGCTCGAGGCACTGCCGGTCAAGGGCCGCGCCCCGAAGACCGGCTACGACCGGGCCCTGTTCGGGTCGGCCTGGACGGACGATGTCAGCGTTGCCGGCGGCCACAACGGCTGCGACACCCGCAACGACATCCTCCGCCGGGACCTCGCGAACATCACGCTCGCGCCCGGTTCGAACAACTGCACCGTCCTCACCGGCACCCTGGACGACGCCTACACCGGCAAGACCATCGAGTTCACCCGCGGCGAGGGCACGTCCAACGCGGTGCAGATCGACCATGTCGTCGCACTGTCCGACGCGTGGCAGAAGGGTGCGCAGCAACTCGACGAGCAGACCCGGCGCAACTTCGCCAACGACCCGCGCAACCTGCAGGCCGTCGACGGCCCCGCCAATCAGCAGAAGGGTGACGGTGACGCCGCGACCTGGCTGCCGTCGAACAAGGCGTACCGGTGCACGTACGTGTCCCGTCAGGTCGACGTGAAAACCGCCTACGGACTGTGGGTGACGCAGGCCGAAAAAGATGCCATTGCAAGGGTGTTGGGTGACTGCGGGGGTGTCGCACCGGCCGCCACGACGTTGACCGTCGCACCGGTCGTGGGTCAGCCCACGACTATCGATCCACCGGCCGCCCCGGCCCCCGTCCGCCAGGAACCGGCGCCCGCTCCGGTCCCTGCTCCCGCTCCCGCACCGGCGCCCGCTCCGGCGCCTGCTCCGGCTCCCGCCCCCGCTCCTGCTCCTGCGCCGTCCGGTGGCGGCAACGTCTACTACAAGAACTGTGCTGCCGCCCGCGCCGCCGGTGCGGCACCGATCTACGCGGGCGAGCCCGGCTACAGCAGCAAACTCGACCGCGACGGTGACGGTGTCGCCTGCGAGTAGGAGTCGGTCCGAGCATCCCGACCGACAGTCCTGTCGGTCGTGATGGAACTCGCGTGATTCGAACCCTTGAACGTGCAGGTCGGCGGGGTGGCGACGGCATGTCGCGGTGCGGTTGCCGTTGACGCGGACGGTGCGGTCTTTCAGGATTTCGGCCATGACCTTCCCCGCCGACTTCTGGGTGTCCCGGTACGCCGTCGTGGCGTGCGGGGTGTGTGCCGTCTGTCCGCGTTCCTGTTGAGCGTTGTCGGCGCGCCACATGTTTTCGTGGCGACTTGTACCGAGCGCCTTCGTATTCCGGCCTGACGTCGGATTCTTCTGCATCCTTCACGCACGTATCGGAGGTTCCCATGCGTCGTTCGACGCGTACCCGTTTCGCCTTTCTCGCCCTAGCCGCAGTGTCCGCTGCGGCACTCACCGCCTGCAGTAGTTCGCAGGCCTCGGAGCCGTCCGAGTTCGCCGGCAACCCGGATGCCGGTGTCACACTCCGGATCGGGGACCAGGTGAAGAGCACCCAGTCCCTCCTCGAAGCGGCCGGTGCTCTCGACGATCTCGACTACCGGATCGAATGGTCGACATTCGAGGCCGGTCCGCCGCTGCTGGAAGCGTTGGGGGCCGACAAGATCGATGCCGGTGCCACCGGTGATGTGCCGCCGGTGTTCGCGCAGGCGAACGGCAATCCGGGCCGGATCGTCGCGGTGCAGGCCCGCACCGGGGCCAACGATTTCCTGCTGGTGCCGGGTGGTTCCCCGGCTGCGTCGATCCGTGACCTGCAGGGCAAGCGGATCGCTGTCACCCAGGGATCCAGCTCGCACGGTTTCGTGCTGGGACTGCTCGAGCAGGCCGGGTTGCCGGTCGATGCTGTCCGTCTCCAATTCCTCAGCGCTGCAGATGCACTCGCGGCATTCACGGCCGGCCAGGTCGATGCGTGGGCGGTCTGGAATCCGTACTCCACGATCGGGACGAAGACGGCCGGCGCCCGGATCGTGGTGGACGGCAGCGAGGTCACCACGGGCCAGTCCTACTTCTCGGCGGCAGCAGGCGCGCTGGCCGACCCGAAGAAGTCCGCGGCGCTCGACGACTTCTTCGAGCGTCTCGCCCGCGCCCAGGCCTGGGCCGACGCACACCCCGACGCATGGGTGCCGATCTTCGCGAAGCTGACGAAGCTTCCCGAGGAGGTGGCTGCTGCCGCGTTCGACACCTCGAAGGGGCGCTACGTGCCGATCGACGACGATCGAATCGCCAAGCAGCAGAAGCTGATCGATCTCTTCGTTCAGGCCGGAGTGCTGACGTCGGCGCCGGTGGCCGCGGACTGGTTCGATCCACGATTCGACGATGCGATCGAGCGGGGATCGAAATGACCGCGACCTTGACGAAACCGTCGACCGAGGTCCGACCGTCGACGAAACCTGAAGCGAGACAGAAGGCTCGGCGGCCTGCGCGGCCGGCGCTGCGACTGCTCTCGCCGATCGCGCTCCTGGTCCTGTGGCAGGTGCTCAGCAGTGCCGGCGTCCTGTCCGAGCAGACACTGGCGTCGCCGGCGCAGGTGCTCGCGGCGGCCACGGAACTGTGGTCGGACGGCAGCCTGCAGGACGCCCTGGCGGTGTCGGTGCAGCGAGTGCTGCTCGGTGTCGCGCTGGGAGTGAGTGCGGCCGTCGTGCTGGGCGGGCTGGCCGGGTTCTCGCGGATCGTCGAACTCGCGATCGACCCGCCGATCCAGATGTTGCGGACGGTGCCGTTCCTCGGCCTGATCCCGCTGTTCGTGATCTGGTTCGGGATCGGGGAGCAGCCCAAAGTGTTCCTGGTGGCGCTCGGCGTGATGTTTCCGCTCTACCTCAACCTGTTCGCCGGCATCCGCAGCATCGACGGCAAACTCGTCGAGGCGGCCGAGACCCTGGGGTTGAACAAGTTTCGGTTGGCCGTCCACGTCGTCCTGCCCGGGGCGCTGCCGCAGGCACTGACAGGGCTGCGGATGTCGCTCGGCGTCGCGTGGCTTGCACTGATCGTCGCCGAACAGATCAACGCCGACGCCGGACTCGGCTATCTGATCAACAACGCCCGTATCTATTTCCGCATCGACATCGTCATCTTCGGCCTGCTCGTCTACGCGTTCCTCGGACTCGCGACCGACGCGTTGGTGCGGGCCCTCGAAGGGAGGCTTCTGGCATGGCGCACAACGTATCGCGGGGCGTGACCACACCCGTCGTCACAGCACACGGAGTTCGACGTGTCTTCGGTGCGGACGTGGTTCTCGACAGTATCGACCTGACGTTGCGGCGGGGAGAGATCGTGGCACTCGTGGGGCGCAGCGGCTCCGGTAAGTCGACGCTGCTGCGTGCCGTCGCGGGCCTCGACCGCGGTCACGGCGGACGCATCGACGTCGACGGTTCGATCGCCGTCGCATTCCAGGAACCGCGGCTGCTGCCGTGGAAACGGGTGCACCGCAACGTGTCCCTCGGTCTCGACGGCGCCGGGGGAAAGGAACGAGCGATCGAGGCGTTGGGTGAGGTGAACCTGGCACACCGGGTCGACGCGTGGCCGCTGACCCTGTCCGGCGGGGAGGCGCAGCGGGTGTCGCTCGCCCGCGCCCTCGTCCGCGAACCCGATCTGCTGCTGCTCGACGAGCCGTTCGGTGCGCTCGACGCCCTCACCCGGATCACCGCCTACGAGTTGCTGATCCGGCTGTGGCAGCGACACGGATTCGCGGTCCTGCTGGTGACACACGACGTGGAGGAGGCGGTGCTCCTGGCCGACCGGATCCTGGTCCTCGCCGACGGCCGGATCGCCCACGACGTCGCCGTCGACGCGCCACGACCCCGGCAGCGATCGGATCCGCGGGTCGTCGACCTCCGCACGCTCGTCCTCACTCACCTCGGCGTTCTCGAAAGGACACCCGCATGACACTGCACTTCCACTGGTTTCTGCCCACCTCCGGTGACGGACGCGAGGTGGTCGGCGCGCTCGGGTCCGGGGCGGCATCGGGGCGGGCGACGCAGTCCCGCCCGGCCTCGCTGGACTACCTGACCCTGGTCGCGAAGACCGCCGAACAACTCGGCTACGAGGCGGTTCTCACACCGACGGGCACGTGGTGCTCCGATGCCTGGGTCACCACCGCTGCCCTGATCCGGGAGACGAACAGGCTCCGGTTCCTCGTCGCGTTCCGGCCCGGACTCGTCGCCCCGACACTCGCGGCGCAACAGGCCGCGGCGTTCCAGCAGCTGTCGGGTGGCCGACTGCTCCTCAACATCGTCACCGGCGGTGACGCCGAGGAGCAGCGGCGGTTCGGGGACTTTCTCACCAAGGAGCAACGCTACGAGCGCACCGGCGAGTTCATCGACATCCTGCGTGGGGCGTGGGGTGAGGAGCCGTTCGACTTCACGGGAAACCACTACCGGGTCGAGGGCGCGACCGCGCTCCCGGCGCCGACGCCGGAGATCTTCTTCGGCGGTGCCAGCGAGCCGGCGCTCGATGTCGCTGCGAAACACGTCGACACCTACCTCACGTGGACGGAACCTCCTGCCCGGGTGGCGGCCCTCGTCGACGACGTCCGCCGCCGTGCCGCCGCGCACGGGCGCACGGTGAGTTTCGGGATCCGGGCGCACGTGATCGCCCGGGACACGTCGGCGGAGGCGTGGGCGGTGGCCGACGGACTGGTCGACCGGATGGACCCCACCCTGATCGAGATCGCCCGGAACCGATTGGGCCGGAGCGAATCCGAGGGTCAGCGTCGGCAACTCGGCTTGAGTTCCGACCTGCGGAACCTCGAGGTGTATCCGGGACTGTGGGCAGGATACGGGCTGGTTCGCGGCGGCGCGGGCACCGCGCTGGTGGGCAGCCACGAGGAGGTGGCGGCACTGATCCGGGAGTATGCGGCTGTCGGGATCGACCACTTCGTGCTCTCCGGTCAACCGCACGTCGAGGAGGCCTACTGGTTCGCCGAGGGTGTCCGCCCGATCCTCGCCCGGCAGGGCCTGGCGCACGCGGCGTAGCGGCCGACCTGCCGGAAATTCGGTTGTGTCGTTCCTCGGCGGCAGTACCGTCGAGGAACGACACAACCCCCGACCGGAGAAGAACAGTGACACCGACCGCACACGGTAACCGCCTGCTCAGCTGGGCCAGTCGTCTCGAGGACGAGACGCTGGCGCAGGCCCTCGAGACGGCGTCGATGCCGTTCGTGTTCCCGCACGTCGCATTGATGCCCGACGCTCATGTCGGCAAGGGATCGGCGGTCGGCACCGTCATCCCCACGCGCGGCGCGGTGATCCCGGCGGCGGTCGGTGTCGACATCGGGTGCGGAATGATCGCGGCCCGAACACAGTTCGACGTCGGTGACGTCGACCGGGTGCGGGGGGAGCAGTCGGACGCTCGCGGAGCTGCGGGAGGCTGTCGAGGCCGCGATCCCGCTGTCGCCGGGCAACTACAACCTGACGACATCGCTCGACACATGGTTCGCGCGGAACAAGATCGCGGAGCTGGAGGAGCGGGCGGCCACCGACCGGGTCGACCTGTCACACTCGCCGCGCTGGCGTGAACAGCTCGGCTCCCTCGGCGGCGGAAACCACTTCATCGAGCTGTGCCTCGACGAACAGGACCGGGTGTGGCTGTTCCTGCACTCGGGCAGCCGCGGCGTCGGAAACAAGATCGCGCAGAAGCACATTCGGATCGCGCAGAACCTGTGCCGCAGCCGGGATGTCGCCCTGCCGAACCGGGACCTCGCCTACCTGACCGAGGGCACTGCGGAGTTCGACGACTACATCCGCGAACTCCGGTGGGCGCAGCGTTTCGCCTACCTCAACCGGGCCGAGATGATGGACCGGTTCTCGCTGGTGTTCGGCGACTGGATCGGTGCGACGGTGGACGAGCAGGAACGGATCAACTGCCACCACAACTACACCGAACGCGAGGAACATTACGGCGAGACGGTGTGGCTCACCCGCAAGGGCGCCGTCGACGCCCACGACGGGGTGGCGGCGGTGATTCCGGGGTCGATGGGCACCCGGTCGTACGTCGTCGACGGTAAGGGCAGTGCGGCGGGGCTGTGCTCGGCGCCGCACGGGGCCGGCCGCCGGTTCTCCCGCACACAGGCCCGCAAACGATTCACGGCCGAGGATCTCGCCGACCGGATGCGCGGTATCGAGTACCGGCACGGCACGGAGTGGATCGACGAGATTCCCGACGCCTACAAGGACATCGACGTCGTGATGGACGACGCCCGGGACCTCGTTGCGATCCGCCACGAGCTGCGGCAGATCGTCAACGTCAAGGGCACGTAGAACAGGTAGGGCCCGGGTCAGCTGAGGTCGAAGGAACTACCGAAGTCCAGGAACGTGTCGATCGTCCGGAACATCGGGAACAACGAGATGAGGTTGAGGTTCATCGGGGGCCTTTCCGGTGGTGGAGCCGTGTGCGGGGCAGTGCGCGACCGAAATATAGCCCGCAGTGCTGGGCGAACAGGGCGTTTCGCCGAAAGAAGATTGGACGACCGTCCAAATGTTCGGGTGGTTCGGATGTACTGCGGGCGGGCCGGTCTCGTCGTACGCTCGCCGAGACGACCGGAAGGACGATCACGATGCAGACGATCACCCCGTGCCTGTGGTTCGACACCGACGGTGAGGAAGCCGCCGAGTTCTACGTCTCGGTGTTCGCGAACTCCCGGATTCTGAACGTCACCCGGTACGGGCCCGGCATGCACCGTCCGGAAGGCCTCGCCCTGACCGTGGAGTTCGAGCTCGCGGGGCAGCGGTTCACCGCGCTCAACGGGGGCCCGGAGTTCACGTTCGACGAGGCGATCTCGTTCCAGATCGACTGCGCCGACCAGGCCGAGGTGGACGCGTACTGGTCGAAGCTCACCGCCGACGGCGGGCAGGAAGGCCAGTGCGGCTGGCTGAAGGACCGCTGGGGTGTGTCGTGGCAGATCGTGCCGACGCAACTCGCGTCGTACCTCGGGGGTTCGGACGCCGACGGGGCGCAACGCGCCACCCGGGCGATGCTGGCGATGCGCAAGATCGACATCGACGCCATCCGGGCCGCATACGACGGCGTCTGACGATTCGAGCGAACGCCGCCCGGTACGGTTCACTGTCCGTATGGGATTCAGCCGTGCCGAACTCGAGTCGTACCGCGACGTGGAGGTGCCCGACCTGATCGGCCCCGGCTGCCGGCTGCTGTTCGTCGGCATCAACCCGGGGCTGTGGACGGCGGCCACCGGTGCGCACTTCGCGCGACCCGGCAACCGGTTCTATCCCGCACTGTGGCGGGCCGGGATCGTCGACCGCCGGATCGACCCGACGGCGGGAATGTCGGACGCCGATCGAGAACTCCTGCTCGCGCGCAGTGTCGGTATCACCAATCTCGTCGCCCGCGCCACGGCGCGCGCCGACGAACTCACAGCGGACGAACTCCGGGCGGGCGGCGAGCGGCTGCGATGCATCGTCCGGGACGTGCGCCCACGGGTCGTGGCCGTTGCCGGAATCACCGCGTACCGCACGGCTTTCGGGGCGCGGAAGGCCGTCAAAGGTCGTCAACCGGACGGAATCGAGGGCGCGGAGTTGTGGGTCGTGCCCAATCCGAGTGGACTCAATGCCCACGACACCGTCGACACCCTGGCGGAGGCGTACCGGGCCGCGGCCGTCGAAGCGGGCGTGGTCGTGACGTGAGAACACGCGGGAGATGTGATGGCCGACGAACGGGTACTGCCGCTGTTCGCGTCCGAACCGGCGGCGGCCGCGCTGCTCGCGGCCGCTCTCGCAGCCCTGCTGTTCTCGGAGTTCCGGATCGGACGTACCCACCCCGACGGTGAGCATCCGGACGATGCGTGGACCGGCCCCGTGCTCGGTGTCGGACTTACCGCCGTGTACCTGGGCGGGCCCGCCGTGAGCGTCCTGGTCCCGGCGACCGTGCTCACCACCGGTGCCTGGTGGTACTTCGCCGGCGGCCTCGTGATCGCGGTTGCCGGACAGGCGATCCGGTTGCGTGCCGTGCACGAACTGGGGGCGTCGTTCACATTCCGGGTGCAGACGGTCCCCGGACAGAACGTGGTCGACACCGGGCTGTACCGGTTCGTCCGGCACCCGTCGTACAGCGGGGCGCTGCTGTGCGCGCTGGGCTTCACGATCGCCTGCACCAATTGGCTTGCACCGCTGACGGTGTCGGTATTGGGGGCCGCCTACCTCGTCCGGATTCCGCACGAGGAACGCGTCCTGCTCGCCGGTCTCGGCGAACCCTACCGGCAGTACATGTGCCGGACGAGGCGGATCATCCCGTTCGTGCTCTGACGGCTACGGCACCGCGACGACCGTCAGTCCGGGTGTCGTCGTGCCCGGCAGTGGAATCAGAGTGACGACGACGTGACCCGGACCGGTGTCGAGGACCGCCTCGGGGGGATACCCGTTCAACCCGTTCGACATGCGTGCCGCGCCGGTGGCACCGTTCGACACGTTCAGCCACCGCACCTCGGCGTCGATCATGCACCCCCACCGGCCCGGCAGGTTGCCGGCGACCGTCACGGTGTGGGCGGCGTCGTCGACCAGCGTGGCGCACCGACTCGGTGGCACGTCGAAACTGCCGTTCGGATTCCCGAACGGGGCCGGGGCGATCTGGAACGGGACGGGCGTCGACGCCGCCGAAATTCCGGCGGACAGTGTCCACGCGGCGGCCGCAGCCACGCACACAGCGGCGGGGCGGAACAGGCGGATCGGTCTTGTCGGCATCGCACTCTCCTCATCGATCGGTTACGGGGTACGTGCACTACATCGTGTCGGCGTCCGTCTCTGTCACACTCTCCCACTCCATCTCGTCAGAAGAGACGTACGGACACCACGACACAGGAGAAGACGATGAAGGCACGTATGAACCAGCCCGCGTTGGTGCTCCCCGGCACGATGGACGCACTGCTCGCGCTGGGCAAGACGCTCGAGGGGACCGGGCTGCCGGCCCGCACCGTGCACCTGGTGCACCTGCGCGCCAGCCAGATCAACGGCTGCAGCTTCTGCGTCGAGATGCACGCCCGCGAGGCCCTCGACGAGGGCGACACGATCGAGCGGGTCGTCGCGGTGGGCGCGTGGCGCGAGTCGCGCCGGTTCACCGACGCCGAACGCGCCGCGCTGGCACTCACCGAGGAGGTCACCCGCATCGCCGACCGCCCCGACGCGGTCTCGGACGAGGTGTGGGACGCCGCCGCCGACATCTACGACGAGAAGCAACTCGCGGCCCTGACCATGCAGATCGCGATGATCAACGTGTGGAACCGGCTGAACGCGGCCACCCGGCAGCCCGCAGGTGTCGCCCCGCACGAGTGACCCGCAGACGCACCACGGCCCGGCGGTGGGTACCGCCGGGCCGTGGCCGTCGCCGATCACATGGTGAGCACCATGCGATACCGTGCACGCCCCTCGTCCATGGCGGCATAGGCGTCCGCCGCGTCGGCCAGTGGGCGTTCCTCGATCTGCGCGCGCACACCGGACAGCAGCGCGAACTGCATCGTCTCCTCGACGTCACGGGCGGTGCCCGACGGATGGCCGGTCACGCTCACCCCGGGGGTGATCAACTGCAGGGGGCTGATCGGCAGTGGATCGGGGGTGACGCCCACGACGACCAACTCGCCCTGCGGAACCAGGCCACCGACGGTGTCGGCCATGGCCTTCGAGTTCGCGGCGGTAGCCAGCACCACTGCGACGCCGCCGAGTGCCCGGAGAGCCTGGCCGACGTCGCCGGCAGTGGAATCGACGTAGTGATGGGCGCCGAATCGGCGTGCATCGTCGGCCTTGTCGGCACCGCGGGCGATCGCGACCGTCTCGAACCCCATCGCCCGGGCGAACTGGACACCGAGGTGTCCGAGTCCGCCGACTCCGAGGACGGCGACGCGGTCGCCGGGGCGCGCCCGGGTCTTGCGGAGCGCGTCGAAGGTTGTGACACCGGCGCAGCTCATGGGGCCGGCCTCGGCGAAGGAGAGACCGTCGGGGATGCGGGCCAGCGCGTTGGCCGGCGCGGTCACCGACTCGGCGTAGCCGCCGGGATACTGCCAGCTGGGCACCTGCATCCGCTCGCAGTGGATGAAGATGCCCTTGCGGCACGGGACGCACTGGTTGCAGTGCCCGCCGAACCAGCCGACGGCCACCCGGTCGCCCACCGCGAAGTCGTCGACGCCGTCCCCGAGTTCGGCTATCGTCCCGGCGATCTCGTGCCCGGGGGTGAGCGGCCAGGACATGTCGGGAAATCCGCCGTTCACGAATCCGTGGTCGGTACCGCAGACGCCGCACGCGGCGACCGCGATGCGGACGTGTCCGGGGCCCGGCGGTGTCGTGTCGACATCGACGAGTTCCAATGTTTCGCCGGGAGACCGGACGTGGACTGCACGGTGGGTCGACATCGGCTACCTCGCTCCGTGTGTGGCAATGGGCGATCCGGGTTCCAGTGAATCCCGTGCGGGTGGAGCCTGGCAAGGGTTCGCGCCGCACACGACAAAGACGACGAAAGGCCCGACGGAGCCAATGCTCCACCGGGCCTTCGGGATTCGTTACGTCAGATCACAGACCCGGACGCTTGCCGATCGTCAGTGTGACCTCGCCGGTGCCGGCGAAGAAGTCGTTGCCCTTGTCGTCGACGACGATGAATGCGGGGAAGTCCTCGACGTCGATCTTCCAGACCGCTTCCATGCCGAGCTCGGCGTACTCGACGACCTCGACGTTCTTGATGCAGTCGAGGGCCAGACGGGCGGCGGGGCCGCCGATCGAGCCGAGGTAGAAGCCGCCGTGCGTGTTGCACGCGTCGGTGACCTGCTGGGAGCGGTTGCCCTTGGCGAGCATGACCATCGAGCCGCCGGCGGCCTGGAACTGCTCGACGTAGGAGTCCATGCGTCCGGCGGTGGTGGGGCCGAACGAACCCGAGGCCATACCGTCCGGTGTCTTGGCCGGTCCGGCGTAGTACACCGGGTGGTCCTTGAGGTACTGCGGCATCTCCTCGCCGGCGTCCAGGCGCTCCTTGATCTTCGCGTGCGCGATGTCGCGCGCGACGACCAGCGGGCCGGTCAGCGACAGGCGGGTCTTGACCGGGTGCTTGGACAGCTCGGCCAGGATCTCCGGCATCGGGCGGGTGAGGTCGATCTTGACCGCGGCGCCCTTGCCGGTGCCCGAGACGCCGTCGGTCTCCTCGTCGAGCTGGGTGTCGGTGACCTCGGGCAGGAACCGGCCCGGGTTGAACTCGAGCTGCTCGAGGAAGATGCCCTCGGGGGTGATCTTCGCCTTGGCCTGACGGTCCGCCGAGCACGAGACGGCGATCGCGACGGGCAGCGAGGCGCCGTGGCGGGGGAGGCGGACGACGCGGACGTCGTGGCAGAAGTACTTGCCGCCGAACTGCGCGCCGATACCGATCTTCTGGGTGAGCTCGAAGACCTTCTTCTCGAGCTCGTGGTCGCGGAAACCGCGGCCGGTGATCGCACCCTCGGTGGGCAGCTCGTCCAGGTAGTGCGCCGATGCATACTTGGCGGTCTTGAGCGCGAACTCGGCGGAGGTGCCGCCGACGACGATCGCCAGGTGGTACGGCGGGCAGGCCGCGGTGCCGAGTGAACGGATCTTGGCCTCGAGGAACTGCATCATCGAGTCCGGGTTCAGGATGGCCTTGGTCTCTTGGTACAGGTACGACTTGTTGGCCGATCCGCCGCCCTTGGCCATGAACAGGAACTTGTAGGAGTTCTCGTGGCCCTTCGCGGTGTCCGCGTACAGCTCGATCTGCGCGGGCAGGTTGTTGCCCGTGTTCTTCTCCTCCCACATGGTGATGGGAGCGTTCTGCGAGTAGCGCAGGTTCAGTCTGGTGAACGCGTCGTACACGCCGCGGGCGATCGACTCCTCGTCGTCACCCTCGGTGAGTACGTGCTGGCCGCGCTTGCCCATGACGATCGCGGTGCCGGTGTCCTGGCACATCGGCAGCACGCCGGCTGCCGCGATGTTCGCGTTCTTCAGCAGATCGAGCGCGACGAACTTGTCGTTGTTCGACGCCTCGGGATCGTCGAGGATGCTCGCGACCTGCTTCAGGTGATCGGTGCGCAGGTAGTGGGAGATGTCGTGCAGCGCCGTCTCGGTGAGCAGACGCATGGCCTCGGGCTCCACCTTCAGGAAGGTGCGACCGTCGGGTCCTTCGACGGTGGACACCCCCTCGCTGGTCAGCAGCCGGTACTCGGTGGGGTCTTCACCGATCGGCAGCAGGTCCTCGTAGAGGAATTCCGGCATCGCATATCTCCTGAACACGGGGCTGTGAAGTTCGTATTCAGGCTAACGGCGAGTGTTCGCGTCCCCGCATCGGGGCAGGACGGTATCGAGGTGTGTGACAACCGTCACCTGCGTGACGCGTCGGCGGGCGTACTCTGGAATCGGGTAACGAACACATAACACTGTGGTCGCTCGCGCGCGGGTGATTCATGGAGACGGGACCGCTCTGCGTATGACTCTCGCCCTTCCGGCCGCCGCCGCGGCTGCCCCCTCCACCGGCATCCATCGGATCCGCGCCGCGCACGCCTGGCTGGACGTGGCCGTCGTGGTGGCCGTGCTGGTCGCGACGAACCTCATCGCCCACTTCACCACCGTGTGGGCCAGCATCGCGACGGTCCCGATCTCGGCGGTGATCCTCGTCAGCCTCACCCGACGGCGCGGTCTGCGCTGGTCGGAGCTGGGGTTGTCGCCGCGGCACTGGAAATCCGGGTCGCTGTACGCACTCGCCTGCGTCGGGCTCGTGGTCGCCGTCGTCGGTATCGGCATCGCCCTGCCGTTCACCCGCCAGTTCTTCCTGTCGGAGCGGTACGCCACCGTCTCCGGCGCCCTCGTCGCATCGATGATCGTCATCCCGCTGCAGACCGTGATCCCCGAGGAGCTCGCGTTCCGTGGCGTCCTGCAGGGCACCCTGGGCCGCGTCTCGGGTGCCCGCGGCGTGTTCGCCGCCGGCTCGCTGCTGTTCGGGCTGTGGCACATCGCGTCGTCGCTCGGACTCACCTCCGGCAACAAGGGCCTCACCGGCATCCTCGGCGGCGGGCTGATGGGGCAGATCCTCGGCATCGCCGGCGCCGTCGCCGCCACCGCGGCCGCCGGATTCGTGTTCACGTGGCTGCGCAAGCGCAGCGGCAGCCTCCTCGCCCCGATCGCCCTGCACTGGTCGCTCAACGGCATCGGCGCGCTGGCCGCGGCCCTGGTCTGGCACGTGTCGTTGAGTTGAGCTGACACTCACTCCGCGGTGGTGACCCCCGTGAGCGTGACGCCACGGAAATCGGCCAGCTCCTGTGCCTGTTCGTCGACACCGGTCCGGACCTTCGCCGTCAGGTTCTGCCACGGGGTCACCTCGACGGTGAACTTCCTGCCCGACGTCCGGGGCCGCCACGAGCCGACGATCTCGTCGCCGACGGCAACGGCACCCGGCCGGCCGAGGGGGCGCCACAGATCCTTGCGGGACGCCTCGTCGGGCACGAGCAACTCCCGGTCCTTGAGCTGCAGGTACGGGTCGAACGGGCCGAGGAGTCGCACCGAGGTGTCGGCCGGAGGATCGAGCAGGGCGTCGACGTCGGCGGTGAGGATCGAGGCAGCCTCGCCGTCGATCGAGACGTCGGTGACGTCGCCGGGCCAGTGCGCCTTGACGTCCTTGACCGGGGCGTCGAGGTAGGCGGCGACGATCTTCGGGGTCGCGGGCCCGAAGAAGCGCAGATAGCCGCGGATCGGGTCCAGCCGCGGATCCCGCTCACCGTCGGTGTACGGCGCGAACTCCCAGCCGGGGATGCGTTCGAGGACCGGTGGTGACGTGTTCGGCCGCAGCTCGAGGCCCGCGTGCAGGGCCGCGAGCCGGAACGGCATCTCGTACAGGTGGGTGGCGTTGCACGGCCGGCAGAGCCGCAGATACGGCTCGCCCATGCGGGCGGCGAGCGCCGCCGACATCGCGCCCTTGCCGGTCGGCTCCCGCACGATGTCCCGCATCTCGGCTGCGACGGCCCGCAACGCGTCCGACGCCGGAATCCCGGCTGCCTTCAGCGGACGGTTCGCGTCGAAAATACGTTTACCGGCGTCCGCGTCCGAGAACGGTGCGGTGGCGACGGCGACCGCCGGCAGATCCGCTCGCCGATAACAGTGCGGGGCGGCCCGCAGCGTCCACGCGAGCGCGAGAACGTTCGACGTGTCGGCCGGGGCGCCGCGCACGCGCAGAGCCCACGCGGCCCCGTCCGGCCCGGTGTTCTGGATCCCCAGATCCAGGACGGCACAGTCGGCGGCATCCGACGCAGTACCCGGGCGGCGATCGAGCTGCTGAGCATGCCAACGGAACGCGAGAACCTGTGCACGACTCACGGCGACGGTCATGCGCGGAAGTGTAGGGGTGGTCACCGACACATTGGTGTCATACGGCGTGCGTCATGCATGAATGTCGAGGTCGACCAGCACACCGGTCTCGCGGACCCACGGGCGGTCGTGGTCGGCTCCATCGTCACCCACCCGCTTCGGCGTGGTCTTCGCCTCCTGGTACGCGGCCTCGTCCATGACCGGATATGCCGGATTGTCGTTCTGCAGCAACGTGAGCTGACCCGAAACCCGGCGGGCCCCGCCGAGGCATAGCCGAGCATCCGGTCCCGATCAGCGGGAGTGCCCGGTTTCGGGTATGTCGCACATCACATCATGGCCCCGGAAATACCCACTCGCCGGGCTCTCGTCCCGGCGACTGACTGGCGTTGGTGCGTCGGCGCATCCGCGCCCATCCGGAGGTTGGCATATGGCGTTTTCGTTACTCCCGAGGGCTGTCCGTGCTGCTGCCGCTGTCGCGGCGGCCTCGGTCGTGTTGACAGCGTGCGCCGCCGAGTCCGGCCCGGGTTCCGCACCTGCCGGCGCGCAGACGACGGAATCGGGCTTCGTCGGGCAACAGTCCGACCCCTCCGGGGATCCGGTCAAGGGCGGGACGCTGACCTTCGGTGCGTATTCTCCCATCGCGAGTCTCGATCCGCTGAAGACACAGATGGCAGGCGCTGCGGGCGGCACGGAGATGGCCGCGGTCTACGACGTGCTGGTCCGATACGACGCGGAGACGCAGCAGTTCGAGCCGCAGCTGGCCAAGGCGGTCGAGGTGGCGCCCGACCAGCTCGGCTGGACGATCACACTCCGTGACGGGGTGACGTTCAGTGACGGCTCGCCGCTGGATTCGCGCGCGGTGAAGTGGAGCATCGAACGCTTCGTGGCGGGCAAGGGGACCGGTTCGGAACTGTGGAGTGACACGGTGACCGACATCTCGACTCCGGATGCCGCCACCGTCGTGGTGACACTCGACAAGCCGTGGTCGGATTTCGAGTCCATGCTCGCTTCGGGATTCGGTCTCGTCGTGGCACCCAGCTCCCAGAACGGAGATGTCTTCACACCCATCGGTGCGGGACCTTTCGTCGTCGACCGATTCGCGCAACGTGAGGAACTCGTGCTCAACGCGCGACCGGACTACTGGGCGGGAAGCCCGAACCTGGAAAAGCTACGGTTCGTCTCGCTCGGGGGAGACCAGAACACCCTGGAATCGTTGAAATCCAACGGAATCCAGATGGCATTCCTGCGTTCCCCCGAGGTCGTCGACCAGGCGCGGTCCGCGAACCTTCCCGGCTTCATCGACACCCAGGATCTCGGTTCCATCGGCGTGATCAACAATCGTCCGGGCCGGCCCGGGTCCGACGTGCGGGTCCGGCAGGCGATGGCCTACGCGATCGACCCGCAGGCGCTCGACGACCGGGTGAACAACGGCACCGGGCTTCCGGGATCGGACATGTTCCCGAGCTTCTCCCAGTGGCACACCGATGTGGCGGGACTGCCCACCGACCCGGACCGGGCGAAGTCACTTCTCGACGAGGCGAAAGCCGACGGGTACGACGGCCGTCTGTCGTTCCTGTCGCTGCAGGAACCGACTGCGCAGCGGCGTGCCCTCGCCGTCCAGGCGATGCTGCAGGCGGTCGGGTTCACCGTCACGATCGACTACGTCAACAGTGCCACGGATCAGACGAAGCGAGTTCTCGTCGACCACGACTTCGATGCCGCAGGAAGCTCGCTCAGCCTGAACGATGCGGTTCCGTTCCAACGCTTGAACACCCATCTGCAGAGCAGTTCTGTTCTGAACTCCGCCGGATACTCGAATCCGGAAATGGACAGCCTCCTCGCAGAGCTGCAGACGGCGAAGACCGCCGACGAGAAGCGGCCGATCTTCGCGCGCATCCAACAGGTGGTCAACGACACCGTGCCCTTCGCGACCTGGTCGGCGCAGGCGGTGTTCGTGCCGTGGACTTCCTCGGTGCACGGTGTCACCCCGACTCTCGACAGCGTGATCCTGTTCGACAAGGTCTGGATCGAGCAGTGACCGCCGACGACGACCAGTCGGTGCTCGCCGAGTCGCTGCGGAGGTTCGCCGGAGTCGTCACCGAATTCGGTGACGGTTTCCCCGAACTGCGGGCGCCCGGCCGGCAGATCGACACGGCCGAGGGATACCGGTTGTTCCTGCGGTACCTGACGATAGGTCTCGACCAGTTCGTCGAGCACGCCGACCCAGCGTTCCCGGCGTTCTATCAGAAGTCCAGGGACGGCGTCCGAAAGTATGCGGGGGACAGCCCGGCACAGATCTACGACAGCTGCCCGGTGTCGAGCCGGTACGAGTACGAGGTCACCGGCAATCTTGCAGAGACGGCACTCATCGAACTGACCGTCTACTCGGGTGACTTCAGCGGAACGAATCCACAGCCCCGGCGACTGGTGTCCAGCATCACCGATGAGGAACTGCACGTCTCGGCGAACGGCGACTTCACCGTGCGACTGGCCGCGAACGCCACCGGTCCGAACGCCTTGGTACTCGATGCCGACAGCACCAGCCTGTCCGTCCGGCGCTACCTGCGAGATCCACGGCACGACAAGCCGCGCCCACTCACGATCAGGCGCGTCGGCGCAGACGCGGATAAGCCGGTGCTCCGCACCGACGCGTTGCGGGACGGCATGGTCCGAGCCGCGGAGTTCGCGGCACACAACGCGACGATCTGGGCGCGATGGGTCGACGCCGTCCGCTCGTCCAAGACCAACGTCCTCACCCCGATGCCCGATTCGGGCGACATCTTCACACCCCGTGGACATCGTTACCTGGACGGCTACTGGTCCGTCCCGGAGGGCGGCGCCCTCACCGTCTCCTTCAAGCCGCCGACGGGCGCCTACTGGAGCTTCGTCCCGATGAACTACTGGATGGAGTCCTTCGAATGGCGTTTCGGCAATCGGGTGTACGCCACGAGCCTCGACACCACTCCGGGACCGGACGGGGTCGTTCGTCTGGTCGTGTCGGCGAGCGATCCACATCTCGACGACCACCTGTGGATCGACACCGACGGTCACGTCGAAGGCGTGATGTCGCTGAGGTTCGGGCGGTGCACCACCGACATCGCGGACGTTCGCGTCGAGCCGATCACTCTCGACGACCGACTTTCACCTGTCCACCGCTAAACCCCCCTATCTTCGGAAGGAGTAACACACATGGCTGCCACACCCATCCTGGCAACCGACGGCCAGCGTCGACTCGAATCGCTCGCGCGTGAGATTCTGCGGACCGATGAAATGCTCGACGAGATCGCCGGCGTCGAGGCGCTCTACTCCCGAGACCCTCTGGGCGCTACCGCTACCGGGGCCGCGACGATCCCCCGTGCCGCCCATTCGATCGCGGTCGCATCCATCCTCTATGCCCTGAGCGAGGACCCGATCGACCCGGTCCTCCTGTGGGGTGTCACTGCGCCGCACCGGTTCCACGGGCTCGAGCTCCCCCGCTCGGGGTTCGGCATCGAGAACCCTGACAACGTCTACCGGAAAGCGACGGTGTCCGGAGACCACCGTTACGAGATCCGCGGATCGTTCGGGCCGGAGAGGGTCGTGGAGCTCCACTTCGAGACGCGTGACTCCGTCCCCGGCATGACGGTGATGGCTGCGGAGGGAGGACTTCAGCAGGCGACCCTGCGGAGTGACGCCATCGTCACCGACGCCGACGGCAACTTCACGATCACGATCGACGCGAGCGAATCGGCCGAGGCCACGAACCATCTGACCATTCCCGCGGGAAGGACCAGTTTCCTGATCGTTCGGGACCTGCTGGGCGACTGGGAGTCCGAGCTGCCGTCGCGACTGGAGATCGTCCGCCTCGACGCTACGGAGGAGACGGGGCAGGCGGACGTGCCGCGACTGGCCAAGCGCTCCGCCGAGATTCTCCGAACGATCGCGCCGTTCTGGCTCGATTACTTCAACCAGTACAGCTACGGCGCTCGTCCCCGCAATACGGTCCCGGCTCCCCGCGTCCGCCCCGGCAACCGCGGGATGTCCACCGGTGGCCATTTCGCGCTGGAGGACGACGAGGCCCTCGTGGTCACATTGGACGGTCTCGGGGCCGAGTACCTCGGTATCCAGCTCGCCGATCCATGGGGTGTCGCCTACGAATACGTCCACCGCACGAGCAGTCTCAACACGACCCAAGCCCACCCGAACGCCGACGGCACCTACACCTTCGTCATCTCGCGGGACGATCCGGGCGTGTACAACTGGCTCGACACCGACGGTCACTCGGCCGGTCTGGTCGCGGTGCGCTGGCAGTCCGCCGCCGATCCCCGGCCCGATGCCGCCGTCCGCGAAAGCGTCGTCGTCCGGTTCGCCGATCTCGCTGGTCACCTGCCGGAGGAGACCCTTCGGGTGTCGGCAGTGGAGCGGGATCTGCAACGGGCGAGCCGAGCCGGTCAGTTCCACCGCCGGTACACCTGATCACGAGCCGCGATCGTCGACACGCGCCCCCGGAATCTCGTTCCGGGGCGCGTGTCGACGTACTTCCTCTCTGCCCCAAAGATTGTCGGGTTTTCGTACTGTCGTGTCGCTTGACAGTAGACGGTCGTCTACTGTCCAATTCGAGTGAGCCGGATCGAGTTACCTGTGCGGAAAATCCGGTCGGCCTCCGGGACGTCGAAAGGCGAGAAGATGAATCGAGCAGGGTGTGCCGCCGGTGTCGCGACGCTGGAGAATGTTCGGGAACGTGAGCCTTCGAACGAGCACGCATCCGCAGTCGGTATGGTTGCTCGCCTCACTCGCATTCTCGATGCTTTCGACGCTCCACAGACCGTGCTGAGTCTCGACGACCTCACCAGCCACACGGGTCTGCCGTCGTCCACGACACATCGCATCGTCGTCCAGTTGACGAGGTCTGCTTGGCTCCAACGTCTCTCGGACGGCGGGTACCGGCTCGGGGCGAGAGCGTTCCGATTCCGCGGCAGTCATTCTTCGAGCCATGAGGAGCTGCGCAAAATCGCCGTCGAGGCCGTGCGCGCACTGTCTCTCGGCTCCGGCCTGGTCGCGCACCTGGCGGTGCTCGACGGCCCGGACGTGCTGGTCCTGGACAAGATCGGCGGTCCGGCTGCAGCGCTCGTGCCGTCCCGCGTCGGTGGACGTCATGCACCGCACATCAGCACCTGCGGGCGTGCGATGCTCGCGATGCTTCCTCCGGAAACGGTCGACGACATGACCGAAGGGCGTGCTTTCGGGAGGGGCTCCGTATGGACCCCGGGAACGTTCTACCAGGAACTCGATCGCGTCCGACGGAGACGAGGGATCGCGATCGACGAGACCGGTGAGAATACGCGGGGAATAGCCTCGGTCGCAGGAAGCTTCGGCATCCCAGGTCTTCCCCGGGCATCGATCTCCGTGTGTCTGGGACGCCCCACCGACGCCCTGCGCGTCGTACCGCAGCTCTCGGCGGCGATCCGCGCGATCGAGCGGGCCGCAGAGGCGCATTCGGTTCCGCGGTAGCGAGCCGGTGGGCACGACGGTGCCGCACCGGCTCGCTGCTACCTTCGGGTGTCAGCCGCGCGCCGCGCTGATCCCTGCGCGACGCCCGAAGAAGCTGCCGTCGCCGAGCGACGTGCCCGACGCGTAACCCCACGCGCACACGCCGGACGTACAGCGGCCGGCGGCGAACAGACCGGGAATGGGTTCGCCGGACACGTGCAGGACCTCGGAGTCGACGTTGGTACGCAGGCCGCCGAGAGTGAAGCCGGCGGTGAAGTTCCGCAGATCCAGTGCCGCGATCGGCGACCCGATCGGCTCGACCCACTCCGGCTTCTTGCCGAGCACCGGATCCTCGCCGTTCGCGGCGTGCCGGTTGTAGACATCGACGGTGGCCTGCAGGGTGCCCTCCGGCAGTCCCATCTCGGCTTCGAGTTCCTCGACGGTCTCGGCGACCCACTTGGGCTGGAACCGGAAGAACGGTGTCGACGTCGGCGTGGTCTTCGCCTCCTCGTACGCGGCCTCGTCGATGATCAGGTACGCCTGATTGTCGTTCTGCAGCAACGTGAGCTGACCGATCCGGCCCGGGTAGGTGTCCTCGTTGACGTACCGCTGGCCGCGGCCGTTGACGAGGATGCCGCGCACCATCATCTGCGGATCACCGAAGAACGCGACCTCGGTGGCGTCCATGTGTGCCAGGTCTGCGCCGAGGGCCTGCGCCATCCGGATCGCACGGCCGTCATGCTCCTCGATCGCGGCACCGGGACGGCCGATCAGCCGCGGCGCGAACGACGCGACCATGTCCTTGTTGTACGCGAAACTGCCGGTCGCCAGCACGACGCCCTTGCGCGCGCGGACGGTGACGTCCTTGCCGTACTGCTTCGCGGCCACCCCCACCACCCGGCCGGTGTCGTCGGTGACCAGCGTCTGCACTCGCACGTCGTACTCGGCGCGCACCCCCAGCTGCTCGGCCGTCTCAACCAGCGGCTTCATGAGCATGTAGCCGCCGCCGCGCTCACCGATCTTCTTGTCCGCCATCTGTGGGATGTGGCCGCGCGGTGCCGGGGTGGCGATCGTGTTGAACGGGGCGGCGTTCTCGCCGCCGGAGTACATGAGGCCGTCGTCGAACGGGGTCTCCCACCCGGGCTGAGCGTAGAAACTCTCCTTGAACGGCACCCCGTTGTCGACCAGCCAGTTGAAGTGGTCGACGCTGCCCTCGCAGTACTCGGTGATCTTGGCTTCGTCGGCGCCCGGGCCGAGGGCCGTCATCATGAAGGCCTTCATGTTCTCGGGGGTGTCGTCGAAGCCGAGGGTCTTCTGCAGTGGGGTGCCGCCACCCATGTAGATGAAACCGCCGGACAGCGACGCCGCCCCGCCCCAGCCGCCCGTGCGTTCGAGGACCAGCACGTCGGCGCCGGCTCGGGCCGCCTCGATCGCCGCGCACACTCCGGCGATGCCGTAGCCGGCGATCACGACGTCCGCCTCGAAGTTCCAGGTGTCGATGCTCTCGGCGGACAGGGGGCGGACGGGAGCGGCTCCGGAGGTCGGCTCGGCCATGGGGGAATCCTTTCGACGCACAGCAGATAGAACGTGTTCTATTTATCAGTATCCGTCTTCCGGGTCGATGTCACGCCCGAATCGCCGGACTGCTCGGCGTGCTGTGCAGCCGCGGCTGCCTTGGCGGCCTTCCGGCGCTCGGCCTTCACCGTGATCAGCGCATTGTTCAGACCCGTGCCGAGCGGCCAGCCCACGTAGTGACACAGGAAGATCGCGGCCTCCTCGACCTGCTGCTCGGTGAGCTCCTCGTTCTTCAGGGCTGCGCCGATCTGGATCTTCGCGATGTCCGACTGGCCCTGCGCGGCGATCGCGCCGAGCAGCAGCAGACGCCGGTCCCGCAGGCTCAGGCCGGTCCGGGTCCAGATGTCGGCGAACAGGTGGTCGGCGGTGACCGCGAAGAAATCGCCCGGCACGTCCGCGGGCATCTCCCAGCCGTACACCTGGTTCATCATCGCCACCCCGCGCTCACGCTCGGGCGTGATGGGGAGGCTGTTGTCCGGGGAACCGTTGTCGCTCATGCGTTCTCCTTGGTAGAGGTGGACGAGATCTCGCCGGGGCCGACACCGAGACCGTCACCGAGACCGGAGAGTGCCCGCAGCGCGAGCGGCAGGTCGACACCGAGTCGGTCGCCCAGATCGAGTGCGAGCGTCAGATCCTTCTCCCCGAGGTCGCGTACGTGCGACAGGATCGGCAGCCACGGATCGTCGTCGACGACCGCGGCGGTGGTGTCCCGCAACATGATCGCGCCGGCGCCACCGGTGATCGCGTCGGTGTGCCGTACCACCTTCCCGAGCGCACGGATGTCGAGCCCCGCAGCCTCGGCGAGACGCTGCGCCTCCGACGCCGCCGTGAACGACACGAAATGCAACAGATTGCGCGCCAACTTCATCCGCGTGCCAGCGCCGACCGGGCCCGCGTGCACGACGAGATCCGCGAAGTATCCGAACGGTTCCCGCACGGCGGCGAACGCGTCGTCGCTGCCACCGACCATGACCGCGAGCCGGCCCTGCCGCGCACCGGGAGCGCCGCCGCTGACCGGAGCATCGACCAGTTCGACGCCCTTCGCCCGACAGATCTCGGCCAGTTCGGTCGCCGTCTCGTCGCTGATCGTCGAGTGCACCGCGATCACGGTGCCCGGGCGGGCCGTCGCCAGAATTCCGTCGGTGCCCGTGACGACGTCGCGCACCTGGAGGTCGTCGAGAACGGTCACCGAGATCACCGACGCCTGGGCGGCGACATCGGCCGGGACGGACGCTGCGACGGCACCCGACTCGAGCAGCGGTGCGACGGCCTCGGGTCGGGCGTCGCACACGACGAGCGCGGCGGGTCGGTCGAGGAGACGCGTCGCCATCGGTGCCCCCATGTTGCCGAGCCCGATGTAACCGACGGTGGGGAGCGGCGTGCTCACGACCGGACCACCTGTCCGCCGTCGACGTTGAAGATCTGGCCGGTGATCCACTTTGCCTCGTCCGACAGCAGGAACAGGCACAGTCCGGTGAGGTCCTCGGTGGTACCCATGCGTTGCAACGGGATTCGTTCGACCAGTGCGGCGACGACGGCCTGTGGGGTGGACGTGCGGGTGGCCTCGGTGTCGATGGGGCCGGGGGCGATCGCGTTGATCCGCACGTTCGACCAGCCCAGCTCGGTGGCGAGCTGCTGGGTGAGGCTGTTGATGCCGGCCTTCGCGAGCCCGTAGTAGTTGGAGTACATCCAGGCCGCGGTGGACGACTGGTTGACGATCGATCCGCCGTTCTCGCGCAGGTGCGGCACCACGGCGCGACACACGTTGAGAGCGCCGTCGAGGTTCACGCTCATGAACTTCTTGTAGTAGTCCCATGGCACCGTGAGCAGCGAGTCGATCTTCATGCCGCCGTAGATCGCGGCGTTGTTGACCAGGTGCTGCATGCTGCCGAACCGGTCGAGGGTGAACGTGGCCAGGTCGAGTGCCGAATCCGGCTCGGCCACGTCCACTTCCTTGAACGCGGCGGAGCCGCCGTCGGCGGTGATGCGTTCGGCCGCCTGTTTGCCGAGTTCGGTGTTCAGGTCGGCCACCACCACATTCGCGCCCTCGGCTGCGAGCGCGCGGGCATACCCCTCGCCGATGCCCTGTGCTGCGCCGGTGACGATCGCGGTGCGTCCGTCGAAACGTCCCATCTCGTGTGTCTCCCTTGTGGTCTCGGCTAGTTCGCTGGTTCCGCGACGAGCTTGGTCTCCAGGTACTCCTCGAATCCGGCCACGCCCATCTCGCGGCCGATGCCGGACTGCTTGTAGCCCCCGAACGGGGCGTCGGCGGCGTACCAGATGCCGCCGTTGACACCGAGGGTTCCGGTGCGGATACCGTCCACTACCCGCCGTACCCGGTCGGGGTCGCGGCCCCACACCGACCCGGAGAGCCCGTACGGGGAATCGTTGGCGATGCGGACGGCGTCGTCGTCACCGTCGTGCGGGAGGACCACCAGCACCGGCCCGAAGATCTCCTCCTGTGCAACCCGCGACGAGTTGTCCAGCCCGGCAATCAAGGTCGGCTCGACGAAGAATCCTCGATCGTGCTCGGCGGGACGCCCGCCGCCGACGACGATCTCGCCGCCCTCGTCGACCGCGAGCCGTAGGTAGCCCTCCACCCGCTCCCGCTGCCTCGCGGAGATCAGGGGTCCGCACACCGTGCCGGGGGCGGTGGGATCACCGGGACGGATCCCGGACAGGGTGCGGGCCGTGGCCGCGACAGCCTCGTCGTAGCGTGCCCGCGGCACCAGTAGCCGGGTGGTGATCGCGCACCCTTGGCCGGCGTGTGTGCACACCGTGAACGCGGCCAGCGCGCAGGCCGCGTCGAGGTCGGCGTCGTCGAGCACGACGAATGCGGACTTGCCGCCCAGTTCGAGGAACACCTTCTTCAACGATTCGGCGGCGGTTGCCATGACGGCCCGCCCGGTCGCGGTGGAACCGGTGAACGAGATCAGGTCGACGCGGGGGTCGCGGGCCAACTGCGCACCGAGCCGATGGTCGGTGGACGTGACGATGTTCATCACGCCCGGCGGGATGTCGGTCTCCTCCGCGATCACCGCACCGACCAGGGCCGCGCACCACGGCGTGTCGGGGGCCGGTTTGAGGACGACGGTGTTGCCGGCGGCCAGTGCCGGACCGATCTTCGCGAAGTTGATCTGGTGCGGGAAATTCCACGGGGTGATCGCGCCGACGACGCCGACCGCTTCCTTCAGGACGCGGCGACGGGTGCGGATCCCCATCGGGGATGCCACACCGAGATCGGTTTCCCACGAATACGATTCGGCGAGGTCGGCAAAATATCCCAGGTCGGTGACCGGGCCCTCGAGCTGTGGGCCCGCGGTCAGTAGGCGCGGCGCCCCGGCCTCGGCGATGGTGATCTCCCGCAACTCCTCGAGGTGTGAGCGCAGGGCGTCCCGGAGTTGGCGCAGGCACCGTGCCCGGAAAGCGTGGTCGCGGGACCATCCGGTGTCGTCGAATGCGCGACGCGCTGCCGCGATCGCCGTGTCCATGTCGGTCTCGGTGCCCTCGGCGGCGTACCCGATGCGGTGCTCGGTGGCGGGGTCGATCACCTCGAACATGCCACCGGAGCCGGGTACGAGCTTGCCGTCGATCAGGAGTGCGGAACTGTCGGTCGGGCGCAGTGTCACGGCACGAAACCTTTCTCGCTGGACAGGTGTCTGGACTATAGTTTGGTCACATTCGAATGGCAACGAGGTTGGAGTGAACCGATGACCGAAGCCCTGATCGACCCGCTGGTCTTCGACCCGTACGACTACGACCTCCACGAGGACCCCTACCCGGTCTATGCGCGACTGCGCGCCGAATCGCCGATCTATCACAACCCGGAGATCGGGTTCTGGGCGTTGTCTCGTCACGCCGACGTCCTGCGGGGATTCCGCGATCACACGCGGCTGTCGAGTGCCAACGGCGTCTCGCTGGATCCGGCCGCATACGGGCCGCATGCCCACCTGGTGATGTCGTTCCTCGCAATGGACGATCCCCGGCATGCGCGCCTGCGCCGGCTGGTGTCCCGCGGATTCACGCCCCGCCGCGTTGCGGAACTCGAGCCGCGCATCCGGGAACTCACCCGGCGTTATCTCGAACCCGCCCTGGACGCCGGGGAATTCGACTGGGTCACCGAGGTCGCCGGCAAGCTCCCGATGGACGTCGTCTCCGAACTGATGGGTGTGCCGTCCGGGGACCGGGCCGAACTGCGCCGGCTCGCCGACCTGGTCGTGCACCGTGAGGAGGGGGTCCTCGACGTGCCGCAGGCGGCGGTGGAAGCGTCGATCACCTTGATGGGCTACTACAAGGACATGATCGAGCAACGGCGCCGTTCGCGCACCGAGGACCTCACCTCCGCACTGCTCGACGCGGAACTCGACGGCGACGCGCTCTCCGATCAGGAGGTGCTCGGGTTCATGTTCCTGATGGTGGTCGCCGGCAACGAGACCACCACCAAACTGCTCGGCAACGCCGCCTACTGGGGCGGCCGGTTCCCCGGACAGGTCGCCCAGGTACTCGACGAACCGCAGCGCGTACCCGAATGGGTCGAGGAGACACTGCGTTTCGACACCTCCACACAGGCTCTCGCCCGCACCACCACCGTGGACATCGTGTACCACGGGCAGACGGTGCCGGCGGGGGAGAAGATGCTGCTGCTGCTCGGGTCCGCCAACCGGGATCCGGCGGTGTTCCCCGACCCGGACGAGTACCGGATCGGCCGGGACTCGACCAACAAGCTCGTCAGTTTCGGTGGCGGCGTGCACTTCTGCCTCGGTGCGCACCTCGCGCGGCTCGAGGCGAACATCGCACTCGACGAGTTCGCGCAGCGCGTCACCCACTACGAGATCGACGTCGACGCCGCCGAACGGGTCCACTCGTCGAACGTGCGGGGCTTCGCAGCCCTGCCGATGAAGGTGCAGGTGCGCTGATGCCGCGTTTCGAACCCAATCCCGTCCGACGCCCCGCCCTGATCAGCGGTGCCTCCTCCGGGATCGGCGAGGCCACCGCCTACGCCCTCGCCGAACTCGGGCATCCCGTGGTGCTCGGGGCCCGCCGGCTCGAAAAGACCGAGGCGATCGCGGAGAAGATCCGCAGCAACGGGGGAGAGGCGTTCGCGCACTTCCTCGACGTCACCGACGACGATTCGGTCGACGCGTTCGTCACCGCCGCCGAAAATGCTCTGGGCCCCACCGAGATCGTCGTGTCCGGTGCGGGAGACCTCGAGTTCGGTGCCGCCGACGAGATCGACCCGGTCCGGTTCGCGAACCAGGTCGACGTCCACCTCGTCGGCCCGCAGCGTCTCGCCCACCGGGTCCTGCCCGGCATGCGGGAGCGTCGGCGCGGCGACTTCGTTCTCATCGGATCGGACTGCGCCGACCGGCCCCGACCCCTCATGGGTGCCTACGACGCCGCCAAGGCAGGGCTCGAGGCCATGGGGCGGCAGATGCGCATGGAACTCGAGGGCAGCGGAATCCGGGCGTCCGTCGTCCGTCCCGGGCCGACCCTGACCGGGATGGGCATGGACACCACCCCGGAGGTCATCGCCCCTGTCGCGAAGATGTGGACCACGTGGGGCTTCGCCCGGCACGGTTACTTCCTGCGGGCGTCCGACATGGCCGGTGCCGTCGTCGCGGTCGTGAACGCGCCCCGCGGCGTCCATCTCGTCCTCGTCGAGGTGCAGCCCGAGGCGCCCCTCAAGGCCCTCGAAGTCACGGAGGAGGAATCATGACCCCGCCCGAACCGCCGCGCGTATCCGGCGGCGCCCGCGAACACGAGCCGCCCGAGGGAACTGCGCACCGACGGTCACCGCTGATACAGCGGGTTCGCGACGAATGAGGTGACGTCGGGGTGTTCCGCCTCGTCGACCGTGACGTCGTGTCCGACTTCGAGCTCGTCGAGGAGTGCACGCGTACGAGGTTCCGCGCGCCTTCCGGACGGTCGACGAGGCAGCTCGGGGCTCCGAGTGGAAAGCTGGACTACGGCTGGGTGAAGTCTCGCACCGAGAGCCACGACCACGACCATCGGATCGAATAAATGTGACTCCTCTGGGCATTCTTTTCCGGCGGAGGGAAAGTATCGCTATTCGAGCGTTCTGCGTTACAAGCGGAATCAGTTCCCCGTTGTCCACGCCGGGCATTGGGGTGAAGTGGGGGGTGAATCCCCCTGTCGGTGGTGGTACGCAACCGGTAACGATGCCGCAGTTCAGTGGGTTTATCATTCGAATGATGGGCGGCACTAACTGATTTCGTCGACGTGGTAGGCGACCGAATCTGGTATCGAAATCTGGTCGAGATGTTATCTTGATCGTGCCTGTAAGCATGTGGCTGGGGGATTTTGCTATCCGCTCGATGGGGGTCGGCCGGATTTTCGGGGGGCGTTTTTCGCCTGTTCTGTCTTCATGCAGCTGGGCTGTCTGTTGTGCGTTGCTGGCATGCCGATCGAGGAGGTCGAAGACCGATGTCTACCCACAAAGCCCGAAATATGAGAACGCTCAGGATGAAGAGTCGCATCCTGGTGGCGGCCACGGCCGTCGGCGCTTTGACGATCGCGACACCGTCGGTCGGGCAGGCGCAGCCGGCGTCGGTGAACGGAATCGGCAGCAGCGCGAACGGTGGTGCGAACGGCGGCGTTTCGGGTCTCGGCAGCAGCGCCGACGGTGCCGGTGGCGGTGGCCTCGGCAGCACGGTCGGCCCCGGCGGTGCCGGCGGTGGTGCCGGCGCGGGCAGCACCGGCAACCTCGATCTGGCACACCTGGCCGAACTGGCCCTCGGTAGCCTCGGGGAAGGCGGCGTGGGCCTCGGCAGTCTCGCGGAACTCGCGCTCGGCAGCCTCAGCGCAGGTAGCGGTGACACGTCCACCGGTAGCGACGGCGACCTGAACCTCGAGAGTGCAGCGGACGCTGTACTGGGGAGCCTCGGACTGCCGGCACTCGGCAGCTCCGGCGGCGGTGACGCCGGCGCCGGTTCGAGCGGCGCGAACGGCAGCAACGGCGGCACCGATGCAGGCAGCAGTGATCTCGGTGATCTGACGACCGGCAGTCTCGGTGACGCGGGTGCGGGTTCGAGCGGTGGCGCCGATGCCGGTAGCTCGGATCTGACCACAGGCAGTGCTGATCTCGGTGCCGGAAGTCTCGAGGACCTGGATGTGGGCAGCCTGGGTGAAGGTGTGCTCGGTAGCTTGGCGGTCCCGCTGGGAAGCTTGGCTTTGCCGGTATTGGGGAGTGTCGGCGCGCTCGGTAGTGCCGGTGACTCCGGTAGTGAGGCTGGTACGGATGCGGGTAGCGGGGAACTCCCCGCGGGCAGCAGTGATCTCGGTGCCGGCAGTCTCGGTGATGCGGGTGCGGGTTCGAGCGGTGGCGCCGATGCCGGTAGCTCGGATCCGACCACGGGTAGTGGTGACCTGGAGGCCGGTAGCCTCGGTGATCTGGATGTGGGCAGCCTGGGTGAAGGTGTGCTCGGTAGCTTGGCGATCCCGTTGGGGAGCTTGGCCCTTCCGGTGCTCGGTAGTGTCGGTGCACTCGGTAGTGCCGGTGACTCCGGTAGTGAGGCTGGTACGGATGCGGGTAGTGGGGAACTCCCTGCGGGTAGTGCTGACCTCGGTGCCGGCAGTCTCGGTGACGCGGGTGCGGGTTCGAGTGGTGGCGCCGATGCCGGTAGCTCGGATCTGACCACCGGTAGTGGTGATGCGGATCTGGGTAGCCTCGCGCTGCCGGCCCTCGGTAGTCTGGCGATCCCGTTGGGGAGCTTGGCCCTTCCGCTGGGGAGCCTGGCTTTGCCGGTATTGGGTAGCGCGGGCGCGCTCGGTAGTGCCGGTGACTCCGGTAGTGAGGCTGGTACGGACGCGGGTAGTGCTGATCTCGGTGCCGGGAGCCTCGGTGATCTGACGACCGGCAGTCTCGGTGACACGGGTGCGGGTTCGAGTGGTGGCACCGACGCGGGGAGCTCGGATCTGACCACCGGTAGTGGTGATCTCGACGCGGGCAGTCTCGGCGATCTGGATCTGGGCAGCCTGGGAGAAGGTGCGCTCGGCAGCCTGGCGATTCCGTTGGGTAGCTTGGCCCTTCCTCTCGGTAGCCTGGCGCTTCCGGTGCTCGGTAGTGTCGGTGCTCTCGGTAGTGCCGGTGACGCGGGCAGTGACGGTGGCACCGATGCCGGTAGCGCGGAACTCCCCACGGGCAGTGTTGATCTCGGTGCGGGCAGTCTCGGGGACGCGGGTGTGGGTTCGAGTGGTGGGGCCGATGCTGGTAGCGCGGATTTGACCACGGGCAGTGGTGACCTCGGCGCGGGTAGCTTGGGTGACTTGCTGACGGGAAGCCTCGGCGACACCGGTAGCGGTGATGCGGACCTGGGTAGCCTCGCGCTCCCGGCCCTCGGCAGCCTGGCGATCCCGTTGGGTAGCTTGGCCCTTCCGCTCGGCAGCTTGGCGCTTCCGGTGCTCGGTAGTGTCGGTGCTCTCGGTAGTACCGGTGACGCGGGCAGTGACGGTGGTGCCGATGCCGGTAGCGCGGAACTCCCTGCGGGCAGTGTTGATCTCGGTGCGGGCAGTCTCGGGGACGCGGGTGTGGGTTCGAGTGGTGGGGCCGATGCTGGTAGCTCGGATCTGACCACGGGCAGTCTCGGTGATCTGATGACCGGCAGCCTCGGTGACACCGGTAGTGGTGATGCGGATCTGGGTAGCCTCGCGCTCCCGGCCCTCGGTAGTCTGGCGATCCCGTTGGGTAGCTTGGCCCTTCCGCTCGGTAGCTTGGCGCTTCCGGTGCTCGGTAGTGTCGGTGCACTCGGTAGTGCCGGTGACGCGGGCAGTGAAGGTGGCACCGATGCCGGTAGCAGTGACCTCGGTGCCGGCAGTCTCGGTGATGCGGGTGCGGGTTCGAGTGGTGGCACCGATGCGGGCAGTGCGGAACTCCCCACGGGTAGTGCCGATCTCGGTGCGGGGAGCCTCGGTGATCTGCTGACCGGCAGCCTCGGGGACACCGGTAGTGGTGATGCGGATCTGGGTAGCCTCGCGCTACCGGCCCTCGGAAGTCTGGCGATCCCGTTGGGTAGCTTGGCCCTTCCGCTCGGTAGCTTGGCGCTTCCGGTGCTCGGTAGTGTCGGTGCACTCGGTAGTGCCGGTGACGCGGGCAGTGAAGGTGGCACCGATGCCGGTAGCAGTGACCTCGGTGCCGGCAGTCTCGGTGATGCGGGTGCGGGTTCGAGTGGTGGCACCGACGCGGGGAGCTCCGATCTGACCACGGGTAGTGCCGATCTCGGTGCGGGGAGCCTCGGTGATCTGCTGACCGGCAGCCTCGGGGACACCGGTAGCGGTGATGCGGATCTGGGTAGCCTCGCGCTACCGGCCCTCGGAAGTCTGGCGGTCCCGTTGGGTAGCTTGGCCCTTCCGCTCGGTAGCTTGGCGCTTCCGGTGCTCGGTAGTGTCGGTGCACTCGGTAGTGCCGGTGACGCGGGCAGCGAGGGAGGTACCGATGCGGGCAGTGCGGAACTCCCCACGGGCAGTGCCGATCTCGGTGCGGGCAGTCTCGGTGATCTGACGGCCGGCAGCGCCGGTGAGGCAGGAACCGGATCGACCGGCAGCACCGGGGAACTCGCCCCGGGCAGCACCGACAGCAGCAGCACCCAACTCGGCAGTGCGGCTCTCGGCAGTGCCGCACTCGGCAGCCTCGGCCTCGGTAGCGCCGCCACCGGTGGAGCAACCATCGGCAGCGCAGTCGACAGCGGCAGCGGCGCCCCCGTCGTCGACGAGGAGAACGAGAACCACGATCAGGTGGTCCCGGTCGTGCGGACCCTCCCCGACACCGGCGCCCGCACCGCCACCGACGTGGCCGCACAGGCGACGCGCCGCGGCCAGATCGTCGACATCCCAGTCGGTGGCGTCGAAGCCGGAAACAAAACCGCCTCCGACGACACCACCGGCCGCAACGCACTCCTCGGCACCGCGCTGCTCCTCGCCGCCGCAGCCGGAACCACCGCCGCCGTCGGACGCCACCGGCGCAAGCAGGCGTAAGAACCACACCACAATGGACACCACACCGACAGGCCGCCCCCGGCACACTCGCCGGGGCGGCCTGTCGGCCGTCCTCGCCGCCTGCACAGCGACAACGATCACCCTGGCCGGCTGCACCACCACCGGGCCGGTATCCCTCGGTGAACTGTCCCCGCACCCCGGCATCACGACACCCGCCGAGACAGCCGTACTGCGCCCCGACCACCTCGTGATACCCGCCATCCGCGTCGACACCGACCTGATGGACCTCGGACTCGAATCGGACGGCACTCTGGAAGTGCCGCCGGGAGCATTCCCTGCCGGCTGGTACACCGGATCACCCGTCCCCGGAGACCTCGGCCCCGCTGTCCTCGCCGGCCACGTCGACTGGAACGGCGAAACCGGCGTCTTCCACCGACTCCACGAACTCGAGCCCGGCGACGAGATCATCACCCGCCGCACCGACGGCACCACCGCCGTGTTCCGTGTCGGCCGCGTCGAGAACTACGCGAAAACAGAATTTCCCACCCTCGACGTGTACGGCGACATCGACCACCCCGGCATCCGTCTCATCACATGCGGCGGCGAATTCGACACCGCTGCAGGGAGCTACCGCGACAACACCGTCGTCTACGCAGACCTCGTCACATGACCGGGTGGCTCACCCGAGCTTCTTGCGGCCCCACCGGAAATACGACAACGGGCCGACGAAGTTCACCGCGATGATCGCCGCCCACTTGCCCTTGCTGCCGTTCACCCGATTCCGTGGCCGACGCGCCAGATCCGCCCACGCGCTCACCGCCAACACCACCTGCATCGAACCCAGTGCGGCAAGCCCCGCACGCTGCACAGTGCTCAACTCGGCCCACTTCTTCGCCGCCACGACGCCACTCCCTTCGATCGGTGAACCCGACGGTCCCACAGTCTTTCTACCCGACCCGGCACCGACACACTTTGTATCGACATTCGTCTCGCGTCGGGTGTGCCGGATCGGTAGCGTGACGTTCAGGTGAGGACCAGGCCGGCCCCGTGCCGGCACGGAATAGGGGAAACGATGGCTGACCTGGTGCTGTTCGGTGACATCCTGACCATGGACGACGACCTCCCGCGGGCCGCCGCCGTGGCCGTCCGGGACGGCCGCATCCTCGCCGTCGGCTCCGACGCCGACATCGCCCCGCACATCGCCCCGCACACCCAGATCCACGACGTCGGAACCGCCTGCATCGTCCCCGGATTCGTCGAAGCCCACGGCCACCCACTCAACGAGGCCGTGATGCTCGGTGAACCCGTCGTCGACATCCGGCCCGTCACCGTCCCCGACTCCGCCGGGGTGCTCGCCGCGATCGCACAGGCAGTCGCCGATGCGGGCCCGGACGGGGCGATTCTCAACGGCTGGGATCCACTGCTGCAGAAGGGACTCGACGAACCGACCCTCGCCTGGATGGACGAACAGTCACCCGACGCGCCGCTCGTCGTCCTGCACAATTCGGGGCACGCCGCCTACTTCAACTCGTCCGCCGCGACGGTCGCCGGCATCACCCGCGACACCCCGGACCCGGAGGGCGCGCGTTTCGGACGCGACGCCGCCGGCAATCTCGACGGCGTCGCCTACGAGATGGCCGCGGTCCTGGCAGTGGCCGGCCCGCTCGTCGCGGCCGCCGCCGCCCGGTACCCCGAACTGATCGCCGCCGAATGCGCCCGTATGAACGCGGTCGGTGTCACCACCGTCAGCGAGATGGCGTTCGACCCCGCCATGCGGGCACCGCTCGCCGAGGCCGTCGCCGCCGGAGTCCTCACGACCCGGCTGCGTCTCTACGAAACCTCAGGCCCCGCACGGGAGTCCGACGTCGAACCCGGTGACGGAGACGAACTGGTACGGCAGATCGGTATCAAGATCTGGGCCGACGGGTCACCGTGGATCGGCAACATCGCCCTCAGCTTCCCGTACCTCGACACACCGGCCACCCGAGCCCTGGGGATGGCGTGCAGTCACGGTCACGCCAATTACACCGAGGAACAGATCTTCGACATCAGCACCCCCTACTTCGCGAAGGGCTGGCAGATCGCGTGCCACGCCCACGGCGACGAAGCCATCACGACGGTGCTCGACGCGTGGGAGAAGATGCTCGCCGCGTATCCACGGTCCGATCACCGGCTGCGGCTCGAACACGTCGGCGCGATGCGACCGGACCAGTTCCGGCGCGCCGCCGACCTCGGGGTCACCGTCAGCCTGTTCGTCGACCACCTGTACTACTGGGGTGACGTCCTGGTCGACGACCTGTTCGGCAGTGACCACGGCGGACACTGGGCGGCAGCAGGATCCGCGCTCGCCGCCGGGCACCGCATCTCGTTCCACAACGACGGGCCGGTCACCCCGACGAACCCGCTGCGCAACATCGCCGACGCGGTCACCCGCCGCTCCCGGGGCGGCAAGATTCTCGCCCCCGACGAACGGATCCCCGTCGAGGCCGCGCTGCGCGCACAGACCGTCGACGCGGCGTGGCAACTGTTCGGCGACGACACGATCGGCGTGATCCGGCCCGGAGCGCACGCGGATCTCGTTGTCCTGTCCGAGAATCCGCTCGACGTCGACCCGGTTGCACTTGCCGACATAAAGGTGAAGGCCACCGTGTTCGACGGTGACGTCGTCCACGGTGGCCTTCACTGACCTCGGTCAGTTCACTGCGTGCTTCGGTGATTCGTCGGCGCGCTTGCGCAGTCCGGTGACGGCGAGCAGCGCCACGGTGACCGCGAACCATCCCGCGAGCACCCACAGGCCGTGGCCCACACCGGTGCCGCCGAAGTAGACGATCGAGCGGACGGCGTCCACCGCACCCGAGCCGATCCAGAAGTGGCTCAACGCCGACCAGAAACCGGGCAGGAAATCGGCGGGGAACGCGCCGCCCGCACTCGGGAAGTTGACGAAGATCATCAGCGTCATCACGACCATGATCGCAGCCTGACCGAACAGCCGGTTGACCAGGATGCTCACCAACCCGACGATGAACGTGTAGGCGACGACGACCGCCAGCATGCCCAGGTTCGCGAGGAACGAGGCCTCGTAGAAGCCGATGAAGATCGCCGAGACCAGATACGACACGAGGACACCGACGACGGACATCGTGCCCAGGACCGCGAGCTGCAAGCGGGTGCGCATGCGCGGCGCGACCTGGGCGAGCACGGTGATCGTCAGGTAGCCGACGATCGTGCACACCATCACCAGGTAGAACAGCCCGGTTCCCGTGGGGTCGTCGGCGGCCAGGGGAGCGTGGTCGAGGACGTTCAGTTCCACGCCCTGCGCGGCGGCCAGCGGCTGCGCCAGGCCCTCGACGGCCTGCACCCGCATCGCTCCTTCGGCGGACGCGATGTGCAGGTTCATCGGCGCGCCCAGCTCGAGGACTCCGGCGACCTCCCGGTTCTGCAGACGGTCGAGCGCGGCGGCCGTGTCCGTCGTGGCTTCGAGGTCGAACTTGTCGCCGACCGAGGGGGCCAGCCGGTCCACGAGTGCGGTGGTGGCCGCGTCGGGGCCTGCCACGACGACCTCGACGTGACGCGGCGTCGGATCGTGGAATGCGCTCACGTAGCAGAGCGCGAACATCACCGCGAAGAACAGCGGGAACACCATCGACTGGACGACGACGCGCCACGGGGTGCGGGCGGAGCCGGTCGGGGCGGCGGGGGCGTCGTGTTCGGAGTGGAGGACCGGCGCGACCGCGTCGGTGTCGGCCGCGATGGCCTGGGTCCATTCCTGCTGCTGTTGGTCGTGGCGGCTGGGCATGCGCATCGGCCTTTCTGAATCGTCGATCTGTCAACAGCGTTGACGGACGGCAAGTCAACAGTGTTGACAAAGGTTTGTCAACACTGTTGACGTAGGCTGTGGGGCACAGTTGGCGGCGATCCGTACGAGCGAGCGACAACGAAGGAAGAGATATGTCGGCCGAGACCTCCGAGCACGGTGTCCGCGCGGGCACCGCCCACAATCGCGAAGCCGTGCAGGCCGCTGCCGCGGAACTGTTCGCCGAACAGGGCTTCGCCGGCACCGGCGTCCGGGACATCGCGCGGCGGGCCGGCGTCGACCCGGCGCTCGTCATCCGCTACTTCGGTTCCAAGGAGAAGCTGTTCGTCCGCACCATGACCATGTCGGATGCGTTCGTCGAGGTCGTGCAGGGTCCGCTCGACGATCTGGGCCGGGAACTGGTCGATTTCGTGGTCCGCCGCACCCGCCGTCGGCAGATCCACCCGCCGAGCGCGATCTACGCGGCGCTCGTGCGTGCATCCGACCGTCCCGCCGTGCGCGAGCACCTGCAGGAGGCGATCGAACAGATGATCATCGAGCCGCTCGTTCCGCGACTCGCGGGCGACGACGCCGGCCTGCGCGCACACCTGCTGGCGGCGCAGCTGTCCGGTCTGATGACGGCCCTGTACGTCGTGGAGAGCCCGTGGCTGCTCGACGCCCCCATCGACGGGATCGTCGAACGGTACGGGGCCGCACTGCAGGTCCTCGTCGACAGCTGACGAGTCTCCCGGTGGACGGAACATCCGCTGCGTCCACCGCGCCGACGGCATCAGGATGACGTGGATCACATTCACGGAGTCGGCGAGAGGAACGAACATGGGCGTTGCAGGGTTCGACGAGGAATTCGATGTCGTCGTGGTGGGCTCCGGGGCCGCCGGGTCCGCGGCCGCACTCGCCGCGCAGCGGGCCGGTGCCGCCGTTCTCGTCGTGGAGAAGTGCGACGAGGACGTCGCGGGCGGCAACACCCGGGTCTCCGGCGGCGGCTGGTGGGTCAACGCCGACCCGCAGCGGGCCCGGACCTTCCTGCGCTCGCTGTGCGGCCCGTTCCCGCTGCCCGACGATGTCGTCGACGCCTGGGCGGACGAGACCGCCGCGAACTCGCAGTGGATGAAGGAACTCGGCGCCGACGTCGCACTGAGCGCCGAGTACCACACCGAACCCGAATATCTGGGGGAGGAGGGCAGCGACTGCTACGCCGGGATGGACGCGATCGGCGGGCGGCTCGGCAACTCGCTGCTCTTCGACTTCCTGCGAAAGGCAGTGGCCGAGAGCGGGATCGAGATCCGCTACGCCACCCCGGCCGGTGAACTGATCACGGACGACGGCATCGTGACGGGCGTCGTCGTGGGCAGTGGGTCCGGCAGTCGGCGGATCGCGGCCCGCGGCGGCGTGGTGCTCGCCACCGGCGGTTTCGCCGGAAATCCGCAGATGGTGCACGACTACCTCCGGGTCCACGATCACGTGCTGTGGGGGTCCCCGGCGTCCACCGGCGACGGACACCACCTCGCGCAGTCGGTGGGTGCGGACCTGTGGCACATGGACAACATGGCCACCATCACCGGTGTCCGCGGCGACGACGGCAGCGGCCACTACCTCGCGCTGTGGGGTGCACACAACTACCTGTTCGTCTCCGAGGAGGGTCGCCGCTTCGTCGACGAGTCGGCCGTGGCCTACCCCAACCACGGGCACATCCGGCGCGACGGAGCCTGGGAACTGTTCCCGCTGCGCCCGTTCCGGCTCGTCTTCGACGAGCGGATGCGGACCGCCGGGCCGCTCAGCCCTACCGCCGACGTGCTCCCGGTCGGCTGGAACCTGCTGATGAACGGCTCCCGCTGGAGCGCGGACAACAGCGCCGAGATCGACAGGGGCTGGATCCGGCGGGCGGAGTCGATCGCCGAGCTCGCGCAGATCATGGACATCGACCCGGCGACGCTGGAACGCACCGTCACGCTCTACAACGAGGCGTGCGCCGCGGGCCGCGACGACCACTTCGGCCGCAACCCCGACATGCTCGGCGCGGTGTCCGAGGCGCCGTTCTACGTCCTCGACGTGGTGCCCCTGCTGGGGTGGAGCAACGGCGGCCCGCGCCGGGACGGGCGCTCGCGTGTCCTGGACACCCGGGGCGAGGCGATCGACGGCCTGTACGCCGCCGGCGAGGTGAGCTCGACCTACAGTTGGTGCAAGGACGGCGGATTCCACATCGCCGATGCGCTCGCGTTCGGTCGGGTCGCCGGTCGGGACGCGGCCGCACGGGCCACCGGTGTCGAGCCCGGCGGTGCCAGCCGATAGCATCCACGTCGGCCGACCGACAGTGTGATGGGAGCGGGTGTAGCAGGTGCAGGAGTCTCAGCGTGGGGACGACGCCGGTCCGGCCGGTGCGCTCGCCCAGCTCCCTCCCTACACGGATTTGCTGTGGCCGACGCTGCAGGCGCTCATCGCACTCGGGGGGTCGGCGTCCAACAACGAACTCGACGGCGCCGTCGTCGAACGGGAGGGCTGGTCGCCGGCCGTGCAGGCGATCCTGCACGGAGCCGGCCCCGGAACCGAGGTCGAGTATCGATTGGCTTGGGCCCGAACATATCTCAAGGGCATGGGGCTGATCGAGAACAGTCGCCGGGCGGTGTGGGCCGTCACGAAGACGGGGCGTGAGGTCACCGAGCGCGAGATCCGCCCCCTGCTCGTGGCGTTCACCGCCGACAAGCGTCGGCAGCGTCTCGAACGCAAGGCCGATGTTCCTGACCCGCAGTCGGTTCCGCTTCCCGACGACGGCGTGCCCGCGGTCGAGCCGTACGACGAGGGCATCGTCGACCCGGACTGGAAGACCGATCTGATCGAGTCGATCCTGCGCATGTCGCCCGGCGGTTTCGAACGACTGATCCAGCGACTGCTGCGCGAGGCCGGATTCTCCACCGCCACGATCACCGGCCGCGGTGTCGACGGCGGTGTCGACGGCATCGGCATGTGCCAGATCTCGCTGCTGAGCTTCCCGGTCGCGTTCGCGTGCAAGCGGATCAACGGCAGTGTCGGCGTCGGCGCGGTACGGGACCTGCGCGGAGCCATGGCCGGCCGCGGCGAGAAGGGGCTGCTCATCACCACCGGCACGTTCACGAGCGAGGCCCGCGCCGAATCCCGCCGCGACGGTGCACCCCCCGTCGACCTCATCGACGGGGAGCGCCTGTGTGGACTCCTCAAGGAACACGCCCTCGGCGTACGCACCACGACCCGTGTCGTCGAGGACGTCACCGTGCAGCCGGATTTCTTCACCGGACTCGAATCGTCCTGATCGTCCACGTCACCGATGTGGCTGACGAAACCCGAGCCGCTGTGGTGGAATAGGCGTCGAATCGAACAGGGCCCGAACCGAATCGGTGCGGGCGGCCCAGTCAGTCGATACCGGACGCTGCCGGTGATGTGAGGTGCTCAGGTGCAGGTTTCCAGACGAGGATTGTTCCGAATCGCCGCCGCAGGCACCGCCGCTGCGGGTCTGGCCGCCGTCACCGGACCGTCGATCGCGAACGCCGGCCCGGCCACTCTCGTCGACTTCTCGGCCGGGGTGCCGTCGCCGCTGTCGATCCGTGCCGCCGGGCACGTCGGCGCCATCCGATACGTCTCCGACCGTCGCCCCGACGCCGCATGGATGTTGGGCAAGCCGATGCAGTTCACGGAGGCCGCCGCGATGGCCGCGACCGGGCTGCAGATCGTGTCGTGCTACCAGCTCGGCAAGGGCGAGACGTCGGACTGGCGGGGCGGATACGACGCCGGTATCCGGCACGCCCGCCGCGGACTCGAACTGCACCGCGCCGCCGGTGGTCCCGACAACTGCCCCATCTATGCGTCCATCGACGACAATCCGTCGGGCTGGGAGCTGAACAATCTGATCACCCCGTACCTGCGCGGGTGGGAGGACGTGATCGGACACGCGAACGTCGGTGTCTACGGCAACTCGCCGACCATCGACCACTGTCTGCGGACCGGCGTCGGATCCTGGTTCTGGCAGCACAATTGGGGCACCCCCGCCGGGTACGTACACCCGGCCGCGCACCTGCACCAGTTCGAGATCGACAAGCGCACGATCGACGGTATCGGCGTCGACGTCAACTCGATCCTGAAGCCGAACTACGGCCAGTGGTCGACGAGCAGACCATTCTTCCTGTCCTGACCGGGAAACGTAAAGCTAAGGTAAGGGCATGTCTGTCGTCTACAACATCCTCGTCGCCGTCCACCTGCTCGGCATGGCCGCGATCGTCGGTGGCTACCTCGCCGTCCTGAAGGCTCCCCGGATCAGCGAGGTGATGGTGTGGGGCGCCCGCATCCAGCTGCTGTCCGGTCTGATCATCGTCGGACTCGGTGAAGCCGTCGATTCGCTGGGCAAGGACTACGACCACGCCAAGATCGGCGTCAAGCTGCTCATCAGCCTCGTGATCGTCGCGGTCGCCGAGATCGGTCGGGCCCGGCAGAAGCGCGGCGAAGCCAACCCCAACTTCGCGCACATTGTCGGCGGCCTCGCGATCGTCAACGCACTGATCGCGGTGCTCTGGACCAGCTACTGACGATCCGACGAACTGGAACGGGCGCCCTCCACCAGGAGGGCGCCCGTCGTCGTTTCTTCCCGCGTCAGCCCGGGAGGTTCGCCATCTTCGCCATCCACGCCCGTGCATCGTCGGGCAGATTCCCGGACGCGTCGGCGTGCGTGCACCACTTCTTCGCCATCGACAGGAAGTTCATCGGGTTGTAGGCGTCCTCCTCGTGCGACCACAGATTGTCGCCCGCATAGTGGAGGATCGTGATGTTCGCGGCACCGTGTTCGGTGCCGTCCCCGGGATCCTCCATCGGATTCTGTACCTCGCACACCACCCAGCCGCGTTCCTCGTCGATCACGTACCAGGAGACCGGGAATTCCGGCATCCGGTTGCCGGGGAACGCCGTCATCGTGCGCGTCACCCAGCGCCGGATCGCCTCGCGCCCCGAGAACTGGCCGAACGCGTGCTCGTTGTAGGTGGCGTCCTCGGTGAACTGGTCGGCGAAGACGTTCCAGTCGCCGGTCTGCGTCGCCTGTACCACGGTCTTCTGGTAGTTCTCGAAGGCGGCCTCGAGTTCGTCGCGGGTCCACGCCATCCCTGCGCTCCTCCTGCTCGGTTGCGGATGCCCCGCCTCGCGGGCGGGACTCCTGCAACCTAACCCACGAATGGAACACGTTTCAGTTGTTCGCAGAAAACGGATGAACCGGTCACCGGTGAAACGTTGTGGGGTCGCCCGTCGATAACTCCGAAAAGCGCCTACGACCTGGAGGTCCCGTGGAATTCCTCATCAACCTGCTGTACTCGATCGCCGGCAACCTGTACATCGGTTCCTCGGACGCCCTGGGCGGCGGGTCGTCCTCCGCGGATCAGCAGACCGCCTGATCGCCGTACGTCGAAGGCCCGCACCGGATCCGGTGCGGGCCTTCGACGTCTCACGGGAGCGAGGCGATCAGGAACGGGCGCGACGCTTCGGCGACGGGATCAGTGCCGCGAAGACCAGGGAGACCACCGCGGCGACGACCGCGATCACGAACGTCGCCCGGAACGCGTCCAGCGACGGGATCGTGGCCGTACCGAGCGTCACCGTCATCCCGGCGAGCACGACGCTCACGACCGCCGCAGCCGTCGAGGTGCCGATCGAGCGCATCAGGGCGTTGAGTCCGTTGGCGGCCGCCGTCTCGGACAGCGGCACGGCCCCGATGATGAGGGCCGGCATCGCCGAGTAGCTCAACCCCACACCGGCGCCGATGATCATCGAACCGATCATGATCTGCCACACCGTGGACGAGAAGAAGTACACGAACGTGTAGCCCGCAGCGACCACGACAGCGCCGACCATGAGGGTGAAACGCGGTCCGCGCCACGCCGAGATCTTCGCCGACACCGGCGAGAGCGCCATCATCACCAGTCCGCCGGGGGCGAGGGTGAGACCGGTCGCGACCATCGACAGGCCCAGGCCGTAGCCGGTGGACTCGGGTGCCATCAGGAGTTGGGGGAGTGTCAGCGAGTTGCCGTACATGCTGAACCCGATGGCGATCGACGCCAGGTTCGTGAACAGTACGTGCGGCCGTGCCGACACCCGCAGGTCGACCAGTGGACGCGACGTGCGCAGCTGTAGCACGCCCCACGCGAGGAACACCACGGCGGACGCGGCCAGCAGTCCGAGTGTCAGGGGATCGCTCCAGCCCCACGTGCCGCCCTTCGTGATGGGAAGCAGCAGCAGGACGAGCGCGGCACTGAGACCGACAGCGCCGACGGCATCGAATCGGCCGGGGTTGCGTACCGGTGACTCGGGGATGACGCGCACCGCGATCACGGTGCACACCAGGCCGAGACCGGCCGCCATCCAGAACAGGACGTGCCAGTCCGCGACCTCGGCGACCGCCGCCGCGACGGGGAACCCGACCGCACCGCCGACACCGAGGGTCGCGCTCACGACGGCCATCGCCCCGGCGACCTTCTTCGGCTCGAGTTCGTCGCGCAGAATGCTGATGCCGAGCGGGATGACGCCGACCGCCGCGCCCTGCAGGGCGCGTCCGACGACGAGAGGAATCAACGAGTTCGCGAACGCGCACACCACGGAACCGACGACGACGAGCAGCAGGCTCGCGATCAGGATCCGCTTCTTGCCGTACATGTCGCCGAGCCGGCCACTGATCGGAGTGACCACCGCGGCCGCGAGCAGGGTGGCGGTGACGGCCCACGACGCGTCGGAAGGTGTGGTGGACAGCAGGTGGGGTAGTTCCGGGATGACCGGGACCACGAGGGTCTGCATGAGCGCGACGACGATGCCGCACAACCCGAGTGTGGCGACGATGACCCTGCCGGAGCGGCGTTCGGTCGGCGGTGTCGCCCCGGGCGCGTCCGGCGACGCGACGGATGAGGTCAAAGGAACTCCTCGAATTTCACGAAAGAAGAAAAATCGGCAATGTAAGGGTGTGCACGCTACATAGCATGTGCAGTATGCACAATAGAGGGGTCCGCGCAGCGGTGCCCGACTGTTGGACGACGATCGTCGAGATCCACGGAGAAGAGAGGACGGATGTCGTGCCCGAAGACCCCCGTGTGACAGCGGACATCGAGTTCGAGCTGACCCTGATGTCGCGCTACCACACGATGTCGCGGCAACGCGGCGGCCAGAAACTCGAGCGGTCCGCCTACCTCATCCTGGGGCGGCTCGAACTCGAGCCGCCGATGAGCCTGAAGGAACTGTCCGAGGAGTTCCGGCTGGACATCTCGACCATCAACAGGCAGGTCGGGGCATTGCAGCGCAACGGGTTCGTCGAACGACTCACCGACCCGGCCGGTGGTGTCGCCCGCAAGATCCGGCCGACGGCCGAAGGCCTCCGGCAACTGCACGAGGACCGCGAACTCAACCGGCACGGAGTCGGCAGCGTCCTCGACCGATGGTCGGACGCCGACATCCGGAACCTGCGCGACCTGCTCACCCGCTTCAACCGGGACATCGAGCAGATCGAAGGACGACTCTGGCCGCGACCGGAGGAACGCGACGACTGACGGCGGTCGGTGTGTCTACGACTGCGCGTGCCCCGACGGTACGTCGGTGAGCTCCGGCTCGTCCGCGACCACGACCAGCGGCGGTCGCTCGTCGGGTGCGTGACCGACCGCCCGCCACGACAGCAACGACCACCTCGACAGCCCGGACAGTGCCGAGCCGACACTGGCGAACGACAGCGACGACAACACCGATCCGGCGGAACCGATCGAACCTATCGACAGGACCGAGCCGACCGAACCTATCGACAGGACCGAACCCACACTGCCGATCGACAGGATCGACCCCTCGGAACGAATGGACAGGATCGACCGCCGGGACTTCCTGGACCGGATCGAACGTGTAACTGCGGGCATGCCCCGGTCTACCACGGCTGTCCGGCCGGACACCAGCACGGAACGGCAAAGACGAAGGCCCCGCCGGAAATCCGGCGGGGCCTTCTGTCGGGTGTGGGACGGGTCAGGCGACCGCGACCATGCCGATGGTCGGCAGGAAACTGCACGTGATCGGGGCGGCGCCGTCCGGTTCGGTCGTCAGCGAACCCGAGATGACGGCCAGGACCCGACCGGGTCCGGTGTCCGCGATCGCCGAGAGCGTCGCCGGACCGTCCGGGTTGATCCGGGCCTCGGTCGTGAGGTTCTGCGTGTCCCGGCGACCGTTGTCGACGTTGATCCAGGACACCGTCATGCCCTGATCCGGTGCCGCCTTCGCGGTGCCGAGGGCGGTGAAGACGAACCCGGCCTGGCCGGCCGCGGGTCCCGGCGGGGGCAGGTGCGCCGGACCGGGGACCGCGAGAGCGGTACCGACGGAGTCGCTCGACGGGGCGATGCAGCCCTTGCCGACGGTCGGGTAGAGGAACTGGGCGATCGGCGGGCCGTCCTGCGGAATCTCCGGGCCGCCACCGCCGCTGCCGTCGAGGAACGTGATGACCCGCTCGAGCGTCGACTTCAACTCCGGCGGCAGATTCGCACCCTCGAGCAGAGCGCGGGCCTGCGCGAGCAGGTCGGCCTTGGCGTCGACGTCGGCGATGTCCGCCGGCGCCGCGACCGCACCCATGATGGCCGGTGCGAGCGACGCCAGGGCCTCGACCGGGACGCCTTCGGGAAGCGCGGGCGGGGCGGGTTCCGCGGCAGCGGTGGCCGGGACGGCGAGCGTGGCGGCGGCAGCGACTGCGCACGCGGTGATCGCTCGGCGCATTCCTCGGTTACGAATCACGGTTCCCATCCTTTACGTACGACCCGATCGTGACCTACGTCGCGTGCAGTCTATGCATGCTGTGACGTCACTGCCACGGCCCCGTGACCATATCCCGTGACGCATGAGGGGCAAGTGAACTTTGATTCAACTGTTACGCGTGGGCAAAGCGGTTTGTCGACGGCCTGCCCCCACGCGTTACGCTGACGCGACTTCGGGGCTCGTCCCGCCGTCGCATCACACCGCGTGCGCACAGCCACACGATCACGGGGAGAACACCAGCCAGTGCCGGAGCAGTCACTCGTCGAGCGGGAATCCCGCAAGCACACCGTGTGGTCCCGGTTCCTCCGATGGGCGCCGATGGTGCTCGCGGTGTCGGTCCTGGCGCGACTGCTGTGGACGGTGCTGACCCCCAACGGCCTCAACTTCGTCGACCTGCACGTCTACGTCGACGGTTCGGCGGCCCTGCTGCGCGGCGACCTGTACGCGTTCACGTACTCCGACGACACCCCCGACTTCCCGCTGCCGTTCACCTATCCACCGTTCGCGGCCCTGGTGTTCCTGCCCCTGCACTACCTGCCGTTCGGTCTGGTGGGGCTGCTCTGGCAGGCCGGCACCGTCGTCGCACTGTTCTTCGTCGTCCGGATCAGTCTCGAACTGCTGCTCGGTGACGCCGCCCGCACCCGGTACTGGCAGTCGATCGCGATGCTGTGGACCGCCGTCGGCGTGTGGAGCGAACCGGTGCGGACGACCCTCGACTACGGGCAGGTCAACGTCTTCCTCGTGCTCGGTGCGATGCTCGCGGTCCGCAGCACCCGCTGGTGGGTGTCCGGCGGCATCGTCGGCGTACTCGCCGGAATCAAACTGACCCCCGCCGTCACCGGCCTGTACTTCCTGGCGCAGCGCCGGTGGCGGGCCGCTGTGTTCTCGGCCGTCGCGTTCGCCGGCACCGTCGCCGTCAGCTACGTCGTGATCGGAGCCCAGGCCCGCGACTACTTCACCACCAAGTTCGGTGACGCCGACCGGATCGGCCCGGTCGGCTCGGCATGGAACCAGTCGCTGCGAGGCGCACTCAGCCGGCTCGCCGGCCACGATGTCGGCACCGGTCCGGTGTGGATCGTGGGCGTCGCGATCGCCGCCGCGCTCGTGGTCCTCGCGTGGCGCGCTCTCGACCGCGAGGACCGGCTCGGCACGCTCGTGCTCGTGCAACTTCTCGGACTGCTGGTGTCACCGATCTCGTGGGTGCACCACTGGGTGTGGGTGCTGCCCATGCTGATCTGGCTGGTGCACGGGCCGTACCGCCACCTGCTCGGTACCCGGATCGTGGCCGCGTCCTGGCTCGCGGTCACCGTCGTCGGGGTGCCGTGGGTGCTGCATCGTCTCGAAGGCGAAGCCATTTCCCGTCCCGGCGCACTCGCGTGGGCCGGGACTGTCAACGTGGCCGGGGCGCTCGTCGTGTTCGGGTGGGTCGCGTACGCCGGACGCCGTGCGACGGCTAGGGAGTCGGCGGAGACGACGCCAGCGCGTCGATCCGACGTGCCAGCTCCAGATCCGCGGCCGTGATCCCGCCCGCGGAATGCGTCGACAGGGTGTACGTCACGGTGCGCCAGCGGATGTCGATGTCGGGATGGTGGTTCATCGACTCCGCGGCTTCCGCGACCCGGTCGACGAGAACGATCGCGGCGGGGAAGCTCGTCGATTCGATCGTGCGGACGAGCGTGGCGCCGTCGCGGCGCCACGCGGGGAGGTCGGTGAGTGCGGAGTCGATCTCGGGGTCGGACAACAACTCGGCCATACCCCATCATGGGACGCCGACACGGAGGCTGCAATGAGCGTCGAACGCGAGGTCGTCGCGGCCGCGGTGATCCGGGACGGCCGGCTGCTGCTCGCGCAGCGCACCCGGCCGCCGGAGCTGGCGGGCCTGTGGGAGCTGCCCGGAGGCAAGGTCGAACAGGGCGAGAGTCCCGCCGACGCGGTGCGCCGGGAACTGCGCGAGGAACTGGGCGTGGAGGTGGCACCGGGGGAGCGGATCGGGGCCGACGTGCCGCTGCGGGACGGGCTGGTGCTCCGGGCCTATCGGGCGGAGTTGATCGACGGTGTCCCCCGCCCACTCGACCACGCTGCGCTGCGCTGGGTGGACGCGGACGAACTGCCGTCGATCGCGCTCGTCGGCAACGATCGGGGCTGGGTGCCGGACCTGGTGGCGCTGCTCGTCGGTTGACGTTCAGGCTGCCCGGGCCTTCTTGAGCCCCTTCTTGAGCTCCTTCTTGGTGGCACCCTGGTCCTCGAGCTTCTTCATCCTCATGATCACGACCGGGCACTTCAGGCAGCGGGTCTTCTTGCGGCAGCACTTCTTCTTGGGCTTGAGGCCGGACACCTCGGAGGCCTTCACCTTGCCTTTGCCCATGTGCGAACCGGCCTTCCTCCCGAACCCGACGCCCGAATCGACGTCGCGGAAGTTAGCGTACCCTCATATTTCGGTGGCGCCCAGGTGTCGGAGGGTCAGTGGCGTATATCACGATTCGCAGGTCGAGGCCCGATTTCCGAGGCCGCGATGTGGGCGGAGCCCGTACGGGCGGGTAGGGTATTCGCTGGCCGCAATGCCTCCGTCGGCGCAGATGTCGTGATCTTTCCCGCGACCTCGATGCGTTCCGCGACGAGGGGGATCGCGAATGGGACATCACGCATGCGCGCAGCGGCAGCCATACGCCGTGCGACACCAATCTCGCGTGGCCCACGTCAGCAGCCAGGAGAACGCCCCGCGTGAGCACCAGTAACTTCCGTAACGTCGCCATCGTCGCGCACGTCGACCATGGCAAGACCACTCTCGTCGACGCCATGCTGCGCCAGTCCGGCGCTTTCGCCGAGCGGGCCGAGTTGGTCGACCGCGTCATGGACTCCGGTGACCTCGAACGCGAGAAGGGCATCACCATCCTCGCGAAGAACACCGCCGTCCACCGTCACAACGCCGATGGCACCGTCACGGTGATCAATGTGATCGACACCCCGGGTCACGCCGACTTCGGTGGCGAGGTCGAGCGCGGCCTGTCGATGGTCGACGGTGTCGTCCTGCTCGTCGACGCCTCCGAAGGCCCGCTGCCACAGACCCGGTTCGTGCTGCGCAAGGCACTCGCCGCATCGCTGCCGGTCATCATCGTCGTCAACAAGACGGACCGCCCCGACGCTCGCATCGAAGAGGTCGTCTCCGAGGCGCAGGACCTGCTCCTCGACCTGGCGTCCGACCTCGACGACGAGGCCGCCGCCGCTGCCGAGGCCCTGCTGGACCTGCCGGTCCTGTACGCGTCGGGGCGCGAGGGCAAGGCGTCGATGAACCAGCCGGAGAACGGCCAGGCTCCCGACACCGAGAACCTCGACGTCCTGTTCGACGTCCTCATGGAGCACGTCCCGGCCCCGAAGGGCGACGTGTCCGCGCCGCTGCAGGCCCACGTCACCAACCTCGACGCCTCCGACTTCCTGGGTCGTCTCGCCCTGGTCCGCATCCACAACGGTGAACTCCGCAAGGGCCAGCAGGTTGCGTGGATGCACGCCGACGGCGTCAAGAACGTCAAGATCACCGAGCTGCTCAAGACGGTCGGTGTCGAGCGCGAGCCCGGTGAGGTCGCCGTCGCCGGCGACATCGTCGCCGTCGCCGGTATCCCCGACATCATGATCGGTGACACCCTCGCCGACACCGAGAGCCCGGTCGCCCTGCCGACGATCGCCATCGACGATCCCGCGATCTCCGTCGTCATCGGCACCAACACGTCGCCGCTCGTCGGCCGCGTCAAGGGGCACAAGCTCACCGCCCGCATGGTGAAGTCCCGCCTCGACTCCGAGCTCATCGGCAACGTGTCCCTGCGGGTCCTCGACATCGGTCGCCCCGACGCGTGGGAGGTCCAGGGCCGTGGCGAACTGGCGCTGGCCATCCTCGTCGAGCAGATGCGCCGCGAGGGCTTCGAGCTCACCGTCGGCAAGCCGCAGGTGGTCACCAAGCAGGTCGACGGCAAGGTGCACGAGCCGTTCGAGGAACTGACGATCGACACCCCCGAGGAGCACCTCGGCGCGATCACGCAGCTGCTGGCCAACCGCAAGGGCAAGATGGTCCAGATGACCAACCACGGCACCGGCTGGGTGCGGATGGAGTTCATCGTCCCGGCCCGCGGCCTGATCGGTTTCCGCACCGACTTCATGACCGAGACCCGCGGCACCGGTATCGCCAACGCCGTCTCGCACGGCTACGGTCCGTGGGCCGGTGAGATCCGCGCCCGCCACACCGGTTCGTTGGTCTCGGACCGCACCGGCTCGGTGACCCCGTTCGCGATGATCCAGCTCGCCGATCGCGGCACGTTCTTCGTCGAGCCGGGCTCCGACACGTACGAGGGCATGGTCGTGGGCATCAACCCGCGCGCCGAGGACCTCGACATCAATGTCACCAAGGAGAAGAAGCTCACCAACATGCGTTCGGCCACCGCCGACGCCACGGAGACCCTCGCGAAGCCGATCGAGCTGTCGCTCGAGGCCGCGATGGAGTTCTGTGCCGCCGACGAGTGCGTCGAGGTCACCCCCGAGGCGATCCGCGTGCGCAAGCTGCACCTGTCCCAGACCGACCGTGCCCGTGAGCGTTCGCGGCAGAAGGCTCGTGACAAGGCCGCACTGTAAAGTGCGCTGACGTGCCTGCGCGCCTTTTCGAGGGTAGTCACTACCGGAAAGGCGCGCAGGCGGCGTAGCCGCATACGAAGGGACGGGTGAGTGAGACGGGTGTTGCCGGGGGTTGCCTCGTTGGTCGCCGGGCTTGCTCTCACCGCCTGCACCGCCAATCCGCCGCCGCCGGTGGAGAGCACGGACAGTCCGAAGCCGACGACAGCGGTCACTGCGGCGAAGAACACCGTCGTGGTCGGGATCGACGATGTCGGTCTCGGGTTCAATCCGCATCTGCTGGCCGATCAGTCGCCGGTGAATGCGGCGGTGTCGTCGCTGGTGTTGCCGAGCCCGTTCCGCCCGGTGTCGGATCCGGCCCGGCCCGGGGTCACCGAGTGGGTGCCCGATCCGTCGGTGCTGGTGTCGGCGACTCTCGCGCCGCCGACACCGGAGGCGCCGGTGTCGATCGTCTACCAGCTTCGTAACGAGGCCCAGTGGTCCGACGGTGCACCGATCGCGGCCGAGGATTTCCGTTATCTGTGGCGGCAGATGCTCGGCCAGCCCGGTGTCGTGGATCCGGCCGGCTACGGATTGATCGAGGACATCGAATCGTCCGGTGGCGGGAAGACGGTCACGGTCCGGTTGTCCGCGCCGTATCCGGCGTGGCGGGAATTGTTCACCGATCTGGTGCCGTCGCATCTGCTCAAGGACTCGCCGGGCGGTTTTGCGCGCGGCCTGCTCGACGGAATCCCGGTGTCCGGCGGCCGATTCCACATCAAGTCGGTCGATCGGGGACGGGACGAGATCCTCCTCGAACGCAACGACCGGTTCTGGGACACCCCGGCCGAACCCGATCAGATCCAGATGCGTCGGGGCGGTTCACCCGCCCAGCTGTCCGATTCGATGCGTTCGGGAGACGTTCAGGTGGCGCGCGTGCACGGTGGTGCGGCGACGCTCGCGCAGTTGTCGGCGATCCCGGACGTCCGTACCGGTACCGAGTTGCAGCCGCGGGTCCTGTCGGTGGCACTCAACGGCAGAACGTCCGAACTGTCGAACGTTTCCGTGCGGAAGGGGCTGCTCGGGCTGTTGGATGCGCATCTTCTCGCGATGGTCGGTGCCGGCACCGAGTCCGCGGTCGTTCCGGCCCGCGCGCAGGTGCTGGCTCCGTCCGATCCGGGGTACACGGCCACGGCCCCGCCGGCGCCCACCCGGGAGCAGGCGGTCGCCTGGCTGGCGGAGGCCGGCTACCACGTGGCCCCGAACAGCGGTGAGAACATCGACCCGGAGACGGCGACGGACGGCCGGCTGATGCGCGGTGACGAGCAGTTGACGCTCGTACTCGGCGCACCCGAGAACGACGACACCGCGATCGCCGTCGCGAACACCGTGGCCGATCAGTGGCGCGGGGCGGGAGTCGCGGCGTCCGTCCGGGCGTTGCGGGCCGAGGACCTCTACGGTGATGCCCTCGAATCGGGCCGCGTCGACGCCGTCGTCGGGTGGGAGCGGGCCGGATCGGATCCGGCGACGGCCCTCGCGTCGCGGTTCGGTTGTGTGCCCGTTGCGTTGCCGGAGACGGCGACGGAGCCGCCGCCGTCCACGAATTCCGGCGACCCGGTGGGTCTGCAGGCGCCGAGCAACATGTCGGGAGTGTGTGATCCGGCATTGCAGCCCGAGATCGATGCCGCGCTGCGCGGTGAGACGGACGTGTCACGGGTGATCGCGGACGCCGAACCGCGGCTGTGGGAGCTTGCCGCAACGCTGCCGGTGCTGCAGGACAACGTGATCGTCGCGGCCGGCCCCGGCGTCGAAGGTGTGGCACTGGCGGGTCCGGTACGGGTCGGCATCTTCGTGGACGCCCCCGCATGGACCCGGACGTCGACATGAGTGAGGTGGCCCGGTGAGTTCGCGTCGAATCCTGTTCGTACACGCGCATCCCGACGACGAGACGCTGACGACGGGCGGCACCATCGCCCGGTACGCGTCCGGCGGCGCGGAGGTGACCGTCGTGACGTGCACGCTCGGTGAGGAGGGGGAGGTGATCGGCGACGCGTGGGCGGGACTGGTCGCCGACCGGGCCGACCAGTTGGGTGGTTACCGGATCCTCGAGCTCACCCGGGCACTGCAGGCGTTGGGCGCCGCCGGGCCCCGGTTCCTCGGCGGGGCCGGACGGTGGCGGGACTCGGGCATGGCGGGGACGCCGTCGGCCGCGAATCCGCGAGCCTTCGTCAACTCGGACGACGACGAGGTGATCGGGGCGCTCGTCGCGGTGATCCGCGAACTGCGGCCCCACGTCGTCGTCACCTACGATCCGGTCGGCGGGTATGGGCATCCGGATCATGTTCGGGCACACCGCATCACGACCGCGGCGGTCGAGGCGTCCGGTGCCGGGTCGTGTCCCGGTTCGGGGGATCCGTGGGAGGTCGCGAAGTTCTACTGGACCGTCACCGAACGGTCCGCACTGGATGCGGGTCTGGCTGCGATCGGGGAGATCCCGGCCGGGTGGCGGATGCCGGAAGCCGGTGAGCTGCCGAGCGTTCCGGACGTCGAGGTGACGGCGGCGGTGGACGTGTCGCCGGTGCTGGACGCGAAGATCGCGGCGCTGCGCGCCCATGCCACCCAGGTGGCGGTGGCGGCGTCGGAGACCGCGATGGCCCTCTCGAACGATGTGGCCCAGCCGATCCTGGCGGAGGAGCACTTCGTGCTGGTCCGCGGGCAGGCCGGACCGGTCGACGACTCCGGTAGGGAGACCGACCTGTTCGCCGGGATCGACGTGTGAGCGGTCAGCCGAGTCGTAGATCCGGACGGTAGCGGTGCACCCAGGCGCCGATGGTGCCGGTGCGCCAGTGCTCCTCGAACTCCGCGGCGTTGATCGTGGCGGCCGGCGTGTGGAAGGGCTCTCCGGCCTGTAGTCGTGAGCCGAGAGCCTGATCCTGTGCAGCGAGGATTCGCCGGGATGCGCCCGGAACCGGACGCACCACACCACGGCCGGTGAGGACGACGGCCGTCTCGGCTCGTAGCGCCGCCGTTGCGGCATTGCCGATCGTGCGAGCCCGGCTGCTCATCCACCAGGGCGGGTCCGCGACGACGTTGACGGGGGCGTCGCACACCCCGGTGAGCCCGTTCCACGGGATCTCGACGATCGTGGCTGCGTCGATCCGGGTGAGGCCGGTGGGCGAGAGGACGAGGCGTTTGGCGTCGTACCTCGCGCGCAGCCGACGGGTGTTGCGCAAGTGCAGGACCGCAGTGGCGCCGACGGCCACCGCGACGGTGGCAGGCCAGTAGATTTCCGGTGATCGCGGATAGATCAGGCCGACGACGAGCATCACGAGCAGCCCGATCGCGCATGCGAACACTACGAGTTGTGGAAGGGACCGCGGGTTCGGCTGATCGGCACGCAGAATGCAGCGCAGTTCGACACTTCCCCCCGCGGCCGCGTACGGCAGCGTCATGACGGGAGAAGCTACCGGACCGACGCTCCCGTATGCTGTGACCCGCGCCACTGATTATCGAGCGTGAGGGCATGGGCATGAACTGGCACGACCTCTACTACGGTTCGGTGTACGGCTTCGCGGACTGGGTGAGCGACCTGCTGACGTCGCTCGGGTATCCGCCGGTGCCGTGAGATCATCGGGGTCATGACCGCGCCGAGCCTGCCCGCCGACACCGAGACCGCCGGCACCCCGACCGCGACGGAGTCTCGTACGACGCTCGCGTTGCTCACGTTCGACGGCTTCCTGTGTGCCGTGCTGTCGGTGCTGTTCCTGCCCGCGTATCTCGGGACGACGCCGTTCCCGGTGGCGATCCTGGTGGCGGCCGTCGTGAATCTGCTGCTCGTGCTCGGTGCCCGCAAGTTCACCGACAATGCCCTCGCCGCGGCGGTACCCCTGTTCGGCTGGTTGTTCGGGTTCGGCGTGTGCATCCTCGGCGGCCCGGGGGGCGACGTCCTGGTGTTCGAGGACTGGCGCACCCTGCTGCTGTTCGTGGCCGCACTGCTGCCGGCGTGCCTGTACCTGTTCCGGGTGCGGCTCGAGTCGCTGACGGCGGCCGCGCGGGGGTGAGACTACTTCCCTGTCCGGTCGCGGAGTTGCGCTTGTCCTATCGGGGCAGTAGGCGGAGGACGGCTCGAAGGGCAGGGTTGGGGTCGTCGCGGTGCCATGCGGCGCGCAGGTCGACGTCGTCGGCCGCCGTATCCAGCGGCACGAAGACCACGTGCGGATCGGAGACGTTCCGGGCGACCGACGCCAGCGTCAGGTGACCCCCTACCTCGGCGCCGACGAGCGCCAGAGCCGTCTGTGTGTCCGGTGCGATCTGCACGATGTCGGCGACGAATCCGTTGGCCTGCGCCATTTTCCGTAACCGGTCCGAGAGCACCGAGCCCTCGTGTGGTGGCAGGGAGACGAACGGTTCCCCGGCCAGTTGGTCCGCGGTCAGCCGTCGGGACTCCGCCAGACGGTGGCTGTCGGGGAGGGCCACGACGAGAGAGTCCCTCATCACCACCCGCGCGGACACCTCCGCGGGGATGGTGTCCCACCGTCCCAGTGCGATATCCGACTCGCCCTGCAGGAGTTTTTTCATCGCCGGCTGCGCGAAGTTCTGACTCGACAGTTCGAGTTGGATCCCGGGGCGCTGCGAACGCACCGTTCGGGCCAGCGTGGCGACCAGGGGGTGCGTCGAGACTCCCGCGAACGCGACGCGTACCAGGCCTGTCTCTCCTGCGTCCGCCGACCGTACGGATTCCTCTGCGCGCCGGATGGCGTCGACGGCTTCGCGGGCCGGGCCCACCAGTGCCCGGCCGCTCGACGTCAACTTCACCGACCGGGTGCTTCGCTCGAACAGCACCGTCCCGAGTTCTCGTTCGAGGGCTTTGATCGTGCGACTGAGCGGTGGTTGCGTGATGTGCAGGCGGTCCGCGGCCCGCCCGAAGTGCAGTTCCTCTGCCACGGCGAGGAAGTATCGCAACTGCCCGACGTCCACCGGTCTCCTCATTATTCCTTATTGGGTATCAATACGATGCAAACTAGATATTGGACTGATCATAATCTGGCAACGATCATGTTGTCATGATCACACTCGGTTCCGATGTCTCCGAGGATGTTTTCGCCGACGTCCTCGACCAGGTCCGCGGCTTCGTCCGCGACCGGGTCCTGCCCCGTGAACAGGAAATCGCCGACGCCGACGCGGTCCCCGAGGACATTCGCGCCGCCGCCGAGGACATGGGGTTGTTCGGCTACGCCATCCCACAGCAGTGGGGCGGGCTCGGCCTGAACCTGGTCCAGGACGTGGAGCTGGCGATGGTGCTCGGCTACACCAGCCTGTCGCTCCGCTCGATGTTCGGCACCAACAACGGCATCGCAGGTCAGGTGCTGGTCGGTTTCGGTACCGACGAACAGAAGCGGGCATGGCTGGGACGGATCGCCTCGGGCGAGGTCGTTGCGTCGTTCGCGCTGACCGAGCCCGGCGCCGGGTCGAATCCTGCGGGGCTGCGCACCACGGCCGTCCGGGACGGCGACGACTGGGTGATCACCGGTGACAAGCGATTCATCACCAATGCTCCGATCGCGGACCTGTTCATGGTGTTCGCCCGCACCCGCCCGGCCGGGGAGGACGGAGCCGGTATCGCTGTCTTCCTCGTTCCGGCCGCCACCGACGGTGTCACGGTCGGTGCGAAGGACCGCAAGATGGGGCAGGAAGGCTCCTGGACCGCTGACGTGCGCTTCGACGGCGTGCGGGTACCGGCAGCCTCGCTCGTGGGCGGCAGCGAGGCCGTCGGCTACCGGGCGGCGCTGACCTCGCTCGCACGCGGGCGGGTGCACATCGCGGCGCTGGCGGTGGGACAGGCGCAGCGGGCGCTCGACGAATCCGTCGCCTACGCAGCCGAGGTCACCCAGGGCGGCACGCCCATCGGCGACTTCCAGCTGGTCCAGGCGATGATCGCCGACCAGCAAACCGGTGTGATGGCCGGCCGTGCCCTGGTGCGCGATGCGGCGCGGGCGTGGGAGGAGAACACCGATCGTCGGATCGCGCCGTCGGTGGCCAAGCTCTTCTGCACCGAGATGGTCGGCAAGGTCGCCGACCTGGCCGTCCAGATCCACGGAGGCAGCGGCTACATGCGCGATGTCCCCGTCGAACGAATCTATCGGGACGTGCGCTTGCTCCGACTGTACGAGGGCACCAGCGAGATCCAACGCCTGATCATCGGAGGCGGTGTCGTCAAGGAGGCGAAGAACCGGATGTCGCGATGAATCCGCTCGCCGATCCGGCACCGACGACGTCGACGGGTCGATCCGGGTCGGCACCCACACCCCACCGGAAGAACGATCACGCACAGAAGACGAGGACCACGATGCTCGAAGGACACACCGCCGTAATCACCGGAGCGGCACAGGGAATCGGGCTTGCGATCGCCCGTACGTTCGCCGAGCACGGTGCCAACATCGTCATCGGCGACCTCGACCGTGCGAAAGCCGAGGAGGCTGCGGCATCGTTGCCGACTCCCGCCGTCGGACTCCACTGCGACGTCACCTCCGAGGCCGACGTCGCCGGGCTGCTGTCCGCGGCGGTCGACTCGTTCGGCTCACTCGACGTGATGGTCAACAACGCCGGTATCACCCGCGACGCCACCATGCGCACGATGACCGAGCAGCAGTTCGACGACGTCGTCCAGGTTCATCTCCGCGGTTGCTGGAACGGAACTCGTCTGGCCGCGAACATCATGCGTACGTCGGGTGGGGGATCGATCATCAACCTGTCGTCGATCTCCGGGAAGGTCGGCTTCATCGGCCAGACCAACTATTCGGCGGCCAAGGCCGGCGTCGTCGGCCTCTCCAAAGCGGCCGCCAAGGAGGTGGCCCACCTCGGTGTGCGAGTGAACGTCGTCCAGCCCGGACTCATCCGAACTGCGATGACCGAGGCGATGCCCGCGAAGGTCTGGGACCAGAAGCTGTCCGAGGTGCCGATGCAGCGGGCCGGTGAGCCCGAAGAGGTCGCATCGGTCGCGCTCTTCTACGCCTCGAAGCTGTCCTCCTACATGACCGGCACCGTCGCCGAGGTCACCGGCGGCCGCTACATGTAGCCACGGCAGCACAGCAGGTGAGGAACCGGCACGAAATCGGCAGCGGAACATAGGAAAGGTGGACCACAGTCATGACCGTACTGACTTTCGACACTCCCGACGAGGTGCACAACCAGCTGGGAAGGGTGATCGGACCGGGCCCCTGGCTCACGATCGATCAGGCCAGGATCGATACCTTCGCCGAGGCCACAGGGGATCACCAGTGGATCCACACCGATCCGGAACGGGCCGCGTCCGGCCCCTACGGAACGACGATCGCACACGGGTATCTGACCCTCTCGCTGCTACCGGTGCTGGCCGCCGACCTCTACACCTTCGCGTTCGGGTCGGCACGAGTGAACTACGGCTGCAACAAGGTTCGCTACCCGAGCCCGGTGCCTGTCGGCTCCCGCATCAGGGCGGCAGCGAAGCCGGTGACGTGCTCCACGACCCCCAAGGGGACGCTGGTCACCGTCGAATTCACGGTGGAAGTCGAGGGGAGCACCGTGCCGGCGTTGGTCGCCGAGACCGTGGCGCTCGTCGCGGCGTGACCCGGCGGCCCCGGACGCTACCTGCAGAGAAGAAGTGAAGAAAGGAACGAACATGATTCAGGAACGTAGGACTGCGATCGTCACCGGTGGGGCGCGGGGGATCGGTGCTGCGGTGGCGGTGCGGCTCGCGTCGGACGGGTGTGCGGTCGCGGTGGTCGATCTCGACGAGTCTGCGTGTGCGGCGACGGTGTCCGCGATCGAGGCTGTCGGTGGTTCGGCGTTGGCGGTGGGTGCGGATGTCGGGGACGAGGCGTCGGTGGGGGCTGCGGTCGAGCGGATCGCGGCGGAGCTCGGGGCTCCGACGGTGTTGGTCAACAATGCGGGTGTCACTCGGGACAATCTTTTGTTCAAGATGACGGTCGAGGACTGGGATGCGGTGATGGACGTGCATCTTCGGGGGTCGTTCCTGATGACTCGGGCGGCTCAGAAGTACATGGTGGAGGCCAGGTTCGGTCGTATCGTGAATCTGTCGAGTGTGTCGGCGTTGGGGAATCGTGGGCAGGTCAATTATTCGGCGGCGAAGGCGGGGTTGCAGGGGTTCACGAAGACCCTCGCGCTCGAGTTGGGTCGGTACGGGGTCACCGCGAACGCGATCGCGCCGGGTTTCATCGAGACCGAGATGACTGCTGCTACTGCTGCCCGGATGGGGGTGGACTTCGAGGAGTTCAAGAAGAGGGCGGCGTCGGAGATTCCGGTCGCGCGTGTGGGTCGGCCGGAGGACATCGCGAACATGACGTCGTTCTTCGTCGGTGAGGGTGCGGGCTTCGTGTCCGGTCAGGTCGTCTACGTCGCCGGCGGGCCCAGAGGTTGAGCTGGACGACGATCGAAAAGTGCCGAACGAGCGTCCCTGCGGCCGTGACCGTGGGATGACTGTGTGAGCATCGCGCGTTCGTGATCGGCGCCGATGGCGTCGACAGCCTGCTGCGCCGGTCCGCACGACCTATGGTGGAAGGGACAGTCCGAGTCCGCTCGAACGGGAGGTGATCGTGATGGTGTCGATCGATGCCGAGAACATCGGCCCCGACGATGCGGCAGCCGAGACGTCCGTCGACGTTCCGGAGGCCGATCTGGTGGAGGAGGCGACGTCGGACGACGACGAGTCCCCACAGAATGTTCCGCTCGAGGTGAATCCGGCGGACGCCGTCGAACAGCATCGGAGTGTCCCGGACGACGAGGACTACCCGCGCGGATAGACCGATTCGGTGAGACCCGCGGTGGCAGCGAGACCGGTCGGTGGCGCATGATCGTCGGGTGAGTCACTCGAGCGATGACACCGACCGGTCCACGATCCTGCCGAGTCCGCCGGTTCCCACCGAGGCTCCGTCCGCGAGTGCGATGCGGCGGGTCCTGCGTCGGGCCCGGGACGGGGCGACGCTCAACGTCGACGAGGCCACCGTGCTGTTGCAGGCTCGTGGTACCGATCTCGAGGATCTGTGTGCGTCCGCGGCACGGGTGCGGGACGCCGGCCTCGAGGCGGCGGGCCGACCGAAGACGGTGTCGTATTCGCGGAAGGTGTTCGTGCCGATCACCCGGCTGTGCCGCGACAAGTGCCACTACTGCACGTTCGTCACGGTGCCCGGCAAGCTGCGGGCCGCCGGCCAGGGCATGTACCTCGAGCCCGACGAGATCCTCGACATCGCCCGCCGTGGTGCCGAATTGGGTTGCAAGGAGGCGTTGTTCACGCTCGGGGACCGGCCGGAGGATCGCTGGCCCGAAGCGAAGCAGTGGCTCGACGAGCGCGGCTACGACTCCACCCTCGACTACGTGCGGGCGATGGCGATCCGCGTCCTCGAGGAGACAGGGCTGCTGCCGCACCTCAACCCGGGTGTCATGAGCTGGGAGGAGATTTCCCGGCTCAAGCCGGTAGCACCGTCGATGGGCATGATGCTCGAGACGACGTCGACCCGCCTGTTCACCGACAAGGGCGAGTGCCACCACGGCAGTCCCGACAAGGATCCGGAGGTGCGTCTGCGCACCCTCACCGATGCGGGCCGGCTGTCGGTGCCGTTCACGACCGGCATCCTCGTCGGGATCGGTGAAACCGTCCGGGAACGTGCCGAGTCGATTCTGGCGATCCGCAAGCTGCACAAGTCGTTCGGGCACGTGCAGGAGGTGATCGTGCAGAACTTCCGCGCCAAGCCGGACACTGCGATGCGCGACACCCCGGACGCGGATCTCGAGGAGTTTCTCGCCGCCGTCGCGGTGTCCCGTCTGCTGCTGGGGCCGGGCATGCGGATCCAGTCGCCGCCGAATCTGGTGTCGGAGGCCGAATGCCTGGCACTGATCGGGGCCGGTGTCGACGACTGGGGTGGCGTCTCGCCGCTCACCCCCGACCACGTCAATCCCGAACGCCCGTGGCCGAACCTCGAGGCCCTTGCTGCAGTCACCTCCGAGGCCGGGTACACGCTCGTCGAACGGACGGCCGCGCAGCCGCAGTACGTGCTGGCCGGGCACCCGTGGATCGATCCGCGGATCGGGGCGCACGTGCGGGCCCTCGCCGACCCGGACACCGGTCTGGCGCGGGACGGTGTGACGCCGGCGGGCCTGCCGTGGCAGGAACCGGACGAGGAGTGGGTGTCGTCGGGACGCGTCGACCTGAACACCGAGATCGACACCGACGGCCGCAACACCGACACCCGCTCGGATCTGGGCAGCGCGTTCGGCGACTGGGAGACCGTGCGCGAGCAGGTCCTCGAACTGGACCGCGCCGCACCCACCCGCGTCGACACCGACGTCCTGTCCGCGCTGCGCAGCGCCGAACGCGACCCGGCAGGTCTGTCCGACGACGCCTACCTCGCCCTCGCGACCGCCGACGGGGACGGTCTCGAGGCCGTCGTCGCGCTCGCCGACGCGCTACGCAAGGACGCCGTCGGAGACGACGTCACGTACGTGGTCAACCGGAACATCAACTTCACCAACATCTGCTACACCGGCTGCCGGTTCTGCGCGTTCGCGCAGCGCAAGGGCGACGCCGACGCGTTCACCCTGTCGGCCGAGGAAGTGGCCGACCGGGCCTGGGAGGCGCACGTCGCGGGCGCCACCGAGGTGTGCATGCAGGGCGGTATCGACCCCGAGCTGCCGGTCACCGGCTACGCCGATCTGGTGCGCGCGGTCAAGCGGCGGGTGCCGTCGATGCACGTGCACGCGTTCAGCCCGATGGAGATCGTCAACGGCGCGTCCCGCGGCGGGCAGAGCATCCACGACTGGCTCGTCGAACTGAAGGACGCCGGCCTCGACACCATCCCCGGCACGGCCGCCGAGATCCTCGACGACGAGGTCCGCTGGGTGCTCACCAAGGGCAAACTGCCGGCGTCGGCGTGGATCGACGTCGTCACCACCGCGCACCGGGTGGGCCTGCGATCGAGTTCGACGATGATGTACGGGCACGTCGACCGGCCCGAGCACTGGGTGGGGCATCTGCGGGTGCTCCGTGGAATCCAGGACGAGACAGGCGGTTTCACCGAGTTCGTGTTGCTGCCGTTCGTGCACCAGAGTGCGCCGCTGTATCTGGCGGGGGCGTCGCGTCCCGGTCCGACGCAGCGCGACAACCGGGCCGCGCACGCGCTCGCCCGGATCATGCTGCACGGGCGGATCGCCAACATCCAGACCAGTTGGGTCAAGCTGGGCGTCGCCGGAACGCAGGCGATGCTGCAGGGCGGCGCCAACGACCTCGGCGGCACCCTGATGGAGGAGACCATCTCCCGGATGGCCGGATCGCAGCACGGGTCGGAGAAGACGGTCGCGGAACTGCGGGCCATCGCCGACGGCATCGGCCGCCCCGCCCGCGAACGGTTCACGAACTACACGCTGCGCGACGGAGCCCCGATCCCGGTGCTCTGAGCGGTCAGTTCACCAGCAGGACGCCGGCCAGGGCGATCGCCGCGACCCAGACGGTGGATGCGGCCGCGAGGACGAGTGGCCGGGCGCCCACCTTCCGGATGGTGGCGATGTGCACCCCGGTCCCCAGGGCGAACATCGCCGCCGTCAGCAGCGCGGTCTGGGCGAACTTGGCGATGTCCAGGACGACATCGGGCAGGACCCCGGTCGAGCGCAGTGCGGCGCATGCGAGGAACGCGACGACGAACAGCGGGACGAGCGGGGGAAGTGTCCCCGCGTTCGCGCCCTCGGGTGCCCGCCGGCGCTGGTACACACTGATCGCCGTCATCACGGGCGCGAGCATCACCACGCGCGCCAGTTTCACGACGGCCGCCACCGCCAGCGCCCCGCCACCGATCACACCGCCGGCCGCGATCACCTGGGCCACCTCGTGGATGCTGCCGCCCGCCCACATGCCGGCGACGGTGTCGTCGAGACCGAGCAGCGACGCCAGCAGGGGAACGACGGGAATCATCAGCGTGCCGAAGATGACGACGAGCGCGACGGCCGTCAGCACCTCCTCTTCCTCGGCGTCGACCACGCCGTCCACGGCTGCCACGGCCGCGGCACCGCAGATCGAGAACCCGCACGCGATCAACAGCCGCTGCGTCCACGACAGGCCGAGGAGCCGGCCGGCGAACAGGGTGCCGGCGATGCCCAGAACCACGATCGCGACGACCACCGCGATCACACCCCAGCCCAGGCCCAGGATGTCGCTGAACATCAACTGCAGGCCCAGCAGGGCGATGCCGACGCGCAGCAGCTTCTTCGACGAGAACGTCAGCCCGGGGCGACATCGGGCGGGAAGGTGTACGACGTTCGCGGCGACCGCGCCGAGCACGATCGCGATCAGCAGCGGGCTGACGGTCGGCAGAACCTGCCCGACACCCATCGCGACGGCGGTGGCCACGACGGCGACCGCAAGTCCCGGCAACAGCGGCGCGACGACGTTCTGCACGCGTGACGGTGCACTGCCGATCGGGGTGCTCGGTCGTTCGGTCTGTTGGTCGATCTCGCTGCTCATGGAATCCAGCTTCGGCTGCGAGACGCCGTGCGAGTAGACCCCGGATCGACATGGGGGCATATGAAATCGATATGAGTGATACTCGGGACATATACTGCGCGCATGGCCGGACGCTGGCCCGATCTGGGCGTACTCGAGTTGATCGTCGGAGTGGACGATCACGGAAGTCTCAGCGCCGCAGCACGTCAGGCGGGTATCGCGCAACCGAACGCGAGCCGCGCCATCCGGCAGATCGAGCGCCAGTTCGGCACGACACTGCTGCAGCGCCGCCCGACCGGTTCCACCCTCACCCCCGAGGGCACCGTCGTCGCGCACTGGGCGCGGCGGGTCCTGTCCGAGGCCGGGCACCTGCTCGACGTCGCCGAAGGGTTGCGGACCGAACGCGTCGCACAGTTGCGGGTGGGGGCCAGCATGACCGTCGCCGACCATCTCGTGCCGGGCTGGCTGGGACGCTTCCGCAGCCGGTACCCGCAGGTGTCCCTGCACCTGCAGGTACTCAACTCCACCCAGGTGTACGACCGGCTGGCGACCGGTGCCTGCGACATCGGGTTCGTCGAATCGCCGACGGTGCCCACGACGCTCGGGATGACGACGCAACGGTCGCTGCACAGCGTGACCGTCGCGCGGGACCGGCTCGTCGTCGTCGTGCATCCGGAGCATCCGTGGGCCCGCCGCCGCAAACGCTTGACGGTGGCGGAACTGGCGGCGACCCCGCTCGTGGTGCGCGAGCCGGGATCGGGCACCCGCACCACACTCGACGTGGCGCTCCAGGAGTACGACGCCGTCCCGCCACTCCTGGAACTGGGCAGCGCGGCCGCGATCCGGACCAGCGTCGTCGCCGGCATCGGCCCCGCTGTGATGAGCACCCTCGCCGTCGAGGAACAGATCCGCAGCGGCGAACTGAAGATGATCGACGTCGAGGGCCTCACGCTCGACCGGCGCCTGCGCGCGGTGTGGTGCGGGCGGCGGGAACTCGGCGGTCTCGCCGGTGAACTCGTGCGGATGGTACGTCGCGAGCGCGGGGACGACTGACCCGGTACGGAACGGACCGTAGGGCACCCTAACCTGGTGGAGGGATCGCGGGCGCTTCATACTGGTTGTTCCGCATGTCGCCGGGTGTCCACACCCGGCGGTCGCCCAGAAAGGCAGGGAGCGCAGCAGTGACCTACACGATTGCAGAACCGTGCGTCGATGTGATGGACAAGGCCTGTATCGAGGAGTGTCCGGTCGACTGCATCTACGAGGGTGCCCGCATGCTCTACATCCACCCGGACGAGTGTGTCGACTGCGGTGCGTGTGAGCCGGTGTGTCCCGTCGAGGCGATCTTCTACGAGGACGACGTGCCGGACCAGTGGAGCGGCTACGTCGCTGCCAACGTCGACTTCTTCGACGACCTCGGTTCCCCTGGTGGCGCCGCCAAGCTCGGCAAGGTCGATTACGACGCCGCGCTGATCAAGGCGCTGCCGCCCATGAACGAGGACTAGCGGAAAACGTTCGAGGAAGATCAGTGCCGCGTCATTCTGTAGTCAAGACCCTGCCCGACTTTCCGTGGGACTCGCTGACGTCCGCGAAGGAGACGGCGTCCGCGCATCCCGGCGGAATCGTGAACCTGTCCGTCGGCACCCCTGTCGACCCGGTCGCCCCGGCGATCCGGGAGGCGTTGGCGTCGGTCGCGGACGTGCCGGGATATCCGACGACGCACGGCACCGTCGAACTGCGTGAGGCGGCATCCGCGGCGCTCGCCCGGCGCTACGGCACCACCGGTATCGACCCGGCGGCGATCCTGCCGGTGCTCGGCACCAAGGAAGTCATCGCGTGGCTGCCGAAGCTCCTCGGGCTCGGCGCGAACGATCTCGTGGTCATCCCCGAGGTCGCCTACCCCACGTACGAGGTGGGCGCACTGCTCGCCGGCACACAGGTGGTGCGTGCCGACGGGACCGCGCAGCTGGGTCCGCAGAAGCCGGCACTGATCTTCGTCAACTCCCCGTCCAACCCCACCGGCAAGGTGCTCGGTGTCCCGCATCTGCGCAAGGTCGTCGACTTCGCCCGCGAACGCGGCGCGATCGTCGCGTCCGACGAGTGCTACCTGGGCCTCGACTGGGGTGGGGAGGCCGTCTCCCTCCTCGACCCGCGGGTGTGCGACGGCGACCACACCGGCCTGCTGGTGATGCAGTCGCTGTCGAAGACGTCGAATCTCGCCAGCTACCGGGCCGGACTCGTCGCCGGCGATCCGGCCCTGGTCGCCGAACTGCTCGAGATCCGCAAGCACGCCGGCATGATCATGCCGCTGCCCATCCAGGCCGCCATGACCGCCGCCCTGAACGACGACGAGCAGGAAGCCGAGCAGCGGGAACGCTACCGTCACCGCCGCGACACCCTCCTCGCCGCTGTCCTCGCCGCCGGCTTCACCGTCGACGACTCCGAGGCCGGCCTGTACCTGTGGGCCACCCGCGGCGAGGACTGCCGCACCACCGTCGACTGGTTCGCCGACCGCGGCATCCTCGTCGCACCCGGCGACTTCTACGGCCCCCGGGGTCGGCAGCACGTCCGGATCGCCCTCACCGCATCGGACGAACGCATCGCCGCGGCGGCGAGCCGCCTGATGTAGCTGGGCGAGCCGCCTGATGTAGCTGGGCGAGCCGCCTGATGTGGCCGCGGCGAGCCGTCTGTCCAGATTCCTCGCGTTCCGCGCACTTGTTGCGGGGGCATGGGGGCGCTGTCGGGCGTAGCCTGAGCGTGATTGCAGTTGTCTTTGGCTGACGCTGAGGAGGGCAGCATGGATGCCGTCACGCAGGTTCCGGTGCCGTACAACGAGCCGGCGCAGTCGTACGCGCCGGGCAGTCCCGAGCGCACCCGGTTGAAGGACGCGCTGGGCCGTCATCTGGCGGAGCCGATCGACATTCCGCACATCGTCGGCGGAGCCGACCGTCGCGGCACCGGAGCCCGTCTGGAAGTGGTGCAGCCGCACCGGCATTCGTCGGTACTTGCCACGATCGGCAATGCCACCTACGACGATGCGGCCGCGGCGATCGAGGCTGCGGCTGCGGCCGCGCCCGCCTGGCGGGCACTGCCGTTCGACGAGAGAGCCGCGATTCTGCTGCGGGCCGCGGATCTGCTGGCCGGGCCGTGGCGGGAGACGATCGCCGCCGCGACGATGCTGGGCCAGTCGAAGTCGGTGCAGCAGGCCGAGATCGACGCCCCGTGCGAGCTGGTCGACTTCTGGCGGTTCAATGTCCACTTCGCCCGGCAGATCCTCGCCGAACAGCCGATCTCGTCGCCCGGGGTGTGGAACCGGCTCGACTACCGGCCGCTCGAGGGGTTCGTGTACGCGATCACCCCGTTCAACTTCAGTGCGATCGCCGGGAACCTGCCGACGGCGCCCGCTCTTATGGGCAACACGGTGATCTGGAAGCCGTCGCCCACGCAGTCCCTCGCCGCCTACTGGACCCTGCGCCTGCTCGAGGCCGCGGGACTCCCGCCCGGAGTGATCAATCTTCTCACCGGCGACGGACTCGCGGTATCCGATGTGGCACTGCAGGATCCGCGGCTCGCCGGTATCCATTTCACCGGTTCGACACGTACGTTCCGGCACCTGTGGCGGGAGGTCGGCGCCGGCATCGACCGCTACCACGGGTATCCGCGTCTGGTGGGGGAGACCGGCGGCAAGGACTTCGTCGTCGCACACCCGTCGGCCGATCCGGCGGTCCTGTCGACCCTCCTGATCCGCGGCGCGTTCGAGTACCAGGGACAGAAGTGCTCGGCCGCGTCCCGCGCCTATCTGCCGAAGTCGTTGTGGGAGAAGATGCGCGACGACTTCCTCGCCGAGGTCGACGCCCTCACGTACGGGGACGTCACCGACCTCGGGAACTTCGGTGGTGCGCTCATCGACCGCCGCGCCTACGACAAGAGCGTCGCCGCGATCGAACGGGCCCGCGGCGTGGCCGGGGTGCAGATCGCGGTCGGCGGCACGTACGACGACAGCGTCGGCTATTTCGTCCGGCCCACTGTGCTGCTCGTCGACGATCCGGGTGACGAGTCGCTGGCCACCGAATATTTCGGACCGCTCCTGTCGATCCACGTGTACGACGACGCCGCACCGGGCGCGTGGTCGGACGTGCTCGCCGCCGTCGATGCCGCGTCGCCGTACGCGCTCACGGGCGCGGTGGTCGCCACCGATCGGGCCGCGATCGAACAGGCTTCGACGGCACTGCGGTTCGCGGCCGGGAACTTCTACGTCAACGACAAGCCGACCGGGGCGGTCGTCGGGCAGCAGCCGTTCGGTGGTGCCCGCGGGTCCGGCACCGACGACAAGGCGGGCTCGCCGCTGAACCTGCTGCGGTGGGTGTCGGCGCGCACGATCAAGGAAACGTTCGTCCCGCCCACCGATCACCGGTATCCGCACATGGGGCCGGGCGGCGCGTGATGGCGCCGTCGGTGCTGTCGAATCCGCTGCGACCGGCGATCCTCGCGGCCGCCCGATCGGGCCGGGTCAAGGAGGCGGTGACCCGGGTGCCGGTGACGAAGTCGATCGTGCGCAGGTTCGTGGCGGGGGAGGCGCTGTCCGACGCGGCCGCGGCGGCATCGGCCCTGCTCGGGTCCGGGCGCGCGGTGAGCGTCGACCACCTCGGGGAGGATGTCCACGACGCGGAGCAGGCCCGTGGCACCGTCGCCGCCTACCTCGAACTGCTCGCCGTGCTGGGACGACTGCCTGCCGGACGGTTCGACGGGACGCACCCGCTGGAGGTGTCGGTGAAACTGTCGGCGCTGGGGCAGACGTTGCCGCGGGACGGGGAGAAGGTTGCGCTCGACCACGCCCGGACCCTGTGCACGGCGGCCCGCGAACACGGTGTGCGGGTGACCGTCGATGCCGAGGACCACACCCGCACCGATTCGACGCTGTCGATCGTGCGGGAACTGCGTGCCGACTTCCCGTGGGTCGGGGCGGTCCTGCAGGCGTACCTGCGGCGCACCGAGGGCGACTGCCGGGACCTTGGCGGTGCCGGGTCCCGGATCCGGCTGTGCAAGGGGGCGTATCGCGAACCGGAGTCGGTGGCCTACCGGTCCCGCGCCGACGTCGACGCGTCGTATCTCCGGTGCCTGCGCATCCTGATGGGCGGCGACGGGTACCCGATGGTCGCCACCCACGATCCGGCGATGATCGACGCCGTGGCACCACTGCTCGCGGAAACCGGCAGGAGTACGGACAGTTTCGAGCATCAGATGCTGTTCGGGATCCGTGACCTCGAGCAGGTGCGGCTCGTCGACGTCGGACGTCGCGTGCGCGTGTACGTGCCGTACGGCACCCAGTGGTACGGCTACTTCATGCGCCGACTCGCCGAACGCCCGTCGAACCTGCGGTTCTTCCTCCGCTCGACGCTCACCCGGGACTGACCGGTATGAGAGGGTGGGCGTCGTGCTGCTCACCTCGTTGAACCCGCTGGCCGTCGCGCGCGGCGACGACATGCCCGACGCCGTCCGGATCGGCGACACCACGCTCTCGCGTACCGACATCCTCGGTGCCGCCGGAGCTCTGGCCAAACGTCTGGCCGGGGCGCGCCGGGTCGCGGTTCTGGCGACGCCGACCCCGTCCACGGTGATCGCGGTGGTCGGGGCGCTGCTCGCCGGCGTCACGGTGGTGCCGGTGCCGCCCGATTCGGGTCCCGCCGAGGTCACCCACATCCTCACCGACTCCGGCGCGCAGGCGTGGCTCGGGCAGGCGCCCGACGGGTCGACGCTGCCGGTGGTGCCGGTGCGGCTGCACGCCCGCGACTGGCACACCCACCCCGAACCGCCGGCGTCGGCGACCGCGTTCGTGCTGTACACCTCCGGGACGACCGGCGCCCCGAAGGGAGTGTTGCTGAGCCGCGGCGCGATCGCCGCCGGTATCGACGCACTCGCCGAGGCCTGGGCATGGACGCCGAAGGATACTGTGGTGCAGGGTCTTCCGCTGTTCCACGTGCACGGGCTGATCCTCGGTGTCCTGGGGCCGCTGCGGGTCGGCAGCCGCCTGGTCCACACCGTCGCGCCGACACCGCAGGCATACGCCGAGGCCGCGCGAGCCGACGGCACCCTGTTCTTCGGAGTGCCGACCGTGTGGTCGCGGATCGCCGACGACGCGGACTCCGCCCGTGCTCTGGGCACCGCGCGGCTGCTGGTGTCCGGCAGTGCGCCGCTCCCCGTCCCGGTGTTCGAGAAACTCCACACACTCACCGGCCACGCCCCGATCGAGCGCTACGGCATGAGCGAAACCATGCTCACCCTCAGCACCCGCGTCGACGGCGAACGCCGCCCCGGCTGGGTCGGCCTGCCGGTCCGCGGCGTCGAGACCCGGCTGCGCGACGAGAACGACAACGACGTCCCGCACGACGGGGAGAGCATCGGCGGCCTCCAGGTGCGCGGCCCGATGCTGTTCGACGGCTACCTGAACCGCCCCGACGCCACCGCGGAGTCCTGGACCGACGACGGCTGGTTCGTCACCGGCGACGTCGCCGCCGTCGACTCCGGTGGCTTCCACCGGATCGTCGGACGCGCCTCCACCGACCTCATCAAGACCGGTGGATTCCGGGTCGGCGCAGGCGAAGTGGAGACCGCGCTGCTCGGATACCCGGGAGTGCGGGAGGCTGCCGTCGTCGGACTGCCCGACCCCGACCTCGGGCAGCGGATCGTCGCCTTCGTCGTCGGAGCGGGGTTCGACGAGGCGACCTTGATCGACCACGTCGCAACACACCTGTCCGCACACAAACGGCCACGCGAAGTACGGATCGTGGACACCCTGCCCCGCAATGCCATGGGCAAGGTGCAGAAGAAACTGCTCTAGACGCCGCCGGCGCCTAGTACCGATAGAACCCCTCACCGGAGGCGACGCCGAGCTTGCCCTTGTCTATGTAGTTCTCCTTGAGCCATGCGGCGAGTTTCTGTGCCGACGCGTCACCGTGGACCATGATGTTGTAGGGGGTCGTCAGGCCGATGATGTCGAGCATCTGGAACGGTCCCAGCGGTGCGCCGGTGGCGATCTTCCAGGTTTTGTCGACGTCCTCGGGGGACGCGTAGCCGCCGGCGGCGAGGGCTGCCGCCGAGTTGAGGAACGGTACGAGCAGCGAGTTCAGGACGTATCCGGCCTTCTCCTTGTGGATCTCGATCGGCACCATCCCGATCTCGGACGCGAACTCCACGACTTCGCGGAACACGGCCGGGTCGGTGCGGTCGGTGCCCATCACCTCGGCGGTGTTGAACTGCCACACACGGTTGGCGAAGTGCAGGGCCAGGAAGCGGTCGGGTCGTCCGGTCGAGTCCGCGAGATCGCTCGGCAACAGCGTCGACGAGTTGGTCGCGAAGATCGTCTTCTCGGGTGCGGCCGCACCGATCCGCCGGTAGGTGTCCTGCTTGAGTTCGAGGATCTCCGGGATCGCCTCGATCACCAGGTCCGCCTCGGCGACCGCCGCCTCGAGATCCGATGTCGACGCGATGCGACCCAGGGCGTCGGTGACCCGGTCGTCGTCGGCACCGGACACTTCGCGCCGGTACGTGTCGGCCAGGCCCGCGAATCGTTCGCGGGCCGCGTCGAGGGCTTTGTCGTCGATGTCGAACGAGGTGACGTCGAATCCCTCGAACGCCGTCTGGAATGCGATCTGCGAGCCGAGGACGCCGGCTCCCAGCACGGTGACTCTGCGAATGTCGGTCATGGTCCCGACCCTATCCGCCGACCTGTCGCAGCGGCGTACGGTCGGGGAATGAGTGCTGTCACGAGTACCCGAATCGTTCTCGCCTCGAGACCGGACGGAGAGCCGAATCCCGGCAACTTCCGTACCGAGACAACGAAATTGCCTGAACTGTCCGACGGGCAGGTGCTGCTGCGCACCGTGTACCTGTCGCTCGACCCGTATATGCGGGGGCGGATGAGTGCCGCCGAATCGTACGCCGACCCGGTCGAGGTGGGCGAGGTCATGGTCGGCGTCGTCGTCGCGCAGGTCGTCGAATCACGCAGCCCCGACGTCCCTTCCGGGTCGTACGTCCTGTCCTACAGCGGATGGCAGACCCACGCGGTGGCCGACGCCGGCTCGGTTCGTCTCCTCGATCCGGACGCGGCCCCGTTGTCCACCGCCCTGGGTGTGCTCGGGATGCCCGGTTTCACCGCCTACGCGGGACTGCTGCGGATCGGACGGCCGCAGCCCGGCGAAACCGTCGTCGTCGCGGCTGCGGCCGGCCCGGTCGGATCCGCGGTGGGGCAGATCGCGAAGATCCATGGGGCCCGCGCCGTCGGCATCGCCGGCGGACCCGACAAGTGCGCGTATGTGCGCGACGAACTCGGGTTCGATGCCGTGATCGACCACCGCGCACCGGATTTCGCCGAGCAGTTGCGGGCCGCGGTGCCGGGCGGCATCGACGTCTACTTCGAGAACGTGGGCGGCCCGGTCACTGCGGCGGTGTTGCCGCTGCTCAATCTGTACGCGCGGATCCCGGTGTGCGGGTTGGTGTCCCAGTACAACGCTGCGACCGCTCCGGAGGGGCCGGACCGGCTCCCGGCCTTCATGGGGCTGATCCTCACGAAGAGCCTCACCGTTCGCGGTTTCATCCAGTCCGAATTCGTCCGGGAGATGTACGCGGACTTCGAACGCGACGCCTCCCGGTGGCTGTCCGAAGGACGGTTGAAGTACCGGGAGGACGTCGTCGACGGACTCGGGAACGCGCCCGAAGCGTTCCTGGGGATGTTGCACGGCACGAACTTCGGGAAGCTCGTGGTCCGTGTCGGCCCCGAGGAGTGAGCGCCGGCGTCAGGACGTGACGCCGACGGGCTTGTCACCCACGATCGAGATGCGATCCATGACACGGCGGGCGGGGAAGTAGTCGCTGGAGGCGTAGTGCTGGCAGGTGCGGTTGTCCCAGAACGCGATCGTGTCGGGCTGCCACTGGAGACGCACCTGGAACTCCGGCCGCTGGACGTGGCGGTACAGCATGCGCAGGAGGTCGTTGGACTCCTCCTCGGACACACCGAGAATGCGCTGTGTGAAGATCGAATTGACGAACAGCACGCGGCGCCCGGTCTCGGGGATCACCCGCACCACCGGATGTGTGACGGGCGGGAACGCCGGACGGAGCATCTCGACGGTCTCCGCCGGCATACCGCGGCCGAACGAGTTGATCCAGTCGTGCTCGGCCTCGAGGTGGTCGATACGTGCCCGGAGGTCCTCCGGAAGGAGGTCGTAGGCCGCTCCGGTGTCCGCCCACAGCGTGTCGCCGCCCACTTCTGGAACCTCGACGCCGCGCAGAACCGCTGCGAAGGAGGGGAATTCGTGCCAGGTGACATCGTTGTGCCACATGTTCTCGACGCCGGCCGCCATCGCATCCTTCGCGAGGGTCGCGACATCCGCGTCGCTCTGCCCGGGCTGGGTGTACTTGAAGAACGGGTGCTGTTCCAACTCGCCCCAGCGGGCGGCGAACGCGCGATGCTCGGCGCGGTCGATGTCCTGGTCCCGGAAGAACAGCACCTTCCACTCGAGCAGTGCCCGACGGAGCTCGGCGAACACGTCGTCGGACAGGTCGCCGGTCAGCCGGATCCCGGAGATCTCGGCGCCGATGGTCGGGGTCTTCGGGGTGAGCGAGAACAGCTCGTAGGGACGATCGTCGGCGGACTCGGTGGTGCGTCGCGCGACGAGCGGGCCCACGGCGTAGAGCGGGTCCGTCGGGCGCGGTTCGATGAAGGTCCGGAAGATGCCGGGATCGGCGGACGTGGTCATAGCGAAACTCCTTGGGGATCGGTCTGTTCCGTCGGATCTGGAGTGCTGTGTGGAACGGATGTGGGGGCCTCGAGCACGGCGACGCACGTGTCGATCAGGTCGGCGACGATCGCCGCGGTCTGCGCAGGCGTGCGATCGGTGCCCTCACGTGCCGCGAGAGACGCCATCGTGAGGAGGACGACGTTGTCCGTGCGCCACGACGCGACCTCGTCCGGGGCGGGGCACAGGTCGGACAGCAGGTATTCCACCCGCCGATAGCTTTCCGCGCGAAGGTGTTTCCGGATCGTGTCGGCGAGTGCCGGATCGAACATCGCCTGCGCGAGGAACCGGGCGTAGCAGCTGCCGTCCCGGTAGAGGGTTTCCGCGGCCAGGGGCAGCACGAGGGCCTCCACGGCGGCGCGGATCGTGGGGGCCGTGCCGGACGCATCGAGGTCGTCGAGCATGGCCCGGCGGCGGGTGTCGGCGGGCGTCATGCGCAGTTCGACGACGGCGTCGAGCAGTCCGTCGCGGGACCCGAAATGGTAGGTGGCGGCCGACTTGTTGGCCTGGCGGGCGACGAGCTGCACCTCCTTGAGGGTCAGCGCCGGTAGGCCGCGCTCGGCGACGATCCGTTCGGCCGCCTCGATCATGGCGTGGCGGGAAGTGGTGCGGGTCACACCATGCACGTTAAGGGTGAGTCCTTAATGTGTCAACGGTGCGATGCCGCCGCGGGCCCGGCCGTCACCGCGCGTCGCGGAACATCGGCTCCCGCTTCTCGCGCCGTGCGGCCGTGGCCTCCTCGAAGTTGTCGGTGAGCAGCCGGATCAGCAGCTGGCCGAGCCCTTCCTGGTTCATGTGCTGGGCGAGCGACGACGCGTCGAGCCCCGACCACAGGGTGCGTTTGGTGAGTTCGACGCCGGGGCGGGAGAACTTCGCGATCTGCTGCGCGAGATCGAAAGCCTCCTCGAGCAGGTCCTCGCCGGCGACGATGCGGGAGACGAGCCCGATGCGGGCGGCCTCGTCGGCGTCGACGTCCCGCCCGGTGAGCATGATCTCGAACGCCCGGGACGCCCCGATCGCCCGCGGCAGCAGATAGCTCAGACCCAGTTCGCTGGCCGTCAGGCCGTTGTTGATCCCGGCCGCCCGGAAGTACGCCTCCGGGGCGGCGAGCCGGATGTCGGCGGCCATCGACAGGCAGAATCCGCCGCCGATCGCGGCACCGTTCACCGCCGCGATCACCGGCTGATGCATCTTCCGCAGCGTCAGGACGACGTCGTCGAGCAGTTCCATCGACCGCAGCGCCACCGTGGGACGGGTCAACCCGTCGGTGTGCGGAACCGGTCCGGCCGAGGTCTGGTCGGCGCCCGAACAGAAACCGCGGCCGGCGCCGGTGACCACGACGGCCCGCACCGCGTTGTCGTTGCTGATCTCCTCGAGGGCTTCCCGGAACGGGACCATCACGTCGAACGCCATCGCGTTCATCCGGTCCGGGCGGTTCAGGGTCACCAGTGCGATGTTGTCGCGGGGCCGGTCGACGACGATGAAACTCAACGGGCTTCCTCCTGCGGGCGGCGGCGATGATCGCCGACGTTACGCCGCAGGAGCGTCCGCTGTGCCCGTTCCGGCCGATGCCTTCCGGCGCCCGTGGACCAGGGCGATGGCGAGGATCACCAGGAACAGCACGGTCGTGGAGATCAGCTGTTTGCGGGCGTCGTCGTCGAAGGCCATGAGCACCACGAACGCTGCCAGCAGTGCCAACGTGAGATAACTCAGGTACGGGAACAGCCACATCCGCACCGAGAGCTTTCCCTCGGCTTCGAGCGGCCGTCGCAGCCGCAGGTGCGCGACCACGATGAACACCCAGATCACCAGCAGAGCCGCCCCGACCGCGTTGAGCAGGATGCCGAGCAGCGAATCGGGGAGCAGCCAGTTGAGCAGGACGCTGACGAACCCGAAGAACACCGACAGGAGCACCGCGTTGGTGGGCACCCCGGACTTGGACAGGGTGCCGAGCGCCTTCGGTCCGTCACCGCGGCGGGCCAGTGCGAACGCCATGCGGGAGGTGCCGTAGACGTTCGCGTTGAACGCCGACAGCAGGGCGATCACCACGACGAGTTCCATCAGCCCGGCCACGTACGGGATGTTCGCGAGCTCGAGGACGGCGACGAACGGGCTGTCGACCAGTTCGGGATCGTTCCACGGCAGCAGGAACACCATGATCGCGATCGCGCCGACGTAGAAGACGCTGATCCGCCACATGACGCTGCGGACCGCGGTGCCGATGGCCCGCTCCGGGTCCTTCGACTCGGCGGCCGCGATCGTGACGATCTCGATGCCACCGAACGCGAACGCCACGACGAGCAGGCCGGCGGCGATACCGGCGAAGCCGTTGGGCATGAAGCCGCCGTCGCCGAGGAAATGTGTGAACCCGACGGGGTCGGTGCCGGGCAGCAGGCCGAACACGAGCAGCACACCGACGACGAGGAATCCGATGATCGCAGCGATCTTCAGGGCCGCGAACCAGAATTCGAACTCGCCGAAGTTGCTGACCTTCGCGAGGTTGACGACCGCGAAGAACGTCACGAACACCAGCGCGATCACCCATTGTGGGATGCCCGGCAGCCAGTCGTTCACGATCGCGGAGGCGCCGGTGATCTCGGCGCCCAGCACCATGATCAGCATGAACCAGTACAGCCAGCCCATCGTGAAGCCGGCCCAGTCGCCGATGCCGATGCGCGCGTAGTGCGCGAACGATCCGCTCGCCGGCACGGCCGCGCCCATCTCGCCGAGCATGCGCATTACGCACACCACGACGAAACCGGCGAGGACGTAGGAGACCAGGACGGCCGGGCCGGCCTTCGAGATCCCGACGCCGGTACCGAGGAAGAGTCCGGCGCCGATGGCGGACCCCAGGCCCATCATCGTCAGATGGCGGACCTGGAGGCCGTGCCCGAGCGTGGTCGGGGTCTCGCTGTCGCTCACTAGTCGTTGGCGTGCAGTGCCGCGTTCAGCTCCACACCGGTGCCCTTGTGGGGGACCACCTCGACGGTGCCCGACACCGAGTTGCGGCGGAAGAGGATGTTCGACTGCCCGGTCAGGTCGGCGGCCTTGACGACGGTGCCGTCCGGGCCGGTGACCTTGGTGCCGGCGGTCACGTACAGGCCGGCCTCGACCACGCAGTCGTTGCCGAGCGAGATACCCAGACCGGCGTTGGCGCCGAGCAGGCAGCGTTCGCCGACCGAGATGACCTGCTTGCCGCCGCCCGACAGGGTGCCCATGATCGAGGCGCCGCCACCGACGTCGGAGCCGTCACCGACGACGACGCCCGCCGAGATTCGGCCCTCGACCATCGAGTTGCCGAGCGTGCCGGCGTTGAAGTTCACGAAGCCCTCGTGCATGACGGTGGTGCCGCTCGCGAGGTGGGCGCCCAGACGGACCCGTCCGGCGTCGGCGATGCGGACACCCGACGGCACGACGTAGTCGACCATGCGCGGGAACTTGTCGACACCGAACACGGTGACCGGGCCGCGGATCCGTAGGCGCGAGCGCACCAGTTCGAAGCCGTCCACCGCGCACGGGCCGAAGTTGGTCCACACCACGTTCGCCAGCAGCCCGAACAGTCCGTCGAGGTTGACGCCGTGCGGGGCGACCAGGCGGTGGGACAGCAGGTGCAGGCGCAGGTACGCGTCGTGCGCGTCGACCGGGGGAGCCGACAGATCGGTGATCGTCGTGCGGACGACCACCTGGTCGACCTCGCGGGCCTCGTCCTTGCCGGCGAGCAGCGCCAGGTCGGACGGGATGTCGGTGCCTTCGAGTGCGACGGTCCCGTTGTCCTGGTACTCACCCAGTTCGGGGGCCGGGTACCAGGTGTCGAGAACCGTGCCCGACGCGGTCACGTTGGCGACGCCTACTGCAGTTGCTCCCTGTGCACTCACGGGGATCCAGGGTACGCGACGGCCTACGCTGGACCGGTGAGCCTCCTCGATCTGCACGCCGACCCCATCGATCTCACTGCCGCTCTGGTGGACATTCCCAGCGTGTCCCGGGACGAGAACGTCATCGCCGACGCCGTCGAGGCGGCGCTGCGGGAACAGACGTCCGGTTTCGAGGTGGTCCGCAGCGGCAACGCCGTCCTCGCCCGCACGAACCGGGGGCTGCCGAGCCGGGTGATGCTCGCCGGGCACCTCGACACCGTGCCGATCGCCGACAACGTGCCGTCCCGCCGCACCGTCGACGAGCGCGGGGACCTGCTGCACGGGTGCGGCACCGTCGACATGAAGTCCGGTGACGCCGTGTTCCTGCACCTGGCGGCCACCGTCTCCGATCTCGCGCACGATCTGACGCTCGTCTTCTACGACTGCGAGGAGATCGCGGCGCAGTACAACGGGCTCGGCCGTATCGAACGCGAGCTACCGGACTGGCTGCGGGCCGACGTCGCGATCCTCGGGGAGCCGACGGCCGGGTTCATCGAGGCCGGCTGCCAGGGCACGCTGCGGGTGCGGTTGACGGCGTCCGGGACGCGCGCCCACTCGGCTCGCTCCTGGCTCGGCGACAACGCGATCCACAAGTTCGCGCCGGTGCTCGAGCGGCTCGCGGCGTACGAGGCGCGGTCGATCGACATCGACGGCTGTGTCTACCGCGAGGGCCTGTCCGCGGTCCGGATCGCCGGCGGCGTCGCCGGCAACGTCGTCCCCGATGTCGCGGACATGGACGTCAACTTCCGTTTCGCGCCCGACCGCAGTGTCGAGCAGGCGACCGGGCACGTGCACGGCGTGTTCGACGGACTGGGCCTCGGTTTCGAGGTCACCGATGCCTCGCCGGGCGCGCTGCCGGGGCTGTCGCATCCTGCGGCCGCCGCGTTGATCGAGGCGGCCGGGGGGCAGTACCGCGCCAAGTACGGCTGGACCGACGTCTCCCGGTTCTCGGCGCTCGGCATCCCGGCCGTCAACTACGGTCCCGGCGATCCGAACCTCGCGCACAAGCGCGACGAGCACGTTCCGGTGGGGCAGATCACCGACGTCACGGCGGTGCTGCGCGGCTACCTGTCCGCGTGAGCACATAACCTGGCCGCATGGCACCAGAGAAGAAGGCCGGAGCGGCCCGGCACGGGCACGCCTCGGTTCGGCACCGCGGCCCGGTGATGCTGCGGCGCGACCGCAAGGAAGAGTTCACCAACGCCGATCGCAGGCTGCTCGATCAGCGTGGTCCCACCGATTGGGTCCACACCGACCCGTGGCGGGTGCTGCGCATCCAGAGCGAATTCGTCGAGGGCTTCGGCGCGCTCGCGGAGGTGCCGCGGGCGGTCACCGTGTTCGGTTCGGCGCGCACCGGCGAGGGGACCACGGAGTATGCGCAGTCCCGGGAACTCGGTGCGGCGCTCGTCGCGGCCGGGTACGCCGTCATCACCGGGGGCGGACCGGGCGTCATGGAGGCCGCGAACCGCGGCGCCAGTGAGAGCGGCGGCTACTCGATCGGCCTCGGTATCGAGCTGCCGTTCGAGCAGGGCCTCAACGACTGGGTCGATCTCGGCGTCAACTTCCGCTACTTCTTCGCCCGTAAGACGATGTTCGTCAAGTACTCGCAGGCGTTCATCTGCATGCCCGGCGGTTTCGGCACTCTCGACGAACTGTTCGAGGCCCTGACCCTGGTGCAGACCCGCAAGATCACCCGGTTCCCGATCGTGCTCATGGGCACCGAGTTCTGGTCGGGTCTCGTGGACTGGCTGCGGGCCTCTCTCGAACGGACCGGGAAGATCTCGCCCGGCGACATCGACCTCATCCACCTCACGGACAGTGTCGAGGAGGCGGTGCGCATCGTCGTCGACGCCCAACAGGGTGCGGACGCCGCGGCACTGCTCGGCGACGAGGACGAGTGGTGAGCGGCGACAAGTTCGCGGTCTGCGTGTACTGCGCGTCCGGACCGGTCGACGACCGCTACCTGGCCCTGGCGGCCGAGGTGGGGACGGAGATCGGGCGTCGCGGCTGGCAACTGGTGTCCGGCGGTGGCAACGTCTCGATGATGGGGGCGGTCGCGACCGCGGCCCGGGAAGCCGGGGCGTGGACCGTCGGCGTCATACCGAAAGCGTTGGTGCACAAGGAGGTCGCCGATGTCGACGCCGACGAGCTGATCGTCACCGACACGATGCGTGAACGCAAGCGGATCATGGACGAGCGGGCCGACGCCTTCGTCACGCTGCCCGGGGGGATCGGCACGCTCGAGGAGCTGTTCGAGACGTGGACGGCCGGATATCTCGGCATACACGACAAGCCCGTCGTGCTGCTCGATCCCGTGGACCACTTCCGGGGGCTGCTGGACTGGCTCGAGGGCCTGAAGCCGGGCGGTTTCGTGGCGCAGCGGGCGCTCGACGGTCTGGTCGTCACGAGTGATGTCGAGTCGGCGATGGATGCCTGTACCAGGTGAAACCGGTTCCTGTCGAGGGGTTCCGGGGCCGGGGCGCAAAGGTTACTGTGAAGTAAGGTAACGCCCCCGTCCCCGCCTCGAGAAGGATGCCGATGAGTTCCGACGCCGCTTCGACGATCGACCTCGCCCAGTTGGTGCGACAACTTCCGTCGATGGCGACCGAACTCCCGACGCTCGCCCGCGGTGCACTGGGACTGACCCGGCGGCCCACCGACCGGGTGTCGATCGGACGGGTGTTCCAGGACCTGGCGCGGCGACAGCCGAACCGTCCGTTCCTGCGGTTCGAGGGCACGTCCCGCACCTACGGGCAGGCCAACGAGACCGTCAACCGGTACGCGGACGTCCTCGCCCGCCACGGGGTCCGCCGCGGTGACGTCGTCGGTGTCCTGATGAAGAACCGCCCCGAGACGCTGCTGGTCGCGCTCGCGGCCGTCAAGCTCGGCGCGGTCTCCGGGATGCTCAACCACAACCAGCGCGGCGACGTGCTCGCGCACAGTCTCGCGCTGCTGGACAGTCGTGTCCTCGTGGTGGGGGACGAGTGCACCGAGGCCGTCGAGTCGCTCCCGGGAGAGCCGGTCGCGGAGACCGTGCTGTCCGACCGTGACCTCGACCGGGAGGCGGAAACGGCGGACCCGGCGAATCCCGCTGTATGCGAGCAGATCCTGGCCTCGGAGCGCGCGTTCTACATCTTCACCTCGGGAACCACCGGTCTGCCGAAGGCCAGCCTGATGAGCCACTACCGGTGGCTCAAGAGCATGTCGGGGATCGGCGCGATGGGAGTCCGCCTGCGCCGCAACGACGTTCTGTACTGCGCACTGCCGCTCTACCACAACAACGCACTCACGGTGTCGCTGTCGTCGGTGCTGTCGTCGGGTGCCACGCTCGCGATCGGGAGCCGGTTCTCGGCCTCGAAGTTCTGGGACGACGCGCGCGCCGAGGGCGCTACCGCATTCGTGTACATCGGCGAGGTGTGCCGGTACCTGCTCAACCAGCCGCCGCGACCCACCGACCGTGACAACGACATTCGCCTGATCGTCGGCAACGGGCTGCGCCCCGAGATCTGGACCGAGTTCACGCAGCGGTTCGGTGTCGACCGGGTCGCCGAGTTCTACGGTGCCAGCGAATGCAACATCGCGTTCGTCAACGCTCTCGGCGTCGAACGGACCGCAGGACTGTGCCCGCTGCCGTTCGCCGTCGTCGACTTCGATCCCGAGACCGGGAGGGCCCGCCGCCACGACGACGGCCGGCTGCGCAAGGTCCGGGCCGGGCAGGTGGGGCTGCTGCTGTCGAAGGTCACCGCCCGATCCCCGTTCGACGGCTACACCGACGCCGACGCCGGTGAACGCAAACTGGTCCGGGACGGCTTCCGGGACGGCGACTGCTGGTTCGACACCGGCGACCTGGTGCGCCGGCAGGGATACTTCCACGTCGCGTTCGTCGACCGCCTCGGCGACACGTTCCGCTGGAAGGGGGAGAACGTCGCCACCACCGAGGTCGAGGGGGCACTGACCGCGCATCCCGCGATCGCCGAGGCCGTCGTGTACGGCGTCGCCGTCGACGGAACCGACGGCAAGGCCGGAATGGCTGCCGTGACCCTGCAGCCCGGGTACGACTTCGACGGTGCGCGCCTCGCGGCGGACCTGTTCGACCGGCTCCCCGTGTACGCGGTCCCGCTGTTCGTCCGCGTCGTCGAATCGCTCGAGGCGACGTCGACGTTCAAGAGCCGCAAGGTGGAACTGCGCGACGAGGGCTACGCGCCGACCGTGGACCGACTGTACGTTCTCGCCGGTCGCACCGACGGCTACGTGCCGGCCTACGACGGGTACGTTCGCGCGGTCGCGGAGGGCACCGCGCCCGGGGCATAGTGCGATCGGTGTCGTGCGAGTATGGGGACATGGCACCCCGCCCCACCCTCGCGGCCCCCGGCCGTGTCCTGCCCACCCTGTGCGGCAGGCCGGTCGCGACCGATCGTGCACTCGTCATGGCGATCGTCAACCGCACCCCCGACTCGTTCTACGACCGCGGTGCCACGTTCTCCGACGCGGCCGCGATGGCGGCGGTCGACCGGGCCGTCGCCGAGGGCGCGGACCTCGTCGACGTCGGCGGTGTCAAGGCGGGACCCGGTGCGCTCGTCGACGCCGACGAGGAGACCCGCCGGGTGGTGCCGTTCGTGGAGGCCATCCGGGCCCGCCACCCCGAGGTGATCATCAGTGTCGACACGTGGCGCAGCGAGGTCGCCCAGCTCGCGTGCGGCGCGGGCGCCGACCTGATCAACGACACGTGGGCCGGGGCCGACCCGCACCTGGTCGAGGTGGCCGCCGAACTCGGCGCCGGCATCGTCTGCTCGCACACCGGGGGAGCCGTCCCCCGGACCCGGCCGCACCGGGTCCGCTACACCGACGTCGTCGCGGACGTCGTCGACGAGGTGGTCGGGGCCGCCGAGCGCGCGTCGGAGCTGGGAGTGAAGCCGGACGCGATCCTGATCGACCCCACCCACGACTTCGGGAAGAACACCTTCCACGGGCTCGAACTGCTGCGCCGTGTCGGGGAACTCGTCGACACCGGATGGCCGGTGCTGATGGCGCTGAGCAACAAGGACTTCGTCGGGGAGACGCTCGGGGTGGACCTCACCGCCCGGCTCGAGGGCACCCTCGCCGCGACCGCACTGGCCGCCGCCGGCGGTGCCCGGGTGTTCCGCGTCCACGAGGTCGCGTCCACCCGCCGGGTGGTGGACATGGTCGCCGCGATCCAGGGATCCCGCCCGCCCGCCCGTACCGTCCGGGGGCTGGCATGAGCATCGTCGGCACGACCGGCACGTGGGCCGACACCAACAGCTGGGACCATCCGCACTGGTCCGTCGCCGACCTCGAGCGGGCCAAGGCCGGCCGCACCGTGTCGGTGGTGCTGCCGGCGCTGAACGAGGAGCGGACCGTCGCCGGTGTCGTCGACAGCATCCACCCGCTGCTCGGTGGGCTGGTCGACGAGCTGATCGTCCTCGACTCCGGATCGTGCGACGGCACCGCCGTCCGGGCGCGGGCCGCGGGAGCCACCGTCGTCAGCCGTGAGGACGCCGTGCCGGGACTGCCACCCGTGCCGGGCAAGGGTGAGGTGCTGTGGCGCTCGATCGCCGCGAGCACCGGCGACGTGATCGCGTTCGTCGACTCCGACCTCGTCGATCCCGATCCCGCGTTCGTCCCGAAACTGCTGGGGCCGTTGCTCACCGGCGACGGTATCCACCTCGTCAAGGGGTACTACCGGCGGCCGCTGCGCTCCGGCGGAGCCGAGGACGCCAACGGCGGCGGCCGGGTCACCGAACTGGTGGCACGCCCCATGCTCGCGGCGCTGCGGCCCGAACTGACATGCGTGCTGCAGCCGTTGGGCGGCGAGTACGCGGGCACCCGGGAACTGCTGTCGGCGGTACCGTTCGCGCCCGGCTACGGCGTCGAGATCGGCCTGCTCCTCGACACGTACGACCGCCTCGGGCTCGGTGCGATCGGACAGGTCAACCTGGGGGTGCGCAAGCATCGCAACCGGCCGCTGTCCGAACTCGGGGTGATGAGCCGGCAGATCATCGGCACCATGCTGCGCCGGTGCGGTGTCGCCGACGACGGCAGCGGGCTCACCCAGTTCGTCGCCGACGGCCAGTCGTTCCTGCCGGTGCACACCGATGTCTCCCTCGCCGACCGGCCGCCGATGAACACCGTGCGTGTCGGTGGTTCGTGACAGGATCGCCCCCATGCTGACGCTCCTGCTGTACCTGCTGATCATGGCGGCGGTCGGCGCCCTGCTCTTCTTCGTCGTGAGCGCCGTGTTCGGCCGGTCCGAGGACCTGCCGCCGCTGCCGTCGGGCACCACCGCGACGGCGCTCCCGGCCGACGGGGTCACCGGCACCGATGTGCAGGCGCTGCGCTTCCAGCAGACGCTGCGCGGCTACAAGACCAGCGAGGTGGACTGGGCCCTCGAACGTCTCGGCCGTGAAATCGACTCGCTGCGGGCGCAATTGGCGGAGCGGAACGACGAACGGGAACCGGGGGTGGAGGAGCGGTGACGGATCGGTGCCCCTGGGCGGTCGACACCGACGGCACCCGGGTCTACCGCGACTACCACGACTTCGAATGGGGGCGGCCGCTGCACGGGCGTGACGCGCTGTTCGAGCGACTGTGCCTCGAGGCGTTCCAGTCCGGGCTGTCGTGGATCACGATCCTGCGCAAGCGGGAGGCGTTCCGGAGGGCGTTCGCGGGCTTCGACCCGGAGATCGTCGCCGAGTTCGGTGACGACGACGTCGCCCGGCTGCTCGCGGACTCCGGGATCGTCCGCAATCGTGCGAAGATCGCGGCCGCCGTCACCAATGCGCGGGCCGTCCTGGACCTCGACGGCACCGACCTCGACACCCTGCTGTGGTCGTTCGCCCCGCCGCGGCGCGCGCGACGCTTCACCCGAGTCGAGGAGGTTCCCGCGATCACCGCCGAATCGACGGCGATGGCCGCCGAATTGAAGCGTCGCGGTTTCCGTTTCGTGGGCCCTACCACGGCGTATGCCCTCATGCAGGCCACCGGAATGGTCGACGATCATCTGGCGTCGTGCGGGGTCGAACCGGCCCTTTAGCACTGACCGGTTCGGGCGATTTTCACGCCTCGCTACCCGGCAACCCGCTCGATAGGGAAGAATGGAGTACCGAGCCTCGCCGAGTGCCGGCGGGGCCGCCAGGTAAGCCAGGTGATCCGACGCGCTCGTGAAAGCCGGCGCAGATGTGGAGGGAGCAGAGGATGGCGGCCATGAAGCCCCGGACCGGGGACGGTCCCCTCGAAGCAACCAAAGAGGGACGAGGAATCGTCATGCGGGTTCCGCTCGAGGGCGGTGGACGTCTGGTCGTCGAACTCACACCGGACGAAGCTGCGGCGCTGGGGGACGAACTCAAGGCTGTCACCAGCTGATCACCGTCTGAGACGTGCACGGCCGGGTCGAACGACCCGGCCGTCGTCTTCGGATCGATCGGAACCATCTCGTCGAAAGGGCCCGGCAGAACGGTGCTTGCCGATGTGTGTGCGCTGCTCGCGTGCCCCCAGTGCGGTGACGGACTCGACCTCGACTCCGGCGCGGACGGTACCGCCCGCACACTGGTGTGCGGGCGCGGCCACAGCTTCGACGTCGCCCGCCAGGGCTACGTGACCCTGCTGACGGGGGCCGCCACGAAATTCACCGGCGACAGCCCGGACATGATCGCCGCCCGCGTCGCGTTCCTCGACTCCGGGCACTTCGCGCCGCTCATGGATGCGGTCGCCGACGCCGTCACCGGCACCACCGACCGGGACGACCGGCCACGGATCCTCGAGATCGGGGCCGGCACCGGCCACTATCTCGCCCGTGTCCTCGACGCGTCCCCGTCCGCACACGGTATCGGACTGGACGTGTCCAAGCCCGCGGCCCGACGCCTGGCCCGCGCCCACCCGCGGGGTGCCGCCGTCGTCGCCGACGTGTGGCGACAACTCCCGGTCCGAGACCGGGCCCTCACCCACGTGCTGTCGGTGTTCGCGCCGCGCAACGCCGCCGAGATCGACCGCGTGCTCGCCGAGCGGGGCACTCTCGTCGTCCTCACCCCGACCGAACGTCACCTCGCCGAACTCGTGGATCTGCTCGGCATGGTCCGGGTCGACGACCGCAAGGTCGAGCGGCTCGGGGACACCGTGTCCGGACGCTTCGACCGTATCGGCCGGACACCCGTCGAGGTCCGGATGTCGCTGTCGCACCGGGACATCGAGAACCTCGTCGGCATGGGGCCGTCGGCGCGGCACCTGACGCCCGAGCGTCGTGCCGAGACGATCGCGACACTGCCGGAGCCGTTCACGGTGACCGCGTCCGTCGTCGTATCGACCTACCGGCGCACCACTACCGGAGGCTGAGCACCTCCGCGTACACCGCGAGCGTCTGCTCCGCGATCCGCGCCCACGAGAACTCGGCCGTCGCCCGCGCCCGCCCGGCCTGACCCATCGCGGCCGCCCGTCCGGGATCGGTGGCGACGTCGTTCACGGCCGCCGCGAACGCCCGCTCGAACGCGGCAGGTTCGTACGGGTTGTAGTGGACGAGGCGTCCGGTGACCCCGTCGCACACCACCTCGGGGATACCGCCGACATCGGAGGCGACGACCGCGGTCTCGCACGCCATCGCCTCGAGGTTGACGATGCCCAGCGGCTCGTACACCGACGGGCACACGAACACGGTTGCTGCGGAGACGATCCCGCGGAGCTGTTCGACGGGCAGCATGTCGTGGATCCACACCACGCCGGTGCGGTGGGCCGACAGCGCGGCGACGTCGGCGGCGATCTCGTCCGCGAGAGCGGGGGTGTCCGCCGCGCCGGCGCACAGCACCAGCTGGATCGACGGATCGAAGTAGCGGGCCGCCGCCACGAGATGGCCGAGGCCCTTCTGTCGGGCGATCCGGCCGACGAACACCACGATCGGCCGGTCCGGGTCGATACCGTGCCGGGCGAGCACGGACCGGCCGGCGGCCGCGTCGGGGTACCAGACGTCGGTGTCGATCCCGTTGTGCACCACGTGAACCCGATCGGGGTCGATCGCCGGATACGCCGCCAGCACGTCGGTGCGCATACCGGAACTGACCGCGACGACGGCGTCGGCGTGCTCGAACGCGTTGCGTTCGGACCACGACGAGATCCGGTATCCGGGGCCGAGCTGCTCGGCCTTCCACGGCCGCCGCGGTTCGAGGGAGTGTGCGGTCACGACGTGCGGAACGTCGTGCAGTTGCGCCGCCAGATGCCCGGCGAGACCGGTGTACCAGGTGTGCGAGTGCACGAGGTCGGCGCTGCGGGCGGCGTGTGCCATCCGCAGCTGCGCGGACAGGGTCTGCAGCACCGGGTCCGCGTCGACGAGCGCGGGGTCGGGGGTGTGCACCGCGGCGGTGTCGCGGGGGACGCCGAGACAGTGCACGTCGACGGTGCACAGGCCGCGCAGGTGCGCGACGAGTTCGGTGACGTGGACGCCTGCGCCCCCGTAGATCTCGGGGGGATATTCCTTCGTCATCATCGCCACGCGCACCGGCTGAACGTATCCGGCGGAACCCGCTGTCGGCCACCTGCGGGGCCCGTTCCCTGCAACGGTGGCGGCAGTCGGTGCCCGCCCGATAGGTTGACGGTGTGAGGAGTCAGCCCCATGTGCTCGGGATCGTGCTCGCCGGCGGCGAGGGTAAGCGCCTCTATCCGCTGACCGCCGACCGGGCCAAGCCCGCTGTCCCGTTCGGGGGCGCCTACCGGCTGATCGACTTCGTCCTCAGCAATCTCGTCAACGCCGGCTATCTGCGGATCTGTGTGCTGACCCAGTACAAGTCGCATTCACTGGACCGGCACATCTCGCAGACGTGGCGACTGTCCGGGTTCGCGGGGGAGTACATCACCCCGGTCCCGGCGCAGCAGCGTCTCGGTCCGCGCTGGTACACCGGCAGCGCCGACGCGATCTTCCAGTCGCTCAACCTGGTGTACGACGAGGACCCCGAGTACATCGTCGTGTTCGGCGCCGACCACGTGTACCGCATGGATCCCGAGCAGATGGTCCAGCACCACATCGACTCCGGTGCCGGGGTGACCGTCGCCGGGATCCGGGTGCCGCGCAGCGAGGCGTACGCGTTCGGCTGCATCGACAGCGACGAGTCCGGTCGGATCACCCAGTTCCTGGAGAAGCCCGCCCACCCGCCGGGCACCCCGGACGATCCGAACGTCACGTTCGCGTCGATGGGCAACTACGTGTTCACCACCAAGGTGCTCGTCGACGCGATCCGCGCCGACTCCGAGAACTCCGACTCCGACCACGACATGGGCGGCGACATCATCCCCGCACTCGTCGACGCGGGTCTCGCGTCCGTCTACGACTTCAAGAACAACGTCGTGCCCGGGGCGACGGACCGGGACCGCGGCTACTGGCGGGACGTCGGCACGATCGACGCGTTCTACGACGCCCACATGGATCTGGTGTCGGTGCACCCGGTGTTCAACCTCTACAACCGGCGCTGGCCCATCCGCGGCGGCGCCGAGAACCTCGCGCCCGCCAAGTTCGTCAAGGGCGGTCTCGCGCAGGAATCGGTGGTCGGGGCGGGTTCGATCCTGTCCGCGGCGACCGTCCGCAACTCGGTCCTCAGCTCCAACGTCATGGTCGAGGACGGCGCCACCGTCGAGGGCAGCGTCCTGATGCCCGGCGTCCGGGTCGGCAAGGGTGCCGTCGTACGCCGCGCGATCCTCGACAAGAACGTCGTCGTCGGCGACGGTGAGATCATTGGTGTCGACCTCGAACGCGACCGCCAACGGTTCGCCGTCAGCAACGGCGGTGTCGTGACGATCGGCAAGGGCGTCTGGATCTAGCCGTCGCGTGAAGCCCGGGTCACAGCCGGGCCGCGCACAGCAGCCCGTCGCCCACCGGGAACAGCATCCGGGTCAGCCGTTCGTCGTCGGCGATCGCGCGGCTGGCCTCGCGGACCGCGACGGTGACGGCATCCCGCTGACCGGGGTCGGCGACCCGGCCTCCGAGCAGCGCGTTGTGCAGCACGATCACCCCGCCGGGCCGCAACAGCCGCACCCCCTCGCGCACGAAGTGCGGCAGATCCTCCGGGGCGTTGTCCACGAACACCAGGTCGTACGCCGAATCGGCGAGCCGCGGCAGGACGTCCAGGGCGCGGCCGTTGATCAGCCGGGTCCTCGACGGTGCGACACCCGCGTACCGGAACGCCTGCTTCGCCGCGTGCTGGTGCTCGGGTTCACTGTCGATCGTGGTGAGCACACCGTCCTCACGCATACCGCGCAGCAGCCACAGCCCGCTGACGCCGGCACCCGCACCGACCTCGACGACCGTCTTCGCGTCGAGCATCTTGCCGAACAGGGCGAGTGCAGCCCCGACGGGAGGCGGTACCGGAACAGCGCCGAGTTCGACGGCGCGGTCGCGCGCGGTGGCCAGCATCTCGTCCTCGAGGATCAGGCCCTCGGTGTGGGTGAGAATCCGTTCGGCGTTCGTGTACACGGGGTAAAGGCTAGCCGGGCCCGGGCCCGCAGTCGTCACGGCTCGCTCGGGTGCCTGCCCGGACGACGAACCCCGCGAAATTCTCAGGGGCACCTCAGGTTGCTCATAGTGCCCACATAGCGGCGCACGACAGGGTGAGTACAACGCCGGACGAGAAGACCGCACGGCGGGAGGATCACCGCGACGAGCGGGCCGGGCACGTCCGGGAACAAATCCGTGTTCCCGGGAGTTGAACGCCACAGCCCGTACGTCACGGGATCCGCGGTCCCGAGTAGGAGGATCCACCCATCCATATGATCGACGCCGAACGCACCACCTCGATGACCGGCGACGCGCCCGCACCGACGGGCACGGCCGCGTTCGACGCGACAGGAGACCAGGCTGCGATGCCGTCCTGGGACGAACTCGTCCGGGAACACGGCGACCGCGTCTACCGGCTCGCCTACCGGCTGTCCGGCAACGCCCAGGACGCCGAGGATCTGACCCAGGACACCTTCATCCGCGTGTTCCGCTCGTTGCAGAACTACCAGCCCGGCACCTTCGAGGGCTGGCTGCACCGCATCACCACCAACCTGTTCCTGGACATGGTGCGCCGCCGCAACCGGATCCGGATGGAAGCGCTGCCCGAGGACTACGACCGGGTGCCGTCGGATTCGCCGAATCCCGAGCAGATCTACCACGACGCCCGCCTGGCTCCGGACCTGCAGTCCGCGCTCGACGCGCTGGCCCCGGAGTTCCGTGCCGCCGTCGTCCTGTGTGACATCGAAGGCCTGTCGTACGAGGAGATCGGTGCGACACTGGGGGTCAAACTGGGCACCGTGCGCAGCCGGATCCATCGTGGGCGGCAGGCGCTGCGCGAGCATCTCGCGGCCAGTGGCAAGGTGGAGTCCGGACAGATCGGCGTGGAGTAGGGATGGAGGCTTCGATGACGCAGGCGCGTGGACCTCGCCGGTTCGGGTCGACCGAGCACCTGGCGAGCGAAGCGATCGCCGCGTACGTCGACGGCGAACTGCGCATGAACGCGTACCTGCGGGCCGCCCAGCACCTGTCGGTGTGCCCCGAGTGCGCGATGGAGGTCGACGCGCAGCAGCAGGCCCGCATCGCGCTGCGCCGCGCCGCGTCCGACGTGTCGATGCCGAGTTCCCTGTTCGGTGTCCTGAGCCAGATTCCGCGCTGCCACCAGAGCGATCCGGACCCGGCCCCACCGCGGCCCGCACCCGGCATCATCTCGCTCGATCCGCACGGCGACGCCGCCCGCCGGTGGCCGTTCCGCCGTCGCCGCTGAGATTTCGGCGATACTGGCACGCGTGAACGACGTACCCGAGCGCAGCCGGCTCGCCCCCCGACCGATCTACCGGCCGGACGTCGATGCCGCCGCCGAGCAGGTGTTCGGCCGTCCCGACGACGTCGACGGCTCGTTCGGTCCGCGCACCGCGCCACCGGACCACCGGCCCGTTCACGTCGGCCCACCGGACGCGGTGCTCGCCGAGGCGTTCGGCCGGCCGGACGGCGCAGGCGAATCGCTCCAACGTGGCCCCGAATCCGTCGCCGCCCCGGAGAACCCGTCCCCGGCCGACCCGTGGCGGGACCCCGCCGCCCCGGTGCACCTGGGTGCGCCCGCACAGGCCGCCCCGGCGTCGGCGCCCCTGCCGGACGCGCCGAAGCTGACCGTCCGGGACGTCCTGCTCGGGGAACGGATCGAACGCAAGGCTCTTGCGGTCCTCGCGGCCCTCGCCCTCGGGATCGGCCTCGTCGGCGGATTCGTCGCCGTCGCGGCCACCTCGGATCGCGGCGCCCTCACCAGCGGCCGCGTCACCCTGTCCCAGTCCGGGTCCGACGAGGTTCCCGCGAGTCGGATCGCCGAGGTAGCGGACGCGGTCCTGCCGTCGGTGGTGTCGATCCAGGTGTCCCGCGGGGACCAGTCCGGAACCGGGTCGGGGGTCGTCGTCGACGGCGCCGGATACATCGTCACCAACAACCACGTGATCTCCATGGCCGCGGCCGAGCCGGGTGCGGCCGGGTCTGCCGGGGACGCGGCCATCCGGGTGACCTTCTCCGACGGCACGAAGGTGCCCGCCCAGATCGTCGGCCGCGACACCAAGACCGATCTCGCGGTCCTGAAGACCGACGCCGCGAACCTCACCGTCGCCCGACTCGGGGAATCCGACGACGTCCAGGTCGGGCAGGACGTCGTCGCCGTCGGTTCGCCGCTGGGCCTGAGCAAGACCGTCACCCGGGGCATCGTCAGCGCCCTCGACCGGCCCGTCCGGCTCACCGGGGAGGGCACCGACACCGACGCCGTCATCGACGCCGTGCAGACCGACGCCGCGATCAACCCCGGCAACTCCGGGGGGCCGCTGATCGACATGGACGGCCGTGTCATCGGCATCAACTCCGCGATCCGCTCGCAGAGCGGCGGCTCGGTGGGCCTCGGATTCGCGATCCCCATCGACGACGTCACCACGGTCGTGCAGGAACTGATCCGCACCGGCGTGGTGCATCATCCGGAGATCGGGGTCAACGCCCGCACCGTCGTCAACGACGCGACGAGCGGCGCCGAGGTCGCCAACGTGCAGGCCGGCAGTCCCGCCGAGCAGGCGGGGATCGTCGAGGGGGACGTGATCGTCAAGGTCGGCGACCGCACTGTCGGCAGCTCCGACGAACTGGTCGTCGCCGTCCACGAGCAGGCCGTCGGTCAGGAGGTTCCCGTCCAGTTGATCCGGTCGGGGCGGACCGTGGACCTCCGGGTCACTCCGACATCGGACTGACCTCGGGTGCACGACATGTGATGCCCGAGTGAATTTCGGGGATCGCACGAGATTTTCCCGCCGCGACCACGTACCCTGAAGCGGTGTTTGGCAACATCGGCTGGGGCGAGTTCATGGTGCTCCTCGTGGCAGCGCTCGTGATCCTCGGACCGGAACGGCTCCCCGGGGCCGTCAGCTGGGTCACCAAGACGATGCGTCAGGTCCGCGACTACGCGAGCGGCGCGAGCCAGCAACTCAAGGACGAACTCGGCCCCGAGTTCGACGACCTGCGCAAGCCGCTGGCCGACCTCAACGAACTGCGCGGCATGTCGCCCCGCGCCGTCATCACCAAGCACCTGCTCGACGGCGACGATTCGATCCTCACCGGCAACTTCGACGGCAAGCCCGCCGTGAACGGCAGCACCCCGGCCGAGAAACCGCTGATGCCGGAGTCGAAGCCCCTCGCTGCGGGCGAGCGCCCGCCGGTCGACCCCGACGCCACCTAGGACGCCCGGCCGACCGGCGAGGCCACCGAACTCAGAGATGCCGGACGGTGTCGATCCCGAGGGACATACCGGCCAGGCCCCGCGACCGGACGGACAGCTTGTCGGCGATCTCCCGCAACGCGGTGCCGGCAGGGGAGTCGGGCGCACCCAACACGATGGGGGTACCGGCGTCACCGCCCTCCCGGACCGCCTGCTCGAGCGGAATCTGCCCCAGCAGCGGCACCGTCGCACCCACCGCACGTGTGAGCCGGTCGGCGACGGCCTGCCCGCCACCGGAACCGAACACCTCCATCCGGGTGCCGTCCGGCAGCTCCATCCACGACATGTTCTCCACGACACCGGCGATGCGCTGACGGGTCTGCAGCGCGATCGCGCCCGCCCGCTCGGCCACCTCGGCAGCAGCCTGCTGCGGTGTCGTCACCACCAGGATCTCGGCGCCCGGGATGAGCTGCGCCACCGAGATCGCGACGTCGCCGGTGCCGGGAGGAAGATCGAGCAGCAGCACGTCCAGATCGCCCCAGAACACGTCCGCGAGGAACTGCTGCAGCGCCCGGTGCAACATCGGGCCACGCCACACGACGGGGGTGTTGCCCTGAGTGAACTGGGCGATCGAGATGAGCTTCACGTCGTGCGAGACGGGCGGCATGATCATTCGCTCGACCTGGGTGGGCTTGGCGTCGGTGCCGAGCATCCGCGGCACCGAATGGCCGTAGATGTCGGCGTCGAGGACACCCACCGACAGGCCCTTCGCGGCCATCGCCGCCGCGAGATTGACGGTGACACTGGACTTGCCGACGCCACCCTTGCCGGACGCCACCGCGTACACCCGGGTGAGCGAGCCGGGCTGGGCGAACGGGATCACCGGCTCGGTGGAATCACCGCGCAGCGAGCGGCGCAGCTCGGTGCGCTGCTCGTCGTTCATCACGTCGAGCTCGACGCGCACCGTGCCGGCGCCCTCGACGTCGGCGACCGCCGCGGTCACCCGCTGTGTGATCTCGGTGCGCAGCGGACAGCCCGCCGTCGTCAGGTAGATGCCGACGTCGACGCTGCCGTCGTCGCCGATCTCGATGCTCTTGACCATCCCGAGTTCCGTGATGGGTTTACGAATTTCGGGGTCCTGCACCTTCGCTAGCGCGGTGCGGACGGCGGTCTCGGTCAGGGCTGCCATGCCCACCATGGTATGCGCAGGCTCGTCGGAGCCTGCTGTCACGGTGCCGTGGGAGCCGGTGCCGGCGGGCAGAACACCAGGCACGGAAGCTCCGGCAGGCCCGGGATCTCGGGCAGCCGGAGTTGCGGCATCGGGGCCGGCGCGGGAACGGCTTCCGGGGCCGGCGCGGGAACGGCTTCCGGGGCCGGCGCGGGAACGGCTTCCGGGGCCGAGGGCAGGGAGGACTGCGCGGGGGTCTCGCTGGGCAGGGGTGCCGCGACGTCCATCTCGGAGTCCGACGACCGCTGCGGCGGCGCGGGAACCACGGGCACGGCCGGGGCCGCGGTGCCGCCGCTGCGGTAGGCCACCGACCAGGCCAGGACGTTGCCCATGTACGTGGTGGAGTTGTTGTAGCGCAGCACCGCTCGCGCCTCCTGCGACGGATCGCGCAGGTCCAGCCCGCCCGAGCACAGGTACCGGGCCGCCGCGAGCGTCGCGTCGAACACGTTGTTCGGGTTCGCGACGCCGTCGCCGTTGCCGTCGGACGCGTACCGCGCCCACGTGCTCGGAATGAACTGCATCGGCCCGACCGCCCGGTCGTGGGTGGCATCGCCGTCGAGCAGCCCACCGTCGGTGTCGGTGATGATCTCGTTGCCGGCGAGGTGGCCGTTGAGGACAGGGCCGAGGATCGGGGTGACCGTGGTGCCGGCGGCGTCGGTCTGGCCGCCACCGGCGTGATTCGACTCGATCTTTCCGATGCCGGCCAGCAGGTGCCACGGCAGACCACAGCTCGGCTGAGTGCTCGCCATCGTCAGCTCGGCGGCCCGGTAGGCGTTCAGGACGATCTCCGGGATGCCGAGCGGGCCGACCACGACCGGCACCGGGACGCTGCGCGGTGCCGAGGGGACGACGTCCGGTGCGACGGCGGGGGCCACGGACGGGATCTGGTCGGCGGTCCGCAGCTGCCGTTCGGGCCGGGGCGCGGACGGGACGATGCCCACCGTGGGAATCATCGCGGCCTGTCCCTCGGGCGGTGCGGTGGTGGGGCCGGGATCCGTGACGTGGGCCGTGTTCCGGGCCACCGGTTCCGGGGCCGACGCACCGGGGGTGTCGAAGACGCCGCCCGCCGATGCCGCGGCGGTCACGACTCCGGCGAGGACGAGAGCGGACACACCGACGACTCCACGGGCACGCACGCTAGAACCCCCTCCTTGCAGGACACCTGCATCCACACTCACGCACCACGTTCCGGATGCTCCGACGGGAACATCTCGAACGCTGTGACACACGTTACATATCGGTGACCCGTCGTGCGGGGGAACGGTTCTCCTCGTCCCGCTCGACGAGCAACTGCCGGATGTCGTCGAGTTCGCGGCGCAGGTAGTCGCGGGTCGCGACCTCGCCGACCGCGAGGCGCAGCGCCGCGAGCTCACGGGCCAGGAACTCGGTGTCCGCCTTCGTCTGGGCCGCCCGCGCCCGATCCTCCTCGAGCGACACCCGGTCCCGGTTCTCCTGCCGGTTCTGCGCCAACAGGATCAGCGGCGCCGCATAGGCGGCCTGGGTGGAGAACGCCAGGTTCAGCAGGATGAAGGGGTACGGATCCCACTGCAGCCGCACCGCGAAGATGTTGAGTGCGATCCACAGGATCACGATGACGGTCTGGATCATCAGGTAGCGCCCGGTCCCGAGGAACCGGGCGATGGATTCGCTGACCCGGCCGACGGCCTCGACGTCGATGTGCAGCCGCAGACCGCGGGTGCCGCGGGGAGTGTCGAGCCGCTGGCGGCCGCTGAGTTCACTCATCGCCGGCCTCTTCCTCGCGCCAGTCGGTGGGCAGCAGATGGTCGAGGACGTCGTCGACGGTGACGGCGCCCAGCAGGTGGTGCTCGTCGTCGACGACCGGCGCGCACACCAGGTTGTAGGTGGCGAAGTAGCGGGTCACCGTCGCGAGCGGATCTTCGGGGTCGAGCAGCGGCAGGTCGTCGTCGAGGACACCGCCGACGAGGGAGGCCGGTGGTTCCCGCAGCAGCCGTTGCAGGTGCACACAGCCCAGGTAGCGGCCGGTCGGTGTCGCGGTCGGCGGCCGGACCACGAACACCATGCTCGCGAGTGCCGGCGTCAGGTCGGCGTTGCGGGCCCGGGCGAGGGCCTCGGCGACCGTGGTCGACGGGGTGAGCACGACCGGCTCCGGCGTCATCAGGCCGCCCGCGGTGTCGGGGGAGTGCTCGAGCAGCCGCCGCACCGGCTCGGAGTCCTCCGGATCCATCAGCTGCAGCAGCGATTCCGCATCCGTCTCGGGCAGTCCGCCGAGCACGTCGGCGGCGTCGTCGGGGTCCATCGCCTCGAGCACCTCGGCGGCGCGCTGCACCTCGAGATGTAACAGCAGGTCGGTCTGGTCGTCGGAGGGAAGCTCCTGCACGACGTCGGCGAGGCGTTCGTCGTCGAGTGCGAGGGCCACCTCGTGCCGGCGTTTCTCCGGCAGCTCGCGCATCGCGTGCGCAACGTCCGCCGGCCGCATGCCGTCGAACTGCATCAGCAGCTGCGAGACACCCTGGCCGGGCATCGCGAGCGCGGTCGGGGTCAAGCCGTGGACGTGCGGCCAGTCGACGACGTGGATGGCCGACCGGCGGCCCAGCCGGCCGCGGTGGGCCCGGACCGCGACCCGGGAGACCAGCCAGTCGCGGGTGCGGGTCTGTTCGATACCGAGGTCGACGATCACGACGTCGGTGCCGATCGTCTCGACGACGTCCGGGTCGTCGATCCGGACGTGCGAGTCGAGGACCTGTGCGAGGGCGAGGATCTCGGTGGGGCGCTGGTCGAACCGGCGCAGGCTCACGTTGCCGGTCTTGAGGGTCACCGAGCCCGGCTCGATCGCGGTGACCCGCAGTATCGGGACGAAAATGCGTTTACGCGTGAACATTTCGATGACCAGGCCGAGGACGCGTGGAGGCTGGCGCCCCACCCGGATGGTGAGCACCACGTCCCGTACCCGGCCGATCGATTCGCCGTCCGGTCCGAGGACCACCAGGCCGGCGAGCCTGGCTGCGAATACCTTGCTCACAGCTGCCATGATGAAAAGGCTAATTCCTCGTCCCGTGATGCACTGAACTCGGAGGGCAGCCCACCATGACCACTCCTTTCCGGCCGCGTCGTTCGGTCCTGGCGGTGCCCGGGTCGAGCCGCAAGATGATCGACAAGGCGAAAGGTCTTCCCGCCGACTCGATCTTCCTCGATCTCGAGGACGCCGTCGCGCCGATCGCGAAGGCGGAGGCCCGCGGCCGGATCGTGGACGCGCTGAACGAGGACGGCTGGGGCGGCCAGATCAAGGTGGTGCGCGTCAACGACTGGACCACCGAGTGGACCCACGCGGACGTCGCGACCGTCGTCGGGGGTGCGGGTGCGAACCTCGACGCGATCCTGCTGCCGAAGGTGCCCGACGCGAGCCACGTGCAGGCGCTGGATCTGCTGCTGACCCAGATCGAGAAGGCGAACGGGCTCGAGGTGGGGCGGATCGGGATCGAACCGCAGATCGAGAACGCGGTGGGCCTGCGGAACATCGACGCGATCGCGTCGGCGAGCCCGCGCGTGCAGACCCTGGTGTTCGGTCCGGCGGACTTCATGGCGAGCATCAACATGCGCACGCTCGTCGTGGGCGAGCAGCCCGAGGGATACGACCGCGGCGACGCCTACCACCACATCCTCATGACGATCCTGCTGGCGGCCCGCACCCACGGACTGCAGGCGATCGACGGCCCGTACCTGCAGATCCGGGACGTCGACGCGTTCCGGCGGTCGGCGCAGCGCACCGCCGCGCTCGGGTTCGACGGCAAATGGGTGCTCCATCCCACCCAGATCGACGCCGCCAACGAGGTGTTCAGCCCGCGGCAGGAGGACTACGACCAGGCCGAGCTGATCCTCGACGCCTACGAGTTCCACACCTCGGAGGCCGGTGGCGGCCGCGGTGCGGTGATGCTGGGCGACGAGATGATCGACGAGGCGAGCCGCAAGATGGCGCTCGTGATCTCGGCGAAGGGCCGTGCCGCCGGCATGACGCGGACGTCGAGTTTCACGCCGCCCGCGAACGGGTAGGCGTCTCGGCGGCGGTGCGGGCACAATTGAACGAGGAACCGAATATCGGTAGAACCGGACATATGTCGCGCCGTTGAGCAGGAGAGACCAGACGATGACGAATCCACTCTCACAGCAGGGCCGCGCGCGGGGGTTGCCGACGCCGCCCACGGGCTGGCCCATCGGCTCGTACCCGACATACGCCGAGGCGCAGCGCGCGGTCGACTACCTGTCCGACCAGGAGTTTCCGGTCGAGAACGTGACGATCGTCGGAGTTGACCTCATGCAGGTCGAACGTGTCCTGGGCCGGCTCACCTGGCCCAAAGTCATTGGCGGCGGCATTGTTTCGGGTGCCTGGCTCGGCGTGTTCTTCGGCCTGTTGCTCGGCATCTTCACCGGCAACGTGCTCGGACCGCTGGCCGTCGGCATCGTCGGTGGCATCGTGTTCGGACTGATCTCCACGACCATCCCGTACGCGACGACGAGGGGCACCCGCGACTTCTCGTCGACCATGCAGCTCGTGGCCGGACGCTACGACGTGCTGTGCGACCCCAAGACCGCGGAATCGGCGCGGGACATGCTGGCGCGGCTCGCGCTCTGAGGTCGGCCGTCGATCTCGGGACCGTGCCGCCGGGCGGTGCCCACGAACACGCACACCGTCGCGACCACCGCGCACACCGCCCCGAACCCGAACGCGGCGGTGTACACCCACACCCCGGCGGGGGCGGGACCACCGGCCGTCGGTGACGTCCCGGACGCCCGGCTCGCCACGGACGCCGCGAGCATCGTGGCGAGCAGGGCGCTGGCCACCGAACTGCCGACCGTCCGCGCGATCGAGTTGACACTGTTCGCGACACCCGTCAGATCCGGGCCCACCTCCGCGACGAGGAGCGCCGGCATCACCGCGTAGCCGAGGTTCGTGAACGCCGACGTCACCATCGACGCGGCGATCACCTGCCACGTGGTGTCGTGCACGAACATCAGGGTGCAGAAGCCGACGACCCCGAGGACGCCCGCGCCGCTCATGACGGCCCGCGCCCCGAACCGGTGGATGAGGACGCCACTGCACATCGACACCACGACCCCGACCGAGGCGCCCGGCAGGATGTAGAGCAGACCGGTGTGCATCGGGGTCGCGTCGAAGCCGTAGCCGGCGGCGGCGCGGTCCGTCTGGACGAAGTACGTGACCGCGGTGATGTTGACGAACATTCCGGCGCCGATGAACACCCCGGCCGCGTGCGTGCAGACGACCGGCCGGTGGGTGAGCATCGACGACGGCACCAGCGGCTGGTCGACACGCCGTTCGAACACGAACCATCCGGCCAGCACGACGACCCCGGCCGCCGCGGACCCGAGCGTCGCCGGTGAGAACCATCCCCAGCCGCCTCCTTCCGAGAGCGGCAGCAGGATCAACACGAGTCCCGCCCCGAGGAGGACGGCACCGGTCCAGTCGACGCGACCCCGAACCGGATTCGCCCGCGCCGGCACGGCCACCACCACACCGGCGATCGCGACGACGGTGAGCCCGGTCGCGAGCCAGAACGCCCGTCGGTAGTCGGCGTCCGGGGGCACGACGAGACCGATCAGGACCATGCCGACCGCGCCACCGAATCCGAGTGTCCCCGACAGCAGTCCCATCGCCGACGTCAACCGGGCCGCCGGCAGTTCCGCCCGCAGGATCGCCAGGCACACCGGGAACGCGGCGAACGACACCCCCTGCAGGACCCGGGCGACGACGAGCAGCGGCAGCGACTCGGTGAGCGCCGCGAGGAGGGAACCGGCGAGCACGATCGACAGGACCGCGAGCAGCACGCTGCGCTTGCGGCGCAGATCCGCCGTCCGCCCGGCCACCGGCGTCGCCACGGCCGCGGAGAGGAACCCGGCCGTCAACGTCCATCCGACGGCGGTGGCGTCGGCGTCCAGTTGGCGGCCGATGATCGACGTCAACGGCAGCACCACCGTCTGCTGCGTGGACACCACCAGGATGACGAAGCACAGGACGCCGGTCAGCAGCGGGACGGACGGTGTCGCGGTCGGTATCGGACGCAGAGGCACGGGAACTCCAGAGATTCGGTGGATCCTGGCTACCGCGGCGCTCGTGGGCCTACCAAACCGTGTCCCTGTGGGCGGGAGGAACCGCCCGGCCGGAGACGTGGCCGTCCTGGTGTTGGATGGACGGGTGACCGATGTTGCCGCTGCCGTACGTACCCACCTCGACCGGCACCTGCCCGGCCCCGAACCGACCTCTGCGTCGGTGACGTTCCTCGGTGTCGAACCGATCGACGTCCTGCTGTATCCCGGCGACGGTGAATCACCCGTCCGCTACGTCACCGTCGGCTGCTCGAGGCATCCGATGGGGGACCCGAGCGACATGCTCGCCGACCCCACCCACGGCCCGCGCGCCGAACTGGTCCTGGCCCTGTCCGGCGGTGCCGGGGTGGCGTCCGGTGTGCACCGCACCCTCGCGGTACTGGCCGCCGCGCCATCGGTGGAGGGCATCGTGCTGCGCCCCGACGCGCTGATCGATCTGGGGGAGCCGTTGTGGAAGGGTTCCCCGTTCACCGCGGTCCTCCTCGGGGAGAGCGACGTCCCCGACCTGACCCTCCCGGCCCCGCTCGACCCGGTGCAGTTCCTCGAGGCGGTGCCGCTGACCGGCACCGAGGCCGCCTGGGTGCGGGTGCGTGGCGCCGCTGCGCTGCGTGACGCGTGGGACGAGGCCGGTATCGACGTCCGTGATCCCGCCCGCGGCGCGGCCAGTCTGTAGCTGCCGCGGCGCGGCGACGCCGTCACGGCGGACCTGACACACTGGCGTCGTGCGTATCGACCTCCACACCCACTCGACCGCATCCGACGGTACGGACACCCCCGCCGGGCTCGTGTCCGCGGCGGCCGACGCCGGCATCGACGTCCTCGCGATCACCGACCACGACACCACCGCCGGGTGGGCGGAGGCGGCCGCGGCCCTGCCATCGGGGATGCGGCTCGTTCGGGGCATGGAGATGTCGTGCGAGGGCCGCGGCGACGACGGCCGCCCGGTCGCGGTGCACCTGCTCGCGTACCTGTTCGATCCGGCGGCCCACGAGTTCGCCGTCGAGCGGGAACGACTGCGCGACGAACGGGTCGCGCGGCTGCGGGCGATGGCCGGAAAGATGGAGGCGGACGGCCTGCCGATCGACGCCGACGCCGTCATGGCCGACGCCGGCCTCTCGGTCGGCCGCCCCCACCTGGCCCGCGCGCTGGTGCGGGCCGGGATCGTCGACAGTGTCGGTGAGGCGTTCACACACCTGCTGTCGACCCGCAGCCCCTACTACGTCGACAAGGCGGACACCCCGCTCGAGCGGGCCGTCGACCTGGTCGCCGCGGCCGGCGGGGTCACCGTGATCGCGCACGCCCGGGCCCGTAGCCGGGGCCGTCTGCTCGACCTCGACCACATCCGGGAACTCGCCGAACGCGGCCTCGGCGGTCTCGAGATCGACCACCCCGACCACAGTCCCGACGATGCGGCGACACTGCGTTCCCTCACCCGGGAACTCGGCCTGATCGGCACCGGCTCGTCCGACTACCACGGCGCCAACAAGACGATCGAACTCGGGCGGCACACCACCGACCCCGACGCGTTCGACGCCCTCGTCGAGCGCGCGACCGGGGTACCGGTGCTGTGACCTACGACGGATACGGGCGTACGCGCCGTGTGGACGCCTGGCCGGTGCGGGTGCTGCGCGGCCTGTCGGGGGTGGCCGCGGGCGGCGTCGTCGTGCTCACCGCCGTCGTCGCGGGTGTCGCCTGGCTCGCGTCGGACCGCGATTTCCCCGGTCCCGGATCCACGTCGCTCGCCGCGCACGTGACCGCGGCCGTCGTCGTGGTCGTGTTGCAGGTGTTCGCCGACCGGCGGCGCGGGGCGGCCCCCATGGTCACGATGCTGTCCTCCGCTGCGGTCCTCGCGGTTACCGGGCTGTTGCTGTGGACCCAGTGGTGGACGTGACCTGACACACGTACTCACAGGTCGGCGCGTGTTTCGGTGAGATGCCGACCGCCCGGGCGGATTTGATCGACGCCCCGCGATGGTGCAGAATCAGTGCACTCTCGCGCGCGTGCCGACCGGCAGCCACGAGGGATGTCTAGGTGGCAGAACCAGTGCCAGGGCACACCCCCCGCCCGGCGCCATCACGCTCCGGCAGTGGTGCGGCCGACCGCGCGCCCCGGTAGTAGCAAACGATCAATCCTGTGCTCGAAGTGCCGTGTCGGTTTCATCCACCCCGACCCGGTTACTTCTCAGTAACCAGGACCCGAGTGAGTCCGGCCTCAAGAGGAGTGTCATCGTGTCCCCTGTGTCTGAAGCTTCCGTAACGCCAAAGGTCGAAATTACCGACGAGGAGATTTTCGCGGGCCACATCGGTGGCAAGCTCTCGGTGGAGACCACCGCGCCCCTCGATTCCCAGCGTGCGCTCTCCATCGCGTACACGCCCGGCGTCGCGCAGGTCAGCCGCGCGATCCACGCCGACGAGACGCTGGCCGACCGCTACACGTGGACCAGTCGCCTGGTGGTCGTCGTGAGCGACGGCACCGCCGTCCTCGGTCTCGGCGACATCGGCGCCCGCGCGTCCCTGCCGGTCATGGAGGGCAAGTCGGCACTGTTCAAGAACTTCGCCGGCCTGAACTCCATCCCGCTCGTGCTCGACACCACGGACCCCGACGAGATCGTCGAAACCCTCGTCCGGCTGCGTCCGAGCTTCGGTGCAGTGAACCTCGAGGACATCTCGGCGCCCCGCTGCTTCGAGATCGAACGCCGCGTCATCGAGGCACTGGACTGCCCCGTCATGCACGACGACCAGCACGGCACCGCGATCGTCGCGCTCGCCGCGCTGCGCGGCGCCGCCAAGGTCCAGGGCCGCGACATCACCGGCCTGCGGGTCGTCATCTCCGGCGCCGGAGCGGCCGGTGTCGCCTGCACCAACATCCTGCTCGCAGCCGGCATCGCCGACGTCACCGTGCTCGACTCGAAGGGCATCGTCTCGGCCGACCGCGGCGATCTCAACGAGATCAAGGCCGACCTCGCTGCGCGCACCAACCCGTCGGGTCGCATCGGCGGCATCGTCGAGGCCCTCGACGGCGCCGACGTGTTCCTCGGCGTCTCCGCCGGCACCGTGCCCGAGGAGATCATCGCCACGATGGCATCGGACGCGATCATCTTCGCGATGTCGAACCCGGATCCCGAGGTGCACCCCGAGGTGGCGCGCAAGTACGCGTCGATCGTCGCCACCGGGCGCAGCGACTTCCCGAACCAGATCAACAACGTCCTCGCGTTCCCGGGCATCTTCAAGGGTGCGCTGGACGCCGGTGCCCGCCGGATCACCGAGGGCATGAAGCTCGCCGCCGCCGACGCGATCCTCTCGGTGCTCGGTGACGAGCTCGCCGCCGACAAGATCGTTCCGAGCCCCCTCGACCCGCGTGTCGCCCCGGCCGTCGCTGCCGCCGTCGCGCAGGCCGCGAAGGACGAGGGCGTCGCGTAGCGTTTCCCCGAGCACGGCATCCGGGCGCCCCGGTGGTTCACCACGACAGGTGGACCACCGGGGCGCACTGCTCACGATCGGAGATGACACGGTGGAACCGAGACACGCCGCCCGAACACTGCGATGGGCGGCGCTGCCCCTGGTCGCCGCCGCCCTCACCGGATGCGGCCTCGACACCACCAGCGCCGTCGCCGGACCGGCCGACCCGGGCCCCGTACGCATCGGGGCGTCGGCCGCCACCGACAGCGAACTGCTCGCCCGGCTGTACGCCGGTGCCCTCGACGCGTCCGGCCGCCCCACCGAACTCGTCCTCGGGCTCGGCGACCGGGCCGACCGCATCGCCGCCCTCGACGCCGACCGGGTCACCCTGGTCCCGGAACGCACCGGCGAGCTGCTGCACTGGTTCGAGCCGGACGCCCCGACCCCGGAACCGGACACCGAGCAGGCCGACACCGACGGCGTGTTCGACGCACTGTCCCGGTCCCTGCCCGCCGACCTCGCGGTGGCCGAGCAGTCCGACGCCGACGTGCTGCCCCTGTTCCGCAGCGGCGCACTGAGCGCCGACGACGTCAAGGGCCTCAGCGTGGTCCTGCAGCTCACCGCCGCCGACCTCGATGCGCTGGTGACGCGGATCGAGGCCGGCGAGATCTCGTCGGCCGACGCCGCCGGAGAATGGCTCGACGACCACACCTGACCCGGGAAGAACTCGGCGCCCCGCCCCTCAGTCGTCGAGACGGGCGCGGGCGGCCGCGGCCTCGTCGTGTCGACCGAGTGCTTCGAACGCGTCCCCCTCCATGAGCGCCACCCGGATCGCGAGCTGCGGTACCTCGGGTGCCCGGGTGCGGGCGTCGGCGAGGACCGCGAGCACGTCCTCGTGCCGGTCGCTCCGCGCCAGCACCTGCGCCGCGACGAGCAGCGCGCCTGCCGATCCGGCGACGTCACCGGCGTCGGCGTACGCGTCGGACGCGGACAGTGCCGCCGCGACGGCGTCGTCGTCCCGCCGCAACTGGGCCAGTGCCCGTGCCGTCGAATCGGCGATGTCGGCGCGCGTCCACCCGTCGGCGAGCTCGGCGGCGACCCGCAGGTCGTCGAGACCGGCCGCGTCGTCGACACTGCACCGCACCCGGCCCCGCACGTGCAGGACGTCGACGAGAACGTCCGGGCGGTCGGACACCCGTTCGGCGTCGGCGACCGCGGCGTCGAGCACCGCGAACCCGTCCGGGTCGTCGACCTGTACCAACAGCACACCCAGGTCCTTGCCGGCCGTCGCCGCCGTCGCGTGGTCGTCGCACGAGCGGGCCAGCGCCACACACTCGGTCCACGCCGCGACCGCATCGCGCGTGTCACCGTTGTCGCGGTGCGCGCAGCCGAGCCACCATCGGGTCTGGGCGAGCGATTCCGGGCCGACACCGTCCGCGGTTTCGATCTCCGCGGCCCGCGTCAGCTCGTCGACCGCCTCGTCCGGGCGACCGGCCCGCGTCAGCATGACCCCGAGATGGTAACGGGGACCGGATGTTCCGATCCCGGCGAGCTCGGCTTCCTGCTTCGCCAGCCGCATCCGGGCGATCGCGTCCTCGGCCTCACCGAGGTCGCCGGCGATGTGCGCACTCAACGCCGCCAGCGGGGCCGTCACCGACCGCGCGGCGTGCGCCACCGACAGTGCGAGTGCCGCGTCGACGGACGCGAGGGCCTCCGCGAAACGTCCACGGCCGGCGAGTATCTGGGCGCGCAGCCGCAGCAGAACCGTCCGGCGTCCCGGGGCGTCGGTGGACTCGAGTTCGGCACCGATCCAGTCGAGGACCGCGGTGCCGTCGGTGTCGTCGGGATCGTTCTGCAACGACTCGACGTGCGCGACGACATCGCTCGCACCCGTGACGTCGTCGGCGAACGCGGCCGACGCCTCCGGAGCGACGACGACGGGCCCAGTCGCGACCGTGTGCGCGCCGCCGATCGGCAGATCCCAGCGCCGATCCACGAGAGTCATTGCCGCCGTGAGGGTCTCGCTGCGGTACTCGTTGCCGTTGCGGTCGTCGAAGCGGGCCGCGAGCTCCTCCGCGGCACGGTGGCACGCGTGCCCGAACTCCTCGACCGTCCACAGGCCGTCGTGGTCGCCCACGAACCGGCGCAGTGACGCCGCATCCGATCCGCGCACCCGCTCGCCGCCGAGCCCGGCCCGCGCCGCCACCGTGCACGCCACCGCGAACGCGGTCAACGCGTCCAGGTGCGCCGACGCGTTGAGCCCGTCGTGTCCGAGCCAGCCGAGGTGCCGTTCGAGCATCTCGAGGGCACGCTGCTCGTTCCCGGTGACCGACAGGAACACCAGATGCCGCCCCACCATGCCGATGTTGTCGGCGTTACCGCGGGCCAGCCGGTAGCCGCGCACGTGCATCTGCTCGGCCTCGTCGAGGCGGCCCGTCTCGAGCAGCGGCAGCAACGTGTGCGCCATCGCCCGCTCCGGCTCCTCCCCACACGACATGCCCTCGTCGAGCATCTCCTCGACCAGCGTCAGGCCCGCCTCGAGGTCGCCGCTCGCGAACCGGTAGGCGGCCTCCTCAGAACGCACGCACGCCTCGCAGTGGCTGTAGTCGTCGCGCGGGGTACGTGCCAGTTCCTCGAGATACCGGCCCGCCTCCTCGATACGGCCCGACTCGAACGCCTCCCAGAACCGGGTCTGCACCACCCCGGACAGGCCCACCCCGGCCTGCCGGTATGTGGCCTCCATCCGGTCGATGGACTCGGCGATCGTGGCCTGCGGGAACATCGGGTTCGACCCCAGCGCGTCGGCGATCCACTTGTGGAACCACAGCAGGTCGTAGTCGTCGACCTGCGTCGGGAACGTCGCCGGGTCGGCGGCGTTGCGGCCCACACACCACGCGAACGCGGTGAGCAACGCCTCCGTGTCACCGGTCATCGACGCGGACTGGACCAGCCGCATCCGCACCGCGTACGCCGCCGCCTCGTCGCCGGTCTCCTCCGCGAGCGTGATCGCCCGCTCGATCAGATCGCGTTCCTCCGGCCCGTACGGGGTGTGGTCGATCTCCTCGATCAACGCGTCGACGGTGATGTCACTCGGCATGGTCGTCCTTGTCTGTGAGAGTGGGCAAATGGTCGGGGAGCGCCGTCAGGCCCACCGAGAGGTGCACGATGTCGGTCATCGCGTCCGTCAACGCGGCCCGATCGGCGGGGCGCAGCGGACGGTGACCGGCGAGCAGTGACTGCACGTAGAGGATCCGCACCGTGCGGGACAGCACGGCCGCGTCGTCGACGGTCGCGAGAGTACGAACGAGACGATTGCTCCAGTTCAGCACCAGCCGACCCTCCGGACCCGAGTCGGCATCCGAGCCGGACGCTGCCTCGGCGTCGGTCACCCGGCCCAGGACGTCCGCCCAGAAACCGCCACCCGCCTCGCTCGCCTGATCGCGGCGCAGCCGCCGCAGCACCGCCTCGTCCGCCACGTACAGGGCGGGCACGGTGTCGGGCTGCAGCACCCGCACCGCCGTCGCCGCCCCCAGATCCTGCAACGCGGCATCGGCGCGGTCGGTGAGCCGGCGGGTCAGCGACCTGTCCGTGAGCGGCGGCACGTCCAGCTGGTCGATCTCGTCGGCGACGGTGACGGCCTCCACCGTCGCACCCGGCACGAACTCCGGCAGCCGGGCCGCGATCTCCGCGTCGTACACATAGCCGCCGTTGACGATCGGGGAACCCGGACGCGCGATCCCGGCCAGCTGCCGGAACTCGTCGAGCGTGCGGGTGTAGCGCACCACCCCGCGTGCCGCGGCCGCCCCGAACGTCGTCGGACCGTCCGTCGACTCGATCGGCAGATGCGGGACGATGAACCGGGCCAGCTCGTCGTCGTGCAGAACCATCGACCGCAACGCCAGATGGTGCACCGACAGGAACGTCGCCAACCGGTGCGGGGCCCGGGCCGCCAACCCGATCACCCAGCGGCGCACCGCCGCCCCCAGTTCGGTGCGCGTCACCTCGAGCGCCCCGTCCTCGATGAGCGACTCGCGGGACGCCGTCGGATGCAGGCCCGTCGTGTTCACGACGGCCCGCACGAAGAACGCCCACTCGGGCAGCAGATCGTCCATCCGCTCCGACAACAGCATGCCGCCCAGGTAGACGCGGCTCGACTGCCGCTGCCCGGGCGACGGCTGGAACGGCAACACGAACGCCACTCCGCGGGTGCCCGTCGACGGCACGTGCAGCGGGATCGTGTCGAACGGTTCGGAGCCGACGACGTCCCGGCCGAGGTCCCGCAGTTCGACCGTCGCGCTGTCCTCGAGGAACGGGGCGGGCCGGGTGACCACCTCGCCGTCCACCGTCACCCGCACCGGCAGGTGCCGGCCGAACCGGTCCGCCAGATCGAACGCACCCGCCCGCGACACCAGATCGGCTGCGTCCGGCCGCGGCCGCAGTTCGACGCGGGTGCCCACCGGCAGATCGTCGTCGAGTTCGGTGACCGTGAACGTGCCGTCGGTGCGGCCCACCCACTCGACGGCACGGGCACCCGACGCCGACCGGGTACGCACCCGGATCTCGTCGCTCACCATGAAACAACTCAGTAGGCCGATGCCGAACTGGCCGAGCCGGTCGGTGCGCGGCAGATCGAGCACGTCCCGCTTGGAACTGCGTCCCACCGTCGCCAGCAGCTCGCCGACCTCGTCGGTGGTCAGTCCGACACCGTCGTCCTCGACCGCGAACACGCTCCCCGGCGTGGCGCACGGCAGTACCCGGATCGATCCCCGGTGCCCGGGATCGACGTCGCGGCGTGCGGCGATCGCGTCGCACCCGTTCTGCAGCAGTTCCCGGAGGAACACCTGCGGTCCGGTGTAGATGCTCGCGCTCAGCAGTTCGATGATCCCGCCGAGATGGACCTGGAAGAGGCGGCTCGAGCCGCCGGTTGTCGTTGTCATCGGTGGCAGAGCTTATCGGGCGTATCCGACAAGCTCTGCCACCGCGATGCTCGGTTCGGCTAGGGCAGCATCTTCGCCGTGACGAACGCAACGACCCGCTGATAGCTCGGGCCGACGAGCCGCACCCACGCGTCGAGGATCTTCGCGTCCGCGCCGATCAGCACCCGCGCCTTACCCTTTCGGACCCCGTTCACGATCGTCGTCGCCGCATCCTCCGGGGTGGTGCGGGCGAGGCGCTTGTCGAAGAACTGTGCGAACGACGCCTGGTCGTCGCCGTCCGGCATCGTGGCGTTGCGCGCGATCGCCGTCTTGATGCCACCGGGGTGCACGCACGTCACCTTCACCGGACGCTTCGCGATCAGCATCTCCTGCCGCAGCGACTCGGTGAACCCGCGGACCGCGAACTTCGCTGCGTTGTAGGCACTCTGGCCCGGAATCGACAGCAGACCGAAGAGGCTCGACACGTTGACGACGTGCCCGTCGCCCGACGCGATCAGGTGCGGCAGGAACGCCTTCGTGCCGTTGACCACACCCCAGAAATCGACGTCCATGATGCGCTCGATGTCCTTGAACTCCGAACGCTCCACCTCGCCGTGGAAGGCGATACCGGCGTTGTTGTACACCTGGTTCACCTTGCCGAAGTGCGCCACGACCGCGTCCGCGTACGCGAGGACCGCCTCCCGCTGCGTGACGTCGAGATGATCCGACTTCACCTCGGCGCCGGTCGCCTCGACCAGTCGGACAGTCTCCGCGAGACCGGCCGAATCCCTATCGGAGAGAGCGAGTTTCGCACCCTTGTGTGCAAGGTTCAGGGCCAGCGCGCGGCCGATACCCGATCCTGCTCCGGTGACGACGCACACCTTGCCTGCGAATTCACTCACTGTGCAACCACCTTGTCGTTGTCGAGATCGGTCAGTTCGGTGCCGAGATCCGGCGCGGTCGCCACGACGGCAGGCCGGGCCGGGAGATCGGCAGTGGTGACGATGCGGTACGCGCCGAGGTCGAATTCCTTGGTGAGGGAACGGAACTCGAACGTGAAACCGGGCCACAGCGTCGTGTTGTTGCCGTGCTTGTCCAGATACCAGCTCGCGCAGCCGCCGTTGTTCCATACACTCTTGGAGATCTTGTCCTGCAGATCGCGATTGTAGGCGTCCTGCACGTCCTTGCGGACCTCGATCGTGGCGATGTCGTAGCGGTCGATCAGGCGAATCGCGTCCACGACGTAGTTGACCTGCGACTCGATCATGAACACCATCGAGCTGTGTCCCAGACCGGTGTTGGGGCCCACGAGGAAGAACATGTTGGGGAAGTCCGCGATGGTCGACCCCTTGTAGCCCTGCTGGCCGCCGTCGTCGAAGACCTGCGCCAGCGAACGGCCGTCCTTGCCGATGATGCCTGCGAACGTGGGGGAGTCGGTGACGTGGAAGCCGGTGGCCACCACGATCGCGTCGACCTTGCGCTCGACCCCGTTACGGTCGACGACCGAGTCCTTGCGGACCTCGGCGATGCCGTCGGTGACGACGTCGACGTTCGGCTGCGCGAGCGCCGGATAGTAGTTGTTGGAGATCAGCATGCGCTTGCAGCCGATCTGGAAGTTCGGGGTCACCTTGCGGCGCAGCGCCTTGTCCTTGATCTGGCGGCGCAGATGCCGCTCGGCCACGAACTGGAGCGGCTTCATGAAGATCGGAGCCTTCGCCAGACCCACGACCTGCGTCTCCCTCATCCAGTAGATACCGGTGCGGCACAGCTTCTGGAAGCCCGGCACGTACTTGAACGCCAGATGCTCGGCCTTGGTGTATTCGCGGTCCGCGCGCGGCAGGATCCACGGCGCCGTCCGCTGGTAGACGTCGAGCTGCGACGCCTTCTGTGCCAGCTGCGGGACGATCTGGATGGCCGATGCGCCCGTGCCGATCACCGCGATCCGCTTGCCGTTCAGGTCGGCGTCGTGGTTCCACTGAGCCGAGTGGAAGATCTCGCCCTCGAACCCTTCGATCCCGGGGATGTCCGGCAGCGACGGCTCGCACAGCGCGCCGACCGCCGATACGACGACCTTCGCCTCGTAGTCGCCGGTCGTGGTGTGGACGTCCCAGCGGGAGGTGCCGGTGTTCCACCGGGCGGAGAGGACCTCGCAGCCGAACACGTGCTTGTCGAGGACGTTGTACTTGCGGGCCACCGACGAGATGTAGTTCTGGATCTCCGGCTGCGGTGAGAACGACCGCGTCCACTCCGGGTTGAGAGCGAACGAGTACGAGTACAGGTGTGACGGCACGTCGCACGCGGCACCGGGGTACGTGTTGTCGCGCCACGTGCCGCCCACGTCTGAACCGCGTTCGAGCACCACGAAGTCGTGCTTGCCCTCCTGGGCCAGCTTGATAGCAGCGCCGAGGCCGGCGAAGCCGCTGCCGATGATCAATGTGTCGACCCGGCGCGCGTCCGCGGCCCGGGCGGAGGTATCTGTGACTGGAAGACTCATGTAGAGGAGCGTAAGGGGCTGTTGAGCATCAGTCAATAGTTGTTGACGCGCGTTCAGTATTGTGTGTCGCATGGAGCCCACCAAACGCACGCGCCTCAGCCCGGACGAGCGGCGGGCGCAACTCATCGACCTGGGTGTCCACATGCTCACCGAACGCCCCCTCGAACAGATCTCCGTCGACGACATCGCCGACCGGGCCGGCGTCTCCCGCGGCCTCCTGTTCCACTACTTCGGATCCAAACACGACTACCACGTCGCGATCGTCCGGCACACCAGCGCCGACATGCTGGCCCGCACCGCCCCGAACCTCGACCTCGAGCCGATCGAGATCCTGCGCGACGTCATGGCGTCGTACATCGACTACGTCTCCGAGAACCGCGACACCTACGTGTCCCTGCTCCGTGGCACCGCCAGCGGAGACCCCGCCATGCGCGAGGTGTTCGAGCAGACACGTGCCGAAATGGCCCGACGCGTCGTGGACCAGCTCCCCACCCTCGGCATCGACCCCACCCCACGCATCGCCCTGTCGGTGCGCGGCTGGATAGCGTTCGTCGAGGAAGCCACCATCACGTGGCTCCGCGACCCCGAGATCACCCGCGACGACCTCGTCGAACTGCTCGTCACCGCCCTGCCCGCCGTCGCTCTCAGCTCCCAGATGGCCGCAGCTCTCCTCGGCACCTGAGCCTCCGTCCCGCGTTTCGGCGTGGCCCCACCGGAAACGACGGAAGGCCCGTCCACTCGGGTGAGTGGACGGGCCTTCCGGACGGTACTGCTACCGCATCACTGCAGTATCACTTCGTCGGCGTGAACGCCGCGTCGATGATCTCCTGCTGCTCGACGGCGTGGACCTTGCTCGATCCTGACGACGGTGCCGACATCGCACGACGCGACACGCGCTTGATGCCCGCGAGCTTCTCGGGCAGCAGCTCCGGCAGTGCCAGGCCGAGGAACGGCCACGCACCCTGGTTCGCCGGCTCCTCCTGGACCCAGAAGAACTCGCTCACGTTCGGGTAGCGGTCCAGCGTCTCCGCGATGCGGCGGCGCGGGATCGGGTACAGCTGCTCGATCCGGACGATCGCGACGTCGTCGCGGTTCTCCTTCTGCTTCTTCGCGAGCAGCTCCCAGTAGATCTTGCCCGACGTCAGCAGCACGCGCTTGACCTTGCTGCGGTCCTCGCCGGCCTCGTACGTGGGCTCCTCGAACACCGAACGGAACTTGCCGGTCGTGAAGTCCTCGAGGTTGGACACCGCCGCCTTGTTACGCAGCATCGACTTGGGCGTGAACACCACGAGCGGGCGACGGATGCCGTCCAGGTGGTGGCGGCGCAGCAGGTGGAAGTACGACGCGGGCGTCGACGGCATCGCGACCGTCATCGACCCCTCGGCGCACAGCTGCAGGAACCGCTCGATACGACCGGACGTGTGGTCCGGGCCCTGACCCTCGTGACCGTGCGGCAGCAGCAGCACGACGTCGGACAGCTGGCCCCACTTGGCCTCACCGGAGCTGATGAACTCGTCGATGATGGTCTGCGCGCCGTTGACGAAGTCGCCGAACTGCGCCTCCCACAGCACCAGGGCGTCGGGGTTGCCGACCGAGTAGCCGTACTCGAAGCCCAGGCCCGCGTACTCGGTGAGCGCCGAGTCGTAGACCATGAACTTGCCGCCGTTGCCGGCCGCGGTGGCCAGCTCGGCGAGCGGGTTGTATTCGTTGCCGTTCTTGCGGTCGATCAGCACCGAGTGGCGCTGCGTGAACGTGCCACGACGCGAGTCCTGCCCGGCCAGGCGCACCAGCGCGCCCTGCTCGGCGAGCGAACCGAACGCGAGCAGCTCCGCGAACGCCCAGTCGATCTTGCCCTCGCGGGACATCTCGTGCCGCTTCTCGACGACCGGCTTGACGCGCGGATGCACCGTGAAGCCCTCGGGGGTGCCCAGGAACGCGTCGCCGATACGGGCGAGTGTCGCGGCATCGACCGCGGTGGTCAGTCGGGCCGGCGGGGTCTGGTCGAGCTCGACCGACTCCGACGGTTCCGGCTTGAACTTCTCGAGCTCGCGGACCTCGTTGAACACCCGCTCGAGCTGGCCCTGGTAGTCGCGCAGGGCGTCCTCGGCCTCCTTGAGGGAGATGTCGCCGCGGCCGATCAGCGCCTCGGTGTAGCTCTTGCGGACGCTGCGCTTGGTATCGATCAGGTCGTACATCGCCGGCTGCGTCATCGACGGGTCGTCGCCCTCGTTGTGGCCGCGACGGCGGTAGCAGATCATGTCGATGACGACGTCCTTGCCGAACTTCTCACGGAAGTCGACGGCCAGCTGCGCAACCCAGACACACGCCTCGGGGTCGTCGCCGTTGACGTGGAAGATCGGGGCACCGATCATCTTCGCGACGTCGGTGCAGTACTCCGACGAACGCGAGTGCTCCGGGGCGGTGGTGAAACCGACCTGGTTGTTGACGACGATGTGCACGGTGCCGCCGGTGCGGTAGCCGCGCAGCAGCGCCAGGTTCAGGGTCTCGGCCACGACACCCTGGCCGGCGAACGCCGCGTCACCGTGCAGCAGCAGCGGCATGACGGTGAAGCCGTCCTGGCCCTTGTCGAGGAGGTCCTGCTTGGCGCGGACCAGGCCCTCGAGGACCGGGTCGACGGCCTCGAGGTGCGACGGGTTCGCGGTGAGCGACACCTTGATGTCGTTCTCGCCGAACATCTGGATGTAGGTGCCCTCGGCGCCCAGGTGGTACTTCACGTCACCGGAGCCGTGCGCGGCCGCCGGGTTCATGTTGCCCTCGAACTCGGTGAAGATCTTCGAGTACGGCTTGCCCACGATGTTCGCGAGCACGTTGAGACGACCGCGGTGCGGCATACCGATGACGACCTCGTCGAGGCTGTGCTCGGCGGCCTGGTCGATGATCGCGTCCATCATCGGGATGACGGACTCGGCGCCCTCGAGCGAGAACCGCTTCTGGCCGACGTACTTGGTCTGCAGGAACGTCTCGAACGCCTCGGCGGCGTTGAGCTTGCTCAGGATGTACTTCTGCTCCGCGACCGTCGGCTTGACGTGCGGGGCCTCGACGCGTTCCTGCAGCCAGGCCTGCTGCTCGGGCTCGAGGATGTGCGTGTACTCGACACCGATGTGACGGCAGTACGCGTCCCGCAGGATCGACAGCACGTCACGCAGCTTCATCCGGGTCTTGCCGTGGAAGCCGCCGACGTTGAACTCGCGATCGAGATCCCACAGCGTCAGGTCGTGGGTGATGACGTCGAGGTCGGGGTGGCTGCGGAACTTGTCCTTGACGAACTGCAGCGGATCCGTGTCGGCCATCAGGTGGCCACGGTTGCGGTACGCGGCGATGAGCTCGAGCACACGGGTGCTCTTGTCGACGGCGCCCTCGGGGACGTCCTTGCGCCAGCGGACCGGCTCGTACGGGATGTGCAGCGAATGGAAGATCTCGTCGTAGAACTCGTCGGAGATCAGCAGGTTGTGGATCGTGCGCAGGAAGTCGCCGGACTCGGCGCCCTGGATGATCCGGTGATCGTAGGTCGAGGTCAGCGTCATCAGCTTGCCGACGCCCATCTCGGCGATCCGCTCGTCGCTGGCACCCTGGAACTCGGCCGGGTACTCCATCGCGCCGGCGCCGATGATCGCGCCCTGCCCCTGCATGAGACGCGGCACCGAGTGCACGGTGCCGATACCGCCGGGGTTGGTCAGCGAGATCGTGACACCCGAGAAGTCCTCGGCCGTGAGCTTGCCGTCACGTGCGCGCCGGACGATGTCCTCGTATGCGGTGTAGAACTGGACGAAGTTCATCTCGTCGCAGCCCTTGATGGCGGCGACGACGAGGGAGCGGCTGCCGTTCTTGCCCGGCAGGTCGATCGCCAGACCGAGGTTGGTGTGCGCCGGGGTGACGACGTTCGGCTTGCCGTCGATCTCGGCGAAGTGCCGGTTCATGTTCGGGAACGCCTTGACCGCCTGCACGATCGCGTAACCGAGGATGTGGGTGAACGAGACCTTGCCACCGCGGGTGCGCGCCAGATGGTTGTTGACGACGATGCGGTTGTCGAACATCAGCTTCGCCGGGATGGCGCGGACGCTCGTCGCGGTCGGGATCGTGAGCGACGCCGACATGTTGCGGGCCACCGTCGCGGCCGCGCCGCGCAGCACCTGCTTCGCCTCCTGCTTGGGGGCGTCGGTGGTCTCGGCCTTGGGTGCGGCCGCCTTCGGTGCAGCAGCAGGCTTCGCGGGGGCCGGAGCCGGCGCCGGGGGCGGCGTCACGGACCGGGGAGCCGCGGGTGCCGGGGCGGCCGTGGCCACCGGAGCTGCACCGTTGGCGGACTTCACGGCGACGTCGCCGTTACCGCCCGCATTCGCTGCATCGGGCGAGTAATCCGTCAGAAACTCGTGCCAACTGGCGTCCACGGATGAGGGATCATCCTGGAACCGTTGGTACATTTCGTCAACCAACCACTGGTTCTGTCCGAACTGGGAAGTAGAGCTGCTGCTCACGGCAGGTGTTCGCCTCGTTTCTTTCTTCGGTACCCGATCAGAGCGCCTATACACATGAGGCTAACGTCCGCGCGTCGGGCTCGGCCATCCGGTCCGCTGCGTGTCGGCAGTCTCACATTGTTGCGACGGGATCACCATCGGTGACAGTTCTCGTCGACGAATTATTCCCGTCTTCCCGCGCGGATGCATTACGAAGCCTCGCGTAGTGACCGCCTGCCTGCCGAAGTGCATCGGGCGCACCGGTTTCGACGATCCGGCCGTCGTCGACGACCACGACGAGATCGGCCCGTTCGGCGGTCGCCAGACGGTGCGCGACCACCACCGACGTGCGTTTCCTGGTGACCAGACGGTTCGATTCGAGGACGAGTCGTTCCGTCGCGGGATCGAGTGTCGCGGTCGCCTCGTCGAGCAGCAGCAGGTCCGGGTCGACGAGCTCCGCGCGGGCGAGGGCGATCAGCTGACGCTGCCCCGCCGACAGGCCCTGCCCGCGCTCACCGATCGGATGGTGCATGCCGCCGTCGAGCGCTGCGATCGTGGGGAGCGCACCGACCGCGCGGGCCGCGTCCTCGATCTGGGTGCGACTCGCGTCGGGGCGCCCGTACGCGATGTTGGACGCGACGGTGCCGGTGAACAGGTGCGCCTCCTGCGGGACGACGCCGAGCCGTCCCCGGTAGGCGTGCAGCGGGTAGCGGCGCAGGTCCTCGGCGTCGACCCGGAGCGTGCCGGACGTCGGATCGTAGAACCGGGCCAGCAGCTTGACGACGGTCGACTTGCCGGCCCCGGTGCGGCCCACCAACGCGACCGTCGTCCCCGGTGGAATGTGCAGGTCGATGTCGGTCAAGGCATCGGAGTCGGCCCCCTGATAGCGGAACGTGACGTCGTCGAACCGGACGTCGCCGCGCAGTCGGCCGGTGATCGGGACGGTGTCGCCGGGTTCGGCGGTTTCGATGGAGCTGGGAGTCGCGAGCAGATCCGCGATCCGGCGCAGGCCGACGTCGGCCTGCTGGTAGCCGTCGAACACCTGCGACAACTGCTGGACCGGCCCGAACAGCAGCCCCAGGTACAGCACGAACGCGACGAGGGTGCCCGCGGTGGCGGCGCCGTCCGCGACCCGGTGCGCGCCGACGAGGACGACCGCGGCCAGCGCCAGGTCCGACAGGAACGTGATGAACGGGAAGTACACGGAGATCGCGCGCTGCGAGCGCATGCGGCTGCGCCGGTAGCCGTCGGCCCGTTCGGCGAAGCGCTGCGCCGCGAACTCTTCCCGGCGGTACGCCTGCGCGGCACGCAGACCGGCGACATTCTCCTGGAATTCGGCGTTGACCAGCGAGATCCGTTCCCGGGAAATGCTGTACGCGCTGCTCGACACCCGCCGGAACACGAGGGTGGCGACGGTGAGCGGGACGAGCGCGGCCAGCGCGACGAGCGCGAGGGTGGCGTCGGTGACGAGCAGGGCCACCGCGATACCGACGAGGGTGAGCAGCGCGACGACGGCGGACGACAGGCCGGTCTGCAGGAACGAGGACAGGGCGTCGACGTCGGTGGTCATCCGGGTCATGATCCGCCCGGACAGTTCCCGTTCGTAGTAGTCGAGCCCGAGTCGTTGCAGGTGGGCGTAGCTGCGGACCCGTAACCCGAACAGGACGCGTTCGCCGGCCCGGGCCGTGATCACGGTGAGCAGTGCGACGACGCACCAGCCGACGGCCGCGAGGACGGTGCCGAGGACCGCGGCCGCCCACAGCGGGCCGTAGTCGCCGGGGACGACACCGTGGTCGATCGCGTACCGCACGATCGACGGGAACGTGATCCCGATCAGCGAATCCAGCGCCAGGCAGAGCACGACGCCGGCGAGCAGCCACCGCACCGGGTGCAGCAGCCGGCCGAGCCGGAAGTCGGGGTCGTCGCGGCGCATCCGGGAGGTGTCGGTGTGCGGGTCCTCGGTGGCGGGTGGGAGCGCGTCGACCGCGGCCTGGAGTTGCGGGGTGACGGCGACCCCGCCGAGCGCACCGGACGCGGGTCCGCCGCCGTGGCCGCCGGGCCGTCCGGGGTCGACGGCGCCACCGGACCGGGAGCCGGCAGAGGCAGGGGTCTCCGGGGTCTCCGGCCACAGCTGCGCCGCGGTCACGTCGGTGACGGTCGTGGCGGCAGCGAGGTCGGCGCCGTCGTGCCCGGTGTCGGGGGCGGCCAGCAGTGCCCGGAACAGGGCGCAGCGTTCGTCGAGTTCGTCGACGGTGCCGATGTCGACGATGCGGCCGCCGTCGAGGACGGCGACCCGGTCGGCGAGGGTGAGGGTGGAGCGGCGGTGCGCGAGGATCAGCGTCGTGCGGCGTCGGCCGGCGCGCAGGGCGTCGAAGATGGTGGCCTCGGTTCCGGCGTCGACGGCGGAGGTCGCGTCGTCGAGGATCAGGACCCGCGGGTCGACGAGCAGCGCGCGGGCCAGCGCGACGCGCTGCCGCTGCCCGCCGGAGAGGGTGAGGCCGCGTTCCCCGACGACGGTGTCGTAGCCGTCGGACAGGGTCTCGATGAACTCGTCGGCCTGCGCGAGCGCGGCGGCGGCCCGGATCTCCTCGGCGCTCGCGTCGGGACGGCCGAGGGCGATGTTCGCGGCGATCGTGTCGGAGAACAGGAACGGTTCGTCGAACACCAGGCCGACGGCCTCGCGCAGCTGTTCGGCCGACAGGTCGGCGACGTCGTGGTCGTGGCCGTCGGAGGTGAGGGACACCGTGCCGGTGTCGGGGGCGTAGAAGCGGGGCAGCAGCAGCGACAGTGCGGTCTTGCCGGAGCCGGCCGGCCCGACGATCGCGACGGATTCGCCGGGCGCGATCGTGAGGTCGAGGCCGCGCAGGACGCCGCTGTCCTCGGTGAAACCGAAGCCGACGTTCTCGAGCCGGACCCCGAGGGGGCCGTCGGGGAGATCGACCGGATGCGGGGGATCGGCGACCTCCGGTTCGGTGTCGATGACCTCGTAGACGCGTTCGACGGCAGCGCGGGACAGCTGGGCCATGATCACGACCTGCGACAGGGTGCGGGTGGCGGCCGTCATGGTGGCCACGTAGGTGGCGAACGCGAGGAACGTGCCGACGGTGATGGTGCCGTGCAGGGCGAGCCAGCCGCCGAGCGCGACGACACCGACCAGCCCGAGCTGCGGGATCGCCGCCATCGACGGTGCGAACCGGGCGTTGATGTGGGCGGCGCGCAACCGCTCGGCGTACAGGGTGCGGCCCAGGTCCTCGAGCCGGTCGACCGAGCGGGACTCCTGGCCGAAGCCCTTGACGACGCGGACGCCGGTGACGGTTTCCTCGACGTGCTGGGCGAGGTCCGCGGCCCGCTGCTGCGCCGACCAGGTCGCCGCGAACAGTTTCGGACGCACCAGATAGACGACGAGGGACACAGCCGGGACGGTGACGAGTGCGACGACGGTGAGCAGTGGGGAGAGCCACGCCATGATCACCAGGGCGAGGACGAACTGCAGCACCACGCCCGCCGACATCGGCACCATCGCCAGCAGGCCCTGCACCAGCTGCAGGTCGGTGATCGAGCGGGACACCACCTGGCCGGTGCGGATCTGGTCCTGGCCGCGGCCGTCGAGGCGTTGCAGTGAGCCGAGGAGACCGAGCCGCAGATCGTGTTGGACGTCGAGCGACAACCGTCCGGCGAGCATCCGGCGTCCGTACTGGCATGCGAAGCGGACACAGGCCAGCAGCGCGATCAGTGCCGCGATCCCGCCGATGACCCGGGTCGCGGTGGCCTCGCCGGTCGTGGCGGAATCGAGCGCCACCTTCGTCAGGAGCGGGAAGAGGATGTCGATCACCGCGGCGATCACCGTCACCGTGAGTGCACCGACCGTGATTCTCCGGTGGTGCCAGCACTGCGCCGCGAGCCGGGCGATCCAGCCGCGGGAGCCGTCGGCCACCGCATCCGTGTTCGAAGTAGCCATCGCGGTCAACCGTAGTCCGGCGGGCCGACAGGACCGGCCGCGCGCCCACCGGCGGTGGACGCGCGGCCGCCGGACTAGTTGTTCAGCATCTCCTGCATCTGTGTGATCTCGGCCTGCTGGCTCGACACGATCTGCTGGGCGAGCGTGCGCACCTGCTCGCTCTCACCGTCCTGCAGGATGTCGTCGGAGCTGTCGACGGCACCCTCGTGGTGCTCGATCATCATCTCGAGCCACATGCGGTCGAATTCGGGGCCGGTGGCCGCGTCGAGGGCCTGCATCTGCTCGGCGGTCATCATGCCGCCGTGCCCGGACATGTCGTCCCCGGACATGCCGGGCATGTCGGTCATGTCGTGCCCCATGCTGCCGTGGTCCGTGCCCTCCGACGTGGACGGCGACATCCCCGTGACGCCCCAGTCGGCCAGCCAGCCCTGCATCTGCTCGATCTCGGGGGCCTGGGCCTGCTGGATCTGCGCGGCGAGCGCGATCAGGTCGGGATTCTGGCTGCGGGAGGGCACCATCTCGGCCATCTCCACGGCCTGCTGGTGGTGCGGAATCATCATCTGCACGTAGGCGACGTCGGCGTCGTTGTGGGCGCCGGCCTGCGCTGTCCCGGTCGGCGAGGCGGACTCCGAGACGGTCGAGGTCGTGGCAGTGGCGTCGCCGGTGTCACCGGAGTCGCTGCTCGAGCAGCCGACGACGAGGGTGACGGCCGCGGCCGCGGCACCGATTCCGACGAGGATACGGGTGGTGGTCATGGTTGTTCTCCATTGATCGTGCGATGTGGGGGACCGGACTGCGGCCGGGACGGCGGGATGCCGCGCCGCAGTGGCCCTGTCACACCCGCAGGATGCACAGAGTCGACAGAACGGTCGAGGTGGTCGCCGCGAACGGCGGCGCGCGACCGGCGCCGGTGACGGGCCCGGACGTGACGCGGGGCCGGGGCCGGCTGGAACGCGCGGTGCGCAGCAGCAGCCACACGGCCAGAGTGAGGGCCGCCGCGAGCAGCACCGCCAGGCACATGTGGAAGCCGGCGTGGTCCCGTCCGTCGTGTGTGGGGGCGGGGTGATCGGTGTCGTCCGGGGCCGCGGCCGCGGCCGTGCTGTCGACGGTCGTGGTGTGGAGTGGCGCGGTGTCGAGCGGCGCCGTTGTCACATGGTGCATCGCGAGGACACCGAACACGAGCGCGCACAGGACCGCGAATCGTGTGATCGACGTTCGACTGGGCCCCGGCACACCGTCAACTGTACCGACGGATCGGATGGTCTCCACGGGCCAGGAACGGCAGCACCTCGGCAAGGAATTCGCTCGGACAGTCCAGGTGCGGGCAGTGCCCGCAGTCCGGGACGACCGCTACCCGCCGAGTCTCGGTGACCGTGATGCGCCGGGCGGCGCGCGCCGGAGTGAGCAGGTCGTTCGCGCCCCACAGCAGCAGGGTGGGGATGTCGAGGGCGTCGATCATCTCCGGGATCGGCAGCTCGGCGATCTCCCGGATCACGATCCGTCCGAGGGCCAGCAGATCGGACACCTGCCGGCGGGTCGCATAGTGCTGGGTGTAGCCGGCCCGGACGGCGGCGTCGGCACGCAACGGATGCCGGAGCGCCGCCGTCGCGTAGAGGGCGCCGATCATCTGCTGGACGTAGCGGTCCGGGACGGGGGTGGAGAGCAGCTGGGTGAGTCGTTCCACCCGGAACCGGACGCCGCGGGTCCACGTGCGTGGAATCGGCGCGACACCTGGCATGTCGGACAGGACGACGTCGGCGACCTGGTCGGGTCGGGCCGTCGCCCACGCGAGCGCGGTGACGGCGCCGAGGGAGTTGCCGATCACACTGACCGGTGTGCCGCGGTCGGCGACCAGGTCTCCGAGGGTGTCGACGTAGCTCTCGACGAGGGGTTCGCGCCAGGTACCGGCGCTGTGCCCGAAGCCGGGCAGGTCGACGACGAGCACCGTGTAGCGCTCGGCGAGGGTCGGCAGGACCTTCTGCCAGGTGCCGCCGTGATCGGAGTAGCCGTGCAACAGCACGACGGTTCTCTCCCCGGTGCCGGCGGTGACGACGTGGGGTCGGCCCGAGTCGGCGGTTCGCACGATGTCCTCCCGGAGTGCTCGGTCAGGATCCCAGGTCGCGGCGGTCGACAGGTGGTGGCACGACGTACAGGACCGGCCGGCCGTGGGCCGGGTCCGGTTGCCCGGGCCAGACCCGTGGGGCCGGCCCGAACGCGTCCCGGGCATTGTCGATCACGCCGCGGCCGATCGCACGGTTTCCGGCACCGCCGATGACGGCACCGACCCCGGCCGGCAGGAGTTTGCCGAGGACGAGGGCGCTGCGCCTGGCCGCGTACTTGGTGACGAACTTGCGGACGAGCGACGAGTTCATCGCCTTCATGGTCTGTGGGGGGATGCGGCCGGTGACGATCCGCGCCCAGTTGGTGGCGGTCAGCCCGGTCGTCCGTTCCACGATCTCCATGCCGGATTCGCCGAGGGCGACGGCGAGGACGAGGGCGCGTCGCTGCTGATGGTTGTGCGGGGAGACGCCGTGGACCGAGGCGATCGCGAGGGTGAGCAGCGCGGACGCCTCCAGGAAGAACGCCGTCTCGGCGCCGATGGCGGCGACCGAGGCGACCGTGCCGATGCCGGGGACGGCGGCGGTGGCGCCGGCCGCGCTGCCGCTGCCGGTGACGGCGGTGAGGAACATCTTCTCCATGCGCGCGACGATCTGTGCGGGCGTCTCGTCGGGGTGGGCGCGGCGGACCCGGTCGACGTATGCGGCGACGGCCGGGGCCTGCAGCCGGCTCGCGTTGTCGAGGACGTCGGCGATGGTCGATTCGATGCGTCTCGGTGTCCGCCCCGGTTCTTCGGCCATCCCGGTCCTCGTCTCGCTGCTCGTCGATCGTGATATTCCGGATCTCCGACTATAGGCGCGGGAACAGGTCAGGAACGGGACGTGGGCGCCCAGTGATCCGGGGGCACGACCTCCGCGGGGCGCGGCGGGTGCGGCGGGGTGCCGTCCCCGAACGGCCGGCCGCCGAGGGTTTCCCGGTTGTGCGGTTCGAGCCAGTGGGACAGGTCGGGGCCCTTCGGGACGATCCGCGTCGGATTGATGTTCGTGTGCACCATGTAGTAGTGCTGCTTGATGTGGGTGAAGTCGATCGTGTCGCCGAACCCGGGTGTCTGGAACAGATCTCGCGCGTAGTTCCACAGCACGGGCATCTCGGTGAGCTTGCTGCGGTTGCACTTGAAGTGGCCGTGGTAGACGGCGTCGAATCGGACGAGTGTCGTGAACAGGCGCACGTCGGCCTCGGTGATGGTGTCGCCCACCAGGAATCGCTGCGTCGACAGCCGATCGGTCAGTTGGTCGAGGCGGGCGAAGAGTCGATCGTAGGCGGCGTCGTACGCGTCCTGTGACGCCGCGAAACCGCACCGGTAGACGCCGTTGTTGACGTCACGGAACACGGGTTCGGCCACCTCGTCGATCTCGTCGCGCAGGGCCTCGGGGTACAGGTCCGGTGCCCCCTCGCGATGGTATCGCCGCCACTGTGTCGACAGGTCGAGGGTGATCTGCGCGAAGTCGTTCGTGACGACCGCGCCGGTGGGGACGTCCACCATCGCGGGCACCGTGATGCCGCGCGGATAGTGCGGGTCCCGCGCGAAGTAGGCGTCCTGCAGGCGGGGAATCTTCAGCACCGGGTCGACACCGCCCGGGTCGAGATCGAACGTCCAGCTGCGCTCGTCGTGGACGGGACCGCAGATCCCCATGGACAGAACATCTTCCAGACCGAGCAGTCGGCGGACGATGATCGCCCGGTTCGCCCACGGGCAGGCCCGGGCGACGATCAACCGGTATCTGCCCGGTTCGACCGGGTAGCCGTCGCGGCCGTCCTCGGTGATCCGGGTGGTGAGATAGTGCATGTCCCGGGTGAACTCGCCACCCGTACCGTCCCCGTCGCTCATGGCGTCAGCTCCGTGCGTCTGCTCGGTGTCTCGGTTCCCCTCACACGGTACTGCGCGACACCGAGATCGCGGCGTACGTTCCGAGTTCTTCGAAGCCGAGACGGGCCGCAAGCCGGCGGGAGGCGATGTTGTCGCGGTGTGCCCGCCACTGCGGGACCAGTCCGGCGTCGAGGGCGTCGTTCGTGGCGAGCAGGCCTGCCGTCGTACCGAATCCGCGGCGCCGGACGGCCGGGTCGGTGAGCACGCCCATGTCGGCGACGATGCCCTGCAGTTCCGTACGCGCTGCGGACGCGACGGGCCGGTGGGTGTCGCCGAGGACGGTGAACCAGTCGGACTTCGTCGCGAGCGCGGCCTCGGCGACGTCGTCGGGTGGGCAGGCGCCCTCGAGGATCCGCACGTGTTCGAGATCGTGGGAGACGAGCGGGTTCCGGACCGGTGGGGCGGTACCGAAATCGGCGGCCCAGCCCAGGACGACGGGGCCGGTGCTGCGCCCGGCACGGTCCCCGGCGAGTGTGCGTAGGCCACCGGGGGCGGCGAGGTCGTCGTCGGTGAGTGCGTGCGCGCGGTCGACGGCCCACTCGGGTCCGACGAGCGCCGCGGCACCGGCGATCGACACGAACCGGACATGATCGGTGTCGGCCCGGACGTGACGGACCCCGCCGGTGTCGAATGAACGATCGGGGAGGCCGAGCTCCCGCGCCCACGCCAGCCGGACGATGTCGATCTGGTGTCTGTCCACGCCGACCACGGTAGTGGCGGGGGTACCGTCGAATCAGCAGGGGCGCGAGAGAGAGTGGCGGTCCATGTCGCGAGCGGTACGCAGCAGTACGCGGGGCAGTGCCGGAAATCTGCCGTCGGCGTTGACCACGTTCGTGGGCCGTCGCCGTGAGTCCACCGCGGCCAAGCGGCAACTCGTGCAGTCCCGGCTGGTGACGTCGACCGGTATCGGTGGTGTCGGCAAGACCCGGCTCGCCCTGCACGTCGCGCACGAGGTGGCGCGGGAATTCCCGGACGGGGTGTGGTTCGTCGAACTCGCCGAACTGCACGACCCCGAACTCGTCCCCGACACGGTCGCGTCGGTGTTCGGTCTGCAGGAACAGTCGACGGGTTCCCCGACGGACCTGCTGGTGGAACACCTGGCCGGACGGACCGCGCTGTTGGTGCTCGACAACTGTGAGCATCTGGTGGATTCGGTGGCGAAGCTCGTCGACGTGCTGTTGCGGGACTGTCCGATGCTGCGGATCCTCGCGACGAGCCGGGAAAGCCTGGGGGTCGGTGGTGAATCGGTGCTGCGGGTCGGACCGCTCCCGGTGCCGGATCCGGAGTCGCCGCCCGCGCTGTCGGTGCTGCCGCGGTACGAGTCGGTGACCCTGTTCGTCGAGCGGGCGCAGGCGGCGGTACCGGAATTTGCTGTCACGGAAGACAATCGGGTCGCGGTCGTGCAGATATGTCACCGGCTCGACGGGTTGCCGCTGCCGATCGAGCTGGCCGCGGCCCGGGTCCGGGTGTTGTCGCCGCAGCAGATCCTCGAGCGGCTCACCGATCGGTATCGGCTGCTCACCGCGGGCATGCGCGGCGCACCGACCCGGCAGCAGACGCTGCGGCTCAGTATCGACTGGAGTTACGACCTGTGCACACCGGTCGAACGCGACCTGTGGAGTCGGTTGTCGGTGTTCGCGGGCGGGTTCGGGATCGACGCAGTCCGGGGCGTGTGCTCGCATGCGGCGGCGTCCCCCGAGGCCGTCGATCTGGTGATGTCGCTGGTCGACAAGTCGATCCTCACGGTCGAGGGCACCGGGGAGGGCTCCCGGTACGGCATGCTCGAGACGTTGCGCGACTACGGGCGGGAGAAGCTCGAGGAGTCGGGGGAGCTCGACGAGTGCCGGCGACGTCACCGCGACTGGTATCTGCGGGTGGCCGAGTACGCGTACGACAGCTGGGTCGGTCCGCGTCAGGTGGAATTGATCGATCGGCTGGCCCGGGACGGCTCGAATCTGCGCGAGGCACTGGACTATTGCGTGTCCGACGGGACCCGGGGCCTCCGGATGCTGCGGGCACTGTTCCCGTTGTGGTTCTGCCGGGGCATGCTCACCGAGGGGCGGCGGTGGTATCGGCGGGTGCTGGGGGCGGAGGACCGGGAACAGTCGACGCCGGTGCTGGTGGCGGTGCTGGGCGCGGCCGCGCAGTTGGCGGCGATGCAGGAGGACTTCACGGCGGGGGCCGCGTTCGTTCGCCGGGCGGAGCAGTTGGCCGAGGCGAGCGGGAATCGGACGGTGGCGGCGTCGGCCCGGCACGCGGCCGGGCGGCTGCGCCTGTACCGGGGCGATCTGGAACCGGCGGTCGCCGATCTGCGCAGTGTGCTGCCGGTGCTGCGGTCGGCCGCCGACCTCTACCAGCTGATCCGGGCGCTCGAGGCGCTGGGACTGGCCGGCGGCATGATCGGGGACCTCGCGCTGGCCCGGGCCTGCCACGAGGAGGTGTTGGAACTGACGCGGGAGCGGGGCGAGCACCAGTTCCGGGCCCAGGCCATGTACCTGTTGGGGTTGTCGCTGTGGCGGGAGGGAGAGCGGGCCCGCGCGGTGCGACTGTTCACCGATGCGCTGCCGCTGTCGTGGTCGGTGGACGATCACTTCATCGGAGCCGGCTGCCTCGAGTCGTTGGCGTGGGCGGCCGCGGACGCCCGGCAGGGGGAGCGAGGCGCGATCCTGTCGGGTGCCGCGCACGCGCTGCGGAGCGAGATGGGGGTGCCGCCGGTGCTGATTCCGACGATGCTCGCATACCCGGAGGAGTGCCGTCGGCAGTGCCGGCGGCTGCTGGGGGATCGGGCGTTCGACGCGGCCTTCGAGCGCGGCGGCGACTTCCGGTTCGCGGACGCCGTCGACTTCGCGCTGGGCCGGGCCGAGTTCGGTCACCGCGGGACGGCCGCCCTGACCCGACGGGAGATGGGCGCGCCCACCGCGCCGCTGCGGATCGTGGTGCCGTCGGACACGACGCCCGCCCTGACCCGCCGGGAACAGCAGGTCGCGGACCTCGTCGCGCAGGGGATGACGAATCGGGAGATCGCCGAGACGCTGGTGATATCGCCGCGCACCGCGGAGGGGCACGTCGAGCGGGTGCTGGCGAAACTCGGTTTCGGCTCGCGCACCCAGATCGCGGCCTGGGTCGCCGAGCGCGGCAACGAACAGGCGACGTGAGTATCGGAACAGGTAGTTCTACGGTCGTGCGGGGTCGCTGCGGGACGTGATTCTGGATCGGTCCCGACCGATCACCCGAGACGAGGTTCTCCCGATGCGCAGCGCCGCGTTCCCGCGCCCGACGATTCTGCCTGCGGCGGAGTCCGGCCCACAGGTCCGGGTGGCGTCCGTGACCGGCCGGCCGGTGCCGTACTCGGTGGCCGGTTCCGGACGGCCGGTGGTGTTCCTGCACGGGTTCGGGCTCACCCCGCGCACGTATTCCGGTGCGATCGGTGCGCTCGCCGCGTCCGGAGTGCGGGTGTACGCGCCGGCCCTGCCCGGTTTCGGGGGTACCGATCCGCTGCCCCCGCAGGGGTCGGGTTCCGGTTCGGGATTCGACGGGTACGCCCGCTGGGTCGGCGGATTCCTCGACGCGGTCGGCCTCGACGGGGCCGTTCCCGTCGTCGGGCACTCGTTCGGCGGCGGGGTGGCGCTGGCGTCGGCCCACGCGCTGGGGGACCGGGTGTCGCAACTGGTGCTCGTCAACGCGGTCGGTGGTGGTGCGTGGTCTCCGGCGGGGACGGTCCGTGAGATCCGGCAGCGTCCGCTGTGGCGGTGGGCGGCGTCGGCGGCCGTCGACACGATTCTCGGTGGGACGCCGGTGTCGACGCTCGCCTCGATCACCGGTGATGCGCTGCGCAACACGGTGCGTGCGCCCGGATCCGTGTGGCGGATCGGGGACCTCGCCCGCAGCGCGGATCTGCGGGCGGAGGCGGGGCACGTCGCGGATCGGGGCGTCCCGACGACCCTGCTGTGGAGCCGCGGTGACACGTTCGTTCCGCAGGCCAGTTTCGAATCGTTGCGACGTGCGTTGGGGGATCCGCACGTGCACCGCGTCGCCGGCTGTCACAGCTGGCTGATCGGTGATCCGGGCGCGTTCGGGCGGGCGGTGCACGCAGCGCTGACACGATCCGCGCGATTGTGATCTACGTCATATAGTCTGGCTGTCCTCGACCAGTGGAGGTGGCCGTGTCGGAGTTGTCCCCGTCCTCGCCGTCGTCGGTGCCGTGTTCCCGGATCGTCCGTCGCTCCGACGGCCTGCTGCACTTCACGGGCCTGCCGTCGTGCCTCACCGAACTCCTCGACATCGCCGCCCACCGGTACGCGGCCCGCGAGGCCGTCGTCGAGGTCGGCGGCCCCCGCCTCACGTACGCGCAGTTGTGGACGTCGGCGGCGCGGATCGCCGGCGGCCTGCTCGAACAGGGCGTCTCCATCGGCGACCGAGTCGCGATCCGGATACCCGACTCGACCCGATGGGTCCAGGCGTTCCTCGGAGTGCTGCTCTCCGGTGGGGTGCCGGTACCGGTACATCCCGGGCGCGGCCCCGAGCAGTTGCGGCACATCGCCGCAGACAGCGGCAGCATCCTCGTCCTCGACGCCGGTACCGAGTTCCCCACCGGGACACCGTTCATCGACGACGGTGCCTCCCCGCAGGATTCGGCGTTGCTGTTCTACACCGGTGGCACCACCGGCCGGCCCAGGGGCGTCGAACTGAGTCACGAGAACGTGCTGTCGACGATCGAGGCGGTACTCGCCGCCCGGGAGAACCGGGGCGGTGACCGGCACGCGGTGCTGCTGCCGCTGAGTTCGGGGTCGGCGTGTGTCGCCCGGATGCTGCCGATCCTCGCGTCCGGCGGCACCGTCGTCCTGGTGCCGGACCCCGATCCCGACGGGCTGCTCCGGGTACTCGCCGCGGAGCGGGTCGACCGGGTGAGCGTGACCGCGCCCCTCGCGCGGCGGCTCGCGGCCGCGTCGACGGACGCCGCTGCGGTGCGGGTCCTCGAACTCGACGACGAACCGGTCTCCGCGGCGACGGTGATCCGGCTGCAGCAACTGTTCCCGGGTGCGGAGATCGTGACCGGGTGGGGCATGACGGAGACCGGTGGCGCCGGGATGGTGTTCCCGATCGCCCCGCGTCCGGTCCCGGCCGAACTGCTGCACGAGGGTATGGAGTTCGCCGTCACCGGTACCGGTGACGGCAGTGGGGCGGGGGAGTTGTGGTGCCGGGGGCCGAGCGTGATGCGGGGGTACTGGGCCGACCCCGACGGCACCGCCCGCACGACCACCGGCGGCTGGCTGCACACCGGTGACGTCGTGCGGATCGGCGCCGACGGCGGTCTGCGGATGGCGGGCCGGGCCGCGGACGCCGTCGAGATCCCGCGCGGTGTCGTCTACGGCCGGGAGGTCGAGGACGCGGTACTGGACTGCCCGGGGGTGGCCGAGGCCGTCGCCGTCGGCGTCGACACTCCACGGGGACCGGACCTGGGGGTCCTGGTGGTGCCCGAACCCGGCGTCGATCTGCGGCTCGACACCGTCCGCGGTTTCCTCGACGCGCCTCTCGGCCACCGGCTGCCCCGGCAACTGTGTGCCAGCGCTCCGGCACTGCCACGCGGGGCCACGGGGCGGGTCGACCGGGCGGCAGTGAGACGATGGTTGGAGACCAGCTGTTCGACGAAGGAGCCCAGGCCGAGATGACGGCATTCGCAGAACTGCACATGCACATCGAGGGTGCGCTCGGGCCGGACCTGATCTTCGGGCTCGCCGAACGCAACCGCATGCACCTGCCGTACGACTCGCTCGCCGACCTCGAGTCCCGCTACGAGTTCACCGATCTGCAGTCGTTCCTCGACCTGTACTACGCGAATCTGGCGGTGCTGCGGACTGCCGACGACTTCGCCGACCTCACCCGCGACTACCTGCGGCGGGCTGCGGCGGCCGGGGTGCGGCACGCGGAGATCTTCTTCGATCCGCAGGCGCACACCGCACGGGGGGTGCCGCTGCAGGTGGTGCTCGACGGCATCCTCGACGTGCTGGCGGTCAGTGAACACGAGTTCGGGATGAGCACCGGACTGATCGCGTCGTTCCTGCGGGACCAGCCGGTGCACGACGCGGAAGCGGTGCTGGACGAACTGTTGCGGCTGCGGGCGCCGATCATCGGGGTCGGCCTCGACTCCGCGGAGGTGGGGAATCCGCCGACCCTGTTCGAGGACGTGTTCGCGCGGGCCCGCGCGGAGGGACTGCACGCTGTCGCGCACGCCGGCGAGGAGGGGCCGCCGGAGTACATCCGGCAGGCACTGGACGTACTCGGAGTCGAGCGCATCGACCACGGTGTGCGCTGCCTCGAAGATCCGGAACTGGTGCGGAGGCTGGTCGACGAGGAGATCCCGCTGACGGTGTGCCCGCTGTCGAACGTCCGTCTGCGCGTGGTCGATTCGCTCGGGCAGCACCCGTTGCGGACGATGCTCGACGCCGGACTGAAGGTGACGGTGAACTCCGACGACCCCGCCTATTTCGGCGGGGACGTCGGAGTGAACTTCGCCCGGCTGCGCGAGGAGCTCGCTCTCACCGACGGCGAGGTGGAGACGTTGGCGCGCAACTCGATCGAGGCGTCGTTCGCGTCACCGGCCCGCAAGGAGCAGCTGCTCGCGATGTAGGTCCGGTCAGCGTCGCCCGGTGACGAGTTTGACGAGGAACAGCAGGATGATCGCGCCGAACAGGCAGGTCAGGAAACTGAAGAACCAGCCGCCGCTCTCGACGTCGAAGAACGCGCTGAGGATGAAACCGCCGATGAGGCCGCCGACGATGCCGACGACGACGTTGAGCAGGATGCCCATCTGCTCGTCGGTCTTCATGATCTTGCTGCCGATCCAGCCGGCGAGACCGCCGATGATGATCCAGCCGATGATTCCGAGAGAGAGCATGATCGGTCCTTTCGTCGTGCCGGCGTCGGGGCGCCGCCGGACGTGGGTCTCGCGACAGAGCCGGTCGCCGCGTCAGCGTGCGCTGTCGGCGGCACCGATCTCGGTGGATACGCCCTCGTCGACCAGCTTGCCACCCGAGTTCTCGAGATGCGCGCGAACGAACCACTGGAACTTCTCCAACTCCGCGGTCTGGCCGATGAGCATGTCCTCGGTGATCGGATCGATATCGCCGGCCATCGCGATGGCCTTCCGGTTGTCCTCGATCAATCCGGTGTAGACGAGATCGAGCGCCGCCAGATGTGCCTGGGCCGTGTCACGGCCCACCGCGTAGTCGTCCCACGTGCGGTCCTTCTCGACGGCGCCCGGGGTGCCCTTCGGGGAGACGCCGAGGGCCGCGATGCGTTCGGCTGCCGCGTCGGCGTAGCCGCGCACCAGCTCCACCTGGGGATCGAGCATCTCGTGGACGCCGATGAAGTTGGGGCCCACGACGTTCCAGTGGATGTGCTTGAGAGTCAGATGCAGGTCGTTGTAGGCGCTCAGTCGATTCTGCAGTGTGGACGCGACACGTGCTCCCTGCTCGGTGGTGAGTCCGGGAACTGTGAAGGTGGTCATCTTCTGCTGTCCTTTCGTCGAGGGTGCACGATCGACCGTACTCGGAAATCTGTGTTCTGCACGGCAGATAAATTTCCGGGAAGCAGAAGCAGAAGCAGGAGCAGGCGCGGGCTCAGATGGATTGCCGGTGACCGTAGTACTCGTGGTCCTCGTTGTAACCCCCGTGGCCGCCACCGACTTCGGAGAAGTGCCGGACGAATTCGATTGCGCCGACCCATTTGACGTGTTTGAACCCGTGCTGGAGTTCGTTGCGCAGCCGCAGCGGTGAACCGTGATCGAACGTGAGGGGTGCGTCGTTCATGTCGTACGCGAGCATCGTCAGGTGGTGGCCCATCTGCTCGACCGGGTGCGCGTCGTAGTAGGTGCCGCCGTCGGAACCTTCGGCGAGGGAATAGAAGACGACCCATTTCGCGTCGGGCAGGGGGTGGACGAGGTCGACGATCGTCTGCATCGACACGCCACCCCATTTCGCGACCCCCGACCACCCCTGGATGCAGAAGTGCTGCGTGGTCTGCTCGTGGTGGGGCAGGGCGTGCAGGTCGTCGAGGGACAGGTCGACGGGGTGCTCGACGAGCCCGAAGACCCGCAGTCGGTAGTCACGAAAGTCGTTTTCCGCCAGGTGTTTGTACTCGGCGCTGTCGGGGGTGGTGCCGTTGGGCCACAGATACGGGGAGACGTCGTCGTCGGTGTAGGCGCCGGGTTTCGGGTTCACGTACTCGAACAGTCGCTGGAACGGTCCGATCAGCGCGTACCCGACCCGCTGCACGACGCGCGGATGCCGGAACGTGAACGGGGTGGCCGCGACCCACGCGACGGTCGTCACGACCAGTGCGACGCAGAAGACCCCGAATCCGATCCACGAGTCGTCGTCGCGTCCGGCGAACATGTGGTTGAAGTTGCGCAGTGCGCTCGTCGTCACCACGAACGTCACATGAATGACGATGAACTGCACGAACCACACCATCACCAGGAAGTGGATCGAGCGGGCCAACTGGATGTTGAGCGGCTTGCCGATCCACGGGAACCGCGTCGACAACGCCGGCGACATCGCCAGCCCGGACAGCACCGCGAGTGGCGCGAACACGAACACGGTGAGGAAGTACGTGAGCAGTTGCAGGCTGTTGTAGACGATCCAGCCGTTGTCCGTCGGCCAGTCCAGCGACAGATAGCGGACCAGGACGGTCACCGCGTTCGGGAACACCTCCCAGCTGGACGGGACCAGGTGCCGCCACTGGCCGGTGGTGAACAGCAACACGAAGAACACGATCCCGTTGACCAGCCACAGCACGTCGGCGCCGAGGTGCCACCACCGGGCCAATCCGATCGAGTGCCGGATCCCGGGCAGACCGACCTGGCCGGGCAGGCCGACGGAATCCTCCTTCGCGGTCCACACACGCCCCTTCGGCACCCGGTGCTGGACGCGCAGCCACTCCTTGCCGGGGGTGCAGTCGCGGGTGAAGTACAACCGCGGATGGTCGACGAAGATCTGGATCCCGGACCGGATGATGAACGTCATCAGGAACAGGTTGAAGAAGTGCTGCCACTGCACCCACGCGGGGAACCCCTGATGTTCCTCGAGTTCGACGGGCACGTGGGTGCCGGGATGCCGGACCATGAAGTCCTGCATCGCCGGAATGTTGTGGACGCCCTTGGCGATCGCGACAGCCGAGATGAGCACGACGAATCCGATCGGCAGCAGCCACAGGACGTTGAACCATCTGTCGCGGCCGATGCGCAGGCGGGGCGCGATACCGCCGGTGTGCGGTATCCGCCCGGCCCACGTGCCGGGATCGAGGACGTCGTTGCCGGGTTCGAGCCTCGGACGACGATCGGAGAGTGAGGTACTGCCCGCCCCGTGGGCGCTCGGTGTGGAACCGGTGGGTCGATCAGGGGCAGGGCGATCGACAGAGCCCATGACTTCGACGCTACGCCACCGGTGCGTGGCGCACGAGCAGGGCGGACACCTCGATCAGGGCGATACCGCCGACGGTGACGGTGCCGACGAATGCCCCGACGGAGGTGCCCACAGCGGCGCCGACGATCGTGCCGGTGAGACTCCCCAGGGTCATGGCGGTGGAGAGCGTGTCCGCAGCGGTCGACAGCCGGGGGTCGGAGAGCACCGGCGGGGTCAGGAGAGCCGGCGGGGGCGAGGGGAAGGCCGGGACGGAGAAGACGGTGGACATGACAACGACCCTTCGGTCGTCCGCGCGAGCCGCACGGTCGGGCAGGGACTGTGACCGTGGCTGTGACCGGATTTCATCGTCCCCACCTCCTCACGGTCGTGGCACGGTGCTCGTGGCACACCGGCCCGGTGGATCGGGTCCATGTCCAGAACGGCACCGGGCCGGTCGGGACGCACCCCTGCACGTTGACGGGTCGTGACCGGCCTGGTTGTGTCGAGGACACGCCCCGAACGGGAGGGAACACGATGGTGAAGACGGACGGACGGGTCCGGGTGCGCCGCATCTACGAGGAACCCGACTCCCACGACGGCACCCGGGTCCTCGTCGACCGGATCTGGCCGCGCGGCGTCAGCAAGGAACGCGCGCATCTCGACGAGTGGTGCAAGCAGATCGCGCCGTCGACCGACCTGCGCAAGTGGTACGGGCACGAGCCGGACCGGTTCGACGAGTTCACCCGCCGCTACCTCGACGAACTCACCGAGGACGAGCACGCGGCCGCCGTCGAGCACCTGCGCGAGCTGGCACGCGACGGCACGCTGACGCTGCTGACCGCGACGAAGGCCGTCGACATCAGCGAGGCCGCGGTGCTCGCCGACGTGGTCGCGGGCCGGGCGTCATCCTGATCCGATACTGCTCGTTCCGAGCTGTCGCCGGGTGTGCCGACGTCCGAGACGAACCGCCCGCCGGGTGAACGCCGGGTCGAAGAACAGATAGCTGAGCAGGTTGCCGTGGTCGTCGGGGTCGCCACCGATGAGCCGCGACAGCATCCACATCGACGGATTCCGGGCGAGGCCGAACGTGCCGTACCGGGCGTGGAACGCGTCGTCGGCGAGGGCGGCGATGTCGCCGCGTCATCGGCTGGGTAGCGACGACACCGAGCCGGTCGCAGCCGAACGCGATCGCCGGGCTGAGCGGGGCGTTCAGGCGCAGGCCTCCGTCGACGTACCAGCCTGCCCACGGCTCGGGATCGTAGATCCGGACGGGCCGGAACAGCAGCGGCACCGACGGGTGTTTCTCGACGAACACGACGGTGCCGCCCGTTGCGACCGAGGTGGTCGTCACCCGCGACGACCAGGCCGGTCCGCGAGTCTGTCACGGGGCCGGGTCCGGTGGCGGATCGGCCACGGTCCGGCAGCCGCCCACCACGAGTGCGACGGCGAGCGCGACCGCGCAGGCCGCGCAGCGTGTCGGTGGGACGGGATCGACCGGTGGGCGCATGACGGCTCCTTCGAGCCGGTGCCTCCCCGGGGCGGGAGGCCCTCGGTTCCACCTTGGCACTCAACCGACCAGGTCGGCGACCTTCGCGGCCAGCGCGAGCACGTCCCGGTCCCGTCCGGCGGGCCCGATCACCGACAGCCCCGCCGGCAGGCCGTCGGTGCGGAGCGGGACGGTCGCGGTCGGTAGTCCGGCGACGGTGGCGATCGCGGTGAGCAGGCCGGTGCTGCGCAACTGTTCCGCGACCCGGACGTTGGCCGGGTCGTCGGTCGTCGACGGGGCGGGTGTCGCGGTGGTCGGGACGAGCAGCACCCCGCTGCCGACGAGATCCTGCACGATGTGTCCGGCCGCCGTCACCTCGTCGAGGCGGCGCCGGTACGTCGACTCCGACACCTTCGCGGCGTCGAGGAAGTTCGCGCGGGCCTCGTCGCCGATCGAACCGGTCGCGGTCGACACCCAGCCGCCGTACTGCTGCCACGCCTCGTAGCCCTGTACGGCGCGGACCGCGTCGTACCAGTCCGGGAGGGCGGCGAGATCGACGTCGACGGTCGACAGGGCGGGCAGCCCGGACCGCCGCCATCGGGCGAGGGCGGCGTCGACGGCGGGCGCGACGACCGCGTCGGCGATCGCGACGACACCGGGGGACACCACGGCGGTATCGATCGGGTGTGTCGCCGCCGTCGGCAGCAGCACGTCGCCGACGGCGGCGAGGGTCGCGGCGTCCGCGCAGATCCACCCGACGGCGTCGAAGGTCCGGGACAGCGGCAGCATGCCCGCCGTGGACACCGCGTCCCGGGTGGGGACGAACCCGAACAGACCCTGGTAGGCGGCCGGGATCCGGATCGACCCGGTGGTGTCCGGTCCGAGCCCGACCCGGGCCGACCCGCTCGCGACGGCGGTGGCGGCACCGGAGGTGGCTCCACCCGGAATCCGTCCCGGCGCAGCAGGATTCGTCGGCGTCCCGTACGAAGCATTGATGCCGGAGTGGCCGAATCCGAAGTCGACGGTCTGCGCGATCCCGACGACGCGGGCGCCACCGGCGAGCAGCGCGGCGACAGCGTCCGCGGTGGTCGTCTCCACCGCGGCCTGGCCGAGCCATCCCGGATTGCCGGCCCCGATGCGCTGCCCGCGCACCGCGAACAGGTCGGTGACCGCGACCGTGAGCCCGTCCGCGCGGCCCGCCCCCGCCGCACCGACGAGCGGATCTCCCTGCACCCGCCACGTGACCGGATCGGCGGCCACCGTGTTTCCGCCGGGGAGTGGCGGCACCTCCGGATCACGCAGTCCCGCACCACAACCGGTGAGCAGGGCGGCGCCACCCACGCCGGCGGCCAGCGCACTCGCCCGCAGGAACGAGCGGCGGTCCAGGTGGGACGATCCGGTCATGAGGGCCTCTCCGGGGGCTCCGGTCAGGCCAGCACCTGCCGGAGGTAGTCGTTGTCGAACGTCCGGGACGGATCGTACTTGTCTCGGACGGTGCAGAAGTCGTCGAAACGCGCATACGTGGGACGCAGATCCGCGGCTGTGCGGCCGTGCATCTTGCCCCAGTGCGGACGTCCGTCGACGGCGCGGGTGATCGCCTCCACCGCGTCGAAGTATTCGCGATGCTCCCGCCGGTGGTACTGGTGGACGGCGATGTACGCGCTGTCGCGGCCGTGCGCGGTGGACATCCACACGTCGTCGGCCGGGGCGAAACGCACCTCGACGGGGAATGCGACCCGGCACCCCGATCGGTCCAGCCACGTCTCGATCTCCCGGAGCGTGTCCTTCACGGCGGCCTGCGGGATCGCGTACTCCATCTCGCGGAACTTCACGCGGCGCGGTGACGCGAACACGCGGTAGCTGCGATCGGTGAACTCGCGGGCCGACAGCACCCGTGCCGAGACCTGGTTGATCTGCGGGATCATCGCGGGCCACAGGACCGTGGCCCGGTTGATGCCTTCGAAGACCGTGTTGGAGAGCAGTTCGTCGTCGATGTAGCCGCTCACCCGGCCCACCGGACGCAACGGTGTGTCGCCCGGCAGGCGGGTGTTGCGTTTGGTGAGCACCCGGTCGGTGTGCGGGAACCAGTAGAACTCGAAGTGGTCGACGGTCGCGAGGTCGTGCTCGAGGCCGTCGAGGGTCTCGCCGAGCCGGGCCGGGCCCTCGACCGCCCGCATCGTGTAGGCGGACTGCACCGCGAGATCGACCTTGGTGACGATGCCGAGTGCACCGAGACCGACTTTCGCGGCCTCGTACAGGTCCGGGTTCTCGGTGTCCGAGCAGTTGACGACGCTGCCGTCGGCCAGCACGATCTGCAGGCCGCGGATCAGGGTCGCGAGCCCGCCGAATCGGGCGCCGGTGCCGTGGGTGCCGGTGGCCAGGGCCCCGGCGATCGACTGCACGTCGATGTCACCGAGGTTGATCATCGCGAGCCCACGGTCCCACAACTGCTCGTTGAGGTTCCGCAGTCGTGTGCCCGCCCACACGGTCACGATCGGCCCCTCCGGGGTGTCGCGTACCGATTCGATGCCGGTGAGATGGTCCAGGCTCACCAGGACGCCGCCGGTGACGGCGATACCGGTGAACGAGTGGCCGGCCCCCACGGCCTTGACGCGCAGTCCCTGCTCGGTCGCGTCCGCTGTCAGCGTGCTCAGTTCCGCCACCGATCGCGGAGTCGCGAAGCGGTGCGGTGTCGACGAGTGGGTCCCCGCCCAATTGCGCCACGTGTCTTTTGTCACCTGGGTCACTATTCTCTTGGACGAGCGTCCAGGCAAATGGAACACGAATTTTCGGTCGCAAGACTTACGATCGGGGGATGCTGAACCGGCTCCCTGCGGAAGAACGTCGCGCCCAACTCGTCGAAGCTGCACTCTCGATCGCCGAACGGGGTGGGATCGCGTCGGTGACGATTCGTGCCGTCGCGGAGGAGGCCGGCGTCTCCCTCGGGGTCGTGCACTACTGCTTCGAGAGCAAGGAAGCATTGGTCGCGGCCATGGCCGAGAGCCTGGTGCTGCAGCTCAGCGGCGGTGTGCGCGAGACGTTCGCGTCGGTGTGGGACGGCCGGGAGCTGAGCGGTCTGCAGGATCTGCGGGAGGTGCTGCACACCGGTCTGACCGCGATGTGGTCGCTGCTCGAGGCGTTCGCGGACCGGCAGTTGCTCACCTACGAGATCACGGCGTACGCCCTGCGGCATCGTGCCGCCGGCGCGCCGATGGCCGGCAGTATCGCCGAGGAGCAGTACCGCGTCATGGACGTCGAGGCCACCGTGTTCCTCGGTGAGGCGACACGCCGGACCGGGTGCACATGGACGGAGCCGGTGGCGTCGATCGCCCGGTTCGCGCTCGCGGTCATCGACGGCATCGTGTTGCGGTGGCTGGTGGACCGGGACAGCGACGCGATCGTCGCCGAGCTCGACGATCTGGTGCGGATCGTCGCGGCCAAGGCGGTCGAGGTCGAGCCGGGCGATGTGACTGCGGCGGAAACGGAATCGAACCTGGACAATCGTTCAGGAGAGTGATCGACTGGTCGTCATGACCGCACCGATCCACCGACTGGCCACCGCCACCGCACATCTCGACCCGCCGCTCGCCGCGGTCGATCTCGGGACCCTGCAGGTCAACGCGGCCGATCTGGTGCGGCGGGCCGCGGGCACACCGGTGCGGGTGGCGAGCAAGTCGGTGCGCTGCCGGACGGTCCTCGAGACGGTCCTCGGGCAGGGACTGACGGCGTCCGGTGGATTCCGGGGCATCATGGCGTACTCGTTGCGCGAGGCGATCTGGCTGGCCCGGCTCGGGGCCGAGGACGTCCTCGTCGGCTATCCCACCGTCGACCGCGGCGCGCTCGCCGAACTCGGTTCCGATCCCGTTCTGCCGCAGCGGATCACCCTCATGATCGACTCGGGTGCGCATCTCGACCTGATCCGGGACGCCGTCGGCTCCGAACGGGTGCGGCCGCGCGTGTGCCTCGACGTGGACGCGTCGCTGCGGATCGGTCCGGCGCATCTCGGGGTGCGTCGCTCCCCGCTGCGCGACCCCGGTGACGTCGCCCGACTGGCCCGGGCCGCACGGGATCGCGGGTTCGTGGTGGCCGGGGTGATGTTCTACGAGGCGCAGATCGCCGGTCTGCCCGACACGAGTCTCGCGGTGCGGCTGGTGAAGAAGGCCTCGGCGGCCGAACTGTCCACGCGCCGAACGGCGGTCGTCGACGCCGTGACCGCGGAGGTGGGCCGGCTCGAGATCGTCAACAGCGGTGGCACGGGCTCGCTCGAGGTGAGTTCCGCGGATGCGGTGGTCACCGAGGTCACCGCCGGATCGGGCCTGTACGTGCCCACACTGTTCGACCGCTACCACTCGTTCACACCGCGTCCGGCGATGTTCTTCGCGCTGCCCGCGGTCCGCAAACCGGCACCGCGGATCACCACGCTGTTCGGCGGCGGCTATATCGCGTCCGGGCCGGCGGGCGCGTCCCGTGTCCCGGCGCCGGTGTGGCCGCACGGACTGAAGCTGCTCCGCAACGAGGGCGCGGGCGAGGTCCAGACCCCGGTGACCGGCGCTGCCGCGGCCGAACTGGCAGTGGGGGACCGGGTGTGGTTCCGGCATGCCAAGGCCGGGGAGATGTGCGAACGCTTCACCACCGTGCACGTCGTGGACACCGACGGCAGCGCCGTCGCCGCGCCCACGTACCGCGGTGAGGGGCACTGTTTCGGCTGACCGGTGGCGCCGACCGCCGAGACGGACCGGCAGAATGGCCGTCATGCCGTTCTTCGCCGGGGCCACCGGACAGATCCACTACCGCCGCTGGACCGTCGACGCGCCCCGGGCCGGGGTCGTGTTCCTGCACGGCATGGGCCAGCACACCGGCCACTACCACCGGTTCGCGGCCGGACTGGCCGCCCACGGCATCGAGATGTGGGGCCTCGACCAGGCCGGGCACGGGCTGTCGGAGGGCACCCCCGGCACCCCTGGGCCGCTCGCCGGCCTCGCCGACGACGCCACCCGTCTCACCGGGATCGCGGTCGCCGACCGGCCGGGGCTCCCGTTGGTCCTCATGGGGCATTCGCTCGGGGCGGCGGTGTCGGTGACGCTGCTGCGCCGCACCCTCGACCCGTTCCGCGGTGCTGTCCTGTGTGGAACCCCGAAATCCGTTGTACAGACGCCGGATACGTCGGACTTCACCCGTGCCGGGTTTCCGGTGCTCGCGATCCACGGTGTCGACGACCGGCTCGCACCGGTCGACGGTGTGCGGGCATGGGTGTCGGGACTGCCCGGGGTGACCCTGCGCGAGTACGCCGACACCGGCCACGACCTCCTGCACGAGAAGATCCACCGCACCGTGACGGGCGATGTCGCCGCGTTCGTGTCGGCCAGTACTGTGAGCGGATGAGTTCCGCCGCACCGCATCCCGGCTCCGACCTCGCCCCCGCGATCCTGCTCGACGCGCTGCGGGAGCAGGGCGAGATGCTCGCCGCGACACCCGCGCTGGCCCTGGCCGAGCCGGTGCCGGCGGTGCCGGGGTGGACCGTCGAGGACGTCGTACGCCACACTGCCGAGGTGCACCGGTGGGTGCGCGCGGTGCTGGTGTCGTCGCCGGACACGCGACTGTCGCAGATCCCCGACGCGGATCCGGTCCCGCACGGCCCGGCCTGTCTCGACGCGTACCGGGACGCGCTCGACGAGATCGTCGACGCGTTCACGAGTCGTGATCTCACGCAGCCGGTTCGGACACTGTCCGGTACCGGCACCGTCTCCTGGTGGCTGCGCCGGCAGGTCCACGAGGTGGCGGTCCACCGTATCGACGTCGCCGACACGATGCGGGCGCTCGGCGGGCCCAGCGTTCCCGCGCTGGATCCGGCGATCGCGGTCGACGGCGTCGACGAGTGGGCGCACGTCTTCCTGCCGAGGTTGGCGCGGGCCGGGCGGTTCCCGAGCCTGGACGGGCGCAGCATCCACCTGCACGGCACCGACACCGGGCACGCGGAGTGGCATCTGACGTTCACCCAGGCCGATGTCGTGGTCACTCGGGAGCATCGGAAGGGCGACGTCGCGCTGCGCGGCCGCGCTCAGGACCTGCTGCTGGCAGTGTGGCGCCGCCGCCCCCTGTCCCGGCTCGAGACGATCGGCGACGAGGCGATCGCGGAGACGATGTGGGGTGCTGCGGCGCTGTAGCCGTGCGGGGCGGTGTCCAGCAGGACTTTGTTGGGTTGGAAACCTGTGGTGACACAGCGGGCAGGTGCCGATCCAGATGGTGAGTGCGCGTTGGATGTCGCATCCGATCCGGCGGCGATCACCATGTCCTTGCAGCTGGACTTCGGCACCCGGTAGCGAGCGGCGGCGGGACGGCCGGGGCCGATTCTTCGCTGTCGGTGTGGTCGATTGTCTTCGTGTCCGTCAGCGACGTGGTGTACGGCCGCGGTACAATGTCGGGCTCTTTGACTACTTAGACTACTTATAAGTATGAAAAGTACGTGTTCGGTGCTGCCTATACTCTCGATGTGCCGTCGATCTTCGATCCCCGGACCCGCCGCGAGCGTGGTGTCGGGCCCGTCACCGACTGGGATGCGATCAAGCAGTGGTCGGATGCGGTGTACATGCCGTACGAGGTCCGGCCGGTGGGCCGCGCGCTCGTACCTGCGTCCGACATGTTCTCGGTGGAGATCGGCGAGATGACGCTCACCCGGTTCAGCTACGGGATTCCGGTCGAGCTCGGCAAGTTCGCGCCCGAGGCCGGAAACATTCTCGTGCTCACCACCTTGACTGGACGGACGCGGCACGAGACGAACTCGAAATCCAGTGTCGACCTGACGACTGGACAGACGTTCGTCGTCGACTGCAGTCGGGTCGACTACAGGTTTGCCGCCGACGCAGACCACCTCCAGCTCAATCTCACCGTCCCGCACCGGCTGTTGGCCGATTTGGCGTTGCGCTGGTGGGGTCGGGCTCCCGACGACCGACTGTGGCGGCACAAGTGTGTCGTCGGTGGTCCGAACAGTCCGTGGCTGGCGTTGTTGGATTATGTTTCGCGTACCTTGGCGACGGATCGCGACGTGGTCGCGCACGGCCGCATCGGGGTGAATCTGCAGGAACTCATCGCTGCGCAGTTGCTCGAGGAATGGGCGGCGAGTGCGGGCGTCGACCTGGCGTCGGCCACGGCGGTGCCGGCGCCAGGTTACGTTCGGCGAGCGGTCCGCTACATCGAGGACAACGCACGTGACCTTCCGACGGTGGCCGAAGTGGCCCAGGAGGTCGGTGTCAGCGTCCGGGCGTTGTCCGGAGCATTCCGTGAGTATCTCGGGACCACTCCACGGGACTGTCTCCGCGAGCATCGACTGGAAGGGGTGCGGCGAGAGCTGTCGTCCCCGGCGGAGACTACCGTCGCCGCCGCCGCAGGTGCATGGGGATACGTCAACATGGGTGTCTTCGCCGCGGCTTACCGGCAACGGTTCGGTGAGAACCCGTCCGACACCCTGCGTCGTGCGCGAGGGTGACGCCGATCATCGATATCTGCCGATTCGAGACGGTGATTGCCGATTGAGGACATGGTCGCCGCGGAAATCTCCATAGTTTGCCCTCCTGTACGAGATCATCGATTGGTGGGAGAGATATTGTGGAACAACGTGATTCGAACCTGAACTGCGTTCTCGATGCCGTGATCGGGGCCGGAGCCGGGCAGGTTCCCGGTGTGGTCGCGATGCTGACCGACCGGAACGGGACCGTGTACGAGGGGTCGGCCGGAGTTCGGTCGGTACGTGACGTGCAGCCGATGACACCCGACACCGTCTTCGCCATGTTCTCGACGACGAAGGCGATCACCGGCACCGCTGTGCTGCAGTGTGTGGAGGAAGGTCTCCTCGATCTCGACGCCCCGGCGTCGAACTACTTGCCGGAGATCGGGAAGCTCGAAGTGATCGACGGGTTCGATGCGAACGGGGTGCCGATATTGCGGGCGCCCAGACGTGCGATCACGACACGTATGCTGCTGTTGCACACCGCCGGGTTCGGATACTCGTTCTTCGACGAGACCTATCATCGGTTGACGGTCGAGCACGGCCAGCCGAGCGTCATCACCGGCGCCAAGTCCGCGCTGACGACGCCGTTGCTGTTCGATCCGGGTGACCGCTGGCAGTACGGTTCGAGCATCGACTGGGCGGGGCTGGTCGTCGAGGCTGTGCGGGGTGAGCGTCTGGGGGAGGTGATGTCCGAGCGTATCTTCGCCCCGTTGGGGATGTCGGACACGGCGTTCACTCTCGACGAGGCGATGGAGCGGCGTCGGGCGACGATCCATCAGCGGCGGCCGGACGGTGTGCTCGAGCCACTCGACCTGGTGTTGCCGCAGGATCCCGAAGTGCACATGGGCGGTCACGGTTTGTACTCGACTGTGGGTGACTACACCAGGTTCCTCCGCATGTGGCTGAACGACGGTATGGGCGAACACGGCCGTGTTCTTGCGCCCGAAACTGTGGAGCGGGCGGTTGTGAGCGGTCTGCGTGATCAGCGGGTAACGATGTTGCCCGGCGTCGAACCGGAACTGTCGAACGACGCCGAGTTCTTCCCAGGGCAGCGCAAATCCTGGGCGTACACGTTCATGGTCAACGATGAGCCGGCTCCGACCGGGCGGTCGGCGGGCTCGCTCGCCTGGGCTGGGCTCGCGAACCTCTACTACTGGATCGACCGTCAGAACGGCATCGCGGGTATGTGGGCCGCGCAGGTTTTGCCCTTTGCGGACCCTGCATCGCTCGGGGGCTACTTCGAGTTCGAAGCGACCGCCTACCGCACTCTCTGGCAGCAGTAGGGCCACCGCCCGGCAGGGAAGGCTCTTGTTGCCACTGCCGGGCGCTCGTGGCTCGCTCGAACGTGAGTTCGCTCGACCGCGCGGTCGCGGTGGTGCGGCGGCAGGCTGGTGCACAGCTGCGCCATGTTCGATCCCGCACGAGATGCCGACTTCTACTGCACGGTCGCTACAGGAGATGTCGGTCGAACGGGCACCCTCTTCCGTCGCCTCCGTCCCTTCCTCGACATGATCGTCAGCGGAGGCTCCTCACCGCATTCAAGTCCGGCCTGCAGGGCATCGGAATTGATGCCGGCCTCCCACGCAGGCCGCTACTTCCCCTCAGCGATTCCGATACGGCCAGGCTCCGCAACCTCATTGCGAATGCATAGCGCACGTGGATGTCCCACGAGGCAATCGACAGGTACTTACCTCGCCCCGCCACGCGCTCTATGCGCTGACTGAACCGCAAGCGTGGACGGCTGCAAGGTCGTCCGGCTCGGATGGCAGGTCGGGGTGTACCCGGCATTCACGCCCGGCGTCGCGACCGTGATCGCACTCGCGGCGGTCTCCGCCTCACGTTCAGAGTCGAGGACACTTAGTGGCCAATAGGACACATGGTTGACTGGGCGACCGTGGCGCAGTAACCTCTCTCACTATTCGTTGCATTTCGTCGACCAACAAAGTGAGGAAAGGAATCGAATGAACAAGCTCGAGAATGCGCGGAAATTCTTCGAGGCATGCGAATCTGCATCCGGGTGGGAAGGGTGCCGAAGCTACGTTGCGGATGGTGCTTCTTTTCAAACTTTCGCGCCCGGATCCGCTGGAATGAAGACCGTGAAGTCATATTGCGATGCTGTCGCAGTATCCTTCAAAACGACATTTCTCGGCTCAACTTACGAATTGGCAGCTTCTGCCTACGACGCAGAGAACGACATTGCGCTGCTGCATGGCGTGTCGCATGCGCAGCACACGGGCGAAGGTGGTCCGGTGCCGCCGACAGGGAAAGTAGCGCAGATTCCCTTTGTCTACTCGATCAAGTTCAACTCTGACGCCAAGATCGTCCATCTGAGCAAGGTTTTTGATGAGTCCTCTGTGAAGCAGCAACTTGGCTGGCCCGAATCCTACTAGCCTCGATCTTTCGCTTCTCTGAAGGCAAGGACCTGGCGCAGTCGTGAGTGAGGCCCACTGAGTTGCGGTTTCAGGGAGGAAGAGGCTCGACGGAGCACGTGAATTGGGGCGGGCACGACTGTCTCGGTGATGGTTCAAGTTCCTACGCAATCCCCACCACCAGGGATGAGTCGTGCCCGCTGCCTTGTCTTCTCCCCATGCGCGTTCCGGTACCGGACACCTCGTCCTCGAGGTGCTCGATCGGGTTCCTGACCCACGATCGCGGTACAGGATCCGGCACGGGTTGACGGTGATCCTGTCGATCGTGCTCGCCGCGGTGTGCGCGGCGCGCGGTCGCTCACCGCGATCGCAGAATGGGCCCGCAGACGCACCGGCGAAAGCACTCGAGAAACGCGGGATCGTGGGCCTGCGGTTGGTCGGCCACGCCGGCATCGTCGCCGCGCTACGACACCACAGCCGCAACCCACACCGGCCGGTCGAGCTACTTCACACCATCTGACATGTAATTACACGACTTTGCCGGAGTTCTGAGCTGTCACCCGATCGTGCAGCAGTCCCAACGCCGGTTCTGCCACCTCGAGCAGTGGCGCGGTCTGGCCACTCGCTTCGACAAACTCGCCATCGTCTACCTCGCAGCGGCGGTTCTTCACGCCGTCATTGCCTGGGCTCGCCGATTGTCAGACATGCCCTAGTAGGACTTTGTTAGGTTGGGAATCTGTGGTGACACAGTGGGCAGGTGCCGATCCAGATGGCGAGTGAGCGTTGGATGTCGCGGACGATGCCGTAGAGGGTCAGCCCTGCCCACCGGCTTTTGGGTCGGCCAGCCGCAGGGTGGTCAGGAACAGGTGGGCGGCGGTGACGAGGGTGGCGTGGTGGTGCCAGCCGAGCCAGGAGCGGCCTTCGAAGTGGTCGAGGCCCAGGGCGACTTTCAGTTCGCGGTAGTCGTGTTCGATGCGCCAGCGTAGTTTCGCGAGGCGGACGAGTTCGTAGATCGGGGTGTCGGCGGGCAGGGTGGACAGCCAGTAGTCGGTGGGTTCTGTTGCGCCGATGGGCCATTCGGCCAGTAGCCACACCTGCTCGACCGATCCGTCGGTGGCGCGAGGCACTCGGTGGCCGGCGGGTCGGGCACGCGCGGCGACGAACCGGGAGCGCATGACGGCATCAGGATTACCGGGTGTGGTCTTGGTGCCGCGCCGCCACGACACTTCCTGTGCCGCATCCAGTCCGGCGTCGATCACCATGTCCTTGCAGCTGGACTTCGGCACCCGGTAGCGGGCGGTGAACGGGCGGCCGGGGCCGATCCGGGGAGGGGTCTCGGGTCGGGCGTCGGCCGGGTAGACGCCGGTCGCCGATTTGACGGCCACCATGCAGGGGATGCCGCGGTCGGAGAGTGCGGCACGGAACTGTGCGCCCTCGCCGTAGCCGGCGTCCGCGACCACGACATCAGGCCGGGGGCGACCCCAGGCGATCAGTTCGTCGATCATCTCCACCGCCATCTCCCATTTCGGCCGGTGTCGCTCCCCGTCGGGTATCGCCGACTTCTTCCGGCGTGCCGCGACCACGCTCGCAGCGTCTGGATTATCGGCGCAGGTCTCGTCCCAGCTCTGCGGCACGAACAGTCGCCAGTTCAACGGGCACGACGCGGTATCGGACGCGACGTGCACGCTGACCGCGACCTGGCAGTTGCCGACCTTGCCCAGCGTGCCCGAGTACTGCCGGGCCACGCAGGGAGAGGAATCGCCGTCCTTACCGAAACCCGTGTCGTCGACCACCCACGCATCGGGTGCGATGAGCTCGCACGCCTTGCGTGAGAGCACCATCCGCACTGGCTCGACCTTCCACGGGGAGGTGGTCACGAACTGCTGTAACCGTTGATGATCGACACCGAGTCGGGCCGCCATCGGCTGCATCGACTTGCGCTCACCACTGAGCATCAGTCCCCGCGTGTACACCCCCGCCGTCGCCAGCCGGTCCTTACGCAACAACGACGAGAACACCTCACCGACAAAGGAATCAAGACGTTCATCGACCTCGTGCAGGGCTGCGGCATCCACCCGATCATCGTCTCGAAGATCACGCCGAAACTCGAGACCCCACACCCAAACCGTGACAGACCTAACAAAGTCCTACTAGGTGTAGATCCGTTCGATCGCTTCCGCATGCTGGGTGTGGATGATGTTGCGCTTGAGCTTGAGTGTCGGGGTGAGCTCACCGGTCTCGACGGTGAAGTCGACGTCGAGGATCCGGTACTTCTTGATCTGCTCGGGTTGGGACACCTTCTTGTTGCCCTCGGAGACCGCGGCGTCGATCTCGGAGACGAGGTCGGGATGCGTCACGAGATCGGCGATCGGGGTGTCGGCCGGCAGGCTGTTCCGCTCCAACCAGCCGGGCAGGGCCTCGGGATCGAGGGTGATGAGGGCGCCGATGAACGGTTTCGCGTCGCCCACGACGAGGCACTGGCTGATCAGCGGGTGCGCGCGGAGCGCGTCCTCGAGCGTCGCCGGGGCGACGTTCTTGCCGCCCGCGGTCACGATGATCTCCTTCTTGCGGCCGGTGATGGAAACGTAGCCTTCGGTGTCGATCGAACCGAGATCGCCGGTGTGGAACCAGCCGTCCCGAATGGCGTCCGCGGTGGCCTGCTCGTTCTTCCAGTACCCGTCGAACACGACCGGCCCGCGTACGAGAAGCTCACCGTCCTCGGCGATCTTCGCGGCGTGCCCGTTGATGGGTTTGCCGACGGTGCCGACCTTCTGGTTGCCGGTGGTGTTGACGGTGATCGCGGCACTGGTCTCGGTGAGCCCGTAGCCCTCGTACACGGGGACGCCGACGCCGCGGAAGAAGTGGCCCAGGCGGGCGCCGAGCGCGGCACCACCGGAGACGGCGCGGGTGCACTCGCCGCCGAGCGCGGCGCGCAGCTTGGCGTAGACGAGCTTGTCGAACAGGGCGTGCTTGAGTCGCAGCCCGAGTCCGGCGCCACCGGTGTCCTGGGCCTCGCTCCACGCGATCGCGGTGTCGGCGGCCGCGGAGAAGATCTTGCCCTTGCCGCCGTCCTCGGCCTTCTGCTTGGCCGAGTTGTACACCTTCTCGAACACGCGCGGCACCGACAGGATGAAGTTCGGTTTGAACACCGCGAACTGGTCGAGCAGCGTCGTCAGGTCGGCGGTGTGCGCGACGGTGACCTTGGCGTCGAACGCGCCGAACGAGATGGCGCGGGCGAACACGTGCGCGAGCGGCAGGAACATCAGGGTGCGCTTGCCCTCCTCCATCGCGTCGCCGAGCGCGATCTGCACCGCGGCCGACTCGGCGTAGAAGTTGGAGTGGGTGAGTTGCACTCCCTTGGGGCGGCCGGTGGTGCCGGACGTGTAGATCAGGGTGGCCGGCGACGAGGCGTGCACCTGCCGACGGCGCTCGTGCAGGGCGTCGTCGTCGATGCCGGCGCCGCGGGTGGCGAGTTCGGCGAGGGCGCCCGTGTCGATCTGCAGGACCTCGCGCAGCGCGGGTGCGGCCTCGGCGACGTCCTTGACGCGTTCGGCGTGGGCCGAGTTCTCGACGACGAGCAGTGACGTCGCCGAATCCTCGAGAATCCACTGCGCCTGGTCGGCCGACGACGTCTCGTAGATCGCGACGGTGCAGCCGCCGGCGGTCCAGATCGCGTAGTCGAGGACGACCCATTCGTAGCGGGTGGCGGACAGGATCGCGACGCGGTCGCCGAGTTCGACGCCGGACGCCATGAGCCCCTTGGCGGTGGCCGCGACCTCCGCGGCGAACTGTGCGGCGGTGACGTCGACCCAGCGGCCCCCGTCGAGTTTCTTGAACGGCACGAGGTTCGGGCACTCCGCTGCGTACCGGAACACGGTGTCCGCCATGGACGCGTCCTCCGGAATGGTGAACGACTGTGGAACCGAATACTCGCGCACTGTGACCCCTCCGTTTGGTGACCTTCCGGATGTGCATTGCATCACATTCGAGGGGGCTTCGCACCAAGTCGATCGCCTGATTCGGCCCGTTCGCGCGTCTACCTGCGGAAATACCTGTAACTGTGAGTGATGCTAATTTTCTGCTGGTAGGGGCGTCGGCCGTTCACGCGACGGACACGACGTGGTCCTCGCGCGTGCAGTGCCAGCGCCGGACGGCATGCTCGAGTGCGGCGGGGGAGACGTCCAGTCGTCCGGCCGCGGCGGCGAGTGCGTCGGCGGACTCGGACGCCGACGGGTCGCCCCCGGCTGCGGTCCGGACGAACCGGGTCACCGCGGTCGTCGCGGGATCGGCGGCGTCCGGAACACCGGCGAGCAACAGCAGATGTTGCCACGGGGTGGCGTCGCAGGTTCCGCTCGATTCCTTCCACGCCGCCCGGACGGTATCGGTGCGGGAGTTCCCGGACGTCGCCGCCACGAGGTCGGGCACCGAGTCGATGTGCAGGTCGTGGAGGCGTTCGGCGGTGCGCTGGATCTCGCCGGCCCGCAGCGGCGGCGCCGATGCGGTGTAGCGACGCCGGTAGTTGCCGACCTTGCCGGCCCACTGATCGGCGCTGCCCGCCTCCTCGAACGTGCGCAGCAGTGTGCGGGCGCCGTCGGTCACCGGCTCGGTGTCGCGGGCGCGTCGGTACGCGAGATAGCGGTCCACCACCGTACCCGCGTCGGCCAGCCGGGTGCCGGCGGCCTGCACGGATTCGATGATGCACAGCGCGAGGCTGCGTCGGTACATATCGGGCGCCAGCCATCCGGACGGATCGCCGAGGCGTGCCCGGCACGCGTCTACGACGGATCGGACGAGCTGTTCCGAGACGGTCACGGGTCCTCCCTGGAATGTGCGGAGCTTCCGAGGCGTGTATCGGTCCCGCCGCACGAAGTGTTGCGCCCGTCACCTGTCGCGGGTGCGGTACCGGTCGAGCAGTGCGGTGACCTCGCGGTCGTCGAGCTGATGGAAGTCGGTGAACGCGGCGCCGACCGAACCCAGGTCGACCGGTACGTACGGGCAGATCACGTCGTCGGCGACCACCCGGAGCCGGGCCACCGCCTCGGGTGGCGCCACCGGGACCGCGACCACCACCCGGGCTGCGCCCGCCGCCCGCACCACCCGGCACGCGACGGCGGCCGTCGCGCCGGTCGCCATACCGTCGTCGACGAGGACCACGGTCCGCCCGGACACCGGGATGCGCGGGTGCCCGCCCCGCAGGATCGCCGCCCGTCGCCGTAGTTCGGCGCGTTCCCGGACCCGGACCGCATCGATCACCTGCCGGGTCACCCGGCCGCGGCCCACCACGTCGTCGTTGAGTACCTCGGCGTCGTCCTCGCCGATCGCACCCATCGCCAGTTCGGGCTGCGTCGGAAGACCGAGTTTGCGGACCGGGACGATGTCGAGGGGCGCGTCCAGGGCGCGGGCGACCTCGTACGCGACGGGGACGCCACCGCGCGGCAGCCCGAGGACGACGGTGTTCGAGTCGTTCAGATGGGTCAGTGAATTCGCCAGGGCGCGACCGGCTTCCGCGCGCGACGCATAGTGCATGCGGGTACTCCGAAAGGATCGTTCGGCAGGGGCCGACTTCCTCCACCGACGATACGCCGCGGGCCGCGACGCATCACGGCGTCGCGGCCCGCAGGAGGGATCGGCTGTGCGATCGAGACCTATGCCGTCGAGACCAGGTCGCCGTCGATGTGCGACTGGTACGCGGGCAGATCGAGCATGCCGTGCCCGGACAGGCCGATCACCAGGACCTCGGGTTCGGTGAGGCCGCGCGCGTACTCGGCGGCCGCGGCGATCGCGTGCGCCGACTCCGGTGCCGGGACGATGCCCTGCGTGCGGGCGAACAGCACACCCGCGTCGAACGAATCGCGCTGGTCGACGGCCTGACCGGTGACGTAACCGAGTTCGACGGTGTGGCTGAGCAGCGGCGCCATGCCGTGGTAGCGCAGGCCGCCGGCGTGGATCGGGTCCGGCACGAAGTCCTGGCCGAGCGTGTGCATCTTCAGCAGCGGCGTCAGGCCGGCGACGTCGCCGTGGTCGTAGCGGTACTCGCCCTTGGTGATCGACGGGCACGCGGCCGGCTCGGCGGCGATGATCCGGGTCTGCGCCTTGCCCTCGAGCACCTCACGGATGAACGGGAACGCCAGACCGGCCAGGTTGGAACCGCCACCGGCGCAGCCGAACACGACGTCCGCGTTCTCCTCGCCCGCATTCCGCAGCTGTTCGACGGCCTCGAGTCCGATGACCGTCTGGTGGAGCACGACGTGGTTGAGGACGCTGCCGAGCGCGTAGCGGGCGTCGGGGTCGTTCGCGGCGACCTCGACGGCCTCGGTGACGGCCATGCCCAGCGAGCCGGGGGTGTCGGGGAAGTCGGCGAGCATCTTGCGGCCCGACTCGGTGAGCTCGGACGGGCTCGGGTGCACGGTGCCGCCGTACGTCTCCATCAGGTGCCGGCGGTACGGCTTGGACCGGTACGACGCCCGCACCTGCCACACCTCGAGGTCGATACCGAACTTGGCGCACGCGAACGACAGCGCGCTGCCCCACTGACCGGCGCCGGTCTCGGTCGTGATCTTCTTCACGCCGTCCTGCGCGTTGTAGTACGCCTGCGCGACCGCGGTGTTGGTCTTGTGGCTGCCGACCGGGCTCACACCCTCGTACTTGACGTAGATGCGGGCCGGGGTGCCGAGCGCCTTCTCGAACTCCCGCGCCCGGATCAGCGGCGCGGGCCGCCACGTCCGGTACGCCTCACGGATCGGTTCGGGGATCTCGATGTAGCGGTCGGTGGCGACCTCCTGCGCGATGAGGGCGCTCGGGAACAGTGCCTCCAGGTCGGCGGCCTGCACCGGCTCCTTGGTGCCCGGATGCAGGTGCGGCGGCGGCGCGACCGGCAGGTCCGCCACGATGTTGTACCAGTGGGTGGGGATGGGGGTGGCGGCGAACGCGTCGTCGGACACTGCGTGGTTCCTTCCGGACGTGACTGGGGATCACCACATTGTGCATTCCGTGTGTATTCACGGAGTCCGGGTGTCGAACGGGAACCCGGGGAGCGCTCCGTCGACGAAAGCGGTACCAGATGTCCCGTTCGTGGACCGTGGGAGGCGGTCCGGCGATCCCCATAGCACGCATCGATTAAACTCACTGGTCAAATGAGTGACACCGAGCGCGACCCGCAGTCCGACAACCATCCCCCCACCTTCGCCGAACTCGACATCGACGAGCGCGTGCTGAAGGCGCTTTCCGACGTCGGATACGAGTCGCCCTCGCCGATCCAGGCGGCGACGATTCCGCCGCTGCTCGCCGGTAGCGACGTCGTCGGTCTCGCGCAGACCGGTACCGGTAAGACGGCCGCGTTCGCGATCCCGATCCTCACCCGGCTCGACGTCGAGAAGCGGGTGCCGCAGGCCCTGGTCCTGGCGCCGACGCGTGAGCTGGCGCTGCAGGTCGCCGAGGCGTTCGGCAAGTACTCCGCCCACATTCCGGGTCTGCACGTGCTGCCGATCTACGGCGGTCAGGCATACGGCGTGCAGCTGTCCGGGCTGCGGCGCGGCGCACAGATCATCGTCGGTACCCCCGGCCGCGTCATCGACCACCTGGAGAAGGGCACGCTCGACCTGTCGCAGCTCGAATACCTCGTCCTCGACGAGGCCGACGAGATGCTCAAGATGGGTTTCCAGGACGACGTCGAGCGCATCCTGGCGGACACCCCCGAGTACAAGCAGGTCGCGCTGTTCTCGGCGACGATGCCGCCGGCGATCCGCAAGATCTCCAAGCAGTACCTGCACGATCCGGTCGAGATCACCGTCAAGTCGAAGACACAGACGGCGTCGAACATCACCCAGCGGTGGGTGCAGGTGGCGCACCAGCGCAAGCTCGACGCGCTCACCCGCTTCCTCGAGGTCGAGACCTTCGAGGCGATGATCATCTTCGTCCGCACCAAGCAGGCCACCGAGGACCTCGCCGAACGTCTGCGGGCCCGCGGTTTCTCGGCGGCCGCGATCAACGGCGACATCGTGCAGGCCCAGCGTGAGCGCACGATCGGCCAGCTCAAGGCCGGCACCCTCGACATCCTCGTCGCCACCGACGTCGCCGCCCGCGGCCTGGACGTCGAGCGCATCTCGCACGTCGTCAACTACGACATCCCGCACGACACCGAGTCGTACGTGCACCGCATCGGCCGCACGGGCCGCGCCGGCCGCACCGGTGACGCGCTGCTGTTCGTCGCCCCGAGGGAACGGCACCTGCTCAAGTCGATCGAGCGCACCACCCGCCAGTCGCTCATCGAGATCCCGCTGCCGTCGGTCGACGACGTCAACGCGCAGCGCGTCTCGAAGTTCAACGACGGCATCACCGCGGCCCTCGAATCCGAGCACCTGTCCCTGTTCCGCAAGTTCATCGAGGACTACGAGCGTGAGCACGACGTCCCGCTCGCGGACATCGCCGCGGCCCTCGCCGTGCAGTCCCGGGACGGCGAATCGTTCCTGATGGCGCCCGAGCCGCCGCCCGCGCCGCGCCGCGAACGCGAGCCGCGGGAGCGTCCGGCCCGACGCTTCGACGAGGGCGGCCCGAGCGGCCCGCGCGTCGGACGCGACGGCCAGGAGTTCGCCACCTACCGGATCGCGGTCGGCAAACGCCACAAGGTGGTGCCGGGTGCGATCGTCGGTGCCATCGCCAACGAGGGTGGCCTGCGACGCAGCGACTTCGGGCACATCAGCATCCGCCCCGACCACAGCCTCGTGGAGCTGCCGGCGAACCTGCCGTGGGAGACCGTCGAGGCGCTGCGCGCCACCCGGATCTCCGGTGTGCTGATCCAGCTGCAGCCCGACACCGGGGCGCCCGGGGGACGGCCGTCGTCGCGCGGCGGCCGGGACGATCGGGCCGGCGGCAAGTACGGCCGCAAGGGCGGCGACAAGTTCGGGAAGCGTCGCCCGCGCGACTGACGCTCCACCTCGCCGAAGGCGTCGACGGTTCCGGCCGTCGGCGCCTTTTCCGGCTTTCCGGACTATCGGTGGGCTGTGCGTTCGATTCTGCGACACAACCGTTTTCGGGTCGGTAGGGTTCCTCACGGTTTGCGGTCGGGGGATCCCCTGTAGTCCGACAGAGAGGCTCGAACGTGGCGCACACGTTTCGTCGAGGATTGATCGCAGCAGCACTCGTCGCCGGTTCCACCGTCCTGGTGGTGGCCCCGGCGGCGGCACAACCGGCCGGAAGTTCCGGCAGCACGGGCAGCACCGGGAGTGCGAGCCTGTTCACCGGCAGCGGCGACATCGCGATTCCGCTGCCGATCCCGAGTCCGCGCGGGCTGGCAGCCCTCGCGGCCGCCCAGACCCAGATCGGGAAGCGGTACGTGTGGGGCGGTAACGGCCCCGACGTGTGGGACTGCTCGGGTCTGGTGCAGTGGGCGTTCCGGACCGTCGGCATCGCTCTGCCGCGCACCAGCCAGGAGATGGCCGCGTATCCCGGCGGCCTGCTCGTCCCGCTGTCGGTGCTGCAGCCCGGCGACGTCGTCACGATGAACACGTACGACATCGCCGGGCACGTCGGCATCTACGCCGGCAACGGAATGGTGTTCAACGCGTACGGCGACGGGGTGCCGATCGGGTTGACTCCGTTGTCTGACTTCGACATCCACAACATCCGACGCTACTTCTGATCAGGTGATCACCTCGGTGAGCAGCGGGCGGGGTGCGGCACCGGTGTCGAACTGGGTCCGGTACAGCTCGGCGTAGCGCCCGCCCGCGGCCAACAGCGTGGTGTGGTCGCCGCGTTCGACGATGCGGCCCGCCTCCACGACGAGGATCTCGTCGGCGGCGCGGATCGTGGACAGCCGGTGGGCGATCACGACGGCGGTGCGGCCGGTGAGGGCCTCGGCGAGGGCGTCCTGCACGGCGGCCTCGGACGTCGAATCCAGGTGGGCGGTGGCCTCGTCGAGGATCACGACCCGCGGCTGCGCCAGCAGCAGTCGCGCGATGGTCAGGCGCTGGCGTTCACCACCGGAGAGCCGGTAGCCGCGTTCGCCGACGACGGTGTCGAGGCCGTCGGGCAGCGACCGGATCAGGTCGGTCAGGTTGGCGCGGCGCAGTGCGTCCCACAGGTCGGTCTCGGTGGCGTCGGGGCGGGCCAGCAGCAGGTTGGCGCGCACCGATTCGTGGAACAGGTGACCGTCCTGGGTGACCAGGCCGACGGTCGCGCGGATCGAATCGGTGGTCAGGTCGCGCACGTCGACACCGCCGATGAGGACGGCGCCGGCGTCGACGTCGTACAGGCGGGGGAGCAGTTGCGCGACCGTCGACTTCCCGGCGCCGGACGATCCGACGAGCGCGACCATGCGGCCCGGTTCGACACGGAACGAGATGTCGTGCAGGACGGGGTCGCCGCCGCGGGTGTCGATACCGGCGACCTCCTCGAGGGATGCGAGGGACACCTTGTCGGGGGCCGGGTAGGCGAAGTCGACGGACCGGAACTCGACGGATGCGGGACCGGCCGGGACGTCGATCGCGTCCGGCTTCTGCGCGATGAGCGGGGTGAGGTCGAGGATCTCGAAGACCCGCTCGAAGCTGACCAGTGCACTCATGACGTCCATGCGGGCACTCGCGAGGGCGGTGAGCGGCGAGTACAGCCGGGTGAGCAGCAGCGCGAGGGACACCACGGCGCCGGCCTCGAGCTGCCCGCGCAGTGCGAGGTAGCCGCCGAGACCGTAGACGAGGGCCAGGGCGAGGGCCGACACGAGCGTGAGGGCGGTGACGAACACCGACTGCAGCATCGCGGTGCGGACCCCGATGTCGCGTACGCGCCGGGCGCGTACCGCGAACTCCGCCGATTCCTGCGACGGCCGGCCGAACAGCTTGACGAGCGTCGCGCCGGGCGCCGAGAACCGCTCCGTCATCTGCGTGCTCATCACCGAGTTGTGGTTGGCGGCTTCCCGGCTCAATCGGGCCAGCCGGGTGCCCATCCGCCGGGCCGGGATCACGAACACCGGCAGCAGTAGTAGCGACAGCAGCGTGATCTGCCACGAGATGCCGACCATCACGACCAGGGTGATCGCGAGCGTCACGACGTTGCCGACGACCCCGGACAGGGTGTCGCTGAAGGCGCGCTGTGCGCCGATCACGTCGTTGTTGAGGCGGCTGACCAGGGCGCCGGTGCGGGTGCGGGTGAAGAACGCGACCGGCATGCGCTGGACGTGGTCGAACACCGCGGTCCGCAGGTCGAGGATGAGGTCTTCGCCGATGCTCGCCGACAACCACCGGGTCAGGACGGCCAGTGCGGCCTCGAGCAGGGCGATGACGGCGATCGCGACGGCCAGCAGCACCACCACCCGGACGGCGTCACCGGCGACGATCGCGTCGACGACCCGGCCGGCGAGGACCGGCGTCGCCACCGCGAGAGCCGCGGTGACGACGCTGAGCAGCAGGTACCACGAGATGTTCCGGCGGTGTGGCTGCGCGAACGCGACGATCCGGCGCAGTGTCGCCTTGGAGAAGGGCCTCCGGTCCTGTTCCGCGTGCATCGCGTTGTACATCGCGTTCCACGCGGTGACGTCCATACTCATCGTTCGCCCCTCTCGTCGGCCCCGTCACGATAGGACGGGGGTCCGACACCGACGGTAGAACTTCGAGCGAGGTTTAAGTCAAACGACGGGTGGGGGCGTGGTCAGCGGGCGATGTCCACGACGAGACGGGTGGGCCCGTCGAGCGTGTAGACGCGGTACGAGACGTCCCGGGTGGTCAGTCCGATCGCGGTCTGTGCGGTGCCCTCGAACACGCCGGCGTCGCGGACCTCGGTGACGATCTCCGGGTTCGGGACCTCCACCGGATTGGGGCCGTCGTACGGCTCGACACCGGTGGTGACCGGCATCGCCGAACCGTCGATCAGGACCTGCAGGATGCCCTGCCCGGCCACCGCGATCGGGTTGCCGCTGCCCTGCTGGGTGACGGTGCCGACGATCTCGGTGCGCCAGCCGGGGGTGCCGGTGCCGTCGAGTTCGTAGACCACCCGGTCGAAGCCGTCGTGGTGGCCGACGCGCATGTCGGTGATCGTCAGGGCGGCATCGGCGGACGCGTCCCCACGTTGCCCCTCCTGCGTGGTGGGGGCGTCGGTGCGGGCGCCGTCCTCGGTCGCGGCCAGCGGAGTCGAGGCCGGAGTGGTCGATTCGTTCGTCGTCGTCGACGTGATCGATGTCGACGACGCGGTCGGCTCGGTTTCGGAGCTGGTGCAGCCCGCGAGTGCGAGGGCTGCGACGGCGACGGAGGACAGGGCGAGCGTGCGGCGGGACCGGTAGTGCGTCATGGCACGGATGCTAGGCGCCGGAGGGGTGTCGGGCAGGTTTCGACGCGGCGCCGTGTCCGTTTCGGAATGTGATTCCGGAGACCCGGAAGGGTGGTGTCCCAGCTCAGCGGTGTCCCAGTGCATCGCGCAGGTAGGCGAGGTCCTCGGCGACGCCGTCGGCGGGAGTCTCCAGGACGACGGGCGCGTCGGCGGCCGCAGCGACCGCGACCAGCATCCCGGGGTCGATCGTCCCGGAGGTCAGGTTGGCGTGCCGGTCACGGGCCGAGTCGAACGGGTCGCGAGAGTTGTTGAGGTGGACCAGGTCGATGCGGCCCGTGATCGTGCGGATCCGGTCGACGAGTCCGACGAGGTCCTCGCCGCCGGCCCACGCATGGCACGTGTCGAGGCAGAAGCCGGCACCGAACTCGCCGATCGCGTCCCACAACCGGGCGATCGCGTCCAGCCGGCGGGCCATCGCGAAGTCGCCGCCGGCGGTGTTCTCCACCAGGATCGGCACCCCGAACCCACCCGCGTCCTGTTGCCGCTCGAACAGTTTGCGCCAGTTCGCGATTCCGGCAGCCGGGTCGTCGCCGTCGCGGACGTGGCCGCCGTGGACGACGAGGCCGATCGCACCGATGTCGGCGGCCGCGGCCGCCTGGTCCGCGACCGCTTTCCGGGACGGGATCCGCAGCCGGTTGTTCAGGCTCGCCACGTTGATCACGTACGAGGAGTGCACGACGACGTCGAGCGGGCTCTCCCGGATCCGGTCGGCCTGCGGGTGAGGCTGCGGCGGATCCCATTTCTGTGGATCGGTGAGGAACAGCTGGACGAGGTCGGCGCCGAGCCGTTCACCGGCCCCGACGGGGTCGGTGTCCTGCCGGACGTGTGCTCCGATCCGCATACGGGCGAGCCTAGCCGGGGGACGGTCCCGATCAACGGGAAACGGGCTGTGGTCGTGGGGGCCGCCTGGTTGGGTGTGCAGCGACAAACGGACGGGCACACGGACTGTTGCGGGAGACGAAGAGACACATGGGCAAATTGGACGGGAAGGTCGCGCTCATCACGGGCGCCGGTCAGGGCGTCGGCCAGGGCACGGCGTTCGCACTCGCGAAGGAGGGCGCGCGGATCGCGGTGACCGGACGCACCGAGTCGAAGCTGATCGACACGGTCGAGGCGATCACCGCGGCCGGTGGCATCGCCGAGCCGATCGTCGCGGACGTCTCCGTCCCCGCCGACATCACGCGGGCCGTCGAGACGACGGTGTCGCTGTTCGGGGGTGTCGACATCCTCGTCAACAATGCGAGCCTCAACCCGCTGGGCCCGATCAACGATCTCGAGCCCGACTACCTCGAGCGGGCGTACGCGGCCGGACCGGTCGCGGCGCTGCGGGCCATGCAGGCGTGCTATCCGTCGATGAAGGAGCGTGGCGGCGGCGCGATCGTCAACATGGTGTCGTCGGTGGCGGTGCGCTGGGATGCCAGTGGCTACGGCGGCTACGCGTCGGTCAAGGAGGCGCTCCGCTCGCTCACCCGGGCTGCGGCCTGCGAGTGGGGTGTCGACAACATCCGGGTCCTCGCCGTCGCGCCGCACGCGATGTCGCCCGGCCTGCAGCGGTGGACGGAGGCCCGCCCGGAGGAGGCTGCCGCATTCGTCGCGAGCATCCCGATGCGTCGGATCGGTGACTGCGAGACCGACATCGGCAATGCCATCGCGTTCCTCGTCGGCCCCGATGCCGGTTATCTGACGGGTGCGACGATCCCGCTGGACGGCGGCCAGTCCCGCTGGGGGTGACCGGTCGGTTGTGATCACGACGTGACCTTGCCGGGCTCCCGATGCGTGTGATGATGGAAGTCCACCGCATCGGGAGGTCCCGGCCATGGGTGAGGAATTCACGAGCAATCGGTTCACCGGCAAGGTAGCGACGGACATTCGGGATTCGACGCCCGACTGGTCGCCGTTCGCGGAACCCACTGCCCCCGAAGGCGCCCCGAATGTCCTGTATCTGGTGTGGGACGACACCGGTATCGGCACGTGGGACATGTACGGCGGTCTGGTGGAGATGCCGAATCTGCGGCGGATCGCCGACCGCGGCATCCTGCTGAGCCAGTTCCACACCACCGCACTGTGTTCCCCGACGCGGGCGTCGTTGCTGTCGGGTCGCAATCCGACGACCGTCGGGATGGCGACGATCGTGGAGTTCACCGACGGGTTCGCCAATGCGAACGGCAGGATGCCCGCGGACTGTGCGTTGATCTCCGACGTACTCGGAGAGCGGGGCTGGAACACGTACGCCGTCGGCAAGTGGCATCTGACGCCGCTCGAGGAAGCGAATCTTGCCGCATCGAAACGGCATTGGCCGCTCGGGCACGGATTCGAGCGGTTCTACGGTTTCCTCGGCGGCGAGGCCGACCAGTGGTATCCGGACCTGGTGTACGACAACCACCCGGTGGAGCCGCCGTATTCGCCGGAGGACGGCTATCACCTGTCGCGGGATCTGGCGGACCGGTCGATCGAGTTCGTCCGGGACTCGAAGGTGATCGCACCGGACAAGCCGTGGTTCCTGTACCTGTGCCCGGGCTGTGGTCATGCGCCGCACCATGTTTCGCGGGAGTGGGCGGACCGGTACCGGGGCCGGTTCGACATGGGGTACGAGAAGTATCGCGAGATCGTGCTGGAGAACCAGAAGCGTCTGGGACTGGTGCCCGCGGACACCGAACTGTCTCCGATGAATCCGTACGCCGACGAGGTGAGTGCGGACGGGACACCATGGCCGGAACTGGACACGGTGCGGCCGTGGGAGTCGCTGAGCGACGACGAGAAGCGCCTGTTCTGCCGGATGGCGGAGGTGTTCGCCGGATTCCAGAGCTACACCGACGCGCAGATCGGCCGGGTCCTCGACCATCTCGAGGAGTCCGGGCAACTGGACAACACGATCGTGGTGGTGCTGTCCGACAACGGTGCCAGCGGGGAGGGCGGGCCCAACGGGTCGGTCAACGAGTACCGGTTCTTCAACGGGTACCCGGACCGGATCGAGGACGGGCTCGACCGGATCGACGACCTGGGCGGGCCGGACACCTACAACCACTACTGCCTCGGTTGGGCGATGGCGTTCAACACGCCGTACAAGCTGTTCAAACGGTATGCCTCACACGAGGGCGGGATCGCGGACCCGTGTCTGATCTCGTGGCCGGACGGGATCCCGGCGCGCGGGGAGACCCGGGACCGGTACGTCAACGTCTGCGATGTCACGCCGACGGTGTACGACCTGCTCGGGGTCACGCCGCCCGCGTCGGTGCGCGGGATACCGCAGCGTCCGCTCGAGGGCACCAGCTTCCGATCGATACTGTTCGATCCGGACGCGGCCACCGGGAAGCGGACCCAGTTCTATTCGATGCTCGGCACCCGCGGCATCTGGCACGACGGCTGGTTCGCGAACACCGTGCACCCGGCGGCCCCGTCGAACTGGTCGCACTTCGACGACGACCGCTGGGAGTTGTTCCACCTCGAGAGGGACCGCAGCCAGTGCCACGATCTCGCGGCGGCCCGGCCCGACCTGCTCGACGAGATGAAGGCCCTGTGGTTCGCGGAGGCACAGCGGTACGACGGGCTGCCGCTCAACGACCTGGACATCCTGTCGGCGTTCCTGCGGTACCGGCCCTATCCGACCGGGCAGCGCACGTCGAACACCTACTATCCGGACATCGCGCCGGTCGGACCCGGGGCCGCCCTCGACATCCGCGGACGGTCGTTCGCGCTGCTCGCCGACGTCACCGTCGATGCGGCGGACGACGGCGCCGTGCCCGAGGGGGTCCTGTTCTCGCACGGGGGACGGCTCGGCGGGCACACCCTGTTCGTGCAGGACCGGAGGCTCGGATACGTCTACAACTTCCTCGGCGAGGAGCAGCAGGAGGTGACCGCCACCGAACCGGTCCCGGCGGGCCGACACGTGCTCGGGGTGCGGTTCGACCGGGACGGGGTCGCCGACGACGGCTTCACCCCGGTCGGCCGGGTGACGTTGCACGTCGACGACCGCGAGGTCGGGGTGCGGGACGGGGTGCGGATCCAGCCGGCGATGTTCTCCGGGGTGGGGAAGGGGATCCGGGTCGGCCGGGACACCGGGCGGTCGGTGTCCGACCGGTACGTGGCGCCGTTCCGGTTCCGGGGCGGCACTGTCGCGCACGTCACGGTCGACGTCTCCGGTGACCCGTATCTCGATCTGGAACGGGAGATCGCACGGGCGTTCGCCCACGACTGACCTGCCGTTCGCCACGATCGGCACGGGAGTTCGCCCACGAGCGACATCGCCGGCCACGATTCCCGGACAAGATCAGGGTTGTCCCCGATAGCGGCATGTCACCGGTTCACGTCAGGATGGTGGGCATGTCAACCGAAACCGAGATGTCCACGGAAACCACGGTGGCCGCACGCGCGGTCGACCTGACGAAGGTCTACGGCACCGGCGACACCCGGGTCCACGCCCTGGCGGGGGTGTCTGCGGAGTTCGCGCGCGGCGAGTTCACTGCGATCATGGGGCCGTCCGGCTCCGGTAAGTCGACGCTCATGCACTGCCTCGCGGGCCTCGACGCGGCCTCCTCGGGTTCGGTGCTGATCGGCGACACGGACCTGACGACGCTGTCGGACAAGCAGATGACGCAGTTGCGCCGGGACCGGATCGGGTTCGTGTTCCAGGCGTTCAACCTGGTGCCGACGCTGACTGCGCTCGAGAACATCACCCTGCCTCTCGACATCGCGGGCCGCAAGGCCGATCAGCAGTGGCTCGACACCGTGATCGATCGGCTCGGTCTGCGGGACCGGATCGACCACCGCCCCGGTGAGCTCTCGGGTGGCCAGCAGCAGCGGGTCGCGTGTGCGCGGGCGCTCGCGGGCCGGCCGGAGATCATCTTCGGTGACGAACCGACCGGCAACCTGGACTCGCATTCCTCGGGCGAGGTGCTGTCGATCCTGCGGGCCGCGGTCGACGAGTTCGACCAGACCGTCGTGATCGTCACGCACGATCCGCGGGCCGCGAGCTTCGCCGACCGGGTCGTGTTCCTCGCGGACGGCCGGATCGTCGACGAGCTCCGCGATCCCACCGCCGAGTCGGTGCTCGACCGCATGAAGAACCTCGAGACGGTCTGACGCCATGGCCGTGACCACATCCCCCATGCGCAAGGTGTCTCTGCGCAATCTCGCCGCCCACAAGGTGCGGCTCCTGCTGACCGTGCTGTCGGTGGTGCTGGGCACCGCGTTCGTCGCGGGTTCGTTCGTGTTCACCGACACCCTGCAGAAGACGTTCGACAGCATCTTCGAGGGCACCGCGCAGGGTGTCGACGTCCGGGTCAGCGCGGTCGAGCAGGGCTCGAGCGGTGTTCCGACCGCGGACATCGACACGATCGCGGCGATCGACGGCGTCCGTGTCGTCGCACCGGCCGTGAGCGGGCAGATCGTCGTCCTGAACGCGGACGGCAAGCCCATGCAGAACGGCGGCGCCCCGAGCCTCGGATCGGCGTATCTACCGCCCGAGCAGCAGCTCGGTGAGCAGACGCCGTTCGTGGCGGGCACGCCGCCCGAGCAGCCCGGGCAGATCGCACTCAACGAGTCCGCCGCGACCCGGGCGGGTCTCGCGGTGGGCGACCGGACACGGGTGCTGACGATGTCCGGCTGGAACGACGTCACCCTGTCGGGCGTCTACTCCACCGACACCGACACCGGCGGTTTCGTCGGGGCCCTGTTCACGGATGCGCAGGCCCGCCAGCTGTTCACCGACGGCAACCACGTCGCCTACGTCGACGTGGCCGGGACCGGGGTGTCGCAGGAGGAGCTGCGGGACCGGGTGGCGGCCGCGTTGCCCGACACCAAGGTGCAGACCGGCGACCAGGTCCGGGAGGAGACCAAGGACGAGATCGCGCAGGCCCTGAGTTTCGTCAACTACTTCCTGCTGGCGTTCGGCGCGATCGCGCTGCTGGTGGGCACGTTCATCATCTACAACACGTTCTCGATGATCGTGGCGCAGCGACTCAAGGAGCTCGCGTTGCTGCGGGCGATCGGCGCCGGACGCGGTCAGGTGGGCCGGTCGGTGGTGTTCGAGGCCCTCGTCATCGGTGTGATCGGCAGTGCGCTCGGCCTCGCGGCCGGTGTCGGGCTGGCGTACGGACTGCGGGGCCTGCTCAACGCGTTCGATCTGGGTCTGCCGGAGGGGCCGCTGCAGGTGGCGCCGCGCACGATCGTGGTGGCACTGGTCCTCGGCATTCTCGTGACCGTCGTCAGTGCGTACGCGCCGGCGCGGCGGGCCGCGAAGGTGCCGCCGGTCGCCGCGATGCGCGAGGAGTTCGCGTCCGCCGGTGACACACTGCGGGTGCGCACCCTGATCGGTGCGATCGCCGCGGTCCTCGGTGCGGTCGCGCTGATCGCGGGCGCGCAGTCCACCGGTGGTGGTGCGGCCGGGCTCGTCGGGATCGGGGCGCTGGCCCTCGTCCTCGCGGTGCTGCTCGCGGCCCCCGCCCTGTCCCGGCCGATCGTCGGGGCGCTCGGCGCGGTGTTCGCCCGGCCGTTCGGGCCGGTGGGCCGGCTGGCCCGCACCAATGCGGTCCGCAACCCCAAGCGCACCGCCGCGACGGCGTTCGCGCTCACCCTCGGCCTGATGCTGGTGTCGGTGATCGGTGTGTTCGGTGCGTCCGCGAAGGAGAGCACCAACGCGCTCGTCGACAAGGGCATCGAGGCGGACTTCGTGCTCACCGGCCCACCCGGCATCGGTGTCCCGGCGGGTGCGGCGGGGGCGGCGGCCCGTGTGGACGGCGTCGTGGACGCGGTCTCGTTGCACGGTGTCGCCGTGAAGATCGACGACGAGGACGTGTTCGGGTCCGCGGTGAGCGGATCCCTCGACGGGGTACTCGCGTACACGATGGAGGAAGGCTCGGAGACGGTCGCCGGCACCGACATGATCGTCTCGCAGACCGAGGCCGCCGACCGTGGCTGGACGCTCGGCACCCCGGTCACGCTGACCGACCGGGACGGCGGGCAGGTCACCACCACGGTGACCGGTATCTACGCCGACAACCAGTTGCTCGGCTCGTGGGTGGTGTCGAACGAGGTGTACCAGGAGGTGACGCCGGTCAACCAGCGCGCCGAATGGGCGGTGATGATCAAGGCCGCACCGGGTGCCGATCAGGCGACGATGGCCGCCGACCTGGCGACCGCGACCGACCCGTTCGTCGTGGTCCAGGTCCAGGACCGGGAACAGTTCAAGGGGGCGCAGGCGCAGCTGATCGACTCGTTGCTCGCGGTGCTGTACGGGTTGCTCGCACTCGCCGTGGTCATCGCGATCCTCGGCATCGTCAACACGCTCGCTCTGTCGGTCGTCGAACGCCGCCGGGAGATCGGCATGCTCCGGGCGGTCGGCATGCAGCGCGCCCAGGTGCGCCGCACGATCTACCTCGAGTCGGTGCTCATCGCGGTGTTCGGTGCCCTCGTCGGGGTACTGCTCGGTGTCGTGTTCGGCTGGGGATTCGTGCGGACCCTCGCCGATCAGGGCCTCGACCACATCGCCGTCCCGTGGGGCCAGGTGGTGGCGATGCTGATCGGTTCCGGCGTCGTCGGTGTCCTCGCGGCCCTGTGGCCGGCGGCGCGGGCGGCGCGGACCAAGCCGCTCGAGGCGATCGCCGACATGTGACACCGGACGGTACCTTCGCGGTGAATGCCGCGAAGGTACCGTCCTCGGGTGAGTAATCTGCAGGACATCGGAGACCGTGACGGCTGGCGTTGCTGGCTGTGCGACGAGGCCGTCGACCCGGACATGTCGGTGAACGATCCGCGCGGACCGAGTGTCGACGCGATCGGTACCGCGAAGAAGACCAAGGGCAAGGCCGTGCAGGAGCGGCTCGCGCACCGCGCCTGCAACACCAAGAAGGGTGCCGTCAAGCCGGTCGTGCCGTGGCCGGACCACCTGTTCGTGGTCGACCCGGCGCCCATCGTCGGGGTCGTCGAGCAGCTGACCCGCAAGGGCGGCCGGGTGGCGGTCGCCCGCTGCCCCGGCGAGGCGGACGCCGTCGCCGCGGGGGAGTGGCTGCTCGACCGGCTCTCCCGGCTGGCACCCGACCTGGACCTGGCCACCCGCATCGACGCCGGCGGCGGCGGGTACCTGCTGGTGCTCGAGACACGCTAGGCGGCGACGCAAAGCCGCAGCTCCCGGCGCAGGAACGGAGTAGCGTTCGCTTCGAGGCCCCGGCCGATCCCAGCGCATGTGGAGGACGTCGTCGATGAATCTGGCTCTGACTACCGAGCAGCATGCGTTCCGGGACGAGATGCGGACCTTCTTCCGCACCGAGATCCCGGACGAGATCCGAGAGAAGGTGGCGTCCGGGGCTCCCGTGGACCGCGACGATCTCGTCGTCACGCAGCGCATCCTGAACACGGCCGGGCTCGCCGTCCCGCACTGGCCGGCCCGCTGGGGCGGCCGGGACTGGTCGGCGGTGCAGCGGCACCTGTGGCGGGACGAGATGCAGCTCGCGTCGGTGCCCGAACCGCTGGCGTTCAACGTCGACATGGTGGGGCCGGTGATCGCGGCGTTCGGGTCCGAGGAACAGCAGGCCCGGTTCCTGCCGGCCACCGCGAACCTCGACATCTGGTGGTGTCAGGGCTTTTCGGAGCCCGGCTCGGGATCGGATCTGGCGTCGCTGCAGACCCGGGCGGTGCGCGACGGCGACCACTATGTCGTCGACGGGCAGAAGACGTGGACGACGCTCGCGCAGCACGCCGACTGGATCTTCTGCCTCGTCCGCACGAATCCGGACGCACCGAGGAAGCAGGCCGGTATCTCGTTCCTGCTGATCGATCTGGCGTCGCCGGGGGTGACGGTGCGCCCGATCCGGTTGATCGACGGCGGCCACGAGGTCAACGAGGTGTTCTTCGACAGTGTCCGGGTGCCCGCGGAGAACCTGGTCGGTGAGGAGAACGCGGGCTGGAGTTACGCGAAGTTCCTGCTCGGCAACGAACGCACCGGCGTCACCGGGGTGGGCCGGTCGAAGGTGCGGCTGGCCCGTGCGAAAGCGCATGCGGCACAGGTTCGGACGGGCGCGGGAACGCTGCTCGACGACCCGCTGTTCGCGGCCCGCGTCGCCGACCTCGAGAACGAACTGCTGGCACTGGAGTTGACACAGCTGCGGGTCGTGGCGGGGTCGGCGCACGGCAAACCGGATCCGGCGTCGTCGCTGCTGAAGTTGCGCGGCTCGCAACTGCAGCAGGCGGTCACCGAACTGATGGTGGACGTGGCCGGACCCGACTCGTTGCCGTTCGACGCCGGCGACGACGTCGCGAGCCCACTCTGGGCGCAACGCGCCGCGCCCACATATCTGAACTATCGCAAGGTGTCCATCTACAGTGGGTCGAGCGAGGTACAGCGCAGCATCATCGCGTCCTCGATTCTGGGTCTGTGAGGCGGGGGTATGGACTTCGAGCTGGACGACGAACAGAAACTGTTACGGGACACCACCCGGGAGCTGCTGGCCCGCACCTACGATGCGGCCTCGCTCGCGGCGGTGAAGGCGACGCCACGCGGCTGGAGTGAGGACATGTGGCGCCGGCTCGCCGAAACCGGGCTGCTGGGGCTCGGATTCGCCGACGAGGACGGCGGTTCCGACGCCGGTCCGATCGAGGTCGGGATCGTGATGGGGGAACTGGGCCGGCGGCTGGCACCGGAGCCGCTGCTCGACTGTGTGCTCGTGCCCGGACGGCTCGTCGCCGACGCCGGCAGCGCGGCGCAGCGCGGCAAGCTGCTGCCCGCAGTCGTCGGCGGCGAACTGCTGCTCGCGTTCGCGCACGCCGAGCCCGGCGTCCGGTGGCCCGCCGTCGATGTCGCTACCCGTGCTGTCCGGCAAGGGGATTCGTGGTCGGTGACCGGTATCAAGAATCCGGTGCCGCACGGCGGCTGCGCGGACGTCCTCGTCGTGTCGGCGACACTGCCCGGCGGTGGTGTCGGCCTGTTCCTCGTGGCCGGGGACGCTGTCGGGGTGACGCGCCGAACCTATGCGACCCACGACGAACGGCGCGGCGCCCAGGTCGAATTCGTCGAAGCGACGGCCGAGCCGCTCGGTGACACTGCGGCCGGAGTTCCGGACGATGCCATCGCCACGATCCGCTCCGCGCACGTGTACGCGCAGGCCGCGTTGTGCGCCGAGGCCGTCGGGGCGATGGAGGAGGCGTTGCGGCTCACCGTCGACTATCTGCGCACGCGTAAGCAGTTCGGGGTGCCGCTGTCGACGTTCCAGGCGCTGACGCATCGTGCGGCCGACATGTACGTGGCGCTCGAACTGGCACGGAGCATGAGCCTGTACGCGACGATGTCGCTCGCCGACGGTGTCGCCGATCCGATGGCGGCGTCGCGCGCGAAGCTGACGGTGGACCGGTCTGCCCGGCTGATCGGGCAGGAGTCGATCCAGATGCACGGTGGGATCGGCATGACCGCCGAATACGCCGTGGGGCACTACGTGTCGCGGTTGACGGCGATCGGGCACACGTTGGGGTCGATCGACGATCACGTGCGGGTCCTGGCTGCCGATGTGGCGGGGCACGACATGGTGGACGTCACGGGCGGGTAGCGAGGGCGAGTCGGGAAGGGGTGCGCGGTGGCGGACGACATCGAGTTCGCGGTCCTGGGACCTGTCACGGCATCGGTCGGGGGGCGGCCTCTGGTGTTCGATGCGGAGCAGCGTGCGGTGCTGGCTGCGCTGCTGGTGGCGTACCCGAATTCGGTGGACATCGAGCGGTTGCGGGGCCAGCTCCGCTGCGACGACCTGGAGCGCAGTCTGGCCCGGTTGGCCGGCCGGCTGGATCCGGACGGTGACGGCGGCGCCGTGAGCGTACTGGTCCGTGAGGGAACCCGGTACCGGCTCGACGTGCCGCGCGACGCGGTCGACGCGACCCGGTTCGTCGACGAGGTGCAGCGGGGTACCGCACTGCACGCGCACGCCCCGGACACCGCGGCCGACGCCTACCGGGAGGGCCTGCGGCTGTGGCGCGGCCCCGCGTTCTCGGGTATCGACCCGTCCCGGTTCGTGGAGTCGGCGTATCTCGAGGCGGAGGCGGACAGGCTGACCGAGCTCCGGTTCGAGGCGCGGCTCGCGTTGACGCAGGCCCAGTTCCAGGCGGGGGAGCCGGCTGCGGCCATGTCGGCGGAGGCGCTGGTGGCCGACCATCCGCTCGAGGAGCGCGCGTGGGAGTTGCTGGTGCTGGGCCTGTACCGGTCGGGTCAGACGGCGCAGGCCCGGACCGCGATCCGCCGGTGCCGCGCCATGTTCGACGACCGGCTCGGCTGCGAGATCGGGCCGGGGCTGCGCCGTCTGGAGGCCGCGATCGCGTCGAAGGACAGCGTGTACCTCGAGGCCGCGCAACCGTCTGCGGCACCGTCGCTCGGTGGCTCCAATCTGCTGTTGCCGACCACCCGGTTGATCGACGACGAGCAGGCGATCTCGTCGGTTCTCGGGTTGTTCGAGGAGCACCGGCTCGTGACGCTCGTCGGACCGGAGGGGGTCGGCAAGACCCGGCTGGCCGTCGAGGTGTGTCGCCGGATCGAGATGCCCGACGGCCCGTGGGTGGTCGATCTGACGAAGGTGAGCGACGGCGCGCTGATCCCGTCGACCGTCGCGACGCTCCTGCGGCTGCCGGGGATCGGGTCGGCGACGCATCTCGCGGAGATCCTGGCGTCACGCGAATGCGTCCTCGTCCTCGACAACTGCGATCACGTCGCCGACTATGCCGCGGACGTCGCACGGGCGATCGTCACCGCGTGCCCCGGCATGCGGGTCGTCGTCACCGGTGCGGCCCCGCTCGGGGTCGACGGGGAGGCGGTGTTCGAGGTCGAGCCGCTGCCGGAGGACGCTGCTGCCGCCCTGTTCGCGGAACGCGCCGCCGGGGCGGACGAGTCCTGGACGTCGTCGCCGCGGAACCGGAAGGCGGTCGCCGTGATCTGCCACGAAGTGGGCGGCTACCCTCTGGGAATCGAACTTGCTGCAGCGCAACTGCGTTCGGGAAACGAGAAGACGATCGCGGCGGGTCTGACGAAGCATTTCACGTACCTGTACGGCAGGGACACCGCGACCGTCGGGCCGCGCGGACGGACCTGGGACGTCGTCGACTGGGTGTACCGCGGGCTGACCCGGCAGGAGGCGCGGCTGCTGCGCCGTACCGCGGTGTTCGCAGGATCGTTCGATCTGACCGCCGCGACCGCGGTGTGCGTCATCGGCGTGCCGGAACGGGTGTCGGTGGTGTTGACGTCCCTCGTGCGGCGCGGGCTGCTGCGGGTGGTGCCCGGTTCCGCTCCTCCCCGTTACCGGATGCTGTCCACGGTCCGGCGGTTCGCGCGGGCGCAGGTCGACGACGCCGAATGGGTCGCCGTTCAGGCCGCGCACCGCGACTATGTTCTGGGCCGGGTTGTGGGCGTGGAGGATTCGTTGCGCAGTGCTCGTGTCGGGCAGGCGTTCACGATGCTCGCGAGCGACCAGGCCGAGCATCGGGCCGCCTTCGAGTCGGCGTTCGCGGTCGGTGACTCCCACTACGCGCTCGAGCTGGCGGGACGGCTGTCGTGGTACTGGTACCGCACCGGCAACGTGGGGGAGGGGCTGAAGTTCGTCCGGGCGGCGCTCGATTTGGTGGCGGCGGACTGGCGGCCGCCGGATCCGCGGTCGATGGCCCGTGTGTTCGACGGGCTGGCGTCGTTGACGTATCTGATCGGTGACGTTCCGGCGGCCGAGAAGGCGGTCCGGCGGGCGGTGCAGTTGTGGTCGTCGATCGACGAGGCCGGGGAGGTGGCCCGGGACGAGGCGTGGCGCGCACACTTCGTGGCGGTGCAGGGACGGTCGGGGCCGGCGATCGACCTGGCCCGGCACGCGGTGCAGATGGCGGCCGACCACGAGGCGGTCTGGGTGGAGGCGGAGGCGCGCACCGTGCTCGGGTTCCTGTTACGCGCGTCCGGGGATGCGGAGGCGGCGCGGGTGGAGTTGCGCGCCGCGATCGCAGCGGGGGAGCGCAGCGGCAACCGCTGGGCGGTCACGTCGTCGACGTGGGGGTTGATGAAGGCGGCCGCCGACACGGGGGACGTGGACGGCGCGTTGGCCACGATGCGGGTGCTGCGCGCCGACCTCGAGGACGCCGACGACGTCATCTCGTGGCTCGTGATGGTGCATTCGACGGCCGCGGTCCTGGCGTCGGCGGGCCGGCCCACCGACGGCGCGGTCCTCATGGGTGCGGTCGACACCCTCGGTGCGCAGGCCGGTTTCGTGCCCGCCTGGATCGACGTCGTGGACGGGCCGATCGAGGCGGCCGCCGTCCACGACGCCCTCGACGAGCAGGAGTACCAGCAGTACGCCACGATGGGCGCGCACCTGAACCGTCAGCAGGTCGACCGGCTGGTCGGTGAGCTGGTGGAGGGGCCGCAGACCGAGTCGGACTAGGTTCCGGCGCGGGCGGCGGTCAGGCGAGCGCTCGACGCACGATCAGCTCCACGGCGTCGACGGTGGTGTCGGAGACCGTGCCGGTGCCGGACAGCTGTCGGCGGAGTGCTGCGGAGGGCAGGTCGACGAGCAGAAGGACCAGTCGTTCCCGGTCGGCTCGTCCCCGGTATCCGAGCCGTGTGCTCAGGGCGTCCAGTTCTGTCGAGAGACGGTGCTGTCGTGCTGCTTCGGCGCTGCGGGCGTCGTCGCTCCAGTACGTGTATCCGAATGCGGACCGGCCGGCCAGGAGCACCGTGGCATCGACCGGGTTGTCGCGAGACCATTCGACGACGTGACGGGCCGCCTGCACGGCGGCTCGATCGGCCGGGGTGCCGGCCAGGGCCTCGAGGAAACCGTGGTGGAAGCGATCGACCGTGCGGAGCCACAGGGCCGACAGGAGTGCGGCCCGGTCCGGGAACCGGTAGTACACCGATCCGCTGGGTGCCTGGGCGGCGGCGGCGACCGCGCTCATGGACACCGCCGCCGCGCCCTCGGTCGCCGCGATGCGGGCGGCCGCGTCCAGAAGGGACTCGGCGGTGTGGGTGGCTTTTCTCGGCATGTTTCGGAGAGTATCGTCCACTACATATAGAGACCACTCGCTAAAACGAGGAGTCGACATGATCCGCAATGTGCACCACCGAATGATTCCCGCCGACGCCCGAGTCGTCGGGGAGTTGCTCGACACGCTGGCGAGTGACGACGACCGACTCTGGCCGTGCCATCGATGGCCTGCGATGCGTTTCACCGGACCGCTCGGCGTCGGTGCCGTGGGAGGACACGGTCCGGTGCGTTATTCGTGCGAGGACTACGTCCCGGGCAGACGCGTGACCTTCCGGTTCCGGCGTCCCCGCGGCTTCGTGGGAACGCACGGATTTGTCGTGGAACCGGTGGATGCGAGCCGGACGCGACTGACGCACCGCCTGGAGATCGACGCCCGGGGACCGGCCCGGATCGGCTGGCCGCTGATATGGCGCCCACTGCACGACGCCCTGATCGAGGACGCGCTGGACCGGGCCGAGAATGCCGTTGTGCCGCACCGGCATCGGGAGCCGCGTCCGCTGAGCGGGTACGTGCGCCTGCTACGACGCTGCGCATCCGGCCGGGCCGTGCATCCTCGGCGCGATCGGTCCACCGTGTGAGTAGCGGCCCGCCGGCGTCGATGTCAGGGTGTTGCGGGCCGAACCCAGGCGAAAGCGTGTGCCTGCGAACGGTTTCCCTGTGCCGTCCGGGAGCGGTTGGGTTCGCCGAGTTCGTCGAGCATCGGTGCCGCGATGTCGACGAGCGCGGTCAGGGCGGCGGGATCCAGCCAGTCCGGCCGGGTCGCGAACGCGATGTCCTCGGTGGCGGTGTTGCCGGACGCTCCCGGCGCGAACGGGCAGCCGCCGAGCCCGCCGAGCGATCCGTCGACGACGTCCGCGCCGGCGGCGACCGCGGCGAGCGTGTTCGCGACGCCGAGCCCCCACGTGTCGTGGCCGTGGAAGACGATGCGGCGCTGCGGGGTCTCGTCCTTCACCCGCGCGACCAGATCGGCGACCTGTGCGGGCACTGCCTGCCCGAGGGTGTCGGCCAGGACGATGTCGTCGGCGCCGTCGGCGCGTGGATCGTTCGCGATCGCCAGCACCCGATCGGCCGGGGTCTCCCCCTCGAACGGGCACGTGAACGCGGTCGCTATGCACAGCTGGATACGTCCGTCCACGGCCCGGGTGAGCTCGATCGCGGACGGCATGGCCGCGAGGCTGTCGTCGACGCTGCGGCCGATGTTGGCCCGATTGTGGGATTCCGAGGCCGAGAAGCAGTACTGGAAGTTGCGGGCCCCGGCGGCCGCGGCCCTCTCCACGTGACGCGGGGTGGCCACCCACACCCAGCAGCGGGCCAGTTCGTCGGCGGTCAGCTCGGCGATCAGCTCGAGTGTGTTCGCCATGGGCGGCACCAGGTCCGGCCGCGCCATCGACCCGATCTCGAGCTCGGGGACACCGAGGCCCAGCAGGGCACGGGCGATCTCGACCTTGCGTGCGGTGGGCAGCAGCTTGCCCGTCAACTGCAGTCCGTCGCGCAGGGTGACGTCCCGCAGGATCGGCTGGGGTGCAATCGAATACGTCACGGCTGCTCCGTTTCGGCAACGATGCGGTCGATGTCGGTGTCGGACAGGCCGAGTATCTCGGCGAGAACCTGTCGGGTGTGCTCGCCCAGATCGGGGCCGACGTGGTCGATCGGCAGCGACGCCCCGCCGATCACCGGCACGATGCCGGGGAAGCCCACGGGAGTAGGAGTGTCCGCCCCCGTATCGACACTGAACGTCTGGATCATGTTGCGGGCGTTGTACTGGGCGTCGTCGACGATGTCGGCGGCCGTGTAGATGGGGCCGGACGGCACCTGTGCGGCGTCCAGGATCGCGAGGGCGTCGTCGCGAGTGTGACGCGACGTCCACGCCCCGATCGCAGCGTCGAGTTCGTCGCGGCGCGCCCAGCGTCCGGCGTTGGTCTGCAGGTCCGGGTCGGCGGCGAGGTCGGGGCGCTCGATGGTGTGCATGTAGCGCTGGAAGATCGCGTCCCCGTTGCCGGCGATGATGATGCTGGTGCCGTCGGCGCACGGGTACGCATTCGACGGGGCGATGCCCTCCATCCGGCCGCCGACCCGCTCGCGTTTCACGCCGTACGCGAGGTAGTCGGGGACCAGCGACTCCATCATCGACAGGATCGACTCGTTGAGGGCGACGTCGATGATGCGCTGCGACAGCGGAAGTGGTTCGCCCGCTCGCGCTGTGCGCTGGTAGAGCGCCATGACCGCACCGAACGCCGCGTACAGTCCGGCGATCGAGTCGCCGATCGACACCCCCACCCGCACCGGCGGCCGGTCCGGGTCGCCGACGAGCTCACGGAAGCCGCCGACCGCCTCGGCGACGGCTGCGAACCCGGGACGCTGCGCCAGCGGACCGGTCTGCCCGAACGCCGAGACCCGGGTGATCACCAGGTCCGGGTTGGCGGCGCTGAGCTGCTCGGGGCCGATGCCCCATTTCTCGAGAGTGCCGGGCCGGAAGTTCTCCAGCACGATGTCGCATTCGGCGGCCAGGTCGAGCACCAGCTTCCGGCCCTGCTCGGAACGCAGGTCGAGCACGATCGACTTCTTGTTCCGGTTGATCGTCCGGAACAGCATCGACGTGCTGCCCGAGTACAGCCGCCAGTTCCGGATCTCGTCGCCGGTGCGCGGCCGCTCCACCTTGATCACCTCGGCGCCGAAGTCCGCGAGCAGGCGGCCCGCGGTGGGGGCGGCGATGTAGTTGCCGAGCTCGAGCACACGCACGCCGTGCAGCGGGCGGTCCGGGATGTCCTGCGTCATGCGTCGATTCAATCAGCACACACCTTTTCCCGGGAACACACACGTTCTGGGCAGTGAAAACGTGTGTGTTGCCGAGAAACGATGTGTGGTACATGAGACGTAGGCCACGTTCGGTGGTCGTTCGGTGAACGGAGGTCGTGGTGGGATTGAGTTCGGATCGGATCGTGGTGGTCACCGGCGCGAGCCGCGGCGCGGGCAAGGGGATCGCGCTGGCGCTCGGGGCGACGGGAGCGACGGTGTACGTTACCGGCCGCACCGCCACCGAGGGAGATGCGCCGCTGCCCGGCACCGTGTTCGCGACGGCAGAGGAGATCACCGCCCGCGGCGGCACAGGTGTCCCCGTCGTACTCGATCACAGCGACGACGCCCAGGTGGAGGCGTTGTTCGCGCGGATCCGGGAGGAGCGCGGACGGCTCGACATTCTCGTCAACAACGCGTTGGCGGTGCCCGACGCGCTCACGGCGAAGGGCCCGTTCTGGGAGAAGCCGCTGTCGTTGACGGAGCTGTTCGACGTCGGGATGCGGTCGAGCTACGTGTCGAGCTACTACGCGGCGCCGCTGCTCGCCGCGAACGGTGAGGGCCTGGTGGTGAACACGTCGTCGTTCGGCGGCACCTGCTACATGCACGGTCCCGCGTACGGGGCGGGCAAGGCCGCGGTCGACAAGATGGCGCACGACATGGCGGTCGACTTCCGGCCGTTCAACGTCGCGGTGGTGTCGCTGTGGATGGGCCTGCTCATGACCGAGCGCACCAAGGCCGGATTCGACGCCAACCCGGGCGCCTACGACGGGCTCGCGGCGACGGCGGAGTCGGCGGAGTTCCCGGGCCGGGTCATCGACGCTCTCGCGAAGGACCCGGATCTGATGAAGCGCAGCGGGCGGGTCCTGGTCGGCGCGGAGGTGGCCCTCGAGCTCGGGGTCACCGACCTCGAGGGGAAGCAGCCGCCGTCGCACCGCCCGTTCCTGGGGGATCCGCCGGTGTACAGCGACGCCGTCATCGACTGAGGCAGCGGCGGTCGCCGTCGGTTTCTGGGACAGTGGTGGGCAGACGGTTTTCCGAGGAGGCACCATGCCCGCAGCCGAACGGATCGACGGCGACATCCGACGCTGGTGTGCGGAGGCTCGGCTCGACGGCCGGCATCCGCCGTTGTCCGACGCCGCGGCCGTGCTGATCGCGGCCGGTCGGGTGGGGCCGGAGATCCGGCAGATCCTCGCGGTGCGGCGCCTCGCCGGGCGGGGTCTGCCGTCGATCGGCGGGTTCGGGGAGCTGAGGTTGCTCGCCGACGAATACACCCGTCTCACCGGGAAAGCGGCGTCGCTGCGGCCCGGCCCGAAACAGCTCGCCTACCGGTATAGGGCCGCCGAACTGGGGAAACGTCTCGACGGGCTGAGGTCGGCGCTGACGACGTCGACCGCGCACTATGCGAGCGGGGTGCGGGCCATCCGCCGCGACCGCCGGGACGGCCTGCACCTCGACCCGGACCAGCGTGGCGCCCTGTTCGCGGCCCTGACCCGGACCCCGGCGCCGCTGCCGGTGGCCCGACGGCAACTCCACGAGCTGCACAATGCGGTGGTCGAGGCCACCGCCGAACGGGTGGTGCGGGGCTCGGACGGCACCCGCGCGGCGGAGGCCGGGCGCCGCGCCGCGGCCGCGTTGGAGCGGGCGACGGTGCCGGACGACGACCGGTTCACCGACCGCTTCGACACCCTGCTGTTCCTCACCGGTCTGCTGTACGACCGGATCGAAGGATCGGCGGCGTGGCATTCGGAACATTTCGCGATGCAGCGCGCCCAACTGGATCTTCCCGACGAGGTCACCCAGATCGCCGTCGACGCCGTCGCCCTGTCGGGGATCGTCGCCGAACTCGATGCCGCGGCCGCGTCCACCCCGGAGGCCCGCGAGCACGTGGCGTCCCGGCGGGCGGCGCTCGAACCGGTGTGGGAACAGCTCGTCGACCGGGTCGCAGCGCTGGCGCGGATCGCGAACCTGTTGGTGCAAGCCGAAACTCAGCTGCGCGCCGCCGCGTCCATGCGGTGGGCCACCAGTCTCGACACCCGCATCGACGACCTCATCGCCCGCTCCGGCAACCGTGAACTGTCCGCCGCCAACACCCACCAGGTCGGTGACCAGCTCGGCGAGATCGAGGAACTACTCGGCACGTTCCGCACCGCCCTCGTCGGCGACATCGCGACCCTCACCGCCCGGCGGGACCGGTAGGGGACGGCGCAGACCCGGGAACCCGTCGAAGACCGGATGGTCCGGCGGCGGGTCGTGGACGACGCTGCCGAACGATTCGGCGTTGTAGCCGACGGATCGGAGTCGGGTGTCGAGCTCGTCCCAGAGCTGTTCCAGATCCCCGGTTCCGCGGATACCGATACCGATCCGGTAGACGCTCGCCCCCTCGTCCCGCACCTGCGAGTCGTACTTGTAGAAGTTGGACGCCTCCTCGCGCGTGGCCTGCTGAGGTGTCGGGACCTGCACGCGGTCGAACTGCTCCAGGAGGGGGCGCAGGGCAGCCACGGCACGGTCGGCGCCGGACGCGTCGGCCACCGCCTGGAACACGATGTAGGCGACATCGGTACCGGTGAAGGGAACCGGTGGGTCCGGTTCAACGTCCCATGTGGGGCCCGCGTAGACCCGGGAGCCGCCGACCTTGCCGAGAGTCGCATCGTCGGTCGCGATCAGGCACAGCATCGCGTGCCCGAGCAGGCCTGCGAACCGGGAATGATCGGCGATGATGTCGAGCAGTGCGACCGCGGTGTGCCGGTCGATCGCGGTCAGCTGGTCGAAGTGGTCGATCGCGAACACCGTGCCGGTCACCGAGTCGTCGCCGCCGAGGCGGAACGAGCCCACGTCGGAGAGCAGATCGTTCAGAGCATCGAGGTTGCGGCCGTACCAGGACGGGAAGTCCAGCGCCGACGCGACCGCCTCGTGTAAGTCCTGGGTGGTGGACCAGTCGGCGGCGTCGAGCAGGTGGACCCGATAGCCGAGCCCACGCAGACGGTGCTGCGCTGCAGCGAAATCGAAGGCGCTGGTGTAGCGGGCGATCGGCCCCGACCGGAGCAGCGCCCAGTCGAAACGCTGCCGGTCCGCTTCGAACCGCTCCGGATCGGTCGGGTCGAACGTCGAGTGGCGCACCATGTTCGGGACCCTAGTGGACGTCGTGCCGACGGAATCACAGCCCCAGCGGGATCGCGGCCCCGGTGATCGAGGCTGCGTCGTCGGAGATCAGGAATGCGATCACCTTCGCGATGTCGTCCGGGTCGACCCACGTGGCGCGAGTCGAGTCCGGCATCGAGGACCGGTTCGCAGGGGTGTCGATCACGCCGGGCAGCAGCGCATTCGAGCGGATGTGGTCCTTCTTGTATTCGACGGCGATCGACTTGGCGAACGCGAGAACCGCGGCCTTGGCGGTGCTGTAGGCGGTGCCGCCGGGGAACGGGTTCAGGGCCGCACCCGACGACGTCGACACGATCGAGCCGCCACCGTGCGCGACGAGGTACGGAAGCACTTCGCGCACAACCGCATACGTGGTGCGCACGTTGATGTCGAGCTGCCGGTCCAGGGCGTCGGCGTCGACCTCGTGGGTACGGGGACCGGAGGCGAAACCGCCGACGAGACTCACCAGCGCCGTCAACGGTGCCGCCGGATCGTGCGCGGCGACTGCGACCGCGTCGGCCAGTTGCGCCGGATCGCCGATGTCGCAGTGCACGGTCTCGAGCCGCGGATGCTCGGGCAGGGCGTCCGACGGTCGTCGCACCGGCACCACCACCCGCCAGTCCTTCGCCAGCAGATGCGTCACTACGTGCACACCGAGGCCGCCGGTGCCTCCGGTGACGAAAACGGTTCCGGTCACGAGTCCTTGTCCTTCCGAACGGGGCTGATCCGAGTTCGACCCTAGCCCGGGGTGAGGCTCGCCACCCCGCAGCTGAAGGGACCCTTCGTGCGCACTGGGCGAACACGGGGTCCCTTCAGCTCGTACGGGTGGGAGCCGGGGGCCGGCGCTATTCGCAGGCGATGCCGTCGTTGTCGCGGTCGAGGTGCGGCGCGTAGCCGGCCTGTCCACGGTAGATCGGGGTCACCCCGGCGTTGCGTGCTTCCGTGCAGTTCTTGTAGCTGGTCTGCGGGCGCGGAGCCGGAGCGGAGGGTGCCGGAACGGCCTGCGGACGAGCCTGCGGTGCCGGTGCCGGTGCCGGTGCGGGGGCGGGGGCGGCGACGATCGGTGCCGGAACCGGTGGCAGCAACGGCGCAACGGCGTCCGCGGAACCGCTCGGGACGAGGCTCGCCAGATCGAGCGGCAGGTAGTCGTACACCGTTGCCGCCCGCACGGGCGCGCCCGGAGCGGGAGGAAGCAGTGGCTGGACGGCGTCGGCAACGAACTGGGGGATCGCGTCGGCGATCGGCGCGGGGACGAAATCACGGATCGTCGATGCCTGAGCGACTGCGGGGGAGATCGCGGTGAGTGCTGCGCAGCCGAGTGCGACGAACGCGAAACGATGGGCCTTCATGGCGCCTCTCTTGTCGGTGAACGGTATGTGACCCTTGCGGGCGCCGCTGATTGTGACAGTCGGCCGCGACAAAAGAGGACGAATCGGAAGAAAGCGGTATCGCTGCGGGGCGGGTCAGTCCTCGAACTCGTCGAACAGGGACGGCTGGATGGGTTCCTGGACAGGGTGGGCGCGCTCGGGGCGGGGGGCGTCGTCGGCGGGGGTGGCCGGCGGCGGTGTGGGTGCCGGTGCGGCGCCTTCGGCGGTGTCGGGGGCGGGCGGGAAGTGGAGGTGGCCGCCGAAGTGGGCGGCGAATTCTTCGTCGACGTTGCCGAGGAAGTCGCCGAGATGTTCGACCATGTCGGCGAGGTGCTGGGGCACGAAGGGGTCGGCGAGCATGTCGATCATGACGCGCAGTCGGTCCTCGTAGAGGGCGAAGCGCAGGTGCTGCCAGCGCCGGTTGAGGTCGCCGACCAGTTCGGCGGCGCGGGTGCGGCCGCTGATGTCGCGGACCAGTGGCGCCCACAATTGGATCTCGGGTGCCGAGTCGTTCGCGATGACGAGGGCCAGTGCGGACCCGAAGCGCAGGACGATGTCGCCGTCGGAGTCGAGTTCGGGCATCTGCTCGTACACGTCGGTGAGGGTGTGCGCGACGAGTTGGCGCAGGTGGTCGGTGTCGCGGGGGCGGATCGCGACGTACCGGTCGAGGGGAGTGGGTTTCGGGACGGTCTCGGTGGCGGGGTCGTGTGCGGCGTTCTCACCGAGGTGCTGGGACGACAGGAAACTCGGATGCGGCACCGCCCACGTCTCCCGGAACACCGACAGGATCATCGACGCGAGCTGATCCGCCCAGCGTGGCGCCTTCTCCACGACGAGAGAGAACTCGGCGGCGATGTCGGCGTCGGCCGGAGCGGTCCAGCCCTGCTCGTGCAGGCGGGCCCGGTCGGAGTCGGACAGTCGCCGCCACGGCGGCAGGTGCAGGTCGGTGGGGATGCCGCAGCGCACGAGGGGCCCGTCGGGGCCGTCGACGATGTCGCACTGCACGAACGGCATGCGCCCGTCGGCGTCGTCCGTCTCGCACACGGTCTCGACGATCACCTGGTCGTCGACGGGTGCGGCCGCGATCCGGTCGGCGAGCCGACTCCGGCAGGCGCCCCATGCGTCACCGACCGCGCGATCGAAGTTGCCACCGGTGAACCTGTTCGAGAGCTCGGACACGGCGTCTACGGTATCGTGCCAGGTTTCGCCGTCGCACGGTCGGTCGATGCTCTCACCCGGTCACGGCCTGCACCGACAGTTGGGTGATGCCGGCGCCGGTCGCCGAACACCCTGTCGTCGCGTACGGCACGAACATCGGGTCGGTGGTGTTCGGCGGGTAGACGCGCAGTCCCGTGACGGGTGTCGGGGCGCACGTGTCGGCCGGATAGTTCGCCACGTTCACCGCCCGCACCTGCGCGGTCGCGGTGGCGTCGGGAGTCAGGGACACGGCCCCGTGGGAGTCGCCGTCGCGGACGGCGGCCGCCCCGACCTGGGTGCCGTCGGGTCCGCCCTGCGTGTAGGAGACGCCGGGGAATCCGTCGAGCATGCACGTGCGGGAGCCGGTGTTGGTGAACACGAGCGGCAGGATCGACGAACCGGCCGCGCCCTGTACCTGGCCGAGGTCGACCCGCAGTTCGTCGGTGCCGCACCCGTCCGATCCGGTGGTGGCGGCGAGGGTGCCGGCCGCCGCCTGCGCCGTGGTGGTGGCGGGGGCCGGGTGTGCGGCGGTGGAGTCCGGTTCGGTACTGCATCCGGTGACGGTCAGGACCACTGCGGCACCGAGTGTCCCCAGTGCCCACCGGCCGCGTTTCACAGTCGACGTCTCGGGCATGGCACGAGCCTCCTCACCGGAATCGGCGATAGCTTCTCTGCCGAATATCCCACGTGTACCGTGCCGCTGCCGGGCATCGGGTGTTCGACGGCGAACGTCCGCGACCAACCGGGCGGGCGTACAGTTGCACTGTGCAACATGAACCGGTGATCGATCGGACGTCCGACGTCCACGCCGAGCTGGTGCAGTTGGCGCGGGCTCTCGTCGTGGGAGGCCGCGACGTCGCGGGCGGGCCGTCGTTCGCGCAGCATTCGCTGCTCGCGTACATCGCCCGGAATCCGGGATGCCGGGCCACCGACGTCTCCGAGGAGTTCGGGCTCAACCGTTCCACCGTCTCCCGGCAACTGCGGGGATGTATCGAATCCGGCTGGGTGCTCGCCGAGCCCGGATCGCTACGCACCGGCTACCCGCTGCGACTGACCACCCACGGCACCGACGTGCTCGCGGCCGCCGACGTCCGACGGCTCGACGAGGTGCGCGCCCGGCTGCACGGCTGGTCACTCGACGAGATCGCCCAGTTCGCGAACACTCTGCACCGGTTCCGGATCGCGCCGGCCGTGGTCGACCGGACCGACGACACCCCTCGACTTGGAGATGACGCCCATGCGTGAATACGGCACTCCCGCCGGTTTTTCCGTCGCCGAGGACGACGCGATCGTCCACACCGTGTTCGAGCACGCGCGCCGGCACGCCGGACTGGTGGTGTTCTCGCGCCCCGACGGGACCGGCTGGGTGGATGTGACGGCCGCAGAGTTCGCAGCGCAGGTCACCGCCGTCGCGAAGGGGCTCGTGGCCGCGGGTGTCGGCCCCGGGGACCGAGTGGCGCTGCTCTCGCCCACCCGCTACGAGTGGTCGCTGTTCGACTTCGCGATCTGGGCGGCCGGGGCCGTGTCGGTGCCGATCTACGATTCGTCGTCGCCCGAGCAGATCCGGTGGATCGTCGAGGACTCCGGCGCAGTGCTCGCAGTCGTCGAAACCGATACGCATGCGGCAGGATTCGACGGCACCGGGATCGGCCGGGTGCTGCGGATCGAGTCCGGGGCCGTCGACACGCTGACCACGGAGGGGGCCGGCGTCGACGACGCGGTGATCGCCGACCGGCTGGCCGGGATCCGGGCCGACGACCTGGCATCGCTCGTATACACGTCGGGCACCACGGGCCGCCCCAAGGGGTGCATCCTCACGCACCGCAATCTGCTGTCGGAGGTGCGCGGCATCCTCAACGCGTCGATCGGTGACGTCGCCCGCCCGGGCAACCGGATGCTCACGTTCCTGCCGCTCGCGCACGTCCTGGCCCGCGCCGTGTCCCTCGCGATGTTCGAAGCGGGTGGGATACAAGCGCACTGGTCGAACTTCGGGACCGTCGCCGGGCAGTTCGAGCGGTTCCGCCCGCACGTCATCCTCGGCGTTCCACGCGTGTTCGAGAAGGTGCGCGACGCTGCCGCCGCGTCCGCCGACCGGGGCGGACGCATCCCGCGCGCGATCTTCGCGTTCGCCGAGGACACCGCCGTCGCCTACAGCGAAGCCCTCGACGCGGGCGGCCCGTCGTGGACGTCGAAGGTGCGTCACGCGGTCGCGGACCGGCTCGTCTACCGCAAGCTGCGGGCCGCGATCGGCGACGAATGCTGGTGGGCGATCTCCGGTGGTGGTGCGCTGATGCCGCGGCTCGGGCACTTCTTCCGCGGCGCCGGCATCCCGATCTACGAGGGTTACGGGCTCACCGAATCGACTGCGGCGCACTGTGTCAACGTGCCCGGGCAGCAGAAGATCGGGACCGTCGGCCGGCCACTGGGCGGCAACACGGTCCGCATCGCCGACGACGGGGAGATCGAACTGCGCGGCGGCGTCGTGTTCGACGGCTACTGGCGCAACGAGGAGGCCACCGCGGCCGCCCTGCACGACGGCTGGCTGCGCACCGGGGATCTCGGTGAGCTCGACGCCGACGGCTACCTCGTGCTCACCGGGCGCAAGAAGGATCTGCTGGTCACCGCCGGCGGCAAGAACGTCTCACCCGGCCCGCTCGAGGACCGGTTGCGCTCGCACGTGCTGATCTCGCAGGCCGTCGTCGTCGGGGACGGACGCCCGTTCGTCGGCGCACTGCTGACCGTCGACGCGGAACCGTTCGAGGACTGGAAGGCGGCGAACGGCAAACCGGTGGCGGCGACGATCGCGGACCTCGTCGACGACGCCGACCTGCGTGCCGCTCTGCAGTCGGTGATCGACGACGTCAACACCACCGTCTCGCACGCCGAGTCGATCAAACGGTTCGCGATCCTGCCCCGCGATCTCACCGAGGAGGCGGGAGAGCTCACCGCCACCCTCAAAATCAAACGAAACGTCGTCGCCGACCGGTTCGCCGAGCACATCGAGTCCGTCTACCGGCGCTGAACGGCGTCGACGAGGGCGGGCAGTCCGACCGCGGCGGTGGTGCGCCACGAATACTGCACGGCGGCACTGAGGTCCGTCGACTGTGGATTGATCTCGACGACCGTTGCGCCGGAATCGAGGGCACGTAGCGGCAGTGCCGCCGCCGGATACACCACGGCGGACGTGCCGACGACGAGCATCAGATCGCAGGCGGCGGCGGCCCGGTCGGCGCGGTCCCACGCCTCCGACGGCAGGGCCTCCCCGAACCACACCGCGCCCGGGCGCACGTCGCCGCCACACACCGGGCAGGTCGGCGGCGGGATCGGCCCGGACGGTTCGACGTCGAGTCCGCCGTCCGACGGAAACGGGGCCGCGCAGGTGCTGCAGCGCGGTGCGAGCAGGCTGCCGTGCAGGTGGGCGGCGACCGTGCTGCCCGCGCGTTCGTGCAGGTCGTCGACGTTCTGGGTGAGGATCGTCAGTTCGGTGTCGCGGGCCCACGCGGCGAGCGCCCGGTGACCGGCGTTCGGCTGTACCCGGCGCACCAGGCCGGTCCGCCACTGGTACCACGCCCACACCAGGCCTCGGTCGTGCTCCCAGCCGTCGGGGCTCGCCAGCTGTTCCGGGGAGAACCGCTCCCACAGTCCGGTCTGCGCGTCCCGGAACGTCGGCACCCCGGACTCGGCGGACATGCCGGCGCCGGTGAACACCACGACGTTGCGGGCGGATCGGACGGCGTCGACGAGGGCGGGATCGAGCGGGGTGGGGGAGGCGTCGCGGTACATGGCGTCGATTGTGCCGAGCCGTGACGGGCCGCGGCGACCCGATCGGGTTGAATCGAGACATGCTCAGGTGTGTGTTCCGATGACCGGCGAGTTGCTGCCCCATCCCGGGACCGGGGTGCCGTTCGCGTCGCCGGTGCCGCCGGGGACCGGGTGGCCGGAGGATCCCGCCACCGCGGAGACCCCGGTCGCACGATCGGCGTCGGATGTCGTCGAGTCGGCGGCCGGCGCCGCGAATCTCGCCGACCTCGACGCCCGCGTCAGCGTGTGCCGGGCGTGCCCGCGGCTGGTGCAGTGGCGAGAGGACGTCGCCGAGACGAAACGTCGCTCGTTCGCCGACCAGCCGTACTGGGGGCGTCCGGTCACCGGCTACGGGGACACGTTCCCGAAACTGCTGATCATGGGATTGGCGCCGGCGGCCAACGGCGGCAACCGCACCGGCCGCATGTTCACCGGTGACCGGGCCGGGGACTGGCTGTTCCGGTCGCTGCACCGTGTCGGCATCGCGAACAAGCCCACCGCCGAGTTCGCCGGCGACGGACAGAAACTGTTCGGTGCCCGGATGATCTCGACGGTCCGCTGCGCACCGCCGGACAACAAACCGACCGTCACCGAACGCGACTGCTGCGCGGGCTGGTTGGACGCCGAACTCGCCGACGTGCTGCCGTTCGTGCGGGCCGTCGTCGCACTCGGCACGTACGGATGGGACGCCACCCTGCGCGCGATCCGGCACTCCGGCGGCACTGTTCCCGTCCCGAAACCGACGTTCGGGCACGGCGCCACCACCGTCGTGCACACGGCGGGCGGCAAGGCTCTCACCGTGATCGGCTGCTACCACCCGAGCCAGCAGAACACGTTCACCGGGCGGCTCACCGAACAGATGCTCGACGACGTGTTCTCCCGGGCCCGTGATCTGGCCGGTCTCGGTTGGGGGTGCGGCGGGTCCGGTCGTTGAATCGGGTGTCCTCTGAGCGGGACGAACCCTGAGGGGCTCCCGGTCTCCGTGGCACCATCACCTTCGCGTCGACGATTGTCGACGGCGTCGTCCGGGAAAGGTGCAGTGATGGTCGTCTGGAACGAAGAATGTGACGTGCTGGTGGCGGGCTCGGGTGCGGGTGGCGTCACCGGTGCCTACACCGCGGCCCGTGAGGGACTCGACGTGATCCTCGTCGAGGCGACCGACAAGTTCGGTGGCACCACCGCCTACTCCGGTGGCGGCGGCTTCTGGTTCCCGTGCAACCCCGTCCTGAAGCGTGCCGGCGTCGACGACACGATCGAGGACGCGCTCGAGTACTACCACGCGGTCGTCGGCGACCGGACTCCGCGCGAGCTGCAGGACACCTACGTCAAGGGCGGCGGCCCGCTGGTCGCGTACCTGGAGCAGGACGACGACCTGCAGTTCGCCACGTACCCGTGGCCGGACTACTTCGGCAAGGCCCCCAAGGCCCGCAACGACGGACAGCGGCACACCATCCCGAGCCCGCTGCCGATCTCCGAGGTCGGGGACCTGCACACGCAGATTCGTGGGCCCCTCGACTTCGATCGCCTCGGCGCGGACCTGCCCGAGATGCTGATCGGTGGCCGAGCCCTGGTCGGTCGGTTCCTCAAGGCCATCGGCAAGTACCCGAACGCGAAGCTGAACCTGAACACCCCGCTGGTCGAACTGGTCGTCGAGGACGGCGCCGTCGCCGGTGCCATCGTCGAGCGCGACGGCGAGCAGGTCGCGATCCGCGCCCGCAAGGGTGTCGTCCTGGCCACGGGTGGCTTCGAGGGCAACGACGAACTGCGCCAGAAGTACGGTGTCCCGGGCGTCGCCCGCGACACGATGGGTCCGTGGGGCAACATCGGCCAGGCGCACCAGGCCGGTATCGCCGTCGGCGCCGACACCGACCTCATGGATCAGGCCTGGTGGTCGCCCGGTCTGACACACCCGGACGGGCGTTCGGCGTTCGCGCTGTGCTTCACCGGCGGCATCTTCGTCAACCAGGACGGCAAGCGCTTCGTCAACGAGTACGCGCCCTACGACCGTCTCGGCCGCGACATCATCGCGGGCATGGAGGACGGCTCGGTCACGCTGCCGTACTGGATGATCTACGACGACCGCGCGGGCGAGCGTCCCCCGGTGGGGGCCTCGAACGTCTCGATGGTCGAGACCGAGAAGTACGTCGACGCCGGCCTGTGGCACACGGCCGACACGCTCGAGGAGTTGGCCGCGAAGATCGGTATCCCGGCCGACAACCTGCTCGCGACGGTCGAGCGTTTCAACGCGATGGCCGCGAACGACGTCGACGAGGACTTCGGTCGCGGCGACGAAGCCTACGATCGCGCCTTCACCGGTGGCGGCCCGGCGCTCATCCCGATCGAGCAGGGTCCGTTCCATGCGGCCGCCTTCGGCATCTCCGACCTCGGCACCAAGGGCGGCCTGCGCACCGACACCGCGGCGCGCGTCCTCGACACCTCGGGCAACCCGATCCAGGGCCTGTACGCGGCCGGTAACACGATGGCCGCCCCCAGCGGCTACGTCTACCCCGGTGGCGGCAACCCCATCGGCACCTCCATGCTGTTCAGCCACCTCGCCGTGATGGACATCGTCGGCAAGTAGGCCGTAACGCACCCACGCGCCCCGCTGCCGGTTTCCCGGCGGCGGGGCGCGTGGCGTTTCGGCTGTTCGCCCGGCGGATCAGTTGTCGGTCACGGTGAAGCCCTTGCCGATCGGATTCGGCTGGGCGGCGATGCCGGCGAGGACGGCGCCGATGTCGATGAATTCGAACGGGCCGCGGACCATGCCGACGAGTCGGTCGCCGTCGATGTAGGCGGGGCCTCCGCTGTCGCCGCCGTTCGCGGCGACAGCGGAGGCGATCCGGGTGGCGGCCTGCGCGAGGACCGGGCCGCACGTGACGCCCGTGCGGGCGCCGGCCTTGCACAGGGTGCCGTCGAGGGTGGGAGTGCCGATGCCGTCGATCCGCACGTCGGGGCCGGTCGCGGACAGGACGATGTCCGGACTCAGGGTGATCACGACGTAGTCGATGCGCGGGTCGCGGTAGGCGATCGTGCCGATCGGGGTGCCGGTCCCGGACGGGCCGAACCGGTAGACGGCCGCGCCGTCCGGATAGTCGGCGGCGCCGCCCGCGGCGGTGGAGACGCAGTGCCCCGCCGAGAGGGCGATCTTGTTGCCGAGGATGTCGGTGCCGACGGCGCCGAGTGTGCAGTAGTCCGGCACCGCGCCCGGGTTCGCCGGACCCGCATCGGGTTTCGCGGTCCAGGCGATGCCGTTCGAGACGGTCCCGGGGCTGGGGGGTGCTGCCGCCGCCGACCGGGTGATCGCCAGGGCGGGGGTGAGTGCCGCGACGGCGACGAGTGCCGTCGACAGGATTCGCTGGACGGACGACGACCGATTGCCCATCGGGGATACCTCGTTACTGCGTACTGACCGGCGCGGGAAACGTCGCCTTCCGACGACTGCGCCGCAACAAAAGGGTAACGGGGATGTATCGATCCGTCGAGGGGCGGCAACGGGTGGTTCCGGATCGAGAGAACCGACCGTTTCCTATTGTGACGCAAGAGGTTTCGTGCGACGTGCGTGGTCGACGAGTTCCGGTGCTCCCTAACTGTGCACCGGGGTCGTGCGCCGCAGGAGCGCGATCAACTCGCCCTCGATCGCCGCGAACTCGGGGGACGTGACGATCGACAGGTCCCGGGGCCGGGGCAGATCGACGACGACGTCGCGGCGCACGGTCGCCGGCCGGTCGGACAGCACGATCACGCGGTCGGACAGGAACACGGCCTCACGGACGTCGTGGGTGATCATCAGTACGGTCCACCGGTCCTGGAGCCACACGTCCTGCAGCCAGGTCTGCATCTCGGTACGGGTGAGGGAGTCGAGAGCGCCGAAGGGCTCGTCCAACAGCAGCACCGGGCGGTCCTGGACGACGGTGCGCAGCAGGGCCGCGCGTTGCCGCATACCACCGGACAGTTCGTGCGGGCGCGCGTCCTCGAAGCCGGCGAGCCCGAAGCGGGGGAACAGTGCCGCCGCCCGGGCCCGGGCCTGCTTGCGCGGGATCCGCTGCACCTCGAGGCCGAGGGTGGTGTTGTCGAGGATCGAACGCCACGGCAGCAGCAGATCCTTCTGCGGCATGTGGGCGCACGTCGGGGCGGTCGCGGTGCCGGTATCCGCCGTCTCGAGTCCGGCGACGACGGCGAACAGGGTGCTCTTGCCGCAGCCGCTCGGCCCGATCACCGACACGAATTCGCCGGGCCGGACGGTCAGGTCGATGCCGTCGAGCACGCGGCGCGGGCCGAACGACTTGGTGACGGACGACAGGGCGACGATCGGCTCAGTCATGGCGGTGTCCTCCGGAGGTGTGACGGATCCAGGGCGCCACGACCCGCTCGATCGCGAACGTGCACAGGTACAGCGCGACGCTGATCGCCGCGGTCACGAGCACGGCCGCCAGCACGAGGTCGGTGCGGAACGAGTTCTTCTGCACGCTCATGTAGATGCCGAGCCCGGCGGTGGCACCGACGTATTCGGCGAACACCGCGCCGACGACGGCGTACGTGATGCCGATGCGCAGCGCGGTGAAGAACCGGGGGAGTGCCGACGGCAGCCGCACCAACCGGAACTGCTGCCACCGGGACGCGCCCATGCTGCGCAGCAGTGCGCCGGCGTCCCGGTCGGTGGACGCGAAGCCCTCGATCAGCCCGATCGCCATCGGGAAGAACGTCACGAGTGCGATCACGAGGATCTTCGGCAGCACCCCGAAACCGAACCAGATGATCATCAGTGGTGCGATCGCGATGATCGGCAGTGTCTGCGAGACCACGAACAGCGGCACGAGGGCCCGCCGCAGCCACGGGGAGAAGTCGACGAGGATCGCGAGCGCCCAGGCCACCACGAGCGACACCGCGAACCCGAGCAGCGTCACCTGCAGCGTCGCCCACGCGTGGACGGCGATGTCGTCACGGTGCGACCAGCCCTGACCGAGCACCCGGGCCGGTGAGGGCAGCACCTGCGGGCGGATCCCGCTGACGCTCACATAGATCTGCCACGCGGCGACCAGCAGCGCCGCGACGACGGCCGCGGGGAGCAGTCGGCGCGCGGTGCTACGCGAGGTACTCATCGGTGAAGTACGTCGACCAGTCCGGTTCGACGGTCAGCGGCGCGCCGTCCGGGCCGGCGAGCAGGCCGTGTCGGAACAGGAATCCGGAGTAGCCGGCCCACTGGTCGAGCCTCTGGGTACCGACCCGTCCGTCCGCGTCCAGCATGTAGTCGGCGGCGAGCATCCGCTGGCTCTCGCGGACGAGGGCCTCGTCGGTGAAGACACCCGGGTTGGCGTCGATGAGGGCCTGCGCGCCGCGATCGGGATCGTCGGCGGCCGTCTGATAGCCCCGTTGCAGCGCCTGCACGAATGCGCGGGCCTGCTCGGGATGCTCGGCGAGCCACTTCTCGTTGCCGTTGACGACGATCGCGTATGCGTCCGGGAAACCGAAGTCGGTGTAGTGGAAGTAGCGCATCGGGGTGCCGCGGTGCTCGGCCTCGATGCCCTCCCACGCGAAGTACGACACCGTGAAGTCGGCCTGCCCGCCGTACACCGCCTCGTACGCCGACGTGCCGAGCACGACCGTGTCGAAATCGCCTGTGCCGCCGTCGTTCCGGATCACCTGACGCAGCGTCTCCCGCTCGCCCGGATCGCCGAACCCGGCGTAGGTCCTGCCGTCGAGATCCTTCGGGCTCGCGAGGTCGGCCCGATCGGCCTTGACGCCGATGCCAGTGGCCCAGTGCTGCATCGGCGCGAGCACCGACACGGTCTGCGCGCCGGCGGCCCGGGCGAACGTCGCCGAGTCCTGGAAGCTGATCCCGAACTCGGCGTTGCCGGCGTCGACGAGGGTGTCGGGGGCGGTGTTGTTGTACGGCAGCACCTGCACGTCCAGGCCGGCGTCCGCGAACCAGCCCTCCTGCAACGCCACGAACAGACCGGTGTGGTTGGTGTTCGGCGTCCAGTCCAGGGCGAACCGGATCGTGTCGTCGGACTCGCCCGACGCCGTGCACCCGGTGAGAACACCCACCGCCGCCACCACGATCGCCGACGTCGCCAGGGCGCGGCGCAGCCGCGACATCGCGCTCACGACGCGGGCCACGGCTGCGGGTGCAGCGCGGTGTCCCAGAACAGGAACTCGTAGCGGGCCGCGTTCACGAAGGCGCGGATCATCGCGTCGCGCTGCTCACCGGTGGCGGCGTCGGCGGCCGCGTCCACCAACCGTCGTGCGGTGTCGACGGATTCGTGGAATGCCGGGTCGTCGTACGTGGTGACCCACTGCGCGTACGGGTGCGACGGATCGGCAGCGAGCACGTCGTGTGCGCTCGCGGCGAGACGTCGTCCGACGACGGCGTAGATCCAGAAGCACGGCAGCACCGCGGCCGCCCCCACCGGGTACGGTTCGGTGGCCGCGGTCGCCGTCAGATACGACACGTATCCGAGGCAGGCCGATGAATGTTGCAGTGTCTCAGTGCTTTCCGGGAGAAGTCCGCCGGAGAGCAGGTTCTCGTGCAGCTCCGATTCGACGACGGCGGCCGTCGCCGCCGACGTCGCCCAGAACGCCGAGGTCTGCGGGTCCGGGGACTTGGCGGCGAGCAGCGCGAGCGCCTTCGCGTACTCGGCGAGATACAGCGAGTCCTGCTCGATGTAGGTGCGGAACACGTCGAGCGGCAGCGTGCCGTCACCGAGCCGCCGCAGGAACTCCATGTCGTCGATCTCGGCCCGCAGGGACGCAGTGCGCTCCCACAGCAGATCGGTGAAGCGTCCGCCGTCGGCGGATGCAGGGGTGGATACAGATATGTCGTGGACAGGCGTCGTCATCGCCGTGACATCCCTTCGTCAGCATTACCTGAGCAGGTTCTCCGGGTGTGATCTCAGCCCCGCTCTGTGCGGAGCACCCCGTGTCGGTGAACGAGCCGACCATAGCACCGCCGGATTGGTACGTTGGCAGACGGCAGCCCAGGGGGCCGGTGGGCACCCGGAAGGTCAGGAGGTCGGGCCGTGGAACCAGTGGACGTACTCGACGCCGGCCGCTCCGAGCGGCCCGGCACGGTCGTCGCCGACACGACGTACGGCCCGGTTCGCGGGCACGGTGACGGCGCCGTCGTCGCCTGGAAGGGCATCCCGTACGCCGCGCCTCCGGTCGGCGACCTGCGGTTCCGCAGCCCACGGCCGCCGGAGCCGTGGAGCGACGTCCTCGACTGCGCGGTGTTCGGGGCGATGGCGCCGCAGGGACACGACACGTCGGTACCGCTCGATCCGTCGATGCGGATCGACGAGGACTGCCTGACCGTCAACGTGTGGGCACCGCCCCCGGACGGTGAGCCGCGTCCGGTGATGGTGTGGATCCACGGCGGCGCGTACTGCCTGGGCTCGTCGGCGCAGGCCGTCTACGACGGTCGCCTGCTCGTCGAACGCGGCGACATCGTGCTCGTGACGTTCAACTACCGGCTCGGGGCACTGGGTTTCCTGGATCTGTCGTCGCTGTCGACGGCGAACCGGACATTCGAGTCGAATCTCGGGTTGCGGGACCAGATCGCGGTCCTGGAGTGGGTACGCGACAACATCGCGGCATTCGGCGGCGACCCGGGTGCGGTGACACTGTTCGGGGAGTCGTCGGGCGGCGGATCGATCACGACGCTGATGACGGTGCCGCGGGCCGAGGGCCTGTTCCATCGGGCCATCGTGCAGAGCCCGCCCGCGACGTCGGTGTACGGCGCCGAGCGGGCTGCGACCGTCGCCCGCCGCTATCTGGAACTGCTGGACCTGCCGGCCGAGGGGGCCGGGGACCTGATCGGTATGCCGGTCGACGACCTGGTGAAGGCTGGGGACCTGCTCGTCGACGAGATCCCCACCCGGGTGCCGGGCACGCTCGCGATGGCGCCCGTCGTGGATCGTGATCTGGTGCCGCACTACCCGGTGGCGGCATTCCAGAAGGGGCTCTCGCACCGGATTCCGCTCATCATCGGCTCCAACAAGGACGAGGCGTCGATCTTCAAGTTCATGCGCTCGCCGCTGCTGCCGGTCAGTTCGGAGGCCGTGCAGCAGATGTTCACGGGGCTGGCCGAGGACAACCCGGATCTGTCGCCGGAGCGGCTCGCCGAGATCGCCGCCGCCTACCCGGATGCGACGAAATCCCGTGGGGTACTGGCGCTGTCGCGGGACGCGGCGTTCCGGATGCCGGTGCTGTGGGTGGCCGACGCGCACAGCCGGCACTCCCCGACGTGGATGTACCGGTTCGACCACGCCACCCCGATGCTCAAGGCGGCGCGGGTCGGGGCGGGGCACGCCACCGAATTGCCCTACGTGTTCGGCAATTTCGGCACCCTCAACCCCGACCCGACGTTCTGGCTCGGTGGCCGCAAGAGCACACTCGAGGTGGCGGGACGCGTGCAGCGCCGCTGGCTCGCGTTCGCGCGGCACGCCGTTCCCGCAGCCCTCGACGGGTCCAAACACTGGCCCCCCTACACCGAGGGCACCCGGTCGACGCTGCTGATCGACAACCACGACAGCGTCGTCGTCGACCCCGACCACGACATGCGGATCGCGTGGGGGGACGAGGTGATGGGGTTCAGCTGAACTGGATCAGTGCCCGGTCGGCTCGATGCCCAGTTTCTCGTACGCGGCGGTGCACAGCGCGACCACCTCGACTCGGATCGACGGCCGGTCGGTGACCTCACCGATCCACGGCACCCGCACGGTCTTCTCGACGCCGTCGACGGTGACGGTCCACTCGCCGGCCGCGGTGTCGAGCCCCGTCATGCGGGCATCGGTGGCGGTCGGCTCCGCGAAAGCGCGGACGATGTGCAGGTTGTCGCCGGTGTGGTCGTCGTTCATGTGCTTGGTCACGGCGGCGACGACGGCGGCATCGAAGGTAGTCATGACGGTGAGCCTAACCTCACTGTCGGTGGCTTCCGGTCGGCGTCCAGTTCCCGCAGCACCGGCAGCGTGAAACACACGGCGGCAACGGCCACGACCGGCACGGCGAGGACGAAGAACGTGGTGCGGACACCGAGCTGATCGATGAGCGGTCCCGCGAGCAGGAATCCGAGTGGCCCCGCGGCATAGGCGGTGGAGGTCATCACGCCGACGACGCGTCCGCGCATGTGCTCCGGACTGCGGGTCTGCATGGCCCAGTTGGCGATCGGGCCGACGGGCCCGTACACGAGGCCGATCGCGACGGACAGTGCCAGCAGCACCCACAACGGAGGGAGGAATGCCATGCCGAGCATGGACAACCCCAGGCCGCTGACCGCGATCAGCATCAGGATGCGGCGCTGGAGAAAGGGCGCCAACGCGCCGTAGGCGAGGGCTCCGACCAGCCCGCCGACGCTCATCGCCATCAGCACCCAGCCCAGTTGGGCGGGTTCGTTGCGGTCGGTGAAGTACTTGGGGAACAGCACCGATTCGATCGGCAGGTACAGCGCGACGATTGCCATGTCGACGAGGGCGAGGGTGCGCAGCAGGCGGTCGTTCCACACGAACCGCAGGCCCTCGAGCGTGCCCGTCCACATCGATTTCGGCCGGGTCGCGTGGTCGGGGCGACCGGCATGTTCGAGGCGCAGGAACGCGATCGTCACGATCGACAGCACGAAGCAGACGGCGGTGACCCACAGCGTGCTCTCCGGGCCGACCAGCGCGATCAGCAGACCGCCGATGCCGGGTCCGACGAGATAGGCGACGTTGTAGTTGGCCTCGTACAGGCTGTTGACCCGGTCGAGACGCCAGCCGGCGGCCGTGGTCGCGGCGGGCAGCATCGACTCACGCGCCGAGATCCCGGCCGGGTCGAACGTGGCGCCCAGCGCGGCCAGCACCGCGAGCACCGGCACCGACAGACCGATGGTTCCGGCGACGACCGGGATCGCGGCCACCGAGAGCGCCGACAGCGCGTCCGACACCAGCGAGGTGGGCCGCCGGCCGAACCGATCCACTACGGTGCCCGAGAACAGGCTCGCGAGCAGCAGGGGCAGTGTGGCAGCCCCCGCGACGATCGCCGCGTCGGTCGCCCGCCCGGTCTGCTCGAGCACCAGCCACGGCAGGGCGACGATGACGATGCCGTTGCCGGTCGCCGACAGCAGCGTCGCGACGTTGAGCAGGATCAGTGGTGTGAGTCGTCGGGTCGTCGTCTGGTGGGGGGTGCTCACGGCGCGGGCTTTCGGTCGATCGGGCGTCGAATCGAAGCTAACAGCGCGACCGGAACCCGCGCGAGCGGATTTCCTCGTCTACTCCCGGGTGCCGATCGCGGTCACCGGGTCCTGCCGCATCGCGGTTCGGGTCGGGATCGCGATCGCGGTGAGTCCCAACAGGACGGTCACCCCGAGGATCAGGGCGTAGACGGCCGGGTCGACGCTCGGGATCGGACGCCCCGAGACCGCGGCCGCGACACCCGCGAGCGGGGGCAGCGCGATCACCGACCCGACGACTGCCGCGACGGTCACCACGATCACCGATTCGGTGCGCATCATCCGGCGCACCTGCCGACTGCTCGCGCCGACGAGTCGCAGCAGCGCGAACTCGCGACCCCGTTCGGCGGTCGCGAGCACGAGAGTGTTCACGACGGCGACCGCGAGATAGCCGAGCAGAACTGCGAGCGCGACGATGCTCACCCACGCCTGCGTGCGACGCTGTTCCTGTCCGGCGGTGGCGAACTCCGCGCGATCCGCGACCGTGACGCCGCCCATCGCGGTGACGGCGGTGCGGGCCTCGTCGACCCGTCCGGGTTCCGTGGAGACGAGCAACATGTCGGTCAGTCCCGTCGTGGTGTGCGCGCGGACCTGCGAGATCGGCAGCGTCACGTCGCCGAACCCGAGGCCACGGCCGTACGTCGCGACGACGGTCGGGGTGACGAGGGTGCCGTCGCCGAGGCGCAGAGGGACGGTGTCGCCCACGCGGGCGCTCATCGAGAACGCGGCGTCGGTGCTGAGCGCGACGGTGCCGTCCCGGAGCTGCCCCAGGTCGCCGTCGCGGACGTCGAGGTCGAGGGTCGACGGCGTGGCCGCAGGATCGACGCCCTGCACCGGGTACGCCGTGGTGGACGGCGACTCGCCGCCCGTCGTGAACAGGGCCTGACTGCGGGCGATCGGATTGGCCGCGCGCACAGCGGGATCCGCCTCGATCGTGTCGACGAGGTCGGGAGCCAGTCCGGCGGGAGCGGTGACGACCAGGTCGGCCGTGATGCCGGAGCGGGACTGATGGTCGGCGGCCGCGGCGACGGTGTCCTGGGTGAACAACTGCACCGAGCCGATCGCGATGGCGAGTGCCAGCGGGGTGATCGCCGCGGCCAGACGTCGTGCCCGCGCCCCGGAGTTGGCGGCCGCCAACACGAGTGCCGGTGACGCGCTGCGCCGCAACGGGCCACCGAACCGGCGGACCGCCCCCGCGACCAGCAGCGGGCCCAGCAGCGCCACCGAGATCACCAGCAGCACAGCCGAAGCACCGGCACCCGCGAGCGCGGCCTCTCCGGGCAGCACCGCCGGCAGCAGCGAGGTGGCGAGTCCGCCGGCGCCGAACACGAGGCCCGTGACGAGTCGGCCCCTGCCGATGGAGGCCGGCTCCACGGCCGATTCGCGCAGGGCCTCGGTGGGATCCAGACGGGCCGGACGTCGGGCGGCGACGGCAGCCGCGATCCGCGCGGTGCCGACCGCCAGCAGCACCCCGACCACGGCCGGGAGCGGGCTGTACGCGAGCGCGAAGTCCGAGGACAGGACACCGGCCTCGGCGAACTGGGCGCGCAGCACCTGTGCGAGCGCATAGCCGGGGCCGGCACCGAGCAGTGCGGCGAGACCCGCGACCAGCAGCACCTCGCTGCCGATCAGACGGTGTACCTGGCCGGGGGTCGCGCCCATCGCGCGCAGCAACGCGAACTCGCGGCGCCGCTGCTGGATCGACAGCGACAGCGTGCTCGCCACCACGAACATCGCGATCAGGACTGCCAGGCCGGCGAACGACCCGCACAGCATCATCAGTTCGCTTCGCGCGGCCCCGGCATCGAGGTACTCGACGTCGCCGCGGGCGCTGCCGGTGTAGGTGCGCACGTCGAGACCGGGCAGGTGGTCGCGGACCCGATCCGCCAGAGCCGAGGCGTCGCCGCCGGGGTCTGCGAGCAGACCCACCGCCGCGACACGGTCGCCGTGCGGCCACAGCTCACGGATCCGGGTATCGGACACGAACACCGACGCCGGCCGGTCCGCCGGCTCGGCGGTGGGGGCCGCGGCGATGCCTACGACGGTGTACTCGTCACCGATTCCTCCGTGCCGCAGTGTGATCCGATCACCGGGTGCGCCTCCGGTCACGACGATCTCGTCGGCTGCCACCGGCGCCCGGCCGGCCGTCAGCTCGTACGGCGCGAGAGCGGCGGACGACCAGCCGTGCGCATCCATTGCGGTGCCGTCGTCGGTAGTGAGGGGCACCTCGATGTCGGCGACCGCCTCCCGAACGCCGGGGACGTCGGACAACTCGTCCACCACCGAGTTCGGTAGCAGCGCACGTTCGACGTACGGCTGGTCGATGTCCTCGCGGACGTCGAGGGCCTGCGCCGCGCCGACGACGACGTCGGCGCCCGCGTAGCGGTGCGGGGTGACACCGCCGCGGATCCCCGACTCGAACAGCACGCCCAGCGCGCAGGTGAGCAGGGCGGCGCAGAACACCGCGACGAACACTGCCGCGAAGCTGCCGCGGCGCTGCCGGATGTTGGCGCGCGCGAGCGCGCGCAGACCGGGACGATGCATGCTCACCACTCCCCGAGGTGGGTCATGTGGTCGGCGACCGCGGCGGCGCTCGGTGCATCCATCCGCCCGACGAGCCGGCCGTCCGCGAGGAACAGGACCCGGTCGGCGTGCGCGGCCGCGACGGGATCGTGGGTGACCATGACGATGGTCTGCCCCAGTTCGGTGGTGGTGCGGCGCAACAGGTCCAGAACCTGGCGTCCGGTGCGGGAGTCGAGCGCGCCGGTGGGCTCGTCGGCGAACACCGCGTGCGGACGGGTGATGAGGGCGCGCGCGATCGCGACGCGTTGCTGCTGGCCGCCGGACATCTCGGCCGGGCGACGGTCCCGCTTGTCGGCCAGTCCGACCGCGTCGAGGACGTGGTCGAGATGCGCCCGGTCGGCGGTGCGTCCGGCGAGCAACAGCGGCAGCGTGACGTTCTGTTCGACGGTGAGCGCGGCCATGAGGTTGTACGCCTGGAACACGAAGCCGATGTGGTCGCGACGGAAGATCGTGCGGGCCTTGGGCTTCAGAGCACTGATCTCGGTGTCGCCGAGCCATACCGAGCCGCGGGTGGGCTGATCCAGTCCGGCGGCACAGTGCAGGAACGTGCTCTTACCGGACCCGGACGGCCCCATGACGGCGGTGAAACTGCCCGGGGCGAGGGCCAGGCTGACGGTGTCGAGCGCGGTGACCTGGGTGCGCCCGGAACCGTACGTCTTGCTCACGTCGGCGAGACGGACCGCGGACTGCGGTGGGCTCTGCACGAGCGGCGATGTGGAAGCGAAGGGGGACATGCAGAGAACGCTATGGAGCGGCGGGCCCCCGGAACATCCCGTGCGGTACCCGATCGATGGTGTAGCCGGCTGTACCGACATCGGGTGGCCGGTGCGGCATGCTGGACCGATGACGTGGACCGAACGCCTGAAGGTGAGATGGGGCGCCGTCCGCTTCCTCGCGGTGGAGGCCGTCGCCGCGCTCGTCTCGCTGTGCTTCCTGACGGCGGGCCTGGTGATCGCGGCGACGCTGATCCTGATCGTCGGATGGCTCGCGGTGCCGTCGTATCTGCGGGCGCTGCGCTGGTGGGCGGGCCGGGCGCGGGAGCGCGCCGGGCGATTCACCGGGACCGTGGTGGGAGAGCGCTACCCGCCGATCCCGGACCGGCCGGGCTTCGACGACCTCCGCCGGCTGCTCACCGCACCGTCGACGCGCCGCGACTTCACGTGGGTCGCGGTGCACTCGATCGTGGCGCCGGCCGCGGGTCTGCTGGCGATCGCACTGCCGTTGGCGGCGCTCAACACCCTCGCCATTCCGTTCTATTGGTGGATGCTGCCGGCCGAGGAACCGGTGAGCAGCATCTACCCGGTCACGTCGTGGTGGGGTGCCGCGCCGATGCCGCTGTTCGCCGTCGGCTACGCCGTGCTCGGGTGGTGGCTGATCCCCGTGATGGCCCGCGGCATCTGCGCGCTCGCATCCGGATTGTTGGCGCCGCGGCGGAATACCGAACTGTCCGAACGGGTCACAGCGCTCACCGCGAGCCGGGCCGCGGCCCTGGACGCGCACGCTGCCGAGTTGCGCCGGATCGAACGCGACCTGCACGACGGTGCCCAGAACCGGCTCGTCGCCGTTGTGATGATGCTCGGGCTGGCGGAGCGGTCGCTGCGGGTCGCACCCGATCAGGCTCTGCCGCAACTCCTTCGGGCGCAGGACGCCGCGTCGGACGCGCTGTCGGAGCTGCGCACCCTCGTGCACGACATCTATCCGCCCGTGCTCGACGAACTCGGTCTCGGCGGCGCCGTCTCCGCCCTCGCCGGCCGGAGCGCCGTGCCGTGCGTGCTCGATGTCGACGGTCTGCGACGCGCCCCGGCCGCGGTGGAGGCGGCCGCCTACTTCGTCGTCGCCGAAGCCCTCACCAACGTCGCCAAACACAGCGGCGCCGAGCGCGTGCAGGTGACCATCGCGACCCGCGACGACGAGGGCGGGGCGACGATGGTGATCGACGTGCTCGACGACGGCGTGGGCGGCGCGGTCGAGCGAGCGGGCAGCGGATTGGCGGGTATCCGCCGCCGCGTGGCAGCGTTCGAGGGGACCGTGACCGTGAACAGCCCGCTCGGCGGGCCGACGAGACTCGAGGTGGAACTGCCGTGCGGATTCTGATCGCCGAAGACGACGCGCTGCTGCGGGAGGGACTCGTGCTGCTGCTCGGCAGCGTCGGCATCGAGGTGACCGCCGCCGTCGACGACGCCGACAAGTTCCTCGACGCGTTCGAGGCCGACCCGCCGGACGGCGCGGTGCTCGACGTGCGGATGCCGCCCACGTTCATCAACGAGGGACTGAAGGCGGCGATCGAGGCCCGCCGTCGCAGGCCCGGCTTCCCGGTGCTGGTGCTGTCCGCGTACGTCGAGGACCGGTATGCGGGCGAACTGCTCTCCGGCGGGGCGGGTGGGGTCGGCTACCTGCTCAAGGAACGGGTCGGCAAGGTCGAGGAGTTCGTCGACGCGCTGCGCAGGGTGGTCGACGGCGGCACCGTGATGGATCCCGAGGTGATCTCCCAGTTGATGAGCCGGCGTCGCGCCGACGACCCGATCCGGAGCCTGACGCCCCGCGAATCGGAGGTGCTCGGTCTCATGGCGGAGGGGCTCGGCAACGCCGACATCGCCCGCAAGCTCGTCGTGAGCGACACCGCGGTGAGCAAGCACATCGGCAACATCTTCGCCAAGCTCGGGCTGTCGGCGTCCGACAGCGGGCACCGCCGGGTTCTCGCGGTCCTCGCGCACCTGCGGTCCTGACCCGCGGTCAGACGGTCTCGAGGACCTCGCCCACCTCGCGCAGCGCCCGATGCCGCTGGTCCTCGGCGAGGGTGTGGCCGACGGCGATCGCGAGCGCGACGGGCCAGTCGATCACCTCGAGGACGGCGAGCAGCCCGAGCGCACCGTAGTAGGCCAGCTGGTCGGGGCGGGGGACGCCGACGTCGCCGATCAGTGGCAGCCGGATCGCGAACCGGGAGCCCCGGGTGATCCGTTCGAGTGCCTCGCGGTGCGAGTCCGGTGACGACGCCCGGTCGGCGGTACCGGTGGCGGTGTCGATCGTGGGGGTGTCGGTCATGATTCGCCTCGCCTGTTCGCGTCGTTCACCTGCTGTACACCTGCACCCGCCATCGTGGGTGCCGTGACCGTTTCGTTATCAGCCTTCTCGTCCGTGTCGGTGGTGTCGTCCTTCGCCTCCGCTGTCCGGTCGGCTGCCCCGGACCCGGTGACCGGTGCCGTGACATCGGTGCTGACGCCGCCGTTGCGGCATGCGTACGCGGTGCTGCTGCGCGCCGGGGTGCTGGTCGTCGACTGACGGCCCTGCCACCACCGGATCGCGTGCGGGGCGAGTGCCGCGCCCGTGGTCGCCGCCGCCGCCGACCCGAGCGCCTGCGCCCACCCCACCGGGCCCAGCGGTGTGCAGCCGAGGAACTGGCTCACCCCCGGCGTGCTCACGACGGCCCCCAGCGCCACCAGCGAGCCCAGCGCGGTACCCACCACGAGCGGGCTGCGCGAATCGATCAACGTCTGCCCCAACTGCGCCCCGACGAGCGCCACCAACCCCACCGTCGACGCCCGCCGCGGCCGCCCCGTGAGCGACGCGAGCGCCCACGCCGTGCCCGCGCCCGCCGCCGTCGCGGTGCCCCGGATCACGACGGTCCGCCACAGCGCCCCGGTATCGGGGCCGCGGCCGGCACCCGCCCGATCGCGCCGCGGCGGGCTCACCGCGACCGCGGCCGCGGGCAGCGCGTCCGTCAGCAGGTTCACCAGCAGCAGCTGCCGGGCCCCCAACGGTGCCCGGCCGGTCAGGGCGCTGCCGAGCAGTGCGAACGCGATCTCGCCGGCGTTCCCCCCGAGCAGCACCGACACCGCCGACTGCACTCGCTGCCACAACTGGCGGCCCTCGTCGATCGCGTCGACGATCGCGTCCACCCGCCCGTCCAACAGCAGGAGGTCGGCGGCGCTGCGGGCGGGCTGGTTGCCGCGGGACGCGACCCCGATCCCGATGCTCGCGGCCCGGATCGCGGCCGCATCGTTCGCGCCGTCCCCGACCATCGCGCACACGTGCCCGACCCGTTCGAGCGTCTGCACGATCTGGACCTTCTGCTCGGGGGTCATCCGGGCGAACACCTGTCGGCCGCTCACCGCCTTCTCCTGCGCGTGCTGCGACAGCGACTCCCACTCGGTGCCGCTGACGACGGCGGACGCGTCGACGTCGAGCCCGAGATCACGGGCGATGGCGGCCGCGGTGACCGGATGATCGCCGGTGATCAGCCGCACCGAGATGTCCCGCTCCTCGAGTGCCGGCAGCAGTCCCGCGGCCTCCGGGCGCAGCGTGTCGGACAGACCGAGCAGACCCAACGGTTCGAGCCCCTCGGAGCACAGGGCCGCGAGATCGTCCGGGTCGCCCCCGGGCGGTCCGGACGGGACGGTGCGGCGGGCCACCGCGATCACGCGCGTGCCGGCCTCGGCCAGGGCCCGCACCTCGTCGTGGACGTCCTCGATCGACGTCCGGTCGGCGGCCGTGCACGCAGCCAGCACCACCTCCGGGGCGCCCTTGACGACGAGCTCGGTGCCGGTGAGCGCGGCCGCGTACGGGCGGCCGGCCCGGAACGGGAGCACGAGATCCGGGAGCCGGTCGAGCCGGTCGGCGGCCTCGACCACGGCCCGGTCGGTGGCGTGCGGGGCGGGCCGGCCGTCGGCGGTGACGGAGGTGCGGGCCGCGGCCGCGAGCACACTGTCGGTGTCCCGGCCGCGGGCGGGCCGGACCGCGGTCACCCGCAACCGGTCCTCGCTGAGGGTGCCGGTCTTGTCGAAGCATGCGACGTCGACGCGACCCAGGGCCTCCACCGAGCGCGGCTCTCGGACGAGCGCCGACGAGCGGGTCAGCCGCCGGGCCGCCGCCTGCTGCGCGAGAGTCGCCACGAGCGGCAGGCCTTCGGGGACGGCGGCGACGGCGACCGCGACCCCGCTGGTGACGGCCGATTGCAGACCGCCGCCGCGCAGCAGCGACGTGACGGTGACCAGGACACCGCCCGCGATACTGACCGGCAGCACCTTGCCGGTGAGTTCACGCAGCTGCGCCTGTAGGCCGACGCGGCCGCTCGGGGCGGGCGACAGGGCCGTGGCGCGGCCCGTCTCGGTGGCCGGGCCGACGGCTGTGACCACCGCGGTCGCGGTGCCGGTGAGGACCGTGGTGCCCGCGTACAACATGCAGTCACGTTCGGCCAGAGGAACACCCGGTGTGGCAGCGGTCTGCTTGTCGACCGGGAGCGACTCGCCGGTGAGCGACGATTCGTCGACCTCGACACCGTCGGCGGTGAGCAGACGCCCGTCGGCGGGCACCACCTCCCCGGGCCGTACCTCGATCACGTCGCCGGGGCGCAGGGCACCGGCCGAGACGAGGCCAGGACTCTCGGGGCCCCCGGACGCGCGGACGGTGCGGGCCGGCGGGTCCTGCACCGCGAGCAGCCGGTTCAGGAGCCGTTCGGCGTGCAGACGCTGGGCCGCCGACAGGGCCGCGTTCCCGACGAGGACCGAGCCGACGAGAACCGCGTCGACGGGGGAGCCGAGCACGGCGCTGGCCGCGGATCCGGTGGCGAGGATCGGGGTGAGCGGATCGGACAGTTCGGCGCGCAGCGATCGCCCGAAGTCCCACACGATCTCGGCCGGGCGACGGGCCCGGACGGCCGCCGACCGGAGCCGCGACGGCCCGTCGGCGTCGGCTGCCGGTTCCGGGGTGCCGAGCAGGGCGCGGACCCGGTCCGGCGACATCGCGTGCCAGTCGTGCTGTGGATTCGGCACCGGGGCGGTGGCGCGCAGGACCCCGCGGGCGAGGCCGTAGCCGGTCCACAGCGCACCGCCCGCGCCGGCACTGACCGGGCCGGGACCGCGGCCGTGGGTGCCGGGCAGCATGAGGAGGGAACCGAGAAGGGATGCCCCCGAGGCGATCTCGATGCCGCGTCGGCTCGCGGTTCGGGCGGCGGGCAGCGCGTGCAGCACCCGCCAGGTCGCGGCGAGGTCGGGGACCAGCAGATCCCACCCGGTGTCGTCGGCGGTACCGGCGATCCCGATCGCGAGGTCGGCGCACGCCACGGTGTCGGGGCACCCGGTTGCGAGGACGGCCACGACCCCGCCCTCGGCGCGGAGATCGCGCACGATCGCCGTCAGGTCGGAATCGACTGTGCCGCCGGGCGTCCGGAGGTCGTCGAATGCCGAACGCAACGAGCCGAGTGCCTCGTCGTCGAGCGAGTGGACCGTCACCCCGGCGAGCCGTGCCTGTTCGAGGACCGCGCCGGCGAGCGGATCCCGGACCCGGGAGACCAGCACTGCTGCGTCCGTGCCGTCCGGGACCCCGACACGGGTGGGGAGGAGGTCGAGCGGGCACCAGCCCTCACCGATCGTCCCCGCCTCGACGGCCTCGCGTGCGGCGTCCCACACCTGGGTCCGTAGATCGTCCGGCACTCCACGGATACGGCTGACCCGCAGATCGGCGGTGAGCAGGGCCCGCGGGTCGACGACGAGTGCGGTCACCGCGTCGAGGCGGCGGACCGCGTCGGGGCCCCGGCCGAGTACGCCGTACCGGTCGGCGAGACCCCGCCCGAGGGTCGCGGCGAACGATTCCCGTGCCGCGCGCGCCGCCTTCGGGGCGGTGACCAGCGCGGCCGTCCCGGCGGTGCGGATACTGCCGGTGGCGACGCCCACCGCGGCCGCGGCCCCGGTCTGCGCCCACGCGGTCCGCTCGAGATGCCGCTCCACCGGGCCGGTGCACGGCGGGCGGGGTCCGTCGTCCGGGAAGGCGGGACTGCCCGGGGAGACGGGACTGCGCCGCCACGCCGCCCGGGCGGCGACGATCTCACCGACGAGGGCGGTGCGGAGCAGGGCGTCGACGGCGAGAGGCAGCGGGGCCTGCGTGAACGCGTTCCCGGTCGCGGTCGCGACCGACAGCAGCACGTCGGCGCGGCGCCCGCCGACCGCGGACGCGAGCAGACCGCGCAGCCGCGGCTGATAGTCGACGACCGTCGCCGGTACGGTCACCTCCAGCGGCAGTCGCGGCGCGCGCACGACCCGTCCGGCCAGCGCAACCGTCAGCCCCGACGTGTGCACCGCGAGTTCGCTCACCCGCGCGGCCAGCGCGGCATCCGACCAGGCAGGTGGTGTCGCCGGGGGCGCCGGCGTTTCCGGGCGGGGCGGGGCGGCGACGGAGGGGGAGATGGCAGCGGGGGAGGTGACAGCCGTCCACGCCCCGGTCAGCACTCCCGCGGACGCGGCGACGCTCACCGTCGCTGTCGTGACGGCAGCGTGCACGGCTCGCTGCGGCAGGACCCGCACCCGCCCCAGAATCGTCGTCACCCCCGGAATCGTCACCGAGTGGTACGCCCCTGTGGACGGGATGCGGTGGTCTTCTTCGCCGGACTCTTCTTCTCGGTCCGCTTCGACACGGCCTTCTTCGACACGGCCTTCTTCGGCGCGGTTTTCTTCGGCGAGACCTTCGCCGCAGTGGATTTCGGGGACGTGCCGCGTTCGTGGAGTTGCCTCAGCACGAGCGCGGCACCCCCGACGGTCAGGACCACCGGCCATTCGACGACGCCGATCGCACCGGCGGCGGCCATCGTCGCGATGGCGGCGGGGGTGGAGTGACTGCCCTGCTCGAGACCCCGGCGGGTGCCCTCGGCGACCCCGCTCACGGCGCCGCGTACACCGCCGACGAGGCTGCCTACGGCGGCACCGCCGAGCGCCCCGATCGACGACGTGGTGACCTCGGCGATACCCGTCACGGCACGGACTGCGCCGTCGGAGAACGACGTTCGGCCACCGGAACGGTGACCGTCGTGCGCGGTACCTGCTGTCTGTGCCATCGAACCACCCGTCCGGTCGGTGTGTGGGATCGAGCGTCACGCGTAGGCCGAGTCTAGTCCCGGCGGCCCGATATCTGAACCGGTTCTCGTGGCAGCTGGGTGAATTGTCTTGTCTTTCAAGATCTGTGTAGCCTCGTGCCGTGGGTAGGCAGCGCAGTGGCCGCAGGAACGAGCGTCACGATTCCCGAGGGGGCGGGGGTCCGGTCGCCGGCACCTACGTCATCGACACCGGGACGTGCGAGCTCGAGGAGGATCCGTTCGATCCGCAGAGTTGGATCGTGCGGATCAACGGAGAACCCAGTTCGCACATCGATCTGGCCGATCCACAGACCCTCGCGTTCGACTACATGCGGTGGATCGCGGAACTGACCCGGTCCCAGTGGGATTCGTCGGAACCGCTGCGTGTCCTGCATCTCGGTGGCGGCGCCTGCACACTCGCCCGCGCCTTCGCGTCGATCTACCCGCAGGCGCGGCAGGTGGTCGTCGAACTGGACGGGCGTCTGGCCGTGCTGGTGCGCGAGTGGTTCGACCTGCCGCGGGCGCCGCTGCTGCGGGTGCGGGTGGGGGAGGCGCGGGCGGTCACCGAGACCCTCACCGCCGACAGCCGCGATCTGATCGTGCGGGACGTCTTCGCCGGGCGCACGACGCCCCGGGCGTTGACGACCCTCGAGTTCACCCGGCACGCCCGCCGCGTCCTCGCCCCGGGCGGTATCTACGCCGTCAACTGTGGGGACGCACGGGATCTACGGCGGGCCCGGGCGGAGGCCGCCACGATCGGTGCGGTGTTCGAGCACACCGCGATCATCGCCGATCCCTCGATGCTCAAGGGCCGACGCGAGGGCAACGTGATCATTGCCGGTAGCGACGTGCCGATCGGACGGTCACCGGCGCTGGCGAGCCGGGTCCTCGTCGGTGGAACGCAGGCACACGTGTGGCACGACGAGCAGGTGCACCGGTTCGCCGAGTCTGCGAAGGTGCTCCACGACCTCGGCGGCTAGTTCTTCTCGGCGCTGCCTGCCGGAAGGTTTCGCGCCGCCCGGATCCCCACCCAGGCCCCGGCTCCGGTGAACCCGCCCAGGCACGCCACACCGGTGACGGTGACGGCGGTCAGGGCGGCCTCCGGCATCGGGATCAGCGCGGCGAGACCGGCGAGGATCATGAGCCAGCCGCCGGTCTCCGTCAGCGGACGCCCGGCCCGGTGCGCGACCGTCCACGCCTCGTCGCCGGCCATCGTGGTGGCGGTGCGGATGCCGACGTAGTGGTTGCGGCGCAGACGGCCGCTTCCGGCCGAGCGCGCAGTCCACACGACGAGCGCCCCGCCGATGGTGAACGTCAGGCACAGGACAATCCGCAGGCCGATCGACTCCATGTGGCCACGGTAGAGGACCTGCGCGCGAGTCGGGCGATACGGGCGATCGTCGGTGCGTCGGGAGAGGTCAGGCTCCGGCCGGGAGATTGCCGAAGTCGGGGGCCCGCCCCTCCGCGAACGCGGTGAGTGCCTCGGTGTTCGCCGGTCCGCCGAGCAGATCGGCGAAGCAGGCGTTCTCCCGGGTGCGGGCGTCGGCGATCGCGGCCCGCAGCGGTGCGGTCATCGTCTCCTTCACTGCGGTCAGGCTCGAAACAGGTTTGGCGGCAAGGAGTTCGGCGTGCTCCCGGGCTGTGTCGAGGAGTTCGTCGGGTGGGCACACCTTCCATGCCAGGCCCATCTCCTTCGCCTGCTGCGCGTCGATCCATTCCGAGCTCATCAGCATCCAGGCCGCGTTCTGGTGCCCGATCAGGCGGGGCAGCAGAAAGCTCGACCCCGCCTCGGGGGCCACTCCGAGATCGGTGAACGGGCACTTGAGCCGGGCTTCGCTCGACATGAACGTCAGATCGGAAAATCCGAGCAGGGTCACGCCGGCGCCGAGGCCGATGCCGTTGACCGCGCAGATCAGCGGTTTGGGGAGGTCGGCGAACGCGTCGATCATCCCGGTGAACCCGTGTGCGGCCCGGGGCGGATTCGGATCGGTGGTCAGGGCCCGCATCTCGCGCAGGTCGGTGCCGGCACTGAACGCGCGCCCGGCGCCGGTGAGCAGCACGACCGCCACCGAGGGGTCGGCGGCGGCGTCGCGCACGGCCTCGGTGGTGGCGTCGTAGAGCGCAGTGTCGAAGGCGTTGAGGGCCTCGGGGCGGTCGAGGGTCAGGGTGCGGACGCGGGCGCGGTCCTCGATGCGAATGCTCATACCGGAACCGTAGAGCGCGCGACGGTTCCGCGTCGGACATTGCGGACCACAGTTTGCCGAAAAAGTGATATCAATTTAATATCTGTTTCATGCGGTCCGGAAGGGTCCGTACAGACGAGGAGGGACGTCATGACCACAACGACAGCCGCACCCGAGCGTGGATCCGCCGGAGCGACGGGGGTCGAGGAGAGGATCGGCTGGTCCGTCAACGGCTGGCCCGTCGCGATCGGCTCCCTGATCGGTGTCCTCGCCGGAGCCGGCCTCGTCGCGCTCGCGATTCTCGTTCTCTCCGTGAACGTTCCACTGATCGTTGTCGGAGTTCTCGTCGCCGTCGTGTCACTGATCGCACTGGCCGGGCTGGTCCTCGTCGAGCCGGGGCAGGCGCGGGTGCTGCAGTTGCTGCAGGGCTCGTACACCGGCACCCTGCGCCAGGACGGGCTGCGCTGGATCAACCCGCTCAACACGCGGGAGGCGATCTCCACCCGGATCCGCAACCACGACACCGGCAAGGCGAAAGTCAACGACGCCGACGGCAATCCCATCGAGATCTCCGCGATCGTCGTGTGGCAGGTGCGCGACACCGCGCGGGCCACGTTCGACGTCGACGATTTCGAGGAGTTCGTGGCGGTGCAGACCGAGTCGGCGGTGCGGCACATCGCGAGCAGCTACCCGTACGATGCCGACGCGGCGTCGATCTCGTTGCGGCAGAACGCCGACGAGATCACCTCGAAGCTGTCCGAGGAGGTGGCCGAGCGGGTGCGGTCGGCAGGTGTCGAGGTGATCGAATCCCGCATCAACCAGCTCGCGTACGCGCCGGAGATCGCGCAGGCGATGCTGCGTCGCCAGCAGGCCGGCGCGGTGATCGCGGCCCGCGAGCAGATCGTGCACGGCGCCGTCGGCATGGTGGCCACCGCGCTCGAGCGGCTCGAGCAGGAGCACACCGTCGCACTCGACGAGGAACGCAAGGCGGCGATGGTGTCGAATCTGCTGGTGGTCCTGTGTGGCGACCAGAGTGCGCAGCCGATCGTCAACACCGGAACGCTGTACCAGTAGGCTGCGCCGACATGGTCGAACGCAAGAAGGTGCTGTTGCGCCTCGATCCCGCGGTGCACGACGCGCTCGCGCGGTGGGCCGCAACGGAATTGCGCAGCACCAATGCGCAGATCGAGTTCGTGCTGCGTCGGGCCCTCGCGGAGGCGGGCCGGCTCCCGAAGGATGCCGCCGAGATGCGGCGGCCGGGCCGCCCCCGCAAGGACGAGTCGACCGACGGCAGCTAGACGCGGGCGAAGCGGGCCGGTTCGTTGCCGGGCACCTCGGCGACCTGGCCGCGTGCGACCAGGTGCCGCAGGTGCGCGGCGGCCTCGGACAGGGCCATCCCCTTCGCCATCGGATGGAACTTGTCCCACGGGCGGTACCACTGCATGCGGGACGCCACCTCCCACACGGTGATCTCGTCGTCGCCGAACGCCTCGATCAGATGGTCGAGGCGTTCCTCGTGGTGGTCGACGAGTTCACCGGCGCGGCCCGCGACGTCGACGATGGGCATGCCGTGGGCGCCGAGCCCTCGGGTGACGTCCATCTTCTGCACGCGCCGCAGCGAGTCGAGGAATTCGGCGAGGGCGTCCCGCTCCTCGAGCGGGTAGGCGAAGTTCCCGACGTGCGGGGTGGTCTTCTGCAGCACGTGGTCGCCGGTGAACATGACGTTCGCGTCTTCGAGGTAGAAGCACACGTGGCCGGGGGTGTGGCCGGGCGTGTACACCGCGCGCAGGTTGCGTCCGGTGAGTGCGATGAGCTCGTCGTCGACGAGGATCCGGTCGGGCGCCGATTCCGGGCCGACGGGGGAGTCGGTTCCGGACGCCTGCTCGAACGCCTCCCGGTCGGCGAGCGGGGCGCCGGCGCGGGCGAGGTTCTCGAGCTGGTAGGCCATCCACTCCGGACCGCGGCTCGACGACATCTTCTCGAACATGTCGTGATCGGCCTCGTGCATCGCGATCCAGGCGCCGGACGCTTCCCGCACCCGCCCGCACAGGCCGGTGTGGTCGGGATGGAAGTGGGTGACGACGACACCCTCGACGTCGGTGATCGACCGGCCGACGGATGCGAGGCCCGCGGTCAGCCCCTCCCAGCCCTCGTCGCCGTCCCAGCCGGCGTCGACGAGCACGAGGCCGCCCGGAGACTCCATCGCGTACACGAGCGTGCTGCCCAAAGGGTTGTGGGACATGGGGACGGTGATCTGCACGATGCCGTCACCGATCTCGGAAGCAAAACTCATGGTGCGCAACCTCTCCAGGACAAACCACTGACGAGAACTCGTTCTATTGTCGAATTCATGGTTACCCCGCGCCGCACGGTGGCGGGCGGGGTGGTCCCACTGGGCAAGAAAAATCAGGCCACGAGGTCGGCGTATTCGGGGTGCGTCTCGATGTACTTCGCGATGTACGAGCACGACGGCACCACGGTGAAGCCCTGCTCACGGGTGGTGTCGAGGGCGGCCTTCACGATCTGCCCGGCCAGTCCCTGCCCGCGGAACTCGGGTTCGGTGACGGTGTGCCCGAAGTCGCGGACCGTGCCGGTCTCGACGTAGTCGGCGTAGCCGGCGAGGGCGTCGTCGACGTAGATCTCGAAGCGGTTCTGCGCGGTGTTGTGTTCGATCCGGTTCGCCACGATGGGGTTCCTTTCGTCGGTCCTTACGATCGCACGTTACCGCTCCGGCGGGCCGTGACCCGTTCGGCCGTGCGAGCACCGACCGCGACGACGACCCCGGCCCCGGCAACGACGACCGTGGCCGTGCGCAGCGTCCCGAGCAGTGCATCGACGTACGTGGACGCGATCACAGGTTCGACGTCCGACGGCAGCAGGCCCGCGAGATAACGGTCCCGGACGATCCACACCGTGAGCGCGAGCAGACCGGCTCCCGCGACGACGGCGATCCCGGCCCGGGAGAGGGTGCGCAGCCGACGCCCGGGAGGGGCTACGACGATCGCCGCGGCGGCGGCCGCGAATCCCAGCCACGGCAGCACCGTCGCCGCGAGGTCGATCCCGTTGGCGGCTCGCCGTGCCGTCGCGAGTTCGGGGGACTCGAACAGCACGAGGCGGGCGTCGACGTCGGGGGCCCGGTCGATCAGCGGTACCCCACGTTCCGTCAGGGCGGTGCGGGCGGCGTCGACGATGGGTCCCAGTTCGATCGCGACGGTGCCGGTGTCGTCGATCCGGACGGCGTCCACCCCGTGATCACCGGTCACGACGGCGACCGCCACGGCGTGCGCCCGCCGGTTCGCCTGCGCCCACAACGACGCGAACCGGTCCGAGCGCACGAACGCCCCGACCCCCTCGGTCACGGCGCGCGTCGTCGGCCCGGTGAGAGCACCGAATTCCGTGCGGGAGAGGATGTCGTCGCTGATCCGGGTGGTGAGCGCGTCCTGGACCGCCGGATCCTGCGCGACCGGTGCGACCGCCGCAACGTAGTGATCGGTGTCGGTGAGCAGACGATTCACCGACACGGCGGCGATCGACACCCCGGACAGCAGCACGGTCAGGACGAGCAATACGACGGCCGTGATCGTCCGGGCCCGGTGCGGCCGGACGTCGGAGACGTCAGATGCGGGTGTCACGACCGGGTTTCCAGGTGGCGACCGCCCAGATCACGACCGCGTTGAGCAGCACGATCGGGATCGCCCACAGGGGATGCTCCGGCAGGGACACCGCGTTGACGACCAGCGAGATCGCACACAGCACGATCGCCGAGATCCGCGCCCACCGGGCCCCGGTGAACAGGACGGCCCCGACGACGGCGACGAGCCCCCCGAGTACGAGATGGGTGCCGCGCCAGTCCGGGGTCGTGACGCCCTGCAGAACCTCGAGGACACCGACGACGATCAGCAGGACCGCGCCGCCGAGCGCCGTCCCCTTCGCCACCGCCTGCTCGATCACCTTGTCGACGGACATGTCTCGTCCTTCCTCACCCGGTGGCCGGATGCTCCGGCAGTGCGATGACCCGTAGCGCGCCGCGCAGCGACTCGCGGGCCCGCGCCCACGCCAGGGCCTCGTGTGCGCAGGCCGCGGCCTCCACGTCGTCGCCGTCGTCGTCGGCGTCGTCGGCGAACCGGTGCCAGACGAGTTCCTGTTCCTGCGCGATCTGCAGGTAGTCGAGGACCGCGTCGCGGTCGAACTCGCACACCGCAGCGACCTCGACCGGATCGAGCGCATCCGTGCCGTCCGCGTCGAGGTGCAGCAGGGTCAGCAGCGGCCTCGGCAGATCGTCGTCGGCGACGAGACGGCCGCCGGGATCGCCGAGATCGGTGGCCGGTCCGTCGACGTACCGGATGCCGCCGAACCGGTCGGCGAAGTCGGCGTCGACCGTGGGGGCGAGGGACCGCAACTGATCGAGGGCGTCGACGAGATGCCGGGGCACGAACGGGCTGCCGAAGAGGTCGATCGACGCGCTGAGCCGGTCCTCGTCGAGCGTGAACCGCAGCCCCGGCCACTGTTTCGTGAGATCGCACGCGTTCTCGGCGGCCCGGGTGCGGCCGACGATCCCCAGCAGCAGCGGCATCCACAGCCGCACCAGCGGCTTGTCGGGGTGGACGATGACGAACACGCGCTGCTCGCCGAGTCGCAGCGCCACGTCACCGTCCTGGTCACGGTCCGGGGGGTGGCCGATCACCTGTGCGACGGTGCGTGCCACCAGGTTCCGTAGTTCGTGTGCATCGACGGACTCGAACGCGGCACGCTCGTCCAGCGCCGGCTCCGGCCCGGATTCCGGCGCCGGATCGACCAGCACGGCCCCCTCGAGGGTGCCGGTGATCTCGGGGCGCAGGAACACCGGATGCGGCACACTCCAGATCTCCCGGAGCGTGGCAACGGTCATGGCCGCGGTCCGGCCGGCGTCCCGCTGCCCGAGGTCGACGAAGAACGCGGGGGAGCCGCCGTCGGGATCTCCGTCGGGCCGGCGCGTCGGCCGATCCCATCCGAGATCGCACAACCGGGACTCGGCGGCATCGTCGAGTGTGTACTGGTGTGCCAGATACGGATTGGAGGACACCTCGGCCCGCACCTGGTCGCCGTCCCACAGCAGGAACTGGATCCACGGGGCGAACCCGTCCACCGTGGACTCCTCGGCCCACTCCAGGGTCAGTGTGTCGTCCGTGCTCATCTGCCCCAGATGGTCGGCCAGCCGGTCCCGGAAGGTGCCCCACGCACGATCGACGGACGCATCGAACTCTGTGGTCTCGAACATCATTCCCCTCCTCGTCCCGACGTCGCGATCAACGTAACCCGGCGGTCCGACAAGTGCCGTGACGCCGGGCCGGTGCACCACCGCTCAGTCCGTGAGCAGCCCGGCCGCTCCTGCCGGCATGTCGGTGCCGGGTCTGCGACGGAACAGTTCGGCGGGCCGGCCGGACCCGCCGCTCGACATGCGGCCCGTGGCGTCGAGTGCGTCGATGACCAGGCGGCGGAACGAGTCCTTGGGCAGCGGGCGGCCGAAGACGGTCTCGTACAGCCGACGCAGTGCGAACACCGTGAACTCGTCGGGCAACAGGCGGGACGGGTCGACCCGGCTCCGGTAGCGGTCGCGCAGGTCGTCGACCGCGTTCGCGACCATCGCGGCGTGGTCGAACGCGAGACGTTCGGTCACGGTGCGGCCGTCGATCGGGATCAGCCGGGTGGCAGCCGGGTCGTCGGTGGGCAGGGCGTGGAGGGGGAGGGCTGCGCCGTGCGCCATCGACAGCACCCAGCCGCGGTCGTCGCGGTCGGGGGCGTCGAACATCGCGAGCTGGTGGAACGCGGTGCCGTCGAGTCCGGCCTCGGTGGCCAGGGCGCGGGTGGCGGCGTCGGCGAGGCGTTCGCCGGGGCGCAGGAAGGAGCCGGGGAGGGCGGGGGTGCCGTCGGGTCGGGGGACGGTGAGCACGTGCAGGCGGCCCGCGGCGACGGTGAGTACCGCGACGTCGACGGCCACCGACGGGCGCGGGTAGTCGGTGAGGGCCTTGCCGTGGTCGTCGCGCCATTGCGGGGAGGCTGGTTGTCGGGTCACCGTTGCAGATTAGCGCAATGGTGATCTAATATTTGGCGCGAAACTGATCCAATAGGGGGAATGCGATGAACGACGAACGACTCGACCGCGCCGCCGGCGTACTGCTCGCCACCGCGGCCGGCGACGCACTCGGCGCCGGCTACGAATTCACGATGCCCACGGCCGACACCGTCATCGACATGATCGGCGGAGGCCTCGGCGGGTTCGCGCCCGGCGAGTGGACCGACGACACCGCGATGGCCGTCGCGATCGCCGAGGTCGCCGCGACGGGCGCCGACATCTCCGGCGGCCCCGGACTCGACGCCGTCGCCGCACAGTTCGTCCGCTGGTACGACTCCGATCCGGCCGACATCGGCAACCAGACGTCGGCAGTACTGTCCGCGCGGCCCGCGTCGGCCACCGAGATGCAGCGGGTCGCCGCCGCGATCCCGGGACGCACCGGCGGCAACGGATCGCTCATGCGGACCGCGCCCGTCGCGCTGGCCTACCTCCACGACGCCGCCGGCTGTGTGCAGGCCGCGCGGGCGATCGGCCTGCTCACCCACCACGACGAGCGGGCCGTCGAGGCGTGCGAGATGTGGACCTTCGCGATCCGGCACGCCGTCCTGCACGGCACGTTCGACGGGGTCCGCGCCTATCTGGCCGAGGCGGCCCCCGACACGTTCGCGTACTGGACACCGCTGCTCGACCTCGCCGAAACCGGTGCGCCGTCCGACTTCCCGAACAACGGCTGGGTCGTCGACGCCCTGCTCACCGCGTGGTGGGCGATCACCGGTACCCCGGAGGGACCCGGGCACCTGCCCGCGGCACTCGAACGCGCTGTCCGCGCCGGACGCGACACCGACACCACCGCGGCCATCGCCGGGGGACTGCTCGGGGCCCGTTGGGGGGCGTCCGCGGTGCCGGAACGCTGGCGGGGGATGCTCCACGGCTGGCCGGGCCACCGCGGCGACGACCTCGTCCGGATCGGTCTCGAGATCGTGTCGCACACCGCCGTGACCACTGCACAGAACGGAGAACAGGAATGACCGTCGTCCACGTCGCCGAAGGCGACATCACCACGTTGCGGGTCGATGCGATCGTCAACGCCGCCAACTCGACTCTGCTCGGCGGCGGCGGAGTGGACGGCGCCGTCCACCGGCGCGGCGGACCGGCGATCCTCGCCGAATGCCGCACACTGCGTGCGACGACGCTGCCCGACGGGCTCGCCGAGGGGGCCGCGGTCGCCACCACCGCGGGCAACCTGCCGGCGTCGTGGGTGATCCACACCGTCGGCCCACGGTTCTCCCCCGACGAGGACCGGTCCGCCGTGCTGCGTTCCTGTTACACCCGCAGTCTCGCGGTCGCGGACGGACTCGGCGCGCGGACCGTGGCGTTCCCGCTGATCTCGGCCGGCGCCTTCGGGTGGCCCACGGAAGACGCGGTGAAGCAGGCGGTTTCGGCGATCGAGGCGTCGCGGACCGCGGTCGACGTGGTCACCCTGGTCGCGTTCGGCCCGCACGTCGCGCAGTTGATGCGCCGTGCAGTGGGATGAGCGGCGCTCACCCCTTGCTGCGCACACCTTCGTAGTACCCGCGGATGTGGTCGACGATCCGTTGCTGCGCAAGGTCCGCGTCGCCGCTGGTGACCGCCTCGACCAGGCCGCGGTGCTCGTGCCGCAGCCGCGTGCACGTCGTGGGCCAGGCGATCCGGTCGACACCGCCCACGACGTACGACTCGATCGAGGCGCGCAGTCCGGCCATCATCGCCGCGATCACCTGATTGCCGGCGGCGTCGGCCATCGCGACGTGGAACTGGGCGTCGAGCACCAGGAACTCGTCGGAGGTCAGCGACGTCTCGTCCATCGAGTCGAGTAGTTCGACGGCGGTGGACAGGTCGACGGTCGGCTGTGCGGCGAGCGTCCGCATCACCTCGGATTCGAGGACGAGGCGGGTCTGGACGACATCGGTGACGGGGAAGCTCTGTGCGGCGACCTGCATGCGCATGAGCATCGTCATGCCGCCGGTGGGGCGGGAGACGATCATGGCGCCCGCGTTGGGTCCGGATCCGGTCTGGGTCTTGAGGAGCCCGAGGGCTTCCATGACCCGCAGCGCCTCCCGGACGGACGACCGTCCGACGCCGAGGTCGGCGGCGAGGGTGCGTTCGCTGGGGAGGCGCTGGCCGGGGAGCAGATCCCCCGAGACCATCATGTTCTCGACGTTGCCCAGCACGTGCTCCCAGGCGCGTGGGTGCGACGCGGTCGGTAGGTCGGAAGGTGAGGTCTCGGCGGGGGGCATGAGATGTCAGCCTAGGGGGTTCGTCCGGTTCGACGTCACGGCAGCATCCAGTCGAGGACCGGGGTCGACTGCAGGTAGACGAGGGTGCACAGGATCAGCAGCATGCCCAGGCTGTAGCCGATGACCTTGCGCAGCAGGATCGGTTCACTGCCGGGCTGTCCGACGGCGGTGGCGGCGATCGTCAGGTTCTGCGGGCTGACGAGTTTGCCGACGACGCCACCGGAGGTGTTGGCGGCCACGAGCAGGGTCGGGTCGATGCCGGCGCCCTGCGCGGCGGTCTGCTGCAGCTTCGCGAACAGGGCGTTCGCGGAGGTGTCGGAGCCGGTGACGGCGGTGCCGAGCCAGCCGAGGATGGGGGAGAAGAACGCGAAGATCGCGCCGGTTCCGGCGAGCCAGGTGCCGATGGAGACGGTCTGCCCGGACTGGTTCATGACGTAACTCAGGCCGAGGACGGTGGCGACCGTCGCGATCGCCAGCCGCATCTTGACGACGGTGACACCGAACGTGGTCACGGCGTCGCGCGCGGTGAGGGGGAACCGGCCACCGGAGGTCCAGGCGCCGTACACGATCGTGACGATGACGCCGCAGATCAGCAGCAGGGTACCGGGGTTCGACAGCCACGAGAACGTGTAGATCGCACTCGACGCCGGGTCGCCGCTGCCGGTGAGCAGGTTGCCGTACAGGCCGGGCCATTCGATCGTGCGGTCGGTGCCGGTGAGCCACTCGGGGATGTCGACGCCGAGCGTCCACAGCTTCGCGATGCCGAACACGACGACCACCAGCAGGTACGGGAACAGGGCCAGGAACACCCGGGAGCGGGACAGCGGTTCGGGTTCGATGTGGGAGCGCTGGTCGTCGGGGGTGGTGGGCGCCCAGAAGCGCAGCATGATCACGGCGGCGGCCAGGCCGGCGAGGGATGCGACGACGTCGGTGAGCTCGTAGGAGAAGTGGGCCGAGCACCAGAACTGGGCGATGGCGAACACGGCACCGGTGACCAGCGCGATGGGCCACACCTGTGTGAAGCCGCGGCGGCCGTCGACGAGGAACAGCAGCAGTAGCGGCACGAACAGGGCCAGCACCGGGGTCTGCCGGCCGATCACGGCGGCGATCTCGGTGGCCGGAATGTCGGTGAGGTTGCCGGCGGTGGTGATCGGAATGGCCATGGCGCCGAATGCGACCGGGGCGGTGTTGGCGACGAGCACGGTGACTGCGGCCCGGATGGGCGGCATCCCGATCGCGATGAGCATCGCGCCGGTGATCGCGACGGGCGCACCGAAACCGGCGAGGGCCTCGAGCATGCCGCCGAAACAGAAGGCGATGAGCATCGCCTGGATGCGCATGTCGCCGCGGCCGACGGAACTGAACACGCGCCGCAGGTCCTCGAATCGTCCACTGACGACGGTCAATTCGTAGAACCAGATGGCGGTGACGACGATCCACATCACCGGGAACAGTCCGAACGCGATGCCCTGCAACGCGGACAGGCCGGTCAGCGACGCCGGCATGGAGAAGCCGACGATCGCGACGAGGACCGCGACGGCGAGGGCGCCGATGCCGGCGTACCAGGCCTTGAGTTTGACGCCGGCCAGCAGCACGAAGAACGTGACGAGCGGGGCCAGAGCGACCAGCGCGGTGACGGTGAGGTTGCCGCCGATGGCGTCGGTCGCGGGGGTGAAGGTCACCGCGAGGGTCTCGGTTTCCACATGTAACTCCTGGTTTCGCGCCGGGGCGGGGCGGGTGTGCAACGGTCCGCGCTGTGGTCAGACCACAGGACGGTACACCATGACGGCCGTCACAATCGAGGTCTGTACAAAAGTCGGTGCGAAAGCGGTATCGGAAGTCGTCGTTTCTTGCATCGACGCGCTGACCATGCGTTACTGTGGTCTGACCACACTGCCGACCCCCGGAGAACCGCATGCGAATCGCGCTGTTCGCGACGTGCATGGGGGACACGATGTTCCCGAATGCCGTCAAGTCCACCGCCCTGTTGCTCACCCGGCTCGGGCACGACGTCGTCTTCCCGCCGGGGCAGACGTGCTGCGGCCAGATGCACGTCAACACCGGGTACCAGCCCGAGGCGCTGCCGCTCGTGGAGAACTACGCCGCCACGTTCGGGGACACCGCGATCGATGCGGTCGTCGCGCCGTCCGGGTCCTGCGTCGGATCGGTGCGGCACCAGCACGAGATCGTCGCCTCCCGCTACGGCTCGACCGCACTGTGCGGGCAGGTCGACACCGTCGCGGCCAAGACGTACGAGTTGTCGGAACTGCTCGTCGACGTCCTCGGTGTGACGGACGTCGGCGCATATTTCCCGCACCGCGTCACCTACCACCCGACGTGCCATTCGCTGCGGATGCTGCGGGTCGGCGACAAACCACTGCAACTGCTGCGCGCGGTCCGCGACATCGACCTCGTGGAACTGCCGGAAGCCGACTCGTGCTGCGGGTTCGGTGGCACCTTCGCGATCAAGAACGCAGAGACGTCGACGGCGATGCTGGCCGACAAGATCCGCAACGTCGCCGACACCGGCGCCGAATTCTGTTCCGCGAGCGACTCGTCGTGCCTCATGCACATCGGCGGCGGCATGTCCCGGTTGAAGATGGGGGCCCGCACGATCCACCTGGCCGAGATCCTGGCGTCCACCGAGCAGAGCCTCGAGCGCACCGCGGTGGTGACCGCATGACCGCCGTGGGGCTGGGACTGCCCGCGATGCCGCCGCGCGCCCCACAGGGCGTCGGGTTCCTGCGCGGCACCGAGACGTTCCCGAAGGCCGCCCACCACGAACTCGCGAACGCGCAGCTGCGCCGCAACATTGGCAAGGCCACCCACACGATCCGCGCCAAGCGGCTCGCGGTCACCGGTGAACTGCCGGACTGGGAGGCCTTGCGCGACGCCGGCTCCGCGATCAAGACCGACGTGATGGGCCGGCTGCCGGAACTGCTCGAACAACTCGAGGCCGCTGTCGTCGCACGCGGCGGTGTCGTGCACTGGGCGGCAGACGCCAACGAGGCCAACGCGATCGTCACCGAGCTGGTTCAGGCGACCGGCTCCGACGAGGTCATCAAGGTCAAGTCGATGGCGACGCAGGAGATCGAGCTCAACGAGCACCTCGAGGCCCACGGCATCCACGCGTACGAGACGGATCTCGCAGAGCTGATCGTGCAACTCGGCCACGACAAGCCGTCGCACATCCTGGTGCCGGCGATCCACCGGAACCGGTCGGAGATCCGGGAGATCTTCCTGCGCGAGATGGCCGGTGTCGATCCGGGACTCGACGACGATCCCGCGCATCTCGCGGCCGCGGCCCGAAAGTTCCTGCGCCACAAGTTCATGACCGTTCCGGTGGCGATTTCGGGAGCCAACTTCGGTGTCGCCGAGACCGGCACACTCGGTGTCGTCGAATCCGAGGGCAACGGCCGCATGTGCCTGACGATGCCGCAGACACTGATCACGGTGATGGGGATCGAGAAGGTGATTCCCTCCTACCGGGATCTCGAAGTGTTCCTGCAGTTGTTGCCGCGCTCGTCGACCGGGGAGCGGATGAACCCCTACACGTCGATGTGGACCGGGGTGACGCCCGACGACGGGCCGCAGGAGTTCCATCTGGTGTTGCTCGACAACGGCCGCACCGCCGCCCTCGCCGACAAGGTGGGCCGGGAGGCGCTCAACTGCATCCGCTGCTCGGCATGCCTGAACGTGTGCCCGGTGTACGAGCGCACCGGCGGCCACGCCTACGGGTCCACGTACCCGGGCCCGATCGGTGCGGTCCTCACCCCGCAGCTCGCGGGCATGGACGCCGAGAACGATCCGAATGCGACGCTGCCGTTCGCGTCGAGCCTGTGCGGGGCGTGCTTCGACGCGTGCCCCGTGAAAATCGACATTCCGTCGCTGCTGGTGGAGTTGCGGCACCAGAAGGTCGAGAAGGCCGGGATGTCGGCGGAGAAACTGGCGATGAAGGCGGCGTCGGTCGCGATGTCGTCGTCGAAGCGGTTCACGTTGGCGCAGAAGGCCGCCGGGCTCGGACGCGTCGTCGCCGGGAAGAAGGGCGTCATCGAGACACTGCCCGCACCACTGAACGGGTGGACCGCGGCCCGCGACATTCCGGCGCCACCGAAGCACACGTTCCGGCAGTGGTGGGATTCCGACGAGGGACGGGCCGCGATCGCCGACGCACGAAAGGACGCACAGCAGTGACAGCCGCGAGGAGTTCACGGGACGTGATCCTGGGCCGGATCCGGGACGCGCTGACGATCGCTCCTCCTGCCGCGCAGGAGGTTCCGCGACAGTACCGGATCGGACGCACCCTGCCCGACACCGACCGGGTGGAGCTGCTGGTCGACCGGTTGATCGACTACAAGGCCGTCGTGCACCGCAGCAGCGCCGACGAGGTGCCCGCGGTCCTCGCGACGGTCCTCGGCGATCTCGGAGTGGACCGGGTGGGTGTGCCTGCAGGACTGGACGAGTCGTGGCTGGCGTCGTTCACCGGTGACGTGATCGTCGACGCCCCGGACGTGCCGGCGCCGGACCTGTCGGACCTCGGCGGAGTGGTGACAGCGTCGGCGGTGTCGTGCGCGGAGACCGGCACGATCTTCCTCGACGGCAGCCCCGACCAGGGGCGGCGAGCGTTGACCCTGGTCCCCGATCTGCACGTGTGCGTCGTGACGGTCGACAGCATCGAGGTCGGTGTCCCCGAAGCCCTCGCCCGGCTCGTCCCCGAACGCCCCACCACCATGATCAGTGGGCCGTCCGCGACATCCGACATCGAACTCGAACGCGTCGAAGGCGTCCACGGGCCGCGGAACCTGCACGTCGTCATCGTCGGCTGAACCGGTCAGCCCCGTCCCGCAGCTTCTTCTTGTCCACCTTGCCGAGCGCGGTCAGTGGCAGCTGTTCGGCGAACACGATGTGTTTCGGGGTGTGCAGGCTGCCCTTGGCGGCGCGGACGTGGGCGGCCAGGTCGTCGGCCGTCACGGTCGTATCGGGTTTGAGAACGACGGTGGCGGTGACGGATTCGCCCCAAAGCGGATCGGGGAGACCGTACACGGCGGCCGATGCGACCGCCGGATGCATCGTCAGTGCGTCCTCGACACCCCGCGAGTACACGTTGAAGCCGCCCGTGATGATCATATCCTTCTTGCGGTCCACGATGAACAGGTAGCCGCGGTCGTCGACGCGGGCGACGTCACCGGTGTGCAGCCAGCCGTCGGACAGGGTCTCCGCGGTCAGTTCCGGTCGATTCCGGTAGCCGTCCATCACCGTCGCCGACCGCACCCACAGCTCACCAGGCTGCCCGGCCGGCACCTCGCCGCCGTCGTCGCCGCGGATCGACACATCCGTCCCGGACGTCGGAATCCCGCACGACGCCAACAGGTCCGGCTCGTCCACCCGATGATCGGTGGTCCGCAGGAACGAGATCGGATAGCACTCCGTCTGCCCGAACATCTGCGCGAACACCGGGCCGAACCGGTCCAGTCCCTCCGCGAGCCGGGTCGGCGACATCGGTGACGCCCCGTACAGGATCAGCTCGAGCGACGACAGATCCGCGCGCACCGACGCCGGATGATCGAGCAGCGTATAGATCATCGACGGCACCAGCAGCGTGCAATCGATGCGTTCACGCTCGACCGTCCTCAGTACCTGCTCCGGATCGAAACCGGTCACCAGATGCACCGTGCCGCCACGGATCAGTGTCGGCAGCACCTTGCTGCCCGCGACATGACTGATCGGGGCCACCGCCAGCATCCGCGGCACCCTCGGCAGCTCGAACTCCGACAGGATCGTCTGCGTCAGAGCGATGTTCGACGGATGCCGCCGCACCGCACCCTTCGGCCGGCCCGTCGTCCCGCCCGTGTAGCCGATGTTCGCGACATCACCCGGCTCCGCGAGATCCACGAAACCCCCGGCACCCGAACCGTCCAGCAGTGCCGGCGCGAACCCGCTGCGTCCGAGCGTGAACACCGGAATGCCCAGTGCCGCACACCGGTCCGCGAGTTCGCCGCCCCGCGCGGCGAACGTCCGCTCGTCCACGACGAGTGCGGCCGCATCGGCGTCGGTCAACTGGAACATCTGGTCGTCGACCGCGCCGAGCGGATGCAGCCACGTCGACGCCATCCCCAGTGCGGTGGCTGCCGCACCGGTACACCATATTTCGGCGCGGTTCCCGCCGAGCAGCGCGAGGGTGCGGCCCCGCCCCAGCCCCACGGCGGTCAACGCGCCCTGCAGGCGTCCGATCACCTCCAGGGTGCCGCGGTAGGTGAGCTGCCCGCCGTCCCACGAGAACGCCACCCGGTTCGGGTAGCGGCGCAGGGCCCGCGCCGTGACCGCACCCAGCGTCGGCCCGGCCTGGTGAGACGATGCGGTCATCGGTTCGCTCCTTCGACGTTCCGGGTCAACAGGTCGAGCGTGTCCCGGCGGGCCTGCTCGTACTCGGCGGCCGTCTGCGCGACGATCCCGGCCGCCGGTTCGATGCGTTTGACCCCGGACACCGAGTGCCCGGCACTCCAGATGTCCTTCCAGCGCTGCGGCCCCGGCGCCTTGTCGCCGTAGATCTGCGCCGAATCGGACGGGGTGATCACCTCCTCGAGCCGGTCCGGGTCGAGGCCGTTCGCGCGGATCGACGGCGCCAGCATCGACGACCGCAGCCCGGTGAACGCGCGGGTGAGGACGACGTCGTCGAGGGTGCTGTCGCACAACATGTTCCGATAGTTGTCGTCGGCGAGGCTCTCCTGCGCGGCGATGAACCGGGTCCCCATGTAGCCGAGGTCGAAACCCGCCACCTGTGCCGCCCACAGGGCGTGGCCGTCGGAGATCCCGCCTGCCACCACCAGGGGGCCGTCGAAGAATTCGCGGACCGCCCGCACGAACGCGAACGGGTTCTGCCAACCGGTCTGCCCGCCCGCACCGGCAGTGAGCAGGATCAGCCCGTCGGCGCCGACAGCGGCCGCGCGTTCGGCGTGTGCGAGAGTCCCGACGTCCGCGAACACCAGGGTGCCGTTGTCGTGCAGCGGGCCGATCACGGGTGCGGGGGAGCCGACGCTGGTGATCACCATCTCCACCCGGTGCCGGGTCAGGCAGGCCAGGTGCTCGTCGAGCCGCGGCTGCCGGATGATCAGGTTCGGGCAGTACGGGGCGAGCGTGCCGCCGCTGTCGGCGACCTCCGCGTCGAGTCGGGTGAGCCACTCGTCCAGCCGGTCGACGCCGCGGGCGTTCGCGGTCGGGAACGCGCCGATCACCCCGGCCCGGCACGCCGCCAACGTCACCTCGAGCCCGGAGACCCGCAGCATCGGCGCGGCGATCAGCGGCACCGTCAGCCGGTCGGCGATCCGGGAGGGCAGGGCAGTCATCGCGTCGCCCCCGCCGTCCAGGCGTCGTCGAGGAGCATGATCTCGGCGAACGAATGCTTCACGCCGTGCACGTCGGGCGCCCACACGACCATGTTGTCCTGGGCGGCGAGAGGGATGGCGGGGACGGTTTCGGTGGTGAGTTGTTCGATGTCCGCGATCACGTTGCGGGTCTCCTCGTCTCCGCGGGCGGACTGTAACTGCCCGAGCAGTCGATCCATCTGCGGGTCGGCGTAGTTGCTTGCATTGCTCGACGACGCACTGTGGAACACCTGGTAGAGCTTCAGGAGTGGGACGTCGTCCCGGATGTTGAAGCCGGTTTGTGCGATGTCGTAGTCCCGGTTCACGTTGACGCGCCGAATGGATTCGGTGATGTCGGTGACGTACTCGATTGTGGTGTCGAACCCCACGGCGTCGAGTAGTGCCTGGAGGGCGAGCGCGCGACTCTGTGCCTCCGGAGTCTGGCGGGTCACGAAGGTGATCCGCCCGTCGTAGCCGTCGGACTTCGCCTGGGACAGCAACTCTCGCGCAGCATCCGGGTCGAACCGGTTCGCCGGCTGGTCTGTCGCCCAGCGCGATGTCGGCTGGAACAGTGCGGTGCCGGGCCGTCCGAGACCGGCCTGGGCGCGGGAGTCGACGAGCGCCGGATCGATCGCCCGCTGCAGCGCCTGCCGGACGCGGACGTCGGCGCCGGGACGGCCCTCGGCGTTGTTCACGAGGATTGCGCTGCCCGCGTTGGTGATCTGCAGGTATCCGGGAAGGTCCTCGTCGCGGAACGTCTTCGCGACTTCCTCCTCGTACACGTACACCATGTCGAGTTCGCCGGCGTGGAACATGTCGACCTGCATCTGCCCACCCGACGGTGCGGTGACCCGGATCTCGTCGAGGTTCGGGCGTCCACCCCAGTAGTCGTCCCGCCGGGTCAGGACGATCTCGTGGCCCGGCGCGAGGCGGTCGAGGACGAACGGGCCGGCGCCGATCGGAGTGAACTCGGGGCCCGCGTAGCCGGCCGGGGCCACGATCATCCCGGCACCCGTGGCGAGCATGACGGGGAACTGTTCCCACGGTTCGGCCAGCTCGAAGACGACGGTGTCCGGCGCCGTCGCCGTCGTCGATTGCACGGTCCGGGCCCACAACTGCGAGTCGGTGCCCTTGTTCGAGACGAAGCGGTCGATGCTGCCGACCACCGCCGCCGCATCGACGGGCTCCCCGTTGCTGAACGTCACACCGTTGCGCAACGTGAGCGTCCACGCCGTTCCGGTGTCGTCCACCCGCAGGTCCTGCGCCAGCTGCGGCTCGTAGGTGCCGGTCTCCGCCTCGTAGCGGACGAGCAGGTCGTAGACCGCGGCGAGTTCGGTGCCGCCGGTCGAGCCGGACGGCACGGTTCGGGCCGGATCGAACGAACCGGGCAGCGAGAAGGCCCCGAACCGGAGGACCCCACCGGTCACCGGATCGGCCGCTTCCGATTGCGTGCCGACGAATCCGCTCGCCGCGGCCGACGGGTCGGCGGGTGCCGCCGAGGGGGCCGACGAGCAGGAAGTCAGGAGAACCGCTCCGCTTGCTGCGGCGCAGATACCCATCGTGATACGGCGGAGACGGTACGACGGCGTCATCGGCAGATCCGTTCGGTATGCGAAGTTTCCGGGAATGTAACGTGGGTCACAACTTCCGGCAAGGTCGGTTCCATCCAGCGGGCCGTCGGTGAGGTACGCCATCGCTCCAGCGGGCTTGTCTGTTACCAGAAGATCGAGGATGCTGTACGCCGGTAAAGGAACAAGTGGTCCCGAAAGGTCTCGATGTCTGGCACTGCGGTCGTCCCTGTCGAATCGTCCGATGCTGTCGTCTCCGAGGCGGTGAACGGGGAGGCGGCGGATGCGGAGGCGCCGAACGCGACACTGCTGTCGGAGCGGTCACGTCCGATCATCGAGGCGACCCTGCCGGTGGTGGGGGAACACCTCGGTGAGATCAGCGAACTGTTCTACCGCGATCTGTTCGAGGCCCTGCCGTCGCTGAAGACGGACCTGTTCAACAAGACCAACCAGGAGAACGGCGAGCAGCAGAAGGCGCTCGCCGGGTCGATCGCCGCGTTCGCGACCCTGCTCATCACCGAGGATGCGCCGCCGATCGACCAGGTGATGGAGCGGATCGCGGCCAAGCACGCGTCGCTCGGCATCGTGCGCATGTACTACCACCTCGTGCACCGGGCCCTGTTCAAGGCGATCGCTCAGGTACTCGGCGACGCCGTCACGCCGGAGGTCGCCGCGGCGTGGGACGAGGTGTACTGGCTGATGGCCGACTCCCTCATCGCGCAGGAGGCCGACATGTACGCGCGGGCCGGGGTGTCCGCCGGGCAGGTGTGGTTCCCGCTCACGGTGATCGACCGTCGCCGCATCGCCCCCGACGTGTGGACGTTCACCCTCTCCGGATTCGAACGCTGCCCGATGCGGAACTTCGAAGCGGGACAGTACATCTCGGTGTCGATGATCTTCGAGGATGGCAGCCGGCAGATCCGTCAGTACACGGCGATGGCCGGTGCGGAGCCGGACACGTGGGAGATCAGCGTCGAACGCATCCCGGGCGGACTGGTGTCGAACAAGCTCGTCGACGAGGCCGGTATCGGCTACCCGCTGATCGTGTCCATCCCCGCCGGCACCCCGTACCCGGTCCCGAACGACCGGCCGGTCGTACTCGGCTCGTCCGGTGTCGGCTCGTCGCTCACCGTCGCGGTCCTGCAGAAGATGATCGCCGACGAGGACACCCGCCCCGTCCACGTCGTGCACGTCGACGCCTCCGCCGAGGCGTTCGGGCACCGCGGCGCCATCGAGGCCCTGCTCGCCGACTACCAGGGGCGGACCTCACTCGACGCCTACGTCGTCACCGACGTCGACGACGCCGTCCGTCAGTTGCAGCAGCGCGACTGGGACCGCCAGTCCGAGGTGTACCTGTGTGGCTCACCACGATTCATGCGCCGGATGCGCAAACTCGCCGTCCTCGGCGGCGTCGCACCCGAACGCGTCCACTACGAGGTGTTCACACCCGATTCGTGGCTCGGGTTCGACTGAACACCCGCCCAGGCGTGTCGGCGGTGGTCGGTACGGTGTGATGGGTCGAGCGCACCGCTCGGCCACCGACCCGACCACCACCGCAGGGGGATCATTCGTGCTGACGCTCCACCGCGCCGAGAGCGCCGGCACGCTCGCGTCCCAGTTGGCGCACGTGCTGGCCACCCCACCGGCGGACCCCTTCGCCCGTGAGGTGGTGGCGGTGCCGGCGCGCGGTGTCGAGCGGTGGCTGGCGCAGCGGCTGTCGCACACCCTCGGCGCACGGGACGACGCCGCGGACGGGGTGGCCGCGAACATCGACTTCCCGTCCCCGACGCGGCTGATCGACGGGGCACTCGCCGCCGCCACCGGGTACGCCGTCGACACCGACCCGTGGCAGCCGTCACGGATGCTGTGGACGCTGCTGCAGGTGATCGACGATCATCTCGGCGACCCGTGGTGCGCAGTCCTGGCCCGGCACCTCGGGCACGGTGCGACGGATCCGGCGGACCATCGGGCCGGCCGCCGGTACGCCACCGCCGCCCACCTGGCCGGACTGCTGCGCACCTACGGTGCGGAGCGGCCGGAGATGCTGATCGACTGGGCAGCCGGCCGCGACACCGACGGGGCCGCACCGCTCCCCGACGACCTGCGCTGGCAGCCGGAACTGTGGCGCCGACTGCGGGAGCGGCTCGACTGCCCGAGCCCCGCCGAACGCCTCGGCGACGCGTGCGCCCGGCTGCGCGACGACCCCGGAGTCGTCGACCTACCGGAACGGCTGTCGCTGTTCGGCCCCACCCGGCTCGGCGCCGACCAGATCGCGGTGCTGTCCGCGCTCGGCGCCGAACGCGATGTGCACCTGTGGATTCCACACCCCAGTATCGAAATGTGGGGGGCGTTCGCCGACGACGTCCCGCCGCACCGCCGCCGGGACGACACCCGCACCCTCACGGTCACCCATCCGTTGCTCGCGAGCCTGGCCCGCGACGTACGCGAGATGCAGTCCCGGCTGGCCACCGTCCCACTGGTCGACGTCCACCATCCCGGCCCGCAGCGCCCGCAGACCCTGCTGGGGCGGCTGCAGTCCGACATCGCCGCCGACCGGGAGCCGTCGGTGTGCCCCGCCGACGACACCGTCGAGATCCACGCCTGCCACGGCCCGGCCCGGCAGGTGGAGGTGCTGCGCGAACGCCTGCTGCACCTGTTCCGGGACGATCCCACGCTCGAACCGCGGGACGTGATCGTGCTGTGCCCCGACGTCGACACGTATGCCCCGCTCGTGCGGGCCGCGTTCGGGCAGAACGCATCCGGCAGCCTCGCGCACCCCGGGCACCAGCTGCGGGTGCGGATGGCGGATCGTGGCCTGCAACAGAGCAATCCGGTGCTCGCGGTGGTCGCCACCCTGCTCGACCTCGCGGACTCCCGCGTCCCGATCGGCCGGGTGATCGACCTCGCCGCCACCGGTCCGGTGCGGCGCTGCTTCGGCTTCGACGACGACGGGATCGAACGCATCCGCGACTGGACCGCAGCGGCGGGCGCCCGCTGGGGGATCGGGGTTCGGGAGCGGCGGGCGTTCGGCCTCGACGGTTTCGAGCAGAACACCATCCGGTCGGCCCTCGACCGGATCCTGCTCGGTGCGGCCGCCGACGACGCGGACGCCGAATGGCTGTCGCTGGCGCTGCCGCTCGACGACGTCGAGAGCAACGACATCGAACTCACCGGCCGCCTCGCCGAGTTCGTCGACCGACTCGACGTGGTGCTGCGCCGGCTCACCGGACCGCAGCCGGCCACCCGGTGGGCCGCCGCCTTCGCCTCGGCCCTGGAACTGCTGGTCGACGTCCACCCCGCCGACGCGTGGCAGCTCGCGCAGGCCCGCCGGGAACTCGCGGCCGCCGTCGAGCACGCCGGGGACACCGTGCTGCGGCTCGCCGACGTGCGGGCCATGCTCCGCTCCCGGCTCGCCGGCCGCCCCGGCCGCATCAACTTCCGCACCGGTGACCTCACGGTGTGCACGATGGTGCCGATGCGGTCGGTCCCGCACCGGGTGGTGGTGCTCCTCGGGCTCGACGACGACGTGTTCCCCCGAGGCTCGGGCATCGACGGCGACGACATCCTGTCCCGCGAACCCCGTGTGGGGGAACGGGATCCGCGCAGCGAGGATCGGCAGCTGCTGCTCGACGCCATCATGTCCGCCACCGAGCGGGTGCTGCTGCTGCACACCGGCGCCGACCCGGTCGGCGGCACCACACGGCCGCCCGCGGTGCCGCTCGCCGAGATCCGGGACGTGCTGGCGGTCATGACCGGGGCCGATGTCGTGCAGCGGCACACGCTGCAGCCGTTCGATGCCCGCAACTTCGATCCGGTATCGCCGCGCAGCTTCGACGTCGCCGCGCTCGCCGGGGCGCGGGCCGCACAGCAGCCACCGACCCCGCCGGCCCCGTTCCTGCCCGAACCGTTACCGGTCCAGGATCGGGAGAAGGGGGACGGGGCCGTCGCGCTCGCGGACCTGATCGCGTTCCTCGAACATCCCGTGCAGGGGTTCCTGCGGCAGCGGCTCGGTATCCGGGTACCCGAACTCGACGAGGACGCCGCCGACGCCCTGGACCTCGAACTCGATCCCCTCGCCAAGTGGGGGATCGGGGACCGGATGCTCACCGCCCGCCTCGCCGGCGTCGACCCCGACGCGTTCCGGGCCGCCGAGTGGCGGCGCGGCACCCTGCCCCCCGCCAAGCTCGGGGAGGCCGCGCTCGGCGACATCGAATGGACCGTCGACGCCCTCGCCCGCGCCGCCGCCCCGATCCATGCCGCACCGGCCGAGACGTTCGATATCGACGTCGACCTCGGGGACGGACGCCGCCTCGTCGGCACCGTCGACGGCCTGCACGGCGACGTGATCGCCCGCACCACGTTCTCGCGGCTCGCCGCGAAACACCGCATCGGGGCGTGGGTGCGGCTGCTCGCCGTCGCCGCCACCGGCCGGTACGAGCAGCCCACCGCCGTCACCACCGGCCGGGGCCGCGGCCGCTCCCCGGTGGCCCGGTCGACGCTCGTCGCCCCCGACAACGCCGTGCAGGTGCTGCGCCGGCTCGTCGACCTACGGGAACAGGGACTGCAGCAGCCACTCGCGGTCGGTCCCGGGGCGACCGCCGCATACGCGGAGACCCGGTTCCGGGGCCGATCCGTCGAACTCGCGCTCGCCGCCGCCGAGAAGGCGTGGGGCGGCGACTACGGCGACGGCAAGGACCGGCACATCACCTACGTGCACGGGGCCGGCGCGGAACTGTCGGTGCTCACCGACACGCCGGCACCGCCCGGCGCGCACGAGCCCACCGTGTTCGGGGTGCTCGCCGCCACGCTGTGGGGTCCGCTGCTGGCCGCCGAAACCCTGGGAGAACCGTGACCGCGACCGCCACCGACACCACGTTCGACCTGCTGGCGCCGCTGCCGACCGGCACCGTCGTCCTCGAGGCCAGCGCCGGCACCGGAAAGACGTACGCGATCGTCGGACTCGCGGCCCGGTTCGTCGCCGAACACGGCGTCGACCTGTCGCAGCTGCTGCTCGTCACGTTCAGCCGGGCCGCCACCAAGGAACTGCGGGAACGTGCCCGATCCCGATTCGCCGAGACCGCAACCGCACTGGCCGACCCCGCCACCGCCCGCGGGCACCGCGACGAACTGATCGCCCACCTCGCCGACACCGACGACGACGAGGTGCGGCAGCGCCGGGACCGGCTGCAGCGGGCCCTGTCGGACTTCGACGCCGGCACCATCGTCACCACCCACAGCTTCTGCCGGAGCATGCTGGGCAGCCTCGGTATCGCCGGGGAACACGACCCCGACGCGGTGCTCGTCGAGGAGGCCGACGAGATCGTCGACGACGTGATCGCCGACCTGTACGTGCGGCACTTCGGCCGCGCCGACACCCGCACCCTGAAACCGGACGCCGCCCGCAAGGCCGCCCGGTACGCGGTCTTCGACCCGCAGGCCGTACTCGCCCCGGAGGACGCCGACGGCACCCGCGCCGGGGACGCGGTCGCGTTCGCCACCGCGGTCCGGCGGGAAGTGCAGCGCCGCAAACAGATCGCCGGAATCCGCGACTTCGACGACCTGCCCGCCCTGCTGCACCAGGTGCTCGCCGACCCCGACCACGGAGAGGCCGCCTGCCGGCGCGTCCGGGACCGGTATTCGGTGGTGCTCGTCGACGAATTCCAGGACACCGACCCACAACAGTGGGGGATCCTGCGGTCGGTGTTCCACGGGCACGCCACCCTCGTCCTCGTCGGCGACCCGAAACAGGCCATCTACGCGTTCCGCGGCGCGGAGGTACTCAGCTACCTCGACGCCGTCGAGACCGCCGACCGCCGCCTCGAACTCGCCTGCAACTGGCGCAGCGACACCGATCTCGTTGCCGCCCTCCACTACCTGCACGGCGGCGCCGCCCTCGGACACCGCGACATCGTCGTGCACCCGGTCGAGGCCGCCACCGCGGGCTCCCGGCTCGCGGGCGCGTCGCCGCTGCGGCTGCGGTACCTGCCGCGCACCGGCGCGGGACGGCTCAACAACTCCGGATTCCCGGTGCTGGGCCGGCAACGCGAACGCGTCGCCGCGGACGTCGCCGCCGACATCGTCCGGCTCCTGAAAAGCGGCGCGACCCTCGACCTCGGGGACGGACCGCGCCCCGTGGTACCCGGAGACATCGCGGTCCTCGCCGGCACCAACACCCAGATCGACCTGGTCACGGCGGCCCTCGACCGGGCCGGGGTGCCGTCGGTGGTCGCCGGCGGATCCAGCGTGTTCGAGACACCCGCCGCCCACCACTGGCTGCGGGTGCTGCAGGCGCTCGAACAGCCGCACCGCGCCGACCGGGTCCGCCTCGCCGCCCTCACCCCACTGTTCGGCTGGACCGCGCAGCGGATCGACGCATCCCGCGACGACCTCGTCGGGGACGTGGGCGGCCGGCTGCGGGAGCTGTCCACCCTGTTCACCGACACCGGATTCGCGGCCCTGTTCGAACAACTCGCCGCCGACACCGGACTCGAACAACGCCTGCTCACAGCCGCGTCCGGGGAACGCACCCTCACCGACCTGCGGCACCTCGCGCAGCTTCTCGGGGCCGTCGCCGTCGACGAATCCCTCGGACTCACCGCCCTGACCGGCTGGCTCACCGACCGCATCGCGGACCCGAAATCCGGGGGCGACGGCCGACTCCGCCGCCTCGACAGCGACGCCGCCGCCGTCCAGCTGACCACCGTGCACAAGAGCAAAGGTCTCGAATACCCGATCGTGTACGTGCCGTTCGGCTGGAACACCGGACGCTTCGCCGACCCCGACCGGCTGCTGCTGCACGACGACCACGGCCGCCGCATCCTCGACATCGGCGGGGAGGGCAGCGTCGACTACGGGGACCGCCGACGCCGCCGCGACCTCGAGGCCGCCGGGGAGGATCTGCGGCTGCTGTACGTCGCCCTCACCCGCGCCCAGTGCCAACTGGTGCTGTGGTGGGCGCCCGCATGGGGCACCGACTCCGGGCCGCTGCACCGGCTGCTGTTCGGCCGCGGCCCCGGCGAGGCCGACGTACCGCAGAAGGCGGGTGTGCCCGAGGACCCGGAGGTCGCCGCACACCTGACCCGATGGGGTGACCGTGCACCCGCCACGATCAGCGTCGAGGAGGTCGGCTCCGACCCGATCGAACAGCTGACGTGGACCCCGGAACGGGCCGGGACCGGCGAGCTGGCCGCCGCCGTGTTCGACCGCGTACTCGACAGCGACTGGCGACGCACCTCGTACACCGCCCTTACCGCCGCAGCACACGAATTCCCCTCCACCACCGTCGAATCCGAGGAGACGGTGATCGGCGACGAACCCGAGGAGCCCGACGTGGTCGACACCTCGGACCGGTCCGACGGCATCGCATCGACCATGAACGACATGCCGTACGGCGCAGTGTTCGGCACCCTCGTCCACGAGATCCTCGAACACGTCGACACCGCCGCCGACGACCTCGACACCGAACTGGTGCGGCACTGCCGCGAGGCCGTCGACGCCCGGATGTCGGACGTCGACCCCGACGCCCTCGCCGCCGCCCTGCTGCCGGTGCTGCGCACACCCCTCGCGTCCGGCGGCACCCTCGCCGACATCACGCCACGAGACCGGCTGCCGGAACTGGACTTCGAGCTGCCGCTGGCCGGCGGCGACACCCCCGCCGCCCTCGCCGCGACCCTGCACACGATCGTCGACCTGCTGCGCCGGCACCTGCCCCCCGACGACGTCCTCGCCGCCTACCCGGACCGGCTCGACACCCTCGATCCGACACCGCTGCGCGGCTACCTCACCGGCAGCATCGACGCGGTCCTGCGGATCCCCAGCCCGGCCGGACCACGCTTCGTCATCGTCGACTACAAGACCAACCGCATCGCATCCGCCGAACACCTCACCACCGCCCACTTCACCCGCGACGCGATGGCCGGCGAGATGATGCGCTCCCACTACCCGCTGCAGGCGCTGCTGTACGAGGCCGCGCTGCACCGCTATCTGCGCTGGCGGCTGCCCGGCTACGACCCGGAGATACACCTGGGTGGTGTGCAATACCTGTTCGTGCGCGGGATGGTCGGCCCCGACACCCCCGACGGGGCCGGGGTGTTCGACTGGCATCCGCCGACCGCACTGGTGGTGGAGCTGTCGGATGCGCTGGCAGCGGCAGGGGAGGGACAGCAGTGATCGAGGCGCGGATCGCACAGCGCGGCAAGGGCATACTGCGCGAGTTCAACGAGGCGAGAGTGCTCAGCGCCGCCGACGTTCACGTCGCACTGCGACTCGCCGCACTCGGCGGGGAAACCCGGGAACCCGTGTATCTGGCGACGGCACTCGCGGTGCGGGCCGTCCGCTCCGGATCGGTGTGCCTGGACCTGACCCGGATACGGGAGGTCACCGTCGACGACAGCGGCGACGGCCCACCGATCGACCCGGCCACACTGCCGTGGCCCGACGACACCGTCGTCGCGGACGGACTGGCGACGAGTCCCCTCGTCGTCGGCGGGGACGCCGGCCCGCTGCGCCCACTGCGCCTGGTGGACGGCCTGCTCTATCTGGACCGGTACTACCGGCAGGAACAGACGGTGCGACGCATCCTCGACGACCGCGCCCACAGCCACCCGCCCGTCGACGAGAACCTGCTGCGGGACGGACTCGACGAACTCTTCCGCGATGTCGCCGACCCGACACGACCGTCGGCGGCCCCCGACCGGCAACGGATCGCCGCCGCGGTCGCCGCCACCCAGTGGACGTCGGTGATCGCGGGCGGCCCCGGCACCGGCAAGACACACACGGTGGCCCGCGTCCTGGCCCTGCTCGAACGGCAGCAACCGGGACTGCGGATCGGCCTGGCCGCACCGACCGGCAAGGCCGCCGCCCGACTCGAGGAATCGGTCAACGAGCAGGTCGCAGCGGTCGGGCTGACATCGGAGCTGTCGGCGGCAACCCTGCACCGCATGCTCGGCTGGCAGCGGGGGACGAGCCGGTTCCGCTACAACGAGACCAACCATCTGCCGTTCGACGTGATCGTCGTCGACGAAACCTCGATGGTGTCGCTGACCATGATGTGCCGACTCCTCGAGGCGGTCCGCCCCGAGGCACGACTGGTACTCGTCGGGGACCCCGACCAGCTGACATCGGTGGACGCCGGCGCGGTCCTCGCCGACCTGGTGGCCCGCCCCGTGACCGGCACCGCGAACCCGATCCTCGAGAAGGTGGTGGGCGCGGACCTGTCGGCGTCGGACGACCCGGCGGAGGCGGCACTCAGCGCGGCAGAGCGGGATCGTTTGCGGGGCGGTGTGATCCGACTCAGCCGGGGCCGACGGTTCGGCGGCACGATCGCCCGACTCGCGGTCGCGGTCCGCGACGGCGACGCGGACGAGGCACTGGCGATCCTGCACAGCGATGCAGCCGATGTGTCGTTCGTGCGACGCGACGACCTGGCCGGACTACGTGCGGATGTGGTGTCGACGTCGGCGGAAGTGACCGCCGCGGCCCTGGCCGGGGATGCGGCGGCGGCGCTGCGGGCCTCGGAGAAGCACCGGCTGTTGTGCGCGCACCGGGACGGCGAACACGGGGTGTCGTGGTGGGCGCGGGACGCGATGACATGGATCGGGGAGTCGACGGGCCGACGACTGGACCCGGCCCGCTGGTATGCGGGGCAACCGTTGATGGTGACCGCGAACGATCACGAGTCCCGCATCTACAACGGCGACACCGGAGTCGTCGTCGCCGACGGACCCGACAGTGACGGCACCGGCAGCGGAGGGTTGGTGGCGGCATTCGCGCGCGGCAAAGACCCGTACGTGCTGCACCTGAGCCGGCTGGGAGCGGTACAAACCGTGTACGCCATGACCATTCACCGCAGCCAGGGCAGCCAATACGACATCGTGTCCATCGTCCTCCCCGACGAAAACTCGTCCCTCCTCACCCGCGAACTCCTCTACACCGCCATCACCCGCGCCCGCACCCACGTCCGCATCATCGGCGACGAAAACGCCGTCCGCGCCGCCGTCGGACGACGCGTCCTGCGGGCCAGTGGGCTGCGGCGGGGGTGAGGGCGGCCTCTTTCCTGGGGTCCTGGGCTAGAAGTTCCTGGTCAGCCACTCGATCAGGATGGCGTTCGTGCCGTCGGGATCCTCGAGTTGTGTCCAGTGGCCGGTGTCGATCATGCGGCGTTCGAAGGTGGCGAAGTACTGCAGCATGGTGTCGGTGAGCGACGGATGGCAGATCGGGTCGTGGCGGGCCGAGATCAGCAGCGCCGGCACCTCGAGTTTGGCGACGTTGCCGTCCGGGTAGAGGGCCGTGTGGGTCCGCCAGTTCTCCAGGATGCTGTGATACCAGTTCAATCCGCCGCGAAATCCTTTGCGCGCGAAGGTGTCTGCATAGAATCTCAGATCTTCGGGTGACAGCACCGGTTCGCCGGGCCACGTGGATTCGTCGTCGGCCAGCCAACGGATGTACGACATCGTGTCCGCGTCGTGAGCACCGCTGCGGGAAAGGTTGGTGCCCGCCCCGGTGTCGCGGCGCATGAAGAACCGGAACGTCCGCGCCGGGTCGGCATCCATCAGTTTCTCGCACTCGTCGGTGCGGAAGTAGGCCACATAGTTGTCGGGACCGTACGCCTGCTCGTACTTCTCGAGGGGGTTGTCCCGCATGTACCCGAACGGCGTGTTGAGGGTGACGACACCGGCAACCGAGGCCGGGTGCAGGTGCGGCATCCACCAGGAGACCATGCCGCCGAAGTCGTGTCCGATCACCACCGCTTTCTCGTAGCCGGCGTCGGCGACGAGCCCCGCGATGTCCGTCGTGGTGTCGGCGATGCCGTAGCCGTTGCGGTCGTCGGGTCCGGTGGAGAGCCCGTATCCGCGCATGTCGGGTGCCATGACGTGGAACCCGGCGGCCGCGATGGGCCCGAGCTGGTGTCGCCAGGAGGCCGCGAGCTCGGGGAAGCCGTGGCACAGCACCACACAGACGTCCCGGGTGCGTCGCGCGGGACGTTCCTCGTAGACGGCCAGACGGACTCCGTTGGTGTCGACGTAACGGGGTTCAGGAAGCATCGGCGAGGACCTGTTCGGGTAGCTGGTCTTCCGTCAGCACAGTGACACTCGCCGGCCCGGAGTGGTAGGAATCCTCACCCTGGATCTTTCCGTCCGCGTCGACCGGCCACAGGATCAGCTGCCGGGACACGACCAGGTAGTAGGCCGATTCGTCGTCGACAGGGATACCGATCTGCGCCGCATACGAGCCAGGATAGATCTGTTTCAGGAATCCCTCGGTGACGAGGCAGTCGTCGTCGAGGACCAGGCGGTCGATCGCGTATTCGAGGACGTTGGAGCGCGACGCGACGAAGTCCGCGTAGTAGGTGCGCACGCCGTCGGTGCCTTTGGGGCCGCGGTCGTGGCCGGCGTGCCAGAAGTGGTAGTCGGGTGCGTCGTTGAGGGTGTCCATCAGCCGGTCCAGATTCGGCTCGGCCTCGGCCTTCATATGTTCGATGACGGCGGACAGCACCACGCGCTGACGTTCGCTGGACGTCGTCTCCAAGCGTCGCTGCAGGGGTTCCCACGTCTTGGTCGGGTCGATGATCGGCATGTGCCGTGTTCCTTTCTCTCAGGGGTCGGGATCCGGTGACGATGTGACGTCAGGACAGGGCTGTTTCGGGAGTGCGCTTACGGGGAATCGCCAGTGAGACAACGGCCCCGATCAGGGCTGCGGCCGCCGCCACGAGGAACGCGCCACGGAAGCCGTCCGCCTCGTAGGCGATGCGGCCCTTGTCGGAGCTGACGACGAACTCGGCGAGGATCGCGAAGCCGATCGTGGAGATCAGCGTGCCGGCCATCGTCTGCGACACACCGACGAAATTCGATCCGAAAGCGCGATCGGTCTCCGGCAGGACCTGCAGGGCAAGATTCGGAACGGCTGCGTAGATCATGCAGCCGAGACCGAAGACCACCCAGACGACGACGATCACAGCCGGTGCCGTCGGGATGCTCGCGAGCACGGCGGAGGCGACAGCGAGGAGTACGGCGCCCAGCACGAGATGCATGCGGAATCCGATCGATCGGGCCGTTGCACCCACGATCAAGCCGCTGACGACGATGGCAAGCTGTCCGGGGAGCAACCAGCCAGCCATGTGCGTCGCGGAGAGACCGAATCCGTATCCGGTGGACGTCGGTGCCTGCAGCAGCATCGGGGTCAGGCTGGCCAGCAGCGTCGTCGCACCGTATGCGACACCCCCACCGATCAGGATGTAGCGCAGGGCCGGATGCGAGATCAGGTCGAGGCGGATCAGCGGTTCAGGGGTGCGGCGTTCCCACCAGACCCACGCTGCGAAGCCTGCCAGTGCGACACCCACACAGAGCAGCGTGCGACCGTCGGCCAGTCCCCATTCCTTGCTGCGCGACAGGCCCAGCATGATGACGAAGACGCCGGCGGTGAGCAGTGCCGCACCGAGCCAGTCGATCCGGGACTTCGACCGAATCGGTGTCTCGGGCACACACAGTGCCGTCAGCACGGCGCCCACCGTGCAGAACGCGAACGCGAACCAGAAGACCGAGCGCACCCCGAAATGGTCCAGGAAGACACCGGCCAGGAGCAGCGAAACGACACCGACGAATCCGACTCCGGTATTCGCGATGCTGATCGAGATCGGTTGCAGGCGTGGCGGAAAGATGTCGCGGATGAGGGTGTAGCCGAGAGCCATACAGGCGAACGCCACACCGGACAGGAAACGGCCCACGACCAGGATCGGGAACGTCGGCGCAGTTGCCGAGATCAGGGCGCCGACGGCACCGATCGCGGCGGTGACCACGAGCAACTTCTTCTTGCCGTAGCGGTCGGCGAGTTTACCGATGATCGGCGACGCCACCGCGCCGGAAAGGGTGAACGCGGTCATCACCCAGACCACCGCCGACGTGTCGAACTCTGCCCCGACGTGCGGGAGCGCGGGAGCGAACAACGAGAACCCCAGGGCGGACTGCTCGGTGAGCAGCAGGATGACCGCGAGGACCCCGATCCAGTACCGGGTGGGCCGACCGGGCACGACCGCGGAGTCCGCCACCTGCGCTGAGCCGTAGGACTCACCGGGCGAAGTGGAAACACTCATTCTGATTCACCTTTGCTCGCGGGATCAACGGAGGACGAAATGCTCTGCGACGGGGGTGCGATGGGCGTTCCAGACGTCGACGAGCCGCCACGGGCAGGCGACGACGACTCGTCCGTCGGCGTTGCGGTAGTAGGTGTGGGCGGTGTCGGTGTGCCGCCAGACGGTGTTCTCCATTGCGGTGTCGATCTGCTCGACGTAGTCGTCGTAGGCCTGCCGGGTGGGCTCGATCGACCGGACGCCGCGCTCGGACATCAGGTGCAGGCATTCGAGGAGGAAGTGCACTGCGACCTCGATCCCGAAGTTGTTGCCGGCGCCGTGGCTGGGATTCGCATTGGGTGCAGAGGTGATGAACAGGTTCGGGAAGCCCGGCACCGTCCCGCCCCGGTACGCGCGGGGGTCGTCTCCCCACTCGGCACGTAGGGTGTGGCCGTTGCGGCCGCGAATATCGATGGTGGACAGGAAGTCCAGGTGGAATCCGGTGGCGTAGACGATGACGTCGGCTGCGACGAGACGTCCGTCCTGTGTGACGATTCCTTCCGGCACGACGCGCGCCGGAGCTTCCGCGACGACGTCGACGTGCTCGCGGGTCAGTGCCGCGTAGTAGCCGCCGGGATCGCGGATGATGCGTTTGCCGAAGGGCGCGAAGTCCGGGGTGAGCTTGGCGGCGAGTTCCGAGCCGGCACCGAACGTGCGATCGATGTATGCCAGACAGTCCTGGAGCAGGAAATCGTTGGCACGAGAGATCGACAGATGCGTCGCGGCCCAGTCCGGGTCCACGATCACGACGGGGTACGCGCTGTCCGCCGAACCCCAGAACGCCTTGAGTCGTATCCAGTTGGCGTAGAAGGGAACGTTCGCCGACAGCCAGCGCTGATGCTCGGGGACGTCGTCGCTGTCGCGTTTGCGTGGCGCAACCCAGTGCGGTTGACGCTGAAACAGTGTCAGGTGCTCGACGTCGTCGACGAGTGAGTCGACGATCTGTGCCGACGTGCACCCCGCCCCGACGACCACCACCCGCTTTCCGGCGAGGTCCACGGTCGGATCCCACTCACCCGAGTGGATGCTGGTGCCGGCGAACGATTCGATGCCGGGGACGTCCGGGTACTTCGGCCGATTGAGGTAGCCCATGGCCGTCACGACGACGGCGGCACGGGACGTGGTGTGGGTGCCGTCCGCGTTGCGAACATGGATGTCCCACAGAGACTCCGAATCGTCCCAGGACAACGAGGTCACTTCGGTGCCGAATCGGGTGTTCTCGTAGATCTCGTGCTTGGCGGCGATCCTCCGCAGATACTCCTGATACTCCGATCCCTTCGGGTAGTAGCTGGACCAGCCGGGGTTCAGTTCGGACGACAGCGAGTAGTACGACGACGGTGTGTCGACCCCCACCCCGGGATAGGTCTGGGTCAGCCAGGTGCCACCGAGATCCTCGTTGCGCTCGAAGATTCGGTAGGCGAGACCCTCACGGGATGCGCTGATTGCAGCGGCGATACCGGCCAGGCCGCCCCCGATGATCGCGAGGTCGAACTTCGGGGGATGCTCCGAGATGCGGACGGGTCCGGCCGGTCGGAAGCCGCCCTGCTCGGCCAGCATCGGGAGGAACTCTGCATCGAGGTCGACACCGAGCGCCACCGGTACGAGCCGGCCGAACAGCTCGAGCGCCCGGTCGGGATCCGGCTGTGCCACGCTCGACGCGCGGAGAAGCTCGTCGACGAGGGCCTCGGCCGTGTCCGGATCGGTGCGGCCCGCATGTTCCGGAGGATCCGGCACATGCGAGATGGCTGCCGCGTACCTGTCGAGGTACGCGGTCTCCCCGGTGAGCTGCACGAGAATCGCCAGCAGCACACCGGGATCCGCCTGACGGAGGTGCTCCCGGAGCACGTCGGGGTTCGCCGTCGGTGCTCCGGTGTCGCAGGAGGAGAGGGTCGTGTCGGTACCGACCGTCATGGGTCAGCTCCTTGCTGTGTGCGCCGTCGAGGTGGCGGCTCGGGTTCGGGTGGGCCTCGGTTCGCTCGATGCGTGAGCACGGTGTGACCGAGGACACTAAGATACTTATATCTCGATGTCCAGACTCTCAGTCTGATTATCGGGAACACGATATGTTTTTCGGCCCGAAAAGCTGTTTCGGGGCTCTCGGATGGGTTACCGTCCGTCTCACGCCGACCGAGGTATCCGGTCGCCGTAACCACTTGCGTAGCAGTCACATTCCCGACCAGAGGAGCATCGCTCATGGAAGAGCTTCGGTTCGACGGACAGGTCGCACTGATCACCGGCGTGTCCACTTTCGGGCTCGGACTCGCCTACGCCACCCAGCTGGCCGAACGGGGCTGCGCGATAGCGGTCAACGATCTCGGTCGAGACTGGGCCGGCGGCACGAGCGAGCCCGGAACGGCCGAGGCGGTGCGGACGATCACGGACGGGGGTGGGACTGCCGTGGGCGTCAGCGGTGACGTCGTCTCCGACGCGGACGACATCGTGCACCGCACACTCGACTCGTTCGGGCGCCTCGACATCGTGATCAACAATGCCGGCGCGGGCGGTGACTTCGACACCCTCGTCGACGTCCATCTGCGCGGAGCGCACCGCATCACCGAAGCCGCGTGGCCGCATCTCGCCGAAACCGGCGCGGGACGGATCCTCAACATCTCGTCGAACGGCAGCTTCGGTGCGCCCGCAATGCCGGGGTACGCGGCCGCCAAGGGCGGAATCCTCTCACTGACCCGCACCCAGGCCATCCTGGGCAGACGCGACGGGATCCGTTCGAACGCGATACTCCCGGCTGCATGGACACGATCCACCGCGGGAATCGACAACACCGAGTTCGCCGAGTTCATGCGAACACACTTCCCCGCACGCGCAGTCGCCGCGTTCGCCGCCTACCTGCTGCACACCGAAACCGTCGTCAGCGGCGAATCCTTCACCGTCGGAGGAGGTTTGGTCTCACGCGTGGTCCAGGCGGAAACGCAGGGAGCCCTGTCCGGCGACCACAACCCGGAAGCATGGTCGACCCTGATCGACGACGTCATGGCCGACAGCAGCATGACCGTCTCCACCTCGATGTGGTCGCAACTCGACGCCTTCGTCGGCCGCATGGGCGAGAACGTGCGTGCCGACTGGGAAACCGCACGGATACAGCCGGACACCGACGCCAAGGTCGCGTCCTGAACCAGGAGATGACACCGATGCTCGAACTCGACCCCGACGTCGCGGCGTACCTGGGCACACGCGAGAACTGGGTGCCCATGCACGTAGCCGGAGTGGACGCCGCACGGGCCGCCTTCGACGCAGTACCGCAACCACCGGGCCCGCCCATGCACCACGTCGAAGACCACATCGTGCCGGGTCCCCACGGGCCACTGCGTATCCGCGCCTACCGTCCGCGTGCCGCTGCGGGACTCCCCGCGATCGTCTACTTCCACGGAGGCGGACTGATCATCGGCAGTATCGACCATTTCGACCGGCTTGCGCGGCTGATCGCACAGGCTTGCGATGCTGTCGTCCTCGGTGTCGACTACCGGCTCGCACCCGAACATCCGTTCCCGGTCGCGAACGACGAGGCGTACTTCGCGACACAATGGGCCGCGGACAGCGCCACCCGACTGGGTATCGACCCACACCGGATCGCATTGGCGGGCGACAGCGCGGGCGCGGCACTGGCCGCGGGGACGACACTGCAAACCCGCGATCAGGGCGGTACACCGATCACGTTCCAACTACTGATCTATGCGGGTCTCGACCGCGATGACACGAAACCGTCGGTGCACGAGTTCGCGGACGGCCCCATCATCACCGCGGGTGACTTCGCCTGGACGAAGAACCTCTACCTCGGCGACGACCCAGCCACGGACCACCCGTACGGTGTGCCCTCACTCGCCGAGGATCTTGCGGGACTGCCGCCCGCGATCGTCGTCACCGCCTCCCACGATCCCAGCCGCGACGGTGCCGAGGAATACGGAGAAAGGCTGCGTGACGCCGGCGTCCAGACAGCCCTGCTCAGGTATCCCGGTGTCGCACACGGGTTCCTGATGCACGCGGACCGTCACGTACGGGCCCGGCTGGCACTCGCGGAGATCGGGGGCATCGTGCGCGCCAAGTTCGCCGCGACCTGACCGGAGGCGTCGGTCACCCCGGTGAGAGGGTGGAATGCCAGACATCGGTGATCGTGTCGATCGCACCGTCGCGATCGACCGACCACCCTCGCACCATCCACGTGTTGAGGAACAGCTCGAGACCACTGATGAGGAGAAGCGCACGCCGCTCGGTCTCGGCGGCGTCGAACCGCCCCCACAGTTCGGTGTTCGCGGTCAGGGCGGAAATGAACCGCCGGTGGTAGTCGATGTAGAACTCGTCGAACTGAACCAGCCCCGCGGACTGGACCCGCAACCGGGAACTACTGGCCTCCCACACCTCGACGACGTGCTCGACCCAGGTACGGATGGACGGCCGAGTCCACTCGCCGAGCCGACCGAAGTCGGCGTAGAGCTCCTCCGCGCGATCCCACGACTCGAGCACGATCGCCCGGACGATCGCATCCTTACTGGGGAAATACGAGTACAGCGTGGCCCGGCTCGCGCCGGCGACCCGAGCGATGTCGTCGATGGTCGTCCCGCGGTACCCGTGCTCACTCATCAAACGAGCGGCGACGTCGACGAAGTGGGCGCGCGTCCGCTGTTTCTGCACATCACGCAACGACGGAACGTGCCCTGTCTCGCTTTCCATACCGATAGTTCAACACACGGCGGACGTCGGCAGGTTCACGGATGCCGCGGCACGCCCTGGACGAACCCGACCGCGGGTTCCATGCCCACCTGATCCTGCGGGACACCCAATCGGGGCTGCGCTCACCGCGCCTCGAATCGTGCCTCCACATCCGCGGTGATCCGCAGCTTCTCCGGGACCAGTTCGACGGTGGGCCGATCACCGTGCGCGGGCCCCGACGCCGCCATCGACCGCATCACGGGCATACCGGCGTCGGGGCGGTGTCCGTCGAGCAGACCCGGATCGGCGAGCGCGACCGCGGTGACATTCTCGAAACCGAGACTGTCGGCATAACCATGCGCCTTCGCGAGAGCATCCTGCACCGCCAGATCACGCACCCGCGCAACTACTTTCGCATGCCTCTTGCGGGTGAGACTCCAGCCGATACCGGTGACGTCGACGCCCTCGATCCCGGCCAGCCGATCCACGATCGCGGCGACCGCATCGAGATTGCGGACCGTCACCGCGCCGGTCGCAGTCGACCGATAGTTCCACGGCAGCCTCTCGCCCTCCGGGTGATACGGGCGGTAGCGGGAATGCTGCACCCGATCCAGCGACCAGCGCGACAGATCGTGCTCGACCCCACGGATCGCGTCGGTGAGGGCTGCCGCCGACGAGGTCGCGGCATCCGCTGCTTCGGCACGGCTCGAGCCGTCGAACTCGATACTCACACGGACCACGCACCGGTTCGGGGCAACGGAACGCTCGCCATGGCCGGTGACGGTGATCGTGACAGGGTTCGTCATGACACCAGTGTTCCCGAGAGCGGGGCGGTCAGAACAGCGTCGGCTCCGCATGGGCGCCACTGCGGGCCTCCCGCACGCGAGCATTCCAGCGCTGCACCAGCCACATCTCGATCAGCTCCGGATCGGTGCCCACCCGCTGCGACCACGCGTCGAGCAGCTGCAGATAGCGGTCGTAGCGGCGCAACGTGAACCCACTGACCGACGGCTCCTCGAGCCAGCCCTCGTGGATCAGCGTCGACACCCCGTGCTGGTCGATCAACTGGGCGCGGACACCACCGCGCCGCACCCCGGCCGCCCACAGGAACAGCGCCATCAACGACACCCCCACCCCCGGCATGTCCGGCCACCCCGACCACGAATCGCCCGACGGCTCCGGAATCCGCTTGTCCTTCACGCACCGATCCAGCACCTGCTGGATACGGGCCAGCGGATTCTGCTCGACGAGCGGAGTGAACACATCCGGTACCCGTCGGGACGCCCGACGGTCCCGATGCGCACTGCGCCACGCCGCACACAGAAACAACAACCCCAACGCATCATGATCGGATTCGACCAGCGCACTGCCCAACTGCAGATCGTTACGCTGCACCACCGCCGTCCCACGATCCACGATCCGACCGTCCAGATCACGCCCGTGCAGCACGACCTCGTGGCCCACCTCCCGCAGATGGTGATTCCACCAGTCCAGATCCACGTGCGCACTGTCGTCCAGCACATGCAGCGGATAGGCGCGGGCGCGGCACCACAACACACACGCCTCCGGAGGAGCGAACCCTTCGTCGAGCAGATGCATGCCGCGATGATCGCACCGGGCACCGACAAGAGCCGGGTACGACACGGTGTCGGTGCTGGTCGGTAGCATCCGCACCCGATCTTGTAGTTCGGGGAGATTCGGGGGAACAACAGTGCGTGGATCTACGACGGCAGTAATCGGTGCAGCGGCCGTGCTGCTACTCGCGGGGTGCGGGCCGTCCGACGGCGACAACGCGGAGACCGCAGCCGAGACGACATCGACCGTGTCGCCGACATCATCCGCAGAGACAACCACCGGGGCGCCGTCGACGTCGTCGGAGACCGTGTCGAACGAACCTATGTCGGTGTCGGCAGACGACTACTACCTGGGCTACGGCAAACATGCGTTCCGGCTGGAGTCGGGAGTCGGGGGCTGCTGGTTCAATCCGAACGCATCGACACCCGGCCCGCACATGTCGTGCAGTGTGAAACTGGTGGACCAGACCCCGATCGTGGATCCGTCTACCGGGGTCCGGGCTCCCGCCAACGCCGTCGTGCTCGACCCGGACGGAGCCCGCAAGGTCGTCAATGTGGCCGGCGGACTTACTGCCGGCCCGGTGTTGCCCGCAGGAGCGACACTGACCGTCGGTGAACTCGAATGCGCGACGACTCCGTCGGGTGCTGTTCTCGAGTGCAGTGGACCTGCCGGATCGTTTCGATACGACGGTGTGGCCGGCGAGGTAGAAATCGTCTCGAACGGCGCACCCGAGACAGCTGCCCCGAAACTGTCCGGTGTCGGCGACCGGTGCGGCACCGTTATGGGCCGCACCGCGCTACCGGTGGTGGTTCTCGACGGTGCAGTGGACTGCGAGGCCGCGCTGGCGATCGCGGACCGCTACCTGAACGATCCGACTGTGGAAGCACAGGGGCAGGGACGGTACGCGAAGATCGACGGCTGGATGTGCATGTGGCCGTACGTGCCCGGCCGATCACACGCAGATTCCTACCTGCAGTGCGACGACGATCCGATGCACCCACAAGCATCGTTCCGAATCGGCGACTGAACCGCACGGTGGCCGAACCTCTACTCCACGCCTACCGTTGACGGTGAGGCCCCGATCGCGAATGGCTACGTAAGCGATCGGGTCCTCGCAGCAGGTGAATGCACATGATTGCGTTGGCGGTATCGGCGCTGGTGGTGGGTGTGGCGCTGATCGTGCTCGAAGCCCACGTCCCGACCTTTGGTGTGCTCGGCATCGCCGGCACAGCCCTGGTTGGCGTCGGCGTGTGGCTGCTCATCGAATCCGGGGGCTTCGGATTCGAGGTGGCCGTGCCGGTGACCGTGGGTGTCGCCGCCGTCGGGCTCGGAACCGTCGCCGTCACCGGACGGAAAGTCCTACGGGCCCGCCGCGCCCCCGTCCAAGGCGACGTCGATTCGCTCGTCGGAGCCGACGCCGTCGTCCGCACCTGGGACGGCGACCGGGGCCAGGTGCAGACCGGTGGCGAACTGTGGAGCGCCCGAATGGAGTTCGGCTACCCCGGAACACCGACCGTGGGGGAGTCCGTCGTCGTCGAACAGGTGCACGGGCTGACGCTGGGCGTACGGCGTCGTGAATCGTGGGAGCTGCCATGTTGACCACCATCGTTCTGGCCGTGCTCGTCGTCGCACTGGCGGCAGTGGTGATCGCATCGGCGTCGGTGCGGGTGCTACGCGAATACGAGCGCGGCGTCCTGTTCCGGCTCGGCCGCCTCGTCGACCTGAAAGGACCCGGACTGGTGCTGCTGATCCCGGCGATCGACCGGATGGTGCGGGTCAGCCTGCGGACCGTCACATTGAACGTGCCCGTGCAGGAAGTGATCACCCGCGACAACGTGCCCGTCAAGGTCACCGCCGTCGTGTACTTCCGCGTCGTCGACGCCGACCGCTCGATCCTCGCAGTGGAGGACTACGTGGCGGCCACATCACAGATCGCGCAGACCACCCTCCGTTCGATCCTCGGCAAAGCCGAACTCGACGCCCTGCTGGCCGAGCGGGAACGCCTCAACGAGGACCTGCAGAAAGTGATCGACCAGCAAACCGAACCGTGGGGTGTGAAAGTCAGCACCGTCGAAATCAAAGACGTCGAGATTCCCCGCGACATGCAACGCGCCATCGCCCGCCAAGCCGAAGCCGAACGCGAACGCCGCGCCAAAATCATCAACGCCGAAGCCGAATATCAGGCATCGTCGCGGCTCGCCGAAGCCGCCGACGTCATCAGCCGCAACCCCACCACCCTGCAACTCCGCTACCTGCAAACCCTCGGAGAAATCGGCGGCGAGAACACCTCCACAGTCGTGTTCCCGATGCCCATCGACCTGATCCGGCCGTTCCTCGGCTCCGCGGGTGACGCCAGCGGCCCCGTTGAGACTCCGGCCGCTTCATCGATCGGCACCGAGACGCCCGCGCTGCGGGGACGCAGCGACATGGAAGCACTCATCGCCGGCTGGACGTCTCTGGCTGCCGACGCACAGAAGATGCACAGGTAGCGGACTGGAACCGTTTCCCGCCGCGGTGCGTCGAACTAGTGTGAGCCGCGTGAATGGGGGGAAACAGGTGCGTGCAGCACTGGGGATCGTAGGAGCGGTGCTCGTGCTGGCCGGATGCTCGTCGGGAACAGTGGCCGGGGACGCAGGACCGGTCGGGAAAACAGCCGGGGAGCCGGTGTTCAGTCCGTGCGACGACATCCCCGACGACGCCGTGCGGGCAGTGGGCATGGATCCGGCGACGGAAGAGCGCGACATTATGGACGTGCACCAGCCGGGGTGGAACATCTGCATGTGGAATAACGACACCCACTTCGTCACGGTTTTCTCGTCGGCATACACCCTCGACGACGTACGGCAGAACCCGGACTTCGAAGAGTTCGTACCGGTGGACCTGGCAGGGCGGGAGGCGTTCACGTTCCGTGACGTGAGCGACCGAGTGAGGTCTCGCTGTGACGTCGCGACGGCGGTGTTCGGTCGTGCGGTGATGGTCTCGGTGTCTGAGTCAGGGAAGACCTTGACGGCAGAAGCACCGTGCGATGCAGCGTTGCGTGTAGCTCAGGTATTCGAGCCGTATCTACCTGAGTAGTCCGATCAAGGGGAGGAGATTGCGGATGGTCGAGAACTACGGATGGGAAGGCCTCACTGCGGTGGTTGAGGCCGGTGATCTGTCCATGGATCCGGGGACTGCGAAGCAGTGTGCTCGGAAGTGCGTCGAGTTCGCAGACAAACTGCGGGTGATCCGAGAGCGGGCACACCAGTTGGGGCGCGTAGAGGGCTTCGGAACTCTTCCCAGCGGACTCGCACTGAAGGCCAAATTCGAGGCGAAAGCCGTGGGCGGAGAGTATTCGATGGTGCAGGCGCTGACCGATCACATCGATGAGGTCGAGCGCATGCGAACCGTCTTCGAGACCATCGAACGCCGCTATGCCGAGACCGAGCAGGCGAATGCGTCGATGATCGGGGCGATCGACCCCGAGTGACGGGTGGGTTCGAGGAGTCCCGCGAACCCACCCGATCGGATTACTTCGAAGGCTCGCCGACGGGAATCGTGGAGCCGAGATCGCCGGCGTCGTGGCTGCCGCAGGCACAGTCGTCGCCGCAGCCTCCACAGCCGCCTGCGTAGGAGTCGTCGTCGGCGTCGCAATCGAGAACACCACCGAACTTGGCGGCGAAGTCGTCGTCCAGGTCGTGGGTGAGCTCGTGGATCTCGTCGACCAGATTGATCAGATGCTGCGGCGCGAACGGATCGGCGTCGACGAGCGTCGACACCAACAGATGCCCGTCCTCGATCGTGAAACGCAGACGAGGCCACTCGGCAGCCAGCTCCGGCAGATGCTGGGTGGCTGCGGTGGACTCGCCGAGTTCGCTCAGCAGCGACGCCCACACGTGCAACTGCGGCCCGTCCTCCGCGACCGTGACATACAGCCCGAAACCGTGAACCGGAACCGCGATGTCACCGTCCTCGTCGATCTCAGGGGCACTACCCAGCAGCTCCGTCAGCGCCCGGACGGACAGATCGTGCAACTGCTCACGGCTGTCCGTGGCAATCGCGAAAGCGCCGTCGAGCTGCAGCGGCTGCTCTGTGATGTCGTGGTCGGTCATGGTGATCCCCTGTTCCGGCGCCGGCCGGAAAATGGGGCGGCGCGAGTCGAACGATGTGTGCAGTACACGCTATCGCGGACGGCGGATCGGGTAGCGGCCGAACCTGGCTCTGACGGTGCGTTATGGACCACAGGGACTGCCCCGGCTTTGGTTGACTCCTGACCGGTGAGGATTGATCCTCACCTGGAAGGATCATTGATCATGCCCAGGCCCTACCCCGCAGAGTTCCGCCGCGACGTCGTCGCCGTCGCCCGCAAGGGCGATGCGCCGTTGTCCCGGATCGCGAAGGACTTCGGAATCTCCGAGGCCACACTGCACAACTGGCTCAAGAAGGCCGACATCGAGGACGGTGTCCGTCCCGGCGTGACCGAGCAGGAGTCCGCCGAGCTGCGTGAACTGCGCAAACGCAACCGCCTGCTCGAGCAGGAGAACGAGATCCTGCGGCGGGCCGCGGCGTTCTTCGCCCGCGAGTTGCCCCCAAAATGACCTACCCGCTGGTCCTCGACCTTGCCGCCGACGGCATCGCCGTCGCGGTGACCTGCCGGGTGCTCGGATTCTCCACCCAAGCGTTCTACAAGTGGTGCCAGGACCCTGTCTCGCAGCGTGATTGGGACGACGCCCACCTGATCAACGCCGCTTTCACCATCCACGCCGACGACCCGGCGTTCGGGTACCGGTTCATCGCGGACGAGCTCCCGAGCCGAGGTATCACCGCCGGCGAGAACAGGGTGCAGCGGTTGTGCTCACAGCAGCGGATCTGGTCGGCCTTCGCGAAGAAACGCGGTCTGAGCCGCAAGTCCGGACCGCCAGTCCACGACGACCTCGTCGCCCGCGAATTCGCTGCGGACAGGCCCGACAAGCTGTGGCTGACCGACATCACCGAGCACCACACCGATGAGGGCAAGCTCTACCTGTGTGCGATCAAGGACTGCTTCGGGGGCCGGATCGTCGGCTACTCGATCGATTCCCGCATGACCTCCGAGCTGGCAGTGGCGGCGTTGCGGAACGCGATCGCCCTCCGTGGCCCGGCGGGGACGATCGTGCATTCCGACAGGGGCAGTCAATTTCGTTCCAGAAGATTCGTGGAACTGTTGTCCGCCAAAGGGTTACGGGGTTCGATGGGGCGTGTCGGGGCGTGTGGCGACAATGCGGCGATGGAGTCGTTCTTCTCGCTGCTGCAGAAAAATGTCCTCGACCGGCAGCGCTGGGCTTCTCGCGACGAACTCCGCATGGCGATCGTGATCTGGATCGAACGCACCTACCACCGTCGGCGTCGTCAACGCGGCCTCGGCAAGCTCACCCCGGTCGAGTATGAGACCCTCAATCAGGCCCCACTCGCGGCCTGAACCTCTACACCCCGCGAGTCAACTGAACTCGGGGCAGTCCCCGACTCTCCTACGCCCCCGCCCGAATCCGTTCCCCGTTCCGGATGAGCCGCCCGTTGCCGAGTGCGTGGTCGAGGCAGGCTTCGAGTCGGTCGCGACTGGGCCCGGTGAGGCGGGTCTGGTTGAAGACCGCCATGGTCTCCCGCATGAGGGGTTCGATGTCGAGTTCATGGCCCCGGCATACGGCGGCCATCGCGTTGACGATCTCTTCGGGCGCGATGTCGCCCAGGGAGCGGGTGACACCTTCGGGTGTGGTGCGGTAGCCGCGCCACTCGACCCGGTCGAGTTCGCGGGGCCACACGAAACTGCCCAGCGCCGTGGCGTGCACGAGTTCCGCCGGCACACAGTCGGTGATGAAACCCTTGCGCGTCGCGGACACGCGGTCGAAGCCGAAGCGGCGTCCCACATCTCGTGCCAGCCGATCCAGTTCGATCGGCCCCTCGATCTCCACTGTCTCCCGCACCGCCGCCGTGATCCGCCCCCGCACGGACTGGGACGACGTCCGATCGAGATCCTCGCGTTCCCCGATCGCGGTGGTCGGCGCACACCGGTATTCGACACCCCGACCGTGCCAGTCCCGCACCGACACCACCGGAACATCCACAGCGGCCGACGCGATCAACGCGTGTTCCTGAACCTCGGGCGCATCCGGCACGTCGTCGTCCTCCGATGCCGCACCCCACGACAGTTCGACATCCTCCGACACGTCCACGTCCACGTCCTCGACCGCGACGTCGTCGAGACCCCGCGCCTCGAACTCCGCCATCTCCGACGCCCGCTGCGCGGCAGCAGCTTCCATCTGCCGCAGGAAGAAGGTGCGTCGGCCGCGTGACACGATCACGGCCACGTCGACACGTTCGAGGATCCGTTCGGGCATGTCGATCCAGTCCGGCAGCCACACCCGCAACGACGACCGCCAGCCCATGATGTCCTCGAGAAGCCGGGGTGTGGCGTCCCGGTCGGCGACCGTGGGACGGTCCGCCCACCGCGGGCCGTCGAGCATCAACGCCACCTGCCAGTGATCGCATCCCGGCTCACGCACCACGATGTCGAGAACGAACTCGGACAGCCCGTAGTTCGCCTCCACCTCGTAGCCGCGTGAACGCAGTGCGGAACACACCGACTCGTGGACGGCGTCGATGCCCTCGCTGCTGCCGGACCGGCCGGCGGCTGAGCCTGCGGCGGCGAGCTCGAGGTAGCCGCGCAGATGGGCGAGGCCCACGGAGTTGGTGCGGGTCAGGTCGATGTCGGCCGGGTCGAACGACGTGATGATGACGACCTTGCGACGTGCCCGCGTGATCGCCACATTGAACCGTTTCTCGCCGCCCGCACGGCCGATCGGGCCGAAGTTCAACGGCAGCTTCGGATCCCCGGGCTTCTTCGAGAACGCCGTGCTGAACAGGATCACGTCCCGCTCGTCGCCCTGCACGTTCTCGAGGTTCTTGACGAAGATGCCCTCCTCGGCGTCGGCGCGGAGCTGCTCACGCACCCGCGGATCGTCGCACTCGTCGAGCAGATCCTGCACCAGCGTCCGTTGCTGGGTGTTGAACGTGACCACACCGATGCTCTGGCCGGCCAGGTGCGGGGTGGACAGTCTGGTGCGGATCTCGGCGACGATCGCCTCCGCCTCCACCCGGTTGGTGCGGAACTCGTGCTTCTTGTCCTCGCGGTTGAAATGCCCGTCGACCCGCCGCCATTCGACACCGGCCGTGACATCGCCACCCGGCGACGGGAGGCTCGCAAGCCGGCCCTCGTAGTAGTGCCGGTTCGAGAAGTCGATGAGCGACTCGTCCTGGCTGCGGTAGTGCCACGACAGCCACAGCCGCGGCACACCCGACTCGACACATTCGGTGAGGATGCTCTCCGAATCCTCGGGGGCGAGCGTGCCGTCCTCGTCCTCCTCGTCGTCGTCCGCGGTCGACACCTGCCCGAACGATGTCGGCGGCATCTGCTGCGAATCACCGACGATCACCGCGGACCGGCCCCGCCCGAGAGCACCGATCGCCTGTGCGACCGTCACCTGCGACGCCTCGTCGAACACGACGAGATCGAAGGTGACCGAGCCGGGTGGCACGAACTGGGCCAGCGAGCCGGGGCTGACGAACACGCACGGCGTCGCCGCGAGAATGTGCTCGCCGTAGCGGGCCATCAGCTGACGGAACGTGGCACCGCCGCGTTTGCGGTCGAGGAGACGACGCAGCTCCCCGATGTCGCCGCGCAGGGCGCCGGCCCGGAAGGGGCGTCGGGCCAGCAGGGACGCCGGCAGCGCCCGCACCTGCTCGGCGCGCAGCACGTCCGCGGCTACCGCGAAATCGTCCACCTCGCCGTCGCGCAGCGCGGTGTCGAAATCGGCGAGTCCGCTCACCCGGCGCCGCTCGGCGATCGACGCGTGCGCCACACCCCGGATGAACGCGACCGGCGCCTCACCGGCGGAGATCCGGCCGGCCAGCAGGTCGTCGACGAACTCGGTGAGCCCGGCCCGGCGGAGTGGATCGAGGAAACCCGACAGCCGCGACCAGGTCCGGAACCGGCGGGCGCCGCTGCTGCGGGCCTCGTCGGTCCATGCCGCGCTGTCCCGCTCCCATGCCGCGAGCCAGTGCGCGTCGCCCCGCCACCGGGCGAGCGACTCGTCGTCGGCGCCGACACAACCGCACCAGGTCGTCCACGCCGCCGACACCTCGTCGAGGAGACGGATCTCGTCGGCGGTGGGGAAGCCCTGCGACACGAGCAGCTGCCACAGTTCCGGTTCGGCGTCGACGAACGCGACCGTCGCGGCAATGTATTCGAAGATCGGCGCCAGGTCGTCGATACTGTGGGCCGCCAACGGATTCCACGCCACCGGAGCGAACGGTCCCAACAACTCGGCCGCCTGCGTGCGGATACGGGTCACATGTTCGCGGGCACCCGGGATCGCCCGCAGCAACGGCAGCACCCGATCCGGTGCCAGGTCCGCACCGGAGACGGCGAACGGTTCGATGCTCCGCTGGAACTGTTCGGCCCGCTTCTTCTTGCCGAACACCCCCTTGTCGACGTTCTCCGCCTCCGTCACGAACGCGGTGATGTCCCCGGCCTCGACGAACATCGGATCGAACATCGCCAGCAGCGGGGCACAGTACTGGTGGAGACGCCGGATCTCGGCGTGCAGGGCGTCCCGTCCGGCAGCGAACTGCGGCCCCCGCATCCACGCGAGCGTGGCGGCGTCGGGGACCGGGCGTCCGAGCTGGCGGGACGCGGGCACGTGGAGTGCGTCGATGCGAGCGGGCTCGTCGAGACACTCGAGCAGCGACCGCATCCGGGGATGCGCGTGAATCGATTCCAGGGCGGCGGCGAGCCGGGCGGCGTCCGCGGCCACCCGGGTCTCGTCGGCGGCGTCGGGTAGACGGCCGACGATCGCCCACGGACTGCCGTCGTGGACCGGGATCGAGCGACCCAGCCTGGAGAACTGTTCGGCGGCGTCGGCCAGCTCCGTGCGAGAAACCGTGGGCGAGGTGACGAACGCCGTCGGAATCGGTGCGGTGACACCGGCTCCGACACCGAGGAGGTCGTCGTACGACACCCACAGCGACTGGTCGATACCGTTGCGGCCGTGGATTTTCGCGGGATAGTCCGCGAGCGGGGCGAGCCGGGTCCGGTAGTCGGCGAGCTTCGCGGTCCAACTGTGCTCGTTGTAGCGGACCGTGTGGTCGATCGAGGTGCGCAGCTGTTCGCGAATAGCGTTGGGGGTCTGGCTCTTCCCGTGTAGGTCGAGAGTGAACTCGCTCAGCCCCACCCGGCCCAGCCGCTTCTTCACCACATCGAGCGCCGCCTGCTTCTCGGCGACGAACAGCACGGTCTTGCCCTCGTCGAGGGCGTGCGCGATCAGGTTCGTGATCGTCTGCGACTTGCCGGTGCCGGGCGGCCCCTCGAGAACGAACGTGCGCCCCTGTCCCGCGGCCACGACGGCACGCAGCTGGGAGCCGTCGGCGGGAATCGGGACGGGCACGGCGGCCTCGTCGACGACGATGTCGTCGAGACCGGAATCGTCGGTGGCCTGCGGATCGCGGAACGACTGACCGGCGTGATGCGTCAGATGCCGGACGATGGGACTCTGCTCGAGGACATCCCAGTGATCGGTGAGGTCCTTCCACATCCCGAACGTGCCGAACTGGCAGATCGAGACCGTCGCGACCTCGTCGATCCGCAGGTCGATCTTGTTGTCGACCAATGCCGCCCGGATCCCTTGCAGGGCCTGGCCGATGTCGAGTCCGCTGGCGTCGAGCTTCGGCGATTCGAGCGCATCGATCGACACGTTGTGCTTGAGTCGCAGCCACTCGACGAGGCAGTAGTTCGGGGACGCGACTTCCGTTGTGTCGACGACGATCTGGTACGGGCTGCGCCCGGTCCCGCCGACGATCTTCACCGGCAACAGGAACAGTGGGGCGCGAGCCTCCGCACCGGTCGACGTGTGATGGATCAGCGCACCCAACGTCAGGTAAAGGTTGGAGCTGCCGGTCTCCTCGAACAGCATCCGGGCCGTGCGGGCCAGTTCCTTGAACCGTCGGACGTACAGGTCGCGGGACACGGCCGCATACACGGCATGATCCGTGGACAGGCTGTCGCGCAGCAGATCCGGGGCGATGTCGGCGGCGACCCGGGCACCCTGCAGCTGGTGGATCGACGACAGGTCGTCGTGCGGCTGCATCGTGATCGGCTTGCCGGAATGAACGATGTCGTCGAGGACCGCCAGCCCCGATTTGGGGATGTGCAGGTCGACGACCTGCGCGGAACGCCGCAGATTCAGGAGCCGATTGCGGGTGCTCAGGTCGAGCAGCGACCGCTTCCACTTGCGGACCCGCGCGGGTGCGTCGTCGGTGGTGTCGAGAACGGTGTCGACGTCCGCGGCGTGGGTCTCGAGATGATCCGGCAACTCCAGGACACTGTCGGAGAGCGGGATCGGCTCGTCGGAACGTTCGACCACCACCTCGTCGGAACTCGGGAGCGGGGTGAGCCCGTCCCGCCGCGCCCCACGGACGTTGAGGACGCCGTGCAGGTTCTCCGGCCGTGCGAAGTGACGCCCGCCGACGTCGACGGCGGACGCGAAACTTCCCGCCGCGGTGTCGTCGTAGTAGATCGCCTCGACCGGGACGGCGAGCCCCGATTCGACGAGGTTCACCATCGCGTTCTGTTCCGTCTCGGTGGCGCGGACGACGGTGGCGTCGTCGTCGCGGAGGAAGCCCGCGAACGCATGGCCTTCGACGAGCCAGACCAGGGGATACAGTCCGGCAGCCTCGAGGCAGGCCGCGTAGGTGACGGAGAGGTCGATGCAGGTGCCGAACCGGTCCTCGATGACCTGCGCGGTGGTCCGAACCTTCTGCCCGGTGCGTTCGAACGACGCGGGCGGGTTGATGTACCGGATGCGACGCGACCGGAGCGCCTCGTACACGGCCGCAGCGATCTTCGCGGCCCGCTCCGGGCCACCCTGGTAGCCGTCGATCGCGGAACTGTCGGTGTTGCGGCCCAGGATCTCCGACGCGGCGTCGAGGACGGACAGGACGGCCCGCGTGTTGGGCTGCACGAACGCGGCGAGGGACTCGTAGTAGATCGGCGCGTTGAACCACTCGTTGTGGGCCAGAATGCGGGTGGGCACCGCCAGTTCGGTCGTGCCTGCCCACAGCCGGCCGATCGTCACCGTGATGGACGCGGGATGGCTCTCGTTCAGGCCCCGCAGATAGTCGACAGGGGGAGTGAAAGCCGCGAAATCGGTCCACGACACCGCGGCATCGGCGTCGAGCACGCCGTCATGGGTGCGGGACCAGGCCGGCGCGAGCTCACGGCCGTTGCCGTGCAACTGCACGGTCACCGACACATCGGTCATCGGTTGCCCCGACGTGTTCACCACCGTCAAAGCCGAAATCAACGGAACCCGGTTGTGCGCCAACGCCAGATTCACAGCCGGCTGCCCCAGCAGACGGACCTCGAACCCGTCGGCCTCCACAACGACACCCTGCTCCAGCGACCCCATCGCCCCTCCGCGAACGAACCCCCACCCGCCGGAACCGGCCGATGCACCGGCCGCACCATGCAGACCGATCCACGAAATGGTACGACCGGAGCCGACACGCCCGACACCAGGTCAGGAAAACGAGCCGTCCCCTCGTGAATGGACTGCGCCGGACGACAAGTCACCGACCAGTAAGTTCACGAAAAGTATGTGTGACGCCGCTTCTTGATCAGTCGAATGGGCCGCGCACTAGGGGCTTTGGTCCCAATTTCTGGAATTGGGTGGAGCTTTCCTCGGGTGAATGGCTGCGTCCGCTTCGGTGCTCCTTCTGACTCATTCCCGGACCGGCTACAGTCCGGTTCGTGACACCGAAGGTCGACCTCTCCGCTCTGACCCGCCAATCCGTCCTCGACGCCATCACCGAGTTCGACGCACTCGGCCAGACCGAATTCCTGCAACGACGAGGCTTCAAGCGGGCGAAGAACTACCGGTTGGTGCACGGTGGACGCTTCTACGATTCGAAGGCGATCGTCGGTGTCGCCCACGGCTACGCAACCGGCGTGTTCGTCGACAACACCGGCTTCTCGGGTGGTCTCGCCACCGTCGCCGAATGCCTGTCGGGTCTGGGCTTCGTGGTCGATCACGGCCCCAAGGGTGCAAGCGGTGGCCTGCTCTGGGAACTCGAAGTGAACACCCGCGTGTTCACCGGCAACGGCCGAAGCGCCGCCTACAAGTACGTTGTCCTGCTGTGGGCTGTCGTGCGGCATCGACGGTCGCCCGGACCGGTGGCCTTCTCGAAGGTCCGGAAGGAGCTGGCGGACTATCTGGCCCCGTTCGCCGTCGCCGACTCGCCGCCGGATCCGATCGATCCGTGGGTGGCGCTGCGGAACAGCGGGTGGTGGACGCTGCACCTTCCGGAAGGCGTCGACAGCGCGTCGGTGACCAACCGAGAGGCGAAGTCCCTGACCAGATCCGACGACCTCCAGGCCGGGCTGAGTGTGTCCGTGCGTAACCGGCTTGACAACGAGGTGTGGCGGGCAGAGGCGACCGCCGTCCTGCTCAGACGGATCGACGAACTCGCCGGCACCGGTCAGTTGCCCACGGATGCAACCGGTTCCGACTAGAAGAACGCGCTGCCCAATGTGCCCGTAGCCTCCAGGCTGTCGGCCTGTGTCCTCATGAAAGCCGCTACTATCCGGATAGATTCGACAAATCGGGCTGCTGCCGCGAGAGCCTGTCCCACGATGTTCTGTGCGCTTTCGTTTGCGACACCGGACAATCCGAGGTGCTGCACCTCCGACATTGCATCGGCGATCCTGGTAGCCAACTGCGACAGTGTCTCCTCCACTTCGCGAAAGTTGTCGGTACCGCCGAAGTTGAGGTTTGCCATGTCGCGAGACTATCCCCGCGGATCGACTCACCACCCCGGATGGAACGGTTCGATGGCCGGCGGTTCCGCGTCGGTGCGTGTGGGCGCCGGCGGGTTCGGTCCACCCCAGCGTTGTTCGGCCCATGCGAGACAGGGGTCGCGATCCTCCGGCGCGGCACTCATTGCGAACTCCGTGATCTTCCAGTTGCCGAAGACGTCACCGGAGGGCCGCGCATCTCGACCGGGAGGGCCGGCGAGTACATAGGTTTCGGAGGGAACGAGGAGGTCTTCCGAGGATGGGGATGTGGGCGGTTCGGTCGCTGGATCGGACAGTCGTGCGCTGATCCGGTAGGCGTGCAGGACGTAGAACGGATCCCCCGTCGGTAGCCGGTATCTGTCGTCGGCGAGGGTTGAGATCTGGGTGGTGTCGAGGCAGACGAGCGCATCGAACCTGGTGGGGGACTCCTCGAGTTCGGCAAGTTGCATCCTCAGGGTGCCGATGCCGCCGTCGGGACCCTTGGATGGCAGGGTTCCCGCCCCGTCCGAGGCTTCGAGGTAGCCGGGGTAGGTGTAGCGGAGTCCCAGAGCCAACGAGATCTCGTCGCTTTCGACGGCCGCGCGCACGACTTGAGCTGCGGGGGAATCGAGGTCGACACCTGGCGTGCTTTCCCATCGGAACGACTCCGCCCACAGCAGATCAGGGCTGCTGTCGACCGGACTTTCCTGAGCGCATGCGGCGACGGAAGCCAGGCACGTGATCAGGACTGCGGACAGTCGAAGCAGTCGCTTCACTGTGTAGGACCTTTCAGAATGCGGCTTCGGTAGGACGCCTCGTCCGTGATGTAGTCCGATTGGTTGTCTCGAGCAGAGTTGAGCGGCAGGTCGAACCGCTGGATCTCGAGCCCGCGGCGGTGAAGGAACTCTTCCACGGACGTTCGTAGGGTCGTTGTGATCCTCTGGTTCTCGGGATCGGCCATGATATCGGCGAGCGGTCGTATCCCTTGATCGTTGCGTAGGATTTCGGGGATGGCCGATCTACCGTCCGTGCCGTCGAGCATGCTCGGGTCCTTTGCCGCAACGGCTTCGAGCATCCGGTAGGCCCGTTGTGTCGCCAGGTCGCCTGCATTGATCCGGGTAGCTTCCTCCGGAATTATCAGCTTCTCCGTCTCCATCCCCGCCTGCACCACCGACGACGCCACGTCGAGGGGGATGGTCGCTGGTCCGCCGAGCCCGACGATGGTTTTGGTGGCGACGTCGATGGCGAGTTTCGTTCTGCCGGCGGCTTGTTCGGCTGCGGCGGTGTCGTCGAGGCCGCGGTCGTAGGCTTCGGCGCGTAGTCCTTGGTCCATGTAGCCGAGGAGGCGTCCGCTGGCTTCTCCGAGTTGGTAGCGGATGACGGTGGATTCGCCGTGGAGTTCGCCGAAGCGTCCGGCGTAGTCGTTGGTGCGTTCGATGATGGCGCCGTTGAACAGTGCGGACGCGGTCGTGTCGGTGTTCATCAGTGTGGCCAACCGGATCGACCGGATGTCTCCGCCTTCGCCGACTGCTGCTTCGCGGTCGAACCCGTGGGTGCGCGTTTCGGGCCCGTCGGCGATGTTCCCGAGGTACGGGGTGACGGACTGCGCGATCTGCTGGGTCAGTGCCGGATTGACCTCGCCGAGTGACCGCCCGTCCTGGCCGGGCAGGTTCATCATCGACTCGAACCCTCCGGTTGCGTCGCCGGTGAGCAGGGAGATCAGCCCGGTCGCGGCCCGTCCTGCCTGCTCGGACTGTTCGACGCTCACGTCCGGTCCGGGCACTGCGTTCTCGCCGATCCAGCCGAACAGGTCGGGGGCGCCGCGGTCGTCGTTCCAGTCGAAGTGCAGCAGCGGCGTCATCGTGTCCGCGGCGTTGTAGCCGGAATCGAGCGGTACCTGTTCCGAGCCTTCCCCGGTCAGTAGTTGGGTGATCGCCTCGGGGTTGCGTTCCGACACCTCGAGATAGTCCCGCATCGGCTGCTCCACCAACTCCGGTGCCGTGCCCGAAAGCGCGGTTCCCTCGGCAAGGTTCGACGCCTGCCGGGTCAGCTCTCGCGCCAGTTCGGTGCCCGGCACATAGCCGGGTTCCGCCTCTTTCAACAGGGCCCCGAGTCGGCGGCTGTCCTCGTGGAAGCGGTATTCGTCGGCGAGCGCCCCGACATCCCTGGGATAGTGGATCGCATTGGCGTCGGCGCCGTGGGTGCGGGTCGAGATCAGCTCCCGCAGATCCGCCGGCAGCTGGTCGTACGAGCCGGGGGAGCGCAGGGCCCCGTTCTCGTCGACGCCACTGCCGACGTTCTCGTTCGATACCACCATCAGCCCGTTGGCCAGCGAATTCAGGGCCGGACCGGCACCCGGATCGCCGCCCGCCTCCTGCATGCGCAGATGATCGCCGAGCGCCAGGATCCCGTCCTTTCCGGCCGCCCGATACAGCTCGGTGTAGTAGTCGCGCACCGACTGCGGCAGCGTGTCGACCCGGCCGCCGGACGCCAGTGTTTCGAGTTCCGTCGAGGTCAGTCCCTGCACCGGCAGTTGGCTCGCGATCCGGTCGAGTGCCGCACCGTCTCCGGCCCTGGCCGCTGTCGCCAGCACGGAACCGTCCCCATGCCCCAGCCGGGCCGCCCCGTCCAGGATCGGCTCGGACGGATCTCCACCCGATCCGATCTGGTCCCCGCACGCCCGGATTCGTTGCGCCGCTTCCTCGATCAGGCGCGCAACCGAAGTGTCCTCTCGGGCGAGCGATTCCGCAGCCTCGACGACGGCAACACGATGGACGTCCAGCACCTCGAGGGGCACGTCGCCGACAACGGTCCAGTCGTCGAGCACGGTGCAGCCGTCGGCATGCGCGGCCTCCACCCGCGCCAGCGCGGCGTCACGCGCCCAGTACAGCCGCGTGGCCGCACCGTCGAGGATCGCGGCCAGATCGCGAACCTCGTTCGAGAGGGACTGTCCAGCAGTATGTTCCGCATCGACTCGGTCGCGGGCGGCGTCGTAGGCGGATCCCGACCAGTTCTCGTGCAGGCTCTCCACGGACCGCGACATCCCGGTCAGCTCGTCGACGAAGCGGGTGTCGGCGGTGCTCGTGCGGGCGGCGGCGTCGGACAGCACGGCGGTGTTCCAGGACCGGACCTCCGGCAGCGACGGCATCAGCCCACCCCGCCCATGCCGGCCAGTGATGCGGTGAACTCTGCTTCGGTGACGTCGTAGTCGTCGGCGTTGCCGCGGGCGATCCCCGCCATTCGGTGCATCCGGTCCGCGACCCGCAGGTAGGCGCCCTCGACGAACTCGGCCGCCTGCTCGCACGCCGCGGCGGCCGCGGACCCGGCCAGCGGTGCTCCCGTGCCGATCACGTCGAGGCCGTCGACTGCCGCGCCCGCGTCGTCCATCGCCGACGCGAACATGCGCAACCGCTCCGAATCCACCTTCATGTGTCCCCCCGCGACCGGCGATCTCCCCTGATCGACCTGGTTCGGCGGCCAATGTACCGAAGGGTTTCCGGACGGTTGCGTTCGCCCGGAAAATTCCATCGGAGGCACCCCCGTCACGACTTAGCGCAAATATGCGCTAATCTTCGTGTCGAACCTGAGGAGGGGTGATGATCGATTTCCTGAACGCGACGGCGTTGACCGCATTCGGTGCGCCGACGAGCTGGGCGGAGGTACTGGGCTTCGTGACCGGCGCCTGGTGCGTGTGGTTGGTGGGTCGGCAGTCGGTGTGGAACTGGCCGATCGGCATCGCCAACAACCTGGCGTGGATTCTGCTGTTCGCCACCGCCGGCCTGTTCGCGGACTCGGCGCTGCAGATCGTCTACATCGCGCTCGCGGTGTGGGGGTGGCGCAACTGGATGCACGGCCGCGCCGGGGACACCCTCGCGGTCAGCGGCACGACCGCAACCGAATGGGGGTGGCTGGCCGCTGCCGGCATCGCCGGAACCGGTGCGCTGACACTGCTTCTCGATACCGCGACGTCGTCGACGGTGCCGTTCTGGGATGCCGTCACCACCGTGCTGTCGCTGCTCGCGACCTGGGGTCAGGCCACCAAGCGGTGGGAGTCGTGGCTGCTGTGGATCACAGCCGACCTGATCTACATTCCGCTGTACCTGCACAAGGGGCTCACGCTCACCGCCCTGCTCTACACGGGATTCCTGTTGCTGTGCATCCGCGGTCTGTTCGCGTGGCGCCGCAGCCTCGCCGACGAGCGCGCACTGGTGGCGGTCCCGTGATGTACCGGCACGCGCTGGTGATCGGCAAGTTCTATCCGCCGCACCGCGGACACCACCACCTGGTCCGGTCGGCCGCCCGGATCGCCGACCACGTGACCGTCGTGGTGATGGCGTCGGCCGCGGAGACGATTCCCCTCGACGACCGGGTGACATGGATGCGGCAGACCCACGCCTCCGATGCTGCGGTGACGGTGACCGGAATCGTCTGCGACGCACCGATGGATCTCGAATCGGAGACGGTGTGGGCGGCGCAGGTCGCCTGCATGCGGGCCGCCGTCCGGCAGGTCGACGAGACCCCGATCGACGCAGTGGTCTCCAGCGAGAAGTACGGCGACGAACTGGCCCGCAGGTTCGGGGCCACTCATGTCTGCATCGACGCCGGCCGGGTTGCGCACCCGATCTCGGGGACCGCGTGCCGCGCCGATCTTGCCGGACGCTGGGATCAGTTGGGGGAGTACACCCGTGCCGGGCTGGCGGCCCGCATCGTGGTGCTCGGCGCCGAGTCGACCGGAACGACGACGGTCAGTCGCGCACTGGCACAACGGTATCGGAGCCGGGGTGGGGGGTGGGCGCGGACCGGGTGGGTGCCCGAGTACGGGCGGCAGGCCACCGTCGACAAACTCGACGCCCTGCGGGCCGTCCGTCCGGACGCCACGATGGACGACCTGGTGTGGACCGGCGACGACTTCGCGCACATCGCCGCCGAACAGTCGCGGACGGAGGAGCGGGCGGCCCGCACCGGCTCACCGGTCCTGATCTGCGACACCGACGCCTTCGCCACCACGGTCTGGGAGCGCCGCTACCTCGGAACCGACAGCCGACGGGCCCAGGAAGGACTGACCGAGCGCAGGGCGCTCTATCTGCTCACCGACCACGTCGGCGTCCCGTTCGTGCAGGACGGTATCCGCGACGGCGAGCACGTGCGCGCCGAGATGACCCGCTGGTTCGAGGACGCCCTGACAGCGACAAGGCGGTCGTGGGTGCTGCTCACCGGCCCGCTGCCCGAGCGGGTGGCGCTCGCGGAGCGGGTCGTCGACCTCGCTCTGGCGCAGCGCTCGTCGTTCGGGGTGCCACTGTAGGACCCCAGGGTCAGCCCAGCATCGCCCCCGGGTTGAGGATCCCCTGTGGATCGAGTGCGCTCTTGATGCGCCGGTTCAACTCCATCACGTCGTCGCCGAGCTGCGCGGGCAGGAAGTCTTTTTTGAGGCGTCCGACGCCGTGCTCGCCGGTGATGGTGCCGTCCAACGCGATTGCGAGACCCATGACGCGGTTGAACGCGATGTGGGCGCGGTCGGTCATATCGGGGTCGGTGGGGTCGAACACGATCAGCGGATGGGTGTTGCCGTCGCCGGCGTGCGCGACGGTGCAGATGAGGACGTCGCAGTCCTCGGCGATCGCTTCGACGCCGGAGATGAGGGCGGGCAGCTGCTGCATCGGCACACCCACGTCCTCGAGCAGTAGCGAACCGAGTGCCTGCACCGCCGGGAACACGGCCCGCCGGGCTGCGGTGAACGCTTCGCCTTCGGCGGGGTCGTCGGTGGCGAACACCTCTGTCGCACCGTTCTTTTCGCAGGCGTCGACGATCGTCTCGATCTCCCGTTCCCCGGCCGCGCCGGGCGCGTCGGACTGGGCGAGCAGCAGTGCGCGGGCGTTGCGGTCCAGGCCCATGCGCAGCGAGTCCTCGACGGCGTTGATGCTGGCGTGGTCCATGAATTCGAGCATTGCCGGACGCATCACCGTCGTGATCGCCAGCACCGCGTCGGCGGCTGCCTCCACCGACGGGAACGACGCGACCACCGTCGATGCCGGCGGCTGCGCGGGAATGAGCTGCAGCGTGAGCTCGGTGATGATCCCGAGCGTGCCCTCGCTGCCGACGAACAGTTTCGTCAGCGACAGCCCGGCGACGTCCTTGAGCAGTGGACCGCCCAGTCGGACGGCGGTGCCGTCGGCGAGGACCACCCGCATGCCGAGCACGTAGTCGGTCGTCACCCCGTATTTGACGCAGCACAGCCCGCCCGCATTGGTGGCGGCGTTGCCGCCGATCGAGCAGATCTCGTACGACGACGGATCCGGCGGATACCACAGCCCGTGCTCGGCGGCCGCCTTCTTCACCTCCGCGTTGAGCAGGCCGGGTTCGGTGACGGCGACCCGCGCGACCGGGTCGATGGTGATCGCCCGCATCCGTTCGGTGCTCAGGACGATGCCGCCGTCCACGGCACTCGACCCGCCCGACAGACCCGATCCGGCGCCGCGCGGCACCACCGGCACCCGGTGCTCCGACGCCCACCGCATCACCGCTTGCACATCCTCGGTACAGGTCGCACGCACCACCGCGAGTGGGACGCCCGCGTTCGGATCGGCGGCCCAGTCCTGCCGGTAACCGGCCGTCATGTCCGGATCGGTGAGGACGGCGCCGGCGGGCAGCGCGGCGATGAGTTGGTCGAGAACAGTCGGATCCACCGTCGTCATGCGTCCATCATGCCCGCGTCCAGCTCACCCGCCCGACGCCCCTCGGTGAGAAATTTTCGAGCGAGCGGAACCGAATGGTCGGATGGTGCGTCGGATCAGGTAGAGCAGCCCGGTGAACGGGGAGGGGACCCGGACTGCTCGACGGACGACCACCGGAGTGCGCCGAGGAGGGGACGACACACTCCGGTGTCGGACGTCACACTGCCCACGAGAGCTATCTACTCGTCGGTAAGGTATCCGACGGGTCGTGGCGCGCAGGGGGCGCCACCGCCCGACAACTACAGGGGAACAGGTAGGCCGTCGACGCGGCCGGCGGGGGAGGGACGCATGCGCGGAACAGTCGTGGTCGCGGCAATCGGTGCCGCACTCCTGCTCGCCGGCTGCGGAGCCGGCAGCGTCACCGGTCGAGCCGACGCCGAAGGGACAGTGGCCGGGGAACCGGCGTTCAGTCCGTGCGACGACATCCCGGACAGTGCCCTGATCGAGTTGGGGCTCGATCCGGGGAAAGCGGACCGCGACTTCAGCGGTGTGCAGTACCCCGGCTGGAACCGGTGTCGCTGGCCTGGCAGTGATCACTCGGTGTCCGTTCTGGCGGGGACGCAGTCGGTCGACGAAATCAGGCGGGGAAGTAACGCCGTCGACGTTGCCGATCACGATCTCGATGGGCGCGCAGTACTGACCTATCGTGACCCGGGCGACGTGCGAAGGGAACGATGCAACGTCGCGATACGCGCAGGGGACGGAACGGCCATCGTGCGAGTGAGTGTCTACAACGTGGACGCCGGCCCCGAACCATGTTCGACGGCATTGCAGGCAGCTGCCACCCTGAGCCCGAGCATTCCGGAATAGGGGGGAACAGTGGAGTCGACGTGGATCGAGCTGGCGGACGCCGCAGCCTCTGGCGAACTCCTCCTCAAACGAGGAACTGCTCAGCGCTGCGCCGAAGGTTGTGACCGCTTCATCGAGAGACTACGAGAGTTGCGCGACCAGACTGCGGAACTCGCGATGATCGAAGGGTTGGGGACGCTCCCGTCCGGCATCGCCCTGGCCGAGAAGTTCTCGAAGAAGGCGTCGGGCGGCGAGTATTCGATGGATCGGGCGCTTGCCGATCACATTGCCGTGGTGGAGCAGATGCGTGACACCTTCCTCGCGATCGAGGCCCGCTACGTGTCGGCGGAGGAGGCGAACGCGGCGGCGGTGGCGGGCGTCGGATCGCAGGTCCGGTAGACGGAACCGTTTGCCGGGCTGCTGCGTCGAACACAGGGGGGCGCCGACTGCCGCCGCCACGGGCATGGAGGAGGGGACACGGATGGGACTGCCGAGCTTCAGTGATTTCGTTCAGGATTTGAGCCGGGACATCGTCGAGTTCGGGAAGAATCCGCAGAACAAGGTGCTCGAAATGCTCACCGGCACCGACTATGCGGAGGAGCGTCGTGCCCGTGCCGCGCAGGCTGCCGGCAACGCCGACCGCGACGGCATCTACAGCACCCAGGCCGGTCTCGCCGGCGGCATCACGCGTTTCGACGATCCGGTTCTCACTTCCCCGGAAGCCTTCGAGGGAATGTCCCACGAGGCCATCAAGGCCGCCGTCGACGCCATGAACGGCCCCGCGCTCGCGGCGAGCGCCGAGGGCTGGCAGAAAATCGGGGACACCCTCGACCAGGCCCTCACCGAGTTCCGCGACTTCATCACCGGCACCATCACGGACGACCGGTGGAGCGGTGTCGCCGCCGACCGGGCCCGCGCAGCCACCACCCGCTACGCCGATCAGAGCACCGTCCTGGCGCGCGCCGGCCAACTCGTCGGCACCAAGATCGCCGAAGCCGCCACCGGCGTCGTCCAGGTCCAGGCCACCGTTCCGCCGGTCGCGCAATACTCCCCGCTCGGCGCCGCCTTCAGTCGGGCATTGCCTGTCTCCGGGATGATCAAGAGCATCTTCCACGAGCAGGACGAAGCCCACCAGCAGGCCATCCAGATCATGCGGACCGTCTACGCGCCCGTCATGCAGCAGGCCGACACCAACGTTCCCGCCCTGCCCGATCCGAAGCCCGTCACCGCCGACCCCGGCACAGGTACAGGTACAGGTACAGGGTCCACTGGCGGTGCACCCACCGGCACCACCGGCTACACCCCCTACCGCGGATCGGGCAGCGGAACCCCCACGGCGACACCGCCGTCCGCAATGAACCCCGAGTCGGTCGCCCCCGCCGGCGCCTACCCCGGCTATCCGGGGCCCGCGGACACCGTTGCTGCCCGAACCGATCCGGCCACCGGATGGAGTGGATCCGGCACCTCCGGCGCATCGGACGCCACCCGCACCGCCGCCGCCCAGTTCGGTGGACCCGCGAACGCGGGACAGCAGGCCAGCGCCCCCGGCGGCTACCTCGCGGGCGCGGGCGCCGGCAGCGGCCCACGAAGCACCGGCCGCGGCGGCGTCGGCGGCGGAACCTCCACACCGGGAAGCGCCCCCACCCGAGGACTCGGCAGCCTCGGTAGCCCCGACGGGATCGGTTCCGGCGCCCCCGGTGGCCTCGGAAGTTCCGGCCGCCCGGGCGTCTCGTCCTCGATCCCGGGCGTCTCGAACGCCACCACGGCAGGAACGGCGTCGGCCACCGGCACGGCCGGCACTCGGGGCGTCCCCGGCGCGACCGGCATGATGCCCGGCGCCGGTGCACGTGGCCGTGGTGGCGACGACGACAACGAACACAAGACGCCCGACTACCTCGTCAACGTCGACAACGGCAGCGAACTCATCGGCCGTCTCCCGATGGCCGCGCCGCCGGTGATCGGCTCCTAGACCTTCCTCGGCCCTGCCGCCAGGGCGTTCTCGAACCGCTGCCGGACGTCCGCGACGTGGTCGTCGAGGGTGTCGGTGGTCCAGTCGCCGGTGTCGACGGGGTCGAGGACGTCGATGTGGACGGTGCCGGGGTGGGCGACGAACGAGTTGCGCCACATCAGGTCGCCGGCGTCGTGGACGACGATCGGCACGATCGGGACCCGGGCCTGCAGGGCCAGATGGAAGCCGCCCTTCTTGAAGCGGCCCAGTCGGGGGGTGGGGGAGCGGGTGCCCTCGGGAGCGATCACGATCGACGTGCCCGCCTTCAGTTTCTCCACCGCCGGGGCCAGTGCGGCCCGCGCCTGCACACTGTCGGCGCGGTCCACGTACGCCACGTCCAGCAGTGCGCCGACGGCCGCGAACCGGGGATCCCGGGCGGCCTCCTTCTTCGCCACCCCCGTCACGTCCCGGCGGATCACCTTGCCCACCAGCACCATGTCCAGTGACGACTGGTGGTTGAACATGAACACCGCCGGCCGTCGGGACCACGCGTTGTCCTGCCCGGTGATCTGCACGTCGATCCCGCAGATCGTGAGCGCCACATCGGGTCCGAACGTGCCCACCAGGTTCGCGGCCGTCCGCCGGTTCCCGGACAGCACCCCGGCCGTCACGCCCAGCGCCGTCGTCGCCATCAACGCTCCCACCGCCAGGCCCGTGCGTGCGGTCGCCACCGGTGTCGCCCCCCGCTCCGGTGCGGCCAGGCGCACCGACAGCCAGCCCTCGGTGCGGGCGATCTCCGCGAGCCGCCGGTCCGGGTTCAAGGCGACGGGGCGGCCCACCGATTCGAGCATCGGGACGTCCTCCGCACCGTTGGAGTACGCGAACGCCTCCGACAGCGGTGCCCCCACCCGGTCGGCGAAGTCGCGCACCGCCTTCGCTTTCTCGGCGCCCCACAGGGCCGGGCCGGTCAGCTCCCCGGTGAGCAGGCCGTCGACCACCTCGGGCCGGCTGCACAGGATGTCGTCGATCCCGAGATCGTCCGCGATCCAGTACGCCTGATACAGCGTGGCGGACGTGGCCATGACGATGCGGTGCCCGGCGCGGCGGTGGGCGTCGAGGAGCCGCCGTGCCTGCGGGTAGATCATCGAGGCGATCTCCTGCCGGAACAGTCGTTGACTCCACTCGGTCAGTTCGTCCTCGGAGCGTCCGGTGAGCCCGCGGACTGCGATCTCCATGAGTCGTCCCACATCGGCGCCCCGGAACTGGGTGTCGAGGGCGGCGCCGGTGGTGCGGAGCAGTTCGGCGACACTGATGTCGAAGCGGCGCAACCGTTCCCGGTAGACGGCGCTCGCGGTGTAGCCGGTGATGAGGGTGCCGTCCAGATCGAATGCGGCGATCGTCGACGGGCCGGGCGGTGCCGCGTCGATCGCGGAGAACAGATCCTTCACCCGGTTCATCGGCCCGGCTCCGGCTCGTTCAACGTGTCGAGTTTCGCGTGCGCGATGGCCCGGATCTCCCGGACCCGTCGCACCAGGGTCCGTATCTCGTCGGCGAACGCCCGCCGCCGCTCGGGGACGCCGGGGTCGTCGGATCCGATCAGCTCCCGGTTGCGGGCGAGCTGCAGGGCGGTCGCGAACAGTTCCGACGACACCGATTCGCTCGACGCGATCTGCTGACGCAGCCGACGCTGCTGCGCGAGCCCGAGGCATGCGGTGACGAACCGTTTCTCGTCGAACTCCGTCGACACGGGGACGTCGAGCAGGTGATCGGCGACCACCTCGTAGGCGTCGAGGAACGGCTGCAGCACGCGGTGTGCGAGGTAGGGGCGGACCTGCCCGAGGATGCGCTGGGCGTGTTCAGGTTCGTGCAGGTCCTGCTCCCACGCCGGGTCGACCAGGCTCAGTTCCGAGCGCAGTTCCTCCCGGAAGGTGTTCTTGTCGCTGAAGAAGAACTCGAACTTGAGCAGGTCCCGGATCCGTAGGGCCTCGGCCCAGCCGTCGGCGAGGGGATCGGTGAACTGCTCGTCGACGGCTTTCATGAGCACCATCTCGGCGATCGCACGCACCACCAGGAAGTGAATGGTGTTGTTGCGGAAGAACGCTGCCACCAGTCCCTGGTCCTTGCCGAGGTGGTAGACGCGTTCGTCGCCGTCGTCGAAACGTTCGAGGATGCCGGCGTCGACGTGCGTGAACAGGGCCTTGCGGATCACCTGCGGGTTGGTCAGGTCCACGTCCCCGGCGGTGGGGAGTTTGCGGGCGGTGATGTATTCGACGAGCGGTCCGAGGATGAAACCGAGTTCGTCGACGGTCAGGGCCCGGTCCTCGATCCCGAGGAACGCGAGCAGTGTCAGCGACGACGCCGTGATCGGGGTGACCTCGTTGATGCGGTGGCAGACCTCGATGCCGGTCTTCTGGATCGCGAGCCGCTGATCGTCCTCCTGTGCCAGGGCGTCCCGCAGCGACAGCGGACGCCCCACCGTCACGTGCGCGACGCCGCGACGCTGTCCCTGCGCCCGCACGTAGCCGATCATCCAGCGGAAGCTTTCCTTCTTCTTCGCCGCGCCGTGCGCCTCCGCGGCCATCGCACTCACCTCGTACAGCTGGTCGTACACGATCGAGACGGGCACCAGGTAGACGTCGGACGCGTCGGATTCGGTGAACGCCTGCGTCAGATATGTGAGCAGCCCGTAGCGGGGTGGGCGCAGTTTCCCGGTGCGGGAGCGTCCGCCCTCGATGTACCACTCGAGGTTGAAACGTTTGTTCAGCAGGAACCGCATGTATTCGCGCAGCGTCCACTTGTAGACGTCGTCGCTGCCGAACGAGCGGCGGATGAACACGGTCCCGGAGCGTTTGCTGATCGGCCCCACCGGCCAGAAGCTCACGTTGAGGCCGCCCATCACGTGATTGAGGGGCAGATCGTTCGCGAGCAGCGCGGGCCGCAGCACCAGCGGATCGAGGTAGGAGCGGTGGCTGGGCAGGAACACCAGCGAATGCTCGCGGTTCAGTTCACGCAGTTCCTCGAAACGGGTGGTGTCGACGTCGAGCCGGTAGGCGCGGGAGAAATAGCGGCCCAACTGGTCCCACAAAGCGATCGCCCGCCGGCTCTGCGCCGCGACCATCTCGTCGAGTGCGCTGCGGGCCTGGTCGTCGACGTCGACGATCGTGCGATTCGACTGGGCCGCCAGCTGTTTGACTCCGGCGGTGAACCGGTGGGTGTCGGTGATCTCCTCGACCACGAAACGGGACACCTTGTACTGGGTGCCGAGCAGGCTCCGCTCGGCCCGCTCCAGCGCGAGTGCCGCCTGCCGGCGCACGAACTCCGGCAGGGAGCCGCCGCCGCGTTCGGCCAGCCGGTCCCGCAGCTCGCTCAGCGGTGCGCCGTCACCTGCGACGACGCGGCACCGGGCCGGATCGTGCTGCAGCACCCGGCGCTGCGCCTTCACCCCGAGGTGCAGCGGGTCCCGGGCCGACAGCACGTCCCGGAATCGTTGTCCCCGATGGGAGCCCGCGGTGTCCGGCATCCACACCACCCGTACCGGGGTGAGTGTCGGATCGTCGTCGCGCAGCGTGAGCGCGGCCAGTTCGGGGTCGGTGGTGGCGACCGTGACGGGAGCCTGCCCGGACTCGGCCTCGCGCCGGGCCAGCCACACGGTGAGCACCTGCCGTTCGGTCTCGGACATCGTCTCGGTGAGAAACACTTCCGTCATCGCTGCGCTCCCTCCGGCTGCTGTGCCGCGCCGTCACCGAGTGCGAGCACCTCGTCGAGACCGGCCTGCAGGCACCGCACGAACAGTGCCGGTTCGGTGACCGCGGCCGTGTCGAGGTTGACGCCGATGCAGCACGTGCCCACGTGCGAGACCATCGTCGCCATCACCGCGCACCCCGGTGCGGGCGCGAACGGGAACACCCGTTCGATGCGCGCCCCGGCCAGATACACCGGGACCGGGACGCCCGCGACGTTGGAGGCCTGCAGGTCCAGGCCCTTCGACTGGGCCAGATACCATTCGGCGATCAGCCGTGTCGGCAGCCGCACCAGCAGGGGAGAGGCGGCCTCGACGATGTCGAGGGCCGGTTCCTCCCGCAGTGCCAGCACGATCGCCCGCACCTTCCGGATCCGCAGTGCGGGATCGGGTTCGGTGGCCGGACCGGCGAAACGGACCGCGGCGAAGTGGTTGCCGCCCGAACTGTCCGACGCCGCCCGCATGTTGATCGGCATCCCCATCGGGACCTTGCCGATCGGCACCCCCAGTTCCTCGTGGTAGCGGCGGTAGCCGCCGAGCAGTGCCGCGACGTAGGCGTCGTTGACCGAGCCGCCCGCCGCGTGCGCCGCGCGCCGCAGCTCGTGCAGACCCACCTCGAGGATCCCGAACCAGCGGCCGAGCCCACGCTCCCGCAGCAGGGGGGAGCCCGCCGGTGGCGGCTGCACCATCCGGCGCAGCGAGTTCGCGTAGCCGAGCATCTCGCCGGCCGCCTCGAACGGCCGGGTCGCCGCGGACAGTACGAGCCGAGCGGACCCCGAGACGAGGCCCGCGAGCCGGGCCGGTGCCTGCCGCACGCCGTCGAGGATCTCGTGGCCCAGCGCGGACATCTCGTCGAGATGCTCCGGTGGTGCCGGTGCCCGATCCGGTTTGCCGGGGGTCGGTTCGGGCCGGCGGCTGTGCAGCAGCGTCATCATCGCGATGCCGCCCATGCCGTCGGTCATGCTGTGGTGCGCCTTGACGGCGTACACGGCGCGACCGTCGTCGAGGCCCTCGATCAGCAGCGCCGCCCACGGCGGCCGGGCCTTGTCGAACGGTTCCGTCGCCAGGTGCCGGCACAGCCGCAGCGCGTGGTCGAGCGTCGCCGGTTCCGGCAGCCGCACCCGGCGCAGGTGGTAGTCGAGATCGAACTCGGGATCCACCGACCACACCGGATTGCCGAGGCCGAATGCCGGTTCCACGGCCCGCATCCGGATCCGCGGCACGATGTGCGACGCCCATTCGTGCGCCTGTACCAGTCGTCCCCAGTCCGGGGCGCGATCGAGGACGTCGACCGCGACGATCGGGGTGCGCAGTTCCGGGCGCACCTCCTCCATCCGCCACATGCCGGTCTCGAAGTCCGACATCGTCCGGCTCATCGCCCACCCGATCGACGACAGGTCGACGTCCACCGCGCTCGGTGGGATGAACGGCTGACCGTCGGCCATGCGCACGCTCCTCGAAACCGGATTTCGGGGCTGATGCCCTCCAGTGTGGACCCGCGCCGCCACGCCCGTCAGCGAATTCGACCGCGCACACCGCGCATTCGGCGCGATCCTCGGTTAACGTCGGTGGGACTTCGATCCTTGCCCCGGCGAAAGGATGCGGTCATTCCCCTCTACCAGTTCCGGTGCGCGCAGTGCGGCCCGTTCGACGCCACCCACCCCATGACGTCCGTCCCCGACGAGGACGGCTGCCCCGGCTGCGGCGGCGCGTCCCGCCGGCAGATCACCGCGCCGCGACTCGGCCACGGATCGTCGACGGCGATGCGTCTGCTCGACGCCACCGCCCGCTCGGCACACGAACCGGCCGTCGTCACCGGTACCCGACCCGGCGCCCGGCGCGCACCCCAGCCGATCACGACCGATCCGCTCCACCGAAAGTTGCCCCGCCCCTGACACATTGAGCACGCCGCGAGGAGGCCTGCATGCCCGAACTGCTGTTCCCCCTGGATTCGAGCAAGAAGTTCACCGAGCAGGAGAAGATCGGCCACAACCGGTGGCACCCGGACATCCCGCCCGCGGTCACCGTCAAACCCGGCGACTCGTTCCGCGTGCACTGCCGCGAATGGTTCGACGGCGCCATCCACAACGACGACTCCGCCGACGACATCCTGAACGCCCCGCTCACGTCCGTGCACACGCTGTCGGGGCCGTTCGCCGTCGAGGGCGCCGAACCCGGGGACCTGCTGATCGTCGACATCCTCGACATCGGGCCCATCCCGCAGGAGGATTCGGGTCCGCTCGCCGGCCAGGGCTGGGGTTACACGGGCATCTTCGCGCGCGACAACGGTGGCTGTTTCCTCACCGACCAGTTCCCCGACGCGTACAAGGCGGTGTGGGACTTCGCCGGCCAGACCGCGACGTCCCGGCACATCCCGCACGTGAAATTCACCGGCATCGTGCACCCCGGGCTGATGGGGACGGCGCCGTCGCACGACCTGCTGGGACGGTGGAACACCCGGGAGGCCGCGCTGATCGCGACCGACCCGGACCGGGTGCCGCCGCTCGCGTTGCCGCCCGAACCGAACGACGCGATCCTCGGCACCCTCACCGGCGCCGACTTCGACCGCGTCGCCGCCGAGGCCGCCCGCACCGCACCACCGCGCGAGAACGGCGGCAACCAGGACATCAAGAACCTCACCAAGGGCAGTCGCGTCTTCTACCCCGTCTACGTCACCGGCGCGAACCTGTCGGTGGGGGACCTGCACTTCTCTCAGGGCGACGGCGAGATCACGTTCTGCGGCGCCATCGAGATGGGCGGCTTCATCGATCTGCGGGTCGATGTCATCAAGGGCGGCATGGAGACGTACGGCGTCTCCGAGAACGCGATCTTCATGCCCGGCAACACCGATCCGCAGTACTCGGAGTGGCTCGCGTTCTCCGGGACGTCGGTGACCCTCGACGGCGAGCAGCGGTATCTGGACTCGCAGCTCGCCTATCAGCGGGCCTGCCTGCACGCGATCGACTACCTCACCAAGTTCGGGTACAGCCCGGAGCAGGCGTACCTGCTGCTCGGTGCCGCACCGATCGAGGGCCGCTTCTCCGGGGTGGTCGACATTCCGAATTCGTGCGCCACGGTGTACCTGCCGACGGCGATCTTCGACTTCCCGGTGACCCCGTCCGCGGCCGGTCCGGTACGCATCGACCCGGGAATCGGGGCACCTCGAGCAGCCCGAAAGTAAAGTCGGGCAAATCAGGTTTAACGGTCTCGTCGGCGGCGTCCCGTCGGTGCCGCACCCCGGTGCGTCGCCGACGGGTGAACGCCGTCGACAGGACCGACCGGTCCGGAACGGGAGTGAGGATCGGCAGTTCGGGGCCGGTTCCACAAGAGGATATGAACGAACGTCCAACAAATTTTCGGGATACGGAGATGGTCTCGGAAGGGTGTTCGGTCGACCTACCTATTTGTTACCGGATCGTTATGATCAAACAGTAACCCCTCGGACTTTTACCGCGTTAGCGTCGTCGCTATCGCACAACGCAATCGCAGCGTTACGCGATGTGACCATCATCAACATCCTTGTCCGCCGGATCGTGATGTTCCTCCGTACGAGGATGCTCCGTCGGGAGAAAGGGGCGCGGTCGTGAGCGCTGTTTCGGGTTACACCAAGTCGAACGTCCTGCCGAGTGCCGAGCGGAACTGCATCGAGGACTACATCGCGGCCACCTTCGCATACGAGTTCATGGACGGTGCCGTCGACATGACGGCGATCGAACGCCTGCATCGCGGCGACGTCCGTGAATGGGTCGCCGCCGTCGCCGCCTCGGGGCTGTTCACCGCCGCGCAGATCGACCGCATCGACACCGGCTGGCGCTGCAACCCCAAGGCGCTGCTCGACGCCCTGCTCGCCGAATCCGACGAGGTCACCGTCAAACGCTGCGAAACCGCGTGGGCCGGCCTGACGCTCGCGGGTGCCCTCGGCGGCAACGCTCTCGGGGCGCGACGTGAACCCCTCGCGATCGGCGCCTACAGCACCGCCGCCGCACCCGCGGCCATCACGATCGCCTGATCGTCCGTCAACAGCACCGACCGAACCCCGGCCGCCCGGCACCGTTCGCGCATGCGAACCGCCTCGGCGCCGGGGTTCGTCGCATCCGGGCGACCGTCCGGGCCGGGCAGGCAGTGCGGCACGATCGCATGGTCGACGAATCCCAGTCCGTCCCAGCGGGCCGGCACCCCGCAGGCCTCGGCCACCTCGCCCGGATCGTCGGCGCACTCCACTCCGGTCAGCGTCGGCGCCGCCACACACGCGCCCGCGCTGTAACCGGCATAGAAGAGGACGCCCGACCGCACCAGTTCCCCCAGAACCACGTCGGCGCCACTGCGCGCCAACTGGGCGCGCAACACGAACGTGTTGCCGCCCCGCACCCACACCGTCGGAAAACGTGACAGCAGCCGGGCCAAGGCATCGGATCGCCCGGCGAAGTCCCGCAGATCAACCTCCGTCGGCGCGAACCCGAGCCGCCGCAGCGGCACCAGATCACTGACGACCGCCGACTCCCGCGCCCGCACCGGCCACGCATCCGCCGCATTCGCGATCACCGCGACCGGACCCGGGCCGCCCGCCAACTCCACGAAACGATCGGCATGCGCACCGAACCGGTACGACGACAGGAACAGGCGCACTCGTCAGATCGTGAACGCGAGATGCTCGACGATCCGCCGGCCCACGGCCTCGTCGCCGCCGAACTCGATCGCCCCGGCATGCTCGGCCGCCGTGGTGCGGCCCGTGGCCAGACGGGTGAACAACCGTGAATCCATCGCGATCGTCGACGTCGCCGGACCCGGCAGCTGCGGCACCACCGCGGCTCGCCCGGATACCTCTATATGAAGGGTGCGTTCCAGGGGCCCCGACAGAGCGCACGAGATCCGGGCCCCGTCCGGTGCCCGACCGAGCCGGCCGACGATATAACCGAGTGCGCCCTCGATCTCCGCGAACGCGAGTGCCCCACGCGCACCACCCTCGTCGCCCGCCGGACCGCCCAGCGCATCCCGGATGTCGTGCTCGTGGATCCAGCAGTCGAACAGCCGTATTCGCATGAACCGCCCGTACGTGGCCGGACCGACCGGAGTGTCCGCGGGCGCGGCGAAGTCGTCGTCGCGCATCGCCCGCAACGCGGCGGCCCGGCGGCCGGTGATCTCCCGGAACCGGGCGAGGACCTGTGCGCCGTCGTGCGCACGCAAGCTCTCCACCCAGCGTTCGTTGAGGGCGCCGATGTCGTTGCGGACGTGGGGGAGGGACCGAACGTTCAGGGCGGTCGTCGGCGTCGGAACCCCGTCGAGCATCGACTCGGTCCCGATCAGGTGCGCGACGACGTCCCGCACCGTCCACCCCGGCAGCGCCGTCGGGGTCATCCACGCGTCACCGTCGACGGTCGCGAGCAGATCACCCAGGACGGACCACTGCTCCGTCAGGGCATCGACCACCTCGTCGCGCGGGAACTCGCTCATCCGCAGAACTGTAGGGGTGGACGGCGTCCCGCGCTTGCGTTGTCCCGATTGTTCGGATCAGGAGAATTCGCGGAGAAGTTCCACCAGGAAGTCCCGCAGCACCTCGACATGGCTGTGTTCGACGTCCGAGGTCGCGGTGAGCAGGACGATCGACCGGTCGCCTGCGAGTTCCAGGACACGTTCGACGGCGGTCCGGCCGTCCGGCGACTCCAACTCAGCGAGATAACGGGAGCGGAACTCGGCGAACTCTGCTACATCGTGGCCGTACCAGCGGCGCAGTTCGGTCGACGGCGCCAGGTCCTTCGCCCAGTCGTCGTAGTGGAACGCGTCCTTGCGCAATCCGCGCGGCCACAGTCGGTCGGCGAACACCCGGAAACCGTCCTCCGCCCCCGGGTGGTCGTACACGCGTTCGATGTCGACGGCTCGTGTCGGCATGGTCCACCTTCCGTGTCTTGGGGATTTTTGCGCACCAAGTTACGTCCGTGTGAAGTCGTGAGGTGTATCACAAAAAGTGGACATTCTGGTGGTACGCCCCGGTTCGGACTCGATTCAGACAACTTCGGCGACTTGCATGTGTTCCCTTCGTCACGGTAGTTCTGCTTACCATCGTGGACCACTTGCATCGGTCGGGTCATCGTCCGTCGATCGCTCGATAGTTGCCGCCCGTCGCGGCAGGCACACCATCTACCGCAGGAAGTCGAAACATTGGATACATCGAAGAGCGCGGCTCAGGCGCGCCCCTCGGTCGGTGTCGTTCGGGAGACGAGCGACGGCGAGCGACGGGTGGCCCTCGTGCCGAAGGTTGCGGCAACACTGTCCGCCAAGGGCGTCGACGTCGTCGTCGAGTCCGGGGCCGGACTGGGCGCCCTGATTCCCGACGAGTTGTACAAGGAGGCCGGCGCCACCATCGGTGACGCGTGGGCCGCCGACGTCGTCGTCAAGGTCGCCCCGCCGTCGGACGAGGAGATCGCCAAGCTCCGTGCAGGGCAGACGCTGATCGGCTTCCTCGCCCCCCGCAACGCCGACAACAAGATCGGCGCACTGGGCGCCGCGGGCGTGCAGGCGTTCGCCGTCGAGGCGATCCCGCGTATCTCCCGCGCCCAGGTCATGGACGCGCTGTCGTCGCAGGCCAACGTGTCCGGCTACAAGGCCGTCCTCGTTGCCGCGTCGGAGTCCACGCGCTTCTTCCCGATGCTCACCACCGCCGCCGGCACCGTCAAGCCGGCGACCGTGCTGGTCCTCGGTGTCGGTGTCGCCGGCCTGCAGGCCCTCGCCACCGCGAAGCGTCTCGGTGGCCGCACCACCGGCTACGACGTGCGTCCCGAGGTCGCCGACCAGGTCACCTCCGTCGGCGCGCAGTGGCTCGACCTCGGCATCGACGCCGCCGGTGAGGGCGGCTACGCCCGCGAGCTCACCGAGGCGGAGCGGGCGCAGCAGCAGCAGGCGCTCGAGGATGCCATCAAGGGCTTCGACGTCGTCATCACCACCGCACTGGTGCCGGGTCGCCCCGCGCCGCGCCTGGTGACCGCCGCCGCCGTCGAGGGCATGAAGCCCGGCTCGGTGATCGTCGACCTCGCCGGCGAGACCGGTGGCAACTGCGAGCTCACCGAGCCCGGACAGACCGCCGTCAAGCACGGTGTGACGATCTGCAGCCCGCTGAACCTGCCGGCCACCATGCCCGAGCATGCGTCCGAGCTGTACTCCAAGAACGTCTCGGCCCTGATCGAGTTGATGCTCGACGAGAACGGCGCCCTCGCGCCCGACTTCTCCGACGAGATCCTCGACGGCGCGTGCGTGACCCGCTCGAAGGAGAACTCCTAGATGTACACCGAATTGCTGGCGAACATCGCGATCCTGGTCCTCTCCGGGTTCGTGGGTTTCGCCGTCATCTCCAAGGTGCCGAACACGCTGCACACGCCGCTGATGTCGGGCACCAACGCCATCCACGGCATCGTCGTGCTCGGCGCCCTGGTCGTGCTCGGGCACCTGCCCGGTGACGCCCCCTGGTCGATCAAGATCATTCTGTTCGTCGCGCTGGTGTTCGGCACCCTGAACGTCGTCGGTGGCTTCGTGGTCACCGACCGCATGCTCGCGATGTTCAAGCCCAAGAAGGACGCCAAGGCGGCGGCCGAGAAGAAGGGGGCTGACGCCTGATGAGCTACCTCGTCACGATCCTCTACATCGTCGCGTTCGCGATGTTCATCTACGGCCTGTCCGGTCTGACGGGCCCGAAGACCGCGGTGCGCGGCAACTACATCGCCGCGATCGGTATGTTCGTCGCCGTCGTCGCCGTCCTCATCGACGTCCGTGACACCGACAACTGGCTCCTCATCGCAGGCGGCCTGATCGTCGGTATCGTGCTCGGCGTCCCGCCGGCCCTGCGCACCAAGATGACCGCGATGCCGCAGCTCGTCGCACTGTTCAACGGCGTCGGTGGCGGCACCGTCGCGCTGATCGCATGGGCCGAGTTCCTCGACTCCGACGGATTCACCACCGTCGACGCGGTCCCCTCGTCGCCGTTCATCATCGGCTCGCTGTTCGCGGCGATCATCGGCTCGGTCTCCTTCTGGGGCTCGCTGGTGGCGTTCGCGAAGCTGCAGGAGCTGCTGAACAAGAACTTCGAGAAGAAGGTCGTCGCCTCGGCGAAGCTGTTCCAGATCGCGAACATGATCCTCGCAGTGGTGTCGGTCGGCCTGGCCGTCTACATCGGTCTCGGCGCCGACGGCGACCCGCAGTCGACGTGGCTGATCGTCGGCCTGCTGATCGCGGCCGGTGTGATGGGCCTGTTCGTGGTGCTGCCGATCGGTGGCGCCGACATGCCCGTCGTCATCTCGCTGCTCAACGCGCTCACCGGTCTGTCCGCCGCGGCCGCCGGTCTCGCACTCAACAACCAGGCGATGATCGTCGCCGGCATGATCGTCGGCGCGTCCGGCTCGATCCTCACCAACCTCATGGCCAAGGCCATGAACCGGTCGATCCCGGCGATCATCTTCGGCTCCTTCGGCGGCGGCGACGCCGGCGGAGCGGGCGGTTCTGCTTCGGGCGGCACCGTGAAGGCCACCTCCGCATCGGATGCGGCGATCCAGATGGCGTACGCCAACCAGGTCATCGTCGTCCCCGGCTACGGTCTCGCCGTCGCGCAGGCCCAGCACGCGGTCAAGGAAATGGCGGCCCTGCTCGAGGAGAAGGGCGTCGAGGTCAAGTACGCCATCCACCCCGTCGCCGGCCGCATGCCCGGACACATGAACGTCCTGCTCGCCGAGGCCGACGTCGCGTACGACGCGATGAAGGAAATGGACGACATCAACGGCGAGTTCGCTCGCACCGACGTCACCGTCGTCATCGGCGCCAACGACGTCACCAACCCGGCCGCACGCAACGATTCGAGCTCGCCGATCTACGGCATGCCGATCCTCAACGTCGACCAGTCCAAGTCGGTCATCGTGCTCAAGCGCTCGATGTCCTCGGGCTACGCCGGCATCGACAACCCGCTGTTCACCGCGGACGGCACGTCCATGCTGTTCGGTGACGCCAAGAAGATGGTTTCCGAGGTCACCGAGGAACTCAAGGCGCTGTAGTCGCTCGCGGTTCCCGCCTCTTTCCAGCTGAAGGGACCCTTCGTACGCCTCAGGCGAACGAAGGGTCCCTTCAGCTGTTGCCGGGGACCGGCACCGAGCGGGCCGACGGCACCTGCAGGACGCCCGCGAATCGGGCCGCCGCGAGCGCACACACGAGGGGGACGACCATGGCCGCGGTGAGCGGAACCAGTTGCGTGAGCCAGCCGATGGTTGCCGGACCGGCCAGGAACCCGATGTAGCCCATGCCGACGACACGGGACATGTTCGCGCCGGCCGCGCCGTCGAGGTTGCCGGCGGCGGTGAAGATCTGCGGCACACATCCGGACAGGCCGAGCCCGAACAGCGCCCACCCGGTCAGGGTCGTCGGCAGCCATCCCGACACGACGACCAGCAGCATTCCGGCCGCGGCGATCAGGGTTCCGTAGCGCACCACCGCGACCGGCCCGAGCGCGGCACTCACCCGGTCGGCGGTGAACCGGCCCACCGTCATCGTCAGCGAGAACGCACCGAACGCGAGCGCGGCCACCGCACCGGACGTGTCCAGGCGGTCCGTGACCTGCAGGGCGCTCCAGTCGTTCGCGACGCCCTCGGCGAGCATCAACGCGAACGCGAGCACACCCAACGTGAGGACCCGCCGCGAGAACCGGCCCCGCCCGGGCGCGTCGTGAACGCCGGGGGTGTGCCGTGCCGGCGCCGACAGCAGCCGCGTCGTGCACACCGCGACCGCCACGACTCCGAGCACTGCTGACCCGGCGAGAGCGACCGACGGCGACCACCCGGCCGCGAGCGTCGCCGCACCGACCAACGATCCGACGACACCACCGATCGAGAACATGCCGTGGAACGCCGACATGATCGGACGGCGGTACGCCTGCTCGGCCACCACCGCCTGCGCGTTCATCGCCACGTCGAGTGCGCCGTTGCCGAACCCGAACACCGCCAGCGCCGCCCCCAACTGCCACGCCGACGACGCCAGACCCGGGCCGATCACCGAGACGGACAGCAGGGTCCCGCTCAGTGCGACCATCCGGCGGCTCCCGAACCGGTCCGCGAGCGGCCCCGACACCTGCATGCCTGCGATCGCGCCGGCCGCCAGCAACAGCAGCAACGACCCCAGCGTCGAATGCGCGATGCCCGTGCGCTCCTCGATCGCCGGAATGTGGACCACCCACATCGCGAGCAGGAAACCGTTGACCCCGAACACCCCGAAGATCGCGGCACGGGCCCGGCGCAAGGAGGGAGACGGTGCGGACTGGGGAGGCACGCCCACCTTTGTACCGAAGCTGCGCGCCGTTCACCCGTGCCAGCTGAAGGGGCCCTTCGGACGCTCCCAGCGCATGAAGGAACCCTTCAGCTGTTTCAGGCGTGCGCAACCAGTGCCGGCACGGGGTCGGTGAGCACGGCTGCGAGGTCGGCGAGGAATCGGGAGGCTTGTTCGCCGTCGACGAGGCGGTGGTCGACGGTGACGGCCAGTGTCGTCACGTCGCGGGCCACGATCTGGTCGCCGACCACCCAGGGGCGGCGGGTGATCGCGCCGAGGGCGAGGATGGCGGCTTCGCCGGGGTTGAGCAGGGGAGTGCCGGTGTCGATGCCGTAGACGCCGATGTTGGTGACGGTGACGGTGCCGCCGGTGAGGTCGGTGGTGGTGGCGTGTCCGGTGCGGGTGGTGTCGGTGAGGTCGGTGAGGGCGCGGCACAGGTCGGGCAGGGCCAGGGTTCCGGCGTTCTTGATGTTGGGGACGAGCAGTCCGCGGTCGGTGGCGGTCGCGATGCCTAGGTTCACGGTGTGGTGGGTGACGATTTCCTGGGTGTGTTCGTCCCACGACGCGTTCAGTGCCGGATGTTCCGGCAGGACCAGCAGCAGTGCTTTCGCGACCAGGGTGAGCGGGGTGAGGTGCAGGTCCGCGAAGGCGGGGGCGGTGCGTAGCCGGGTCAGCAGGGTCGTGGTCTCGGTGACGTCGACGGTGAGGAATTCGGTGACCTGGGGGACGGTGGCGCTGGCGACCATCGCGGCCGCGGTCCGGCGTCGTACCCCGTGGACGGGGGTGCGGTCGCGTGCGGTCCGGGGTGCGGCGGTGGGGCGGCGGCGTCGCCGGCTGGGGGCCGGTGCGGTCGGTCCGTAGCCGACGAGGACGGTGTCCGGTGCCGGGGCGGACCCGTCTCCGGCTGTCTCGATGCGGATCAGTACTGCCCCGACGGGCACCGTGTCGCCGGGTCGGGCGAGCAGTTCGCGGACCGTTCCGGCGTACGGGGACGGCAGTTCGACGAGGGCCTTGGCGGTCTCGACCTCGCCGATCGGCTGGTTCAGTGTGACGGTGTCGCCGACGGCCACCGACCACGACACGAGTTCGGCCTCGGTGAGGCCCTCCCCGAGGTCGGGGAGCCGGAAGTCGGCGACGGTGTTCTCGGTGGTACTCATGCCGCGATCACCTCGTCGACGGCGGCGAGGATCCGGTCCGCGTCGGGGAGATGATGCTTCTCGAGCCGGGCCGGCGGGTAGGGGATGTCGAAGCCGCCGACCCGCTGCACGGGCGCGGTGAGCTGGTAGAAGCAGTGCTGCGACACCCGGGCGGCGATCTCGGCGCCGAGTCCGAGGAACACGGACGCCTCGTGGGCGACGACGAGCCGGCCGGTGCGCCGCACCGATGCTTCGACGGTGTCGAAGTCGATCGGGGCCAGCGACCGCAGGTCGATCACCTCGAGGGAGGTGCCCTCGTCGGCGGCGATGTCGGCGGCCTGCAGTGCCGTCGCGACCGTCGGCCCGTACGCGACGAGGGTGGCGTCGGAGCCGGGACGGGCCACCCGGGCCCGGTCGAGCGGCAGATCCGGGGCGGCGTCGGTGTCCACTTCGCCGCGGTCCCAGTAGCGGCGTTTCGGTTCGAGGAACACGACCGGGTCGTCGAGGGCGATCGCCTGCCGGATCATCGCGTACGCGTCCGCCGGGGTGGCGGGGGTGACGACCCGCAGGCCTGCGGTGTGCGCGAAGTACGCTTCCGGCGACTCCGAATGATGTTCGACGGCACCGATTCCGCCGCCGTACGGGATACGGATCGTCATCGGCATCGTCACCCGGCCGTCGGTGCGGTAGTGGATCTTGGCGACCTGGGAGACGATCTGATCGAACGCGGGATAGACGAATCCGTCGAACTGGATTTCGCACACCGGCCGGTAGCCGCGCAGCGCGAGCCCGAATGCCGTTCCCACGATGCCGGATTCGGCGAGCGGGGTGTCCATCACCCGGGCCGGACCGAAGTCCTTCTGCAGGGTGTCGGTGATGCGGAAGACGCCGCCGAGGGTGCCGACGTCCTCGCCCATCAGCACCACCTTCGGGTCGTCCTCGAGTGCGCGGCGCAGGCCCGCGTTGAGTGCGCCGCCGAGTGTCGTGACGGTCATGATCCGACCTCCTCGGTGAACCCGTCGAGGTAGACGCGGTAGCCGGCGCGTTCCTCGTCGATCAGGGGATGGGGGGTGGCGTAGACGTGCTCGAACAGTGCGTCCGGTCCCGGATCGGGCATCGTCAGCGTGCTCTCCCGGAGCCGGGCGGCGACGTCGTCGGCGCGCGTACGGACCCGCTCGGCGAGGGCGTCGTCCCACACGTTCTCCCGTTCGAGCAGTCGCCGCATGCGGTCGATCGGATCCCGGGCCGCCCACACCGCGGTGTCGGTGGCGGTCCGGTAGCGGGTGGGGTCGTCGGACGTGGTGTGCGGGCCCATCCGGCACGTGATGGCCTCGACGAACGACGGCCCACCACCGTCACGGGCCCGCTGCACGGCCTGCCGGGTGACGGCGAGAACGGCGAGGACGTCGTTGCCGTCCACCTGGACTGCGGGCATCCCGAACCCGGCGGCGCGGGCCGCAATCGGGTGCGGGCTCTGTACGTGCACGGGTTCGCTGATCGCCCACTGGTTGTTCTGGCAGAAGAACACGACGGGCACGTCGAAGCTGGTCGCGAACACCAGTGCCTCGGACAGGTCGCCCTGGCTGGTGGCGCCGTCCCCGAAGTAGACGACCGTCGCGATCTCGGCGCCGTCCAGCCGCGCCCCGAGCGCGTACCCGGTGGCGTGCAGGCCCTGCGTGCCCACCACGATCGCCGGATTCGTCATGTTCACGGACGCCGGATCCCAGCCCGAATATCCGCAGCCACGCCACATTCTGGGCATCGCGGCCGGGTCGACGCCGCGGCAGTAGGCGACGGCGTGCTCGCGGTAGCTGGTGAACACGTAGTCGTCCGGGTGCAGTGCCCGCGCCGAACCCACTTGCGCGGCCTCCTGGCCCAGCAGTGGCGCCCAGATCCCGAGCTGTCCCTGCCGCTGCAGTGCCGTTGCCTCGGTGTCGATGCGGCGGGCGACGACCATGTCCTCGTACAGGCCGGCGAGCTGCTGCGGGCCGATGTCGGACACGAGCGGAGACCGGTCGGGGCGGTGGACGCGTCGTCCGTCGGGTTGGACGAGCTGCACCGGGAACGTTGCCTTGTCGGTCATGGGGTCACCTCACCGAGTCCGGTATGTGTGCTCTACTTCACAGCATCCGCGATTCGGCGATGTGCGCAAGTGCGACGGTCACGATTTCGCACAATGCCCAATCCTGTGCCCCGAAACCCGGGCACACTGCGAAAGATGACCACTCTCGACGCCACCGACGCCCGACTGTTGCTCGAACTGTCCCGCAACCCGCGGGCCACGGGTGTGGAACTCGCCCATCGACTCGGATTGTCCCGCAACACCGTTCAGGCGCGGCTCGCCCGATGGGACCGGGCGGAGGTGCTGTCCGGGTTCGACCGGCTCGTCGCCCCACGGGCCCTCGGCTACCCCCTCTCCGCGTACGTCGCGACCGTCGTCGACCAGCACCGCCTCGACGACGTCGTGGACGCCCTGGCCGGGATACCCGAGGTCGTGGAGGTGTACGGCATGACCGGGCTGACCGACCTGTCCGTGAAGATCGTGGCGACCGACGCCGACGACCTGTATCGCCTCGCCGGGCAGATCCTCAAGATCCCGGGTGTCGAGCGCACCAACATGGCGCTCGTGATGCGGGAACTCGTCGGGCCGCGGACCGCGCCGTTGCTCGCACGCATCGCCGGACGATGACGCTCCGATTACCCCTGCACCGGTGTGTCGGGGCGGATAGCATCGTCGGACGGGCACAGGGGGTACACGACACAGCGCGGGAGTGATGCGGAGTGGTCAGTGTTGATCTGGTGGGTCTCGACGAGAACGCGGTCACGGCGTGGATCGCCGGTCTCGGTGTCGGTGCGCTCGCGCCGCTGTCGTACGAGCGGATCGGTAACGGCCAATCGAATCTCACGTTCGCGGTGCGGGATTCGGGTGGCGGCCGGTGGGTGCTGCGCCGGCCCCCGGTGGGCCGGCTGCTCGACTCGGCGCACGACATCGAACGCGAATACCGCATCCTGGCCGCGCTGCAGGGGACCGGGGTGCCGGTGCCGAAGGTTCTCGGCATCACCACCGATCCGGAGGTCACCGATGCACCGCTGGCGTTGACGAGTTTCGTGGACGGCGTCGTCGTCGACGACGTGTCGGTGGCGCAGCGGCTCACTCCGGAACGGCGGAGGGCGATCGGAGCGGGACTACCGCAGGCTCTGGCGACCGTGCATCGGGTGGACCTCGAGAGCGCCGGCCTGCTCGACCTGGCGAGCACCGCCCCGTACGCGGAGCGGCAGCTCAAACGCTGGTCGACACAGTGGGAGAAATCGAAGACGCACGACCGGCCCGATATCGCGGTCCTGGCCGAGCGGTTGTCCCGCAACATCCCCGAACAGACCGAAACCACTCTCGTGCACGGGGATTTCCATCTCAGCAACGTCATCACCGCGGACACCGACGGCCGGGTCGTCGCCGTCCTCGACTGGGAACTGTGCACGCTCGGCGACCCGCTCGCCGACCTCGGTGGTCTGCTCGCCTACTGGCCGCAGCACGGCGAGTCCGCGACACCACAGTTCCGGGCGTCGACCCTCGACGGCTTCCCGACCCGCGACGAACTGGTCGAGATGTACGTCCACGAAACCAAACGCGACGTGTCCGCGGTCGGCTTCTGGCACGTGCTGGCGCTGTGGAAACTCGCGATCATCGCCGAGGGTGTCGTGCGGCGCACCACCGACGACCCCCGCAACACGGCCGAACACGGCCGGCCGACCCCGGAGCTGATCGACGCGATCGTGCGCCGCGCGGTCACGACCGCCGACAGGGTGGGGCTGGGCTGACCGTCACACCGGTTCGACGAGCAGGTGCGCGGCGCTGCGGATCTCCGGCGGAACCGGTTCCGGACCTCGGGTGTCCGGATCGATATACCGGTGGACGAGGCGTCCGGTGGCGGCGAGTTCGAGGTCGCCGTCGGGGTCCTCCCGGAAGATCGCGAGCGCGTATCCGACGCGGTCGTCGTCGAGACGGTCGACGGACAGTCCCACGTGCAGTTGATCGGGGAAGCCGATCTCCCGGACGAACCGGCACGAACTCTCGGCGACGACGGCGATCGCGGGCAGGGTGCGGACGTCGAGGCCGGTACTGGCCATGAGCCAGCCGCCCACCGCGGTCGCGAAGTACTCGGCGTACGCGGTGGCGTCGTCGGACCATCGGGTCGGCACCGGCCACAGGGCCGGGAACGCTTCGGCGCGGGGTTCGCTCATGTCACGACCTCGAGAACGCGGACGCCCGCCGGATCTGCTCGGCGGTGGGTCGCACCCCCGTGTAGAGGACGAACTGTTCGGCGGCCTGCAGGGCGATCACTTCGGCGCCGGTGATCACCGTCTTCCCGTGTGCCTCGGCGGTGCGGATCAGCGGCGTGTCCGGCGGCATCGCGACCACGTCGAACACCGTGTGGGCGGCTGCCACCGCGTCGGCGGGGAACGGCATCCGGTCGGCGTCGGGACCGCCGGCCATGCCGATCGGGGTGGCGTTGACGAGCAGGCCCGGTCGATGGTCGTCGAGCTCGGGACGCCACCCGAACCCGTACGTCCCGGCCAGTGCCGGTCCGGCGTCGCGATTGCGGGCGACGACGGTGACGTCCCCGAACCCGCCGTCCCGCAGTGCCGCGACGACGGCCTTCGCCATGCCGCCGCTGCCGGCGACCGCGACTGTCGTCTCCGGATCGAGGTGGGCGCGACGCAGCAGGTCGGCGACGGCCTGATAGTCGGTGTTGTAGGCGTGCAGTTCGCCGTCCTCGTTGACGATCGTGTTGACCGAGTCGATCGCCGACGCCGACGGGTGCATCACGTCGACGTGCTCGATGCACGCCTCCTTGAACGGCATCGACACCCCGCACCCGCGGATCCCGAGGGCGCGGATCGCGGCGATCGCCGCCGGCAGATCCGTCGTGGTGAACGCCTTGTACACGAAGTCGAGGCCCAGTTCGTCGTACAGATAGTTGTGGAACCGGGTGCCGATGTTGCTGGGGCGGCCCGACAGGGACATACACAGGCGGGTGTCGCGGGTGATGCTTCCGGTGATCGTGCGGCTCACCCGTCCACGCTAACCGGCGGTGCCGGACGATGTGGACCGGTGCAGCCGATTCGCCTCCGCGGCCGGTCCCCGGCGCCGACAATGGGACGATGCGCGTCCGCCTCCGTGCCGCGACCGTTGCCTGCACCGCCCTCGCGGCCGTTCTCCTCCCCGTCCAGGCCGTTCCCGCCGCCGCGTCGCCCCCGACCCCCGCCGGCACCCTGCTCGAGCGGTCGCCCCTCGACCCGGCCTCGGTGCCCGCCGCGGCCGGTGCGAGCGCCCGCCTCCGGTACGCGACACTGCGGACGGCCACCGCGGCCGGCGAGTCCACCGGATCGGTGTTCCTGCCGCACGGGCCGGCGCCGGCCGGGGGCTGGCCGATGGTGTCGTACGCGCACGGCACCGTCGGCATCGCGGACCGGTGCGCGCCGTCGACCACCGGCTTCAACTACGTCGAGCGTCCCGCGGTCGAGGCGTGGCTGGACGCCGGGTACGCCGTCGTCGCCACCGACTACGCGGGCATCGGCACCGACGGCGTCAACGCCTACCTCGACGGCCCCGCGGCCGGAGCCAACGCCGTCGACATCGTCACCGCCGCCCGCCGGGCGTACGGGGACGTCCTGAGCGACCGGTGGATCGTCACGGGCCTGTCGCAGGGCGGGCACGCCACCTACTTCGCGGCGGCGGAGGCGACGGACCGGGCACCCGATCTCGACTACCGCGGCGCCGTCACCGTCGGGGCGCCCACCCATCTCGAGAATCTGTTCCCCCTCGCCGGGCCGGCGGTCCCGCCGCTGCCGATGCCGGGGCTGGTGAACTTCTCCCTGTTCACCCTCGCCGGAATCGACGATCAGCGTCCCGAGGTGGACATCCGCCGCTATCTCACCCCGGCCGGGATCGACCTGATGGAACGCGCGAAGGTCACGTGCAGTGTCGAACTCGGGCAGTATCTGCGCGCACATCCCGTCACGATCGGGGAACTGTTCACCGACACTCTGTGGAACGACGACGTGCGCGCCGTCCTGCAGCAGATGCTGACGGCCCCGACGTCCGGGTTCGACCGGCCGCTGCGGGTGGTGCACAGCCTCGCCGACACCACCGTCCCGATCCCGCTGACGTGGGCGCAACTGGCCGACATGGACGCCCACGGCGTCCGCTACGAGTACCAGCAGCTGGTCACCGAGGACCACACGGGTTCGCTCATGGCGTCGATGCCGGCCGCCGTCGACTTCGCGGGGCGGGTGCTGGAATAGCTCACGCGTGCGGAAACTTCGTGGCCCGGATACTGCCGGGATCCGTACCGTCGTGCCCGACGAGCCACGAACCGCCGTTGCGCCGGCACGCGGCGACGGTGTCGAACATCTGTAACAGGAAGAAGATCGCGTCCTCCGGGGTCGGAGCAGTCGCCAGCCGGTGCGCCTCCCCGTGCTTGGTGACATCGAGCCACACCCCGGAATTGCCGTCGAGGCGCATCGCGACGATGTGGTCGGCATCGACGAACGCGACCTTGCGCTGCTGCCACGGCGTCGTGGGCGAATACACCTGTTCGAAGACCTGAATCATGATCGTCATCGGGGAACCCGCTTTCCACCTCCGCCCAGTATGGTCCGGTCACGAGCCGAGTTCCAGGCCTGTCGGTGCCCCCTGGCAGCATGGGGGTCGTGCTGCACGGGCTGTGGTCTCCGGGTGCGGGTCTGCTGTTGTGGCGGGACCCGGAATCGGAGCTGCCCGATCTTCCCGAGCCGCTCGCGCGTGTGCTGCGCCGCCGGTTCCGCCGACATCACACGGTGCACGTGCCGGCGGCGGTGGGCACCGAACCGCTGCGGGTACCGGTCCTCGCGCTCGCTCCCGCCGAGGCGGTCGACGTCCTGTCGGCTGTGCCCGATTCGTCTCCCGGTGTCTCCGGGGACCTGCGGTATCTCGCGCACGTGATGCGCGGGGTCGAGCGGTGGGCGCGTGCCGGACGTGTCGTGCCCGAGTTGTTCCGGGCGGAGGACCATTGGTGGCCGCGGTGGCGGCTGGTCGGTGGCGAGCCGCAGCGGGCGTGGCTCGCGGAACTGGCGGGGGCGATGCCACCGGTGCAGCGCTGCGAGGGGGCGCCGCGCGAGATCCTCGACGATCTGGTCGGCGAGATCACCGACGCCGTCGTCCGGGACCTGCTCGGGGACCGGGACAGCGGGCATCCGCTGCTGCGGGCCCTGCTGCGCGGGCAGCCGCACGAGGGCGGTAGCCGACGGCTCGCGCAGCGTCTCGACGAGTGGCGCGGCACCCTCACCGCCGGCGAACCCGAGCTGGTGCTGCGGCTCCTGGAACCGGAGACCGGCGACGAGGTGGATCCCACGGCTCTCGCTGACGACGCCCTGTGGCGGCTGCAGGTGTGCCTGCGCGCCGAGGGGGAGCCGCCGTCACCGATTCCGTTGCACCGCACCGACCCCCGGCTCGTCGAGACCGCCGTCCGCAAGCTGGGCGCCGCGCACGTCGCGTATCCGCGGTTGCGGGATCTGCCCACCGACCCGGACAGCCTGGATCTGCTGTTGCCCACCGCCGTCGTCATCGACCTGGTGAGCCACGGGGCGCGGGCGCTCGAGCAGGCCGGGATCACACTGCTGCTGCCGCGGGCCTGGACGGCGGCAGCGCCGACCCTGCGGGTGCGGGTGACGTCGCCGCCGGTGCCCGCCGCGGACGAGCAGCGCGCCGTCGGGATGAGTGAGATCGTCGGCTACGACTGGGAACTCGCGCTCGGTGACGTCGTTCTCACCGCCGACGAACTGGCCCGCCTCGCCGGTACCCAGAGCGACCTCGTCCAGTTGCGCGGCCAGTGGGTGCAAGCCGACGCCACCGTCCTCGCGCAGGCGGCACGATATGTGGCGCAGCGTAATTCGGGGATCCGAGGCACGCTCGCGGACCTGCTCGCCCAGCTGACCGAGGCGGACCGGCCGCCGGTGCCGGTCGAGGAGATCACCGCCACCGGCTGGGTGGGCACCCTCCTCGACGGCAGCCTCGACCCCGAGCCCGTGCCCACACCTGCCGGGCTGCACGCCGAGCTGCGGCCCTACCAGCAGCGGGGACTGGACTGGCTGGCGTTCATGAGCGGCGCCGGGCTCGGGGCCGTCCTCGCCGACGACATGGGGCTCGGCAAGACGCTGCAGGTGCTGGCGCTGCTCGCGCACGAACGCGCCGACACCCCCACCCTGTTGGTGTGCCCGATGTCGGTGGTCGGCAACTGGCAGCGGGAGGCGGCCCGGTTCGTGCCGGATCTGCGAGTGCACGTCCACCACGGCGCCGACCGCAGCCGCGGCGACCGGTTCACCGCCGCGGTGCGGTCCGCGGATCTGGTGATCACCACGTACGCCCTGCTCGCCCGCGACGTGGCGGCGCTGTCGGAACAGTCGTGGCGTCGGGTGGTCCTCGACGAGGCGCAGCACGTGAAGAACGCCGCGACCGCGCAGGCCCGGGCGGCCCGCAGCGTCCCGGCCGCGCACCGGATCGCGCTCACCGGCACCCCGGTGGAGAACCGGCTCGACGAGTTGCGGTCGATCCTCGACTTCGCCAACCGCGGCATGCTCGGCAGCCCACAGGCGTTCCGGGCCCGGTTCGCGGTGCCGATCGAGCGGGATCAGGATGCGGCCGCGGTCACCCGGCTGCGGGCGGTGACGTCGCCGTTCGTGCTGCGGCGCGTCAAGACCGATCCCACGGTCATCGCCGATCTGCCGGACAAGCAGGAGATGACGGTGCGGGCGAACCTCACCGTGGAGCAGGCCGCGCTGTACCGGGCGGTGGTCGACGACATGCTGAAGAAGATCAAGGACACCGAGGGCATGGCCCGCAAGGGGGCGGTGCTGTCCGCGCTGACCCGCCTCAAACAGGTGTGCAATCATCCCGCGCACTTCCTCGGCGACGGGTCGCCGGTGCTGCGCCGCGGCCGGCACCGGTCCGGCAAGCTCGCGCTCGTCGAGGACGTCCTCGACGCGGTCACCGCGGACGGGGAACGCGCGCTGCTGTTCACCCAGTTCCGGGAGTTCGGGGAGCTCGTCGCCCCGTATCTCGCCGACCGGTTCGGGGTGGCGGTGCCGTTCCTGCACGGCGGTGTGACGAAGGCCCGCCGGGACCGGATGGTCGAGGAGTTCCAGAGCGACGACGGGCCGCCGCTGATGCTGCTGTCCCTCAAGGCGGGCGGCACCGGCCTGAACCTCACCGCCGCCAACCATGTGGTGCACCTGGACCGGTGGTGGAACCCGGCGGTGGAGAACCAGGCCACCGACCGGGCGTTCCGCATCGGGCAGCGCCGCGACGTGCAGGTCCGCAAACTGGTGTGTGTCGGCACGCTCGAGGAACGGATCGACGCGATGATCACGAACAAGCAGGAGCTCGCGGATCTCGCGATCGGCACGGGGGAGCGGTGGATCACCGAGATGAACACCGACCAGCTGCACGACCTGCTGACCCTCGGTGACGAGGCGGTCGGCGAATGACCGGGTTCCGCACCGGTTCTCCGCGTAGTGGGTGGGGACGGGCGTTGCTGGACGTCCTCGACCGGGTCGGTGATCCGGGGCGGATCGCCCGCGGCCGCACGTATGCGCGGGGCGGCCGGGTCCTCGCGCTCGACGTCGCGGCGGGCCGGGTCGTCGCCGACGTGCAGGGCAGCCAGCTCGCGCCGTTCACCGCGACGCTCACGCTGCGCACTCTCGACGCCGCCCACACCGCCGAACTCCTCGACACGGTCCGCTCCACCCCCGGCGCGCTCGCCGCCCTGGTGTCCGGGACGGTGCCGCAGGCACTCGCCCCGATGCTGTTGCCCGACGGGGCCCGCGAACTCGACTTCGACTGCACGTGCCCCGACAGTGGGTGGCCGTGCCGGCACGTGGCGGCGCTCGCACACGTGCTCACCGAACACGTCGACCGCGATCCCACGACGCTGCTCGTCCTGCGCGGCATCGACCTCGACACCGTGATCCGGGAGATCGGCGGTTCCCCGAACGAGGCAGCCGACCCGGACAACGCAGCCGGCGACGCGGTGGATGCCGGTGATCATTTCGGGGACGATGCCCGCTACGAGTATCTGCCGGAGGTGCCGTTCACCGCGGCCCCCGACGACCTGGACGCGGCACTGCTGCGGGCGGTGCTGCGGACGGACGCCGAGGGGGAGCCGGAGGTGATTGCCGCGCTGCGCGATCTCGACGAGTGCTACCGCGCACTGGGCAGCGGATTCCGGCGGCGCTAGCATCGGGCACAGGTTTCCGCTGTCCGGTATCGACTCGAATTCACAAGGAGCGCCATGCGTTTGCGCGACACCCCCACCGTCGAGGTCTCCACGCGTCTGGGCTGCAGCCCGGAGCAGGCGTGGGCGTTGGTCACCGACATCTCCCTGCCCACGCGTGCGGCCGGGGAGTTGCAGCGGGTCGAGTGGCTGGACGGGGCGACGGGGGTCGCGGTCGGTGCCCGGTTCCGGGGCCACAATTCCAACGAGGCGATGGGTGACTGGCACACCGATTCCGAGATCGTCGAGGTCGAGGACGGCCGGCGCTGGGTGTGGCAGGTGGGTGAGTCGGACGCCCCGTTCGCGGTGTGGGGTTTCGAGGTCGATCCGGACGGTGACGGGGCGACGGTGCGGCAGTGGGGCAAGATCGGGACCGGGCGGTCGCCGCTGACGGCGTTCGTCGAACAGCATCCCGAGCAGGAGGCGGCCATCGTTGCCCACCGCATGTCGGTGTGGCGTCAGGGCATGACGGCCAACCTGGCGATGCTCACGCAACTCGTCGATTCCCGCGTCTGACGGGACGCCGCCCGGCCCGGGCCGGGCGGCGGACTACCCGTTCCGTGTCGGGACGGGTCAGACGGTGGGAACCTTGTCGAGGAAACCGAGAACCGTCCGCACCCGGCCGTCCGGGTCGCATTCGAGGACGTCGAATCCGATGACGAGGGGCTCCGCGCCGACCGGGCCGAGTGCCCACGTGAACCGCGCCTGGTCGTGGTGGGCGTCGATGTCGCCGGCCAGTTCGAACCGCATGCCTTCGAACTGTTCCTGTACCGCCCCGATGAGGGCACTGACCGCGGCGGGCCCCTCGGCGCTGCCCATCGGGTCGACGTAACGCCCGTCCCGCGCCCACAGGTCCTCGACCAGGGCGGCGCGCTTGCCGGAGTCGGTCTCGTTCCAGGTGTCCAGGTAGTTCCGGATCGTGGTGTCGAGGTCGTTCACGGTGAGCCCCTTTCGAGTTCGGCCGCCCGGTGCGGCCTTCGTGGACGAGCCTGCGCCGGGTGGGGTCGTTCGGTCGATTACCTTGCAGGTAATGGAACCCGTTCCCGGCGCGTCCTAGAGTCGACGACATGACGCAGGCGCAGCAGCCGGTGGGGGACCAGATCCGGTGGTGGCGGGGTCACCGCCGGATGACACAGCTGGATCTGGCGTCCCGTGCCGACGTGTCGACGCGGCACGTGAGTTTCCTCGAGACGGGGCGGGCGCAGCCGACGCGGGCGATGCTGCTGCGGCTCGGGGAGCACCTCGACATTCCGCTGCGCGGCCGTAATGCGCTGCTGTTGGCGGCCGGGTTCGCGCCCGCCTACCCGGAGCACGAGTTGTCGGATGTGCCGATGGCGGTCGTCGCGGACGCGATCGGCACGATCCTGGCGGCGCACGCCCCGAATCCGGCGTTGGTCGTGGACCGGCACTGGACGCTCGTCGACGCCAACGAGACGGTGGCGCTGCTGACCGCCGGCGTCGCCCCTGCACTGTTGGAGCCGCCGGTCAACGTGCTGCGTCTGAGCCTGCACCCGGACGGGATGGCGCCGCGCATCACGAATCTGCCGCAGTGGCGGGCGCACGTGCTGCACCGGCTGGACCATCAGATCGACGCGACCGGCGACGACCTGCTGCGGTGTCTGCGCGACGAGCTCGCCGGCTATCCGGGCGGGACGGCACCGGCCTCGGTGGGCCCGGCCCTGGTGGTGCCGCTGCGGGTGCGGGTGGACGGGCGGGACCTGGCGTTCCTGAGCACGACGACGGTGTTCGGGACCCCGCTCGATGTCGCGGTGTCCGAACTTGCGATCGAAACGTTCTTTCCGGCCGATGCCGCCACCGCGCAGTATCTCGCCGACGAGACGCCGTGACGCGGACGGCGGGGCCGGCGGGGCCGGCCGCGCTGGTGGCCGCGGTCCTGCTGGGGGCGGCGACACTGACCGGCTGCGGGCGTTCCGGCGACGACTCGGCGGTGGTGTGGGGGCCGTGCCCGGACCTCGCGGCGTACGTCACCGACCTGGGTGTCGACACGAGGGTGGTGGACCGGCTGCAGTGCGCGTCGGTGGACGTGCCCCTCGACTACACCGATCCGGGTGGTCGGCGTATCGAGCTGGCAGTGAGCCGCGTCGCGGGCACCGATCCCACGGTGTCCGATCCCGCCGAGCCGGCCTTGTTCGTCAACCCCGGCGGTCCGGGGGTGGAGGGGCGCAGCATGGCGGCCACGGTGGCGTCGGATCTCGGACTGCGGGAGACCGTCGTCGGTGTCGATCTGCGCGGCACCGGCTACTCGACGTCCCTCGACTGCGACGAACCCGACGCCCCGGACACCCGTGACGACGACAGTCTGCTCGCGTACGCGGACGAGATCGCGGACGCGAACCGTGCGTGCGTCGACACGGATCCGGCGTTCGTCGCGTCGATCACCATCGCGAACACGGCCCGCGATCTCGACGCCGTGCGGCAGCGGCTCGGACTCGGCACCATCGACTACCTGGGGGTGTCGTGGGGCACGGTGCTCGGTGCCGAACTGCAGACCCGGTTCCCGCAGCATCTGCGGCGGGTGGTGCTCGACAGCATGGACTACACCGGCACGTCCGCCGCGGACGCCCTGGCGACTCTCGCGGCGGCCGACCCGGACGCACCACCGGAGCTCGTTCCGGAACCGAGCGATCTGGGTTCCGGGAGCGGTGACGGCCCGGCCCCCGACGACCCGGACGTGCCGCCGGGTGAGCCGCCGGAGCCCGGCGACCACGACGTGCCGTTGGATCCGGACACCCTCGACTTCCTGGACCACGCGGTCGACGGCACCGCGGGCGTCGCCTACATCTGCAACAGCCTCGATCCGGTGGGGGATGCCGTGGACCAGCTCGCGCAGAACCGGGCGATCGGCGCCGAACTGGGGCGGGACCCGGTGCGGCGCATCGAGTTCCCCGCCGACTCGGATGTCGCCGGAGTCAGTCTGTGCAGCGGGTGGCCGTTGCGGGGGGAGGCCACCGCGGTCGCGGACACCGGCACCGATCTGCTGATCGTCGGCCACCGCGACGAGATGGTCACCCCGTACCCGTGGGCACTCGACGCGCACGCCGCGATGGGGGGACGACTGCTCACGATCGAGGACGGGGTGCACGGCTCCACCGTCGGATCGTCGTGCGGATGGCTGGTGACGGTGTTCCTGAGCGCCGGGGACCTTGCCGAGAGCGACTGCAGCCCGGACTGATTCACCGGCCGTCGAACAGGCCGCCGCGAATGATCCGGGCCCCGAACGTGCGGATGCTGCGGGCGTTGTCGGTGAAGTCGGGGTGCACCTGGGGGACGTTGGCGAGCACGTCGGTCACGTGCCGCGTGCAGGGGTCGTAGTGGAAGTGCCGGCGCACGTCGGCGGGGCTGCCGGCGAAGATGTGCCGGGCGGCCAGGTAGTCGTCGACGGTGTAGCCGTCGGGGAAGCGGCCGGGCGGGGCGTCGTGGTGGATCCACCGGTCGATGCCGGGGGCGAGGGCCGACCGCGCCGATGCGTAGTCGTCGGCGCAGAACACCGCACGGGACAACCCGATTCGAGGACTGTCCCCCCGCGCCTGCTCCCGGAACGTCGCCATCCGGGCCGCCGTCGCGCGATCCTCCTCGAGGTTCGGGGAGGCCCGCCGCCCGGCGAGCACCCCCGTCCGCAGTTCGGTCGCCAGCGCGTATCCGTCGTCGGAACCGGTTGCGAGCCACAACCTCTCCCGCAGGCCGGCGGCGCCGGGGCACAGCCGGTCGCCGTCGAGTTCCGCGCACAGCAGGTGCAGATGCTCCCGCAGAGCCCGGTGCCGGTCCTCGTGGGCGACACCGAACACGCGGCTCGCCGTGGGATCCGCGCCGGCACCGAGACCCAACTGCAGGCGGCCACCGCTGATCGCGTCGACCGTCGCCGCGTCCTCGGCCAACCGGACCGGATTCTCGAGTGCCCCGGCGACCACGGCCGTCCCCAGTGCGATCCGGTCGGTGTCCCGGGCGATCGCGGCGAGCAGCACGAGCGGTGACGGTGCGTGCCCGCGGTGGGATCCGAAGTGGTGCTGCGCGACCCAGAACGACGTGAATCCCGACTCCTCCGCGATCTGCGCCAGCTCGATCGTCTCGCGGAGCACGGTGCGGCTGTCCGCGTCGCCCACGACATGGGTGATGATCCCGAATCTCATCGGTGTGTCCTTCTCGGTCAGCACAGCAGTACGTGCGGTCGGCCGGTGGTGGGATGCTCGATGATCTGCACGTCGACGCGGTAGACGTCGCGGATCCGTTCCACGGTGAACACGTCGGCGGGGGCGCCCTGGGCGACGACACGTCCGCCGTCGAGCAGGACCACCGTGTCGCAGAATCGGGCGGCGAGCCCGAGATCGTGCAGTGCCACGATCACCGTCGTGTCCAACCGGGTGGTCAGGTCGAGCAGCGACAGCTGGTGGTGCAGGTCGAGGTGGTTGGTCGGCTCGTCCATGATCAGTACCCGCGGCTGCTGGACGAGGGCCCGGGCGATGAGCACTCGTTGACGTTCGCCGCCGGACAGGTGCGAGAACACCCGGTCCGCGAGGTGCGTGACCTCCGCCAGCTCCATTGCCGCGGCGCAGAGCGCGGCGTCGGCGGCGGTGTCGGCGTCGAGCAGGCGCTTGTGGGCGGTGCGTCCCATACGGACGATCTCGGCGCAGGTCAGTGGAAAGTCCGACGGCGTCTCCTGGAGCACGACGGCCGTCTGCCGCGCGCTCCACTTCACCGACTCCGCCCACACGTCGGTGCCGTCGAGTCGGACGTGCCCGGCGTCCGGTCGGAGCGACCGGAAGATCGTCCGCAGGAACGTCGACTTGCCGCTGCCGTTCGGTCCGAGAACACCGACGACGGAACCGGGTTCGGCGACGATGCTCACCCCGTCCACGAGGGTGCGGCCGCCGATCTCGACGGTGACGCCCGTCGTCTCGACCGGGGCCGGGACGATCCGGTCCGGTGTCGTCATCGCAGTGCCGCCTTGTTGTTGCGGCGCAACAGGTACAGGAAGAACGGCCCGCCGACGAGGGCGGTGACGATGCCGACGGGGATCTCCTCCGGCGAGATCACGGTTCGCGCGAGCAGGTCGGCGCCGATCGTGAAGATCGCGCCGAGGAGCATTCCGACCGGCAGGCAGCGGCGGTGGTCGGCGCCCACCAGGAGTCGGGTGATGTGGGGCATGACGAGACCGACGAACCCGATGACGCCGCACACCGCGACGACGACCCCGATCATGGCGGCCGACAGCACGAACATCCGCTGCCGGAACCGGTTCACGTCCAGCCCCAGCGACGTCGCGCTCTCCTCCCCGGTCAGCAGCAGGTTGAGGTTGCGGGACTGGGTGAGCGCGTAGGCCACGCAGACCAGGAGCACGGCCGCGGGGATCGGGAGGATCTTCCACTGAGCGGAGCCGAAGCCGCCGAGCGTCCAGAACAGAACCTGCGAGGCCAGTGCGCGATCGTCGGAGGTGAGGACGAGGAAACTGGTGACTGCCGAGAGGACGGCGCCGATCGCCATGCCGGTGAGGACCAGCGTCGTCGCGGACACCCGTCCGCCGTACCGGGCGACGCCCAGTACGACGGTCAGGGTCAGCAGCGCGCCGAGGAACGCGGCGACGTTCAGGGTGACGGCGCCCAGGGTGATCAGCCCGAACCGCATCACGATCACGGCGCCCGTCGCGGCTCCGGCCGAGACCCCGAGTGTCGTCGGACCGGCGAGCGGGTTGCGCATGACGGCCTGCACGATCGTGCCGACGACGGTCAGGCTCGCTCCCGCGACGGCGGCCAGGAACACCCGGGGCAGGCGCACGTCGGCGATGATCCGGTCGGTGACCGGGCTCCAGGTCGGTTCGATCCATCCGGACGGGAACAGTCGGTGGCCGACCACACCCCATGCCTGGGACACCGGGATGTGGACCGAACCGATCGACAGTGCGAGGCCTGCGGTAGCGACGAGCAGAACCGACAGCCCGGCGACGATCACGGTGAGCCGTCGGGTGGTCGGGCCACCCGCGGCAGGCCCGTCCGGCCCGTCCGGCACGGTCGCCCGGTGCGCCGGGGTCCGCAGCTGCGCGATCAGGTCGCTTCGCCGGTCGGCGGACGTCGTGAGCGGGGACGGCATCGGGAACTACCCGGCCGGGTAGAGCTCGGGATGGAACTGTCGCGCGAGTTCCTCGATGCCCTCGGCGGATCGCGGTCCCGGCTGGGCCAGCGACAGGCTGATCACCGCGAACCGGTCGTTCCGGATCGCGGAGGTGCCGGCGAGGGCGGGAACGTCCTTCAGCGTCGCGATCTTCGATTCGACGCTGGGGTCGAGGTAGTCGTAGATCAGGATGATGTCGGGGTCTGCCGCGGCGACCTGCTCCCACGACACCTTGCCCCAGCGCAGGGGTTCGTCGGCGAGGATGTTCCGGCCGCCGGCGGCGTCGATCATGGCCGACGCGTACGCCCAGCCGCCGATCGTCTGCGGCGCGTCCTTGCCGGAGTTGTAGAGGAACACCTTCGGTGCCTCCGCGCCCGCGACGGTGTCGGTGACCTTCGCGACGGTGGCCTCGAACTTCTCGACGGCCGCGTCCGCGGCGTCGTCGACGTCGAAGATCTTCCCGATGGTGCGGAGTTCGTCGGGCATGTCGGCGAGAGTCTTGGGCACGTCGGTGCAGCCGGCCGGGCTCAGATGGGTGCGGACCCCGAGGTCCTGCAACTGGGCGCGGGTGTGGCCCGTGCTCTCCGAAAACCCGTCCGGGTATCCGGAATACACGAAGTCGGGGTCGACGGCGAGGAGCTGCTCCATGCTGGGTTGCTTCGCCGCCAGCACCGGAATCCGGCCGTAGGCGTTCGCGTACTGCGGCCCGATCTCGCGGTTGCCCAGGTAGGCGGTGCCGACCATCTTGTCCTCGAGCCCGAGTTCCAGCATCGCCTCGGTCGCGGTGGAGGTGAGTGTCACGGCCCGCTCGGGGGCGCGGTCGAAGGTCTGTGTGACACCACAGGTCTCGACGGTCAGCGGGTAGGACGTCCCGGTGCCGGTCGTTTCTTCCGCGGACGCGGACGAGTCGGTGACGGGACTGCCGCACGCGGTGAGCGCGAGCAGCGCCGCGGTGGCAGCGGCCAGCCGGGTGACGACGGAAGTGGTGTGTTCGAGCTTCATGCGGTCCTCGCTGCTGATGCGCCACGAGGACACGAAGGAACCGCGATCGTCCCGACGGGTCGGGTCGTCGCCGCCCGTTCCAATCCTCGAGAACGATGCGCTGGGTGAGTCACGAGCCTCAGGTACTCCGACTTGCGGCTCGCGCCGCCCACGGTTGCGGGACAGTTCCGGATTCGGACCGGATTCCCCTCAGGTTCGGCCACGAGGCTAACAGACGATTCCGGCTGATCGGGCGAGACCGCTGCCGGTGCCCGTATGCTCGACGAGAATGACTGCACGCCAATCTGATCGAGCCGAAGAGGTGGGTCATGTGTACTCGAGTCGTCTGGCAGGACGCTACCGGTGCGGTGTACGTCGGCCGCAACATGGACTATCACCGCGACACCGGGACCAACCTGTGGTCGCTGCCGCGGGGGATCTCGCGCACCGACGGTGTCGGTGGGGGACTGCGGTGGACGGCCCGGTACGGCAGTGTGGTGGCGGCCGCGTTCGATCTGATGACCGTCGACGGGATGAACGAGGCCGGGCTCGCGGGGCACATCCTCTGGCTCACCGAATCGGAGTACGGCACCTACGACCCGTCCCGGCCGGCACTGAGCATGGCGGTGTGGCTGCAGTACTTCCTGGACAACTTCGCGACCGTCGCCGACGCGGCGGCATGGATCCAGGAGACCGACGTCCAGGTGGTGCCGCTCGGTGATCCCGCCACCGGGGAGGTTCCCGCGGTGCACCTCGCCCTCGACGACGCGACCGGGGATTCGGCGATCGTCGAGTATCTCGACGGCAAGGTCACGGTGTGGCACGACCGCCGCTATCGGGTGATGACGAACTCCCCGACCTACGACAAGCAGCTCGAATTGCTGTCCCGGATCGACGGTTTCGGCGGGAGCGAGCCGCTGCCCGGGACGACACTGGCGTCGGACCGGTTCGCGCGGGCCGCCTACTACGCCGACCGGCTCCCCGAACCGGGGAGTGCTGTCGAGGCGATCGCGGGCATGTTCAGCGTCGTCCGCAACGCCGCCCAGCCGTTCCGCGTCCCCGACCCGGGCAAGCCGTATGCGTCACAGACCCTGTGGCAGACCGTCGCGGACCTGACCGGCAGGCGGTACGTGTTCGCGTCGACCACCCGGCCCAACGTGCTGTGGGTCGAGCTCACCGGCCTGGACTTCCGGGAGGGTGCACCGGCACGCACCCTCGACCTGCTCGGCGACACCGGACTCGAGGGCGGGCTCGGCGGCAACGTCACGAGCCGGTTCGTGGAGACCGAACCGCTGCGGTTCCTCGAACTCGGTAGCTGACGGGGACCCTCACGCACTGCCCGGCGGCACCGGATCGAGGCCGTGCGTGGGGGTCGTTCCGCACCGCTCCATGACGTCGAACAGTGTCGCGTGCATGCGCCCCGCCTGGACCGGATCGAACCACGTCAGGTTCAGCGGATTCGCGCGATTGTGCAGTTCGAGAGGATCGCTGTGCAGGTCGTACATCTCGAACTGCGGCGGCGTCACCCCGGACGGGTCGAAGTAGACCGAGTACTTCCAGCGGTCGTCACGGATCGTGCGCATGTGGTTCGGCTGGGTGACGATGTCCTGCCCGTCCGGGGTGGCGCAGTTCTGATCGTCGTACGTGAAGTGCACGACGTCCTGCACCGTCGCGGTCGGGGCCGTCGGGTGCGCAGCGGCATCGGCGACGACCGGCATCAGGTCGACGCCGCGGAAGTCCCACGCCCCCGGATCCGGGACGTGCGCGAGGGACGCGAGGGTCGGCACGACGTCGATCAGGGTGGCGAGCGCACCGGTGTGCACCGGCTGCGGAAACAGCACCGGGTTGCTGATCACGAGCGGCACCCGCAGGGTTTCCTCGTAGGCGTTGAACACCTTCTGCCGCAGCCCGCCGTGCGACATCCCCATCTCCCCGTGGTCGGACATCCGGATCACGACCGTGGATTCCCTTCGGCCGGGACGTGATTCGAGAGCATCGAGCACCGCACCGAGATGCTCGTCGACCACCTTGTACATGTAGGCGTAGAAGTTGACGTAGTTGCGGGCGGCGTCCGGTCCGGGCAGGGGACCCAGTCCGCCGGCGAGCAGGGCCTGCGACTGCACCTGCGCGGAGGGTTTGAACCCGAGCAGCAGGGACTCGTCGTACGTCGGAGGCAGTTCGATGCCCTGCCCGAACATGTCGGGGGCGTCGGAGCCGTAGTTGTCGCACGTGCCGTTGATCGCGTCCCACGTCTGCGGATAGGCGAGCACGTCGTGCGGGTTGACGAACGACACGATCAGCGCGAACGGCCGGTCGTCGGCCGGGTCGAGCCCGTCGAGGAAGTCGACGGCCTCCGCGGCGTAGCGGGCGTCGTGGTTGGCGCAGCCGCCCCCGAAGTTGTCGGGATCGGTGTCCTGACCCGCCTCGGGCGGCACCCAGCCGTGGAAGCCGTACGCGGCGAGGTCGTCGCTCGACGGGTCACCGCCGCCCGCACCCTTGCTCATGTGCCACTTTCCGCGGTACTGCACGTCGTACCCGGCCGAGTCGAGCAGCTTCGCCATGTTCTGAATACCCAGCGGCAGAGTCGGTTCCGTGGGCGAGAGCGTGCCACCTTCGGTGAGCGTCGCGGTCACCCCGTGCTGTGCGGGATACAGGCCGGTGAAGAACGTGCTGCGACTCGGCGAGCACATCGCGGCATTGCAGAACGCGTTGTCGAACGACAGTCCGGTGTCGGCCAGGCGCGTGCGATTGGGCAGATTCTGCTCGGCCCACCCCTGCGGCCAGAACATCGGCAGTCGTTCCTGATCGGTGATCAGCACGACGATGTTCGGCCGCTGCGGCAGGGTGGGGGCGTCGGCCCGGGCGGGACGCGGGGCGACGAAGGCGGTCCCGGTGGCCGAGGCGGCGATTCCGGCCGCGAGGAGGGCGCCGGCACCGCCGAGGAAGCTGCGACGGTCGAGGTGGGGGCCGGCTGATGCGGGGATCGCCCGGGGAGAGTCCATGCGCCATTGTGGCCGACGAACCGGCCCGCTACCTGCGGTTCACCTGTATGTCGGGTTCCCGGCCCTAGACTTGCATGGACTTCCGACTATAGGATGGGCGACAAGTTGGCGACCAGTGAAGGACGGATCCGACCATGAGTGTTCGAGAGCTCTCCCATTTCGTCGGCGGCAAGCATGTTCCCGGTACGTCCGGGCGTTTCGCCGACGTCTTCGACCCCAATACCGGGCGTGTGCAGTCGCGGGTGCCGCTCGCCGACAAGGCCGAGACCGAGGCGGTCATCGCGAACGCGGCCGAGGCGCAGCGCGTGTGGGCGGCGTTCAATCCGCAGAAGCGGGCGCGGGTACTGATGAAGTTCCTGCAGCTCGTGCAGGACGAGATGGATCCGCTGGCCCGGATGCTGTCCGCCGAGCACGGCAAGACGATCCCGGACGCGAAGGGTGACATCCAGCGCGGCCTCGAGGTGATCGAGTTCGCGGTCGGTGTCCCGCACCTGATCAAGGGCGAGTACACCGAGTCCGCCGGCACCGGTATCGATGTCTACTCGATGCGTCAGCCCCTCGGCGTCGTCGTCGGCATCACCCCGTTCAACTTCCCGGCGATGATCCCGCTGTGGAAGGCCGGTCCGGCGCTGGCCTGCGGTAACGCGTTCGTCCTCAAGCCGTCCGAGCGGGACCCGTCGGTGCCGCTGCGCCTGGCCGAACTGTTCCTCGAGGCCGGTCTGCCCGCAGGCGTGTTCAACGTCGTCAACGGCGACAAGGAGACCGTCGACGTGCTGCTCACCGACGAGCGGGTCAAGGCCGTCGGCTTCGTCGGTTCCACCCCGATCGCGCAGTACATCTACGAGACCGCGGCCGCGCACGGCAAGCGGGCCCAGTGCTTCGGCGGCGCGAAGAACCACGCGATCGTCATGCCCGACGCCGATCTCGACCAGGTGGCCGACGCCCTCATCGGCGCCGGCTACGGCTCCGCCGGTGAGCGCTGCATGGCGATCTCGGTGGCGGTCCCGGTGGGGGAGGAGACCGCGGACGCGCTCGTCGCGAAGCTCACCGAACGGGTCGGCACGCTGAAGATCGGCCGCTCCGACGACGAGAACGCCGACTTCGGCCCGCTCGTCTCCGCGGACGCCCTCGCCCGGGTGAACGACTACGTCGGTATCGGGGTCGAGGAGGGCGCCGAACTGGTCGTCGACGGCCGCGGCTTCGTCCTCGATGGCCACGAGGACGGATTCTTCGCCGGCGCAACCCTGTTCGACCGTGTCACCCCGGACATGCGGATCTACCGGGAGGAGATCTTCGGTCCGGTCCTGCAGGTGGTGCGGGCCGCCGACTACGAGGAGGCGCTGCGGCTGCCGTCCGAACACGAATACGGCAACGGGGTGGCGATCTTCACCCGCGACGGCGACACCGCCCGCGACTTCTGCGCCCGCGTCGAGGTCGGCATGGTCGGCGTCAACGTGCCCATCCCGGTCCCGATCGCCTACCACACGTTCGGCGGCTGGAAGCGGTCCGGTTTCGGGGACCTCAACCAGCACGGCCCGGACTCGATCCGCTTCTACACCAAGACCAAGACCGTCACCCAGCGGTGGCCGTCCGGGGTGAAAGAGCATGCGGACCATTTCGTCATCCCGACGATGGACTAGGGGAGCACCGGTGTTCACTCTCTCCGACGACGAACGCGCGATCGCCCTGACGGCACGCGATTTCGCTGCCGAATACCTGGCGCCCGACGCGGTCGAATGGGACCAGGCCAAGCACTTCCCGGTGGATGTGCTGCGTAAAGCGGGCGCACTCGGCATGGGCGGCATCTACATCCGTGAGGACGTGGGTGGTTCCGGGCTGAGCCGTCTCGACGGCGTCCGCATCTTCGAGCAGCTCGCCACCGGCTGCCCGTCGATCGCCGCGTACATCTCGATCCACAACATGGTCACGTGGATGATCGACGAGTTCGGCACCGACGAGCAGCGCCGCCGCTGGGTGCCCGCACTGGCATCGATGGAGCAGCTCGGCAGCTACTGCCTCACCGAGCCGGGTGCCGGCTCCGATGCGGCAGCCCTGTCCACCAAGGCGGTTCGCGACGGCGACGACTACGTGCTCACCGGCGTCAAGCAGTTCATCTCCGGTGCGGGCACCTCCGACGTGTACGTCGTGATGGCCCGCACCGGCGGCCCCGGCGCGCGCGGCATCTCCGCGTTCGTCGTGCCGAAGGACACGCCGGGACTGTCGTTCGGTGCGAACGAGAAGAAGATGGGCTGGAACGCCCAGCCCACCCGGCAGGTGATCCTCGACCAGGTGCGGGTGCCCGCCGGAAACCTCCTCGGCAGTGAGGGCGACGGCTTCCGGTTCGCGATGAAGGGACTCAACGGCGGACGCATCAACATCGCCGCCTGCTCGGTCGGCGGGGCTCAGGCCGCGCTCGACAAGACGCTCACCTACCTGGGGGAACGCAAGGCGTTCGGGGCGGCACTGACCGAGCAGCAGGCGCTGCAGTTCCGGCTCGCGGACATGCGGATCGAGCTCGAGGCGGCCCGCAGCCTGCTGTGGCGGGCAGCCGGGGCACTGGACGGTGCAGACCCGGCCGCCGCCGAACTGTGCGCGATGGCGAAGCGGTTCGCCACCGACACCGGATTCACCGTCGCCAACGAGGCACTGCAGTTGCACGGCGGCTACGGCTACCTCGCCGAATACGGAGTGGAGAAGATCGTGCGCGACCTGCGCGTCCATCAGATCCTCGAAGGAACCAACGAGATCATGCGGGTCGTCGTGGCCCGCGCCATGATCGGAGCAGCATGAGTGACGTCCTGATCGAGCGGATCGGCCGGATCGGCCGGATCACGCTCAACCGGCCCAAGGCCATCAACGCCCTGAATCATGCGATGGTGCAGGCGATCGCCCCGGCCCTGCTGGAATGGGCCGACGACGACACCGTCCACGCGGTCCTGCTCGTCGGCGCCGGTGAACGCGGGCTGTGCGCGGGCGGCGACATCGTCTCGATCTACCACGACGCCCGCGAGGGCGGCGACGGGTCGAAGGACTTCTGGCGCGACGAGTACGTCCTCAACGCCGCGATCTCCCGGTATCCCAAGCCGTACGTTGCGATCATGGACGGCATCGTCATGGGCGGCGGCGTCGGTGTCTCCGCACACGGCAACGTCCGGGTCGTCACCGAACGCTCCACCATCGGCATGCCCGAGGTCGGTATCGGATTCGTGCCCGACGTGGGCGGCACCTGGCTGCTGTCGCGGGCGCCGGGGGAGATCGGCACCCACATCGCGTTGACGACGGCCCGGCTGACGGCCGGTGACGCCATCGCCTGCGGGTTCGCCGACCACTTCGTTCCGTCCGAGCGGCTCGCCGACTTCGAGCAGGCGCTGGCCGCCGGCACCGTCGACGACGCGCTCGCACGGTTCTCCGAGCCCGCACCCGCGTCGGACCTGCTGGCGCAGCGGGACTGGATCGACGCCGCCTACAGCGCCGACACCGTCGAGGAGATCGTCGCCCGGCTGCAGGGCAGCGGTGTCCCCGACGAGGAGAAGGCGGCGGAGCAGATCCTCGCGAAGTCACCGACCGCGGCGAAGGTGACGCTGCGGGCGCTGCGGCAGGTCCGCGACCTCGACTCGCTCGAAAAGGCCCTCGATCAGGAGTATCGAGTGTCGTTGGCATGCCTCGGATCTCACGATCTGGTGGAAGGCATCCGGGCGCAGGTGGTAGAGAAGGACCGTAACCCCGCATGGTCGCCGTCGACCCTCGACGCGGTCACCGACGAACACGTGGACCGATTCTTCGAGCCACTCGGCGACGCCGAACTCGGACTGGCTCGGACGATCGCGGGCGCCCCGCCCGCGAGTGGGGAGGAACAGCGATGAGCATCAGCGACATCACCGTCGGCTTCGTCGGTCTCGGCCACATGGGCGGCCCGATGGCCGCGAACCTCGCGAAAGCCGGATACGCCGTCCAGGGCTTCGACCTGGCGCCGGCCGCACTCGAACAGGCCACGAAGGACGGCGTCACCGTCGTCGCCTCCGCACCGGCTGCCGCCGTCGACGCCGACGTCGTGATCACGATGCTGCCCAGCGGCAAGCACGTTCTCGACCTGTACGACGGCGGTCTGCTGGCCGCGGCCCGGCCGGGCACCCTGTTCGTCGACTGCTCCACCATCGACGTCGCCGACGCCCGCGCCGCCCACGAGAAACTCGAACAGGCCGGGCATCGCGGTATCGACGCCCCTGTCTCCGGCGGGGTCATGGGTGCATCGGCGGGCACGCTCGCATTCATGGTCGGCGGCGCCGACGAGGACTTCCAGGCCGCCCACCCGCTGCTCGAGGTGATGGGCCGCAAGGTCGTGCACTGCGGTGGTCCGGGAGTGGGGCAGGCCGCGAAGATCTGTAACAACATGATCCTCGGTGTCTCGATGATCGCGATCAGTGAGGCGTTCGTGCTCGGCGAGAAACTCGGCCTGAGCAACCAGGCACTGTTCGACGTCGCCTCCAACGCGTCGGGCCAGTGCTGGGCGCTCACCACCAACTGCCCGGTGCCGGGACCGGTCCCGGGCAGCCCCGCGAACAACGACTACCAGCCGGGATTCGCGGCCGCCCTCATGGACAAGGACCTGGGGCTCGCAGCGAATGCGCTGCGCGACAACGGCGTCGATGCCGACCTCGGGCTGCGTGCCGCCGAACTGTACCGCCGGTTCCACGAGACCGGGCACGGCGGCGAGGACTTCTCGGCAATCATCAACGACATCAGAAACCGGTCGAACGGAGAAAATCAGTGACGGATTTCGAGACCATCAAGGTCGAGCGCAACGGCCGCGTGGGCGTCATCACGCTCAATCGGCCGAAGGCGCTCAACGCGCTCAACGCGCAGCTGATGTCGGAGGTCGTCGCCGCCGTCGAGGAGTTCGACCGGGACCGCGGCATCGGCGCGATGCTGATCACCGGCAGCGGCCGCGCGTTCGCGGCCGGCGCCGACATCAAGGAAATGCAGCCGAAGTCGTTCATGGACATGTACATCGACGACTACTTCTCGGCCTGGGATCGGCTGGCCGCGGCCCGTAAGCCGATCGTCGCGGCCGTCGCCGGCTACGCACTCGGTGGTGGCTGCGAGCTCGCCATGATGTGCGACGTCCTCATCGCCGCCGACACCGCCAAGTTCGGGCAGCCCGAGATCAAACTCGGCGTGCTGCCCGGCATCGGCGGCTCGCAGCGCCTCACCCGCGCCGTCGGCAAGGCGAAGGCCATGGACCTGTGCCTGACCGGGCGCACCATGGGTGTGGAGGAAGCCGAACGCGCCGGACTCGTCTCCCGCATCGTGCCGGCCGCGGACCTCCTCGACGAGGCGCTCGCCACCGCCACCACCATCGCCGAGATGTCCCTGCCCATCACCCTGATGGTCAAGGAATCGGTCAACCGCTCGTTCGAAACCACCCTGTCGGAAGGAGTGCGCTTCGAACGTCGAATCTTCCACTCCGCCTTCGCCACCGACGACCAGAAGGAAGGCATGGCCGCCTTCGCCGAAAAGCGGGACCCCAACTTCGGGCATCGCTGAGTCACAGCGACGGTTCGGCCCCTGCCACGCACACCGGCAGGGGCCGAACCGTCGGCTTTCCTTCCGAGCGCGTCAGCGGAGCAGGAACTCGAGAGCGACGCGTTCGAACGCCTCCTTGGCCTCCACCATCACCCAGTGGCCACAGTTCGGGAAGACGTGAAGCTCGGCGTTCGGCGCCAACCTGAGCGGGACGAGTGGCATATCGGGTGGACACTGCCGATCGTCGAGTCCCCAGGTGAACAAGGTCGGGCACTGGACCTTGCGCATCATCGACCAGTACGGCGGGGCGTCGGAGGTCTCGAGTGCCCGCTGTTGCGCAGCGGCGGCCTCGGAGCCGTACATCGCGACGAGCGTCTGGTGGGACGCAGGATCCTTCGCTGTCTCCCAACGCTCTTCGATGCGTTCCTCGGTGACCACCGCCGGGTCGTACACCATGCATTCGAGCCATCGCACCAGCTTCTCGCGGCTGGGGTCGTCGGCGAAGTCCCGGAGCAGACGTGTGCCCTCGCTCGGGGACTGGCTGAAGATGTTCGGCCCGACACCACCGATCGTGATCAGCTTCTCGACACGCTCTGGATGCTGCATCGCCACGTGTGCCCCGACCACCCCGCCCATCGAATTGCCGATGATCGCAGCGGAGGCGATGCCGAGAGCGTCCAGGAACCGCGTCACCGCCGCGGTCGCGGTGAGGACCGGATGCCCGATCGCCGGGTCGCTGACCCCGAACCCGGGAAACTCGAGCACATAGCAGTGGAAGTGCCGGGCGAACACGTCCAGGTTTTCCCGGTAGTTGCGCCAGCCGCTCACACCGATCCCCGACCCGTGCAGAAGCAGTAGGGGCGGGCCGTCCCCGGCCTCGTGATACCGCAGAACCCCCTGGTCGGTGGCGATCTCCCGCTTGCTTCCCTCGTAGGTGATCTCCGCTGCCGTGATCGTCGTGGACATGTGTCCTTCTCCCTCCGTGGCCGTTGCAGCCGCCCTCGGGCTGCGGGGGCGGCATACCGCCACGAACAGTATGACAACATGTTGTCATGAATCAATGTTTTTATTCGTGAAGGAGTGTGAAGGTCACGGGGTCGGCGATGGCAGAATGACGACAGAAGGCAGCATGTTGTGATGCCCGGGTCGGGCGGACAGGGAGAAGGTTCCGGTGGCAGAGGACGTCGAGAACAGCTCGCTGGCCGAGGTGCTCGACGATCGCCTCGGTACCCATGTTCGACGGATCGCGCGACTCATCATCGACGCCAAAGCCGCTGCTCTGAGGCCACTCGAACTCACGGTGCCGCAGTACACCGCGCTGCTGTCGATTCGACATCTCGAGCCGACCTCCGCGGCTCAGCTCGCCCGCAACGGGATGGGAACCCCTCAGGCGGCCGCGACGATGCTCTCGACCCTCGAAAACAAGGGCCTCGTCAGCCGTCGGCCCTCGCCGATGCACCAGAAACTCGTCGAGGTCCGCCTGACCGCCCTCGGGACGAAGACGATCGAGGAAGCCGACCGCCTCGCCGCCGGTATCGAATCCACACTGCGTGCGGCGATCGGAGAGGACCTGTTCGACAGCGTCCTCAGAATCGAGCAGATCGCCCGAGAACTCCTGCAGTAACTACCGGCAACCATCCGTGAATCCGTGCATCCGGATGCGACGATCACTCACATGATCCTCGAACATGCGCTGTTGACTGTCCGTGCCGGCCTCGAAGCCGACTTCGAGACGGCGTTCGCGGAGGCGAAGTCGATCATCTCGGCGATGCCGGGGTTCGAGCGACTGACGTTGTCGCGGTGCATCGAACGGCCGGGAACGTATCTGTTGCTCGTCGAGTGGGAGACGCTGGACGATCACGTCGAGGGCTTTCGCGGCTCCCCGGAGTACGCGCGGTGGCGTCGACTGCTGCACCACTTCTACGACCCGTTCCCGCTCGTCGAACACTACGAACAGGTGCTCGCCACGCCCGCGTAGGGTGCTCGACGCTCCATACGGTGGCCTGCGGATCAACTCCTTCCGGCGTGCGCCCTTGCGGCCGACGGCGACCTCGAGACGCATCACGTTCCGTGGTGACCTGGTTGAGTCAGAGACTGGTGAGCGCCTCGGGTGTCTCCACATACTTGCGGACGGCCTGAGCGGTTCAGCGAACGATACGTATCTCGGCTTCGTGAGCGGGATAGGCATGCACCAGTGCTGTCGTGAGACGTGGAACCGTCGAGGTCAGGGCATCCTCGGCGCCGTGTGCGACGAGGTGCGCCTCGGCGAGCCCGAGCCCGGGGTCGACGTCGAGTTCGACGTCGGCGTGCAGCCGGTGACCTGTCCAGCGCATTTTCAGGCTGCGGACGTTCTCCACTCCGGGCTGACCGGACAGCACCTTTTCGGCCGCCGAGACGAGCTCGGGGTCGACGCCGTCCATCAGACGCCGGAAGACGTCGCGGGTGGCGGTACGCAGGACCACGAGGATTGCGATGGTGATGAGGATGCCGATGACCGGGTCGGCGATCGGGTATCCGAGGGCGACACCACCTGCGCCGAACAACACTGCGAGCGAAGTGAATCCGTCCGTACGAGCGTGCAGTCCGTCGGCGACCAGCGCGACCGATCCGATGCGGCGTCCGATGCGGATGCGATAGACGGCGACGAGTTCGTTGCCGACGAACCCGACGAGACCCGCGAGTGCGACCCAGCCGAGATGTCCGATCGGGACCGGGTCGATCAGGCGCCGGACCGATTCGATGCCGGCGATCACGGCAGACAGGGCGATCATCGCCAGGACGAACAGTCCGGCGAGGTCTTCGGCGCGGCCGTAACCGTACGTGAATCTCCTGGTCGCGGCACGGCGTCCGAGCGCGAACGCGATCCATAACGGCACAGCGGTCAGGGCGTCGGAGAAATTGTGAACGGTGTCCGCGGCGAGCGCGACGGACCCGGAAGCCGCGACGATGACGAGCTGGATCGCCGCGGTGATCGCCAGGGCCACCAGACTGATCTTCACGGCCCGGATGCCGATATCGCTCGTCTCCAGCGCCGAGTCGACACTGTCGGCCGCGTCGTGACTGTGCGGAGCGAACACCTCCCGCAATGTTCCGCGGAAACCGGCTCGGGTGTGCCCGTGCCCGTGCCCGTGCCCGTGCTGACTGTGCGGGGTTGTCACAGTGCCTCCGTCTGCTGTGTGGACTCGCCGGCCGAGCCCTCGTGCAGGGCGTGCAGACCTGCGTCGGCCCGGTGGTGTCCCGGTACACCCGGGCCGGCGTGCTCGGCGTTGAACACCGCGTCCGTCACCAGTTGTCTGATGTGTTCGTTCTCGAGGCTGTAGAAGATCGTCGTTCCCTCGCGTCGGGTCCGCACCAGCCGTGCCATCCGCAGTTTTGCCAGATGCTGCGACACCGAGGGGGCGGCCTTGCCCACGTGCTCGGCCAGCTCGGTCACCGACAACTCCCGATCGATCAACGCCCACAACAATCGGACGCGGGTGCCGTCGGCGAGCATGCGGAACACCTCGACCACCAGGCCGACCTGGTCGTCGTCGAGCCGCCGCCGACAAGGTCCATTATTTGCGTACATATGCAGATAGTAGAGCTTCGCGCCTCGCGTGACATCTTTCCTTCCGCTGTGGGCGCCGCCCATCACCTTCCGGACGGCCTCGACACCGCATCCGTCACGCTGCTTGCCCGTGTGGCAGCCCCGGACGAGCCGGGAGTCACGTGAATGCTCCCCTCGGAGTGCTGTTCCTCGTCGTCGGTGCGGTCGGAGGGGCGTATCAGTCGTGTTTCGCCGCGTAGCGCAGGAGGACCGTGCCGCCCGGGAAGGTACGGTTCTCCAACAATTGCAACGAGATCCACGACGGGAGCGTCGGGAGGAACCGGGTGCCGCCGCCCACGATGGTGGGCGCGACCACGATCCGGTACTCGTCCACCAGTCCGGCCCGCACGATCGGCGCGGCCAGTGTGGCACCGGCCACCTCCAGTGTGCCGTCGGTTTCGGCTTTCAGTTTCGTCACCACCTCGACCGGGTCGCCACGTTCCAGGCGGGAGTTCCAGCCGACGGACTCCAGGGTGTGCGAGAACACGACCTTGGGCATGCTGCGCCAGATGCGGGCGAAGTCGACGATCAGCGGGGTGGCGTCCGGGGCTTCGTCGGCAGTCGGCCAGTACGCGGACATCAGTTCGTAGAGTCGCCGCCCGTAGAACGACAGGGCGGTCTCCCGCTCGAAGTCGTTCCAATACCGGTGCAGTTCTTCGCTCGGAGCGCTCCAGTCGATACTGCCCTGTGCATCGGCGATGTACCCGTCCACCGACACGGTGAAGCTGTAGATGAGTGTGCCCATGCAGATCAGGCTGCACGAATCGGCGCACTCCGTCGGGCCGTCCCGCGAATCATTGCCACATCGTTGTCGGCAGATTCTTCACCGGACGGCAGGGCCGCGGTCCTGCCTCCGGGTCACCTCAGTGCCACTTGCCCGGCTGCTCACCGGTGTCGAAATCGCCTGCGCGCACGCGTAGTTCGGTGAGGATGCGGATGAGGGTATCGATTTTGTCGGGGGCGAGACCGGGGTCGGCGAAGACGGCGGCGTTGAGTGCTTCGGTGGCGCGGCGGGACAGATCACGTCCGGCATCGGTGATTTCGACGAGGGTGGCGCGCCGGTCGGTGGGGTGGGGGACACGGCGGACGAGGCCGGCTTTTTCGAGGCGGTCGACGGCGTTGGTGACGCTGGTGGGGTGGACTTGCAGGCGAGCACTGGCCTTCGCCATGGGGAGGGCGCCGCTGCGGGTGAACGTCAGCAGAGTGAGCAGTTCGTAGCGGGAGAAGGTGAGCCCGAACGGTTTGAGGGTTTCCTCGACCCGGGCCATCATGATCTGCTGTGCCCGCACCACCGACGTGACCGCGGCCATGCCGTCGGCGACTGCACCCCAGCCGTGGTCGGTCCACTGGCGGTGCGCTTCCTCGATCGGATCCAGAGGCAACGGTGACGGCATGCCTCGATCATCCCATGCGCACGCGCGCAGACGTATTCACGCGTCCGGGCCGGGTCCCCGAAGGAGACCCGGCCCGGACGAAGCGTTGTCGGCTCAGCTGAAGGTGCTGATCTGCTCGAAGAGCTTGTAGGCGATCGACACGATGTTGATGACGGCGCTGAGCATTTCCATGTTCAATCCTTCACAGGTGGTGCGATGAAGTGGTGGCGGACAGCCACCGAGAGAAAGTTAGCATTCCGGACAACCTGCCCGATATGCCGACTCGCACGAACATCTGCTCACAACTGTGACGTACGTGACTCCGACACGAGGGCCCGCCCGTCCTCGAAGCGCAGGAAGCCCGCGGTGACAGCCCGATCGACGGCGGCCGTCACCGCCGCGACACGACCGTCCGGAGCCGGATACAGCTCCGCGAGTGTCTCCGCGTCCAGTCGCACGGTGGCCCCGTTGTTCGGCACGTGCACGCTCTCCCCGGTCAGTGACGCCACCGGAGCCTCGACGGCCGGTGTCCGGACCCCGCCGACCGCGTTGCCGTGCCGGTCCCGCACGATCGCCCCGCTCCTCGTCTCGATCGGCTCCGCCGACGCCGGTGCGACCCCGTCGACCACCCACGCCCGCATCGCCCGCAGCGCCGCCGACACCACCTCGGCCTGCTGACCGTCGTTGACGATCGGAACGACCGCCGCCAGGTCCCGGATCGTGCCGAACTGGGCCGTGTACTGCGGGTACAGGATCCGCAACGAGTGCGCGTCGGAGTGGGCGGCCCCCGCGATCTCCCACGTCCGGATCCGGTCGGTGTCGGGCTGCCGGGCCGCGACGAACGACCGTTCGGGGGTGCCACCGAGCTCGAACAGTTCGGTCTCGGTGACGATCTGGAACACCGGCACGTCGAGGTCGGTACGCACCCGAGCGGGGGAGACGACATCGGGCCCGTCCGGTCCGTCGAGCGCCGGAATCCCGGTACCGGAGCCGAGCGGCGCCCCGAATCCCGCCCGACTGTGGACCACGATGCCGTCGAACACCTCGTCGTGGAGATGGATCGCATTGGCGTAGGTGAGCATGCGCATCGCCGACTGCGACTGCCCGACGGCGATCACGTGCTCGACGTCCAGTCCGGCGAGCGGATCCGCGCCGCGCGGGGCCCTCAGCGAGGTGCCGGCCTGGGAGAAGATGTCGTACGAGTACGCGTCACCGGGATGGTGCAGCGGGCCGTACCGCTGCGGATTCCAGGCCTTGAGTCCGACGGCCGCGGGACCGAGCGGGCTGCCGCCGGTGCTGTTCACCCCGGCGGCCTGCGCCGACACCCCCACCCACGCATAGCCCTGCAGTAGTTCCGCGTGCATGTAACCGAAGTCGACGTCCACGTCGACGCCGCCGCTCACGTTGAGCCACTCCACCACCACGGTGCCGTTGAACCGTGCCGGATCGGCGGGACGCCGCACCAGCAGCCGCGTCCGGTACGGCGCCTGCCCCGATTCGGTGACCGGCCACCGCCCGTCCGGCCCCCAGTCGCCGTCCTCGCGGTACGACGTGGCCGTCCCACTGAGGAAGAACTCCTGCTCGAGATACCCGGCGGCCGTCAGGTCGACGGACGTCGCGGTGGCCGGTGTGCCGTGGACCCCTGCAGTCGAGGGATTGTCGGTATCGAATCGTCGTGCGTGCAGGAACATTCGGATCGAGCCTCTCTACCCGGGGCTGCGCCGCCCGCATCCCCATCCACGAAATCTAACGCTTGATGTGGTGTCGGTCACATCGATTCTCGTTGGCTGGGACATCCGGATCGGTTCAGCGACCGAAGCGCTCGTTCACCTCTTCGGCAGTGAGCCCGTAGTCCTCGAGGGTGTACCGGTGCGCGGGCTTGCGGCCACCGGTCCGGCTCTCGGCATGCATCGCGTCCATCGACGTCCGGGCCTGCTCGGAGAACGGAATCGAGAAGTGCGAGTAGATCTTCTCGACGGTGCCGAGCGGATCACCCACGAAGTCGCCGTACTCGACGTCGACGAACTGCGCCGGATCGTACTTCGCGCGGGCCGCGGTGAAATCGTCGAGACCACGGGCCCACAGGTCCAGCTGGCTGCGGCCGATGACCTCGCCGCGGAAGCGGTTCGACCACCCGTCGGTCGCCTGTTCGGCCAGACTGCACACCGACGGGATGATCGTGGCCGGCGGCCGGTGCGTCTGGACGATCAGTGCATCCGGGTAGACCTCCATCAACTCGTCGAGCGCGAACAGGTGGCTCGGATTCTTGAGCACCCAGCGCCGATCCCGATCGGGCAGGCCGATCAGCTGCAGATTCTTCTTGTGGCGTGCGTACGCGTTGGACCAGTCCTGTCCCTCGAGCCACGACGAGTACGTCGGCAGGTGTGCGAGACATTCGTACGACACCGACTTGAACGTCTGACGCAGCAGCTGCCAGCACTCCTCGACCTCGCCGGCCGACATGTAGTGCACCCCCATGAACTCGGGATGCTCGACGTGGTGCTCACCGAACTGTGCCTCGATCGCGGCGAACACCGGGTTCGACGCCCACGTGTCCCGCGGGGGCCGCGGCTGCGGCATCTCCGTCAGCCACATCTCCAGACCCTGGTGCGCAGGATCGGCGGTGAGCAGTCGGTGCAGCGCGGTGGTGCCGGTGCGGGGCAGACCGGTGACGAAGATCGGCCGGTCGATCGCGACGTCGGCGTGCTCGGGGAACTGCTTCCACGCCGCCTCGCTCAGCAGCCGGGCGACCAGTGCGCCGCGCAGGAACACGCGAGAGATCTTGCTGCCGAACGGCGTCAGATCCTCGTCGCGGGCGTACGAGTCCAGCAGGACCCCGAGTGCCTCGGTGTAGTCGTCGACGCCGAAGTCGTCGAGGCCGGTCATCTTCGTCGCGGACGCGTGCAGGTCCTCGACGGTGCCGACCGTCGTGCGGTCGGCGCTGTTGCGTTCGGTCATCCGTTCGGTCTCCCTAGTGGTGGAATTCGCCGCAGTTGACGTCGAGGCACTGCCCGGTGATCGCGGACGCCATCGGCGACGCCAGGAAGATCACCGCGTCGGCGACCTCCTCGGTGGTCGGCAGCCGCTTCAGATCGCTGGCCGCGGCGGTGTGCTCGTAGATCTGTTCGACCGTGATGCCGAACTTCTGTGCCTGATGCTCGAAGTACTTCTTCAGGGTGTCGCCCCAGATGTATCCGGGGGCAACGGAATTGACCCGGATTCCCTGAGGGCCCAGTTCGGTGGCCAGCGACTGCGACATCGCGAGCAGTGCCGACTTGGCGAGCTTGTAGCTGCCGTACCGTTCCTGTGAGTGCCGCAGCACCATCGAGTTGACGTTCACGACCGCGCCCTTCGACTCCGTCAACGCCGGGGTGAACAGCTGCGTCAGCCGCAGCGCACCCAGCACCGTCAGTTCGACGGCGTCCCGGATGTGTTGGAAATCGGTGCGCGCGAACGGCTTCATCGACGGCACCGTGAACGCGTTGTTGACCAGGACGTCGACGCGGCCGTAGGAATCGACGGCGGTGGCCACCAGATTCTCGGCCGAGGCCTGATCGGTGATGTCCGTGGACACCGTCACCGCCCGGCGTCCGAGGTCGGTGACCTCCTTGGCGACCTCGTCGAGGCGTTCCTGCGTCCGGGCCGCCAGCACCAGGTCGGCGCCGGCCGCGGCGCAGCGCAGCGCGAGCGTGCGGCCCAGCGCGGGGCCCACACCCGAGACGACGACGACCTTGTTCTCCAGCAGATTCATGTGTTACCCCAGCATCCGGTCGGCGACGGCGGCCCGGCGCTCCGCGATGCGGGCGGCGAAGTCCTCCGGCGTGATTGTGTTGTGTTCGTGGAACGGAAGTTTCGCGGCGACATCGTCGAACTTGACGACCTCGACGGACGGCCCGTCGGCGGGCGTGAACTCCCGCGACGTGCGCTGCCACCGGAACTGCAGGTAGCCGCGCGGGTGGCCCAGGGCCTCGAGCCAGTTGGTGACCCCGGGATTGCGTTCGGACAGGACCATCCGGATCATTCCGTCCGGATCGACCTGTGCTTGAGCATTGTTCAGCGACGTCTGGTGGTCGAGGTAGTCGAGGGAGATGTACCACAGGCTGCCCAGCTGGAAACCCTGGTACGGCGCATCGGATTTCGGGACGGTGATGATCATCGCCTCGTCGTCGGCGAGCTCGTAGTGCCCCACCGACGAATACTGGGTGGCCAGTCCGCCCGGTGTCAGCCGTGGCGCGGTCATGGTGTTGACCGGCAGATTGTCGTAGAACCACTGCGGGAACTGCAGCCATGTCTTGACCCGACCGACCAGGGCCTTGCCGGCGCGGGCGAACCGCTTCTCGGTCTCCTCACGGGTGAGTGCCGGTGGGGCGACGCCGATCCGGTCGGCCCGCTCGATGCGGATGGTGCCGCGCTGCTGGCTCCAGTCGCTGTAGACCTCCCGGACCACGAGCTGCGACGAGCCCGGTGCGAGTGTGAAGTGGTTGCGGCGTCCGTCGGCCGGGCCCGGGCCGAACGTGGCCACGAAGCTGCCGTCGTCCTCGATGTGCAGCTCGCGGTCGTCGAACGCTATCTCGCTGCCGGGCACGTTCGCGTTCGTGTAGTTGCCGCTGAGCACCTGGAAGCTGAGGTCCGCGGTGGTGCCGCGGGTTCCGGTGACGATGTATTCGGCGTCGTCGTCGATGCGGGCACCGAAGTAGAGGGTGTCCGGGTTGTCGAGACCCATCTTGGTGAACGGGCCCGTCCCGGAGATGAAGCTCGGATGCGTCTTCTCCGTCGCCCACGCCGCGTGCACGGTCGCGATGATGCCGCCGGCGAGGTACTGCATGCCCTCGAGGAGGTCCTGTTCGGACCGGATGTGGGGGGCGTCTGCCACGAGCTTCTCGGCCTCGGCGATCGCGTCGGCGAGTGGATCCGTCAGCACATCGTGCTCCTTCGATCAGGTGGTACAAATGTGTACCCGAGTGGTAGATCGCGTCGTGATCCCGACGATAGAACGTGTTTCAAGGAGTGGTCAATGATCTCTGCCGAACCCGACGAGCCCAGCGGCCGCCGCTCACCGCCGACGGCACGCGTCGTCCAGGTGATCGACCACCTCGTCGCGCGCCCCGATCAGCGGTTCGGCCTGTCCGGGCTCGCCCGGGCCCTGGGGATCAGCAAGCCCACATGTCTGGGCATCGTCTCCGAGCTGGTCGCCGCCGGGTACCTCACCCGCGACCCTCGGGAGAAGACGTACGGGCTCGGCCCCGCACTCATCGCTGCGGGCCGCGCCGCGCAGCGCGGCTTCGCGATCGGTGCGATCGCCCGAGCTCACCTCGAGGGCCTCGCAATCGAGTACGGCGCGGTCTGCACGGCGTCCACCGTCGTCGGCGACCAGGTCACGATCCTCGAGAACGTCACCCCGCCCGGGGTGACGTTGGGGCGCACCGCGGCCCGCGCCGGTCAGTCCTACCCGTTCGCCCCGCCCGTCGGCCTCATGTACGTGCTCTGGGGCAGCGACGACGACCTCGAGGCCTGGCTGCGCCGCGACCCGGCCCTGCCCGTCGTCCTCGACCGTGACCTGCTCGCCCGCGTCGTCGAGGACTGCCGACGTGTCGGCTACCTCGTCGAACGGCTCACTCCCGTCGGTCGGAAGCTGTTCTCGCTCATGGCCGGGGTTGCCGGACGGGATCTGCCGGCCGAGCTCAAGGAACTGATCGGTGAGGTCGTGTCGAGTCTCGGTGAACGCGTCTACCTCGACAGCGAGACCGAGTCCGACGTCGACTACCCCGTCAGCCTCGTCGCCGCACCCTGCTACGACGGGGACGGCCACCAGGCGCTCGTCCTCACTCTCGACGTCGGCGGATCCATCAGCGGTGCCGAGATCGCCCGCCGCGGCGCGGCCCTCGTCGCCGCCGCGGACGCGGTGACCGCGGAGATCGGAGGGCGACACCCTCGACGCTGACGCGGCCGAATGTCACACGCGTTCGGTCCAATCGAACGCGTGTGACATTCGGCCATTGACCACGAGGTGGAACGCGTTCTATTCTCGCCGCACGAGCACATTGTGAACCAGCCCGGTACAAATATGAACCGATATTGTCGAGGAGCTGAGCGTGACACCCCAGACATCTCCGCCCGCCTACGAGCTGACACATCTGCAGGCGCTCGAGGCCGAGGCGGTCCACATCTTCCGTGAGGTCGCCGCGACATTCGAGCGGCCCGGGCTGCTGTTCTCCGGCGGCAAGGACTCGGTGGTGATGCTGCATCTCGCCGCGAAGGCGTTCTGGCCGGCGGCGCTGCCGTTCCCGGTGATGCACGTCGACACCGGGCACAACTTCGACGAGGTCATCGAATTCCGGGACGCCGTCGTGGATCGGCTCGGCCTACGCCTCCTGGTGGCGAGCGTCGAGGAGGACATCGCGGCCGGGAACGTCGTCGAGGAGACCGGGCCGCGGGCGAGCCGCAACCGGCTGCAGACGCATTCGCTGCTGCGCGGGATCCGGGAGAACCGGTTCGACGCCGTGTTCGGTGGCGCCCGCCGCGACGAGGAGAAGGCCCGCGCCAAGGAGCGGGTGTTCAGTTTCCGCGACGAGTTCGGGCAGTGGAATCCGAAGGCGCAGCGCCCCGAGCTGTGGAACCTCTACAACGGCCGGCACCGCAAGGGCGAACACATCCGCGTCTTCCCGCTGTCCAACTGGACCGAGCTCGACATCTGGCAGTACATCGCCGAGGAGAACATCGAGCTTCCCGGCATCTACTATGCGCACCGCCGGCCCGTCGTCGAACGCGACGGAATGCTGTTGGCGCACACGAGGTTCCTGACACTCCTGCCCGGTGAAGAGGCCCGCGAGGAACTCGTCAGATTCCGCACCGTCGGCGACGCCACCTGCACCGGCTGCGTCGAATCGAGTGCGGCCACCGCCGGCGAGGTCGTGGACGAGGTCGCGGCCAGCCGCATCACCGAACGCGGCGCCACCCGCGCCGACGACCGGATCTCCGAGGCAGGCATGGAAGATCGCAAGAAGGAGGGGTACTTCTGATGGTGCACACCCGGCAACTGCTGCGTGTCGCGACCGCGGGCAGCGTCGACGACGGCAAGTCCACCCTCATCGGACGGCTGCTGTACGACTCCAAGTCGATCTTCGAGGACCAGCTCGAGGCCGTGGAACGCAGCAGCCGCGACCGCGGCGCCGAGTACACGGACCTGGCGCTGCTCACCGACGGGCTGCGCGCCGAACGGGAGCAGGGCATCACGATCGACGTCGCGTACCGGTACTTCGCGACCCCGCAACGCAAGTTCATCATCGCCGACACCCCCGGCCACGAGCAGTACACCCGCAACATGGTCACCGGCGCCTCCACCGCGGACCTCGCGCTGATCCTCGTCGACGCCCGCAAGGGCATCCTCGAACAGACCCGCCGGCACGCGTTCCTGTCGACGCTGCTCGGTATCCCGCACCTGGTGCTGTGCGTCAACAAGATGGACCTCGTCGGCTGGTCGCAGGAACGGTTCGAGGAGATCAAGGACGAGTTCGCGCAGTTCGCCACCAAACTCGACGTTCGCGACCTCACGTTCGTCCCGGTGTCGGCGCTCGCGGGCGACAACATCGTCACCCGCACCGAGAACATGCCGTGGTACGAAGGCTCGTCGCTGCTGCACCACCTCGAGGACGTGCACATCGGCTCCGACCGCAACCTCATCGACGCCCGCCTGCCCGTGCAGTACGTGATCCGCCCGCACCAGCAGACCGACACCGACCTGCACGACTTCCGCGGCTACGCCGGCACCGTCGCCAGCGGCGTGTTCAAACCCGGCGACGAGGTGGTGGCGTTGCCGTCCGGGTTCACCTCGACGATCACCGCGATCTGGGGTCCCGGCGGAACAACCGTCACCGAGGCGTTCGCGCCGTCCGCGGTGTGCGTGCAGCTCGCCGACGAGATCGACATCAGCCGCGGGGACACACTGTGCCGCCCCAACAACCGTCCGCTCGTCGGACAGGAACTCGACGCCATGGTGTGCTGGCTCACCGAGACGTCGTCGCTGCGACCGGACGCCCGCTACACCGTCCTGCACACCACCCGCGCCACCAAGGCGCAGGTCACCCGGCTCGACTACCGGCTCGACGTCAACACCCTGCACCGGGACGAGACGGCACAGTCGTTGTCGCTCAACGAGATCGGTCGCATCCAGCTGCGCACCCAGCAGCCGCTGCTGTTCGACCCCTACCGCCGCAACCGGGTCACCGGCAGCTTCCTGCTCGTCGACGACGCCACCGGCAACACCGTCGCCGCCGGCATGATCACCGGACCGACCCTGTCGGAGTCGAAGGTGGTGTGGCACACGGCCGCGGTGTCCCGTGACGAGCGGCCCACCCGCGGTGCCACGGTGTGGCTCACCGGCCTGTCCGCCTCCGGAAAGTCCACCGTCGCGGTGGAACTGGAACGCCGGCTCATCGCAGCCGGGGTACCCGCCTATCGGCTCGACGGCGACAACCTGCGGCACGGACTCAACGCCGACCTCGGCTTCGGGGCAGCGGACCGCGCCGAGAACGTCCGCCGGGTGGGTGCCGTCGCACACCTGCTCGCCGACGCCGGCCTGGTCGCGGTCGCCTCTCTCATCAGCCCGTACCGCGACGACCGCGAGAAGGTCCGCCGCCTGCACGAGGAGGCCGGGATCCCGTTCGTCGAGGTGTTCGTCGACACCCCGCTCGAGCAGTGCGAGTCCCGCGACCCCAAGGGCATGTACGCGAAGGCGCGAGCGGGGGAGATCACGGGATTCACCGGCATCGACGACCCGTACGAGGCCCCGGAGCACGCCGAACTGGTGCTGCGGCCCGGGGACGGCGACCCGGTCGCCCAGGCCGCGAAGATCATGGAGTATCTGGACCTGTGCTGACCGACACCGAACTCGCCGCCGACCTCGCCGCCCGCGCCGGAACGTTGCTGCTGGACCTGCGCTCCCGCGAACTGGGGGAGACGCCACTGGAGAAATCGGCCGCCAAGGACCTCGGCCGGCGCGGCGACCGCGACGCGAACACTCTGCTGCTCGCGGCCCTGGCCGCGGCCCGCCCCGACGACGCCGTCCTGTCCGAGGAATCCGCGGACGACGCCGCCCGCCTGGACAATCCGCGGGTGTGGATCATCGACCCGCTCGACGGGTCCCGCGAATACGGGCTGCCCGGACGTGCCGACTGGGCCGTACATGTCGCCCTCTGGGAACGGGACGGGGAACAGGGGCCCGGCATCACCGCGGCCGCCGTCGCGCAACCCGCCCTCGACCGGGTGTACGTCGGCGGGATCACCCGGGCGACGGCGTCCACCCGGAGCCGGCCACGGATCGTGGTGAGCGACAGTCGTCCACCGGAATTCGCGGCCGAACTGGCCCGACGCGTCGACGGTGATCTCGTGCCCATGGGGTCGGCGGGGGCGAAGGCCATGGCCGTGCTCCGCGGCGACGCCGACGCCTACGTGCACGCCGGTGGCCAGTGGGAGTGGGACTCGGCCGCCCCCGTCGGTGTCGCGCTCGCGGCCGGACTGCACTGCTCCCGCATCGACGGCACCCCGCTGCGCTACAACGAGGCCCACCCGTACCTGCCGGACCTGCTGATCTGCCGTCCCGACCTGGCGCAGTCACTGCTCGACGGGATCGCCGCCCTCACCGCATCCGCCGCGCCGGACAGCCCGCGGATCGCGATGGCCCGCGAATACATCGACTCCCTCGTCACCCACGACGCGAGCAAGGTGCGGCTCGCCCGGCACTGCCGGCGCTGGGAGAACGGGCAGCCCACCGGCGACTCCGGCGACGAGATCCGCACGATGCTCGAAACCGGCGCGCAGTACCGGCCCGTCACCGGGGTCCGTGACCTCACCTTCCGGGAATGGGGTTCCGACGTCGTCGCCCGATTCCTGCTCGACATGACCGCCGGCCCCGGCACCCTGACGGTCGCGATCACCGAGCACTTCGCGATCGGCGGCGCCGAGATCGACGCCGTCACCGCGATCATCGAACCGGCTCCCTGACCGGGAGCGGCGCCGGCGGAACCGGCGCCGCTCCGCGGATCAGAACCGCAGCGTCATCGGACCCGGATTCCACAGCCCGGACCGGCGTTCGGTGACGGTGGTGACCTCCGCGGGCACCGCCGACTCGTTGCGCGGCGTGAACTCCTCGACCTGACCCCAGTCCCGGCGCCAGTCGTGGTTCAGGTACGACGGGATCGTCCGCGCCTCGAGCAGCTGATCCGTCCAGCCGAGCGGGCCGCCACCGATGTGGTCCTGCCACAGGTTCGTCGACACCGCGCCGCCGCGATCCGGGAGGATCCGGAACTTCGGCACCTCGGCGACACCGTCGTGGTGGGTGAACGGCTGCTGGCACGGGAACTGCAGGCCCACCGCCCAGTCGGCCAGCACCGGGGTGTCGGAGCCGATCACGTCCTGCAACGTCCGGGTCTGCGGCACCCGCGGGGGAGTGACCGCGATCCACTGGTCCGGGTCGCGGCTCTCGTCCGCCACCACCAACCGGACCGCGTCCGCGTCGGACGGCAACTGGTCCAGCGGCACCCGCAGGTTCCGCCACGACGGCGCCGGACCGATGTCGAACGGGGTCGCCCGGCCGAGGACGGTGACCGACCCGTCGGACTGCCGGGTGCCGTACTCGACCTCCAGCGCGGGGCCGGGCGTCACGAGGCCGTCCCGGTCCACCGAGCGGACCCGCCCGGCCGCGGCGACCGACACGATGTCGCCGCGGGTGCCGTCGGCGCCGATCTCCGGCAGCCGGTACCAGTCGGTGGTCAGGGTCGCCGGTGCCTGCTCGTTCTTGCGGTAGCTGCCGAGAATCGGGGTGGTGGCCGGGTCCAGGCCGAAGGGCAGGGCCACGGTGCTGCCGTTGACCCCGACCGCGCCCTCACCACCGCCGGTGCCGGCGGTGTCCGTGGACGTCGAATCCGTGTCCGAGTCGACGAGGTTCGCGGTGCCGGTGGTGGACTCGGTGTCCGCGCTCAGATCGGTGGCCACCCCGTCCGGGGTGAACCCGGTCGAGTCGGTGCCGGCCAGGGCGTCTGCGACGGTGCCGGAGAACGGCTGCAGCATCGAGGCGTTCGGGTCCGTCTCGAGGAGCACGTCGTATGCGAGGCCACAGTTCTGGCCGCGCAGCGCATCGATGTTGGAGCGGCCCACCGAGAACGCCGGATACTGGCTCACCGCGCCCTTCGCGAACGACAGCACCTCGAACAGCACGACCGCGGCCGCGGCCACCGTCAACGGCGGCACAGCCCACAGCTTCCGGGCGACCGTGCCCGGAGCGGGCTCACGCGAGTCCCGCAGATGGCACCACACCGCGACCGCGAGCAGGGCGAGCGAAGCCGCGAACAGGTAGGTGCCGAATCCCTTCCCGAACAGGGTGGGCGGCTTGTCCCACCACGGGATCCCCCACGCCGACACGTACCAGTAGTTGTTGGTGCCGGTGAACGAGATCGCCATCACGAACGCCACCGCGGCCGCGAACAGTGCCCGGTTGCGCGGCGACCGCAGCACCGCCGGACCGACGGCGACCGCGACGAGCACCGCGATCGCGCCCGCGATACCGGCGAACACACCGAGGTGATGGGTCCACTTGGTGGGCGTGAACATCATCAGGGCGACGGCGCCGATCGCGACACCGACCACGCGCCGCGACGGACCGGCGGCCGTGCCCGGGATCCGCCCGCCCTTACGCAGGATCGCCAGCAGCGCGACCAGCACACCCAGGAACATCACGAAGATGCCGAACCGGCGCGACAGCGACCCGTCGGCGGTGTAGTTCAGCAGCCACTGGTACCGCAGATGCTCGGTGAACCACTTCTCGCTCGGCCCGGCGACATCGTGCGCGTCCTGCATCACCGGGACGACGGCGAGAGTCTGGTCACCGAACACGGCGACCAGGATCGCGGTGCCGGCCGCGATCAACGGCAACAGCAGCGCGGTGTAGCCGACGGTCTTCGCGCGGGCCACGAGAATCCGCAGCAGCGGTCGTGCGCCGGCGATCAGGGCGGCGAAGCAGATGATGCCGGACGGGCCGACGGACAACGTCAGGGCCGCGATCAGGATCGCCACCGCGGCCGGCAGCAGCCGCCGGGTCGCGATCGCCCGCTCCACCGAACACCACGTGAGCAGCACACCGGCCGCGACGACCGGTTCCGGGCGCAGCCCGTTGTTGTACGGCAGCCACACGGCGAGGAAGCCGAGGGCACCGGTCCACAGGGCGATCCGGCTCGTGCGGGCCGCGATACCCAGACGCGGCACCACCTCACGGCTGAGCACCAGCCACGTGACGATGCCCGCCAGCAGCGCCGGCAGCCGCACCCAGATGCTCGCGCTCCAGATGTCGTCGAGCAGCCCGAAGATCTGGTAGTAGGGCGTGCCGAACGGAGTCTCGGGCACCCCGAAGTAACGGAAGTAGTTCGACATGTAACCCGACGACTGCGCCGAGCGGGCCATCGTGAACTGGTAGCCGTCGTCGGCGGTGGTCGCGCCGATGACGTGCCACACCAGCAGCGTGCCGATCACGGCGCCGTCGGCGATCCCGAACCGCCACCAGCGGGACGGCAGGAACCGGCGGGAACGGCGGCCGTCGGCGCAGTCGATACGGTGCAGCGCCACCAGGCTCAGCAGCGTCGCGAGGACCGCCACGATCATCGCGACCAGCTTGATCACCGTCGGGGACGACGAGAACCGGGTGTCGAGGACCATGTCGACCGACAGGCCCGCGGGGGCTGCGCCTTCGAGATCGCTGAACACGCCGACCACCTGCGGGCGGACGTCCCCGTCGACGGTCTTCGTCAGATCCGACGCGCCGGTGACGGCCACCGTCGTCCGGTCCGCTGCCGACGAGATCTCGACCGCGCAGTCCGCCCCGGAGAGTTCCGACAGCGGCACCGACAGCAGCGCCGTGTCCCGCAGGATCACGTCGAGGCGGGCCGGGGTGTCGTCGGACGCCGCGACGGTCTTCGCGACGAGCCCGTACTTCTCCGCGTCCGGCGCTCCGGCCGGGAGCGTCGAGGCCACCACACCACCGGAGGCGAGGTCGCGGACCGTCGCGCACGGAATCCGCGCGTCCAGCGACATCGGCGCGTACGACACCAGCGGCGCCTGCACGCTCGTCGCGACCCCGTTCTGCGGCCACGACAGCGACGCCTGATCCTGCTGCACCGGCAGCAGCGGGATCGCCACCGCGCACAGCACACCGATCACCGCCGAGACGATCGCGACCAGGCGGGCGCGGCGCAGATCCCACCACGCCGCCGACGCGTTCGTCCCGGATCCCGGCTGCCTCTTCACGGGCAGCGGTTCCGCCCCCACCATGCTGTCGACCACGAGAAGCGATGGTAACGGCTACCGGCCGAGTAGAAACGAACCCCATGAAGGTCTACACAGGAACCGATGCTGCCGCCGACATGGCGACGGTCGCCGCCGCGGCCCGCCGCGCCGAGGCCGCCGGGTACGACGGCCTGCACGTTTCCGAAACCGTGCACGATCCGTTCCTCCTCGCGATGGCGGCCCTGCAGGCGACCGAAAGGATCGTGGTTCGCACCTCGGTGGCGCTCGCGTTCGTCCGCAGCCCGGTCGCGGTCGCCTACACCGCGTGGGACCTGTCGAAGATGTCCGGTGGCCGCTTCCAGTTGGGCCTCGGCAGCCAGATCCGGCAGAACATCGAACAGCGGTACGCGATGGACTGGTCGGCGCCCGCACCGCGCATGCGCGAGTACGTCCGGGTGGTGCGCGCGGTGTTCGCGACGTTCCGCAGCGGCGAACTCGTCCCGGAGGTGGGGGAGCACTACCGGTTCACCCGCATGCAGCCCTACTTCAATCCCGGACCGGACACCGACACGCTGGTGCCACCTGTCTACCTCGGTGGCGTCGGCCGGCGCATGTGCGAGGTCGCGGGGGAGACCGCCGACGGGTTGATCACCCACCCCACCAACAGCGACACCGGCTACCTCGTCGACGCATGCCTGCCCGCCCTGCGCACCGGGGCCCGATCCCGGCCCCTCGACACGTTCGAGGTGGTCGCCGGCCTGCAGGTGATCACCGGCGCCACCGACGACGACGTCGCCGCCGAACGCGAACGACGACGCCGACTCTTCGCGTTCCTGTACTCCACTCCCGCCTACCGCGGGGCCCTCGACCGGCACGGGCACCCGCACCTGCAGGAGACGCTCGCCGACCTGGTCCGCGAGAACCGCTGGGACCGGCTGCCGGACACCGTCACCGACGACGTCCTCGCCGGTCTCGTGCCCACCGCCCGCTACGACCGGCTCGCCCAGGCCATCGGTGAACGCGTCGAACCGCTCCGCGCCCACGGCGTGTCTCCCGGAGTGACCCTCGCATTGCCGGAGAATCCGGGCCACGATCGGCTCGTCGCCGACGTCGTCGCCGAGTTGCAGGACAGGTAGACCGGAAGAGGTGCACAAGTGGCCCGTCTCGCTCGTGTCGTGGGCATCGTCGCGGCCCTGCTGTGCGGAGTGGCCGCCGGACGGGTGCTGTGGTCGCCGCTGCCGGCCGGGCCGAGGGTGGACAGTGCCCTCCCTGAGGCGCTGTCGGCGGGCGGTGCCGGGACGGCGGTCGCCGCGCTGTCGGCGGTCGCCGTGACGGTCGCGCTGACCCGGCGCCGGTCGATCACGCTCACCACGATGGTCGCGGCGGCGGGTCTGCTCCTGCTCGTGCTGCCCGGCACGATCGACTACCCGTCGGAGCCGGTGGTGCTTCTGTACTCGAACGCAGTGGCCGCCGGACTGGTCCTGGGTGCGGTGGCACCATTGTCGGCTCGATATACGGAAACGCAGGCGGGCCTGGCCGGGGGGATGCTCGCCGCTTTCCTGCTCACCGAAGGCGTCGAGGCCGGACGGGTCCACACGGCGGACTTCGGGTGGACCGCCTACACGCCGCTGACATCGCTGGTGCGGTGGGAACCGTCGACGCTCGTGCCGGTGTGGCTGATGGCCCTGGCCGCGGCCCTGGTGGTCCTCTGGGCGCTGCTCGACCGGCGGACATCCTGGACCGTGCGGGTAGATTCGCGGATCGTCGCCGCTGCTCTGGTGCTGCCGGTCGCGGTGTTCGCCGCACACTGGATCCTGGTGGACACGAGGGCGCAGCCGGTGGCGTGGCTCGGATACGTGGCGGTCGCCGTTGTCGCCGTGGTGGCGATCGCATGGCGACTTCCCGGACGGGACGGACGCATCCTGCTCGCGGCAACCGCGGTGGTGGCTGCGGCGCTGGGGACGCCGACCGGAGAAACATGGGCCCTGATCGCCTCCGCGGTGTTGTTGGTCGCCGGTCTCGTCGTGGGCCTGCGATTCCCGGTGCCGACTGCCGGATTCGTCTTGCTGGCGGCGGTGGCGGCTGCCGACCTGTTGGTGGGGGAGGAGTCGTGGACGGCGGTTCCCGCGGCCGCATTCTCGTTCGTGCTTCCGGCTGCAGCCGGCTACGTGGTGGGCGCGTGCCTGCCGTCGTCGGCGCCGGCCGCGACCGTCGGACTGACGTTGCCGTTCACGCTTGCGGTTCCCGGCGCCGCGGCGGCAGCATGGGGAGCCGAGGCGCGGTATGCGGACTACCAGCCGATGCCGCTGTTGCGGGGGATCGACGCGGTCCCGGCCTCTGCGGTCGGTGTCGCGGTCGCCGTGATCGTCGTGTGCGGTGTCGGCGCGTGGGGACTGGACCTGCGCGCCGGAAGTCGCTGAGAGACAGGCGGTTCCGTGGCGGCATGCCTGGAAAAGGCCGAAGGCCCCACTCTCTGGTGAGAGTGGGGCCTTCCGTGTGCCCCCGGCAGGATTCGAACCTGCGGCCTTTCGCTCCGGAGGCGAACGCTCTATCCCCTGAGCTACGGGGGCGCACCGGAGTTATCCGGTGTGCCAGTGGGCGGAGTTAGCGTAGCGCATTCTCCGTGATCATCCACATCGCCTGGTAGATCGGGGTTTTTCGCGTCCTCCGGGCTCAGTTCATCGGCAGTGGGGCCGCGCCGCGCTCGGCAAGCATGCCCGTCATGAGATCCGACTCACCCTGCTGCGTCTCCACCATCTTCCCGGCGAGATTGCGGACCGTGGCGACGTCCGCGTATTGCGCCCCGTACTCCATCATCGGCAGGCCGCCCTGGTGGTGCCGCAGCATCAGCTGCAGGAACATCACGTCCAGTTCCTGGCCCGTCGCCTGCCCGAGTGCCGCCATCTCCCGCGGGGACGCCATGCCCGGCATCGCGCCGCCGCCGGACGCCGGGGTGGCATCCGGCGACATCGACGCGCCGTGCCCACCGTGGCCGCCGTGTCCGTCGGTTTCGGTCATCCACGCCATGTAGCCGTCGGTCGGCATCGGGGCCTTGTCCCACAGCGCCAGCCAGCCCTGCATCTGTCCCACCTGGTTCTGCTGCGAGGTGAGGATGTCGTACGCGAGATTCTTCACGGCCTGGTCGTCGGACTTCGTCAGCGCGATCGTCGCCATGTCGACGGCCTGGTTGTGGTGCACCGTCATGTCCTGCGCGAAGCCGACGTCCACCGAGTCCGCGGACGGAACGGGCATGGTGGGGCCGCCGAGGGGGAGACGCACCAGGAAGCCGAGTGCGACTCCGATCGCCAGGACCCCGATCAGGCCGATCACGGTCAGCGCGGTCCGCTGGCTACGCCGATTCGACGCCGATTCGGGAGCCGTCGTGTCGGGAGTCGTCATCGCCGCGTCAGCCGTTTCCGCCGGTGGCCGGGGCCTGCGGCATGGGCAGCCCGGCGCCACCGACCTCGTTCGGGTCGGGGGTGATGTCGCCGCCGTCCATCGGGACGGCGTCCGGGCCCGGGGCGGTCGCGTCGAACGGCGGCGGGTTCGCCGGATCGAACGAGCCGGGGATCGTCGAGCAGCTCGCACCGACCTCGGGGTAGGCGTACCGGTTGAGGCGCAGCGACTTGATGAACTGGTCGATGCGTTCGTCGTCGGCGCTGTCCACCTTCAACTGGTGGCCCCACGACTGCAGCGCGATCGGGGCATCGAGGCCCGGGTACGGCGACATCAGCATGTAGCCGTCCCGCACGCTCGCCCGCTCCTCGAGCTGCTGCCGCTGCGCGTCGTCGACCTTGTCCGGGTTGTACGCGATCCAGATGGCGCCGTGCTCGAGCGAATGAACCGCGTTCTCGGTGCGGATCGGGTCCGGGTAGACCGTGCCCATGCAGGTGGCCCACACGGCATCGTGCGGTCCGCCGAACGGCGGGCTCTGGTCGTAGGCGACGCGCTGGTCCGGCGTCACGTGCACACCGGCCGGGTAGTCGATCTTCACGACGCCGTCGATGTCGGACGACGGATCCTGGTTCGACTCCGACGGGGTGAACCTCGCCACCGCCTGCTGGTCCCGGTACTTCGGCACGATGTTGATCGCGAGGACCGTGATCAGGGCGAGGACAGCGACGACGGCGCCGATCGTCATCCACGGAATCTGCTTCGGCGCGCCGGCACGCGTGGACGCGGGCACCCCGCCCTGCTTCTTCCGGGCGGCCTTGATGGCCTTGGCCGACTTCGCCCCGGAGTTCTTGTTGCCGGGACCACGTTTTTCCGAACCGCTGGGCATCTGGTGAGTGCTCTTTCGGTGATTGGACAAGGGCGCCCTCGAGGAGTATGGGCCTCGCGGGCCACACCACTGTACGGTTCGACCCTGAGAGAATCCTCGTCAAGCCTGCAACGGGGCAGTGAGGGGACCGTGGTCCTGCTGATCGGCACTGGTGATCCGGCACGACGCCACACCCAATAGGATTGACTCCTGTGACTCCAGCCGACCTTGCCGAACTGCTCCGAGGGACCGCCGCGAAAGTGCTCGCCGAGCACGGACTCGACGTGTCCGTACTGCCCGCGACACTGACGGTCGAGCGTCCCCGAAACCCCGAACACGGGGACTACGCCACCAATGTGGCGATGCAGGTCGCCAAGAAGGCCGGCGCCAATCCGCGTGAACTCGCGACCTGGCTCGCCGAGGCCCTGGCCGCCGCGGACGGTATCGACTCGACCGACGTCGCGGGCCCCGGATTCATCAACATCCGGCTGGCCGCGGACGCGCAGGGCGCGATCGTCGCCAAGGCGCTCGAGGCGGGCGCCGCGTACGGCAGCGGCGACGCACTGGCCGGTAAGCGGGTCAACCTCGAGTTCGTGTCCGCGAACCCGACCGGCCCCATCCACCTCGGTGGCACCCGCTGGGCGGCCGTCGGCGACGCCCTCGGCCGGATCCTGTCCACGCAGGGCGCGGACGTCACCCGCGAGTACTACTTCAACGACCACGGACGGCAGATCGACCGGTTCAGCAACTCGCTGGTCGCGGCCGCGCTGGGCGAGCCGGCCCCCGAGGACGGTTACGCCGGCGCGTACATCGAGGACATCGCCGCCCAGGTTCTGAAGCAGGCGCCGAACGCGCTCGAACTGCCCGAGGACGAGCGCCGTGAGGCGTTCCGGTCGGCCGGTGTCGAGCTGATGTTCGAGCACATCAAGCGCACGCTGCACGAGTTCGGCGTCGACTTCGACGTCTACTTCCACGAGAACTCGCTGTTCGAGTCCGGTGCGGTGGAGAAGGCCGTCGAAACCCTCAAGGGCTCGGGCAACCTGTACCACGAGGACGGCGCATGGTGGCTCAAGAGCACCGACTACGGCGACGACAAGGACCGGGTCGTCATCAAGTCCGACGGTGACGCTGCCTACATCGCCGGCGACATCGCGTACTTCCAGGACAAGCGCTCGCGCGGCTTCGACCTGTGCATCTACATGCTCGGCGCCGACCACCACGGCTACATCGGACGCCTCAAGGCCGCCGCGGCCGCGTTCGGCGACGACCCGGACACCGTCGAGGTCATGATCGGCCAGATGGTCAATCTGGTCCGCGGCGGTGTCGCGGTGAAGATGAGCAAGCGGGCCGGTACCGTCATCACCCTCGACGACCTGGTCGAGGCGATCGGCGTCGACGCCGCCCGCTACTCGCTGGTGCGCTCGTCGGTGGACCAGAGCATCGACATCGATCTCGAACTGTGGGCGAGCACCACCAACGAGAACCCGGTGTACTACGTGCAGTACGCGCACGCCCGCCTGTGCTCGATCGCCCGCAACGCCACCGACCTGGGCCTGAGTGCCGAGAACCCGAACCTGGGCCTGCTCACCCACGACCGCGAGGGCGACCTGATCCGCACCATCGGCGAGTACCCGCGCGTCGTCGCGAAGGCCGCCGAGCTGCGCGAGCCGCACCGCATCGCCCGCTACCTCGAGGAGCTGGCCGGCACTTACCACCGCTTCTACGACGCCTGCCGCATCCTGCCGCAGGGCGACGAGGAGGCCGGTGAGCTGCACACCGCCCGCCTCGCCCTGTGCGACGCGTCGCGTCAGGTCCTCGCCAACGGTCTCGCACTGCTCGGCGTCAGCGCACCGGAGCGGATGTGAACGCGCACCCCGCCGGCCCCCGGCACGCCGAGATCCCACACGCCCCCGGACTGCCGTCGCGCCCGGACAACCCGTCGGAGATGACGACGCTGCCGCCGCACGTGTGGCCGCGTAACGCCGCCCGTGGCGCCGACGGTGTCGTCACCCTCGCCGGCGTCCCGGTCACCGACCTCGCGGAACGCTTCGGCACCCCGCTGTTCGTCGTCGACGAGGACGACTTCCGGTCCCGTTGCCGTGAAATGGCGGCCGCGTTCGGCGGCGCCGACCGCGTCCACTACGCGTCGAAGGCGTTCCTGTCCGCGGAGATCGCTCGCTGGGTGCGCGACGAGGGACTGTCCATGGACGTCGCGTCCGGCGGCGAACTGGCCGTCGCCCTGCACGCCGGGTTCCCGGCCGGGCGGATCACGATGCACGGCAACAACAAGTCCGTCGCCGAACTCGAGACCGCCGTTGCCGCCGGGGTCGGGCACATCGTGATCGACTCGATGATCGAGATCGACCGGCTCGACGAGGTCGCGGCCCGTCACGGCGTCGTGCAGGACGTCCTGATCCGGGTCACGGTCGGTGTCGAGGCACACACCCACGAGTTCATCGCGACCGCCCACGAGGATCAGAAGTTCGGATTCTCGCTGTCCGGTGGCAAGGCCATGGAGGCTGCAGCCCGCGTACTCGCCGCGGAGAATCTGCGCCTCGTCGGCCTGCACAGCCATATCGGCTCGCAGATCTTCGAGGTCGACGGTTTCGAGCTGGCCGCGCACCGCGTGATCCGTCTCATCCGGGAGATCGTCGACCGGTTCGGTGCCGAGCAGCTGACCATCGTCGATCTCGGTGGTGGCCTCGGCATCTCGTACCTGCCGAGCGACAATCCGCCGCCGGTCGACGAACTCGCGGCCAAGCTCGCGCACATCGTGGCCACCGAATCCGCGGCCGCGAACCTGCCCGTGCCCACCCTCATGGTCGAACCCGGCCGTGCGATCGCCGGGCCCGGCACCGTCACGCTGTACGAGGTGGGCACCGTCAAGGACGTCCACCTCGACGGCGACGCCACCCGCCGCTACATCAGCGTCGACGGCGGCATGAGCGACAACATCCGGACGTCGCTGTACCAGGCCGAATACGATGCGCGTCTGGTGTCGCGGGACAGCACCGCGCAGCCGGTCGTCGCGCGTGTCGTCGGCAAACACTGCGAGAGCGGTGACATCGTGATCCGGGACGCCTGGATGCCGGACGATCTCGGCCCGGGAGACTTGCTCGCGGTCGCGTCGACCGGCGCATACTGCTACTCGATGTCGAGCCGGTACAACCTGCTCGGCCGTCCTGCGGTGGTGGCGGTGCGCGACGGCGACGCCCGCCTAATCTTGCGTAGGGAAACTGTGGAAGATCTGCTCAGCTTGGAGGTTACGGAGTGACCAACGAATCGGCGCAGCGCGCCATCGGGGTGGCTGTTCTCGGCCTCGGGACCGTGGGCAGCGAGGTGGCTCGGATCATCCGGGAGCACTCGTCGGACCTCGAGGCCCGAGTCGGCGCACGACTGGAGTTGCGCGGTGTCGCGGTGCGCCGCATCGACGGCGACCGCGGCGTGGCGCCGGAACTGCTCACGACCGATGCCGAAGCACTGGTGACCCGCGACGACGTCGACGTCGTCGTGGAGGTCATCGGCGGTATCGAGCTGCCGCGCACGCTGGTGCTCGCGGCGCTCAACGCGGGCAAGTCCGTGGTGACGGCGAACAAGGCGCTCCTCGCGGAGTACACCGGGGAACTCGCCGAGGCCGCCGAGCGGCAGAACGTGGACCTGTACTTCGAAGCGGCCGTCGCGGGCGCGATCCCGGTGATCCGGCCGCTGACGCAGTCCCTCGCCGGTGACCGGGTCGATCGCGTGCTCGGCATCGTCAACGGCACCACCAACTTCATCCTGTCCGCGATGGACGAGACCGGTGCCGACTACGCGGACACGCTCGCCGAGGCGGGCCGACTCGGGTACGCCGAGGCCGATCCGACCGCGGACGTCGAGGGCTTCGACGCCGCCTCGAAGGCCGCGATCCTCGCGTCCATCGCGTTCCACACCCGCGTCACCGCCGGCGACGTCTACCGTGAGGGCATCTCGAAGATCACCGCGGACGATCTCGATGCCGCCAAGTCGCTCGACTGCACGATCAAGCTGCTGTCGATCTGCGAGCGCATCGTGGATGCCGACGGCGGCGAACGCGTCTCCGCCCGCGTCTACCCGGCGCTGGTTCCGCGCAAGCACCCGCTGGCCGGCGTCAACGGCGCCTACAACGCGGTGGTCGTCGAATCCGCGAACGCCGGACGTCTGATGTTCTACGGTCAGGGCGCCGGTGGTGCCCCCACCGCGTCCGCCGTCATGGGCGACGTCGTCATGGCGTCCCGTAACCGGGTCCAGGGCGGTCGCGGACCGCGCGAGTCCCGGTACGCGAAGCTCGGCATCGCACCGATGGGCGACATCCCGACCCGCTACTACGTCAACATGCAGGTCGCGGATCGCGCCGGTGTGCTCGCAGCGGTCGCCGCCGAGTTCTCCACGCGGGGCGTGAGCATCTCCACCGTGCGCCAGGAGGGTGCCGGTGACGGGGCCCGACTGGTCGTCGTCACTCATCTCGCGACCGATTCCGCGCTCGCGGAAACCGTTGCCGCACTTGCCGAACTCGAATCAGTAACCGCTGTGACCAGCGTGCTCCGACTGGAAGGTACCGCCGAATGACCGCCGCTCCCCACCAGGCCGTCCACACCCCGTGGCCCGGATTGATCGAGGCGTACCGTGACCGCCTCGCGATCGGCGAGAACTGGAAGACCGTCACGCTGCGGGAGGGTGGCACCCCGCTGCTGCCGGCCGGTCACCTGTCCGAGCTCACCGGCTGCGACGTCTACCTCAAGGTCGAGGGCCTCAACCCCACCGGCTCCTTCAAGGACCGTGGCATGACGATGGCCGTCACCGACGCGCTCGCCCGCGGCCAGCAGGCCGTGCTGTGCGCGTCGACCGGCAACACGTCCGCGTCCGCGGCCGCCTACGCCGCCAAGGCAAAGATGGGCTGTGCGGTGCTCGTCCCGCAGGGCAAGATCGCGATGGGCAAGCTGGCCCAGGCCGTCATGCACGGCGCGCGGATCATCCAGGTGCAGGGCAACTTCGACGACTGCCTCGAACTCGCCCGCAAGACCACGTCCGAGTTCCCGACGATCGGCCTGGTCAACTCGGTCAACCCGGTGCGCATCGAGGGCCAGAAGACCGCCGCGTTCGAGATCTGCGACGCGCTCGGCAAGGCCCCCGACGTGCACGCCCTGCCCGTCGGTAACGCCGGCAACATCACCGCCTACTGGCGTGGCTACTCCGAGTACTTCGCCGACGGCATCACCTCGGTCCGCCCGCGCATGCTCGGTGTCCAGGCAGCCGGTGCGGCCCCGCTGGTCCACGGCGCCCCCGTCAAGGATCCGGAGACCATCGCGACCGCCATCCGGATCGGCGCACCCGCGTCGTGGGACGGCGCGGTGGCCGCGAAGGAGGAGTCGAACGGCGCGTTCCGTGCCGCCACCGACGAGGAGATCCTCGAGGCCTACCGGCTCATCGCCGCCACCGAGGGCGTGTTCGTCGAGCCTGCCTCCGCGGCCAGTGTCGCGGGCCTGCTCGCCGCCAAGAAGGAAGGCTGGCTGGATTCGGGGCTGACCGTCGTGTGCACCGTCACCGGCAACGGTCTCAAGGACCCCGACACGGCTCTCGCGGGTATGCCTGCCGTGCAGCCGATTCCGGTCGACCCGGTCGCCGTCGCGGCCGCGCTCGAGTTGGCGTAGTGGCCGCGGGTCCCGGCACGGCAGTGAACCAGGCGATGACACAGACGCTTCCCACCGGACTCACGGTGACCGCGCGGGTGCCCGCGTCGAGCGCGAACCTCGGCCCGGGTTTCGACTCGCTCGGTCTCGCTCTCGGCCTGTACGACGAGATCACCGTCACGACCACGAATTCGGGTCTCACCGTCCGCGTGGAGGGTGAGGGCGCGGACGACGTGCCGTGGGGGCCGTCCCACCTCGTCGTCCGTGCCATCGAGCGGGGGCTCGAGGCTGCCGGACTGTGGGCGGAAGGCCTGGACGTGGTGTGCCGGAACGTGATTCCGCACTCCCGTGGCCTCGGCTCGTCGGCGTCGGCCGCGGTCGGTGGCCTCGCCGCCGCGAACGGCCTGGCCCGCAAGGCCGCCCCGGAGCTGGCGCTGACCGACGACCAGCTGGTGCAGCTGTCGTCCGAGTTCGAGGGGCACCCCGACAATGCGTCGGCCAGTGTCCTCGGCGGGGCGATCGTCTCGTGGAGCGAAACCGATCCCGACGACGCGTCGCGCATCCACTATCGCGCGGTACGCCTGCCGGTGCACCAGAGCGTGCGGGTGACCGCGCTCGTCCCGTCCGAGCGGTCGTCGACCGCGCTGACTCGTGGACTGTTGCCGGACACGGTCCCGCACCGGGACGCCGCGTTCAACGTCAGCCGCGGCGCGCTCGCCGTCGTCGCGCTCGCCGAGCGGCCAGATCTACTGATGGCCGCCACCGAGGACCGGCTGCACCAGTCGCAGCGGGCATCGGCGCTGCCGCTGACCACCCGGTGGATCGCGAAACTGCGTGCCGCCGGCATCGCCGCGACGGTGTCGGGTGCGGGGCCGACGGTCCTGGCGCTGTCGGATCGGCCGATCCCGGCCGAACTGGTGGCAGAGGCGGAGCAGGAGGGCCTACGGGTCCTCGAACTCGAGGTCGCGGACGGCGTCCAGGTGCACTGACGGAACACGCCCAGGATGGGTTACTCGCCGGTTCTTGCCGACACAGGCATCGGCAGCTATCCTGGGCGTGTCCGTTCATCGTGCGCTTCAGTCGCCGGTGCTTCACCAGGGCGATCACTCCTTTTCTTCGGGGGATACCTGGCACGATCCTCGCGTGGTTCTCTTGCTTGCGCTGATCGACAGACAGCACCCGCCTTCTCTGGCGATGTGATGGGGGACAAGCCGCAATTCCATCCAGCGGATACGGCACATCCGAGTTCAGTCAACTGAATTGCGGGACGAACCCTCGGCTCTGCGCAGCGCGGGCGAGGGAAGGAAAGGACCTCCGTGACCGATACGGACCTGATTGCCACGCCTGTTCCCGAGTCCCCGGCAGCGGCCGCGGGTGCCGGGGCGGGCGCTTCTTCACAGACCTCCGACGCCACAGCGCGTGAAGGCGCGGTCACCGCGTCGACCAAGCGTGCCGATGCCCGCCGCGGCACCGGCCTCTCCGGGATGGTGCTGGCCGAGCTGCGCACACTCGCGGGTGAACTCGGGATCAAGGGCACGTCCGGAATGCGTAAGGGCGACCTGATCGCCGCCATCAAGGAGCGCCAGGGTGGTGGTAGCGCGGCACCGGCCGCGAAGACCGCACCCGCGCCGGCCGCCGCGCCGGCGCCGGCCGCCGAGCCGGAGCCCCGCCAGGAGCCTCGAACGGAACAGCCTGCCGCACCTGCCGCCGAGACCGGCACCGACGGTTCGGACGCCGAGCAGGCGCCGCGCCGTACCCGGCAGCGTCGCGGTTCGTCGCGGCGCTCCGGTGCCCCCGAGCAGCAGACCGAGCAGCCGAGTGAGGCGACCGACACCGACGGCGAGGCCAAAACCGAGCCGCGGACCGAGACCCGCACCGACGGCGAGCCCAAGCAGGGCGAGGGCCGGGACGCCAAGGACCAGGGCAAGGACGCCAAGGACCAGCAGTCCGACGATCGCGGCGGCCGTCGTGGTCAGGGCGAGCGCGGGGATCGCGGCGAGCGCGGGGATCGCAGCCAGGGTGACCGCGGCCAGGGCGGAAACGGCCCGCGCGACGGAAGCCGCGGCGAGCGCCGTGACGGTGACGACGACGAGGGTGGTCGCGGCCGCCGCGGTCGCCGGTTCCGGGAACGTCGCCGTGGACGCGACCGTGGCGAAGGCGGGGAGGGCCGGGAGCCCGAGATCCGCGAGGACGACGTCCTGCAGCCTGTCGCCGGCATCCTCGACGTCCTCGACAACTACGCGTTCGTGCGGACGTCCGGCTACCTGGCCGGCCCGAACGACGTGTACGTGTCGATGAACCTCGTCCGCAAGAACGGCCTGCGCCGCGGTGACGCGATCACCGGTGCGGTGCGGGTTCCACGGGACGGCGAGCAGAGCAACCAGCGGCAGAAGTTCAACCCGCTGGTGCGTCTGGACACCGTCAACGGGCACGAGCCGGAGGCCGCCCGCAAGCGCCCCGAGTTCAACAAGCTCACCCCGCTGTACCCGAACCAGCGGCTGCGTCTCGAGACGACGCCGAACATCCTGACGACCCGCGTCATCGATCTGGTCATGCCGATCGGCAAGGGACAGCGCGCCCTGATCGTGTCGCCGCCGAAGGCCGGTAAGACCACGGTCCTGCAGGACATCGCGAACGCGATCTCGGTGAACAACCCCGAGTGCTACCTGATGGTCGTCCTCGTCGACGAGCGTCCGGAAGAGGTCACCGACATGCAGCGGTCGGTGAACGGCGAGGTCATCGCCTCGACGTTCGACCGCCCGCCGGCCGACCACACGTCGGTCGCCGAGCTCGCCATCGAGCGGGCCAAGCGTCTCGTCGAGGCGGGCCGCGACGTCGTCGTGCTGCTCGACTCGATCACCCGTCTGGGTCGCGCGTACAACAACAGCTCACCGGCGTCGGGACGCATCCTGTCCGGTGGTGTCGACTCGACGGCGCTGTACCCGCCGAAGCGGTTCCTCGGTGCGGCCCGCAACATCGAGAACGGCGGCTCGCTGACGATCATCGCCTCCGCCCTGGTGGAGACCGGTTCCACCGGCGACACCGTGATCTTCGAGGAGTTCAAGGGCACCGGCAATGCCGAGCTCAAGCTCGACCGCAAGATCGCCGAGCGTCGGGTGTTCCCGGCTGTCGACGTCAACCTGTCGAGTACCCGTAAGGACGAGCTCCTGATGAGCCCGGACGAGTTCGCCGTCGTGCACAAGCTGCGGCGCGTCCTGTCCGGTCTGGACACGCACCAGGCGATCGACCTGCTCGTCGACCGGCTCAAGAAGTCCAAGAGCAACGTCGAGTTCCTCATGCAGGTCGCCAAGACCGCGCCCGGGGCACTCGAGGACTGACATCCGGCCGTCCGGCCGGCGGGAATCATCTCGTCGGCCGGACTGTTTAGGAGAACGCGTCGTCGATCTGGCAAAATGTTCGACCGCGTGACAACAATGTCCGGTTCCGGTTCACGACCTCGAACGGCGAGGCCGACCCGGCGACCATCGAAAGGGACACCATGAAGGCTGGAATCCACCCCGAATACGTTGCAACCACCGTCGTGTGCGGTTGCGGCAACACGTTCGAGACCCACAGCACCGCGGCCAGCGGACGTATCACCGTCGAGGTCTGCTCGCAGTGCCACCCGTTCTACACGGGCAAGCAGAAGATCCTCGACACGGGCGGACGCGTTGCCCGCTTCGAGGCTCGCTACGGCAAGCGTGCCCCGAAGAAGGCCGCTGCCGAGCAGTAGCTGCCCTGCCGACGCCCGGTCCTGCACTCGCAGGCCGGGCGTCGGCCGTTTTCCGGTACCACTGCTGTCCCGCCCCTTCCCGCGTTGTGCGCACTTTTCGCGGCCCGTGGGGCAGATTCACATCGACAAGTGCGCGAAACGCGGAGAGCAGGAGCCAACCATGGCAGGGACGACGCAGCCGTCGGCGATCGACGACATCCTGGCCGAGTATGCGGGTCTCGAGCAGCAGCTCGCCGATCCGGCGTTGCACAACGATGCGGCCGCGGCCCGCAAGGCGGGCAAACGGTTCGCCGAGCTCGCCCCCGTCATGGCGACGTACACCAAGCTCCAGGCCGCCCGCGAGGATCTCGAGGCCGCCCGGGAACTGGCGGCGGACGATGCCGCATTCGCCTCGGAGGTCCCGGCCCTCGAGGAGACCGTCGACGAACTCGACAAGACGCTCACCGACCTGCTGGCGCCGCGCGATCCGCACGACGGCGACGACGTCGTGCTCGAACTCAAGTCCGGTGAGGGCGGCGAGGAGTCGGCACTGTTCGCGTCCGACCTGGCCCGCATGTACGTCCGGTACGCCGAGCACGCCGGCTGGCGGGTGGAGGTCCTCGACGCCACCGTCTCCGACCTCGGTGGCTACAAGGACGCCACCATTTCGATCAAGTCGAAGGGCGATGCCCGGGACGGTGTCTGGGCGCGGCTGAAGTTCGAGGGCGGCGTGCACCGCGTCCAGCGAGTCCCGGTGACCGAATCGCAGGGACGCGTCCACACGTCGGCTGCCGGTGTGCTCGTCTACCCGGAGCCGGAGGAGATCGAGGAGGTGCAGATCGACGAGTCGGATCTGCGTGTCGACGTCTACCGGTCGTCCGGCAAGGGCGGGCAGGGCGTCAACACCACCGACTCCGCGGTCCGGCTCACCCACCTACCGACCGGCATCGTCGTCACGTGCCAGAACGAGCGTTCGCAGCTGCAGAACAAAGCCCGCGCGATGCAGGTGCTCGCGGCGCGGTTGCAGGCGGCGGCGGAGGAGGCCGCGGACGCCGAGGCAGCAGCCGGACGGCAGAACCAGATCCGCACGGTCGACCGCTCCGAGCGCATCCGCACCTACAACTTCCCGGAGAACCGGATCACCGACCACCGCATCGGTTTCAAGGCGCACAACCTCGACGCCGTCCTCGACGGCGAGATGGGTGCGCTCCTCGATGCGCTCGGTCAGGCCGACCGCGACGCGCGTCTCGCTGCGGAGTGAACCGGTGAGCCGACAGCCGCTGCGCCTCGCGATCATCGAGGCGGCCGGCGAACTCGAACGGGCGGGGGTGGCGTCGGCGCGGGTCGACGCGGAACTTCTCGCCGCGCATCTGCTCGGTGTCGAACGCACCCGGCTCGGTCTGGTCCCGCTCGTCGACCCCGAGGTCGTCGAGGAGTACCGGGCCCTCGTGTCGCGACGGGCGCAGCGAATTCCGTTGCAGCACATCACCGGAACCGCATCGCTCGGCAGACTCGACCTGGTCGTCGGGCCCGGGGTGTTCGTGCCCCGGCCCGAGACCGAACTCCTGCTCGAATGGGCGCTGGACTACCTCGACCGGCTCGGGGCACGCTCGCCGGTGGTTCTGGACCTGTGCACCGGCAGCGGCGCTCTCGCCCTCGCGATCGCCCAGGCCCGTCCGAACGCCGTCGTGCACGCGGTCGAACGCGAACCGAGTGCGCTCGCGTGGGCGCGGCGGAACGCCGACCTGCGACGGGACGCCGGTGACACCCCGATCCGGCTCGTACAGGGCGACGTCACCGATCGGGCGCTGCTCACCGAACTCGAAGGCGGCGTCGACCTCGTCGTCTCCAACCCGCCCTACATTCCCGAGGACGCGGTCCTCGAACCCGAAGTGGCCGACCACGATCCGCACACCGCACTGTTCGGGGGACCCGACGGGCTGTCCGTCGTCAAACCGATGATCAACAACATCGCCCGGTGGCTGCGGATCGGCGGCGTCGTCGGCGTCGAACACGACGACACCAACGGGGGACAGGTCGCGGAGCTGTTCCGCGCGCGCCGCGTCTTCGGTAACGTCGCCGAACGTCCGGATCTCGCGGGCCGACCCCGGTTCGTCGTCGCGCAGCGCGTCGCGACGGAGGTCGAGGCGGCGCGATGAAAGCTGTCGTGCGGCGAGTGAAAGGATGAGGATGTGAGCACTGTCTACGACTGCAAGGACCCCGGCAACCGTGAAGCCGGACTGACCGCGGCCAAGAACGCACTCAAGGCCGGTCGCCTCGTCGTCCTCCCCACCGACACGGTGTACGGACTGGGCGCCGACGCGTTCGACGGTGACGCCGTCGCGAGCCTCCTGCGTGCCAAGGGTCGCGGCCGCGACATGCCGGTCCCGGTCCTCGTCGGATCGTGGAACACGATCGACGGCCTCGTCTACTCGGTGCGCCCGCAGGCACGTGACCTGATCAAGGCGTTCTGGCCGGGCGGTCTGAGTGTCGTGGTGCAGCAGGCGCCGTCGCTCGCGTGGGATCTCGGGGACAGCCGCGGCACCGTGATGTTGCGGATGCCGCTGCATCCCGTCGCCCTCGAACTGCTCCGCGAGATCGGGCCGATGGCGGTCTCGAGCGCCAACGTCTCGGGACGCCCGCCCGCCACGACCGTCGACGAGGCCCGCGACCAGCTCGGCGGTGCGGCGAGCGTGTACCTCGACGGTGGCACCGCGACGCATGCGGTCGCGTCGACGATCGTCGACCTCACCGGCGACGAGCCGCGAATCCTGCGCGAGGGCGCCGTGGCGACCGGGGACGTCGCCGACGTGCTCGGGGTGCCGGCCGAGAGCCTGTTGGCTGAGGGCCGCTGACCGTGCTGGCCCTCGCCCAGTCCGGTAACGGCGCGGGTGTGCCGCTGCGTGAACTGCTGCTGGTGCTGCTCACCGCGGCGGTGGTCACCTATCTCGGTACCGGTCTGGTTCGGTGGTGCGCCATCCGGTTCGGCGCGGTGGCGATTCCCCGCGATCGGGACGTGCACGTGGAGCCGATCCCGCGACTCGGCGGCGTCGGCATGTACGTCGGCATGCTCGTCGCGCTGCTGTTCGCCGGCCAGCTGCCGGCCCTGACCCGGGGCTTCGAGTTCTCCGACGACATCAACGCCGTGCTGGTCGCCGGTGCTGTGATCGTGCTGGTCGGCTTCGTCGACGACCGCTGGGGCCTCGACGCCCTCACCAAGTTCGTCGGTCAGGTCACCGCGTCCGGGATCCTGGTCGTGATGGGACTGAGCTGGTACATCATCTATCAGCCCTTCGACGGCACGACCGTGATCCTCGACCAGTTGCAGGCCGGGCTCGTCACCGTCGCGGTCGCGGTGGTGACGATCAACGCGATGAACTTCGTCGACGGACTCGACGGTCTCGCGGCCGGACTGGGACTGATCGCGTCGCTCGCGATCTGCGCGTTCTCGGTCGGTCTGTTGCACGATCAGGGCGGCGACGTGAACGCCTACCCGCCCGCGATGATCGCGGCCGCACTGGCCGGTGCCTGCCTGGGCTTTCTGCCGCACAATTTCCAGCCGGCCCGGATTTTCATGGGCGATTCGGGGTCGATGCTGATCGGGCTGACGCTGGCCGCGGTGTCGACGAGTGCGTCGGGGCGGATCAGTCCGAGCGCGTACGGGTCCCGTGACCTGATGGGTCTGCTGTCCCCGGTTCTGCTCGTGTGTGCGGTGATGTTCATTCCGATTCTCGATCTGTTGCTCGCGATCGTGCGCCGGACGCGAGCCGGGGTGAGCCCGTTCAGTCCGGACAAGATGCACCTGCATCACCGGTTGCTGCAGATCGGACATTCGCACCGGCGGGTCGTGCTCCTGATCTATCTGTGGGTCGCGGTGCTCGCGTTCGGCGCCGTCGGATCCGCCGTCATGGATCGGCGCGTCGTGGTGCTCCTCGTCGCCGGTGGCCTGGTGTTCGCGCTGGTGGTCACGGCAGTGCCGGCCCTGCGCACCCAGCAGGGGCGTGCACGCCGCGGCGGGTGATCCGACCGGGAGTTCCGGAGGGCCGATTCCGTGTCCGTTACCCTTGGATGTCGTGACGTCCACAGATTCGGATTCCGCTATGACCACATCCGTTCCGGGTGGTTCCACCGCTGCGTTGCGACGTGCGGTTCGATTCGGGGCCCTCGGCCTCGTCGCGCTGGCCGTGGTCGGTGTGGTGATCGGTGGTATCGCCGCGGGCCTTCCGGGCGTGTGGGGTGCACTGATCGGTGCCGCCGTCGGCGGGGGATTCATCCTCGTCACCGCGCTCACGGTCCTTGCCACCGCGAAGTTGCCGTCTCTCACCGCGGCCGCGATCTTGTTGGGCGGCTGGCTGATCAAGATGGTGATCATGCTGATCGTGCTCGGTCTGCTCAATCCGCTCGACTTCTACAGTCGACCGGTGCTCGTCACGGTGATGATCGGGGCGCTGGTGCTCGTGCTGGGTGCCGAGACCTGGGGAGTGATGGGAAGCAAGATGCTGTACGTGGAACCCGCCGCCACGACGCCGGAAAGCGGCGAGAACGCCCAGGAACGCGGGGTGTAGTACGACAGCGGGTAGTGGAGGATGGCGGAGCTCACCTACTCGTACCCCCCCATCTACGCACTGTCGTAGATGTCTTGATAAAGTTCCGTCCAAGCGAGCACAACCAGGCGAGGTTCCGATGTGGGATCATCGCCCCTGTGATTTGCAGGCGGAAGCTCCGCGCAGCCGCCGAGTCGACGAGAACCGACGCCGACAGCTAGTCCCTCGGGAGGAAGCTGGCGATTCGCGAGGTCGATCTCGTCAGGTAGTAGATCATCACCGTCCGATCGAAACACCACTGTCCGATCGAACCGCAGGTCGTCACCGACTGCGGACCGACTACGGGAGAGACCGCTGAGCGTCACATTCACGGCTGAGGGTTACACACCGCCGACCCTGGCCGACTTCAACCCGCCTGCCATTCTGTTCGGTGGCACCCCGTTCGAAATCGATCGACTGGTCATGCTCCGGCTGATCATGTGCGCCGTGCTGCTGCTGTTCTTCGTGGTGGCGCTCCGGAGCCCCAAGTTCGTGCCGCGGGGCGTCCAGAACGTCGCCGAGCTGGCTATCGACTTCGTGCGCATCAATATTGCGGAAGAGATCCTGGGCAAGGAACAGGGCCGCCGGTTCCTGCCGGTGATCGCCACGATCTTCTTCGCGGTCGTCGCGACGAACTTCTCGGCCATCGTCCCGTTCATGAACATCTCGTCCAACGGTCGAATCGCGATGCCGATGGTGCTGGCGCTCTTCGCGTGGGTGACGTTCCTCTATGTCGGTATCAAGAAGTACGGATTCTTCAAGTACTTCAAGAGCAGCATCGTGGTTCCCAACGTGCCGCCGGCCCTGCACGTCCTGCTGATCCCGATCGAGTTCATCTCGACCTTCATTCTCCGCCCGTTCACGTTGATGGTCCGTCTCATGGCGAACATGCTCGCGGGTCACATCCTGCTGGTGCTGTTCTTCGGGTCGGCCTGGTACTTCTTCTTCGAGGCCGGGAACTTCACCGCGGTGTTCGGCGTCGCCTCCGTCGCGGCGGCCGTCGCCTTCACCTTCTTCGAACTGCTTGTGATCTTCCTGCAGGCCTACGTCTTCGCGCTGCTGACCGCGGTCTACATCGAGACGTCGCTGCACGCGGATTCGCACTAGACCACTTTCGACCGGCCGGTTCCCCGAGCCGGCTCCACCGAGAACTGAGCCCCGCACCGACCCCGGGCGTGGCCAAACGAAAGGGAAATACCAACATGAGCCTCGCGTACCTGGCACAGGAAGCCGTCGAGACCACCAACACGGTCAAGGGATACGGTGCCATCGGCTTCGGTCTCGCCGCGATCGGCCCCGGCATCGGCATCGGTATCCTCGTCGGCAAGGCAATGGAGAGCATGGCTCGCCAGCCCGAGATGGCCGGCCAGATCCGGACCACCATGTTCCTCGGTATCGCCTTCACCGAGGCCCTCGCCCTGATCGGCCTCGTTGCCGGCTTCATTTTCTAAGACATCGTCATGGCAGCAGCAACTATCGAACTACTCGCAGCTGAAGAGCAGAATCCGCTCATCCCTGCGGTATACGACATTGTCTGGTCGATCGTCGCCCTGGCTGTCGTCGCGTTCGTCTTCTGGAAATTCGTTCTCCCTATGGCGCAGCGGGTACTCGACGAGCGCACCGAGAAGATCGAGGGCGGTCTAGCGCGTGCCGAGGCAGCGCAGGACGAGGCTCAGGCAGCGCTGGAGCAGTACCGTGCGCAGCTCGCCGAAGCTCGTTCCGAGGCCGCGAAGATACGCGAGGACGCACGCACTCAGGGCCAGCAGATCATCGCCGAGATGAAGGCGCAGGCTCAGGAGGAGAGCGACCGTATCGTCGCCGCCGGTCACAGTCAGCTGGCAGCTCAGCGTCAGCAGATCGTGACCGAGCTGCGGTCCGACCTCGGTAAGACCGCGGTCGACCTGGCCGAGAAGGTCATCGGAGAGTCGCTCGCCGACGACGTCAAGCGCGCCGGAACGATCGATCGCTTCCTCAACGAGCTGGACGCTGTCAGCGCCGATTCCGCAGCAGGAAAGTGAGCACCATGTACGCAGCGAGCCGTGAAGCCCTGACGCAGACCCGTGCTGCGCTCACCGCGGCGTTGGATTCCGTTTCCCCCGGCGCGGCCACCGCGGCTGCGGCGCAGGCCGGATCCGAGCTGTTCTCGGTGGTCGAGGTGCTCGACGGCCAGCGCACTCTCCGCAGTGCGCTCGCCGACACTTCCTCACCTGCCGCTGGTCGTCAGTCCCTGGTCCGCGGTGTGTTCTCGGGGAAGGTCGGCGCCGAGGCGCTGACGGCCCTCGAGGCCGCCGCGGGCCAGGACTGGTCGTCCTCGGCAGACCTGCTGAACTCCCTGGTCACGCTCGGACGTGAGTCCCTGCTTCGGGCTGCGGCCGACCAGAACCAGAGCGACGCGGTCGAGGACGAGCTCTTCCGCCTCGGTCGCATCGTTGCCGGCAACCCGCAGCTGGAGCAGGTCCTGTCGGATCGTTCGATGCCGGCCGCCGGTGTGCGTGAGCTGCTGTCGAAGCTGCTGTACGGCAAGGTCACCGCGATCACGGAGGCCCTGGCCGTCCAGGCTGTCGGACGCCTGAAGGGTGCCCCGGCGGATGCGTTCGACGAGCTGTCGACACTGGCCGCGGCTCAGCGAGACAAGGCTGTCGCTCACGTCCGCAGTGCTTCGGCGCTGTCGAGCGAGCAGGTCGACCGGCTCACCGCGACGCTCACTCGCACCTACGGAAAGCCCGTCACCGTGCACTTGGAGATCGAGCCCGATCTCCTCGCCGGCATGGTCGTGCGGGTTGGCCACGAGGTCATCGACGGGAGCGCGGCCGGTCGCCTCGCTGCCCTGCGCAAGACCTTCAAGTAGCCGACGACCGAACACATACTCCCGATCTTTTCGAAGACCAGATACCGAGAGCAGGAAAAACATGGCGGAGCTGACGATCTCCTCCGACGAGATCCGTAGCGCGATCGAGAACTACACCGCGAGCTACTCACCGGAGGCCTCCCGCGAGGAGGTCGGCGTGGTGTCCGACACCAGCGACGGCATTGCTCACATCACCGGCCTGCCGTCGGCGATGGCCAACGAGCTGCTGGAGTTCCCGGGCGGAGTGCTCGGTGTGGCCCTGAACCTGGAGGCGACCGAGATCGGCGCCGTCATCCTGGGTGACTACGAGCACATCGAAGAGGGCCAGGAAGTCAAGCGGACCGGCGACGTTCTGTCGGTGCCGGTCGGCGACGGCTACCTGGGCCGCGTCGTGGACCCGCTGGGCCGTCCGATCGATGGCCTCGGCGACATCGAGACCACCGAGACCCGCGCTCTCGAGCTGCAGGCCGCCACGGTGCTCGAGCGTCAGCCCGTCGAGGAGCCGCTGCAGACCGGCATCAAGGCCATCGACGCCATGACCCCGATCGGCCGCGGCCAGCGTCAGCTCGTCATCGGTGACCGCAAGACCGGCAAGACCGCGGTTTGCGTGGACGCCATCCTGAACCAGAAGGCGAACTGGGCGACCGGCGACCCGAAGCAGCAGGTTCGCTGCATCTACGTCGCGATCGGCCAGAAGGGCTCGACCATCGCGGGCGTCAAGGCTGCTCTCGAGGAGCAGGGCGCGATGGAGTACACCACCATCGTCGCTGCCCCGGCATCGGATTCGGCCGGCTTCAAGTGGCTCGCGCCCTACACCGGTTCCGCTATCGGCCAGCACTGGATGTACCAGGGCAAGCACGTCCTCATCGTGTTCGACGACCTGACCAAGCAGGCCGAGGCGTACCGCGCCATCTCGCTGCTGCTGCGTCGCCCGCCGGGACGTGAGGCCTACCCGGGTGACGTCTTCTACCTGCACTCGCGTCTGCTGGAGCGTTCGGCGAAGCTGTCCGACGAGCTCGGTGGCGGCTCGCTGACGGCACTGCCGATCGTCGAGACCAAGGCCAACGACGTCTCGGCGTACATTCCGACCAACGTCATCTCCATCACCGACGGCCAGGTCTTCCTCGAGTCCGACCTGTTCAACAAGGGCATCCGCCCGGCGATCAACGTCGGTATCTCGGTGTCCCGAGTCGGTGGCGCCGCGCAGACCAAGGGCATGAAGAAGGTGTCCGGTTCGCTGCGTCTGGAGCTGGCCCAGTTCCGTGAGCTCGAAGCCTTCTCGGCCTTCGCCTCGGACCTCGACGCCGCGTCGAAGGCGCAGCTCGAGCGTGGTCAGCGTCTGGTCGAGCTGCTCAAGCAGGACCAGTACTCGCCGATCGCGGTCGAGGATCAGATCGTCTCGATCTACCTCGCCGGTGAAGGCGTGTTCGACTCGGTTCCGGTGGACGACGTCCGCCGCTTCGAGGCCGAGCTCCTCGACGATCTGCACCGTAACGCGGCTTCCGTGTACGAGCAGATCAAGGGCGGTAAGGCGCTGGACGACGCGTCGATCACGACGCTGTTCGCCGCCACCGACAAGTTCAAGGCCGGCTTCCTCACCTCGGACGGCAAGCGTGTCGTCAACGAGGCCGAGGCCGAGGCTCTGGACGCCGCCGCGGTCGGCCAGGAGAAGGTCACCGTCAAGCGCACCACTGTCAGCAAGTGAGTGTGGTCCTCATGACTCAGCGTGACTCGAAGGGAGAGTGATCGGTAGATGGCAAGCATTCGCGAACTGCGTTCTCGCATCAAAGCGACCAACTCGACCAAGAAGATCACCAAGGCGCAGGAACTGATCGCGACCTCGCGGATCACCAAGGCGCAGGCGCGTGTTGCGGCGTCCAAGCCGTACGCCGAGGAGATCACGAAGGTCCTCACCGAGCTGGCCAGTGCGTCGGCGTCGCTCGACCACCCGCTGCTCAACGAGCGTGCGAACCCGAAGCGCGCCGCTGTCCTGGTCGTGACCAGTGACCGCGGTATGTGCGGCGGCTACAACTCCAACGTCCTCAAGGAGACGGAGGAGCTGCTGCAGCTCCTCCGTTCCGAGGGCAAGGAGCCGATCGTCTACGTGCTCGGTGCCAAGGGCCTGGCCTACTACACCTTCCGTGGCCGTTCGGTCGGCGGAGCGTGGACGGGCTTCTCCCAGGAGCCGGGTTACGCGGACGCCGCGACGGCGAGCCGTCACCTGGTCGAGCTGTTCATGGCCGGGTCCGGTACCGAGGTCGATGCGGCGAACGGTGAAGGCACGGTCGAAGGCGTCGACGAGCTCCACCTCGTCTACACCCGTTTCGTGTCGATGCTGACGCAGTCCCCCGAGGTCCGCCGCATGGCGCCGCTCGAGGTGGACTACACCGACGATCACATAGATCTCGGTGACGACATCCTCACCGACGGCCGGCACGAGGGCCAGAACGGCCCGACCGCGGTGTACAACTTCGAGCCCGAGGCGTCCACGCTGCTGGCGGCCCTGCTGCCGAAGTACGTCAGCACGCGGATCTTCGCCGCGCTGCTGGACTCCGCTGCCTCGGAGTCCGCCGCTCGTCGTACCGCCATGAAGGCGGCCACCGACAACGCGACGGAGTTGGCCAACACCCTGAGCCGGCAGGCGAACCAGGCCCGCCAGGCTCAGATCACCCAGGAAATCAGCGAGATCGTCGGCGGCGTTGACGCACTCGCATCGAGTGCAGGAAGTGACTAAAAGCACATGACCGCAGCAGTAACCGATAGCAACGCCGGTGCGGCGTCGGCACTCGCCGGCCGCGTCGTGCGTGTCATCGGCCCCGTCGTGGATGTCGAGTTCCCGCGTGGTGCCGTTCCCGCCCTGTTCAACGCCCTGCACGCCGAGATCACCCTCGCGTCCGTGGCCAAGACGCTGACCCTCGAGGTTGCCCAGCACCTGGGTGACAACCTGGTGCGCACCGTCTCGATGCAGCCCACCGACGGCCTGGTCCGTGGCGCGGCAGTCGTCGACTCGGGTCGCTCGATCTCGGTTCCCGTCGGTGACGTCGTCAAGGGCCACGTGTTCAACGCCCTGGGTGACTGCCTCGACGCTCCGGGCACCGGTCGTGACGGCGAGCAGTGGAGCATCCACCGCAAGCCGCCGGCCTTCGACCAGCTCGAGGGCAAGACCGAGATCCTCGAGACCGGCATCAAGGTCATCGACCTGCTGACCCCGTACGTCAAGGGCGGCAAGATCGGTCTGTTCGGTGGTGCCGGCGTCGGCAAGACCGTTCTGATCCAGGAGATGATCACCCGTATCGCGCGTGAGTTCTCCGGTACGTCGGTGTTCGCCGGCGTCGGTGAGCGCACCCGTGAGGGCACCGACCTGAAGCTGGAGATGGAGGAGATGGGCGTCCTCCAGGACACCGCCCTCGTCTTCGGCCAGATGGACGAGCCGCCGGGAACGCGTATGCGTGTCGCCCTGTCCGCGCTGACCATGGCGGAGTACTTCCGCGATGTCCAGGGCCAGGACGTCCTGCTGTTCATCGACAACATCTTCCGGTTCACCCAGGCCGGTTCCGAGGTTTCGACCCTGCTGGGTCGTATGCCGTCGGCCGTCGGTTACCAGCCCACGCTGGCGGACGAGATGGGTGAGCTCCAGGAGCGCATCACCTCGACCCGTGGCCGCTCGATCACCTCGCTGCAGGCGATCTACGTCCCCGCCGACGACTACACCGACCCGGCGCCGGCCACCACGTTCGCGCACCTCGATGCGACCACCGAGCTCTCGCGTCCGATTTCGCAGATGGGTATCTACCCCGCTGTGGACCCGCTGACGTCGACCTCGCGCATCCTGGAGCCCGGCATCGTCGGTGCCGAGCACTTCCGCGTCGCCAACGAGGTCAAGCGGATCCTGCAGAAGTACAAGGAACTGCAGGACATCATCGCCATTCTCGGTATGGACGAGCTCTCCGAGGAGGACAAGGTCCTCGTCGGCCGCGCCCGCCGTATCCAGAAGTTCCTCGGCCAGAACTTCATCGTCGCCGAGAAGTTCACCGGTGAGCCCGGCTCGGTCGTGCCGCTGCGCGACACCATCGAGGCGTTCGACCGCGTCTGCAAGGGCGAGTTCGATCACCTGCCGGAGCAGGCGTTCAACAGCTGCGGTGGGCTCGACGACGTCGAGGCCGCTGCCAAGAAGATCGCCGGGAAGTAGGCCGACATGGCTGAGATGACCGTTGAACTCGTTGCCGTCGAGCAGCGTCTCTGGTCGGGATCGGCGACGCTGGTCAGCGCGCAGACGACCGAGGGCGAGATCGGCATCATGCCCGGGCACGAGCCGGTCCTCGGCCAGCTCGTCGAGGGTGGCGTCGTCGCGATCACGACCGTCGACGGTGAGCGTGTCGTCGCCGCCGTGCACGGTGGTTTCCTCTCGGTGACCGCTACCACGGTGACGATCCTCGCCGAGTCGGCCGACCTGGCGCAGGACATCGACGTGGATGCTGCCAAGGTCGTTCTGGCCGAGGAGAGCGACGACGTCGTTGCCGTCACGGCCGCGAAGGGCCGCCTGCGTGCGGTCGAGCGCGCCTAGGTAGTCAGTTCACGACGAGCCGCGACGGGAGCCGACGAGCAGTGACGATCGGGATGGTTGTTCTCATCATTCTGGTGGTGCTGCTCGCGGCCTCCGTCGCGGCTCTCGTGTATCGGCTGACGATGCTCCGTCGCGGTGGCACGGCGGCGATCCTGCGGGTGACGCCGGCGGAAGGCGGCAGCGGTTGGCGACACGGTGTGGTCCGGTACGGCGAGAGCGCACTCGTGTTCTACAAGCTGTCGAGTCTGCGGCCCGGACCGGATACGCGGATGAACCGGCAGGGCATCGAGGTCGGTGCGCGCCGGGGACCGGTGGGCGACGAGTACGACATCATGACCGACGAGATCGTGATCCTCGACGTCATCGACGGTGACCGCACGTACGAGATCGCGCTCGACCGGGGTGCGCTGACGGCGTTCCTGTCGTGGGTGGAATCGCGGCCGTCGGGTCGGTCGATGCGGGGACGCCCCACTGCGTGACCTCGGGAGCGTGTGAGCTCGGGTGGAATGGAAAAAGGGAGGCCGATTCGGCCTCCCTTTCGTCGTTCCCGGCTCCGGTCAGTCCGTGCGCCCGGCACCCGGCGCCCACAGCACGTCACCGCCGGGGTTCGCGACGCGACCGAGGATGAACAGCAGATCGGACAGTCTGTTGAGGTACTTGGCAGGCAGCGCGTTGGTGTTCTCCGGGCTCGCGTCGACGGCTGCCCACGCGGCACGTTCGGCGCGGCGGGCGACGGTGCGGGACGTGTGCAGGAGCGCGGCGAGGGGGGTGCCGCCGGGCAGGATGAACGAGTTCAGCGGCTCGAGACGTTCGTTGAACGTGTCGCACCAGCGTTCGAGGCGGTCGATGTAGTCCTGGGTGACGCGCAGCGGCGGATACTTGGGATCGGCCACGACCGGGGTGGAAAGGTCGGCGCCGGCATCGAACAGATCGTTCTGGACCTGCCGGAGGACGTCGACGATCTCCTCGGACGGGTTTCCCAGGGCCAGCGCGACGCCGATACTCGCGTTGGTTTCGTCGCAGTCCGCGTACGCGACCAGACGCGGATCGTTCTTCGACACGCGCGAGAAGTCGCTGAGTCCGGTGGTTCCGTCGTCGCCGGTACGGGTATAGATCCGAGTGAGATGCACAGCCATGGCGCCACGGTACCGCTCAGCGGGCCGCACGATCTCGTGGCTAGGCTGTGCCCTTGTGAGTGAACGCTTTCTTGTCGCCGGTGGAAACCGACTCGTCGGTGCGGTATCGGTAGGTGGGGCGAAGAACAGCGTCCTGAAACTGATGGCGGCGGCTCTGTTGGCCGAGGGCACGACGGTGATCAGCAACTGCCCCGACATCCTCGACGTGCCGTTGATGGCCGACGTCCTGCGAGGCCTCGGCTGCGAAGTGGTCCTCGACGGGGACATCGCGACGATCACCACGCCGGCCCGCCCCAAGTACCACGCGGATTTCGAGGCTGTCCGGCAGTTCCGGGCGTCGGTGTGTGTGCTGGGTCCGTTGGTGGCGCGATGCCGGAAAGCGGTCGTGGCGTTGCCCGGCGGTGACGCGATCGGATCACGTCCACTCGACATGCATCAGTCCGGACTGCGCCTGCTCGGTGCCCGCAGTGAGATCGAGCACGGATGCGTCGTGGCGGAGGCGGACGATCTGCACGGCGCCAACATCCGGTTGGCCTTCCCCTCGGTGGGCGCCACCGAGAACATCCTCATGGCGGCGGTGCTCGCGGTGGGGGAGACCGTCATCGACAACGCCGCCCGGGAGCCGGAGATCGTCGATCTCTGCACGATGCTGAATCGAATGGGCGCCAAGATCTCCGGCGCCGGGACGAACACACTCACGATTCGTGGTGTCGAGCGGTTGGAACCGACGTCGCACCGCGTGATCGGCGACCGGATCGTCGCGGCGACCTGGGGGATCGCGGCCGCGATGACGCGCGGTGACGTGACGGTCCGCGGCGTCAACCCGAAGCACCTCACCCTGGTTCTCGACAAGTTGCGCACTGCCGGATCTCGAATCACCCTCGAACCGAACGGCTTTCGCGTCGAGCAGGACGGTCGACCGCAAGCGGTGAACTTTGCGACGCTTCCATACCCGGGCTTCCCGACGGACCTACAGCCGATGGCCATCGGTCTGGCCGCGGTCGCCGAGGGCACCTCGATGATCACCGAGAACGTCTTCGAAGCGCGCTTCCGTTTCGTCGAGGAAATGATCCGACTCGGTGCCGACGCGCGTACAGACGGACACCACGCAGTCGTCCGTGGTGTCGCCGAACTGTCGAGCGCGCCGGTGTGGTCGTCCGACATCCGTGCCGGCGCCGGCCTGGTCCTCGCCGGGCTCGTCGCAGACGGGGTCACCGAAGTGCACGACGTCTTCCACATCGACCGTGGCTACCCCCGTTTCGTCGAGGACCTGTCCGGGTTGGGTGGCGACATCCGTCGCGTACAGGACTGACGGGCCGCATTTTCCGGCTGTGACCTGGCGATTTGGTGTTCTGTGGTGGGTTCGCGTAACTTATTCCAGGTCAGAGCGACACGGACACCGACCCGGACGCGATCTTCACTGGTCAGCGAGGGAAAACGAGGTTGTACGGGGAGCGCCTGACGCATCCGGAAGTGTGCTTCCCTGCTTCGTGTAGGGTGGTTGTACTGCGTCCGGGTGGCCCGGAAGGGTGACCGAGTTTGCGCTCGGGAGCCGGACGGGATAAGCTGGAACGGTTGCCCCGGAACGAGAAGCCGAGTGTTTCTGGTGATGGTGTGTGCGTGTTCTTTGAGAACTCAACAGTGTGTCGATGAATGTCAGTGCCAATTTTGGTACTCTGCCCCGTCTGTTTCGGATGGGGTGGGTATGTGTCGATTCTTTCATTCTTCCGTCTGGGAGGGTCGACCGAAACAGCTAGTTTGAGTTTATTTGCTAGTGATTTGACTCGATGTCTATGACTGATTGAGGTTTCGGCCTCCAATCGTGAGTCTTCAACGGAGAGTTTGATCCTGGCTCAGGACGAACGCTGGCGGCGTGCTTAACACATGCAAGTCGAGCGGTAAGGCCCTTCGGGGTACACGAGCGGCGAACGGGTGAGTAACACGTGGGTGATCTGCCCTGCACTCTGGGATAAGCTTGGGAAACTGGGTCTAATACCGGATAGGAGCTCCTGCCGCATGGTGGGGGTTGGAAAGGTTTACTGGTGCAGGATGGGCCCGCGGCCTATCAGCTTGTTGGTGGGGTAATGGCCTACCAAGGCGACGACGGGTAGCCGGCCTGAGAGGGCGACCGGCCACACTGGGACTGAGACACGGCCCAGACTCCTACGGGAGGCAGCAGTGGGGAATATTGCACAATGGGCGAAAGCCTGATGCAGCGACGCCGCGTGAGGGATGACGGCCTTCGGGTTGTAAACCTCTTTCAGCAGGGACGAAGCGAGAGTGACGGTACCTGCAGAAGAAGCACCGGCCAACTACGTGCCAGCAGCCGCGGTAATACGTAGGGTGCGAGCGTTGTCCGGAATTACTGGGCGTAAAGAGCTCGTAGGCGGTTTGTCGCGTCGTCCGTGAAAACTTGGGGCTCAACCCCAAGCTTGCGGGCGATACGGGCAGACTTGAGTACTGCAGGGGAGACTGGAATTCCTGGTGTAGCGGTGAAATGCGCAGATATCAGGAGGAACACCGGTGGCGAAGGCGGGTCTCTGGGCAGTAACTGACGCTGAGGAGCGAAAGCGTGGGTAGCGAACAGGATTAGATACCCTGGTAGTCCACGCCGTAAACGGTGGGCGCTAGGTGTGGGTTTCCTTCCACGGGATCCGTGCCGTAGCTAACGCATTAAGCGCCCCGCCTGGGGAGTACGGCCGCAAGGCTAAAACTCAAAGGAATTGACGGGGGCCCGCACAAGCGGCGGAGCATGTGGATTAATTCGATGCAACGCGAAGAACCTTACCTGGGTTTGACATACACCGGAAAGCCGTAGAGATACGGCCCCCCTTGTGGTCGGTGTACAGGTGGTGCATGGCTGTCGTCAGCTCGTGTCGTGAGATGTTGGGTTAAGTCCCGCAACGAGCGCAACCCTTGTCCTGTGTTGCCAGCACGTAATGGTGGGGACTCGCAGGAGACTGCCGGGGTCAACTCGGAGGAAGGTGGGGACGACGTCAAGTCATCATGCCCCTTATGTCCAGGGCTTCACACATGCTACAATGGCCGGTACAGAGGGCTGCGATACCGTGAGGTGGAGCGAATCCCTTAAAGCCGGTCTCAGTTCGGATCGGGGTCTGCAACTCGACCCCGTGAAGTCGGAGTCGCTAGTAATCGCAGATCAGCAACGCTGCGGTGAATACGTTCCCGGGCCTTGTACACACCGCCCGTCACGTCATGAAAGTCGGTAACACCCGAAGCCGGTGGCCTAACCCTTGGGAGGGAGCCGTCGAAGGTGGGATCGGCGATTGGGACGAAGTCGTAACAAGGTAGCCGTACCGGAAGGTGCGGCTGGATCACCTCCTTTCTAAGGAGCATCTCCCCACACCGCCTCGAACAGTCGGGGTCGGGGTGAGGGCAGAGCCATTTCGGATTCACATGTAATCCGGTGGTGCTCATGGGTGGAACACTGACAATCTCGTTCACAGTTCAGCGGGTCACATGGCCGGCTGGTGGACGATATATCGGCGCACTGTTGGGTCCTGAGAGAACACGCAAGTGGTTGTCTCGAAGGAAGAAACGATCCTGTTCGGATGTCAGGCAGACCGCATCGCTTCGGTGGTGGTCATGGTGCTGGCGGGAGTTCGATCAGGGTGTGTTGTTTGAGAACTGCACAGTGGACGCGAGCATCTTTGTTGTAAGTAATGAAGAGCGTACGGTGGATGCCTTGGCACCAGGAGCCGATGAAGGACGTAGGAGGCTGCGATAAGCCTCGGGGAGCTGTCAACCGAGCTGTGATCCGAGGGTGTCCGAATGGGGAAACCCAGCCACAGTGATGTGTGGTTACCCGCGCCTGAATATATAGGGCGTGTGGAGGGAACGTGGGGAAGTGAAACATCTCAGTACCCACAGGAAGAGAAAACAACATGTGATTCCGTGAGTAGTGGCGAGCGAAAGCGGATGAGGCTAAACCATGGGTGTGTGATAGCCGGCAGGCGTTGCATTCGTGGGGTTGTGGGATTCATCTTGTCGATTCTGCCGGATCGGCCGACAGTAAGAAATCATCGTGTTAGTCGAAGTGGTCTGGAACGGCCTGTCGTAGAGGGTGAGAGTCCCGTAGACGAAAACGTGGTGACTGTCGTGATGGACTCCCGAGTAGCAGCGGGCCCGTGAAATCTGCTGTGAATCTGTCGGGACCACCCGATAAGCCTGAATACTACCTGGTGACCGATAGCGGACTAGTACCGTGAGGGAAAGGTGAAAAGTACCCCGGGAGGGGAGTGAAATAGTACCTGAAACCGTGCGCTTACAATCCGTCAGAGCCTGCGCCACTTCGGTGGGTGGGTGATGGCGTGCCTTTTGAAGAATGAGCCTGCGAGTTAGCGGCATGTCGCGAGGTTAACCCGTGTGGGGGAGCCGTAGCGAAAGCGAGTCCGAATAGGGCGGTCGAGTGGCATGTTCTAGACCCGAAGCGGAGTGATCTACCCATGGCCAGGGTGAAGCGACGGTAAGACGTCGTGGAGGCCCGAACCCACTTAGGTTGAAAACTGAGGGGATGAGTTGTGGGTAGGGGTGAAAGGCCAATCAAACTCCGTGATAGCTGGTTCTCCCCGAAATGCATTTAGGTGCAGCGTCGCGTGTTTCACTCTGGAGGTAGAGCTACTGGATGGCCGATGGGCCCCACAAGGTTACTGACGTCAGCCAAACTCCGAATGCCAGAGTGTGAGAGCGCGGCAGTGAGACTGCGGGGGATAAGCTTCGTAGTCGAGAGGGAAACAGCCCAGATCGCCGGCTAAGGCCCCTAAGCGTGTACTAAGTGGAAAAGGATGTGGGGTCGCGAAGACAACCAGGAGGTTGGCTTAGAAGCAGCCACCCTTGAAAGAGTGCGTAATAGCTCACTGGTCAAGTGATCCTGCGCCGACAATGTAGCGGGGCTCAAGTACACCGCCGAAGCCGCGGCATTCACACAACACCCATGCGGTTCTACGGAGCTGTGTGCAGTGGTGTGGATGGGTAGGGGAGCGTCGTGCAGCCAGGGAAGCGCCGGAGTGATCCAGGTGTGGAGGCTGCACGAGTGAGAATGCAGGCATGAGTAGCGAAAGACGAGTGAGAAACTCGTCCGCCGAATGACCAAGGGTTCCTGGGCCAGGTTAATCCGCCCAGGGTGAGTCGGGACCTAAGGCGAGGCCGACAGGCGTAGTCGATGGACAACGGGTTGATATTCCCGTACCCGTGTGGACGCGCCCCTGGTGAATCAGTGATGCTAAGCGCCCTGAAAGCGGGTTTCCTCCTTCGGGAGTTTTCCTGCCGGATGCGCGTGAACCGATCTGGTAGTAGCCAAGCGATGGGGTGACGCAGGAAGGTAGCTGAGCCAGTCAGTGGTAATACTGGTGTAAGCGTGTAGGGCGAGTGGTAGGCAAATCCGCCACTCATACGCCTGAGACGTGATGCGTAGCCGATTGAGGCGAATTCAGTGATCCTATGCTGCCGAGAAAAGCCTCTAGCGAGCTTTCACACGGCCCGTACCCCAAACCGACACAGGTGGTCAGGTAGAGAATACTAAGGCGATCGAGATAACTGTGGTTAAGGAACTCGGCAAAATGCCCCCGTAACTTCGGGAGAAGGGGGGCCTTGTCTGGTGACCGGATTTACTCCGTGAGCTGGGTGGGGCCGCAGAGACCAGAGAGAAGCGACTGTTTACTAAAAACACAGGTCCGTGCGAAGTCGTAAGACGATGTATACGGACTGACGCCTGCCCGGTGCTGGAAGGTTAAGAGGACCGGTTAGCCATTTCGGTGGCGAAGCTGAGAATTTAAGCCCCAGTAAACGGCGGTGGTAACTATAACCATCCTAAGGTAGCGAAATTCCTTGTCGGGTAAGTTCCGACCTGCACGAATGGCGTAACGACTTCTCTGCTGTCTCAACCACAGACTCGGCGAAATTGCATTACGAGTAAAGATGCTCGTTACGCGCGGCAGGACGAAAAGACCCCGGGACCTTCACTATAGCTTGGTATTGGTGTTCGGTTCGGTTTGTGTAGGATAGGTGGGAGACTGTGAAGCATGCACGCCAGTGTGTGTGGAGTCGTTGTTGAAATACCACTCTGATCGTATTGGACATCTAACCTCGGACCATGATCTGGTTCAGGGACAGTGCCTGGTGGGTAGTTTAACTGGGGCGGTTGCCTCCCAAAATGTAACGGAGGCGCCCAAAGGTTCCCTCAGCCTGGTTGGCAATCAGGTGTCGAGTGCAAGTGCACAAGGGAGCTTGACTGTGAGACTGACAGGTCGAGCAGGGACGAAAGTCGGGACTAGTGATCCGGCACCGGCAAGTGGAAGCGGTGTCGCTCAACGGATAAAAGGTACCCCGGGGATAACAGGCTGATCTTCCCCAAGAGTCCATATCGACGGGATGGTTTGGCACCTCGATGTCGGCTCGTCGCATCCTGGGGCTGGAGTAGGTCCCAAGGGTTGGGCTGTTCGCCCATTAAAGCGGCACGCGAGCTGGGTTTAGAACGTCGTGAGACAGTTCGGTCTCTATCCGCCGCGCGCGTTAGAAACTTGAGGAAGGCTGTCCCTAGTACGAGAGGACCGGGACGGACGAACCTCTGGTGTGCCAGTTGTTCCGCCAGGAGCACTGCTGGTTAGCTACGTTCGGAAGGGATAACCGCTGAAAGCATCTAAGCGGGAAGCCTGTTCCAAGATGAGGTTTCTCACCCCCTCGAGGGGGTAAGGCCCCCGGCAGACCACCGGGTTGATAGGCCAGAACTGGAAGTCCGGTAACGGATGGAGGTGACTGGTACTAATAGGCCGAGGACTTACCACAAAGAAGCTACGCGTCCACTGTGCGGTATCTGAAACAACACACAGATACCCATCCGATCCCCACCACACCCCGAGGGTGTGGTCCGGGCGGGGTCGGAGGGGGTGTGACAGTTTCATAGAGTTACGGCGGCCATAGCGGAGGGGAAACGCCCGGTCCCATTCCGAACCCGGAAGCTAAGCCCTCCAGCGCCGATGGTACTGCACTCGACAGGGTGTGGGAGAGTAGGACACCGCCGAACACCCGTTACCGAAGGCCCCCACCATTCTTGGTGGGGGCCTTCGGCATTTCCGCATGCTGTGGGCCGGTCCGGGCACACCGGCCCGGCACCCACCGCAACCGGGAACCGGGGTGAACAGCGCCCGGCCCGGACCATCCACTAGGGTGGGCCGAGTGCGTCTCGTGATTGCCCGCTGCCGTGTCGACTACGTCGGTCGTCTGACCTCCCATCTGCCTATGGCTCGACGACTCCTGCTGATCAAAGCGGACGGATCGGTGAGCATCCATGCCGACGACCGCGCCTACAAGCCGCTCAACTGGATGAGCCCCCCGTGCTGGCTCACCGAAACCACCGACGGTGCCGGTGACGGTTCGGCGGAAGGGGCGTCCGAGAACCAGTTGTGGGTCGTCACGAACAAGGCCGGCGAGGAACTGCGGATCACCATCGAGGAGATCGAGCACGACTCGAGCCATGAATTGGGCGTCGACCCGGGTCTGGTCAAGGACGGCGTCGAAGCCCACCTCCAGGAACTCCTTGCCGAACACGTCGAAACGCTGGGAGAGGGATACAGCCTCATCCGCCGCGAGTACATGACGGCGATCGGGCCCGTCGACCTGCTGTGCCGCGACGCGGACGGGGCGACCGTCGCCGTCGAGATCAAACGGCGCGGCGAGATCGACGGCGTCGAACAGCTCACCCGCTACCTCGAGCTGCTCAACCGGGATCCGCTGCTCGCCCCGGTGGCCGGTGTGTTCGCGGCCCAGCAGATCAAGCCGCAGGCCAAGACCCTCGCCACCGATCGCGGCATCCGCTGCCTCGTCCTCGACTACGAGGCACTCCGTGGGACGGAGAGCACCGAGTTCCGGCTGTTCTGAGCTGAGACAGGGCCACACCTAGACTGGACGGCGTGCCGCGTCGTAACCAACCCCGCAGAACGCCCCGTCGTACCGACTCGTCCGTCGACGGCCCCACGTACGGGAACGCGACGGCACGGCACGAATCCGGGCCCGCCGGCTACGGCGACGAAGAGTACGTCGTCCGGCAGATTCCTGGGGCACGCGCAGTGAAGACGTACCGGTGCCCCGGATGTGACCAGGACGTGCGTCCCGGCGTCGCACATGTCGTCGCGTGGCCGTCCGATCCGGGTGGGGCCGACGACCGTCGGCACTGGCACACCGGATGCTGGGCCGGACGGCGCACGCGCGGCATCACCCGACGCTGGTCGTAACAGTCAGGAACGGGCGGGAACGTCGGCGTCCTTACCGGCAGCCTCGGCCTCGTCGAGGAGTTCGGCCTCCTTGTCGACGGATGCGAGCATCGCCGGGACGGAATCGAGCTGATCGCGGATTCCGCTGAGCTGACCGAGGATTCGGCTGCGAAGGACCCGCAGTTCCTCGGCGAGTTCCTTGGCGTGGGTGATCTTGCGTTCGGAGATCTCGGTGGCACGCTCGACGCGTCGATTGGCTTCGGCAGTGGCTTCGCTGACACGCCGGTGCGCTTCGGCCTTGCTGGAGTTCTCGCGCTGCTCGATCTCGGAGAGAGTTTTCGCGCGACGTTCGGACATCGTGATCTCGAAGTCCTGATGCTCCTGGGCGCGTTTGGCCTCGGCCTCGGTGGTGAGCCGATCACGTTCGGCAGTGGCGGCGTCGACGATACGGGTGGCCTCGGCCCGCGCCGTCTCCATGGTGCGGGCGTGCTCGCGTTCCAGCGCGACGCGGCGTTTCTCGATCTCGGCGACCTTGGTCTCGTACTCGCGGCGCATCCGGGCGCTGTCCTGTTCGGCGACGGAGAGCATCTCGGCGGCCTCGGCCTCGGCCTTCGCCCGTACCTCGGACGCCTCGTCGGAGGCGAGACGGAGCATGCGGGAAATGCGCTCGCTCATCCCCTCGAGGGTGGTGGGCGGCACGGAGAGGCGGTCGACGTCGCGGCGGAGTTCGTCGATCTCGTCGCGGGCGTCCTCGAGTTGCAGGGCCAGTTCGCGGGCCTGTGCGGCAGCAGCGTCACGGTCGGTCGCCGTCAGACGCAGTTCGGCATCGAAACGGGAGAAATAGCGTCGAACCTCGTCCTTGTCGTATCCCTTGCGGACGATGGTGAACGGCATGCCGCGGTCGTGATCGTAGGCCATGGCTGCCAATCTACCGGCGACGACGCCGGGACGACGCCTGTGGAGTGGGGCCGGGCCCGGCGCGTCGGCCCCACTCGGTCACATCGGACGACGTCCGTTGCGAGTCGGCGTCAGTGGCCGCCGTCGGCAGCCGGCTCGACCAGCTCGACCAGGACACCGCCGGCATCCTTCGGATGGATGAAGTTGATCCGCGAGTTCGCGGTGCCGCGGCGCGGGGCGTCGTACAGCAGGCGGACACCGTCGGCGCGCAGCTGGGCGCTGATGGCGTCGATGTCTGTGACCCGGTAGGCGAGCTGCTGCTGACCCGGACCGTTACGGTCGATGAACTTCGCGATCGTGGAGCTCTCGTTCAGCGGGGCGAGCAGCTGGATCGCGGGGGCACCGGCGGGGGAGCCGACGACCGACAGCATGGCTTCGCGGACACCCTGCTCCTCGTTGACCTCCTCGTGAGTGGAGACCATGCCGAGGTGCTTGCTGTACCAGGCGATGGCGGCGTCGAGGTCCGGGACGGCGATGCCGACGTGATCGATAGCGGTCACGAGCTGCGAGGACAGTCCGTTCGCAGCGGGAGTGGGGGACGAAGGTGTCATGCCACAAACGGTAGCGCTACCGTTTGTGGTGTTCTCTCCGGGCCACGGTATGCGACCGGGTCCGGGCCATGCTCGACCGATGGAGGAATCTTGACCACTTCTGTGATCGTTGCCGGGGCCCGTACCCCGGTCGGACGACTGCTCGGCGCACTGAAGGATCTGTCGGGTTCCGACCTCGGCGGGATCGCCATCAAGGGTGCCCTGGAAAAGGGCGGTGTCGCTCCCGAACAGGTCGAGTACGTCATCATGGGCCAGGTGCTCACCGCGGGTGCCGGACAGATCCCGGCCCGTCAGGCCGCTGTCGCCGCCGGCATCCCGATGGATGTGCCCGCGCTGACGATCAACAAGGTGTGCCTGTCGGGCATCAACGCGATCGCGATGGCCGACCAGCTGATCCGCGCCGGCGAGTTCGACATCGTCGTCGCCGGCGGCATGGAGTCGATGTCGCGGTCGCCGCACCTGCTGGAGCGTTCTCGCGAAGGCTTCAAGTACGGCGACGTCACGATGCGTGACCATATGGCGTACGACGGCCTGTACGACATCTTCACCGACCAGCCGATGGGCAACCTGACCGAGTCGGCCAACCACGGCGACCGTTTCGTCTCCCGCGAGGAGCAGGACGCGTTCTCGGCGGCGTCGCACCAGAACGCGGCCCGCGCGTGGAAGGACGGCCTGTTCGCCGACGAGGTCGTGCCGGTGAGCGTGCCGCAGCGCCGCGGTGAGCCGGTCGTCGTCGCCACCGACGAGGGTATTCGCGCGGACACCACCGCGGAGACGCTCGCGAAGCTGCGTCCGTCGTTCAGCAAGGACGGCTCCGTCACCGCCGGTAGCGCGTCGCAGATCTCCGACGGTGCGGCCGCGGTCGTCGTGATGTCCAAGGCGAAGGCCGAGGAGCTCGGGCTCGAGTGGATCGCCGAGATCGGTGCCGCGGGCGTCGTCGCCGGCCCCGATTCGACGCTGCAGTCGCAGCCGGCGAACGCGATCGCCAAGGCCTGCGCCCGCGAGGGCATCGACCCGAAGGACCTCGACCTGGTCGAGATCAACGAGGCGTTCGCGGCCGTCGGTATCGCGTCGACCCGTGAACTGGGCATCGACCCGGCGAAGGTCAATGTCAACGGTGGCGCGATCGCGATCGGTCACCCGCTCGGCATGTCCGGTGCCCGGATCCTGCTGCACCTCGCGCTCGAGCTGCAGCGTCGCGGTGGCGGTGTCGGTGCGGCCGCGCTGTGCGGTGGCGGCGGCCAGGGCGACGCCCTGATCGTGCGGGTGCCGAAGAAGTAGCTCGAACGAGCAGCCGACCGGCAGCCGACGCCCCGTGGTCGAGCCTGGTGTGACCAGGATCAACTACGGGGCGTCGTAGTTTCTCGGGCACAATGGCGGCCATGGCAAACATCTTCGACCTCAGCTCCTGGCCCAAGCGTTTCCGTTTCGTGGCCGTTCTGGAAGCCTTCAGCTGGGCCGGCCTGCTCATCGGCATGGCATTCAAGTACCTGCCGGAGAGCGGCCCGGAGATCGGCGTGAAGATCTTCGGACCCGTCCACGGCGCGATCTTCGTCGCCTACATCCTGGTCGCGTTCGTCACTGCGCGCGTCCTGAAGTGGAACTTCACGACCCTCGCACTGGCGATGGTGTCGAGTGTGCCGCCGTTCATGACCGTGTGGTTCGAGAAGTGGGCCGCTGGCAAGGGTCTGCTCGGGGAACTGTCGACGGGTGCTGCCACCGCCCCGCAGCCGGCCGTGACACACTGATTCCGTGACTCGACCCGGTTCTCGCCCGTCCTCTGCCCTCGCCGCGGCCATGTCCGGTGCCGTGGATCTCTCCGGTCTCAAGGAGCGCGCGACACAGCCGCCGGCACCCGCAGCCCCGGCCGGATCGGCTCCGGCGGGCGGAACCGGACTCGCGCCCGTCGTCGACGTCACCGAGGCGACGTTCCAGGCCGAGGTGCTCGAGCGGTCCATGCAGGTCCTGGTCGTCGTCGACCTGTGGGCCACCTGGTGTGAGCCGTGCAAACAGCTGTCCCCGGTGCTCGAGAAGCTCGCGCACGAGGGCGGCGGGAACTGGGTGCTCGCGAAGATCGACGTCGACGCCAACCCGGGTATCGCGCAGGCGTTCGGGGTGCAGTCGGTGCCGACGGTCGTCGCGCTCGCCGGCGGACAGCCGCTCGCCGACTTCGCGGGCGCGCAGCCGGAGGCGCAGCTGCGGGAATGGATCGCGGCACTGCAGCAGGCCGTCGACGGCAAGCTGACCGGTCCGCCGTCGGCCGGACCAGTCGAACCCGAGCCGGAGGATCCGCGATTCGTCGCGGCCGAGAACGCGCTCGAACAGGGCGACTTCGAGGGCGCGATGGCCGCCTACCGGCTCGTGCTCAATTCCGAGCCCGGCAACACGCAGGCGCAGGCGGCGCTGCGTCAGGTCACGTTCCTCGCCCGCGTCCAGGATCTACCGCAGGACGTCTACGACACCGCGGAGGCGCAGCCGGACTCCATCGACGCGCAGTTCGCGGCCGCCGACGCCGAGATGTACTCGCAGCATCCAGAGGCCGCGTTCGACCGGCTCGTCGCGCTGGTGCGCCGCACCGCCGGCGACGACCGCACCCGGGTCCGGACCCGGCTGCTCGAACTGTTCGAGCTGTTCGATCCGGCGGAGCCGATCGTGATCGCCGCCCGCCGCAAGCTCGCGTCGGCGCTGTACTGATCTACTGATTTCCCGGCTCTAAGGTTCTCAGCGGTAGCGGCCGGCGCACGTCGGCTGCCCGCCCAGGACACCGGTGCGGAACGCGTCGACGCGGGAGAAACCGCTCGGTACGGTGACGCCGTCGACGTCGCTGGCGGCGAGGCCGTCGGACAGCAGCCCGGAGATGGCCTCGTCGAGGTCGCCGGGGGACAACCACACACGGGCTGCGACGTCCGCCGCGCGAGGGTTGCCGGGGCTGAGAGCGGCGGTGACGGCCCCGGACAGGCACGCGGCCCGCAGCGCCGTCTGCGGCCCGGACAGCGGCATTCCGGCGGCCTTCTGCACCGCGAGCGTGTACCGGGATGCGAGCAGCACATAGGCGCTGTAGTCGCCGGTCACGTCGACGCTGACCAGTGCGGTGGCGTCGTCGTCGGTACCGGAGACGGGCCGTCCGCGTTCGACGAGGGCCGACAGATCCACCCCGATCGTGTTCGTGGCGGGACAGTACGACACGGGTGCGGTGGCGTCGGCGTCGGCGCAGTCGGTGTCGATACCGGTGAGATCGAGCGTCGGAGGGTCGGCGAGTGCGAAGACGGCACCGAACGAGTCGACGATGGCGCGCACCGATTCCTCGGTGACGGGAAGTTCGCCGTCGTCGCTGCGTCCCTCGTAGTGCTGCGGCAGGTCGGCGCGGCGGGAGGCGATCTCGTCGGCGTCGATGCCGGTACAGGCGGCAGGGCCGTCGGTGAAGCCGATCTGCACGGCGGTGACCCGCTCGAACGCGGAGCCGTGGACGGAGTCGGCGGCGCCGGGTTCGGTGTCGCGGACGGCGACCGTCGCCGCGAGGACCGAGTTGAGGCCCTCGCCGGTGTCGAGGGTGAAGTGGGCGGCGTCGTCCTCGGCGACGTGCCGGACGAATGCCCCGGCGAAACAGTCGGCCTGCTGTTCGAGGACGATACCGGGATCGTCGTCGCCGACGAGCCCGGACTTCTGCTGGATCGCGTGCCCGTACTCGTGGGCGAGGACCATGACGACGGACATGGGCCCGAATGCGTCGACCAGGGCCGGCAGCAGATAGGTGCGGTCCCAGCCGACGACGTCCTGGCGGGTGCAGTAGGCGGCGTTGACGAGGTCGTCGGTGCCGATACCGCAGAAGCGGGGGCCGTCGGTGTCGTCGGGATTCCACGACATCAGCTCGGACACCGGTGTGAACGTGCCCTTGAAGATCGTCGGATACTCGGCGGCCCAATAGGTTTCGATGTCGGTGATGGCGTTGACGGCGAGCCGGTCGACGGCGCTGTCGTCGCCGCCGACGACGGCGCGGACGGTGTCGGGGGTACCGGCTCTGGGGCCGCTGGGGCCGTCGTGGGCGGGCAGGCCGGCGACGGTGAACGGGTCGTCGTAGATGGAGACGGCGCGGCCGTCGGTGGTCGTTGCGCAACCGGTGGCGGTGAGGGCTGCGGCGAGGGTGAGGGCCGCGGCGCGCAGGCAGGGTCGCGTCACTGCTGCAGCCTCAGCCAGATCGCCGCGTTCGCGGGCAGGGTCACCGCGGCGGACGCGGGACGTCCGTGCCACGGGAGATCGAGGGCGGTCACGGCCCCGAAGTTACCGGCCCCGGTCCCCAGATAGTCGCGCGCGTCGGTGTTGAGGATCTCCGACCAGGTTCCGGTCTGCGGCAGTCCGATCCGGTAGTCGGTGTGCACGCTGCCGGAGAAGTTGAACAGGCACGCCACCACGGAGCCGTCGCTGCCGTAGCGCAGGAAACTGAGCACGTTCCGGTCGGTGTCGTCGGCGTCGATCCACGAGTAGCCGCCGGGGGAGGCGTCGAGGGTCCACAGGGCCGGCGCGGACCGGTAGGCGGCGTTGAGGTCGGCGACGAGGGCGAGGATGCCGCGGTGCAGGTCCCCGGTGAGCGGATCCTCGAGGTCGTGCCAGTCCAGGCCGTACTGCTCGGACCATTCGGCCGCCTGCCCGAACTCCTGCCCCATGAACAGCAACTGCTTACCGGGGTGCGCCCACATGTAGGCGAGCAGCAGTCGCACCCCGGCAGCCTTGGTGGCGGCGTCGCCCGGCATCCGGGACCACGGCGTGCCCTTGCCGTGGACGACCTCGTCGTGACTGATCGGCAGCAGGTAGTGCTCGTTCCACGCGTACATGAGCGAGAACGTGATGTCGTCGTGGTGGGCGCTGCGGTGGATCGGGTCGCGGCGGAGGTAGCCGAGGGTGTCGTGCATCCAGCCCATGTTCCACTTCATGGTGAAGCCGAGGCCTCCGACACCGGTGGAGCGGGTGACGCCGGGCCACGCCGTGGACTCCTCGGCAATCGTCACGACCCCTGGATGGCGCTGGTGGACAGTGGCGTTCATCTCCTGCAGGAAGGCGACGGCCTCGAGGTTCTCGCGTCCGCCGTGGACGTTGGGTGTCCACTGCCCGGGGGGACGCGAGTAGTCGCGGTAGAGCATGGACGCGACGGCGTCGACGCGCAGCCCGTCGATGTGGAACTCGTCCAACCAGAACAGGGCGTTGGCGACGAGGAAGTTGCGGACCTCGCGGCGCCCGTAGTCGAAAACGTAGGTGCCCCAGTCGAGCTGCTCGCCGCGCTGCGGATCAGGGTGCTCGTACAGGGCGGTACCGTCGAACCGGGCGAGTGCCCAGTCGTCCTTGGGGAAGTGGGCGGGCACCCAGTCGACGATCACCCCGATCCCGGCCCGGTGCAGGCGGTCGACGAACGCCCGGAAGTCGTCGGGGGTGCCGAAACGGGCGGTGGGCGCGTAGTACGAGGTCACCTGGTAGCCCCACGAGCCGCCGTACGGGTGTTCGGCGACGGGCAGCAGTTCGACGTGCGTGAACCCGGATTCGATGACGTAGCGCGCCAACTCGTCCGCCAGCTCGCGATACGACAGGCCGGGACGCCACGACCCGAGATGCACCTCGTAGATGCTCATCGGCTCTCGGATCGGATCGCGCCGCGCGCGGGCGGTGATCCACTCGCCGTCGGTCCAGACGTGCGTCGACGCGGCGACGATCGACGCGGTCGCGGGCGGCACCTCGGTTGCGAACGCCATCGGATCGGCCTTGTCGCGGACGACGCCGTCGCGGCCGTGGACCCGGAACTTGTACAGGGTGCCGGGGAGGACGTCGGGTACGAACACCTCCCACACGCCGGTCGCGCCGAGGGCGCGCAGCGGGAACGTGCGTCCGCCCCACAGGTCGAAGTCGCCGAGCACGCTCACCCCGCGGGCGGCGGGCGCCCACACCGCGAACGACGTGCCGGTCACGACACCGTCCGGGGTGTCGTAGCGGCGCGGGTGCGCGCCGAGCACCTCCCACAGCCGTTCGTGCCGGCCCTCCGCGAACAGATGCAGGTCGATCTCGCCGAGGGTGGGCCAGAACCGGTAGCCGTCGGCGGTGACCTCGATGTGGTCGAGCGGGTAGGCGACGACGAGACGGTAGTCGGGCAGGTCGGAGATCGGGAGCAGGGCACTGAACACGTCGTGCCCGACCGGGTGCAGCTCGTGATCGACGCCGCCGACCCGCACCGCCACCGACAGCGCGCCCGGCCGCAACGCCCGCACGACGGTGCCGTCGGGGTGCGGGTGCGCGCCGAGCACCGAGTGCGGATCGTGGTGGACGCCGTGGGCGAGGAGAGTCAGATCGTGCGGGTCGGGTGGGCACACGCTCACGGGCGGTGCTCCCGGTCGGCGAGCCGGGCCCGCAGCTCCCGCGGCACCGTCGGCAACGCCAGGATGTGCGCGCACGCCCGCCACGGTTCGAGGCGGACGAAGTTGCGCTGCCCCCACTCGTAGTGTTCGCCACTGACCTTGTCGTGCACCGTGATCCGATCGTGCCAATCGTGTCCGATCGCGGGCATGTCCAGATGGACGTGGCCCTGCTGCGCCTCCGACGGATCGAGATTGACGACGACCAGGACCGCGTCCCCGGTGACCGGATCGACCTTCGAGTACGCGATGAGCGCGTCGTGGTCGACGTGGTGGAAACGCAGGGTCCGCAGCTGCTGCAGTGCGGGGTGGGCGCGGCGGATCCGGTTGAGCGTCGCCAGCCACGGTTCGAGGGATTCGCCGCGGGCCCGCGCCCCGGCGTAGTCGCGGGGACGCAGCTGGTACTTCTCCGAATCCAGGTACTCCTCGCTGCCGGGTGCGACGGCGACGTGCTCGAACAGTTCGAACCCGGAGTAGACGCCCCACGTGGGTGCCAGGGTCGCGGCGAGCGCGGCCCGCACCGCGAACATGCCCGGGCCGCCGTGCTGCAGGCTCGCGTGCAGGATGTCGGGGGTGTTGACGAACAGGTTGGGGCGCGCCTCGTCGGCCTTCGCGGCCAGTTCGACACCGAACTCGGTGAGTTCCCACTTGTGTACCCGCCACGTGAAATACGTGTAGGACTGTGTGAATCCGCGTTTCGCGAGCCCGTACATGGGTGCGGGCCGGGTGAACGCCTCGGACAGGAACAGCACGTCCGGGTCGGTGCGTTTGACCTCCGCGATCAGCCACTCCCACAGGTCCGGTGGCTTGGTGTGTGGATTGTCCACTCGGAAGATCTCGACACCCGCGGCGATCCAGTGCCGCACGATCCGCAGCACCTCCGCGGACAGGCCGGCCGGGTCGGTGTCGAAGTTCAGCGGATAGATGTCCTGATACTTCTTCGGAGGATTCTCCGCGTACGCGATGGTGCCGTCGGGTAACTGCGTGAACCACTCCGGATGCTCCCGCGCCCACGGATGGTCGGGCGCGCACTGCAACGCCAGATCGAGCGCCACCTCGAGACCCAGCCGGGACGCCTCGGCCACGAACGCCGCGAAGTCGGCCTCCGTGCCGAGCGCCGGATGGATCGCGTCGTGCCCGCCGTCGACGGACCCGATCGCCCACGGCGAACCGACGTCGTCGGGGCCGGCGGTGAGAGAATTGTTGGGGCCCTTGCGGTTCACCACCCCGATCGGATGGATCGGCGGCAGGTAGACGACATCGAACCCCATCGCCGCGATCCGCGGCAGCTCCGCGGCCGCCGTCGCGAACGTGCCGTGGACCGGCACACCGTGGGCGTCACGGCCACCCGTGGAGCGGGGGAAGAACTCGTACCACGACCCGAACAGGGCCCGGCGCCGGTCGACCAGCACCTCGTGGCTGCGCGACGACGTCACCAACTCCCGCAGCGGACGCACCCGCAGCGCCTCGGTGACGTCGGCGGCGAACGCGGGCGCGACACGGGCCGGGAGCTGCCGGTCCGTGCGCAACGCGGCCGCGGCGGCGAGCAGCCGGGCCCGATGGTGCGGGTCGGCACCGGCGGCGGCCCGCTCGAACAACCGGGCACCCACCTCGAGATCGTTGGCGAGATCCTCCGGGCCCTGCCCGACAGCCAGTTTCGCCTCCACCGCGTGCCGCCACGTGGCCAGTGGATCGCCCCACGCCTCGACCCGGTACGTCCACGGGCCGACACTCGTCGGGGTGAAGGACGCATGGAACGCGTCCAGTTCCGGGCCCGGACGCATCGGGATCGCGAGCGTGTCGGCCGGGTGACCCGGCTTCTCGACGACGAGGGTGGCCGCAACCGCGTCGTGCCCCTCCCGCCACACCGTCGCCGACACCGGGAACACCTCACCGACGACAGCTTTCGCCGGAAACCTGCCGCCGTCGATACACGGCAACACGTCGTCGATGGCGAGGCGACCTGACACGCGGGCTCCGTTCGTTGACCGGCTGATGCGTCAACGGTAGATCAGGGGTTGCAGCGACGGTGGAATCGTCGAGCACGAGTCTCGGTGTGGGTGGACCGATCGGTACGGTATCGGGAATGGGGGAGATTCGAACACGACGCCCGGAGTCTGCCGAGACGAAGACGCAGAACAAGCTGCCAGGCCCCATTGTCCTGGCAGTGACGGGTATCGCAGTGGCTGTGCTCGTCTGCATCCACTACGACTGGTGGCCGTCCCGGTTCGGTGGCTGGCGGTGGGCGGATCCGCTGCTGTTCGCCGGTGGTGCCGTCCTCGTTCTCGCGGTGACTGGTCTCGTCTGGGCAATCCGAACCCTCTACGTCATCGGCCAGGATCGGCGATGGTCGTGGTGGATCGCTGCTGCACCCGCCGTTGTCGGCGTGGCCGCGCTTGTCGCGGTGCTGTTTCCACCCACCGGGTTCGACGACCTGCGACCGGAGTTCGAGCGCATCGCGCTCGATGTACGCGCGTCACCCGAGCAGTCACGCACCAACGTCGAGATCGGGCGCTTCGACTTCCTCTACGTCCGCAAGGACACTCGTGGGGCCGTCTACTTCGTCGAGGCAGGTGGCCTGGGACTCACGGTGAGTTCAGGATGGGCCTACTCGCCGGACGGTCCGCCAGCCGGATTCGACGACTTCTCCGCAACACATATAGGTGGGGCGTGGTACAAGTTCACCGCGGTCTGGCGGGACTGACGCACCGTCGCACGTTCACGAATGTGGGTAGTGTTCGCGGCGTGAAAGCCCTGCGCCGGTTCACCGTCCGAGCCCACCTGCCCGAGCGTCTCGCCGCGTTGGGCCCGCTGTCGACGAATCTGCGCTGGTCGTGGCATCCGCAGACGCAGGACCTGTTCGCGTCGATCGACCCGGTGTGCTGGACGGCGGTGCGTCACGATCCGGTGCGGATGCTCGGGGAGGTGGATCCGTACCGGCTGGACGCGTTGGCCGCGGACGAGGGTTTCCTGGCGGTGCTGGCGACGGCGTCCGCCGACCTCGACGACTATCTGAGCCGGCCGCGCTGGTATCAGGAGCAGGTGCGCCGCGGCGCCGACCTGCCGACCGGGATCGCGTACTTCTCGATGGAGTTCGGGGTCACCGAGGTGCTGCCGAACTATTCGGGCGGGCTCGGCATCCTGGCCGGCGACCATCTCAAGGCCGCATCGGATCTGGGGCTGCCGCTGATCGGCGTCGGCCTGCTGTACCGGTCCGGGTACTTCCGGCAGTCGCTCACCGCGGACGGGTGGCAGGCCGAACACTATCCGTCGCACGATCCGCAGGGGCTGCCGCTGCGGCTGCTCACCGACGGCGGCGCCCCGGTGCTGGTGCACGTCGGTGTGCCGGGCGGCCGGGTGCTGCGGGCGCGGGTGTGGATCGCGCAGGTGGGGCGGGTGCCGCTGCTGCTGCTCGACTCGGACATCGCCGAGAACGATCCGGACCTGCGGGCGGTGACCGACCGACTGTACGGCGGTGATCAGGAGCATCGGATCGCGCAGGAGATCCTCGCCGGCATCGGCGGGGTGCGGGCAGTGCGCGCCTACGTCCGCAGCCGCGGACTGCCCGACCCCGAGGTGTTCCACATGAACGAGGGGCATGCCGGGTTCCTCGGGCTCGAACGCATCCGGGAACTCGTCACCGGTGCGGGCGTCGACTTCGACACCGCGCTCGCGGCCGTGCGGGCCGGAACGGTGTTCACCACCCACACCCCGGTGCCGGCGGGCATCGACCGATTCCCGACGGACCTGGTGCGCCGCTGGTTCGGGGGAGGGGACGGGCAGACCGAGTCGACGCTGCTGCCCGGACTGCCCGTCGACCGGATACTCGGCCTGGGCGCCGAGAACGATCCGGGCGTGTTCAACATGGCGCACATGGGTTTGCGGCTGGGGCAGCGCGCCAACGGCGTCTCCAAGCTGCACGGCGAGGTGAGCCGCGGCATGTTCGAGTCGCTGTGGCCGGGATTCGACGCCGCCGAGGTGCCGATCGGATCGGTCACCAACGGCGTCCACGCCCCGACGTGGGCGGCCCGCGAGTGGATGGATCTGGCGCGCAGTCTCGTCGGCCCCGACCTGCTCGAGGAGGCCCGTGGCTGGGAGTGGCTGCGGGACGTGGCACCGGCCCGGCTGTGGGCCACCCGCAACCGGTTGCGGGCGCAGTTGGTGGACGAGGTGCGGCGGCGGGTGCGGGCGTCGTGGCTCGAACGCGGCGCCACCGACGCCGAACTGGGGTGGACGGCACAGGTGTTCGATCCGAACGTGCTCACCGTCGGGTTCGCCCGCCGGGTCCCCACCTACAAACGGTTGACGTTGATGCTGCGGGACGAGGAGCGTCTGCGGCGGCTGCTCCTCGATCCGGACCGCCCGGTGCAGCTGGTGGTGGCCGGTAAGAGCCATCCCGCGGACGAGGGCGGCAAGGCGCTGATCCAGCAGGTGGTGCGGTTCGCGGACCGCCACGATGTGCGGCATCGGATCGTGTTCCTGCCGGACTACGACATGTCGATGGCCCGCTACCTGTACTGGGGTTGCGATGTGTGGCTCAACAATCCGTTGCGTCCGCTGGAGGCGTGCGGGACGTCGGGCATGAAGTCGGCGCTCAACGGCGGCCTGAACCTGTCGATCCGGGACGGCTGGTGGGACGAGATGTTCGACGGCGAGAACGGGTGGGCGATCCCGACGGCGGACGGGGCGGTCGACGAGGTGCGCCGCGACGACCTCGAGGCGACCGCCCTGTACGAACTGCTGGAGCAGGCGGTGCTGCCCCGCTTCTACGACCGGGACGACGCCGGGATACCGGGACGCTGGATCGAGATGGTGCGGCACACCCTGCAGAGCCTGGGGCCGAAGGTGCTGGCGTCGCGGATGGTGCGCGACTACGCCGTCGAATACTACGCGCCGGCGGCGGTGTCGGTCCGGAACATGCTGCCGCACAACTTCTCCGGGGCACGGGAGGTGGCCGAGTATCGGCGGCGCGTGCAGTCGGCGTGGCCGGGTGTGCAGGTGGTGCAGGTGGACAGCGCCGGACTACCGGACGACCCGGAGATCGGCGCCGACCTGTCGCTGCGGGCGTTCGTCCGCCTCGGCGGACTCGACCCGCAGGACGTGATGGTGCAGGCAGTACTGGGCCGGGTGGGGGAGGACGACGACCTCACCGACACGACGGTGGTACCGATGGTGCACACCGGCACCGACGGACTCGGCGACATGTTCGAGGCGGTCGCACCCCTGCCCGTCTCGGGATCCGTCGGCTACACCGTCCGTGTCCTGCCGCACCACCGGCTGCTCGCCGGCGACGCGGAGCTGGGACTGGTGGCGGCGCCGTACGTGTAGTGAGCGGTGGCTCGAATCTCACCGAGCACGGTTTTCCGTCACAGGTTCAGTTCGGCGGCAGCACCTACGCGTCAGACCGCGCGCACTGCGTCCTCGAGCACGTCGAGTCCTTCGGCGAGTAACGCGTCGGGCACGACGAGTGGCGGCAGCAGGCGCACGACATTGCCGTAGGTGCCGCACGTGAGCACGACGACCCCACGTTCGAGGGCGTGGGCGGCAACAGCTTTCGTGGCCTCCGGGTTCGGTTCCCGGGTGCCGGGCCGGACGAACTCGACGGCCAGCATCGCGCCGCGCCCACGCACCTCCCCGACGATGTCGGCGGTGTCGGCCAGCGCCTGCAACCGCGGCCGCGTCAACTCCTCGATGCGTCGCGCCCGCCCGCACAGATCCAGATCCCACATCTGGTCGAGCGTCGCCAACGCCGCCGCACACGCCACCGGATTCCCGCCGTACGTGCCACCCAGTCCGCCGGCATGCACACTGTCGATCAACTCGGCCCGGCCCACCACCGCCGACAACGGCAGCCCCGACGCGATCCCCTTCGCCAACGCCGTCAGATCCGGCACCACCCCCTCGTGCTCGCACGCGAACCAGACACCCGTGCGGGCGAACCCCGTCTGCACCTCGTCCGCCACGAACACGATCCCGTGCGCGTGTGCCCACTCCACCAGCGTCGGCACGAAACCCGTTGCCGGAACGATGAATCCGCCCTCACCCTGGATCGGTTCGAGCACGAGCGCCGCGATCCGGTCCGCCCCGACCTGCTTGTCCAGCATCGTGATCGCCCGCCGCGCCGCCTGCTCGCCCGTCACCTCGCTGCCGTCCGGATTGCGGCCCTCCCGGAACGGATACGACATCGGTGCCCGATACACCTCCGGCGCGAACGGGCCGAACCCGTCCCGGTACGGCATGTTCTTCGCCGTCAACGCCATCGTCAGATTCGTCCGCCCGTGATACGCGTGATCGAACGCCACCACCGCATTCCGGCCCGTCGCGTGGCGGGCGATCTTCACGGCGTTCTCCACCGCCTCCGCGCCGCTGTTGAACAGCACCGCTCGCTTGTCGTGGTCGCCCGGCGTCAACTCCACCAGTCGCTCGCACAACGCCACATACCCCTCGTACGGGGTCACCATGAAACACGTGTGCGTGAACCGGGCCGCCTGCTCGGCCACCGCCGCCGCCACCGCAGCATTCGATCCGCCCGCACCCGTCACCGCGATACCCGACCCCAGATCGATCAGCGTGTTGCCGTCCACGTCGACGATCACCCCGCCGTCCGCGTCCGCCGCGTACACCGGCGCCGTCGACGCCACACACGCCCCGACCGCCGTCGCGCGCCGCGCCGCCAACGCCTGCGACCGCGGCCCGGGTAGTTCGGTGAGCAGCCGACGCTGCTGGGGAAGCCGGTACTCGACATCGGACACAGGAACCTCCCGGAAGTCGGATCAGGACGGGACGTCGCGGCGCCGGAACCCGGCCAGCGCCGCCGCGAACAACACGACCGCGAGCACCGACAGCACGATCGGCGGTACCACGTCGAACGTGTCCGCCGGCATGTTCGGGGTGAAATGGAACGGTGACGCCCACCCCGTCCACTCCGGCAGCACTTCCAGGAACATGCCGATCACCAGCAGATATCCGAGATACACCCACACCACCGCGAGGAACCTCGGCGCCCACGCGTAGACGAGAGCCGCCACCGCGATCACCGTCAGCGTCGCCGGCAACAGATTCGCGGCCGCCCCGACCAGACGGCCGAACATCGACCAGTCGTGCAGTGTCGCCGCCGCCGACACCCCCATCGCCGCACCCGCCGCCACCACGATCAGCATCGCGGCCACCGAGAGCACCACCAGCTGGGCGCCCAGCCACCGCCACCGCGACACCGGCGTCGCCAGCACGTCCTCGGCGCGACCCGACGTCTCCTCGCCGCGCGCCGACTGCACGGCCGTCATCGCATACATGCACGCCATCACCGTCAGGAACACCAGATACAACGCGAACGCGCCCTGCGCGGCGTTGCCCTCCCCGCCCGGCAACAGCCCGGACAGGCGCGGATCCTGGTCGACGAACTCGGCCACCTGCTGCCCCAGCGCCCCGATCGGGAACGCCAACGCGATCACCCCGAGCATCCACGCGAGCACCTGACCGCGCTGCATCCGCGCCGTCAACGCCGCGATCCCCGACAGCGCCCGCGTCGCCCGCGGCCGGCCCCCGCGCGGCGCGACCAGACCGGCGCCCACATCCCGCCGGCCCACCACCAGATACGCCAGCACCACCCCGATCACCGCGGCCGCGACACCGAGCAGCAGCGGCCACCAGCGGTCGTGGACGTACGCGGCGGTCGCCTGCCCCCACCCGATCGGGGACAGCCACGACCACACACTGCCGTCCTCTTTCGCGACGACGTCCCCGATCGCCCGCAGCAGATACGCCATCGCCACCGCCACCAGACCGAGCCCGCTCGCCGTACGGGCATGCGCGGTGAGCTGCGAGAACAACGCCGACGTGGCGCCGAACACCAGGCCGGTGACCGCCACCGACGCCGCCAGCGTCCACGACCCCGCCGCCGGTAACCCGACCGCCGACAGGCCCGCGCCCAGCACCAGCCCGATCAGCACGTTCGCCAGCAGCACCACCACCAGCCCCGACGTGATCGGCGCGAACCGGCCCACCACCGACGCCCGCAGCATCTCCGCGCGCCCCGTCTCCTCCTCCGTCCGCAGATGCACCGTCACCAACAGCACCGACATGATCGCGACCGCCACCATCGTCATGCCCGCGATCTCGTTCGCGACCATCGCGCCGAGTGTGTAGTCCGACAACCCGTAACCGGGTCCGGCCAGAGCTGTCGCCGCCGGCGACTCGATCAGCGCACCGCGCGCCTGCCGTGCCTCCGCGGTGGGGTAGAGGTTCGAATAACTCGACGCCAACAACACCGTCGAACCACCCACCGCGATCACCCACGCCGGCAACCGGATCCGGTCGATCCGCAACGCCAACCGCAGCAGCGTCCCCGTCCCCGCCAGCGGATCGGCGGCCCCCGACTCGACGGGACGTGACACCTCCCGATCCGTCGTGGCCGCCGTCATCACCGCTCGATGCCCAGCGACGCGAACTCGTCGCTGTACTCGCGCAGGAACAGATCCTCCAACGTCGGCGGATGCGCCGTGATCGTCACGACCCCCAGGCTCGCCAGCGTCGACATCACCGCATCGAGGCGGTCCGCGTCGACGTCGAACGTGACACCGTTGTCCTGGTCGTCGAGTGGTTCCACATTGTGTACCCCCGGCACGTCCCCGAGCCGATCCGGCGACTGCCGGGTCGTCACCGACACCGTCGTCCGCGTCAGATGCCGCAACTCGTCCAACGTGCCCGACTGTACGGTCCGGCCCGCCCGGATGATCGTCACCACATCACACAGCGACTCCACCTCCGCCAGAATGTGACTCGACAGCAGGATCGTGCGGCCCTCCCGTGCCGCCTCTGCGATGCACTGCTGGAACACCGCTTCCATCAACGGATCCAGCCCCGAGGTCGGCTCGTCCAGGATCAACAGTTCGGCGTCGGTGGCGAGCGCCGCGACCAGCGCCACCTTCTGCCGATTGCCCTTCGAATACGTGCGGCCCTTCCGCGTCGGGTCCAGCTCGAACCGGTCGAGCAACTCCCGCCGCCGCGACTCGTCGAGCCCGCCCCGCAACCGGCCGAACAGATCGATCGCCTCACCGCCGGTCAGATTGGGCCACAACATCACATCCCCGGGCACATACGTCAGTCGCCGGTGCAGGCCCACCGCATCCCGCCACGGATCGGCACCCAACACCACCGCCTCGCCACCGTCCGACCGCAACAACCCCAGCAGCACCCGGATCGTTGTCGACTTCCCCGACCCGTTCGGCCCCAGGAACCCGTGCACCCGCCCCGGCTCCACCACCAGATCGAGACCGTCGAGCGCCCGCACGTCACCGAAACGCTTGACGAGCCCACGAACCGAGATCACCGGGTCCATCGCCCGAGCATAGGGCCGAGACGAACAGTCGGGCAGAGGATCGGAGACAGGTGACGGATTGGTCCGAAGGGCGAAGGTGACGCTTCCGGGTGAAAGCGTCGATGTGCACCTCGCCGTACACGACCCGTCGACGTCCCGCACCTGGATGCAGGGCATTCTCGGTGCAACTCGGGGGCGGCGGGGCGGCGTGCCCGTTCTCCACCCCGCCGCCCTGCCGCGCTCCTGGTCGCTAGCGGCGGTAGCGCTTCAGCACCGCTGCGCGCCTGCGGGAGAGGATCTCCCGCCGCTCCGCCGGATCGATTCGCGGCGTCGTTGCCGGTAGTTCGGTGGACAGGTCCGCGAACTTGACCTTCCGTACGGACGGTGTGGGGAATTCGGAGCCGGTGGTGAGCCACCATCGGTAGACGCAGCGGGTGAAGTTGTTTCCTGCGGTGTCCAGCCAGTTGGCGATTCCCGGGTCGCGATGGGCGACCACTGCCCGGAAGACGCCGTTCTCGTCGAGAACGGCCTGATGGCCGTTGAGTGAGGTCTGGCGATACGTGTAGTCGAGGGACTGGCCCCAGTAGTCGCCGAGGTGGATGTTCCAGAAATGGCATTCGGGCGGCGTCACCTCGATGACGAGCGCCTCGTCGTCGGCGATCTCGAAGGTGCCACCGCCGTAGGCGATGGCACCTGCGTCACCGGCATACGTCGAACTGACCGGGGGGTGTGTGCGCAGGAGGTTGCGTCCACCGTCGCGGAGTCGGTACATCGCGGACCAGTAGTCGGCGAATCCGTCCACGTACTCGCCGAGATGCTCGACATGGCGAGTCACGGTCCGCGGCTCGGTGACGGGGCCATCGCTCTGGAGGTCGATTCGTTCGATCGAGATGTGGTAGGGCTCCTCTGCGTCCCAGTCGTAGAAGTACTGGCGCGTCATGATGTTTCGCGTCCGAGGGTCCATCGGTAGCCAGTTGCCGGCGTGCGGTTCTGCGCTGATGACGACCTCGAAGTCTCCGTTGTCCTTCAGTGTGATTCCGCCGGGGTTGGAGATCGCTCCGAGGGTGGAGCCGGTGGCGGCCTTGATCGAGGCGAGGTAGTCCTTCGGCTCGTCCCCGCCGGACTTCGCCTTCTCGTAGATGCTGACGGTGTCGTACAGGGTCAGCCCGATGTATCGCGCGCGGCCACCGGTGCCGGTGAGGCGATAGGTGCCGTCGGGGTCGAGTTCCGTGTGCCCGAAGAGGCAGTCGGGCGACTCGGTGGAGTACCGCTTCGTGGTGTCCTGCAGGTGGCCGACTTCGGGGAAGTCGGGATCTGCTGTGAACACGACTTGTTCGAGGCCTGCGTTGAGCAGGTTCAGTAGGTAGCGGTATCCCTTCGCCCGCATCTCGGGAGAGCTGGATCGCGGATCGTCGGTGATGATTTTCGATGCATTGCGCAGGTTTTCGCACATGCTCAGCCATGCTGCGTCGAGCTGGGCGAGGTCCTGCTCGTTCTGGTTGGAAAGATTGACCATGAGTTGCTCGCTTTCAGGTGTGGAGTGCGTGATCCCATGACTGTCGCGCCGTCGTGGATTCGGAACGTTCGTTGCGATCTGCAGGAATTCCCGGGCGTGCCCCCTTTCGGTAGGCGCAGGACAGAGGTGACGGCTGTGTTGCCGCCGGCAGGATCTTCTGCCCCGGATGCTGTGGGGCAGTGCGTTTTCCGGAAACGATCGCGAAGCGCGTCACCGATGCCGCAGTGTGTGGAAGGAGCGGTCGGGTCGGTCTCCGCTGTCCCGGTCAGCTCACCGTGGTGTCGGTGGCCCGCACGGGTATGTGTCGTGGTGCGACAAGTGTGCTGGGTGCGGTGAGTGCGGCAGCGCCCATGTCGATGAGATTGTTCATGAAGGCGTTGTTGTCGATCGATTGCTCGACGCCACGATCGATGTCCTCGGCCCGGCTACCCAGGGCGGCCTGGGACATGTCGATCCACACCCCCAGTCGTTCGTCCCGTAGTGACTCCGGAAGATGCCGAAGGCGGGACTGGAGCTGTGCGTATGTCCATCGGAGGTCGTCGGTGCTGTTCGTGTTGTAGACGTGGTGAGTTCGAACCTCGCTGCGCCGTCGGATGTGCAGCAGGATCCGCAGATAGCACCGTCCGCTGGAGCTCTCGAGCCGAGACGACAACGGCCACACCGCTACGACGAGCAGGTCCTCGATCGAAGGCACCCGTCCGGACTGCGCGGCGACGAGTTCTCCACGCCAGGCATCCGTCTCCTTGCGGTGCCGCTCGAGCACGGCCTTCAACAGGGACTCCCGGCCGCCGAAGTGATAGTGCAGTGCCGAGTTGTTCGACTGACCTGCAGCACGATTGATGTCACGCAGGTTCGCCTGCTCGACGCCCTGCGCGGCGAACACCTGCTCGGCAGCGGTGATCAACCGTTCGCGTGTCGCCGCACCGTCGCGTGCCATGATCGAATCCTAGAGTCCGTGGCCTACGGCCGTCGCAGCCGGTTCGGCTTCTGTCTCGGGCGGGAGGGCTTCCTCCAGGCCACCCTGTGCCGGTCCCCGCCCGTGCTTCATCGCAGCCACCAACGCGACCCCGACCGACCCGACGAGCCCCGCGACCAGGAATGCCTGCCGGATTCCGCTGTCCGAGTACATCGCAGAGTGTGTCGTGGTGCCGGTGGAGACGACGTGGCCGGACAGAACCACGCCGGTCAGCGTGGTCGCGATTCCGCCGGCAAGCATGGAGAACATTCCGGAGATGCTCGCCCCGATCCCGCTCAACCCGGCCGGCAGGGCGTCCTGGACGAGGTTCGCATTGGACGAATGCAGGAACCCGACGGCAGCGCCGGCGATGGCGCTGAGAATCCCGATCTGCCATTGCAGTGTCATCAGCCGAGAACCCAAGAACATCACTGCCAGGAACAATCCGCCTGCGGTCAGCAGCACTCGCCGGGCTCCGAACCGCTTGGCGACGGCTCCGCCGACCGGCCCCATCGCCATCGCCGTGATACCGAGGGGACACGTCCAGATTGCGAGCGATGTCGCGGAAAGGCCTGCGGCGTAAGTGATGCCGTCGGTGACGGGGGTCTGCAGCATGATCGGCATGAGCAGTGAATGCGCGCTCATCATGTATCCGACGCACGCGACGGCGACGACGGTCAGTCCGAACTTCGGTCCGGTCAGGATCCGGAGATCGATGAGCGGGTGCGGGGCACGCTTCTGCCACCACACGAAGACCGCCAGCATCGCCACCCCCGCGGCGGCGAGAACGAGAGTGGACGGAGCTGTCCATCCCCAGACCTTGCCTTTGCTCACCGCGACGAGGAGCAGCATGATGCCCGGGCCCAGCGTCGCGACACCGAAGTAGTCGATCGGCCGGTCGGAGCGGATGGGGCTTTCCGGGACGACGATCATGTAGATCGGCAGCAGAACGAGGACGTATACGGCGAGGAACCAGAACACTGCACGGAATCCGTGGTTGTCGATCAACCAACCGGCAAGGAAAGGGCCGGCGACGGCAGACATACCCACTCCGGTCACGACCGCGCCGAGGGCAACCGGCACGAACTCCCGCGGCATGATGTCGCGAACGAGACCGTACGAGATCGACACGACGCCGACCAGCACGCCCTGCATCGCCCGGCCGGCGAGTAGCAGGGCAAAAGACGTCGTGACCGCGGACAGGACGCTACCTGCCACGAAGATCAGCCCGAGGATCACGATCGTTCGCTTCTTGCCCCACTTGTCCGATGCCTTGCCGATCAACGGCATCGCTGTCGCCCCTGCGAGCGTCACGATCGACGCCACCCACGCAATGCTGAGCGTCTGGAATTCCGTCGCCATGCGGGGAAGCGCCGGGAGCACCATGAGTATCTCGAACGTCGCGATCTCGGAGAACAGGATGATCATCGCGAGGACGGCGATGATCCGCCGTTTCGACATCGCGACAGGACTCGTGGTTGGCATGAGGTGGGCTCCTAGGACCTGGTGACCGGTCATTCACGCGGACCGGAACATTGCGGAAAGCGATGTGGTGCGTCGGCTCGACTCGGGCGCGAGACGTTCGCCCGAGGTCTGGATCACCAGACCCCGGACGCCGTGACGCGACTCACGAGAGATTAATCCGACGGGATCACTACGGGTGTGGCGTCTCGCTGAGTGGGACTGCGCAACGGCGGGTGGGTGGCGCCGCGTGCGCCGTCGAACTCCGGGCGATACCGGCAGCGGTGCATGTGAACTCGAGCGTGAGGTCGCCGAAGGCTCAGGGTCTGTGTGTCGCGCCGAAGTTCGGACCGCGATGGGGGCGGGCAGGCCTTGGGGTCGGTCTATAAGCTCATAAGATTAACGCGGGGATGTTCGTTGGGGACCTGTCCGGCCCGTGGTCGGCGGCATGCGTCCGGCCGAACGACCGGCGGATCGACGACGGCACACCCCGGGGTGCCCCCCGGGGTGTGCCTGTATATCGGTTTGTCGGTCGGCTTCTCGGGGCTACCTCGGCCGCCCGGCCGCAATACGCTCCAGCGCCTTGCGCACCACCTGCGGGTCGGCGGTCTCCCAGAACGGGGGGAGGGACGCACGGAGGTAGCCGCCGTAGCGGGCGGTGGCCAGGCGTGAATCGAGGACCGCGATCACACCCTTGTCGTCGACACTGCGCAGCAGCCGTCCCACACCCTGCGCGAGCAGCAGCGCCGCATGGTTCGCCGCGACCGACAGGAATCCGTTGCCGCCCCGGGACTCCACCGCCTGCTGCCGCGCCATCAGCAGCGGGTCGTCGGGACGGGGGAACGGAATCCGATCCAGGATCACCAGGCTCAGCGACGGTCCCGGCACGTCCACGCCCTGCCACAGAGACAGCGTCCCGAACAGCGTCGTCGGCTCGTCGTCGGCGAATTGTTTCACCAGCGTGCCCGTCGCATCGTCGCCCTGACACAGGATCGGCATCTCCAACCGCTCCCGCATCGCCTCCGCCGCCGACTTCGCCGCCCGCATCGACGAGAACAGTCCCAGCGTGCGTCCACCGGCCGCGGTCACCAACTCCGCGATCTCGTCGAGGAAGGCGGGGGACAGGCCGTCTCGACCCGGCGGTGGCAGATGCCGCGCGATGTACATGATCCCCGACTTCGCGTGATCGAACGGCGACCCCACGTCCACCGAATTCCAGTGCAGGGCACCGGTGTCCGAGGGGGCTTCCTTCCCGACCGCGGTGGCCGTGTCGCTCCGCGACGATGACTGTGCCGGCAGCCCCCAGTTCACCGCCAGCCCGTCGAACGAGCCGCCGACCGTCAGCGTCGCCGACGTCAACACCACCGTCGACTCCGCGAACAGGCTCGCCCGCAGCAGCCCGCCCACCGACAGCGGCGCCATCCGCACCACCCGGCGGACACTGCCGCGGTGGTCTTCGACCGACAGCCACACCACGTCCTTGCGTTTCGCCGGATCCGGCTCGTCGAACGCAGTGAGCACCCGCACCGCGCCGTCGTGGATCTCGTCGATCGCATTCAGTGCCGCGCTGCGCGCCGCGGCCGCCTCCGGATCCGACGCCGCCATCCCCGGCGTTGCCGGACCGATCGCCGTCCGCACATGCCACGCCGCGTCCCGTACCGCCGCCAACGCCATCCCGACGCCGTCCGGCAACGACTCCCACCGGCCCGCCGGCAGCTGCTCGAGCAGGTCCGCCCAGCCCTCGGCCGCCGCCTCGAGCCGGTCCACGTCCTGCTCCTCGACCAGCTTCACCGCACGCCGTGCCGCACCGCTGATCGCGGGCGCCGCCAACTCCGCCGTGGCGACACCGGTGACCCGATCCACCAGCTCGTGTGCCTCGTCGATCACCACCACGTCGTGTTCCGGCAGCACCTTGATCCCCGAGATCGCGTCGATCGCGAGCATCGCATGGTTGGTGACCACCACGTCGACCTGCGAGGCCTCCGTGCGGGCCCGTTCGGCGAAACAGTCCTCACCGACCGGGCAGCGCGACTTGCCCAGGCATTCACGGGCGCTCACGCTCACCTGCCGCCACGCCTGATCGCTCACCCCCGGCACCAGATCGTCCCGATCCCCGGTCTCGGTGTCCGACGACCACTTCGTCAGCCGCTGCACCTCCCGGCCCAGCCGGGACACCGCGAACGCGTCGAACAGTTCCGCCTCCGGAGGCGTGTCCTGCGCCATGCCGGTGTGAATCTTGTTCATGCACAGGTAGTTTCCGCGGCCCTTGAGGATCGCGAACCGGGGGAGTCGGCCCAGCGCCGGCTTCAACGCCTCCGCGAGCCGCGGCAGATCCCGGTCCACCAGCTGCCGCTGCAACGCGATCGTCGCCGTCGACACCACCACCGTGCGACCCGACTCCACCGCATGCCGGATGCTCGGCACCAGATACGCCAGCGACTTACCTGTACCCGTGCCGGCCTGCACCGCCAGATGCTCGCCGGTGTCGATCGAATGCGCCACCGCCGACGCCATCGTCAACTGGTTGCGACGCTCCTTGCCGCCGAGCGAGCGGACCGCCAGGGACAACAGATCGGGGACGTTCGGCAGTTCACGCGCAGGCACCGCAACAGGGTAGCCGCCACCGGTGACACGGCCGGCGGCGTCACCTCCGCCGCGGGCGGCGCGGGGGCGGCACCGCCGACGACCCGACCAGCGTGATCCCGAGATCCTGCATCGCGCCGAGCGCGGTGTGGGCGGTGTCCGGGGACACCGCGGCCGTGTAGTCCAGCAGCACGCGGGTGTCGAATCCCTCCCGGACCGCGTCCATCGCCGTCGCCCGCACACAGTGGTCGGTGGCGATACCGACGATGTCGACGGCGTCGATGCCGTGGTCCTGCAGCCACTCCGACAGCGTGTCCCCGTCGTCGGAGACGCCCTCGAACCCCGAGTAGGCGGCCGAGTAGGCGCCCTTGCCGAACACCTCCCGCACCTCCGACAGGTCCAGCGCCGGATGGAACTCGGTGCCCGGCGTCCCCACCACACAGTGCGGCGGCCAACTGCGCCGGAAGTCGGGGGAGTCGGAGAAGTGCGGGCCCGGAGCGACGTGCCGGTCCGCAGTCGCCACGATCGCCGCGTACTTCGGCCGGTACGGCGACGCCAGATACTCGCTGATCGCCTCCGCGACCGCGGCACCGCCGGCGACGGCCAGTGATCCGCCCTCGCAGAAGTCGTTCTGGACGTCGACGATCACCAGGGCCCGTTTACCGCTCATGACACCATTCTCCCTCCCGTTCGCCCTTCCTCGGACGTCAGCCCGCGAACCGCGTCGGGACCGCCGCCTCCCCTCGGGACAGCTTGAGACCCTCCCACGGCAGGCTCACCAGATTGCGGGCCAGCAGTGTCCGGGCGTCCTCGAGCGTCGGCAACCCGTCGACGACGTCGCCACCGCGCACCATCGGAATCGGCAACTCCCGTACCGCGAGGCCGCCGCAGTCGGGGATCGGCTCGTGTGCCCGGAAGAGCACCTCCTCCACGATCGTGCCCGACGGCCGGCTCGACCGCACCGCCCGTTTGGCCGCCCCGTGCGACTGCTTGTGCGTGCTGCGCTTCTCCACCGGCACCCCGTCGACCTCGACGAGCTTGTACACCATCCCGGCCGTCGGGGCACCGGACCCGGTGACCAGCGACGTGCCGACGCCGTACGTGTCGACCGGCTCGGCACGCAGCGCCGCGATCGCGTACTCGTCCAGATCGCCCGACACGACGATCCGCGTGCCCGTCGCCCCCAGCCCGTCGAGCTGCGCACGCACCTGCCGGGCCAATACCCCCAGATCGCCCGAATCGATCCGCACCCCGCCGAGGTCGGGGCCGGCCGCCGTGATCGCGTTCTCCACCCCCTGTCGGATGTCGTACGTGTCGACCAGCAGCGTCGTCCCCACCCCGAGGGCCGCCACCTGCGCCCGGAACGCCGCCACCTCGTCCGGGCCGTCGCCGGTGGTGTGCAGCAGCGTGAACGCGTGCGCGCTCGTCCCCGCCCCCGGCACCCCGTGCCGGCGCACCGCCTCCAGATTCGATGTCGCATCGAACCCCGCCAGATACGCGGCCCGCGCGCACGCCACCGCCGATTCCTCGTGTGCCCGGCGCGACCCCATCTCGATCAACCGGCGCCCGTCGGCCGCCGACACCATGCGGGCCGCCGCCGAGGCGATCGCACTGTCGTGATTGAGGATCGACAACACCAACGTCTCGAGCAGGACACATTCGGCGAACGTCCCGCGCACCGACAGGATCGGAGACCCCGGGAAATACAGTTCCCCCTCGCGGTAGCCGTCGATGTCGCCGGAGAACCGGTAACCGCGCAGCCACTCCACCGTCGACGGCGCCAGGAACCGGGCGACGACGTCCAACTCCTCCTCGCCGAACCGGAAGCGCGCCAACGCCTCCGGTAGCCGTCCCGTGCCGCCGACCACGCCGTACCGGCGTCCCTCGGGCAGCCGCCGGGCGAACACCTCGAAACTGCACTGCCGGTGCGCGGAGCCGTCCGCGAGGGCCGCCTCGAGCATCGTCAACTCGTACTGATCGGTGAACAGGGCCGTACTCACGGGCATACCGGTGTCCTTTTCGTCGGGGTCGGCCGTATCGCCGACGTCACGATCCGGGCAGCGGCCACGGGTGTCGAGTTCGATGCCCAGGTCGTACCCTGGACCCATGGTGCCGTGCCCCACATCGACTCCCCACACCGCCGTCCCGGTGGCCAAAATGCCTGCCGCGACGCCGCAGCTCTCACCGGCCGAGGCCGAGATCGAGGAGAGCGTCGAGGCGCTGGACCGGCCGTGGGTCACCGTCGTCTGGGACGACCCCGTCAACCTCATGCACTACGTGACGTACATCTTCCAGAAGCTGTTCGGCTACAGCAAAGCCAAGGCCACGGACCTGATGATGCAGGTTCACAAGGAAGGCAAGGCCGTGGTTTCCAGCGGATCCCGCGACAAGGTCGAGAACGACGTCCGCAAACTGCACGCCGCCGGACTGTGGGCCACCATGCAGCGCGACAGCAGCTAGAACACCCCCATTTTCATCCATCGCGACCGTAAGGAACCCGGGTACACGACGTGCGGACTTGGACGAGGAAGAACTCGCTCGGCGGAATGAAACTGCGCTCCGAGATGGACGCGCACGAGGCGGCCGTCCTGCGGTCGCTCGTGACGTCCGTGACCGGACTGCTCGAGGATCGGGCCGCCGCCGCCCCCACCGACGAACTCGCAGCCCTGACCGGCATGCGGACCGGCAACACCGAGACACCGGACGACGCGGTGCTGGCGCGGCTGCTGCCGGACTTCCAGCGCACCGACCCGGACGCCGCCGAGGACCCCGAGCAGGCCAACGTCAACAGCGGCCTGCGCAGCCTCCACGAACCGGACATCATCGACGACAAGGTCGCCGCGGGTGCGGTGATCCTGCGGACCGTGCCCGTCGACGGCGGCAAGATCGCCCTCACCCCCGAGCAGGCCGATGCGTGGCTCGCCGGCCTCAACGACGTCCGCCTCGCCCTCGGCACCAACCTCGGTATCGACGACGACACCCCCGACGAACTCGACGAGGACGATCCGCGGGCCCCGCACCTCGACGTCTACCACTGGCTGACATGGATGCAGGACTCCCTCGTCCAGGCGCTCATCGCGTGACAGCATCCCGGACGACGGACACCGGGCCGTCCGACTCGCTGTGCGACGTCACCGGCGTCCTCGTCGGCCACCACCAGGTCCTCGACGCCGACACCACCCTCGGCTCCGGCAGCGCGACGGGCAGCACCGTCGTCCTCGTGTCGGCCGGTGCAACCGCCGGGGTGGACGTGCGCGGCGGTGGCCCCGGCACCCGCGAAACCGATCTGCTCGACCCCAGCCACTCCGTGCAGCAGGTCCACGCCGTGCTGCTCACCGGCGGCAGCGCGTACGGGCTGGCCGCCGCCGACGGCGTCGTGCAGTGGCTCGAGGAACACGGCCACGGCATCCCGATGGGCGCGCCAGGCCAGGTGGTCCCGATCGTGCCCGGCGCGGTGATCTTCGATCTGCCCGTCGGCGACTGGACCGTCCGGCCCACCGCCGACTTCGGTCACCGAGCCGCTGCGGACGCGGTCGCGTCCGAGACCGTCGCCACCGGCAGTGTCGGGGCCGGCACCGGCGCCCGCGCCGGCGTCGTCAAGGGCGGTGTCGGCACCGCGAGCACCGTGATCGACGGCGGACCCGCCGACGGTGTCACCGTCGGCACACTCATGGTCGCCAACCCCGTCGGCTCCGTGTGGGACCCCGACACCGGACTGCCGTGGGGGCTGACCCACGCCGACGCGCAGCGCCGCGGCATCCGGCCGCCGTCCGCGGCGGACCTCGCCGCCGCGAACGCGCTCGGACAGAAGGGGACCGTCCTCAACACCACGATCGGTGTCGTCGCCACCGACGCACCACTGTCCAAACCGTCGTGCCGCCGCGTCGCCGTCGCCGGACACGACGGCCTCGCCCGCGCGATCCGGCCCGCGCACTCCCCACTCGACGGCGACACGATCTTCGCGCTCGCCACCGGCACCCGCGAGATCCCGCCCGTACCCGGAGTACCGGCCGCCTTCCCGCACGAACTGCCGATCCTCGACGCCGTCTGCACTGCCGCCGCCCTGTGTGTGCAGCGGGCGATCGTCGACGCGATCCTGTCGGCCACCACCGTCGCCGGGATCCCCAGCTATCGGGACCTGTTCCCGTCCGCATTCGAGAAAGGCCGTGCGTGAACACCCCGACGACCCCGACCCCGACACCCGCGCCGCGCCCGCAGTGGCAGCGCGCCGGACTCGCGATCGGCGGATTCGTCGCCGTCCTCTACCTGATCGAGGCGATCGACACCGTTACCCGCACCAACCTCGACGCGTGGGGCATCCAGCCGCTCACGATGGACGGGCTGTCCGGGATCGCGTTCGCGCCGCTGCTGCACGCCGGCTGGGGACACCTGCTCGCCAACACCCTTCCGCTGCTCGTGCTCGGTTATCTCGTCCTGCTGTCCGGCATCGGACGCGGACTCGCCGCCACCGGCATCGTCTGGGTGGTCGGTGGCCTCGGCACGTGGCTCACCGGTGGACACGCGATCCACGTCGGCGCATCCATCCTCATCTTCGGCTGGCTCACGTATCTGCTGGTCCGTGGGATCTTCGCCCGCCACTTCGGGCAGATCCTCATCGGCCTGGTCATCCTGTTCCTCTACGGCAGCATGCTGTGGGGTGTGCTGCCCGGCCGCTACGGCATCTCGTGGCAGGGACACCTGTTCGGGGCGATCGGCGGCGTCGTCGCGGCATGGCTGCTCGCCCGGCCCTCCCGGCCCGCGCTGCGTCACAGTTCGGTGTCGGATGTGACGTGATCCGACCGATCGGTGCGGACGCTTCGTCCACGCCGGACCGGCATGGCAGCATGACGGGCATGCGCATGACGGTCCTGGGATGTTCGGGCAGTGTCTCCGGACCAGACTCGGCTGCGTCGGGGTATCTACTGACCGCCCCGGGCACGCCGCCGGTCGTACTCGACTTCGGCCCCGGCGTCCTCGGCGCACTACAGCGGTACGCCGACCCCGGGGACGCCACGATCCTGCTGTCCCATCTGCATGCCGACCACTGCCTCGACATGGCCGGCCTCCTCGTGTGGCGCCGCTACCACCCGAATCCGCCGACCGGGCGCGCCCTCGTCTACGGGCCCAGCGACAGCGCGTGCCGCATCGGCGTCGCCTCCGCCGAATGCGGCGGCGACCTCGACGACGTCACCGACACCCTCGACCTGCGGCAGTGGAACGATCGGCACACCGCCGAGATCGGGGAGATCACCGTCCAGGCGTTCCGGGTGAACCATCCACCCGAGTCGTACGGCTTCCGCATCACCACCGCCGACGGACGCATCCTCGCCTACACCGGCGACACCGGCATGTGCGACGCCGTCGTCGACCTCGCCCGCGGAGCCGACGTGCTGCTCTCCGAGGCGTCGTGGACGCACAGCCCCGACCGGCCCGAAGGAATCCACCTGTCCGGCACCGAGGCCGGGCAGATCGCCACCCGCGCCGGCGTCGGACAGCTGCTGCTCACCCACATCCCACCGTGGACGTCCCGCGAAGACGTCATCGCCGAGGCCAAAGCCGAATACTCCGGGCCCGTCACCGCCGTGTCCGCCGGGGACGTCTACACCGTCTGAGGGGGCGGACCCGACTCGTGCAGGACCGTCGGCACCGCCGACTCGTGCAGGACCGTCGGCACCGCCGACTAGGGTGATGGACCGTGACGACACGAGAAGACGGTAGGGCGGACGACGAACTCCGCACGGTGCGCATCACCCGCGGATTCACGAGCCATCCCGCGGGCTCGGTACTGGTCGAGTTCGGCAACACGCGGGTCATGTGCACCGCGAGCGTCGAAGAGGGTGTGCCGCGCTGGCGCCGCGGATCCGGGCTGGGCTGGCTCACCGCCGAATACGCGATGCTGCCCGCCGCCACCCACACCCGCAACAACCGCGAATCCGTCAAGGGCAAGGTCAGCGGTCGTACCCAGGAGATCAGCCGCCTCGTCGGCCGGTCGCTGCGCGCGTGCATCGACCTCGCCGCGATCGGCGAGAACACCATCGCGATCGACTGCGACGTCCTGCAGGCCGACGGCGGCACCCGCACCGCCGCCATCACCGGTGCGTACGTCGCCCTCGTCGACGCCGTGACCTACCTGCGGGCCGCCGGTCGCCTCGCCGACCCGCAGCCCATCTCGTGCGCCATCGCCGCCGTCAGTGTCGGTGTCGTCGACGGCCGCGTCCGCCTCGACCTGCCGTACGAGGAGGACTCCCGTGCCGAGGTCGACATGAACGTCGTCGCCACCGACACCGGCACCCTCGTCGAGGTCCAGGGCACCGGGGAGGGCGCCACGTTCCCGCGCACCACCCTCGACGCGATGCTCGACTCGGCCCTCGCCGGCTGCGAACAGCTGTTCGCGCTCCAGCAGGCCGCGCTCGCCGAGCCGTACCCGGGCGTGCTGCCCGAATCGGTGGAACCGAAGAAGAAGGCGTTCGGCAGTTGAGCGGGAAGAGCCGTAAGGTCCTCGTCGCCAGCCGCAACGCCAAGAAACTCGCCGAACTGCGCCGCGTCCTCGCCACCGCCGGCATCGACGGCCTCGACGTGATCGGCCTCGACGAGGTCCCCGAGTTCCCGGAAACCCCCGAAACCGGGGCCACGTTCGAGGACAACGCGATCGTCAAGGCCGTCGACGGTGCCGCCGCCACCGGACTGCCGTGCGTCGCCGACGACTCCGGACTCGAGGTCGACGCCCTGAACGGCATGCCCGGCGTGCTCTCCGCCCGCTGGAGCGGCCGGCACGGCGACGACGACGCCAACACCGCCCTGCTGCTCGCGCAACTGTCCGACACTCCCGACGAACGCCGCGGCGGCGCCTTCGTATCGGCGTGCGCCCTCGCGATCCCCGGCCGCGACACCGTCGTCGTGCGGGGGGAGTGGCGGGGACGGATCGTCCGGGAACCGCGCGGCGACAACGGTTTCGGCTACGACCCCGTCTTCCTCCCCGACGGCGACGACCGGACGTCGGCGCAGCTGACCCCGGCCGAGAAGGACGCCGCGTCGCACCGCGGCCGGGCGTTGGCGCAGCTCGTGCCGACGCTCGCCGAGCTCGCCCGCGGCTGATCCCGCCGCTGCACACCACGAGGGCCCCGTCTCGTTCGAGACGGGGCCCTCGTGGTGTATCGGGTGCTTCAGACGCCGAAGTCGCGCTTGACCTGCTGGGTGCGCCAGTGCTCGACGAAGAACGACAGGAACGGGACGGTGCCGGCGAGCAGCGTGCCCACCGTGCGGCCCGCGGGCCAGCGCACCTTGACCGCCAGGTCCAGGGTCAGGATCAGGTACACGAAGTACACCCAGCCGTGCACGATCGCGATCCACGTCGGCAGATTGTCGACGCCGAAGACGTACTTCGCGACCATCTCCGCGGTGAGCACCAGCAGCCAGACGCCGGTCGCGTACGCCAGCACGCGGTACCGCAGCAGCGACCCCGCGATCTTCTTCGTGTCCTGCGGCGACCGCGGCGGGACACTCTGCTGCTGATCGGTGGTCTGCTGCGGTGAGTTCTCGGCGGCGCCGCTCACTTCTCGCTCCTATCGGGGCTGTCGGTCTCGCGAGCCGACAGCCCGGCGAGATAGTCGTTGTACTCGAGCATCTGCCGGGCCTCGGGATCGTCCAGATCGTCGAGGGCGGCACCGAACGCGGGGTTCGTCCGTCGCTCCGGAAGCAGGCCCTCGGGGACGTCGGTCGGTGCGTCCGGTGATGCGGCGGACTCGTCGGGATCGTCCTCGAGCTGCACGAACCGTCGGTAGGCGTAGACGAGGAACGCCGCGAACAGCGGCCACTGGAACGCGTACCCGAGGTTCTGGCCGGTGCCACCGGCCGACTCGAAACGGGTCCACTGCCACCAGCCGAGCGCCAGGCATCCGAGGGCGGCGACGATGACCAGCACGATCAGTGCGGGTCGACTCTTTCGACTGGTACGGGCCACATCTCGACGGTACCCGAGGCGTGCGACCACCCGGCCGGGGGCGTCGGGTGGTTCCGGTCACCTGAACTGCGACGATCCGGTCCGGTGACCTGCGTTTCCGATCCGCGCCCGGCGTCTGGCAGAATGAACCGCTGTTCGTCGCATCCGGTTACGTACCGCGCGACGGTCACAGGAAAGAGGCAAAACCGGACTCACCACCCTGGTGGGTCGCCGAATTGCACGTGACACGTGTGCACCCGTGTGCGCACCGAAGGAGAAACGCAGCTCATGGCTGTCAAGATCAAGCTCACCCGCCTCGGCAAGATCCGCAACGCGCAGTACCGGATCATCGTCGCGGACTCTCGCACCCGCCGTGACGGCCGTGCGATCGAGACCATCGGCAAGTACCACCCGAAGGAAGAGCCGTCGCTGATCGAGATCGATTCGGAGCGCGCTCAGTACTGGCTGAGTGTCGGCGCGCAGCCGACCGAGCCGGTCGAGAACCTGCTGAAGGTCACCGGTGACTGGCAGAAGTTCAAGGGTCTGCCGGGCACCGAGGGCACCCTGAAGAAGGCGGAGCCGAAGCCGACCAAGCTGGAGCTGTTCCAGGCTGCGCTCGCGCAGGCCGAGAACGAGCCGGCCGCCGAGGCCATCACCCCCAAGAAGAAGAAGGCCGCGAAGGAAGAGGCTGCCGAGGCTGACGCTCCGGCTGCCGACGCCGAGGCTGCCGAGTAATGAGCGCCGTTGTCGCCGACGCCGTCGATCATCTCGTCCGTGGGATCGTCGCCAACCCCGACGATGTGCGCGTCGAGCTGATCACGGGACGTCGGGGACGCACCGTCGAGGTGCACGTGCACCCCGACGACCTCGGGAAGGTGATCGGTCGCGGTGGTCGTACCGCGACCGCCCTGCGGACCCTGGTCTCCGGTATCGGTGGCCGTGGCATCCGCGTCGACGTCGTCGACACCGACCAGTAGTACCGCAGTGGAACTCGTAGTAGGACGCGTCGCCAAGTCGCACGGCATCCGCGGGGAACTCGTCGTCGAGGTTCGCACCGACGAACCCGAGGAACGCTTCGCCATCGGCGCCGAGCTGCGGGGACGCAAGCCGCGCGAGACCACGCTGCGCACGTTCGTGGTGGAAGCCGCCCGGGAACATTCCGGGCGGCTTCTGCTGCGCCTGCGTGGCGTGAACGATCGGAACACCGCCGACGAGCTGCGCGGCGTGCTGTTCCTGGTCGACACCGCCGATCTCACTCCGTCCGACGACCCGGACGAGTTCTACGATCACGAGCTCGAGGGCCTGACCGTGCGGATCGTCGCCGGACGCCCCGATGCGGGCACCGTCGTCGGCACCGTGATCGAGGTATTGCATTCCGCCGCAGGCGAACTGCTGTCGATCCGCCCCGCCGGGCAGACCTCCGGCGAACTGCTGGTGCCGTTCGTCACCGCGATCGTCCCGACGGTGTCCGTCGCCGACGGTGTCATCGAGATCGACCCACCGGAAGGCCTGCTGGATCCGAACTTCGGGGACAGCACCAACGAGGAGTGACCGAACCACCGTGCGTCTCGACGTCGTCACGATCTTTCCCGAATACCTCGAGCCGTTGCGGGCCGCGCTGCTCGGCAAGGCCATCGACAAGGGCCTGATCTCCGTCGACGTCCACGACCTGCGGCGCTGGACCCACGACGTCCACAAGTCCGTCGACGACTCCCCGTACGGCGGCGGCCCCGGCATGGTCATGAAACCCACCGTGTGGGGCGACGCCCTCGACGAGGTCCTCACCGACGAGAACGGTGAACCCGACTCCGAGGCCCTGCTGGTCGTCCCCACCCCGGCCGGAGTGCCGTTCACACAGGCCACCGCGCACCGGTGGGCGCAGGAGAAGCACCTCGTGTTCGCGTGCGGCCGCTACGAGGGCATCGACCAGCGCGTGTTCGACGACGCCGCCCGCCGCGTCCGCGTCGAAGAGGTGTCCATCGGCGACTACGTCCTCATCGGTGGGGAGGCCGCCGTCCTCGTCATGGTGGAGGCCGTCGTCCGGCTCCTGCCCGGCGTGCTCGGCAATCAGCAGTCCCACCAAGAGGATTCGTTCTCCGACGGGCTCCTCGAAGGGCCCAGCTACACGCGACCCGTCAGCTGGCGCGACCTCGACGTCCCACCCGTGCTGCTGTCCGGGGACCACGCCAAGGTCGCCGCCTGGCGGCGGGCACAGTCGCTGCAACGCACCGCGGAGCGTCGCCCCGACCTTTTGTCGTGAACCACCGGTAGGGTCGATCGCCGTGACGGTAGCCTCCAACGCCCTCGAATCCGTGAACAAGCGCATCGCCGACGAACTCGACGTCCGGGAAGGGCAGGTGGCCGCCGCGGTCGACCTGCTCGACGGCGGCGCCACGGTCCCGTTCGTCGCCCGATACCGCAAGGAAGTCACCGGCGGCCTCGACGACGCCCAACTACGGCAACTCGAGGAACGCCTGCGCTATCTGCGGGAACTCGACGAGCGGCGCGGCGTCGTCCTCGAATCGATCGAATCGCAGGGCAAGCTCGACGACACGCTGCGCGGGCAGATCATGCTCGCCGACACCAAGGCGCGGCTCGAGGACATCTACCTGCCGTACAAGCCCAAGCGGCGCACCAAGGCGCAGATCGCCCGCGAGGCCGGACACGAACCCGTCGCCGACGCCCTCATCGGGGATCCGAGCACCGACCCCGCGCAGTACACCGACGAACAGCTCGACGGTGCCCGCGCGATCCTCGTCGAACGGTTCGCCGAGGACGCCGACCTCGTCGGGGAACTGCGCGAGACGATGTGGGCCAGGGGACAGGTCGAGTCGACGGTCCGCGACGGCAAAGAGGCTGCCGGCGCCAAGTTCGCGGACTACTTCGCGTTCTCCGAGCCGTTCGAGAAACTGCCGTCGCACCGCATCCTCGCGCTGCTGCGCGGCGAGAAGGAAGAGATCCTCTCGCTGACGCTCGCGTCGGACCGCGAGCCGCTCGCACCGGGGGAGACCAGCGTCTACGAGGGCCGGATCGCCACCCGCTTCGGGATCGCCGACCGCGGCCGCCCCGCCGACCGCTGGCTCCTCGACACCGTCCGCTGGGCGTGGAAGACGAAACTGCTCGTCACCCTCGGCATCGACACCCGCATGCGGTTGCGGCAGTCCGCCGAGAAGGACGCCGTCGACGTGTTCGCCGCCAACCTCAAGGACCTGCTGCTCGCCGCACCCGCCGGCACCCGCACCACGATGGGCCTCGACCCCGGCTTCCGCACCGGCACCAAGGTCGCCGTCGTCGACGCCACCGGCAAGGTCGTCGACCACGCCACCATCTACCCGCACCAGCCGCACAACAAGCGCGACCAGGCCCTCGCGACCCTCGCCGGGCTGGCCGCGAAGCACGGCGTCGACCTCATCGCGATCGGCAACGGCACCGCCTCCCGGGAAACCGACGCCCTCGCCGCCGACCTCATCTCGAAATTCCCCGATGCGAAGCTGACCAAGGTGATGGTGTCCGAGGCCGGCGCATCGGTGTACTCGGCGTCCGCCTACGCGTCCGCCGAACTACCCGACCTCGACGTCTCCATCCGCGGCGCCGTCTCCATCGCCCGCCGCCTGCAGGACCCGCTCGCCGAACTCGTCAAGATCGACCCCAAGTCGATCGGCGTCGGCCAGTACCAGCACGACGTGTCCGAGACGATGCTCGCCCGCTCCCTCGGCGCTGTCGTCGAGGACGCCGTCAACGCCGTCGGCGTCGACGTCAATACCGCGTCGGTGCCGCTGCTGTCGCGGGTCTCCGGCATCGCCGGCTCCCTCGCCGAGAGCATCGTCGCCCACCGCAACGCGAACGGCCCGTTCCGCAGCCGCAAGGCCTTGAAGGACGTGCCGCGGCTCGGCCCGAAGGCGTTCGAGCAGTGCGCCGGCTTCCTCCGGATCCCCGGCGGCGACGACCCCCTCGACACGTCCGCCGTCCACCCCGAGGCCTACCCCGTGGTGCGGCGCATCGTGCAGGCATCCGGATCGTCGGTGAGCGACCTGATCGGCAACACCGCCGTCCTGTCCCGGCTGCGGCCCGGCGACTTCGCCGACGACAAGTTCGGCATCCCCACCGTCACCGACATCATCACCGAACTCGACAAGCCGGGCCGCGACCCGCGCCCCGAATTCGCCACCGCCACCTTCGCGGCCGGTATCGAGAAAGTGTCCGACCTGACCCCCGGCATGGTGCTCGAGGGGGTCGTCACCAACGTCGCCGCCTTCGGGGCGTTCGTCGACGTCGGCGTCCACCAGGACGGGCTCGTGCACGTCTCGGCGATGTCGCGCACCTTCGTGAGCGACCCGCGCGAGGTCGTCAAATCCGGCGACGTCGTCAAGGTCAAGGTTCTCGAGGTGGACGTCGAACGCCAGCGCATCGGACTGACGCTGCGTCTCGACGACGAGGCCGGCGCGGCGAAGGGCCCCAAGGGACCCAAGAACTCCGGCGGCGGTCAGCGCGGACCGAAGGGCGGCGGACGTCCGACACAGGGCGGGCAGGGCCGACGCGGTTCCGGTTCCGGTAACGGTGGTGGCCGGGACCGGCGCGACGAGCGTCCGGCGTCCGGGTCGATGGCCGACGCCCTGCGCAAGGCCGGGTTCGGCAAGTAGCCCGGTCCTTTTCACCCGCGACGGATGGAGTCACCGCGCGCCGGGCCTGCCACGATCCCGGTATGGGTACCGCCATCGGGGACGTGCTTCCCCTCGCACTCGGTGTCGCGATCAGTCCGATCCCGATCATCGCGACCATCCTGATGCTGTTGACGCCGCGGGCCGGCAGCACGGCCACGATGTTCCTCGCCGGCTGGATCCTCGGGATCGCCGTCGGATACACGGTGTTCGTGGCGCTCGGCAGCGTCGTCGACCTGGACTCGGGATCCGACGGCAACCCGGTCACCGCCACGATCCGGATCGTGCTCGGCGTCCTCCTCGTGCTGCTGGCCGTCAAGCAGTGGCGGGGACGTCCCGCACCCGGGCAGACACCCACGATGCCCGCGTGGCTCGCCGCGATCGACAAGGTGACCCCGGCCAAGGCGCTCGGGCTCGGGTTCGCGCTCGCCGCCGTCAACCCGAAGAACCTGCTGATGATCGTCGGCGCCGCCGTCGCCGTCGCCCACCTGGGGGTCGGCGCCGGGACGGCCGTCGTCGCGGGGGTGGTGTTCACGGTGCTCGGCGCGGTCACGGTCGCGGTACCGGTGATCGGTTACTTCAGTGCCCGGGAACGCGCGACGTCGTGGCTGACGGGCCTGAAGACGTGGTTGACCGCGAACAACGCGGCCGTCATGGCCGTGCTGCTCCTGGTGATCGGGGTGATGTTGATCGGCAAGGGCATCGGCGGATACTGACCACCCCGAAACACGGGTTTCCCCTCCGGCTTTCGAGAACCGGTCACGGATGGAAAGCTCACCGTCCATGCAGCCGAAGAACATGGTGTGGATTCCGGGTGGAACGTTCTGGATGGGGTCGGAGGACTTCTATCCGGAGGAACGTCCCGTCCACCAGGTGGATGTCGACGGATTCTGGATGGACACCCGCCAGGTGACGGTCGCCGAGTTCCGCCGGTTCGTGAAGGCCACCGGGCACGTCACGACCGCGGAGATCGCCCCCGACCCCGCGGACTACCCCGACGCGGATCCCGCCCTGCTGGTGCCGGGCTCGCTGGTGTTCACCCCGCCGGCCGGTCCGGTGTCCCTCGACGACTACCGGCAGTGGTGGTCGTGGACGCCCGGCGCGGACTGGCGGCATCCCGAAGGTCCGGGCAGCAACGTCGGGGGCCGTGAACGTCACCCCGTCACCCACGTCTCGTACACCGATGCGCTCGCGTACGCGGCGTGGGCGGGCAAGGAACTGGCCACCGAGGCCGAATGGGAGTTCGCGGCCCGCGGCGGACTCGACCGCGCCACCTACGCGTGGGGCGACGAGTTCACCCCGAACGGACGCCATCAGGCCAACACGTGGCAGGGGCAGTTCCCGTGGGAGAACCTCGTCGAGGACGGTTTCGTCGGCACCTCGCCGATCGGCAGCTTCCGTCCCAACGGGTACGGCCTGCTCGACATCACCGGCAACGTGTGGGAGTGGACCTCCGACTTCCACACCGCCGATCACAGCAGCTCCGGCAAGAACGTGGCACCGGCGTCGTCGTGCTGCATTCCCCGGAACCCCCGCGTCGAGGTCGGGGAAGCGCGTGACGGCGAGGTGTATCCGCGGCGTGTCATCAAGGGCGGCTCGCACCTGTGCGCCCCCAACTACTGCCTGCGTTACCGGCCCGCGGCCCGGCAGGGAGAGACAGAGGAGACGTCCACCTGCCACATCGGTTTCCGATGCATCGTGCGAGGACCCGGACCGAACTGATGGAGGACTGGCTCGAGCGGGAGATCATCGGCAACGGGCGGCTGCCGCTGCTGTTCTTCCTGATCGGTTTCCTGCTCGCGTTCCTGTTCATCCGGCTCAGCGTCCGCATGATCCGCGCCGAGGTGCGGTGGTGGCCCGGCAACATCACCCCGGGCGGCCAGCACATCCACCACGTCGTGTTCGGGGTCGTGACGATGTTCGCGTCCGGTATCGCCCTGATCGCCGTCTACGAGACCGCGACCCAGGCGACCGGCGCGGTGATCGCGACGTTCTTCGGGATCGGGTCGGCGCTCGTCCTCGACGAGTTCGCGCTCATCTTCTACCTCAAGGACGTGTACTGGTCCGACCAGGGACGGGCATCGGTGGACGCGGTGTTCGTCGCACTCGCCGTCACCGGACTGCTGCTCCTCGGGTTCCAGCCCCTCGAACTGCTCGACCTCGCCGAATGGCGCGAATCCCCGCACATCGCGGTCCGCGCGACCGTCGTCGCCCTGGTACTGGTGAACCTGGTGATCGCGGCCGTCGTCATCCTCAAGGGCAAGATCTGGACCGGGCTCGTCGGACTGTTCGTGTTCCCGATCCTGCTGGTCGGCGCGATCCGGCTCAGCCGCCCCGGCGCACCGTGGGCCCGCTGGCGGTACGTGCGCAAACCGCGCCGGATGCGGCGGGCCGTCGAACGGGAGAAGCGGTTCCGGCGGCCGATGATCCGCGCCAAGATCTACGTCCAGGACCTCGTCGCCGGAAAACCCAGCGTCGAACATGCGCTGACGGCCACCGAGGAGGTCCTCGACCGCACGGTACAGGCCGCGCCACCACCGATTACCACGCGTCCGGGGGCATCTGGCACAATGGTCGGGTTGCCTGGCACAGGCGACACCACTCTGATCTGAGCACGAACCAGTCGAGCCACCGCCGCTCGGTTCCTCTGCTCCTGCGATGAACGCAAGGATGGAACAACCATGAACACCCTGGACTTCCTGGACGCCAAGTCCCTCCGTGACGACATCCCGGAGTTCCGCGCCGGTGACACCCTGAACGTGCACGTCAAGGTTATCGAAGGCTCGAAGGAGCGCGTGCAGGTCTTCAAGGGCGTCGTGATCCGTCGCCAGGGTGGCGGCGTGCGCGAGACCTTCACCGTCCGCAAGGTGTCGTTCGGTGTCGGCGTCGAGCGCACCTTCCCGGTCCACAGCCCCAACCTGGCGCAGATCGAGGTCCTCACCCGCGGTGACGTCCGTCGCGCCAAGCTGTACTACCTGCGCGACCTGCGCGGCAAGGCTGCGAAGATCAAGGAAAAGCGCTGATCATCGTGCGCTGAGCGGTAACGCTCCGAGATCCACCGGTTGGCCCGGCACCGTTCCATGCGGTGTCGGGCTAATCTGTTTCGGTGGCAGACGCACCGCAGGACCCGTCCGTGAGCCCGGACGCGAACACCGGCCCCGGTACCGAAACGCACGGCAAGCATCGCGCCGACGGACCGGCCGCCGGCACCCCGGACCCCGGGAAGGGCAAGAAGGCCAAGAAGTCCCGCTCCCTGTGGCGGGAGATCCCGATCCTGATCCTCGTCGCCCTCGTCCTCAGTTTCCTGCTCCAGACGTTCATCGCCCGCGTCTACCTGATTCCGTCAGAGTCGATGGAACCGACCCTGCACGGCTGCGCGGGCTGCACCGGCGACCGCATCGTCGTCGAGAAGATCAGCTACCGGTTCGGGGACCCGCAACCCGGTGACGTCATCGTCTTCAAGGGGCCCGAATCGTGGAACGGGACGTGGTCGTCGACGCGGTCGTCGAACACGATCGTCCGCGGGCTGCAGGAACTCGGGTCGATGGCCGGTCTGGTCCCGCCCGACGAGAACGACCTCGTCAAGCGCGTCATCGCCACCGGAGGCCAGACCGTCGAATGCTGCGACGACCAGGGCCGGGTCCTCGTCGACGGCAAACCGCTCGACGAGCCCTACATCCAGATGGACTTCCCGTTCGTCCCCGGCGTCCAGACCTGCGACACCGCCGTGCAGTCCGGTCGCTGCTTCGGACCCGTCACCGTCCCCGAGGGCAACGTGTGGGTGATGGGCGACAACCGCAGCAACTCCGCCGACTCCCGCGCCCACGTGTCCGACGACCTGCAGGGCACCATCCCGCTCGACAACGTCATCGGCAAGGCCACGTTCATCGTGCTGCCGCCGTCCCGGTGGGGCACCATCTCCTCTCCCGACATCCAGCAGCAGTGAGTACCTGGCCCCCGAGAACGATCATTCGCAGAGCCTCCGGTTTGCGGACGATGGAGTCCGCGCTGCTGCGCTGCGGCCTCGGCCCGGTCGCCGGCGTCGACGAGGCCGGACGCGGTGCGTGCGCCGGCCCACTCGTCGTCGCCGCGTGCGTGCTGGGACCGAAACCGCATGCCGCCCTGGCCGGCCTGGACGATTCGAAACGGTTGACCGAGAAGGCCCGAGAGGACCTGTTCCCGGTGATCCAGCGCCTCGCCGTGGCATGGAGCATCGTCGAGATCCCCGCCGCCGAAATCGACCGGATCGGCATCCACGTCGCCAACATCGAAGGCATGCGGCGCGCCGTCGCCGGGCTGACCGTCGCACCCGGCTACGTGCTCACCGACGGCTTCCGGGTACCCGGCCTACCGGCACCGTCGCTGCCCGTCATCGGCGGCGACGCCGCCGCCGCGTGCATCGCCGCGGCCAGCGTCCTGGCGAAGGTGAGCCGCGACCGGACGATGATCGCGCTCGACGACACACTGCCCGGTTACGGATTCGCCGGGCACAAGGGCTACGGCACCGCCGTGCACACCGCGGCCATGCGGGAGCTGGGGCCGACCGCCGAACACCGGATGTCGTACGCGAATGTGGCCGCGGCGAGCCGCGAATTCGAGACAGCAGCGGGCCGCGAATTCGAGTTGGCGGGGGTGGGTGCGCGATGATGGCTGTTCACAACAACGCAGGAGGACGTCGAGGCCGATGAGTGCCGAGGATCTCGAGAAGTACGAAACCGAGATGGAACTGTCGCTGTACCGCGAGTACCGGGACATCGTCGGGCAGTTCTCGTACGTCGTGGAGACAGAGCGCCGGTTCTATCTCGCGAACTCGGTGGAGCTCATTCCGCACAGTGCGGACGGGGAGATCTACTTCGAGGTGCGGATGTCCGACGCCTGGGTGTGGGACATGTACCGGCCGGCGCGGTTCGTGAAGTACGTGCGGGTGATCACGTTCAAGGACGTGAACATCGAGGAGCTCGAGAAGTCGGATCTGCGGCTGCCCGACAACGGGCTCGGCTAGCGTTCCGGGGCACGCGGTCGTACACCACGAAGGGTGGTGTGCGGCCGCGTTTTCCGTTCCTTCGGGGTGAGTTGTCCACAGCTGTCCGTTCATCCACAGGGCAATCTGTTTCCCCAGGTCGCGCCGCAGGCCGCCCGGTGTCGTTCCGGCACCGTGTCTCTCGATCGGCGGGAGGTCCCGCCGCACGAGGGGAGGGCTCGGGATGGGGCGGAACATCGCGTTGGGCGCGCTGGGGGAGGACCTGGCCGCGCAGTATCTGACGGATGCGGGGCTGACGGTCGTCGACCGTAACTGGCGCTGCCGGTACGGGGAACTGGACCTGATCGCCGTCGACGAGGGGAATCCTGCCGGGGACACGATCGTGTTCGTGGAGGTCAAGACCCGGTCGGGCCTCGGATACGGCAGCCCCGCCGAAGCGGTGACCTACACCAAGCAGCGCCGCATCCGGCTGCTCGCACAGCAGTGGCTGACCCGGTCGGGACGACACTGGCCGCACGTGCGGTTCGACGTCGTCGGCGTGCTCGTGCACCGGCACGACACGTCCGCGGACCCGCAGATCACGCACCTGCCGGCGGTGTTCTGATGGCGCTCGGACGGGCGCACTCGGTGGCGGTGACCGGGGTAGAGGGGCAGATCGTGGAGATCGAAGCCGATATCGGCCGCGGGCTGCCGGGCGTGCATCTGGTCGGGCTTCCGGACACCGCGCTGCAGGAGTCCCGGGACCGGGTGCGGGCCGCGGTGACGAACTCGGGGGCGAAGTGGCCGGAGTCCCGGGTGACGCTCGCACTGTCCCCGGCGACGCTACCGAAGGTGGGCAGCGTCTACGACGTCGCGCTCGCGTGCGCCGTGCTCGACGCGGCCCGGCAGATTCCCCGGAAACGGCTGGCGTCGACGGTGCTACTGGGCGAGCTGGCCCTCGACGGACGTATCCGCACCGTGCGGGGGGTCCTGCCGGCGGTGCTGGCCGCGAAGAACGCCGGCTGGTCGACAGTGGTGGTGCCGCTCGCGGCGCTCGCCGAGGCCGGACTGGTCGACGGTATCGAGGTGCTCGGCGCCGACCGTCTCACCGCCGTCACCGACTGGCTGCAGGGCAAGGGTGCGCTCGCCCGGCCGGAACCGTTCGAGTCGGACGGATCCACGGTGCGCGGCGATCTCAGCGAGGTGGTCGGCCAGACGGAAGCGCGATGGGCCGTCGAGGTGGCCGCCGCCGGTGCCCACCACCTCATGCTGACCGGGCCGCCCGGGATCGGGAAGACCATGCTGGCGCAACGGCTTCCGGGGATCCTGCCGCCCCTGACCGAGGCCGAATCACTGGAGGTCACCGCGATCCACTCGGTCGCCGGCCTGCTGCCGGCGGACCGGCCCCTGGTCACCGAACCCCCGTTCGTCGCGCCGCACCACACCACGACGGTCAGCGCCCTCGTCGGCGGAGGTACCGGCATGGCGAAACCCGGTGCGGTGAGCCGCGCACATCGCGGCATCCTGTTCCTCGACGAGTGCGCCGAAATGGGTGCCAAGGTGCTCGAGGCGTTGCGGACACCACTCGAGGACGGTGAGGTGCGCATCGCCCGCCGCGACGGGGTGGCGCGCTATCCGGCCCGGTTCCAGCTGGTGCTCGCGGCGAACCCGTGCCCCTGCGCACCCGCCCGAGACCGGGACTGCGTGTGCCCGCCGACCGTGCGACGCCGGTACCTGGGGCGGCTGTCCGGGCCGCTGCTCGACCGGGTGGATCTGCGGATCCGGATGCAGTCGGCGTCGAGCGAGGCGCTGATGGACGGGGTTGGGGAACCCACCGGCGACGTCCGGGCGCGGGTGGCGGCAGCTCGGGCCGCGGCGGCCGAGCGGTGGCGGGACTTCGGCTGGCGCACCAACGCCGAGGTTCCGGGACCGGCTCTGCGGCAACGGTTCCGTCCGTCCCGCCCCGCCCTGCGCCCACTCGAGCACGCGTTGCGGCGCGGCGAGATCACCGCCCGCGGCGCCGACCGTGCGTTGCGGGTGGCCTGGACGCTCGGCGACCTGGGTGGACGGTCCGTGCCCGGTGAGGACGAGGTGACGGCGGCGCTCGGGTTCCGGGACAAGGGGGCGGCATGAGCACGCACGATCCGCGGCTGCTGGCGTGGGCGTACCTGTCGAAGGTGGTGCAGGGGGCGTGTCCGCCGCTCGCGCAGCTGGCGTCGGCCGTCGGGCCCGAGGACGCCGCACGGGCGGTGCGGGAACGGGACCTGTCGAGTTTCCTGGGCCGGCGCACGTCGGCGCGGGCACACCTGGACACCGCGGCCCGCGACCTCGACCTGCTGGCGGCGATGGGGGGACGGCTCGTCACCCCGGACGACGACGAGTGGCCGAGCTGGCGGCTCCTCGCGTTCGACCGGCTCGGCGACGGCCGCGACGACGGGCCACCACTGGCCCTGTGGGTGCTGGGGGCGCCGCCGCTCGACGACCTGCTGGCGCGGGCGGTCGCGATCGTCGGAACCCGCGCGGCCAGTTCCTACGGTGAGCACGTGACCGCCGAGATCGCCGGTGATCTGGCCGTCGACGACTGGACGATCGTGTCCGGGGCGGCGTTCGGGATCGACGCGGCCGCGCACCGGGCCGCACTCGGAGTCGGCGGCCGCACCGTCGCGGTGCTCGCGTGCGGCGTGGACCGCGCCTACCCGGCCGGGCACGGACGGCTGCTGCAGCAGATCGCCGCGTCCGGTGCGGTGATCAGCGAGTACGCGCCGGGCACCACCCCGGCCCGCTACCGGTTCCTGGCCCGCAACCGGCTGGTCGCCGGACTGTCCGACGGGGTCGTGGTCGTCGAGGCCGGATGGCGCAGCGGGGCCCGCAACACCGCGACGTGGGGGCGTCGGCTGGGGCGTCCCGTGCTCGCGGTGCCGGGCCCGGTGACGTCGGCGGCGTCCACCGGCTGCCACCGCATGATCCGGGAGGGCGAGGCGGTGCTGGTGGCGAGCGCCGCGGACGTCGCCCGGGAGGCCGGCCCGATCGGGGTGGGCGGCGACGATGCCGGTCCGGCGCGGGACCTCGACGCGCTGACCGGTCCCGCGGCCGCGGTGTACGAGGCACTGCCTGCGAGCGGATCCCGCAGTGTGCGGGAGTTGTCGGTGGAGTCGGGAACCCCGACCGAGAAGGTGCGGGCGGTTCTCCCGATGCTCGAGATCGACGGGTTCGTCGGCTCCGACGATTCGGGCTGGTTCCGGGTGCGGTGAGGGTGCTCCCGGTCAGGGGTGCGGTCCCGGCGCGGCGCCGCGCATCATGACGTCCCGGATGCGCCGGAGCCGGTCGGGGTCGGCGTCGCCCGTACGGCCGACGAACGTGGTCAGCGTCGTCACGACCGGTGCCCCGGTGTCGTCGGTGACATCGGTTTCGGTGACGAAGATGTCGATGCCGCCGGTGTGCCGGAAGGAGGCGAGGCACACGTCGACGGTGAGGCGGTCCCCGGCATACATGGGGCGGTGGAAGATCAGCCGCTGATCGGTCTGCAGGATCTGGCTGAGATCGAAACCGGTGACGATCTGCTCGAGCAGGAACCGCTGTGCGATCAGCCCGATCACGGCGACGAACGTGGGCGGTGCGACGAGAGCGGGATGACCGAGGGCGTGGGCGGCCGTCTCGTCGTAGTGGGCGGGATGGGTGTTCTGCACCGCCGTCGCGAACTCGCGCACCTTCTCGCGGCCCACCTCGTAGTGGTCGGGCATGCGGTAACCGAAGCCGACCATGCGCTGCAGGCGGGCGGCCCGAGCGGAATCCGTCTCCGGGGTTCCCGTCGACGACGACACATGTCGAGTGTGACGGAAAACATCCCGTCGTCGACGGGAAACCGGCAGATCGCGGCCACCGCACGCCCGTCGTTTCCGTCCGGAAACATTTGCCCGTTCGCTCCTCTGCGAGGCGCACCGCAACCGGTGCGGGGATCACCTACAGTCACGTCATGGCTACCGTCTGGACCGTTCCCGAAGACATCACCCGTGTACTCCTCGCCGCACCCGGCATCCGCGACTTCCTCACCGATGACGAGGGCCGGGGCACGGCGAGCGATCCACGGGTGCGGCTCGCGGAGTTCACGGCGGTGGTGACGTCGCTGCAGGCGAACGCCGGACGCACCTTCACCTCGGTGCGCGACGCGTCCGGGGTGCTGTTCGACGGGCCGGCCGCCGGGGGCGTCACGATCTCCGATGCGTTGCGGCTCGCGGTGATGCGGGTGATCACCGCGGAGCCGAGGGAACGCAAGCCCGCACCGAATCCGCTGCCGCCGCGGGTCGTCGAGAATCTGGGCCTGTACCTGTATGCGCTGCGCGATCCGCGGGACCGGTCGATCTTCTACGTGGGGGTCGGCCGCGGCAACAAGGTGTATTCGCACGACTGGGATGCGCTGGGGGAGGCCGGCACCCTCGACAGCGAGGGCGTGGGCGACGCCGACCGGGACGCGACCCGCAGCGCATGGATCCAGCGGATCCGCGACATCTACGCAGCCGGGCATTCCGTCGACCACATCGTGCTGCGGCACAACGTCGCGGTTCCGCACGATCCGGTGGCCGCGGCGAAGGAATGCGCGCACCTGGTGGTGGACGCCCTGCGACTGCTCGAGACCGGCACGGGCGCACCGGTCCTGACGAACCTGGCCGGGGAACCGGACGACCTCGAGAAGCGGGCGCTGCCGGTGACGGAACTGGCGGTGCAGTACTCGGCGCTGCCCGCACCCGACCTGCCGGTTCCGGGTGCGCTGGTGCGGGTACCCGCGGCGGCCGATCCGCGGCTGACGCCCGACGAGGTGTACGAGGCGGCGCGCGGTCCGTGGCCGGCCGGAGCCGCGGCCCGGGGTGCCGCGAACCTGCCGGTGATCGTCTTCGCGGACAACATCGTCCGGGCCGTGTACCGGGTGAGCGCATGGGAGTCGCTGGGCCCGGGGCCGGATCAGCAGTGGCGGTTCACCGGTGTCGTCGACGAGGAACTCGCGGCGACGTTCGTGGGTACCCGGGTGACGCCCGACCGGGCCAGCCTCAAGGTGTGGCCCGCGCACGGTTGGGTGCAACGGCTGACGCTGGCCCGCCCGCGTGGGCGGTGAACACCCCCTCGATATATGGTTAGGTAAACCTAACCGAATGAGGGGTGTGGCTGTGGCGCGGAAGACGTCGACGTTGACAGTGGTGCGGACCGAGAGGATCGCTCGGCACCTGGTGCGGGTCGTTCTGGGTGGCCCCGGATTCGACACCTTCGAGCCGTCCGAGTTCACCGACTCGTACGTCAAGATCCAGTTCGGCAGCGCGGACGAGCCGGCCCTGCGGACGTACACCGTCCGGCACGTCGATCCGGTGGCCCGCGAACTGGCGATCGACTTCGTCGTCCACGGCGACGACGGGATCGCGGGTCCGTGGGCGGCCACCGTCGAGCCGGGCACCACGGTGACCCTCCACGGGCCGGGCGGAGCCTATGCGCCGCGCCCCGACGCCGACTGGCACCTCATCGCCGGCGACGAGTCGGCGCTGCCGGCGATCGCGGCGGCCGTCGAAGCCCTCACACCCGACACGGTCGCGAAGGTGTTCGTCGAGGTCGCCGGGCCGGCCGACGAGATCGCACTCGCGGCCGGCCCGCACGTCGAGATCACCTGGGTGCATCGCGGCGTCACCGCGGACACCGCCGGCCCCGATCTGAGCGGGGCCGCGTCTCCGCTCGTCGCCGCCGTCCGCGCCGCGGAGTGGCTGCCCGGTGACGTGCACGTGTTCGTGCACGGCGAGGCCGATGTCGTCATGAAGCATCTGCGGCCGTATCTCCGCAAGGAACGGGGTGTGCCGGCCGCGTCGGCATCGATCTCCGGCTACTGGCGTCGCGGCCGGACCGAGGAAGGCTTCCGGGTGTGGAAGTCGGAGCTCGCCGCGTCCGAGAAGGTGGCCGGCTGACCGGACGCCGCGTCAGTCGGCGCGGGCCAGGATCTTCAGCGACGCCAACGCGACCGTGCCCGACACCAGGATCGCGACCGCCATCGGCACCGCCGTCCCGCCGATACCGACGAGCGGGGTGACGATCGCGGCCAGACCGAACTGACCCGCACCCATGAGCGCCGACCCGGTACCCGCGGCCTCGGTCACCTGCCCCTGCGCGAGCGCGGTGGCATTGCCCATGATGAAGCCGATCGCCGTCACGGAACTGAACATGAGCGGCAGGACGAGCCAGATGTTCGTGCCGCCGATCGTGGTGGCGAGCGTCAGCAGCAGACCGGACGTCATCAGCAGACCCACCCCGAACGTGAGGAGCCGACGCGGCGAGACCGTGCCGATCAGCTTCGTGTTGACGATGCTGCCGAGCATGATGCCCAGCGAGTTGACCGCGAACACGATCGAGAACTGGCCGGGGGACAGTCCCAGGATGCCCTGCACCACGAACGGTGACGCCGAGATGTACGAGAACAGGGCACCGAACCCGAACATGAACGTGAACGCGTACCCGAGGTAGATCCGGTTGGTCACCACGTAACGCAGGTTGCCGGCGAGCGCGGCCAGACCGCCACCGTGCCGGCGTTCGACCGGCAGCGTCTCCGGAACGAGGAACAACACGCCGAGCAGCATGACGACGGCGGCGCCGGCGAGTACCCAGAAGATGCCGCGCCAGCCGACCGGCCCGAGCAGCGCGCCACCCATGAGCGGTGCCACGACGGGGGCGACACCACCGATGATCATCATGATGCTGAACAGTCGGGCCGCCGCATCGCCCTTCGCGCGGTCCGCGATCACCGCGCGCGCCAGCACGATCCCGACGCCGCCGCTGAAACCCTGCAGCAGCCGGGCCGCGACGAGAACCTCGATGCTGGGGGCGATCGCACACAGCACACCACTGACCGCGCACAGGGCCGTGCCGCCGATCAACAGCCGGCGGCGGCCCGTGCCGTCGGACAACGGTCCGGCGATCAGCTGGCCGATGCCGAGACCCGCCATGAACGTCGCGAGGGTCGACTGGACGGCGGTGTCGGTCGTGCCGAGGTGTTCGGTCATCGACGGCAGCGCGGGCAGATACATGTCCGTGGCCAGGGGAGCGATCGCCGAGAGGAGGGCAAGTACGCAGAGCATGGGGATGGGAATCGCTCGTTTCACGCAGGAACCCTATCGGCGCGGGAACTTGCGGAATCCCGAGGCCACCGCGACGGTGGACGTCATGAGCACCTCGGACGCCGCCCCGGAACTCTCGCCGGGACTGCGGGCGCACCTCGACGCCTACACCGAGCATCTGCGGCTGGAACGCGGTCGCTCCGAGCACACCGTCCGCGCGTACATCGGAGACGTGGCGAGCCTGCTCGCGTATCTCGACCGGGACCGCCCGGGGGCACCGCTCGCCGACCTGGACCTGCAGATGCTGAGGGCGTGGCTCGGCGCGCAGGCCGCCGCCGGCGTCGCACGGACGACACTCGCCCGCCGGACGTCGTCGGCCCGGGGGTTCACCGCGTGGGCGCAGCGCACCGGCCGGACCGGCACCGATCCGGGAGTGCGTCTGGCCGCCCCGAAAACGCACCGGACCCTCCCGGCCGTCCTACGGCAGGAACAGGCCGCCGACATCATGACCGCCGCCGAATCCGGGGCCGCCCAGGAAGACCCGATCGCCCTGCGGGACCGATTGATCGTGGAACTGCTGTACTCGACCGGTATCCGGGTCGGTGAACTGTGCGGCCTCGACATCGGCGACGTCGACGCCGGCCGCCGCGTCCTACGGGTCCTCGGCAAGGGCGACAAGGAACGCGTCGTCCCGTACGGACGGCCCGCCGAGGACGCTCTCACCGTGTGGCTGCGGGCCGGGCGCCCCGAACTCGTGAACGACCGTTCCGGTGACGCGCTGCTCCTCGGGCGCCGTGGCGGACGCCTCGACCAGCGTCAGGCCCGCAGCGTCGTCCACGACGCCGTGCAGGCGGTGCCCGGCGCCCCCGACCTCGCCCCGCACGGGCTGCGGCACTCGGCCGCCACCCACCTCCTCGAAGGCGGCGCCGACCTGCGCGTCGTCCAGGAAGTGCTGGGACATTCGAGTCTCGCGACGACGCAGCTGTACACCCACGTCTCCGTCGCCCGACTGCGCGCCGTCCACGACCAGGCTCACCCGCGAGCGTGACCGGCACCGCCGGTGACCGGTAGCAGCCGGATCACCGCCGCCCGTACCAGCGGCAGCGGATCGAGGTAGTCGTCGCGGCCGCGCCGGGCACCCCAGTGCAGGCATGCGTCCACCGCGCACTCGGGATGGCCGGCCACGACGGTGCCGAGCACGTCGCCCCGCAGCACCCGGCTGCCGGTGGTGACCGAGGCGTCGACCGGCTCGTACGTGGTCCGTAGCCCGCTCGCATGCTCCACCGACACCACGGGTCTGCCCGCGACGGCACCCGCGAACACCACCGTGCCCGAGCCCGCCGCGTACACCGCCTGCCCGGCCGCCGCCGCGAGGTCGACGCCCCGATGCCCGGGCAGCCAGTTGTGCTCCGGCTCGTCGAACGGACGGGTCACGTGCGGGCGGGGGTGCAGCGGCCACGTGAACGCCGCGTCGGCGGCCGGCGCGGCCACCGCCGTCGACCCGGCCGTGGCCCCGAACGTGCACCCGGCCGCGAGCAGCACCGCCGTAGCGGTGCGGGCGAGAAGGCGAGGCGGCGGCGGTCGGTGAGGGACGGTCATGGGGCCGACCCTGCCGCCCTCGACCGGCCCGCAGGCACGTCCCGGCACATCTGTGGACGAACTTTTTCCTTGTCCACAGATGTGCCGAACCCCTTGTGTGGCGCGCTCACCTGTGCATTCGCCCACGGTGAGGTGAAGCCGTACACTTGTCGGGCGGTCTGTCCGTGCTGATGCACGTGCAGGCCGACTTCGCGCGTCCGTATCCATATCGGTCGTCGGCTGGTCCCGCACTCGTGCGGGTCCGACGTCGAACGGACGCCAGGGCAGGGGTCACCGATCCCCGCGACAACCGGCACACGAAAGACGAGGTACACAGCCATGGCTGTTGTGACCATGCGGCAGCTGCTCGACAGCGGCGCACACTTCGGGCACCAGACCCGCCGTTGGAACCCGAAGATGAAGCGGTTCATCCTCACCGACCGCAACGGCATCTACATCATCGACCTGCAGCAGACGCTGACGTACATCGACAAGGCGTACGAATTCGTCAAGCAGACCGTCGCCCACGGCGGCACCGTGCTGTTCGTCGGCACCAAGAAGCAGGCGCAGGAGTCCATCGCCGGCGAGGCCACCCGCGTCGGCATGCCCTACGTCAACCAGCGTTGGCTGGGCGGCATGCTCACCAACTTCTCGACCGTCCACAAGCGCCTGCAGCGCCTGAAGGAGCTCGAGTCGATGGAGCAGACCGGTGGCTTCGAGGGTCGCACCAAGAAGGAAATCCTCATGCTCACGCGTGAGATGACCAAGCTGGATCGCACCCTCGGTGGTATCCGCGACATGGCCAAGGTTCCGTCGGCCATCTGGGTCGTCGACACCAACAAGGAGCACATCGCCGTCGGCGAGGCCCGCAAGCTGAACATCCCGGTCATCGCGGTCCTGGACACCAACTGCGACCCCGACCTCGTCGACTACCCGATCCCGGGCAACGACGACGCGATCCGCAGTGCCGCCCTGCTGACCAAGGTCGTCGCTTCCGCCGTCGCCGAGGGCCTGCAGGCCCGCGCCGGTGCGAGCGCCGACAAGGACGCCAAGCCGGAGGCTGCAGCCGGCGAGCCGCTCGCCGAGTGGGAGCAGGAGCTCCTCTCGCAGGCTGCTCCGGCAGCCGAGGGTGCTGCCCCGGCAGCCGAGGGTGACGCCCCCGCCGCGGACGCCCCGCAGTCCTAGTCGATGCGGCCCCGACCACTTACCGGTCGGGGCCGTTTCACTCATCTGTTTCGCCGGCCCGATGGGATCCGTCGGGCCGGCATCGAAACTCATCCGAGGAGGATCGCCCCATGGCGAACTACACCGCCGCCGATGTCAAGCGGCTCCGTGAGCTCACCGGCTCCGGCATGATGGACTGCAAGAACGCGCTCACCGAGACCGACGGCGACTTCGACAAGGCTGTCGAGCTGCTGCGCATCAAGGGTGCGAAGGACGTCGGCAAGCGTGCCGAGCGCTCCACCGCCGAGGGCCTGGTCATCGCCAAGGACGGCGTCATGATCGAGCTCAACGCCGAGACCGACTTCGTCGCGAAGAACGCCGAGTTCCAGGCGCTCGCCGACACCGTCGTCGGTGCCGCCGCCGCCGCGAAGCCGGCCGACCTGGAGGCCCTCAAGGCCCTCGAGGTCGACGGCAAGACCGTCGACGCGCTGGTGCAGGAGCTCTCCGCCAAGATCGGTGAGAAGCTCGAGCTGCGTCGCGTCGTCTCCCTCGACGGCCCCGTCGCCACCTACCTGCACAAGCGTGCTTCGGACCTGCCGCCGGCCGTCGGCGTGCTCGTCGAGTACACCGGTGAGGGCGACGCCGCCGCCGAGGCCGCTCGCGCCGTCGGTATGCAGGTCGCGGCCCTCAAGGCCAAGTACCTGTCCCGTGACGAGGTTCCGGCCGACGTCGTCGAGGCCGAGCGTCGTGTCGCCGAGCAGACGGCGAAGGAAGAGGGCAAGCCCGAGGCTGCCCTGCCGAAGATCGTCGAAGGCCGTGTCAACGGCTTCTTCAAGGACGTCGTCCTGCTCGAGCAGTCGTCGGTGACCGACTCCAAGAAGACCGTCAAGGCTCTTCTGGACGACGCCGGTGTGACCGTCACCCGCTTCGCGCGGTTCGAGGTCGGCGCCAGCTAGTCGCCCCACATCGGCCCCGTACGGACCGCTCCGGTCGGTACGGGGCCGATCTGTGCGGCGGGGCGGGTCCGGCTGGGTCGAACCCGCTCCGATGAGGCAGGATGACGGTGTTCGTTGCCGAACGCCAGACTTTTTCAGTACCGATCGATCTGCAAGAGCATGCAAGAAACAGAGGGAGAACTATGACCGCACCGGCCGACGAACGTCCAGGATTCCGACGAGTACTTCTCAAGCTCGGCGGTGAAATGTTCGGCGGCGGCACGGTCGGTCTGGATCCGGACGTCGTGACGACCGTCGCGCAGCAGATCGCCGAGGTGGTCCGTTCCGGTGTGCAGGTCGCTGTCGTCATCGGTGGTGGCAATTTCTTCCGCGGTGCCGAACTGCAGCAGCGCGGCCTCGAGCGGGCCCGCTCCGACTACATGGGCATGCTCGGCACTGTCATGAATTCGCTTGCGCTGCAGGACTTCCTGGAGAAGGAAGGGATCGACACGCGCGTGCAGACCGCGATCACGATGGGGCAGGTCGCCGAGCCGTACCTGCCGCTGCGGGCCCGCCGCCACCTCGAGAAGGGCCGCGTCGTCATCTTCGGCGCCGGCATGGGCATGCCCTACTTCTCCACCGACACCACCGCCGCGCAGCGCGCCCTCGAGATCGGTGCCGAGGTGGTCCTCATGGCGAAGGCCGTCGACGGCGTCTACAGCGCCGACCCGCGGATCGACCCGGACGCCACCATGTTCACCCAGATCACCCACCGTGAGGTGATCGAGAAGGGGCTCAAGGTCGCGGACGCCACCGCGTTCAGTCTCTGCATGGACAACCGGATGCCGATGATGGTGTTCAACCTGCTCACCGAGGGCAATATCGCCCGGGCGGTGTCCGGTGAGAAGATCGGAACACTGGTCAAGTCGTGATGTCGTGCATCACGATCGAGATGGACAACGAGTTGGAGGAGAACAGCCGTGATCGATGAAGCCCTCTTCGAGGCCGAAGAGAAGATGGAGAAGGCCATCACGGTTGCGAAGGACGACCTCTCCTCCATCCGCACCGGACGCGCGAACCCGGCCATGTTCAACCGGGTCGGCATCGAGTACTACGGGGCGTTCACGCCCATCACACAGCTCGCGAGCATCAACGTGCCCGAGGCGCGTCTCGTCGTCATCAAGCCGTACGAGGCGTCGCAGCTCGGCCCGATCGAGAACGCGATCCGCAACTCGGACCTGGGTGTCAACCCCACCAACGACGGTGCCCTGATCCGGGTGTCGATCCCGCAGCTCACCGAGGAACGCCGCCGCGACTACGTCAAGCAGGCGAAGACCAAGGGCGAGGACGCCAAGGTCGCCATCCGCAACGTGCGCCGCAAGACGATGGACGAGCTGTCCCGGATCCAGAAGGACGGCGAGGCCGGCGAGGACGAGGTCGGCCGGGCCGAGAAGGAACTCGACAAGACCACGTCGCGCTACGTCGCCCAGATCGACGACCTCGTGAAGCGCAAGGAAGCCGAATTGATGGAGGTGTAGTGGTGGGGAAAGCTGACGGCGCATCTGTCGCGTCGCCGGACCCGGCCGCTGCACCGTCCAAGGCCGGACGCAACCTTCCCGCCGCTATCGCCGTCGGCGGCGGCCTCGGTGCAGGATTGATCGTGATCCTGCTCTTCGCCCCCCTGGTGTTGATCGGGGTGGTCGCCGTCGCGATGGCGATCGCGACGTGGGAGGTCACCAAGCGTCTGCGTGAGGCCGACATCAGCGTCCCGCTGATCCCGCTGCTGCTCGGGGGGCAGGCCGTCATCTGGTTGAGCTGGCCGTACGGCCCGCCGGGGGCATTGGGGGCGTTCGCGGGAACGGCCCTGGTGACGATGGTGTGGCGGCTGTTCGATCGCGGGCTCAAGGCCACCCCACGAAACTTTCTCCGCGACACCGCGATCGCGGTGTTCGTGGCTGCCTGGATCCCACTGTTCGCGTCGTTCGCGACGCTGATGGTGCTGCAGGACGACGGCGCCGGCCGGGTGTTCTGCCTCCTGATCGTCGTCGTGTGTTCGGACGTCGGCGGCTACGCGGCCGGCGTGTTCTTCGGTAAACATCCGATGGTCCCGGCGATCAGTCCCAAGAAGTCCTGGGAGGGTTTCGCCGGATCGCTGGTGTTCTGCGTGATCGGTGGCGTTCTCAGCGTCACGTTCATCCTGGACGCGAACCCGCTCGTCGGCGCGCTGCTCGGTGTGGCGTTGGTGTTCACCGCGACCCTGGGCGACCTCATCGAGTCCCAGGTCAAGCGGGAGCTGGGCATCAAGGACATGGGCACGTTGCTGCCCGGTCACGGCGGCATCATGGACCGTCTCGATTCGATCCTGCCCTCGGCGTTCGTCACCTGGCTCGTCCTGACCGTCCTGGTGTGAGCCGCTTCGACCGCAGTGTTCGGGCTCGGGGACCGATCCCGAGCCCGAACATCTGGCACTGGCCGCACCTCTACGAGGTGGAGAACCGCGCACAGGACGTCGACGGTGTCGTCTTCGGCACCCTCTCCGAGGTCGCGGACTGGCGGGGCCGAGACGTCCTCGACGTGGGCTGCGGTGCCGGATTCCATCTGCCGCGGTTCGCGGCCGCCGCCCGCTCGGTGACCGGGGTGGAGCCGCACCCGCCGCTCGTCGCAGCGGCCCGGGAGCGGGTGGCCGGGCTCGCGTCGGTCACCGTCCTGCCCGGATCCGCAGAGGCCCTACCGCTTCCCGATGCCTGTGTCGACGTCGTGCATGCGCGTACCGCCTACTTCTTCGGCCCCGGCTGCGGGCCGGGCATCGTCGAGGCGATGCGGGTGCTGCGTCCCGGGGGAGTGCTCGCGATCGTCGACCTCGATGCCACCGTCGCCCCGTACGGGGCGTGGATGCGCGCGGACCTGCCCCACTACGATCCGGCTGCGGTCGAGGCGTTCTTCGACGCCCAGGGGTTCACACTGCGCCGGGTACGCACCCGCTGGCAGTTCGAGGACCGGGCCACGCTGCGCGCCGTCCTCGGAATCGAGTTCAGCGAGCGGATCGCGCAGCGAGCGTTCACCGAAACCCCCGGAGTGAGCCTCGACGTCGGCTACCGCATCCACACCCGTGTCGCGCCGACCGGTCTCGTGCTCTGACGCGTCGCGTCGCTACCGGTCGAGCCCGAACAGCTCCGCGAGGTGCGTGATCTTCTTCGCCCTCGCGAGCCGCGGCATATCGCTGCCGTCGCGGACCCGTTCCCCGTCCGGCCCGAGATCGGCGATCACGTCCTGCGCCCACGCGACGTCGTGAGGGCTGGGGCTCAGCGCCCGGTTGATCACGGCGGCCTGATCGGCGCGCAGGCACAGTTTTCCGGTCAGGCCGAGGGAGACGGTGGCCGTGCAGTCCCGCTGCAGGATCGTCTCGTTCGTCGACAGCGTCGGCCCGTCGATGGGGCCGCCGGGCAGTCGCGCGGCACGGCTCGCGATCACCAGCCGCGACCGGGGATACGACATCGCGGTCGGGTCGTCGCTCATCCCGGTGTCGCGGCGGAAGTCGCCGCTGCCGAATGCGAGCCGGAACGTGCCGTGGGCGCGGGCGATGTCGGGTGCGGCTTCGAGTCCGACCGCCGATTCGACGAGCGCGATGATCGGGGTGTCGTCCGGTAGCCGCTCGGCGGTGGATTCGATCTGGTTGCCGCTCTCCGTCTTCGCCAGCATCACCCCGGACAACCCCGGAAGGTCGCGGATCGCGGCGAGATCGTCGGCCCAGTGCGCCGTCGTCGCATCGTTGATCCGCACCCACGCTTCGTGCCCGCCGCCGAGCCGGTCCACGACGTGTCGTCGCGCCGTCGGCTTGTCCGCGACGGCGACGGCGTCCTCGAGGTCGAGGATGATCGCGTCGACCTCGCCGGGCCGGACGAAAGTGTCCGGTTTCGACGCGGCGGTCAGCATCCACGTACGGGCGACGTCGGCACGGACGCCGGATCGGGTCGGCCGGGAGGCATCGGTCGTCACGGGGCAGTTCCTTCCGGGGGACGCGTACTCGTGTCGTGGTCCCATCGTGCTCCGCTCGGCCGGACGCGGCCACCGCTACCGCGCAGGCCGGCTGCCCGCACGTTTCGCGACGCGGCGGATCTGGAAGATCCGCACCCCACCCGCGAGGGCCATGATGACGGCGCCGGCGATCGCCGCCAGCAGCAGGCTGATGCCGGCCGGGAGCGTGAACTCCCACACGAACAACTCGAAGGTCACCGAATCCAGGTTCTGCAGGATGAAGACCAGGAGCAGGACCGCGACTACGATGCCGACGACGAGCCCCACCCACGTCGAGGCGGCGCGAGTGCGGGGGATGACGCCGGTGTCGTGGACGTCCGGGGCCGGGGTGTCGTGCCGGGGGACGGTGGGACGGGCACCGGTGTCGTCGACCGGGCCGGGCTCGTCCTGCGGGGTGGAAGACATGTGTCGATCATCACCCACCCTATGGCGTTGCGCACGTGTATCGATACGCGGACGGAGGTGATGGGAGAATGGCGGCACTATGTCTGTCTCCCTGCCTCTCGTCTTCACCGCGCCGCGCCGCGGAATGCCGCCGCGACATCTCGCCGACCTCGACGCCGACGAGCGCAAGGAGGCCGTGAAGGAACTGGGTCTGCCGGGATTCCGTGCCGACCAGCTGGCCCGCCAGTACTACGGCCGGCTCGAGGCCGACCCGGACAAGATGACCGACCTGCCGGCTGCGATGCGCGAGAAGGTCGGCTCCGCGTTGTTCCCGCAACTGCTCGACGTCGTCAAGCACGTCGCATGCGACGCCGGCCAGACCCGCAAGACGCTGTGGAAGGCCCACGACGGCACTCTGCTCGAGAGCGTCCTCATGCGCTATCCGGACCGCGCGACGCTGTGCATCTCGAGTCAGGCCGGCTGCGGTATGGCGTGCCCGTTCTGCGCGACCGGTCAGGCCGGGCTCACCCGCAACCTGTCGACCGCCGAGATCGTCGACCAGGTGCGGGCCGCGGCCGCAGCCCTGCGCGACGGGGAGGTCGAAGGGGGAGAGGGCCGCCTGTCGAACATCGTGTTCATGGGCATGGGTGAGCCGCTCGCCAACTACAAGCGGGTCGTCGCCGCGGTCCGCCGGATCACGTCCCCGGCCCCGAACGGTCTCGGCATCTCGCAGCGCTCCGTCACCGTCTCGACCGTCGGTCTCGCCCCGGCGATCCGCAAACTCGCCGACGAGGACCTGTCGGTGCGCCTCGCGGTGTCGCTGCACACCCCCGACGACGAACTGCGCGACACCCTCGTCCCGGTCAACAACCGCTGGCCGGTCGCCGAGGTCCTCGACGCGGCCCGCTACTACGCCGACAAGTCCGGCCGACGGGTGTCGATCGAGTACGCGCTGATCCGTGACGTCAACGATCAGCCGTGGCGCGCCGACATGCTCGGCAAGAAACTGCACAAGGCCCTCGGCCCGCTCGTGCACGTCAACCTCATCCCGCTCAACCCGACACCGGGCAGCAAGTGGGATGCCAGCCCCAAGCCGGTCGAACGCGAATTCGTCCGCCGTGTGCAGGCACAGGGCGTGTCGTGCACCGTCCGCGACACCCGCGGCCAGGAGATCGCCGCGGCATGCGGTCAGCTCGCGGCGGAGAACTGATCCCGGTCCCGCTCACGTCGAAGGCCCCGCACCGAATCGGTGCGGGGCCTTCGACGTGAGTACCGGTGTCCGGTGAACTACCGGGGCTTGCGGCGCAGAACGATGTCGCGCACGAGGATGAACACGATCGCGCCGGCGAAGCCGAGCAGGAACAGGTCCTCGACCTTGCCTTCGTGGTTGCCGATGAACATCAGCAGCAGGAACGCCGCGAAGAACCAGCCTGCGAAACGGAACAGACGCGGAGCCTCACCGCTCCAACCCCATGCGGCCGAGGGCACCTCGGCGGTGTCGACGTGCGCGGCGACGACCGGGTCGTTGGAAGTGGGGTCCAGCTGGGTACCGGCCACGGCACGATCCTCCTGATCTTGCGAAAGCAGTTTCCCGCATATCGTGGCATACGACCCGGCGTCGTAGCGACCGGGGTCCGCCCGGGTGTCGGTCGGTCCTGTCAGTTTCCTCTCAGCAGCATCAGGAACAATGGTCGGGTGCCTGAACCCACACGCATCCTCCTGCTCGGCAGCACCGGCTCCATCGGTACCCAGGCCCTCGAGGTCGTCGCCGCCAACCCCGACAAGTTCGAGGTGGTCGGTCTCGCGGCCGGTGGCGGGAACATCGACCTGTTGGCACGTCAGATCCGGGAGACCGGGGTGACGCGGGTCGCGGTCGCCGACTCCGCCGCAGCGGCGCGCCTCGACCTTCCCGGGGTGCTGTCCGGTCCGGACGCGGTCACCGAGCTGGTGCGTTCCACCCCGGCGGACGTCGTCCTCAATGCGCTCGTCGGGTCGCTCGGCCTGGCGCCCACGCTCGCCGCGCTCGAGTCGGGTGCGCGGCTCGCGCTCGCCAACAAGGAATCCCTCGTCGCCGGCGGACCGTTGGTGACGGCGGCCGCGGCACCCGGCCAGATCGTGCCCGTCGACTCGGAGCATTCGGCGCTCGCCCAGTGTCTGCGCGGTGGCCGGGCCGACGAGGTGGCGCGGCTGGTGCTCACCGCGTCCGGCGGCCCGTTCCGCGGCTGGACCGCCGCCGCGCTCGAAGACGTCACCCCCGAGCAGGCCGGCGCGCATCCGACGTGGTCGATGGGCCCGATGAACACCCTCAACTCGGCGTCGCTCGTCAACAAGGGGCTCGAGCTGATCGAGACGCATCTGCTGTTCGGCATCGACTACGACCGCATCGACGTCACCGTGCATCCGCAGTCGATCGTGCACTCGATGGTCACGTTCGTCGACGGCTCGACGCTGGCGCAGGCCAGCCCACCGGACATGAAACTGCCGATCGCGCTGGCGTTGGGCTGGCCGGACCGGGTCCCCGGCGCTGCGGCGGCCTGCGACTTCTCGGCCGCGTCCACCTGGACGTTCGAACCGGTCGACAACGTCGTGTTCCCCGCGATCGACCTGGCCCGGCAGGCCGGGAAGGCCGGCGGCTGCACGACCGCCGTCTACAACGCAGCCAACGAGGTCGCCGCCGAGGCGTTCCTCGCCGGGGCGCTGAGCTTCCCGTCGATCGTCCGCACCGTCGAGAAGGTCCTCGCCGCCGGCGGCGAATGGTCGGCACCGCCCGCTACCGTGGACGACGTACTCGCGGCCGACGGGTGGGCCCGCGCGCGGGCGCGTGATCTGGTGAAGCAGGAGGGCTAGAGCAACCATGGTCTTCGCTCTCGGGGTGGTGCTGTTCGCGCTCGGCATCGCACTGTCCATCGCGCTGCACGAGGCCGGTCACATGTGGACCGCGCAGACGCTCGGCATGAAGGTGCGCCGTTACTACATCGGCTTCGGGCCGAAGATCTTCTCGTTCCGCCGCGGTGAGACCGAGTACGGGCTCAAGGCGATCCCCGCGGGCGGCTTCTGCGACATCGCCGGCATGACCGCGATCGACGAACTCGCCGACGACGAGGTCGACCGCGCCATGTACAAGCAGAAGGCGTGGAAGCGGATCGTCGTGATGTCCGGCGGCATCGTGATGAACTTCGTGCTCGGGTTCGTACTCATCGTTGTCCTGGCTGTCGGGTGGGGGTTGCCGAACCCGGAGACTCGCGCCGTCGTGGAGAAGACGGTGTGCGTCGCGCCCACTCAGGCAGGGAAGGAGAGCGGCTACGCGCTCGCGACGTGTACCGGGGATGGTCCTGCTGCGGCCGCCGGTATTCGTGCCGGTGATGTCATCACCGCGGTGAACGGCACGGAGACCGCGACGTTCGGTGATCTGGTGAAGGCGACGCAACCCCTGTCGGGGACGGCGGACTTTACGATCGACCGGGACGGACAGACCCTGGTGCTCCCGGTGCAGGTCCAGCAGGCTCAGCGGTGGGTCAACCCACCGGGATCGACCCTGGAAGATCCGCTCCCGCCGGTGTCTCAGGAGGTCGGTGCCATCGGTGTCGGCGCGCCCCCTGGGATCGTGCAGTACTCGCTGCTGTCGGCGATTCCGGCGAGTGTGTCCTACACCGGCGACATTTTCGTGCAGACCGCGCACGCCCTGACCCAGATGCCGGCGAAGGTCGTCGACCTCTGGGATGCGGTGACCGGCGGTGAGCGAGGCAAGGACACCCCGATCAGCGTGGTGGGGGCCTCGGTGATCGGCGGCGAGGTCGCAGAGGAGGGCTTGTGGCAAGTCTTCATCGGTATGCTCGCCACCCTCAATTTCTTCCTCGGCATGTTCAACCTGCTGCCGCTGCTGCCGCTCGACGGCGGCCACATCGCGGTGACGGTCTACGAGAAGATCCGGAACTCGATCCGGAAGATGCGCGGGCTGGCGGCCGGTGGCCCGGTCGACTACATGAAGCTCATGCCCGTGACGTACGTGTTCGTCGTCCTCGGTGGCGCCTACATGCTGCTCACCCTCACTGCGGACATCGTCAACCCGATCCAGCTGTTCCCCTGACCCTGCCGAAGGATCCGGCCGGGTGATCCGGTCGAACGATAGACTTGCCCCGTACCAACGAAAGAAGGCGAAACGTGACCAGCCCCGTCGGTTTGGGTCTGCCCGAGGTTCCCGCTGTGCTCGCTCCGCGTCGCAAGACGCGTCAGCTGATGGTCGGCGGTGTCGGTGTCGGCAGCGACCACCCGGTGTCGGTGCAGTCGATGTGCACCACCAAGACGCACGACATCAACGCGACCCTGCAGCAGATCGCCGAGCTCACGGCGTCCGGCTGCGACATCGTCCGCGTCGCGTGCCCGCGCCAGGAGGACGCGGACGCGCTCGCGACGATCGCGAAGAAGAGCAAGATCCCGGTGATCGCCGACATCCACTTCCAGCCGCGGTACATCTTCGCGGCGATCGACGCCGGTTGCGCCGCGGTCCGCGTCAACCCCGGCAACATCAAGGAGTTCGACGGCCGCGTCAAGGAGGTCGCGAAGGCGGCCGGGGACGCGGGCATCCCGATCCGGATCGGCGTCAACGCCGGTTCGCTCGATCCGCGGCTGATGCAGAAGTACGGCAAGGCCACCCCGGAGGCGCTCGTCGAGTCGGCGCTGTGGGAGGCGGGCCTGTTCGAGGAACACGGCTACGGCGACATCAAGATCTCCGTCAAGCACAACGATCCCGTCGTCATGGTCGAGGCGTACCGGCAGCTGGCCGCGCAGTGCGACTACCCCCTCCACCTGGGTGTGACCGAGGCCGGTCCGGCGTTCCAGGGCACCATCAAGTCGGCGGTCGCGTTCGGCGCGCTGCTGTCCGAGGGCATCGGCGACACCATCCGGGTCTCGCTGTCGGCGCCGCCGGCGGAGGAGATCAAGGTCGGCACGCAGATCCTGCAGTCGCTGAACCTGCGTCCCCGCAAACTCGAGATCGTCTCGTGCCCGTCCTGTGGTCGGGCGCAGGTCGACGTCTACAAGCTTGCGAACGAGGTCACGGCCGGGCTCGAGGGCATGGAGGTGCCGCTGCGGGTCGCCGTGATGGGGTGTGTCGTCAACGGTCCCGGTGAGGCCCGCGAGGCGGACCTCGGTGTCGCGTCCGGCAACGGCAAGGGGCAGATCTTCGTCAAGGGCCAGGTCATCAAGACGGTCCCGGAGGCGCTGATCGTCGAAACCCTCATCGAAGAAGCGATGCGGATCGCCGAGGAGATGGAAGCCGGTGGGCAGCCCAGCGGCGCCCCGTCGGTGACCGTCGGCTGAAACCTCCCACGCAGCGCCCCTTCGTGGCAGTCTTGCTCTCGACGACACACGGTCGGCAGATTCGGACACGAAGGGAGTGCGTCGGTGCTCAAGCTCCTCGGAGCGAGGCAGCTGGGCGGTCGGGACACTGCCCAGGTGCTGCGTGTACTCGAGGCCGACCCGGTGGCTGCGTGCATGGTTGCCGCGCGCGTCCAGCAGGTCGGGCTGGATCCACGGTCCCTGCACGGTGAGATGTGGAGCCGGGGCGGGCCCACCGAATCGTTGTGTTTCGCCGGCGCCAATCTGATTCCGCTGCTCGGAGACGTCGACGATCTGCGGTCGTTCGCCGACCGGGCGAGCCGGTTCCCGCGCATGTGCTCGTCGCTCGTGGGACGCGCCGAACTGACCCTCCCGTTGTGGGAGATGCTCGAATCGGACTGGGGGTCGGCCCGGGAGGTGCGCGGCGAGCAGCCACTGCTCGTCCTCGACGGCACCCCCACCGTGCGGCCCGATCCGCTGGTACGGCAGGTGCGGATGGACGAGGTCGAGGCGTACCTGCCGGCCGCGATCGCGATGTTCGTGGAGGAGGTCGGTATCGATCCGCGCCTGCACGACGGTGGCCGCGGCTACCGGCGTCGGGTCGCGAACCTCATCGCGTCCGGTCGGGCGTGGGCGCGCTTCGAGGACGGCGAGGTCGTGTACAAGGCCGAGGTGGGGTCGATGTCGGCGTCCGTCGGACAGATCCAAGGTGTGTGGGTCGATCCGTCCCGCCGTGGTGAGGGGATCGGCGCGGCCGGGACCGCCGCGGTGGCCGCGGCCGTCGTCGCCCGTGGCCGGGTGGCGAGCCTGTACGTCAACAGTTTCAACCAGCCGGCGCGCCGCGCCTACGCCCGTGTGGGCTTCACCCAGGTTGCGACGTTCGCGACCGTCCTGCTCGACTGATCACACGTACAGCACGGTCCGGGTCACCTGCCTGGTGGCCCGGTTCAGATAGCAGAACAGGACGGCATGAGCGCCGTCGACGGTGCACGTGGCGGTGACCGTGTCGCCGGCCGCGACGATCTTCGTGAGGTCCCGCACCGGCCGGCCGCCGAGGAGGTCGAGGGCGCGGCGATCACCGCGGTCGGCGTCGGCGACGAGCCGGCGGACGGCCTGCTTGCCGCGCTCGCCGACGCTGCGGACCGCGAGCCCGAACGCAAGTGACCCGCCGAGCCCCTGTAGCCGCAGCATCCGGGCGCCCATCCCGGCGGCCACTCCGAGCTTCGCCCGGTCGAGCCCGGCGACCTGTGCGAACATCGGCGCCACCTCCCAGTGGGCTGCGATCCGGCGGATCCGTGGGGGGCCGTCGTCGAGCGTCGTCTCGTACAGCAGGTGCATCGGCGCCTGCGCGACGACGCCGTCCCCGAGTCGGGTCTCGATCGTGACATCGCGGACCACGTCGAGACCGGACACGATATCGTCGTGCTCGACGTGGAAGTGGATGTCGTTGGGGGCGATGAACGTGTCCCAGAATCGGTCCAGCGGGGCGCCGCCGCGGCTACGGCTGCGCCGGTCGTACAGGCCGCCGAGGACAGGGCGCCCACCGACCGGATCCTCCACCACGTGCCGCTGCGCGAACAACCCCAACCAGGCGTTCTTGTCGTGGACGGCGACCGCGGCGGGGGAGCCGAGGACGAGGTCGAGCAGTTCCTGCCGGGTCGGTGTCGTGGTCATGCGCGCGAGTATCGCACAGCGGTGGAACGTGTTGCAGAAATTTCGGCCGTCAGGGCAGCAGGCCCAGGCGGCGGGCGGCGACGACGGCTTCCCTCCGGGTGTGGGTGTCGAGTTTGCCCATCGCGCTGCGCAGGTAACTCTTCACGGTCTGCGGTTTGACGGAGATGCGTTCGGCGATCTCGACGTTGGTGCAGCCGAGGGCGGCGTGGGCGAGGACGTCGAGTTCGCGGGTGGACAGCGTGACGGCCGGGTGGGTGGGGGACGGCGGCTGGGGAGAGCCGAGGCCGGCGAGCCGACCCGACAGTGCACGCAGTCGTTCCTGCAGTTCGGGGTCGCCGATCATCTGGGCGATGCTGCGCAGTTCGGCGTGCACGTCACGGATCTCCTCGGCGTCGACTGCCGGGTGCGCGGACTGCTCGGCGACGGCCGCGTCGAGCAGTCGTACCCGCCGGTCCACCTCGTCGCGGATCGTGATCTCACTGGTGAGGCGGCGTCCGGCCTGGATCATGACGTCGGTGAGCCGATCTCCGATCGGGGTGTTCTCGCGGACCGCGGCATACACGACGGCGCGGGGGGTGCCCTGTACGACGACGGGCACCGCGAGCACCGACTGCAGGCCCTCGGCGATCACCTGACGGTCGTAGTGGTGGGTGATCGACAGGTCGCGGCTGTAGTCGTGGATCGCGATGGGGTTCTTCCGTTCGACGACGCGTCCCCCGAGTCCGGAACTCTCGGCGACGGCGAGTCCGCGCAACCCGTCGGTGTGGGTGCCGACGAACTCGCCCAGGTGCAGGGTGTTGTCCTGGACTTCGCCGCCGAACAGGACGGGCACGATGCCGGTGGCGGCGACTCTGCGCAGTTCGGCACGCAGTGCGTCGCGGTCGCGGGGACGGAGCAGGGCCGCGGTGTCGGTGGCCAACCGTGTCACCCCTTTCCGGGGGTAGTCGTTCGACTCGATGTCACGAAGCATATAGGTCGAATTTCAGTCCGATTTCTCATCGGACCCGACGACGAGGAGTGACGATGAGCATCGACACCACCGCCCGCGTACGCGAACTGCTGGCGCAGTACGAGTCCCCGCAGGCATGCGCCGCCGACCTGCTGTGCGACGGGCACCCCGCCGATGCGGTGGCGTTCACCGTCGTCGAGGCGGATCTGTCGTCGCACGATCTGACGTACGGATGGCTGCGTGAGGAGTCGACGCGGTTCGCGGCCGCACTGGCCGGTCTGGGTGTGGAGCCGGGCGACTGTGTCGCCACGCTGATGGGCAAGTCGGCGGAGATCGTCGTCGCCCTGCTGGGTATCTGGCGTCGCGGCGCCGTGCACGTGCCGCTGTTCACGGCGTTCGCGCCGCCGGCGATCGCCTTCCGGGTGGAGGCCAGCAAGACGAAGGTCGTCGTCGCCGACGCCGGTCAGGTCGCCAAGCTCGCGCCGGGCGGCGACATGCCGGAGAACCCGTCGTGGACGACGATCGTCGTCGATGGTGGGGACGACGTCGCCGACGGTGTCCTGCGGTTCGAGGACCTGATCGCGCAGCACTCGGCGGACGACCCGCGCGGCGGTGCGGTCGCGCTCGGTGGCGACGCCCCGATCGTGCGCCTGTTCACGTCCGGCACCACCGGCACCCCGAAGGGTGTCCCGGTGCCGATCCGGGCGCTCGCCGCGTTCCGCTCGTACATCGAGTGGGGCCTGGACGTGCAGGAGGACGACGTCTTCTGGAACGCGGCCGACCCGGGCTGGGCGTACGGCCTGTACTACGCACTGCTCGGCCCGATGGCCGCCGGTGTCCGCAGCATCCTGCTGCACTCGGGCTTCTCGGCCCCGCTCACCTGGAAGGTGATCGAGAAGTTCGGTGTCACCAACTTCGCGGCCGCCCCCACCGTGTACCGCAGCCTGCGCGCCGACGAGACCCCGGTCCCGGAGTCGGTGAAGCTGCGTCGTGCATCGTCGGCCGGTGAGCCCCTGACCCCCGACGTCATCGCGTGGTCGCAGGAGCAGCTGGGCGTGAAGGTCCACGACCAGTACGGCCAGACCGAGCACGGCATGTTCATCATCAACGCATGGGCCGACGGTCTGTACGAGGATGTCGTCGCCGGTTCGATGGGTCGGCCGCTGCCCGGTTGGAGCTGCGCCGTCCTCGCCGACGACTCCGACGAGATCAACCCGCCCCGCACCCCGGGCCGCGTCGCGATCGACACCCACGCCAGCCCGCTCATGTGGTTCACCGGTTACAGCGACGACGCCGAGAAGACCGCTGCCCGCTTCACCGAGGACGGCCGCTGGTACATCACCGGCGACGCCGGCCAGACCGACGAGGAGGGACGCTTCTTCTTCTCGTCCCGCGACGACGACGTCATCATCATGGCCGGCTACCGCATCGGCCCCTTCGATGTCGAGAGCGTCCTCGTCATGCACGACGACGTCGTCGAGGCCGCCGTCGTCGGCATGCCCGACGAACTGCGCGGCGAGGTCCTCGAGGCGTTCGTCGTGCTGCGGAACGGTGTGGAGGGCACCGACGAGCTCGAGAAGGAACTGCAGCAGCTCGTGAAGACGAAGTTCGCCGCCCACGCCTACCCGCGGACCGTGCACTTCGTCGAGAACCTCCCCAAGACCCCGAGCGGCAAGATCCAGCGGTTCCTGCTGCGTCAGGGTCGGTGATCCGACCGGAGTCACCGACCGGGCCTGAGCGCCCGCCCCACCCGGGGCGGGCGCTCAGTCGTGTGCGGGGTGCGTCCGGCTGCGACGACGGTCGATCAGTGCGCCCCGAAGGCTCATCAGCACGCTCAGGCCCAGACCCCAGCCGACCATCGAGAACATGATGCCGACACCGGACAGCCCGGTCGTGTCGAACGTGGCTGCCACACAGAACGCGGCCGCGAACCCGGCGGTCGTGCCCGCCGCCGCAGCCAGCCCGCCGGACCGCGTCCACCGGGACAGTTGCGCCGCGACGAAACACCCCGCCACCACCGTCGCCCCGCACGCCACCACCTGCCAGGTGGGGAACGCGTTCGGGGCGGGCAGCCCGGGGCCTTGACCGTAGGCCGACCAGCTCAGCCAGCCCGCGCACGCGACGAACCCCAGGGCGAACGCCGTCGCCGCGGTCGCCCACAGCCCCAGCCGGCCCGCGCGGGGCCGGCTGTCGGCCCGTTCGACCCGCAGCACCGAGCGAATCATGTTCGCTGCGAACAGCATCGGCACGCCGACGAAGATCGTGACGAGCCACAGGTACTGCGGCCAGGAGAAAGCGCTCATGAGATCACCCTGACACAGCACCGAGCGCCCATTCCTGCACCGCAGTTGCGGGAATCCGCATATCGGGGCGAGGAATGGGCGCTCGGGCCGAACAGGCTCAGCGGGCGGCGCCGCGTCCGCGGATGCGTCCGAGGACCAGCAGCGCCAGCAGGGTGACGAGCAGCAGCATCGTGGTGTTGGCGGCGGCCTGGAACACCTGGCCGCGGTCGGTGAGCCCGAAGATGGCCACCGGCAGCGTCTTCCACGTGGCCGGGTACACCATGATCGTGGCGCCGAGTTCGCCCATGGACAGGGCGACGGACAGGCCCGCGGCCGCCCCGAGAGCAGGTACCAGCAGGGGCAGGGTGATCCGGAACAGGACCCGGGCCGGTCCGGCGCCGAGGGATTCGGCGGCCTGCCGATAGGCGGGATCGAGGCGATCCAATGCCGCGGAGACGGAGCTGAACGCGAACGCCAGCACCAGCACGGCGTGCGCGAGGATGACGATCCACTTGGTGCCGCCGAGCAGCAGCGGCCGCTCGTTGAACGCGATGAGCAGGCCCAGGCCGATCGCCACCGACGGCAGCGCCACCGGCAGGTGGAACACGGCGTCGGTGATCTTGCGCAGCCACGCCGGGGCCTCCCGGGCGGCGAGCGCCGCCCACGTGCCGACGACGAGGGCTAGGCCGCCCGCGATGATCGCGGTCTGCAGGCTGACGATCATGCTGGCGAGGTTCTCGTCGGACAGGGCCGCCGACAGGTTCTTCGTTCCCAGGTTCGACGGCAGCGGGCCGTTCCATGCGCCGGCCAGGGCCGCGGCGATCACCGTGGCGATCGGGGCGACGAACACGACCGTGACGACGGCGGCGAAGAAGCCGAGCGTGAGATACCTAGCGCGTCGGGTCCACAGCAGCACGGCTGCCTCCCATCAGTCGGGCGAACAGGAATCGGTAGCCGCCGTACAGGGCGAGCGACAGCGCCACCTGGACGGTCGCGATGACCGCGGCGCCGGGCAGGTCGAAGGTGACGATGCCGTGCGTGTAGATCAGCACCGGCAGCGTCATGACGTCCTTGGCGCCGGTGAACAGGACGATGCCGAACTCGTTGAGCGTCAACAGCAGCACCAGCGATCCGCCGGCCATCATCGCGGGCCACGCCTCGGGCAGCACCACCTGGCGCAGCACCCGCAGCGGGGACGCGCCGAGGCTCGCGGCGACGTCGAGCTGGTCGCGGGGGATCTGCGAGAACGCCGCCAGCAGGGGCCGCACCACGAACGGCGTGAAGAACGTGATCTCGGCGGCGATCACCCCCCACGGCGTGTTCAGGAAGTTCAGGGGGCCCTGCTCGGCGCCGGTGACGCGGGTGATCAGGGCGTTGACCGCGCCGGCGGTGCCGTACAGGAATGTGAACGCGAGTGTCACCAGGAACGACGGCAGCGACAGGATCGTGTCGATCAGCCGGCCCACCACCTTCGATCCGGGGAACGGTACGAACGCGAGGACGAGGGCGAGGAACGTGCCGAGCACCAGGCAGCCGATCGTGGAGGTGACGGCCACTTGCACGGTGCGCCACAACGCGTTCCGGAACGACGCGGATCCGAGGACCTCGGTCCACGTGGACCAGCCGCGGCCGGTGTCGGTGACGGTGGACTCCGCCAGCACCCGCGCCATCGGGTACACGGCGAACCCGACGACGAGCAGCAGCGGCGGTAGTACCCACAGGCCGGCCCGCCACTTCGACGGTTCGGGCCGGGCGGGGGGTTCGACGGCGGTGGGGGCGTCGAGGACGGCGGTCACCGGGTCTCTCCCGGGACCGGCACGAGCACGGCTCCGCGCTCGGGGAAGCGCATGCCGACCTCGGTGCCGACGGGACGTTCGTCGTGGCCGGGAACGTCGACGTCGATCGGTGTCTCGGGCAGGCTCGGCAGGGCGATCGTCACCCGGGTCGACGCGCCGCGCCACACGCTGGCGACGATCCGGCCCGGCAGTGCGCCGCGCTCGGCGGGATTGGTGAGGGTGATCGTGTGTGGGCGCAGGCACAGCAGTGCGCCGGTGTCGGATTCCCAGTCGGTGCGGCCGATCTCCGGCTGCGGGGCGTGCGCGGTGACGGGGGTGCCGCCCACCGAGACGAGCGCCGACGTGCCGACCACGCGGGTCACCGTGCAGGGCAGCAGGTTCGCGCCGCCGAGGAATGCGGCGGTGAAGCTGCTGGGGGGCCGCTTCCACAGGTTCTCGGTGGTGTCGATGTCGACGAGGCGGGCGTCGCGCATGACGGCGATACGGTCGGCGAGGGCGAGGGCCTCGGACTGGTCGTGCGTGACGTACAGCATCGCGGTGTCCGGGAGTGCGGCCCGCAGTTCCTGCAGTTCGGTGAGCATGCTCTGGCGTAGTTGCGCGTCGAGGGCGGCGAGCGGCTCGTCGAGCAGCAGCACCTTGGGGCGGATGGCGAGGGCGCGGGCGATCGCGACGCGCTGCTGCTGGCCGCCGGACAGTTCCCGTGGGAAGCGTTTGCCGTACGCCGACATGCCGACCATGGCGAGGGCGTCGGACACCCGGCCCGCGATCTCGGATCGCGGAACCCGGTGGGCACGTAGGCCGAAAGCGACGTTCTCGGCGACCCGCAGGTGCGGGAACAGGGCGTACGACTGGACGACGACGCCGATGCCGCGCTTGGCGGGCGGCAGGTCGGTGACGTCCTCGCCGCCGAGTCGGACGGTGCCCGACGCCGGACGGTTGAATCCGGCCAGCGCCTTGAGGGCCGTGGACTTGCCCGACCCGCTGGGGCCGAGCAGGGCGACGGTCTCGCCGCGGGCGACCTTCAGGTTGAAGTCGATCAGAGCCCGGGTGGCCCCGGCTCCGCGGCCGTAGGCGACGTTGACGCGGTCGAACGTGATGGCGGGAAGGGACGTTTCACTGTTCGTGTCGGTGGAGACAGTGGAGCGGAGGGACCGCCCGGGCTCGAAGCGTGACATGTCAGTTACCGGTTGCCTTCTGGTAGGCGGCGATGTCGGCGTCCAGCGAGGTGAGGACGTCGTTCCAGTTCGGGGTCCACACGTCGACCCCGTCGACGAGGCCGGTGGGGGTGGACGGGTCGGTGGAGGCGCCGGTGGATTCGCGGACGTCGGTGCGGACGGACACGCCGCGTGCCTGGTCGGCGACGGTCTGCTGCGCCTTCTCGGACAGTAGGTACTCCATGAGCTTCTTGGCCTCGTCGGAGTTGGGGGCGCCCTTGGCCAGGCCCATCACGTACGGCAGCGCGATGGTGGTGCGGGTACCGTCCGCGGCGGCCGGGAAGAAGACGTCGAACTTCGAGCCGTCGTCCTGGATCGACGACAGGTTCATCTGCACGTCCCCGTTGGCGACGAGCAGTTCGCCGTTGCTGACCTTGGGCTGCAGCTTGCCGGTCGACGACGACGGTCCCACGTTGTTGACCTGCAGCTTCGTCAGGTAGTCGAGGGCGCCCTGCTTGCCCATCAGGTGCTGGAGCAGCAGCAGCACCGCGGTGCCGTCACCGGCCTGACCGGGGGTGGAGTACTGCAGCTTGCCCTTGAACTGTTCGGAGAGCAGGTCGTCCCACGTCTTCGGGGCCGGATTCGCGCCCGGGTTCGCGATGAACGACAGGAAGTTGTCGACCACGGGAACGTAGTGGCCCTCGGGGTCCTTCACGGCGTCCGGCACGGCGGAGGTGTCGATGCCGCTCGGCTCGAGCAGACCCTGCGCGTCGGCCTTCTGGATGAACGGCGGCAGTGTGACGACGACGTCGGCCTGCGGGTTGGACTGTTCCTTCTCGACCCGGGAGACCACCTCACCGGAGCCGGCCTCGACCAGGTTCACGGCGATCCCGGTCTCGGCGGTGAACGCCTCGAACTGTGGCTTGTACCACGAGGCGAGGCCGTCGGCGCTGTAGACGGTGACGGTCTCCCCGGACGCGCCGGCGGCGGCACCGGTGCCGCCGCACGCGGTGAGCGCGAGGGCGGTGGCGCCCAGGGTGATGGTGGCGATTCCGATGCGGAAACGCTTGGTGTTCCTGCTCATTCGGATGTGTCCTGTCTCGGTGAGGTGGTCGAGGGGGAAGGGCGGATCAGCGGGTCGCGAGGACCAGATCGGCGAACTCGCGGACCGACGGCACGACGTGCGTCGGGTCGGCGGCGCGCAGCTGCGCCTCGTCGTGCGCGCCGGTGAGGGTGCCGGCGACGATGCTCGCGCCGGCGCGGCGTCCGGTCGTGATGTCGCTGGCGGTGTCACCGAGGACGGCAACGGCTTTCACGTCGTCGACCCCGAGACGCAGCAGTGCGGTGAGGACCAGGTCCGGGTAGGGGCGGCCACGGCCGGCGTCGGCGGGGCACAGCGTCAGGTCGGCGAGGGTGTGCCAGCCGAGGGCGGCGAGCAGCTTGTCCTGCGTGGTGCGGCTGAACCCGGTGGTCAGTGCCACCCGGACGCCGGCGTCCCGCAGTGCGGTGATCGCTTCGGCGGCACCGGGAATCGCGGTGGCGCCGCCCTCGTCGACGAGACGGTCGTACTCGGCCTCGAATGCGCGGTTCGCGGCCTGCGCGCGGTCCTCGTCACCGAACAGGGCCCGGAACACGACGATCTTCGACTGGCCCATGGTGTCGAGGACGTACTTCCGGGCCGCGTCGGCCTCGGGCCCCGACTCGGGCAGGCCGGCGGCGGCACCGGCGGCGGCGAACGCCTGCAGGACGAGACCGTCGTCGGCGACGGTGGTGCCGGCCATGTCGAGGACGGCGAGTGCGATGGGGGTCATGGTCTTCTCCTGTGAGGTCAGAGGCCGAGGCGGTCGGCGGTCTGTTCGGCGAGGGCGGGTCCGAGGGTCATGCCGCGCCCGCCGGGTCCGGCGACTACCCACACCCGGTCGGCGGGCTGGGCGCGGTGCACCAGCTCGCCGGTGTCGAGGCACTGGCTGTAGACGCCGGCCCAGCGCTTGACGACCGGCGGCAGGTGCCGGCCGAGGAGTTCCTCGACGACGCTGGTCAGGTGCCGGTACGGGGCCTCGTCGACGTCGAAGTCGAACGGTTCGTCGTACTCGTGGGTGTCGCCGATGGTGAGGCCGCCGTGCAGCCGTTGTACGCACAGCAGCTGCATGCGGTGCTCGGCGGCGGTGGGCTCCTGCGGCTGTGCGGTCCGCAGCGCGTCGAGTGCCGTGCCGGCGAACGCGGGGTAGTAGCGCAGGCTGTCGCCGTCGGCGATCGCGGTGGTCAGCGCCTCGCCGAGCGGGGCGGTCTGCATCATCTGCAGTCGCACGCGGCGCAGCGGCAGTTCACCGGCCAGGTCACGGGCCAGCCCGCCGAGGGCGGCGCCGGGGCACACGATCACCAGGTCGGCGTCGAACGTGCGCTCGTGGTCGTCGCGGATGCGCACCCCGTGTTCGGTGGTGGTGATCTCGCGGGCCTCGGTGCCGGCGTGGAACGTGTAGCGGCCGGACGCCTCGAGGTGGTGTCGGATCGCGGGCAGGGCGATGCGGGACTCGACGGCACCGTCACGGGAGCAGTGCAGACCGGCCAGGTACTTGCCGCGCAGGGCCGGGTTGATCGCGCGGACGGCATCCGGCTCGAGCAGCGAGAAGCCGCGGACGTCGGCGTCGGCGCGCGAGACCATGTCCTCGGCGACCGCGACCTCTTCGGGGGTTCGGAGCAGCGTGGTGGAACCGGCTGCGCGGAAACCGATCTCGGGGACCCGCTTACCGAGGTCCGCCCACAGTTCGCGGGACCGCAGGGCGGCGTCCAGTTCGTGCTCGGCCCGCCCGGAGACCCACACCAGACCGAAGTTGCGTACGGTGGCACCGCGCGCTTCGAGTTCGCGTTCGAGATGGACGACCTCGTGTCCTCGGCGGATCGCCTCGTCGGCGTGTGCCGTTCCGAGGATTCCTCCACCCACAATTGCAATTCGCATGGGACACACCCTGACCATTGGTCTAGACCAGCTGGGGGACTTTCGGGAAACGGAAAATGAACAGTTGGTGCAGGCCGGAATCTGTGTAGTCTGACGACCGTGAGTTTCCTCGAAACTGCTGTGGCACTGCCCGATTCGACGCTTATTGCGGGTGTGTCGTGACCGTGGAGTCCCTGCCCAAGCACTACCTCGTCCGAACCCATGTCGAGGATCTGCTCGCCGATCTGACCGAGGGGGACGCGGTGCCCGCGGAACGCGAACTCGCGGCCCGGTGCGGTGTCTCCCGCGAAACCGTCCGGCAGGCGCTGCACGAGCTGCTCGTCGCCGGACGCGTCGAACGTCGAGGACGCGGCACCGTCGTCGCCCGCCCGAAACTGGTGCAGCCGTTGTCACTCGGCTCGTACACCGAGGGGGCCCTGAGCCAGGGGCGGGAGCCCGGCCGCATCCTGGTGCGCTGGGAGGAGATCGACGCACCCCCGAGTCTCGCCGAGATCCTCGACATCGGCGTCGGTGACCCCGTCGTCCATCTCGAACGTGTCCTGCTCGCCGACGGTGAACGTATCGGGCTCGAGAGCACGCACCTCCCGCACTACCGGTTCCCGGACCTGATCGACACGTTCGACCCCGAAACGTCGCTGTACGCGGCGATCCGGGCCCTCGGCATCACGTTCACCACCGCCACCGAACGTATCGAGACGGCACTGCCGACGCCGCGGGAGGCCGGCCTGGTCGATTCGAGCACCGCGATGCCGATGCTGAAACTGCACCGCGTCTCCCGCGACGCCGACGGCGTCCCCATCGAACGGGTGCGTTCGCTGTACCGGGGCGATCGGATGGCATTCGTGACGGAGCTGCGCTGATGCCGGCGGTGCCCGGCCGCGCCGAGCGCGTCGAGCGCGGTCTGGCCGCTCGTCGTGCGACGCCGTTCGCGGCCCTCGCCGAATGCGGGACCGATGTGGGCCGGGATCCGATCGGTCTGCTCGAACAGCAGTCCGCGACCCGGATCCCCGCCCTGGTCCCGGTCCGGTACGGGCGCATGGCGAGCAGCCCGTTCGCCTTCTTCCGTGGATCTGCGCTGATCATGGCCGACGATCTGTCCGGCACCCCCCGGACGGGGCTGACCGTGCAACTGTGCGGCGACGCGCACCTGAGCAACTTCGGGATCTTCGCCACCCCGGAACGGGTGCAGGCATTCGACATCAACGACTTCGACGAGACGTACCCGGGCCCGTTCGAATGGGACGTCAAGCGGCTCGTCGCGAGCCTCGCGGTGGCCGGCCGGGAGCGGGGGTTCCGGCGCAAACAGCGTGCGAGGATCGTCCGCGCGTGCGCAGCGGAGTACCGCGAGACCATGCTGCGGCAGGCGGAGCGTGGGAATCTCGCGGTCTGGTATTCGCACCTCGATCCCGCCGCCGAGCTGGCGGCGTTGCGCGACGAACTCGACACGTCCGCGAAGAAGAGCATGCGTCGGACCCTCGACAAGTCGTGGCACCGGGACAGCGTGCACGCGCTGACCAGACTGACCACGGAGGTCGACGGCCGCCGGAGGATCGTCGGCATACCGCCGCTGATCGTGCCGATCGAGGAGATCTTCGCCGAGGAGGACGCGCAGTCCCTGTTCGAGGGCCTGCGCAGACGGTTGGACGATTATCGGGAGACGTTGCAGGACAATCATCGGGTGCTGCTGCGTCGGTTCGAGTTCGTGCAGGCGGCCCGCAAGGTGGTCGGCGTGGGCAGCGTCGGCACCCAGGCATGGATCCTGTTGCTGCAGGGCGTCGACGGTGATCCGTTGTTCCTGCAGGCGAAGGAAGCGCAGCGGTCGGTGCTCGCGAACTACCTGGACGGCCCGTCGTTCCCGAACCAGGGGGAGCGGGTCGTGGCGGGACAGCGGCTGATGCAGGCCGCGAGCGACATCTTCCTCGGATGGCAGCAGGGGCCGGGCCCGGACGGGGTGGTCCGGGACTTCTATGTCCGGCAACTGCGCGACGGCAAGGGGTCGGCGGTGGTCGAGGCGATGCGGCCGCCCGGGATGGAACTGTACGGGCGGCTGTGCGGCCGGGTGCTGGCCTACGGTCACGCCCGATCCGGGGACCGGATCGCGATCGCCTCCTACCTCGGCTCCGGAAACGGCTTCGACAAGGCCGTCACCGAGTTCGCCGAGTCGTACGCGGACCGGAACGCCCGCGACCATGCGGCCCTGCTCGCAGCCCTCGACGAACGACGCGTCACCGCACGGTTCGGGATGTGACCGGTCTCGCTGTCCGACGAGTCACTGTCCGACGAGTTCGAGCGCGAGCCGGATGTAGAGGTTGACTTCCTCGACCGCGTACAGCACTGCCGGCTCGGCGGCCTCGCGGTGGTCGCGATGGGTGGTCAGGGTGATCCGGGGCGGCTCGTCGGCCGCGTGGAGCCGCAGATCGGAATTCCTACCGGCACACATTCGGGCGAAGGCCCGCTCCCACTCGGGATGAATGTCGCCGACCAGTTCGACGTCGAGACTCACGATGTCGTCCGAGACGGTCGAGACGACCTTACCGACCTTGACCGGAGCCCACCGCTGTGCGGCGGCCCGCGACTGCTGGCCCATTTCCCCTCACTTCTGATCAGGTTGACGGCCCACCATATCCAACTTCCAGGCAAATGCAACAAAGCATTTGTGCAGGTCACAGCGCCGTGAAATCCGCCTCCCCCGGAACTGGAACATGTTCTGCCCTGGGCCTCGGTGCATCGTCGAGAGGGGGACAGGAGGGGAAAGGTACGGCGGTCGGTGGGGTGGGCGTCGGGGTCAGGGCCACAGGATCCTGCGGGCATGACGGATCTCCGGAATCCCGATGAGCTTGGTCGCCAGTGCGAAGGCTGCGACGCCGGTGAAGGTTCCCGCGGCCAGGGCGACGACAGCTCCGGTCCGGGGATCCCCCAATTGGGTCTTCGTCGCGTACGTGGCGACGAGGCACACGGCACCGGAGAGCGCCGCTGCGACGGCGACGCGGGTCGCGGTGTCGCGTACACGGTGGAAGCCCAGTAGCCCGAACCGTCGTCGCAACAGGACGTGTCCGAGGATTGCCCCCACAACGTAGGACGCGGAACCGGCCACGCACAGCATCAGGACCACGCCCTGATCGGGCAGTGCCGCGGTGGCGACCCCGATGGCCGCGATCTTCGTGGCGACCATCGCGATGTTGATCAATGCGGGTGTGCGGGTGTCGTGGTCGGCGTAGAAGACCCGTAGCTGGAGCATCACGATCGCGAACGGCGCCAACCCGAACGCCGAAACGGCCAGAGCTGTTCCGATCAGGTGTGCCTCGGCCGGATCCACGCGGCCCACGAAGACGACGGTCGCCAGTGTCGGTCCCAGGACCGTCAGGGCGGCGGTGACCGGGACGAGAGCGACCACCGAGTATCGGGCGCCGCGGCCCAGGTCGGCCAGGACCGCGGCGTGATCGTTCTCTGCGACGGCACGAGCGATGCGGGGCATCAGCACGGTCAGGAGCGAGACACCCAGAATCCCGTACGGCACTTGGAAGAGGAGGTCCGCGTAGGTGTAGGTGGACACGCCACCGTGACTGAATGCGACACGGAGCACCACCACGACACCGATCTGGCTCGTGACGACGTAGGCGAGGACCCAACCGACCAGCGGCAGGCCGACGCGAACGGGACGCCACGTGTACGGCAGTAGCCGGACCCTCCAACGCCAGCGGAAACCGTTGCGGCGCAGCGCCAGCACGACGGTGGCCGACTGTCCGACGATGCCCAGGGTGGTGCCGACACCGATCACCGCCACCTGGGCGGCGGTCATGGACTGTGGGGTGAGGGTGACCGGTCCGGGTAGCAGGACGAACACCGCCGCTGTGGCCAGGACGATGATGTTGTTGACCACGGGTGCCCATGCCGCGGGGCCGTGGATCCCGCGGACATCGAGCACCGCAGTTGCCAGGGCGGCCAGTCCGTAGAAGAAGATCTCGGGCAGCAGCAGGTACGCGAACACCGTCGTCAGTTCCCGCTGCGCGGCGTCGTCGACGAACACCGACGCGATCAACGGGGCGGCCAGGACGGCGAGCACGGTGACCGCCGCCATTGCGACTGTCGCGCTCGCCATCAGGCGCTGGGTGAACCCGGTGTCCACCCGACCGCCGCGCAGATGCGAGCGCGTCAGGACCGGGATCAGCACGCTCGTGAGCACACCGCCCAGCAGCAGTGCGTAGACCATGTTGGGAAAGCTGTTCGCGCCGTTGTAGGCATCGCCGACCAAGGCAGTGCCCAGCACTGCGGCCAGTACCGCCGTACGAACGAACCCCGTCACCCGGCTGACCGTCCCGGCGACCGCGACCCGTCCCCCTGCCTGCGCGGCGTGGCGTTCCGGGCCGTCGTCACGCCTGCGATGTCTCCCCACGGTTTCAGGCTCTCACAGCCCGGCGTGAGGTGGCCGGACCTCGCCGGGGAAGGCGTTGGAGAGGTGAGCACACAGACTGTCGGGTGGCGCGGTCTACGCTGGACGCATGTCTGTGCGCACAGCCCTCGTCCCCGGAACCGTCTCGCCCACGCTCGCCGTGCCGAAGAGCATCGAGCGCCCCGAGTACGTGTGGAAGGCGACGGCCCGCGAGGGCAACGAGCCGTGGGTGCAGACGCCGGAGACCATCGAGAAGATGCGCGTGGCGAGCAGGATCGCCGCACAGGCGCTCCAGGAGGCCGGCAAGGCCGTCGCCCCGGGGGTCACCACCGACGAGCTGGACCGCATCGCCCACGAATACATGTGCGACCACGGCGCCTACCCGTCCACGCTCGGCTACCGGGGCTTCCCGAAGTCGTGCTGCACGTCCCTCAACGAGGTCATCTGCCACGGCATCCCCGACTCGACCGTCGTCCAGGACGGCGACATCGTCAACATCGACGTCACCGCGTACATCGACGGCGTCCACGGCGACACCAACGCCACGTTCCTGGCCGGCGACGTCTCCGAGGAGAACCGGCTGCTGGTCGAGCGCACCCGTGAGGCCACGATGCGCGCGATCAAGGCCGTCAAGCCGGGCCGCGAACTCAACGTCATCGGCCGCGTCATCGAGTCGTACGCGAACCGGTTCGGCTACAACGTGGTCCGTGACTTCACCGGTCACGGCATCGGCGAAACCTTCCACAACGGCCTGGTGATCCTGCACTACGACCAGCCGAACGTCGACACGATCATCGAACCGGGCATGGTGTTCACGATCGAGCCGATGATCAACCTCGGCACCATCGACTACGACATCTGGGACGACGGCTGGACCGTCGTCACCAAGGACCGCACCTGGACCGCCCAGTTCGAGCACACCCTCGTGGTCACCGACGACGGCGCCGAGATCCTCACCCTGCCGTGACCGCAGCGCTGACCGGCGCCCTGCTGGTCGCCGGCACCACGTCCGACGCCGGCAAGAGTGTCCTCACCGCCGGCCTGTGCCGGATGCTGGCCCGCCGCGGGGTGCGGGTGGCGCCGTTCAAGGCGCAGAACATGTCGAACAATTCCGTCGTCACCCTCGACGGCGGGGAGATCGGCCGGGCACAGGCCCTGCAGGCCCGGGCGTGCGGGCTCGAGCCGAGCGTCCGGTTCAACCCGGTCCTCCTCAAACCGGGCGGTGACCGCACGTCGCAGCTCGTGGTCCGCGGCAAGGCCGTCACCACCGTCGGTGCCCGCGACTACATCACCCATCGGCAGTGGCTGCGCGATGTGGTCGCCGACGAACTCGCTTCGCTGCGTGACGAATTCGACGTGGTGATCTGCGAGGGGGCCGGGTCGCCCGCCGAGATCAACCTGCGGGCCACCGATCTCGCGAACATGGGGTTGGCCCGCGCCGCGCACCTGCCGGTGATCGTGGTCGGCGACATCGATCGCGGGGGAGTGCTCGCGCACCTGTTCGGCACCGTCGCCGTCCTCGAACCCGAGGACCAGGTGCTGATCGCCGGATTCGTGATCAACAAGTTCCGCGGCGACGTGAGCCTGCTCGAACCCGGACTGGAGCAGCTCGCGCAGCTCACCGGACGCCCCACCCTCGGTGTGCTGCCGTTCGCCGAGGACCTGTGGCTCGACGCCGAGGACTCGCTCGGGGTTGTCGGTGACGCCCCCGTCGGACGGCCCGGTCCGCCGGTCGGCGACGAGTGGCTGCGGGTCGCTGCGATCCGCCTGCCGCGGATCTCCAACTCCACCGACGTCGAGGCCTTGGCATGCGAGCCGGGCGTGGCGGTGCACTGGGTGAGCGAACCGTCCCGGTTGGCCGACGCCGACCTCGTCGTGCTGCCCGGCAGCAAGTCCACCGTCACCGACCTGGAGTGGTTGCGGCGCAGCGGAATCGCCGACGCCCTCACCGCCCGGGCCGCGAACGGCGGGGCGATCCTGGGCATCTGCGGCGGCTACCAGATGCTCGGCTCCGTGATCGACGACGGCGTCGAATCCGGCGCCGGCAGCGTGCCCGGACTGGGCCTGCTGGATCTCGAGATCGAGTTCGCCCCCGACAAGGTCCTCGCCCAGGTCGCCGGTGACGTGAACGGAATCCCGGTGCGCGGCTACGAGATCCATCATGGACGCGTCCGACGCACCGGTGATGCGCCGCTGCTGACCGCGTCCGACGGGGCGAAGGAGGGCAGCGTCCGCGGCAGTGTCCGCGGCACTCACTGGCACGGCCTCCTCGAGAACGACGCCTATCGGCGCGCCCTGCTCACCGAGGTCGCGCAGCGGTCCGGCCGCACCGGTTTCGTCGTCGCCCCCGACACCGATGTCGCGGCTGTCCGCGAGGCACAACTGGACCTGCTCGCCGACCTCGTCGAGCAGCATCTGGACGTGGACGCGATCGATGCTCTGCTCGGCGGCAGGACACCGATCGCTCGGCCGACGATCAGATCGTCGACCTCCTGAGCACACCCCATGCGGCGGTGAACACGGCCAGTGTCACCACTGCCGGGAGACCGACGAGGACAACGACCCGCGGAGTGTCGACGAACCACGATGTCACCGCCGGCCACCACCGGGCCCATGTCACCACGATCGCGGCGCCACCGATCACGATGATCGACGCGATCCCCGTGATCGTCAGGCCGAGTGCCCGCCACCGCTGGAAGACTGCGCCGGCCGCTGTCGCGATCGCGGTGGTCAGCAGCAGGGTCGCGAAGTATCCGAGGAACTGCAGCAACGATGAATCCGTCAGCCAGCGGAGCACCCCGAACATCCGTAGTCGCACACCCCAGCCGTCGGTGGCGGCCTCGACGACCGACAGCAGTTGGACCAGTCCGGCGAACAGGGCGGACTGTGCGACCGCGACGAGTCCGGTGGCCAGGAAGAACTCCCGCCTGGTCACCGACAGCCCGAGGTAGAACGGGAACGTCTGCGTCACCGCCTGCACGTAGAACGCGACGACGAACCCGTACAGGGCGAGAATTGCGCCGGTGCCCTGCGTGGATCCGTCGGTGTCGATCAGTGCCTGGATCGTGTAGTTGATCGCGAACGTGACCGCGACGATCGCAACGGGGACCGCGATCAGCAGGGGCCACGCCACGACGTGGATACGAGCGACGTCCAGGATGCGTCGTACCCCGGTCCGTCCGGGTGGGTGGGTCGTGGGGGGCGTCGTCACAGACGAGGATGCCGTCGTCTGGATCATCGGTTCGTCTCCTTCGTGGGAGTGGCGTCGGCGGTGTCGCGAATGGTGATCTGCTGCAACGACACGGGGGACAGATCGACGCCGAGCCGGGTCGCCTCGGCGCGGGTGGTGTCGGTGACCTCGCCGCGCAGGGTCGCCCGCGCGAACGGTCCGGACGCCTCCCGGTGCAGGACCGTCCATCCGTCGGCGAATGCGTCGACGGCGTCGGTGCGGCCGGTGGCCAGGACGTGCTGCTTCCGGAGTTCGTCGGTGTCACAGTCGATCACCACCCGGCCGCGGTCCATCACGACGACGTGCTCGAGGAGGTCGGCGACCTCGTCTATGAGGTGGGTGGACAGCAGGATCGTGCGCGGATGCTCGGAGTAGTCGGCGAGGAGTCGGTCGTAGAACAGGTGTCGGGCCGCCGCGTCGAGGCCCAGGTACGGCTCGTCGAAGATGGTCAGCGGTGCGCGGGACGCGAGGCCGACGACGATGCCCAGCGCCGACGTCATACCGCGGGAGAGCTTCTTGACCCGGCGACATCGGGGAAGGGCGAAGTCGTCCAGAAGGCGTTCGGCGAACTCGGAATCCCACTGGGGGAGCAGTAGTTCCGCGGCCCTGACGACATGCTCGACGCGGAGGTCGTCCGGGTACCGTTGCGCCTCCTTCACGAAGCATACGTTCCGCAGGACGTCGACATTCTCGAACGGCGCGCCGCCGAACACCGAGACGTCCCCGTCCGTCGGGAAGTCCTGCCCCGTCAGGATCTTCATGAGGGTGGATTTCCCGGCCCCGTTGCGGCCGAGCAGTCCGTAGATCTTTCCCGGCGCGAGGTCCAGCGAGACGTCGTCGAGCGCGGTGACGTTGCCGTACCGGCGGCGGACGCCGCACATCGAGACGATCGGTGCAATGGCCGTGCCGTGTCCGGTCATGTTCGGTCCTCCCAGGTGTCCAGCATGGATTTGAGTTCGGCGATGCTCATCCCGAGCTTGTCGGCCTCCCGGACGAGCGGTGCCAGATACTGCGCGGCGAACTGGTCGCGCCGACGAGCACGGAGCGTGTCGCGTGCTCCGACGGTGACGAACATGCCGATGCCCCTTCGCTTGTAGAGGATCCCGTCGGAGACGAGTTGGTTGAGTCCCTTCGCCGCGGTGGCGGGGTTGATCCGGTGGAAGCTTGCGAGTTCGTTGGTGGACGGCGCCTGCGTGTCCTCCGCGAGCGAACCGTCGACGATCGCGTTCTCGACGAGTTCGGCGACCTGCTGGAAGAGCGGTTTCCCGTCCTCGTTCAGCATCGCGGTACCACCCCCCCAGGGCTGATTGGTTCATTACTCATGTAATGAACCATAGGAGTTGCGGTGGATGCGGTCAACAGCGTCTGCGATCGGGTTCGTTCGTTCCCGGTTCGTGGGTCTGCCCGGCCGCATAGGCTGCGGAACGACGTTCGACGTACGACCACGAGGAGATACGACGTGCGCACAGCCTCGAGAAGAGTCCCGATCGTCCGGCTCGTCGGGGGTGCCGCGGTCGCGGCCCTCGTCCTCGCGGGCTGTTCGTCGAACGAGTCGACCGGGCCGTCCACGGAGTCGTCGGCCGAGAACGCCACGGCCACGTCGACGAGTACCGCAGCCGTGACGACCGTCGCGTTGAACGAGATCGACGCGACCGCTCTCAACGGCGTCGTCGCGCGGGTCGCGAAGGATCTGCAGGTTCCCGGGGCGGTTGCGATCCTCAAGACCCCCGACAGCAATCTGACGGTCACGTACGGCACCGGCACGATCGGGCAGAGCGCCCCGGTGGACACGGCGGAGCACGTCCGGATCGGGTCGAACACCAAGACCATGACCGGCACCGTGATCCTGCAACTGGTGCAGGAGGGCAAGCTCGCGCTCGCCGACCCGATCTCGAAGTATCGGCCGGACGTGCCGAACGGGGAGAACATCACGATCGAGCAGCTGCTGAACATGCGCAGCGGGCTGTTCAACTACAGCGAGACACCGCAACTCAACCAGACACTCGACGACGACCCGGGCAAACAGTGGACGCCCGACGAACTGCTGGCGCTCGCGTTCGCGAATCCGCCGTACTTCCCGCCCGGTGAGGGCTACCACTACTCCAACACCAACACGGTGCTGCTCGGCCTGGTCGCCGAGGACCTCGACGGCAAGCCGTTGCAGAAGATCTTCCAGGCGCGCCTGTTCGGCCCGGCGGGGCTGACCGGGACGTCGTTCCCCGACGCCGCCGACAGTTCGATCCCGGCGAGGTATCCGCAGGGCTACGTGTTCGGCACCAATATGGACACGCTCACCGATCCGGCGCTGCCCGAGGACATGCAGGCAGCGGCGAAGGACGGCACCCTGCAGCCCGCGGACGTCACCGACGTCAACCCGTCGTGGGCGTGGGCGGCCGGTGCCGGGATCTCCACCGCCGACGATCTCGTCACGTGGGTGCAGGCGCTCGCCGGTGGGCAACTGCTGAACAAGGACATGCAGGCGCAGCGTCTCGCGAGCCTGCAGCCCACCGGCCCCGAACCGGGGTCCGCCGAATACGGTTGGGGCATAGCGAAAATGGGCCCGATGCTCGGGCACACCGGCGAGATGCCCGGCTTCAACTCGTTCATGGGGCACGACCCCGACGCCAAGGTGACGCTCGTGGTGTGGACCAACCTGGCGCCCGCCGCGAACGGTCAGGATCCGGCGACCACGATGGCCAAGGAGATCATCGGCAAGCTCTATCCCGCATAGGCATCCGGATTCGTGACGTGCATCGCGTACCGTTTCCGGTCATGGAGTCGACGAGTGTTGCCGTGGGAACCGAGGCCGTGACCGTGCGAATCGCGGGACCCGAGAGTCGGCACACCGTGTTACTCCTGCCCGATGCCGGCGACCCCGCCGACGTGTTCGACGCCGTCTGCGCGCGCCTGCACGACTCCGATCTGCGGACCGTCGTCCCCGAAACCGTCGACGGCCTCGACGTACCGTCGGTGATCGCGCTGCTCGACACCCTGAAACTGCCGTGGGTCAACCTCGTCGGTGCCGGGGCGGGTGCGGAACTCGCGTGGCAACTCGCGGCGCGCACGTTCGGCCGGTTTGCGAGCCTGATCGTCGCCGACCGCGGCCATCCCGCGGTGCCGAGCGTCGACGGCACCGTCCTGGACGCGGTGTGCCCGGCCGTCGAACTGCCCACCACGCTCGTCGTGGGCAGCTCCCTGGGGCGGGCGTGCGCCGACGTCACCGGCCGCTACGTGTACTCCGACTTCCGGGTCGTCCAGCTCGACGGTGTCGACAACGTGCCCGCGAAGGCCGCGGCCGAACTGGCCACCGAGATCGTGCTGCGCACCGGATCCTGGTAGGGCGACGCCGAGCGTCCGCCGACTAGGCTCTGCCGGTGCTCGACACTCCCTCCCACACCTCCGTCACCAGTGTCGGCGCGGCCCTGCGTTCGCCGCGCCGACTCACCACCGAGGTGCTCGCCGGTCTCGTGACGTCCCTCGCACTCATCCCCGAGGTGGTGTCGTTCGCGGTCATCGCGGGCGTCGATCCGAAGGTCGCGCTGTACACGTCGTGCATCATGGCGATGACGATCGCGTTCGTCGGCGGACGCCCGGCGATGGTGTCGGCCGCGGCGGGTGCGACGGCGCTGGTGATCGCACCGCTCGTCGCGGCGCACGGCATCGACCATCTGATCGCCGCGGTGTGGCTGGCGGGTGCCCTGCAGATCCTGTTCGCGGCTGTGGGACTGGCACGGCTGGTCCGGTTCGTGCCGCGGTCGGTGATGATCGGGTTCGTCAACGCGCTCGCGATCCTCATCTTCACCGCGCAGCTCCGGCACCTGGTCGACGTTCCGTGGCTGGTGTATCCGCTCGTCGCCGCCGGGATCGGTCTGATCGTCCTGGTACCGAAGATGACGAGATCCGTACCCGCACCGCTGATCGCGATCGTCGTGCTCACGAGCGTGGTCGCGGCGTTGCGTCTCGACGTCCCCGACGTCGGCGATCAGGGCGAGCTGCCGTCGGGCCTGCCCACCTGGATGATCCCGGACGTGCCGTTGACGTGGGAGACGCTGACGACCATCGCTCCGTTCGCGCTTGGTCTCGCGCTCGTCGGTCTGCTCGAGTCCCTGCTCACCGCCAAGCTCGTCGACGACATCACCGACACCCCGTCGGACAAGACCCGAGAATCGTGGGGGCAGGGCGTCGCGAACATGGCCGGTGCGGCCTTCGGCGGCATGGGCGGCTGCGCGATGATCGGCCAGACCATGATCAACGTGAAGGAGGGGCGGGCCCGTACCCGTATCTCCACGTTCCTCGCGGGCGCGTTCCTGCTGTTGCTGTGCATCACCGTCGGCGACGTCGTCGGCGCGATTCCCATGGCGGCCCTCGTCGCGGTGATGATCGTCATCGCGGCCACCACCTTCGACTGGCACAGCATCGCCCCGGCCACGCTCCGGCTGATGCCGCGCAGCGAGACGCTCGTCATGGTGGTGACCGTCGTCGGCACACTCGCCACCGACAACCTCGCGGTCGGTGTCGTTCTCGGTGTGCTCACCGCGATGGTCGCGTTCGCCCGCCGTGTCGCGCACATGACCCGGCTCGACGTCACCGACACCGTCGTCGACGGAGTCCCGGCCCGGACGTACCGGGTGTCCGGGGAACTGTTCTGGGCGTCGAGCAACGATCTGGTGCACCGGTTCGACTACGCCGCCGATCCGCCGTCCGTGACGATCGACCTGTCGGCCGCCCACGTGTGGGACGCGTCCACCGTCGCGACCCTCGACGCGGTGCAGCGCAAGTACGCGGCACGGGGTACGACGGTGCGGATCGAAGGCGTCGACGCCGAGAGCCGATCCCGCCTCGACAGGTTGTCCGGACGCCTCGGGTGACGGGTCCGGGACCGTTCGTCGCACATTCGTCGCCGCTCGTCGTCGTGCGTATACGCAAGATTTGAGTTCGGAACCTGTCAAGCGTTAGTCTTCCCGCGGCGGTACATCCGGTTCTCGGGTACCGATTCACGATCTCGTCCGGGAAGGGCACTGATGCGCGGCTTCGCAGCAACCATCGCCATGACGCGAATGCGTGGCGGTTGCTGTTGTATGCGCCGGCGCTGAGACGAGACGACGCGCGGTGGTCCATCCGGACCGCCTCGCATCCGAAGTGCGAATCCTTCCCATCGGGCACCCACGTCGCAGCGCGAGAACATCACCGGTGCCCGTGGGGAAAGGATCTGCCACCATGTCCGCCCACGCCCTCCCGATCATCGATCTGAACGACCTCGATCTCGAGGCCCTGCGTACGGTCACCCACGAGATCGGCTTCTTCTACCTCACCGGTCACGGCATCGACCAGCAGCTCACCGACGACCTGATCGCCGCGGCCCGCGAATTCTTCGCACTGCCCGAAGCCGAGAAGCTCCCGATCGAGAACAGCAACTCGCCGCACTTCCGCGGCTACACCCGTGTCGGCGGCGAGCGCACCCAGGGCTACATCGACTGGCGTGAGCAGCTCGACATCGGTCCCGAGCGCCGCGCCGTCGACCCGATCGACCCGGCCCGCCCGTGGGACGTGCTGCACGGCCCCAACCTGTGGCCCGCCGCCGTCCCGCGGCTGCGCGAGCTCGCGCTCGAATGGTCGGGCCAGGCGCAGGACGCCGGGCTGCGCCTGATCCGTGGCTGGGCCCGGTCGCTCGGGGCGCCCGCCGATTTCTTCGACGCCGCGTTCGCCGATCCGGACCCACTGCTCAAGATCGCCCGCTATCCCGGCCACGACGGCTCCGTCACCGGCCAGGGCGTCGGCAGCCACAAGGACGTCGGCGCACTGACCCTGCTGTACCCGGAACCCACCAGCACCGGTTTCCAGGTGGAAACATCGATCCGGGGAGGCGGGACTGCGTGGCTGGACGTCGCCCCGCTGCCCGGGCACCTGCTCGTCAACATCGGCGAACTCCTCGAGGTCGCCACCGGCGGCTATCTCAAGGCCACCGTGCACCGCGTGCTGCCGCCCCCGGCCGGTACCGACCGGGTGTCGCTGCCGTTTTTCCTCAACCCCGGCTACGACGAGGCGCTGCCCGTGATCCCGCTGTCGCCCGAGCTCGCCGCGGACGCGGCCGGTGTCGGACCCGACCAGCACGGCGGCACCTTGCACGCCCGCTACGGCCTCAACGCCCTCAAATCGCGCCTGCGCGCCCACCCCAACGTCACCGAGCGGTACCACCGCGACCTGCTCGACCTGCCCGCCCTGCGCGGCTGACCCACTCTTCGACCGGAAAGAATTTTTCGAATGTTCTTGCGCCGCAACGCAATCCTGTCCGCTGCCGCCCTGCTCACCGCGGGTCTCGCTGCCTGCTCCTCGGGTAACGAGGGGGAGAAGCTGGTGATCTCCGCGTCCAGCACCCCGCACGTGGAGATCCTCGAGCACATCGCCGACTCCGGCGCCCTCGGCGACATCACCCTCGACATCAAGCCGGTCACCGGCGAGATCGACCCCAACGAACTGCTCGTCGCCGGCGACGTCCAGGCCAACTACTTCCAGCACGCCCCGTATCTGGCGGACTGGCAGAAGCAGAAGGGCGTGAACGACCTCGTCTCCGTCGCCGACGTCCACCTCGAGCCGATGGGTCTGTACTCGGAGAAGATCACCGCCGTCGACCAGCTCGCCGACGGCTCCACCATCGCGCTGCCCAAGGACACCACCAACTTCGCGCGCGGCCTCTACCTGCTCGAGTCTGCCGGACTGATCGAGATGGACGTCCCGTTCGCCGACGCGAACCTGTCCGTCGTCACCCAGGCCAACGTCAACGCCAACCCCAAGAACCTGAAGTTCGTCGAGATCGAGCGCTCGCAGATCGCCCGCAACCTCGGTGACCCGCAGATCACCGCCGCGGTCATCAACTCCAACTACGCGCTCGAGGCCGGACTGAACCCGACGGAGGACACGCTCCTCGCGGAGAAGGCCGAGGGCAACCCGTTCGCGAACCTGCTCGTCGTCCGTGCCGCCGACGAGAACGATCCCGGCGTCCAGGCCCTCGCGAAGGCGCTCGTGTCCCCGGAGACCGCCACCTGGATCCAGGAGAACTACTCCGGCGCCGTCGTCCCGGTGCACGCGGCCGGCTGATGATCACCGTCGAGAATCTGGTCAAGACCTTCCCCGCCGCCGGTGGCGCGGCCCCGGTCGCGGCCCTGCGCGGCATCGACCTCGAGATCGCCGAGGGCGAGATCTTCGGCATCGTCGGCCCCTCGGGTGCGGGCAAGTCGACGCTGCTGCGGTGCCTGAACCTGCTCGAGCAGCCCACCAGTGGCCGCATTCTGCTCCGCGGCACGCCGGTCTCCCAGTTCACCGGTTTCGGGCTGCGGGCCGCACGACGCCGCATCGGCACCGTGTTCCAGCAGTTCAACCTGCTGCACTCGCGGACCGTGCGCGCCAACGTCGAGTTCCCGCTCGAACTCGCCGGAATGGACCGCAAGCAGCGCCGCGCCCGCGCCGACGAGCTGATCGCCCTCGTCGGCCTGGCCGGCAAGGAGAAGTCGTTCCCGTCGCAGCTGTCCGGCGGACAGCAGCAGCGGGTCGGCATCGCCCGCGCCCTCGCGTCGAACCCCGACGTGCTGCTGTGCGACGAGGCCACCAGCGCGCTGGATCCCGACACCACCGACCAGGTCCTCGACCTGCTCGCCGAACTCAACCGCTCGATCGGCGTCACCGTCGTTCTCATCACCCACGAGCTGGGGGTGCTGCGCCGCATCTGCACGTCCGCGGCCCGGCTCGAGGACGGCCGCATCGCCGAGACCGGACGGATCCTCGACCTGGTCGGCACACCCGGCTCGGTGCTGGGGGCGGCGATCGTCCCGGTCGGTGACGACCCGTCCCAGGGAGACGGCGCCGACACCGCGCTCGTCACCACGATCGGCGACGAGGCGCACGGGCCGTGGCTCGCGCAGCTCGTCCGCAAGCTCGACGTCGACATCTCCGTGGTCGGCGGCAGCGTCGAACAGGTCGCCGGCGTCACCGTCGGACGACTGCGGCTACGGTTCGGTCCCGACGTGAACCGGGCCGACGTCGACGCATTCGTGGCCGCCCAGCCCGGCACCACCCTCTCCTGGGGTGCCGGGCAGGAAGAGACCCGCGCACTGGTGCAGGGAGTAACCGCATGAACAAGTTGTCCTGGCAGGACTCGCTCCCCGAGGTGTGGGAGGCGACGCAGGAGACCCTCTACATGGTGTCGATCTCGTTCCTGCTCACCGTGATCGGCGGAGTGCTGCTCGGCGTGATCCTGCACGTGACCTCGCCGAGCGGATTGTGGCCCCAGCGTGCCGTCAACGCGGTGCTCGGCGCCGTCGTCAACGTGTTCCGGTCGCTGCCGTTCCTCATCCTGATGATCGCGCTGATCGGCACGACCCGGCTGATCGTCGGCACCGCGATCGGCCCGACGGCCGCGATCGTCCCGCTGACGATCGGTGCGATCCCGTTCTACGCACGCGTCGTCGAGTCGGCGCTGCGCGAGGTACCCGTCGGCCGGATCGAGGCGGCGCAGGCGATGGGTGCGAGCAACAGCCAGATCGTGCGCAAGGTGCTCCTGCCGGAATCGGTGTCGGCCCTGATCGCCGGTGCGACGCTCACCGTCGTGCTGCTGATCGGATACTCGGCGATGGCCGGCGTCATCGGCGGCGGCGGGCTGGGTGACTTCGCGATCGTCTACGGCTACCAGCGGTTCAACACGCCGGTACTGCTCGTCGCGGTCGTGGTGCTCGTCGTCCTCGTGCAGATCCTGCAGTCCATCGGTGACGGCGTCGTCCGGGCGCTGAAGCACCGCAAGTAGGCGCGCACTCCGATCCTGAAGCGTTCCTCCCGCCCTGTTCGTGGCGTCGGCGGGTCGGTACGGTCCGGCTCCCGGTAGGCGAGGGGAAGTCCTTCACCGCTCGGCGAGGTCGGCGGTCGTTATCGTCTCGACGACGTCACCGACCCGGATCTGCCCGGCTGTCACCACGTCGGCATAGATGCCGATACTGGGGAGGTCCGCGGTGCCGTACGGTCCCGGAACCCGATGTGCCGCAGCGATGTTTCGCAGGGTCTGTTTCTCTGCGGGGAGGTCCTGATGCGCCAGGTTGACCATCACGCAGCGACCGGTCGGCATCCGGCCGGTGATCTCGGTCGCGCCTACCCGCACCCGCTCGCCGACCCACGCGTCCTCGACCCAGCCCGCATCCCAGTGGTCCTCACCGACCACGATGTTGGGGCGGAAGCGGCGCGTGACACGGCCCGCGGATCCTGGTTGCAGTGCGTTCACACTCGATGTGGTGAGCACGTGTAGCGGCGCCAGATCGTAGAAACGTTCGGAAGCGCCCCCGGTCGGGACGGCCCCGACCGGGACATCCGAGCCCGCGTCCTGTCCGGTGCGGCTCGCGGACGCCGACACCGCCGCATCCATCCCGATCCGGGACTCGGCCACCCACTCCATCTCCATCACCTTCGCGGCCTCGCCCGGAGTCCGCAGCGACACGGCACGCCCCACGAGCGCGGACAGCCGCGAGACGGTGTTCGGATCGTCACCGCGCAGGACCGTGCCGTCGGGCAGCGTGATCTCCAGTGCGCCGGGATCGGTGACGGACGCGTCGTCCAGTAGCCGTGCCCGGCACCCGAGCAGTGGGCTCCACAACCGGGTCCGCTTCGCGCTGGCCACATGGCCGGTCTCGCTGTCGACCAGAGCCCACACGTGGTCGCCGCGGATGCCGTCGGATCCGATCACCGCGGAGTCGAGGCGTTCACCACCGAACGACTTGACCGGGTAGCGCCAGATCTCCGAGACCGTGTGCCGCATGTGTCCGCCTTCGATACCGAGTCGTTGTACATGCGAACGATAGTGGGTGATCGGGTGGATCTGTCGGGAATGCGCGGATCTCCAGCCCGACGCCGATCGGCTGCACACCGGTCGACGCGGTACCCGGGGCCGGCGGGCACGAGTCCGGTCGGGGCTCAGATCTCCAGGCCGAGGAGCGCGTTCTCGACCACCTCGGGCAGCGCCGGATGAATCCAGTACTGGCCGGTGGCCATGTCGCGGGCCGACAGCCCGAAGCTCATCGCCTGGATCAGCGGCTGGATCACCGTCGACGCCTGCGCCCCGATCACGTGTGCCCCGATCAGGCGTCCGGTGCCGCGTTCGGCGATCACCTTGCAGAAGCCCTCGTCGTCCTCCATCGCCCACCCGTACGCGACGTCGCCGTAGTTCTGCACCTTGACGGTGATGTCGAGGCCGGCCTCGCGGGCCTGCTCCTCGGTCATCCCGACGTCCGCGATCTGCGGGTCGGTGAACACCGCTGCCGGCACGAACCGGTGATCGGTGCGGCGCAGGGCGTCCGTGTTCGACCAGGCGTCGTGCAGCAGGTTGTGCTGCACGATCCGCATCTCGTGGTTGGCGACGTGCTTGAGCTGGTACGGCGACGACACGTCCCCGAGCGCGAACACCCCCTCGGCGGTGGTGCGCTGGTACTCGTCGACGATGACCCGGCCCGACTCGTCGACCGCGACGCCGCCGTGTCCGGCGTTCAACCGGTCCCCGTTCGGGGTGCGGCCGACCGCGACGAGCAGTTCGTCACCGGCGACGACGGTGCCGTCCGCCAGTTCGAGTTCCACGCCCGCCGACTCCGCGCCGCCGGACTGCCGGGCCGCGACCACCGGATTGCCCAGGTGCACATCCCATTTGCGCTGCGCGAGCTCGGTGAACCACTCCGACACGTCCCGGTCGAGGTGCCGCAGCAGCCGCTCGCTGCGGCCGACGATCGACACCCGCACCCCCAGCGCCGAGAAGACGTGCGCGAACTCTGCTGCGACGAAACCGGATCCGAGGATCACCAGACGTTCGGGCAGCGATTCGAGGCGCATGATGTCGTCGTTGGTGTGATAGCGAACGCCGCTCGCCGCGATCTCGTCGGGGATCACCGGCCGTGCCCCGGCCGCGATCACCACCTGGTCGGCGGTGATCACCTCACCGGTGCCGGTGTCGAGGGTGCGCGGACCCACGAAACTCGCGTGCCCGCGGAACACCGTCACGTTCGCGCAGTCCTCGGTGCGGTAGCGTTCGCCGCCCGCCGAGATCGGGTCGATCCGCCCGAACACCCGCTTGACGATGTCCGGCCAGCGGACGTCGTCGAGGCTCGCATCCACTCCGAGCTTCGACGACTCGGTGACGGTGCGCGCCACATCGGCCGCGTAGACGAACATCTTCGTCGGGATACAACCCACGTTGAGGCACGTGCCGCCGAACGTGCTCTCCTCGAGGATCGCGATCTTCTTGCCGTCGAAGCGTTCGTCGAGGATCGAATTACCCGATCCGGTGCCGATGATCGCGATGTCGAAATGGGTCACGCAGTTGCCCCTGTCTCCTCGGTGGCTGTTTCTCGGGTGTCGGTCAGATGGTGTGCGTCGAGCCAGCCCAGCCACAGATCCACCTCGCGGAAGGCTTCCGCGAGGGGACCGGCCGTGGACAGGAACACGTCGTGGCGGGCCCCGTCGATCGGGACGATCGTGGTCCGGTTGCCGAGGCAGCCCGCCCACCGGGCGATCTGGTCGACGTCGAGGACGGCGTCGGCCGTGTCGACCGACGGGTTGTAGCGGGACGCGACCACCGATCGTGTCGACCGCAGGATCAGCGACGGCACGCCGACGTCGAGGCCGCGGTGCAACCGGGCGTGACCGCGACGGACGGCCCGTAGCCAGCCGAACCGGACCGGGAACCCGGTCAGCGGCTTCCACTCCAGGTCGTAGTCCCACTCGCCGTTGGCGCCGATGTGCAGGCTCGACCCGTACGTGTCGAGCTTCAGTCCCGGAATCTCCGTCCGGCCCGATGCCCGGCCCAGCGCGTCGATCGCGGCGGACGTGCCCGCAGTGCGCAACAGCGCCGGCCCCTGCAGGTCGAACCACGGGCTGTTGAGGATGAGACCCGCGACACCCGCACCCGCCGAGCCGCCCGGTTTGCGCTCGAGCCGGTCGAGCCACAGCGGCAGGATCAGACCGCCCGTCGAGTGGGCCGTGAGCAGGACGGGTCCGCCGACCTCGTCGCGCACCAACTGCAGTGCCTCGTTCAGTTCGGCGTCGTACAGCGCCAGATCCGACACGTAGTGCGGGGTCTGCCCCGGGCGCAGGGAACGGCCGCATTTACGCAGGTCCAGGGCGTAGAAGGCGTATCCGCGGGCCGTGAAGTGCTCGGCCACGTGCCGTTGGAAGAAGTAGTCGGTGAATCCGTGCACGTACAGCACCGCGCGGGACGGGGCGGGCTCCTCCGGGCGATGACGGACCAGTGTGGCCTCGACGTGACCTTCGCCGTCCGGGTCGGCCCCCAGGGGGATCGTCAGCTGCTGATATCCGTCACCGAGGATGTCCGGAGCCCAAGTAGTCACGATCACACTCTATTGGGCGAACGAAGTCGTTTGCGAGGGGCACAATTGGGGAAGGTGACGCACAGGTAACCTAAGCGCCACAGGCGCGCGAAATGCGGTCTGTGCACGTGAACAGTCCGAGCGGATGATGCGTGCGAAGGTCGCGTGTGAACAGACCGTGCGAACAGGTCGTGCGAACAGACAAGGAAGTCGATTCTCCAGTGTCAGACCAGAACGTAGTGGCGAAGACCGATGTAGTGCTCGTGGGTGCGGGCATCATGAGCGCAACGCTCGGCGCGATCCTGCGTCAGCTGCAGCCCGACTGGTCGATCACCACCTTCGAACGCCTCGACGCCGCTGCCGCCGAGAGCAGCGACCCGTGGAACAACGCGGGCACCGGCCACTCGGCGCTGTGCGAGCTCAACTACACCCCCGCGTCCGGGTCGGGTGTCGACATCACCAAGGCCGTCAACGTCAACGAGCAGTTCCAGGTGTCCCGCCAGTTCTGGTCGTATGCCGTCGACAATGGGATCCTCACCGACCCGTCCGAGTTCATCAACCCGATTCCGCACGTGAGCTTCGTGCACGGCGCCGACAACGTGAAGTACCTGCGCGCCCGCTACGACGCCCTCGCCGGCCACACCTTGTTCCCGGGTATGGAGTACTCCGAGTCCGAGGACTTCTTCACCGACCGGCTGCCGCTCATGGCCAAGGGCCGCGACTTCAGCGACCCGGTCGCCCTCAACTGGACCGAGACCGGCACCGACGTCGACTTCGGCGCCCTCACCAAGCAGCTGCTCGCACACGTCGGCGCGTCCGGCGGCCAGGTGTACTTCGGACACGAGGTCCGCAACCTCACCAAGCAGTCCGACGGCAGCTGGATCGTCACGGCCCGGAACCTGCGCACCGGCGTCACCAAGACCGTCAACGCCAAGTTCGTGTTCGTCGGCGCCGGCGGCGGTGCGCTGCACCTGCTGCAGAAGTCCGGCATCAAGGAGGCCAAGGGCTTCGGCGGTTTCCCGGTCAGCGGCCAGTTCCTGCGCTGCACCAACCCCGAACTCATCGCGCAGCACCGCGCCAAGGTGTACGGCAAGGCCGCCGTCGGCGCGCCCCCGATGTCGGTGCCGCACCTCGACACCCGCGTCATCAACGGCCGGCAGGGCCTGCTGTTCGGCCCGTACGCAGGCTGGTCGCCCAAGTTCCTCAAGAACGGCAAGGTCACCGACCTGCCCGGCTCGGTCAAGCCGAACAACCTCATGTCGATGCTCGGTGTCGGCGTCACCGAACTGGGCCTGACCAAATACCTCATCGGTGAGCTCATGCAGGGCCCGGCCGACCGTATCCGCACGCTGCGCGAGTTCGTGCCGCGCGCCACCGGCGGCGACTGGGAGCTCATCACCGCCGGCCAGCGCGTCCAGGTCATCCGCAAGAAGGGCAACGGCGGCGTCCTCGAATTCGGCACCGCCGTCGTCAACGCCGAGGACGGCACCGTCGCCGGCCTGCTCGGCGCGTCCCCGGGCGCATCCACCGCGGTGCCCGCGATGCTCGACGTCCTGAAGCGCTGCTTCCCGCGCGAGTTCGAGGCGTGGACCCCGAAGCTGCAGCAGATGGTGCCGTCGCTGGGCGTCAAGCTCGCCGACAACCCGGCCCTGTTCCAGGAAGTGTGGGACTGGAGCACCCGGTCCCTGCAGCTCGACGAGGCACCCGCGTCCACCCCGGCCCACGCGGCCCCCGTCGCGGCGACCGCGTCGGTCTGACCGGACACCACGTTTCACCCCGCTGCCGCGGCCCGGAATCCCGGGCCGCGGCAGTGTGCTGTCGTGAGCACGGTAAGGTGCTGCAACCGAAGAAACATCTGCGGGGAAGCCTGTGAGAACCAGGCGCGGTCCCGCCACTGTGAGGGCGTCGAATCGGATTCGCCCGAAGCCAGAATGCCGCGATGTTTCGTACCGCCAAGCTCTCGGCGCGGAGACCGAGGAGTGAAGGGATTCGATCGTTGCGTGACGTCCACGAGCCTGCAGGGTTCCCGTTCAGTGCCATCGTCGGTCAGGATCGGTTGCGGCTCGCGCTGACCCTGTGCGCCGTCCACCCCGGAATCGGGGGAGTGCTGGTGCGCGGCGAGAAGGGCACCGCCAAGTCCACCGTCGTGCGTGCGCTCACCGCGCTGCTCCCCGAGATCGAGAACGGCCGCCGCGCCCGCCTCGTGGAGCTGCCCGTCGGCGCCACCGAGGACCGGGTCGTCGGCTCCATCGACCTCGAGAAGGTGCTCCGCGACGGCGAACGCGCCTTCCAGCCCGGCCTCCTCGCCGACGCCCACCAGGGTGTGCTGTACGTCGACGAGGTCAACCTCCTGCACGACCACCTCGTGGACGTCCTCCTCGACGCCGCCGCGATGGGCCGCGTCCACGTCGAACGCGACGGCGTCTCGCACTCGCATCCGGCGAGGTTCGTGCTCGTCGGCACCATGAACCCCGAGGAAGGGGAGCTGCGCCCGCAGCTGCTCGACCGGTTCGGTCTCGCCGTCGACGTCGCCGCGTCCCGCGACGTGGACGTGCGCGTGGAGGTGGTGCGCCGCCGCCTCGACTACGAACGCGACCCCGACGCCTTCGCGGCCCGCTACGCCGACCGGGACGCCGACCTGGCCCGGCGCATCGCTGCCGCCCGAGCCGCCGTCGACGCCGTCGAACTCTCCGACACCGAACTGCGGCGGATCGCGTCGGTGTGCGCGTCGTTCGACGTCGAGGGCATGCGCGCCGACCTGGTGCTGGCCCGCACCGCCACCGCGCACGCCGCATGGCGCGGCGCGGACGCCGTCACCGAGGAGGACGTGCGGATCGCCGCGGAACTGACACTGCCGCACCGCCGCCGCCGCGACCCGTTCGACGAGCCCGGACTCGATCCGCAGCAGCTCGACGATGCGATGGACAAGGCCGACGAGGACGCCCGCACCCACTCCGACGACGAACCCGAACCGGATCCCGACCCGGACGGCCCGGGCGGTGGAGCGCCCGAGGACGACTCCGATGCCCCCGCTCCCGAACCGAAAAGTGGTGAGGATCAGCAGGATTCGCAGTCGCAGGGTTCGGGATCGGCGCCGCAGCAGCCGGCCGGTGCTCCCGGCCCGCAGTTCACGGCGCGGCTGCTCGAGATCCCCGGCGTCGGCGACGGAGCCCCCGGACGCCGCTCCCGGTCCCGGTCGACACGCGGTCGCACCGTCCGCGCCACCACCGAGCCCGGCACCGGTCTGCACCTGGTGGGCACCCTGTTCGCGGCCGCCGAACACCAGCGCGACCGTGGGCGCGTCACGGGTCCGATGCGCTTGGCGGGCACAGACATCCGTGGAGCGATCCGAGAGGGCCGCGAGGGCAACCTGGTGCTGTTCGTGGTCGACGCGTCCGGGTCGATGGCGGCCCGCGACCGGCTCACCGCCGTCACCGGCGCCGTCGTCTCGCTGCTGCGCGACGCCTACCAGCGCCGCGACAAGGTCGCCGTGGTCACGGTGCGCGGCACCACCGCCGAACTGGTGCTGCCGCCGACGTCGTCGGTGGACGTCGCAGTGCGGCGACTGCGGTCGATGACGACCGGGGGGAAGACCCCGCTCGCCGAGGGCTTCCTGCGGGCCCGTGAGGTGGTGCTGCGGGAGCGGATCCGTGACCCGAAGCGTCGCCCGCTGGTCGTGACCCTCACCGACGGCCGCGCCACCGGCGGCTCCGACGCTCTCCCGCGGGCCCGCCGGGCCGCGGCGATGCTCGCCGGGACCGGCGCCGCATCGATCGTCGTGGACTGCGAGACCGGCATGATCCGGCTCGGCCTGGCTGCCGAGTTGGCGCGCGACCTGCGCGGCGGGTGCGTGCGCCTGGCCGAACTGTCCGCGCAGCAGGTCGCCGGCGTCGTCCGCGCTGCCGCCTGAAACCTCCAGTACGAGACAAGGATTCGACATGCCTCAGGGTGTCCCCGAAAACGTGCCTGCCGACGGTCTGACCACCCGGCAGCGCCGCAACCAGCCGGTCCTGGCCGTGCACACCGGTCCCGGCAAGGGCAAGTCCACGGCCGCGTTCGGGATGGCGTTGCGCGCCTGGAACCAGGGCTTCGACATCGGTGTCTTCCAGTTCGTCAAGAGCGCCAAGTGGAAGGTCGGTGAGGAGGCCACGTTCCGCACGCTCGGCGAACTCCACGAGACCAGCGGTGTCGGTGGCGCCGTCAGCTGGCACAAGATGGGGGAGGGCTGGTCCTGGAGCCGCAAGGCCGGCACCGAGGAGGACCACGCCGCCGCCGCGCTCGAGGGCTGGCGGGAGATCACGCGCCGGCTCGAGGCGGAGACCCACCGCTTCTACGTGCTCGACGAGTTCACGTACCCGCTCAAGTGGGGCTGGGTGGACACCGACGAGGTCGTCGAGGTGCTCCGTAACCGTCCCGGCAACCAGCACGTCGTCGTCACCGGCCGCGACGCCCCGCAGGCCCTGATCGACGCCGCCGACCTGGTCACCGAGATGACGAAGATCAAGCATCCGATGGACGCGGGCCGCAAGGGCCAGCGCGGCATCGAATGGTGAGTGCTCCCGCCGTCGTCGTCGCCGCCCCCGCATCGGGCAGCGGCAAGACGACGATCGCCACGGGCCTCGTCGGCGCGTTGCGCGGGTCCGGCGACCGGGTGGCCCCGTTCAAGGTGGGCCCCGACTACATCGATCCCGGCTACCACGGGCTCGCCGCCGGCCGGCCCGGCCGCAACCTCGACACCGTCCTCGTCGGTGCCGAGCGGATCGGGCCGCTGTTCCGGCACGGCAGCGACGACGCCGACATCGCCGTCGTAGAGGGCGTCATGGGCCTGTTCGACGGCAAGATCGATCCGGAGTCGACGGCACCGTCCGCGGAGGGGTCGACGGCGTCGGTCGCAGCGGCGCTCGGCGCACCCGTGGTCCTGGTGATCGACGCGCGCGGCCACAGCCAGTCCCTGGCCGCCGTGCTGCACGGATTCTCGACGTACGACCCGGCGGTGCGGATCGGCGGCGTGATCCTCAACCGGGTCGGCAGCCCCCGGCACGAGGCCGTGCTGCGGCAGGCGTGCGAGCGGGTGGGGCTGCCCGTCCTCGGATCGGTGCCACGGATGGCGGAACTCGAGGTGCCGTCCCGGCATCTGGGGCTCGTGCCCGCCGTCGAACACGGCCGCGCCGCCGTCGCCGCCGTCGACGCGATGACGCAACTCGCTGCGGCGCACCTGGATCTGGACGCGATCCGGGCCCTCGCGTGTTCGTCCGTCGACGCCGACGCGTGGGATCCGGCGGCCGAGGTGGGTCCGACCCCGTCCGGTCCCCGGCCGGTGATCGCGCTCGCCGGGGGTGTCGCGTTCACGTTCGGGTACGCCGAACACCGGGAACTGCTCGAGGCCGCCGGCGCCGACGTCGTCACGTTCGACCCCCTGCACGACGAACTGCCGTCCGGCACCGCCGGTCTGGTACTGCCCGGCGGCTTCCCCGAGGAACACGCGGTGGCGTTGGCGTCGAACACCGGCCTGCGGAAACAGGTCCGCGACCTCGCGGCCGACGGCGCCCCGATCCACGCCGAGTGCGCGGGCCTGCTGTATCTGGCCCGCAGCCTCGACGGACACCCGATGGCCGGGGTCCTCGACGTCGACGCCCGCTTCGGGGCACGGCTCACCCTCGGCTACCGGGAGGCCGTCGCCGTCACCGACTCGGCCCTGTTCGACGCCGGAACCCGCGTCGCCGGACACGAATTCCACCGCACCGCACTGGACGTCGGCACCGCCGACGGGTTCGGGGCCGCGTGGGGCTGGCGGGCGTGGGATGCCGGCGCCACCCGCGAGGGTTTCGTCGGCGGACCCGCCGGCTCGGTGCACGCGTCGTACCTGCACACGCATCCGGCCGGGACCCCCGACGCGATCCGGCGATTCGTCGAGGCCGCCCGTGGCTGACCGGTGCGTCGGCGTCGGGGCGGGCTCCGCAGCGACCGCCGCCGACATCGTCACCGCCGTCCGGGCCGTGTGCGGCGGCACCGCCCCGGCGGTCCTGGCCACCCTGGACCGCAAGGCTGCACTCCCGGCGTTCACCGCCGCGGCCGCGGAACTCGGCGCGACTCTTCTCGGCTATCCGGCCGAACAGTTGGCCGCCGTCCCCGTCCCGCACCCGTCCGCGCACACCGCCGACACCGTCGGCACCCCCAGCGTCGCCGAGGCCGCCGCCGTCCTCGCCGCCGGCGGGGGCCCGCTGACCGCGTCGAAGCAGGTGGTGAACGGCGTGACCGTCGCGGTCAGTAGAGTTTCAGGGCCTGCCCGTCGGGTGGTCCGATCGATCGAGAAGAACGGGGAGACGAGAGTGTCTGCTTCCGCCGGTACCGAATCCAGCTACCTGGTCGGGCTCGACCTCAGAGGCCGTCGTGTCGTGGTCGTCGGCGGCGGCAGCGTCGCCCAGCGCAGGCTCGGCCTGCTGGTCGCGTCCGGCGCGGCCGTGCACGTCGTCGGCCGCGAGATCACCCCCGCGATCGAGGGCATGGTGACGGCCGGGCAGATCACCGCCGACCTGCGCAACTACCGTGACGGCGACCTCGACGGCGCCTGGTACGCGATCGCGTGCACCGACGAACCGGCCACCAACGCCGCCGTCGTCGCCGAGGCCGACCGCCACCGCATCTTCTGCGTCCGCGCCGACAGCGCCCGCGACGGCAGCGCCGTCACCCCGGCCACCGGTACGTTCGACGGCCTCGACATCGGGGTCCTCGCCCGCGGCGCGCACCGCCGGTCGGCGGCCGTCCGCACCGCCCTGATCGAGGCCCTGCAGGCCGGCACCGTCACCGACACCGACGAGGCCCCGGCCGCCGGGGTCGCGCTCGTCGGCGGCGGCCCCGGCGACCCCGACCTCATCACCGTGCGCGGCCGGCGGCTCCTCGCCCGCGCCGACGTCGTCGTCGTCGACCGGCTCGCCCCGCCGGAACTGCTCGCCGAACTCGGCCCGCACGTCGAGGTGGTCGACGCCGCCAAGATCCCGTACGGCCGCGCGATGGCGCAGGAGGCGATCAACGCGGCCCTGGTCGACGGGGCGAAGGCCGGCAAGTTCGTCGTCCGGCTCAAGGGCGGCGACCCGTACGTGTTCGGCCGCGGCTTCGAGGAACTCGAGGCCTGCGCAGAGGCCGGTATCCCCGTCACCGTGGTCCCCGGCATCACGAGCGCCATCTCGGTTCCGTCCGCGGCCGGGATCCCCGTCACGCACCGCGGCGTCACCCACGAATTCGTCGTCGTCTCCGGGCACGTCGCGCCCGGACATCCGTCGTCGCTCACCGACTGGGCGGCGCTCGCCCGGCTGCGCGGCACGATCGTCGTGCTCATGGGAGTCGAGCGGATCGAACAGATCGCCGCGGCCCTCCTCGACGGCGGCCGCCCCGCCGACACCCCGGTCACCGTGATCCAGGAGGGCACGCTGCGCACCCAGCGGGTGCTGCGCGCCGACCTGGCGACCGTCGCCGCCCGCCTCCGGGAGGCGGAGATCCGGCCGCCCGCGATCATCGTGATCGGCACAGTGGCCGGGTTTTCCCCGAACGGTCGGTAACGTGAAGTCTCGTGTCTGACTCCACCGTCGTGAAGTACCCCGTGACCACGAGGGCGTTCGGCCTCGCCATCATCGTCCTGAGCGGTATGCAACTGATGATGGTGCTCGACGGCACCGTCGCGTCCCTCGCCCTCGCGAAGATCCAGGAAGATCTCGGGCTGAGCGACGCCGGACGCAACTGGGTGATCACGTCGTACGCGCTCACCTTCGGTGGCCTCATGCTGCTCGGCGGCCGGCTCGGCGATGCATTCGGTCGCAAACGTGTGTTCGTCGGCGGTGTCGCCCTGTTCACGATCGCGTCGCTGCTGTGCGGGATCGCCGCGAACGAGGGCACCCTCGTCGCGGCCCGCGCACTGCAGGGCGTCGGCGCGGCCATCGCATCACCCACCGCGCTGGCCCTGGTCGCCACGACGTTCGCGCCCGGCCCGGTCCGCAACCAGGCCATCGCGATCTTCGCGGCCATGACCGGTATCGGCTCGGTCACCGGGCTCATCATCGGCGGCGCCCTCACCGAGGTGTCGTGGCGGTGGATCTTCCTCATCAACGTGCCCATCGGACTGGTGATCCTGGTGCTGGCGTTCCGGGCGCTCGCCGAGACCGGCACCGAACGGCTCACCCTCGACGTGCCCGGCGCGGTCCTCGCGACCCTCGGCTGCACCGCCGTCGTGTTCGGATTCACCGAGGGCCCCGAGATGGGCTGGACCAGCCCGCTGGTCCTCGCCGGACTGATCGGCGGTCTCGCGTTGCTCGCCGCGTTCCTCGTCGTCGAGCGGCGTGCCGCCAACCCGCTGCTGCCGTTCTCGCTGTTCCGGAACCGCAGCCGCGTCGCCACGTTCGTCTCCCTCGCCCTCGTCGGCATGGTGATGTTCTCGCTCGCCCCGTTCGTGGCCCTGTTCGTCCAGGACGTCCTCGGCTACACGCCGCTGCGTGCCGGGCTGGCGTTCGTGCCGTTCGCGTTCGGGCTCGGCGCCGCCGCGTTCGTCGCCTCCAAACTGGCCGTCAAGGTGCAGGCCCGCTGGCTCGTCGTCGCCGGCACCGTCCTCACCACGATCGGCCTGTTGTACGGGTCGACGCTCGACATGTCCGCCACCTATGTCGGCAACCTGTTCGTGCTCGTCGTCGGGGTCGGCTTCGGTGTCGGCCTCGCCGTCGTGCCGCTGCCGCTGTGCGCCATCGCCGGCGTCGGCCCCCACGAGATCGGCCCCCTCACCGCCATCGCACAGGTCGCGCAGGTCCTGTTCGGGCCCGTCGGACTCGCGATCGTCGGCGCCATGGCCACCTCGAAGACCCTGTCGGAAGGCGGCGTGTCCGGGGTGTCCGTCACCCACATGACACCCGAACAACTGTCCGCCCTCAGTGAGGGCTACACCTTCGCCCTCCTCGGCTGTGCGATCCTCGCGGCCCTCGCCGCCGTGGCCGCCCTGTTCGTGCGCTTCACCCCCGCCCAGGTCGCGCAGGCGCAGGAAGCGGAGAAGGCCGCACAGGCGGCCTGAGCCCGAAGTGTCGTGATTCGCGGCGGATCGTCCTGATGCGGACCGGGAAGTCCGGGAAGATCACCGTCGCGCGGCGGCCGGGGACGCCGGCCAGGGTGTGCGACGGGCGCCACCGGCGGTCCCTCAGGTCAGGATGATCAACTCCGAGTCCGACGCGATCTCCACCCGCAGGCCCGCCTTCGCCGCCACGCGGGCGACGGCCTTGATGTCGGACGGTTCGGCGCGGGTGACGGTGAGGGCGCGGGCGAGCAGGCCCTTGTGGTGCTTGTTGAAATGGCTGACGACCTTGCGGGAGCCGTCGGGCTGTTCGGTGAGGACCGTGGCGATCATTGCGCCGGGCACCGGGCCGAGCTGCTGGTAGGTGCCCGAGCGCAGATCGACGACGAGTCCGCCGTCCGCCTCGGTGAGCAGTGCAGCGGTGAGTTCCGGCTTCCACAGGGCCTGCAGGGTGCCGAATCCGGGGAGTTTCGATCCGCCGGAGAGGCGGTAGGCGGGGATCGGGTCACCTGACCGCACCGCGCCGAACAGTGCCGACCCCATCGCCAGCCGCCGGTACGCCTTCTCCCGCTGCACCTTCGTGAACGACGGCGCATCGAGGGCGTCGAAAAGCACACCCGTGTACCGCTCGAGCGCCGGCCGGGTGGGGGACACCCACAGCTTCGCGTTGCGTTCGATCTCGTCGGCCTGCTTCGGGCCGAGCCCCAGCGCCAGATTCGACGCCTCGGTGTCGGCGGCGAGCTCGACGAGCGCCGTCGCGAGCATCTCGCGGGTCTCCGTCAACTGCGGCATCGACAACTCGCCCAGATCGAGCGGCGCACCCGCACCGCCGTCGGATTTGGTCTCGGAAGGGGGAAGCAGCACCAGCACGGTCGCCAACCGTACCGGGACTGCCGCTGCGGACGCCGCGCCGACTATCCTGGTCCCTCGTGATCACCCGCATGTCGCACCTGTTCCTCCGTACGCTCCGCGACGACCCGGCCGACGCCGAGGTCGCCAGCCACAAGTTGCTGGTTCGCGCCGGCTACGTGCGGCGCATCGCGCCGGGCATCTACTCGTGGCTGCCACTGGGGCTGAAGGTGCTGCGTGAGGTCGAGCGGGTGGTCCGTGAGGAGATGAACGCGATCGGCGCGCAGGAGATCCACCTGCCGGCGCTGCTGCCGCGCGACCCGTACGAGACGTCGAACCGGTGGACCGAATACGGCCCCAACCTGTTCCGGCTGCAGGACCGCAAGGGCAACGACATGATGCTCGGTCCGACCCACGAGGAGATGTTCGCGCTCACCGTCAAGGGCGAATACAACTCGTACAAGGACTTCCCGGTCACCCTGTACCAGGTGCAGACCAAGTACCGCGACGAGGAGCGCCCCCGCGCCGGCATCCTGCGCGGCCGCGAGTTCGTCATGAAGGACTCGTACAGCTTCGACCTCACCGACGAGGGCCTCGCCGAGTCCTACAAGGCACACCGCGACGCCTACGAGCGGATCTTCGCGCGTCTCGGCGTCACGTACGTGATCGTGTCCGCGACGTCGGGTGCGATGGGTGGCAGCGCCTCGGAGGAGTTCCTGGCCGAGTCCGAGATCGGTGAGGACACCTACGTCCGCTGCGTCGAGTCCGGCTACGCCGCCAACGTCGAGGCCGTGAAGACACTCGCACCGGCGCCGATCCCGTTCGACGGGCTGCCGGCCGCCGAGGTGCGCGACACTCCCGGCACCGAGACCATCGACACCCTCGTCGAGTGGGCCAACGGCGCCGACCTGGGCAGGACCGTCACCGCCGCGGACACGCTGAAGAACATCATGGTGAAGACCCGGGTGCCCGGCGGCGAGTGGGAACTGCTCGCGATCGGTGTCCCCGGCGACCGTGAGGTGGACGAGAAGCGCCTCGAGGCCGCGCTCGAGCCGGCCGAGTACGTGCTCGTCACCGAGACCGATTTCAAGAACAATCCGTTCCTCGTCAAGGGCTACATCGGTCCGAAGGCGCTGCAGGAGAACGGTGTCCGCTACCTCGTCGACCCGCGCGTGGTGGACGGCACCAGCTGGATCACCGGCGCCGACGAGGAAGGCAAGCACTACGTGGGTCTGGTCGCGGGCCGCGACTTCACCCCGGACGGCACCATCGAGGCCGCCGAGGTGCGCGACGGCGACCCGTCGCCCGACGGCGCCGGCCCGCTCGTGGCGGCGCGTGGCATCGAGATCGGTCACGTGTTCCAGTTGGGCCGCAAGTACACCGACGCGTTCGAGGTGAACGTGCTCGGCGAGAACGGCAAGCCGGTGCGTCCCACGATGGGCTCGTACGGTGTCGGCGTATCGCGGCTGGTCGCGGTCATCGCCGAGCAGCACCACGACGACAAGGGCCTGCGCTGGCCCGCCGAGGTCGCCCCGTTCGCGGTGCACCTGGTGATCGCCAACAAGGACGACGCCGCCCGCGAGGGCGCCGAGGCACTGGCCGCGGAACTCGACAAGGCCGGCATCGAGGTCCTGTTCGACGACCGCAAGGCGTCGCCCGGCGTGAAGTTCAAGGACTCCGAACTGATCGGGGTCCCGCTCGTCGTGGTCGTCGGCCGCGGCTACGCCGACGGCAAGGTGGAGCTGCGCGACCGCTTCACCGGCGAGTCCCGCGAGATTCCCGCCGACGGTGCGCTCGCCGAGATCGTGGCGGCCGTCCGCGGCTGAGCCTGTCGAGGGGTGTGGGGAGTCGTCGTAGGCTCGGGGCATGGCTGACACCGAACGCGGGCTCTGGGCCGACGTCGACAACTATCTCGCCGACACCCTCATCGGGGACGACCCGGCAGCTGCGGCGGCACTCGCCGCGAATGCTGCCGCCGCGCTGCCGCCGATCGACGTGGCCCCGGTGCAGGGCAAGTTCCTGCATCTGCTGGCCCGGATGATCGGGGCGACGCGGGTACTCGAGATCGGCACCCTCGGCGGCTACAGCACCTTGTGGTTGGCCCGCGCCGTCGGCGACACCGGCCGGGTCGTGACCCTCGAATACGAGCCTGCCCACGCGGGTGTCGCCCGCACCAATCTCGACCGCGCCGGCGTCGGCGACCGGGTCGACATCCGGGTCGGTGCGGCCCTCGACACCCTGCCCGGCGTCGAGGCCGACGGGGTCGGCCCGTTCGACCTGGTGTTCGTCGACGCCGACAAGGTCAACAACTCCGAGTACGTGCGGTGGGCGCTGCGGCTGTCCCGCCCGGGCACCGTCGTCGTGATCGACAACGTCGTCCGCGGTGGTGGAGTGTCGAACCCGGACCTGGACGACGAGACCGTCCGAGCGAGTCGCGCGGTGCTCGGGCTGCTCGCCGCCGAACCCCGGATCGATGCGACCGCATTGCAGACCGTCGGCGCCAAGGGCTGGGACGGGTTCGCGCTCGCTCTCGTCACCGAGTGAGCCCGGGGGCCGGGCGGCGGGTGCTGATCGACGCCGGGACCGCACGGCGTCGACGGTCTCGGGGACAGTGGACAGCCGAGACCGGTCGGTTCACATCCGGACCCGGAAACGGCTGTCGCGCAGATTCTTCGGTGGTCCCGGCAGTGTCCGGGCGGCATCGATCTGTTGTGCCTGGGTCCGCTGACGAACGTCGCGGCGGCCCTCGGCCGTGACCCCGGCCTGCTCACCCGGTTCCGGTCCGTAACCGTGATGGGTGGGATGGGCGCGGCCGACCGGCGTGTACAGGTCGCCGTCGAGCAGCCGTCGTTCCTGGCCAAGGGCGACACGAACACCGCGCACGATCCGGCGGCGACGGCGCGGGTTGCCGCGGCACCCGGCCCGGTGACCTGGGTGGGCATGGACGTCACCGCCCGCCTGCAGATCCCGTGGGCCGACCTCGAGGAGCGGGCCGCAGAGTCGGTGACCGCCCGGTTCGTGCGGGCGATCACCGCGAACTACCAGGTGCACTGCACTCGTACGTACGGTGCGGAGCGGCCGATGTTCACCAGCCACGACAGTGTCGCGGCCGCGGTGCTGCTCGAACCGGCGATCGTACGGGGGAGCAGCACAGTGGTCGGCCGCGTCGACCACGACGAGATGGGGTGGGCGAGCCTGTGGGGGCACCGGCCGGGTTCCGAGATCCCCCGGCACCGCGTCGTCACCGACCTCGACTACGCCGTCGTCCGGGAATTCGTCGAACGAGCCCTGGTGGCGTCGTAGCATCGGGGACATGACCGATCCGACCGTGCGCGTGCTGGTCTACAGCAGTGACGCTGCGACGCGGGCCGCGGTGACGGGTGCCCTCGGCCCGCGCCCGCATCCGGACGCACCCGTTCTCGAGTTCGTCGAGGTCGCGACGGAGCCGATGGTGATCCGCACGATGGATGCCGGGGGGATCGGACTGGCGATCCTCGACGGGGAGGCGGCACCGGCCGGCGGTATGGGTATCGCGAAACAGTTACGGGACGAACTGGACGTCTGTCCGCCGATCGTGGTGCTGACCGGACGCGCCGACGACCGTTGGCTCGCGGACTGGTCACGGGCCGACGCCGTGGTGCAGCATCCGATATCGCCGTTTCTGCTGGCTGAGGCCGTCGTCGGGCTGCTGTGCCGTTCCTGACCGGCCGTTCCTGAGTACCCGACACGCGAAAGACTCGCCCGCAGAACCGAACCCATATGCCGCACGTCTCCCGTACGGTGAGTTCTAGATCACATTCCGCTGGACGGAGGTGCCGTGAACGCGTACGTACCGATTCTCGTGCTCGGCGGCATCGCCGTGGCCTTCGCGGTGTTCTCGGTGGCCGTGGCGTCGCTGGTGGGTCCGCAGCGTCCGGGGCGCGCGAAACTCGAGGCGTACGAGTGCGGAATCGAACCGCTCCCGTCGTCGCCGACCGGCCGGGCCGGGGGCCGCCGCATCCCGATCAAGTACTACCTGACGGCGATGCTGTTCATCGTTTTCGACATCGAGATCGTCTTCCTCTACCCGTGGGCCGTGCATTTCGACGCGCTCGGGGCGTTCGGACTGGCCGTGATGGCGGTGTTCGTGTTCAACGTGGCGGTCGCCTACGTGTACGAGTGGCGGCGCGGGGGATTGAGCTGGGACTAGGCAGTTTTCGCGCGAGCAGGAGGTGGTGTCGACATGGGTCTCGAGGAGAAGGTTCCGGGCGGTTTCCTGCTGAGCACCGTGGAGACCGTCGCCGGGTACGCCCGTAAGGGGTCGTTGTGGCCGGCGACGTTCGGTCTCGCGTGCTGTGCGATCGAGATGATGGCGACCACGTCCGGGCGGTTCGATCTGGCCCGGTTCGGGATGGAGGCGTTCCGGGCGTCGCCGCGGCAGGCCGATCTGATGATCGTCGCGGGCCGGGTCAGTCAGAAGATGGCGCCGGTCCTGCGCCAGGTGTACGACCAGATGGTCGAGCCGAAATGGGTGCTGGCGATGGGGGTGTGCGCGTCGTCGGGCGGCATGTTCGGCAACTACGCGGTGGTGCAGGGCGTCGACCACGTCGTCCCCGTCGACATCTACCTGCCGGGCTGTCCGCCGCGGCCGGAGATGCTGCTGTACTCGATCCTGAAGCTGCACGAGAAGATCGCGGCCATGCCGCTCGGCGTCAACCGTGAGGAGGCGGTGCGGGCCGCGGAGGCTGCCGCGCTCGCCGCCCGGCCGACGACGTCCTCCGTCGATCTCGGGATGCCCGGAGGGACAGTGCTGCGATGACCGACGAGCACACCGGTGCGGGACCGGACCCGGAGGCGACGGCCGGACCGGAGGGCACGGTGCCGCCCGTCCCGGTGGCGGGCGGCGGCGAGATGATCGGCCTGCGGCAGGGCATGTTCGGGGTCGTCGGCACCGGCGACACGTCCGGGTACGGGCGGTTGGTGCGGCCGGTGACGCTGCCCGGGGTGACACCCCGTCCGTACGGGGGCTGGTTCGACGAGGCCGTGGACGCGCTCGCGGACGTGCTCGGTGGGCCGGCGGCGTTCGACGAGGCCGTCGAGGCCGTCGTCGTGTTCCGCGGCGAACTGACGTTGTATGTGCGCCGCGACCACCTGCCGGCCGTGGCGCGGGCCCTGCGCGACGGCGCGGGCCTGCAGTTCACGCTGTGCCTCGGGGTGAGCGGCGTGCACTACCCGCACGACCACGGCCGGGAACTGCACGCGGTGTACCCGCTGATGTCGATGACGTCCGGCCGGAGGCTGCGGCTCGAGGTGGCCGTCCCCGACGCGGACCCGCACGTGCCGACGCTGTTCCGGGTGTATCCGACGACCGACTGGCACGAGCGGGAGACGTACGACTTCTTCGGCCTCGTGTTCGACGGCCATCCGTCGCTCACCCGGATCGAGATGCCCGACGACTGGGAAGGGCACCCGCAGCGCAAGGACTACCCGCTCGGCGGGGTGCCCGTCCAGTACAAGGGGGCGACGGTACCGCCACCGGACGAGAGGAGGGGCTACCAGTGACCGAGACGCCGGCGACCGAGTACACCGTCACCGGGCAGGACTGGGACGACCTCGTCGACGCCGCGGGCGCCGCGCACGAGGCCGGTGCCGAACGCATCGTCGTCAACATGGGACCGCAGCATCCGTCGACGCACGGGGTGCTGCGGCTGATCCTCGAGATCGAGGGCGAGACGGTGACCGAGGCGCGGTGCGGAGTCGGCTACCTGCACACCGGGATCGAGAAGAACCTCGAGTACCGCAACTGGACGCAGGGCGTCACGTTCGTCACCCGGATGGACTATCTGTCGCCGTTCTTCAACGAGGTCGGCTACTGCCTGGCCGTCGAGAAGCTCCTCGACATCACCGACCGGGTGCCCGAGCGGGCGACGGTGGTGCGGGTGCTGCTCATGGAACTCAACCGGATCGCATCGCACCTGGTGGCCCTGGCCACCGGCGGTATGGAGCTCGGGGCGATCACCCCGATGCTGTTCGGGTTCCGGGACCGCGAGCCGATCCTCGACGTGTTCGAGACGATCACCGGGCTGCGGATGAACCACGCGTACATCCGCCCCGGCGGGCTCGTCGCCGACCTGCCCGACGGGGCCGTCGAGCAGGTGCGGGCGCTGCTGGACCTGCTGCCGGGCCGGATCCGGGACATCGAGGACCTGCTCACCGAGAATCCGATCTGGAAGGCCCGCACTCAGGACGTGGGGTATCTCGACGTCGCCGGCTGCACGGCGCTGGGGGTGACGGGGCCGATCCTGCGTGCCACCGGGACACCGCTGGACGTGCGCCGCTCCGACCCGTACTGCGGATACGAGGACTACGACTTCGACGTGGTGACCGCCACCGGATCCGACTGCTACGCCCGCTATCTCGTGCGGGTGCGGGAGATGGCGGAGTCGCTGCGGATCGTCCGGCAGTGCGTCGACCGGTTGCGGCCGGGCCCGGTGATGGTGGCGGACGAGAAGATCGCGTGGCCCGCACAGCTGGCGCTCGGACCGGACGGGCTCGGGAACTCGCTCGACCACATCCGGCACATCATGGGCACGTCGATGGAAGCCCTGATCCACCACTTCAAGATCGTCACCGAGGGTTTCCGGGTGCCGCCCGGCCAGGTGTACGTGCCGGTGGAATCGCCGCGCGGCGAACTGGGGGTGCACGTGGTCAGCGACGGCGGCACCCGCCCCTACCGGGTGCACTACCGGGACCCGTCGTTCACGAACCTGCAGGCCGTCGCCGCAATGTGCGAGGGCGGGATGGTGGCCGACGTGATCGCGTCCGTCGCGAGTATCGACCCGGTGATGGGAGGAGTGGACCGATGAGCGAATCATCCACCGCCGGACCGGTGTTCGTCGACCTCGGACCGCGGCCGCACGAGCGTCCGGTGTACCCGCCGGACGTGGCGGCACGACTGTCGGCCGACGCCGACGCGATCGTCGCCCGCTACCGGACGGACCGGCCGGGGGCGCAGCGCTCGGCGCTGCTGCCGCTGCTGCACCTCGTGCAGGCGGAGGAGGGGTACGTCTCGCCGACCGGAATCGAGTTCTGTGCAACGAGGTTGGGGCTCACGGTCGCCGACGTGACCGCGGTCGCCACGTTCTACACGATGTACCGGCGCGAGCCCACCGGCACACACCACGTGGGGGTGTGCACCAACAGCCTGTGCGCGGTGTTGGGCGGCGACGCGATCCACGCCGCGCTGTGCGCGCACCTGGGTGTGCAGGACGGCGGCACCACCGGGGACGGGTCGGTGACGCTCGAGCACATCGAGTGCAACGCGGCCTGTGATTTCGCGCCGGTGCTGACGGTGGACTGGGAGTTCTTCGACGACCAGACCCCCGAGTCGGCGATCGCGGTGGTCGACGCGCTGCGGGAGGGGCGGCCCGTGACCCCGAGCCGGGGTGCGCAGCTGCGCACGTTCCGGGACACGGCCCGGCTGCTCGCGGGATTCGACGACCCCCGGCCGGACGCGGTCGATGCGGGTGGCGGCGGCGGGGAACCGACCGTCGCCGGGCTGCGGACCGGCTCGCCCGAACTGGCCCCGGTGCTGAGCCGGTACTGGGACGAGCCGGAGTCGTGGACGCTGGACACCTACCACCGGCACGACGGCTATGCGGGCCTGCGGGCCGCGCTGCGGACGAACCCGGACGAGGTGATCGCGACGGTGAAGGAGGCGGGGCTGCGCGGCCGCGGCGGCGCCGGGTTCCCGACCGGCATGAAGTGGTCGTACATTCCGCAGGATCCGGCGAACGACACGGCCGCGAAACCGCACTATCTCGTCGTCAACGCCGACGAGTCGGAGCCGGGCACGTGCAAGGACATTCCGCTGATGTACGCGACCCCGCACGCGCTGGTCGAGGGCGTGGTCATCGCTGCCTACGCGATCCGGGCGTCGCGCGCGTACATCTACGTGCGCGGTGAGGTGGTCCCGGTGCTGCGTCGGCTGCGGGCCGCGGTCGCCGAGGCGTACGACGCCGGCTACGTGGGCCGGGACATCCTCGGCTCCGGGTTCGACCTCGACATCGTCGTGCACGCGGGGGCCGGCGCCTACATCTGCGGCGAGGAGACGGCCCTGCTCGACTCGCTCGAGGGCCGGCGCGGGCAGCCCCGGTTGCGGCCGCCGTTCCCGGCGGTCGCGGGCCTGTACGCGTGCCCGACGGTGGTCAACAACGTCGAGTCCATCGCCAGCGTGCCACCGATCATCGCCCGCGGCGCCGAATGGTTCCGCAGCATGGGCAGCGAGGCGTCGCCCGGGTTCACGCTGTACTCGCTGTCCGGGCACGTGCGCCGGCCGGGTCAGTACGAGGCGCCGATGGGAATCACGTTGCGGCAGTTGCTCGACCTCGCGGGCGGGGTACGCCCCGGGCACACCCTCAAGTTCTGGACACCGGGCGGGTCGTCGACGCCGATCCTCACCCCCGAGCACCTCGACGTGCCCCTCGACTACGAAAACGTGGCCGGAGCAGGGTCCATGCTGGGCACCAAGGCGCTGCAGATCTTCGACGACACGACGTGCGTCGTGCGGGTGGTGTCGCGGTGGACGCGGTTCTACGCGCACGAGTCGTGTGGCAAGTGCACGCCGTGCCGGGAGGGCACCTACTGGCTGCAGCAGATCTACGAGCGGCTCGAACGCGGCGCCGGAACCCGCGCCGACCTCGACAAGCTCCTCGACATCTCCGACTCGATCCTCGGGCGCGCGTTCTGCGCCCTGGGTGACGGTGCGACGAGCCCGATCACGTCGTCCCTGAAGTACTTCCGCGACGAGTACGTCGCGCACCTCGACGGCGGCGGATGTCCGTTCGATCCGGACGAGTCGCGGCGGGACACAGTGGACGGAGGCTCACGATGACCGTGCACGCGGGGGTCGACGCGTCCGGACAGCCGGTCCCGACGGACCGGGTGACGCTCACGATCGACGGCATCGAGGTGACGGTGCCCAAGGGGACACTGGTGATCCGCGCCGCCGAGGGCATCGGCATCCAGATCCCGCGATTCTGCGACCACCCGCTGCTCGACCCGGTCGGTGCCTGCCGGCAGTGCCTCGTCGACGTCGAGGGGCAGCGCAAACCGCTGGCGTCGTGCACGGCCGTCGCGACCGACGGCATGGTGGTCCGCACCCAGGTGACCTCCGCTGTCGCCGAACGGGCCCAGCGCGGCAACATGGAACTGCTGCTGATCAACCATCCGCTCGACTGCCCGATGTGCGACAAGGGCGGCGAGTGCCCGCTGCAGAACCAGGCGATGTCGAGCGGGCAGGGCGAGACCCGGTTCGAAGACGTCAAACGCACGTTCCCCAAACCGATTCCACTGTCCACCGAGGTGCTGCTCGACCGGGAACGGTGCATCCTGTGCGCCCGCTGCACCCGCTTCACGAAACAGATCGCGGGCGACGAACTGATCGACTTCCTCGAACGCGGCGCCGGGCAACAGGTGGGGATCGGGGCGGGAGAGCCGTTCGACTCGTACTTCTCCGGCAACACCGTGCAGATCTGCCCCGTCGGCGCGTTGACCGGCACCGCCTACCGGTTCCGGGCCCGCCCGTTCGACCTCGTGTCCAGCCCGAGTGTCTGCGAACACTGCGCCGGCGGCTGCGCGCAACGCACCGACCACCGCCGCGGCACCGTCCTGCGCCGACTCGCCGGCGACGACCCGCAGGTCAACGAGGAATGGAACTGCGACAAGGGCCGCTGGGCGTTCACATACGCCACCGCACCGGACCGGCTCACCACCCCGCTCGTGCGGAACGACACCGGCGAACTGGTGCCGACGTCGTGGCCGCACGCGCTCGCGGTCGCGGCCCGCGGACTCGCGTCCGCCGGTGGCTGCGGGGTGCTCACCGGAGGCCGGCTCACCGTCGAGGACGCGTACACGTACGCCAAGTTCGCGCGAACCGTGCTCGGCACCAACGACATCGACTTCCGCTCCCGCGCACACTCGACCGAGGAGGCGGCGTTCCTCGCAGCGCGGGTGGCGGGACGGATCCTCGGCGCGGTACCGGACCCGGTCACCTACGACGACCTCGAGCACGCCCCCGCGGTGCTGCTGGTGGCGTGCGAACCCGAGGACGAGTCGCCGATGGTGCTGCTGCGGCTCCGCAAGGCCGTCTGCGACCGGGGCACCGTCGTCCTGTCGGTCGCCCCGTTCGCGTCCCGCGGACTCGCCAAGATCGACGGGCGTCTACTGCAGGCGGTGCCCGGCGGCGAACCGGCCGTTCTCGACGACCTCGCCACCTCCGACTTCCTCCGCGCCCCCGGTTCGGTGATCGTGGTCGGGGAACGCGCGGCCGACAGCCCCGGCACCCTGTCCGCGGTCACGCGGCTCGCCGACGCGTCCGGCGCCCGCATCGCCTGGATACCGCGCCGGGCCGGGGACCGCGGCGCACTCGAGGTGGGTGCGGTACCGATGCTGCTGCCCGGCGGGCGCCCCGCCGCCGACCCGACCGCACGCCGCGAGGTCGAAACCCTGTGGGGCACCGCGCTGCCGACGGCTGCGGGCCGGGACACCGCAGGCATCCTCGATGCGGTCCGCAACGGCGAGATCGGCGGCCTCCTCGTCGGCGGCGTCGACGTCGACGACCTGCCCGACCCGGCGGCCGCGGACGCGGCCCTCGACGCGGCCCGGTTCGTGGTGAGCCTCGAGATACGGCGCAGCAGTGTCACCGATCGCGCCGACGTCGTGCTGCCGGTGGCCGCGGTCGCCGAGAAGTCGGGCGCCTACCTGGACTGGGAGGGCCGGGTCCGGCCGTTCGAGACCGCCCTGCGCGACACCGGAACACTGTCCGACGGGCAGGTACTCGATGCCCTCGCGGCCGCGGCCGGCACCCCGCTGGGTCTGCCGGACCCGGACGCCGCCCGCGCCGAGATCGGCCGGCTCGGCACGTGGGCCGGGGAGCGGCCACCGGGCCCGGACACGGCGGCGGCCCCGGTGACCGATCCGGGGCCGGGGGAAGCGGTGCTCGCGTCGTGGCGGCTGCTGCTCGACGCCGGACGCATGCAGGACGACGAACCCCACCTGGCGGGGACCGCGCGGACGCCGGTGGTGCGACTGTCCGCCGACCGGGCCGCGGAACTCGCTGTCCGCGACGGCGACCCGGTGACGGTCGAGACCGGTCGCGGTACGGTCACGCTGCCGGTGGCGGTGACGGATCTGCCGTACCGCGTGGTGTGGCTGCCGCGGAACTCGCCCGGCTCGGCCGTGCACCGGACGCTCGCCGCCCGGCCGGGGGACGTCGTGCGGGTGCGCCGCGCAACGGGGGAGGTACCGCGATGACCGCCGTATCCACCGTTGTGTTCGCCGCCGCCGACCTGTCGATGTTCGGCCGCGACCCGTGGTGGCTGGTGATCGTGAAGGCACTCGCGATCTTCGTGTTCCTCGTGCTCACGGTGCTGCTCGCGATCTATGCGGAACGAAAGATCCTGGCGTTCATGCAGATGCGGATCGGCCCGGACCGGGTCGGGCCGCGCGGCCTGCTGCAGACCCTCGCCGACGGCATCAAACTGGCCCTCAAGGAGGGCATCGTCCCGTCCGGGGTGGAGAAGCCGATCTACCTGCTGGCGCCGATCATCGCGACCGTTCCCGCGTTCATGGCGTTCGCGGTGATCCCGTTCGGCCCGCAGGTGTCGGTGTTCGGCACCCGGACGCCGCTGCAGCTGACGGATCTGCCGGTCGCGGTGCTCTACCTCCTCGCGATCTCGTCGGTGGGCGTGTACGGCATCGTGCTCGCCGGCTGGTCCTCGGGCTCGACGTATCCGCTGCTCGGCGGTATCCGGTCGACTGCGCAGGTGATCTCGTACGAGATCGCGATGGGACTGACGTTCGCGGCCGTCTTCCTCTACGCCGGCACGATGTCCACGTCGGGAATCGTTGCCGCACAGGACAGCACGTGGTACGTGTTCCTGCTGCTGCCGTCGTTCCTGATCTACCTGACCGCGATGGTCGGCGAAACCAACCGGGCCCCGTTCGACCTGCCCGAGGCCGAAGGCGAACTGGTCGGCGGCTTCCACACCGAGTACTCGTCGCTGCGGTTCGCGATGTTCATGCTCGCCGAGTACGTGAACATGACGACGGTCTCCGCGCTCGCGGCCACGATGTTCCTCGGCGGCTGGCACGCCCCGTGGCCGCTGAGCCTGTGGTCCGGCGCGAACAGTGGATGGTGGCCACTGCTGTGGTTCGTCGTGAAGGTGTGGCTGCTGCTGTTCGTGTTCATCTGGTTGCGCGCCACCCTGCCGCGGCTGCGGTACGACCAGTTCATGAACCTCGGCTGGAAGGTCCTCATCCCCGCCGCCGTCGCATGGGTGCTGGTGGTCGCCGCCGCCCGCGTCCTGCACGACGACGGCCGCCCCGTGCCCGCCGCGATCCTGCACATCGCCGGGATGCTCGCCGTGCTGGTGGTGCTCGTACGGGCACCACGCCTCTCTCGTCAGCAGAAGGAGGAAGCCGATGTCTGATTTCCTCGATTCGGTCGCCGGATTCGGTGTGACCTTCCGGTCGATGTTCCGGGAGCCGGTCACCGAGTTCTACCCCGAACAGAAGACACCGACCGCGCCGCGCTACCACGGCCGGCACCAACTCAACCGGCACCCGGACGGTCTCGAGAAGTGCATCGGCTGCGAACTGTGCGCGTGGGCGTGCCCCGCGGACGCGATCTACGTCGAGGGCGCCGACAACACCGAGGAGGAGCGCTATTCGCCGGGCGAACGGTACGGGCGGGTCTACCAGATCAACTACCTGCGGTGCATCGGCTGCGGACTGTGCATCGAGGCCTGCCCGACGCGGGCGTTGACGATGACGAACGAGTACGAGATGGCCGACGACAACCGCACCGACCTCATCTACGAGAAGGACCGGCTCCTCGCCCCACTCGAACCGGGTATGGAGCCGCCGCCGCACCCGATGGCGCCGGGCGCCACCGAGCAGGACTACTACCGTGGGCAGGTGACGTAGATGATCGAGCCGCACACGGCACTGCTCGCCGCCGACGTCCTCACCCGCACGTCCACCGGTGAAGCCGTGCAGTTCTGGATCCTCGGGACGGTCGCCGTCCTCGGCGCCCTCGGGGTGGTGTGCGCGCCGAAGGCCGTCTACTCCGCGATCTTCCTGGCCACCACCATGATCGTGCTCGCGGTGCTGTACATCGCGCAGGGGGCACTGTTCCTCGGCGTCGTGCAGGTCGTCGTCTACACCGGCGCGGTGATGATGCTGTTCCTGTTCGTGCTCATGCTCGTCGGCGTCGACTCGTCCGACTCGCTGGTGGAAACCCTGCGCGGACAACGCATCGCCGCCGCCGTCACCGGTGTCGGCTTCGGGCTGCTCCTCGTCGGCGCCCTCGGCAACGCGACTCTCGGCGTGATCCGCGACGGCACCGTCGGTTTCGTCGGCCTCGACGCCGCGAACGAGGGCGGCAACGTCGAGGGCCTCGCCGAGATCGTGTTCGTCCGCTACGTGTGGGTGTTCGAGCTGACCGGTGCGCTGCTCGTCACCGCCACGATCGGCGCGATGATCCTCGCGCACCGGGAACGGTTCGAGCCGCGCCGCACCCAGCGAGAACTCTCGCAGCAACGCTTCCGGGACTGGGCGTCCGGCGACGTCGACCGGGTCACCCCGCTCCCGAGCCCCGGCGTGTACGCGCGCAGCAACGCCGTCGACATGCCCGCCCGCCGCGCCGACGGCACCCTCGCCCGCGACTCGGTCGCCGCGATCCTCGAACCGCGGGACGTGCCCCCGCCCGGGGGCCTTCCGGATCGGGGGGAGGAGCGGTGAACCCCGCGAACTACCTGTACCTGTCGGTGCTCCTGTTCACGATCGGTGCCGCCGGAGTGCTGTTGCGACGCAACGCGATCGTCGTGTTCATGTGCATCGAGCTGATGCTCAACGCCGCCAATCTGGCGTTCGTCACGTTCGCTCGCATGCACGGCCGGCTCGACGGCCAGGTGTTCGCGTTCTTCACGATGGTCGTCGCCGCGGCCGAGGTCGTCGTCGGTCTCGCGATCATCATGACCATCTTCCGCACCCGCCGGTCGGCCTCGGTCGACGACGCGAATCTGCTCGAGTACTGACGGGACGGGGGACACGATGCGTGAGACGATCTGGCTCCTGCCGGCACTGCCGCTCGCCGGCGCGGTGTTCCTCCTGCTCGCCGGACGCCGCAGCGACCGGTGGGGGCATCTCCTCGGGTGCGCCGCCGCGCTCGCGTCGTTCGCGGTCGCGGTAGGTCTGCTGATCGACTTCCTCGGCGCCGACGCCGCCGACCGCGTCGCGACGCAGACCCTGTTCTCGTACCTGCCGGTCGCGGGACTGCAGGTCGACGCGGCCCTGCGACTCGATCCGCTGTCGCTGTGCTTCGCGCTGCTCGTCACCGGGGTCGGGTCGCTCATCCACATCTACTCGGTCGGCTACATGCGAGAAGACACCGGCCGCCGCCGATTTTTCGCCTACCTCAACCTGTTCCTCGCCGCGATGTTGCTCCTCGTCCTCGCCGGCAACTTCGTGGTCCTCTACGTCGGCTGGGAAGGCGTCGGGCTCGCGTCGTACCTGCTGATCGGGTTCTGGCAGCACAAGCCGACCGCCGCGACCGCCGCGAAGAAGGCGTTCGTCGTCAACCGGGTCGGCGACATGGGCCTGATCGTCGCCATCATGATCATGTTCGCGACGTTCGGGTCGGTGTCGTTCACGGACGTGTTCACCGCGGCCCCGCAGGCGGGGGAGGCCACGCTGACCTGGATGGGGCTGGCGCTGCTGCTCGCGGCGTGCGCCAAGTCGGCGCAGGTGCCGCTGCAGTCGTGGCTCGGTGACGCGATGGAGGGCCCCACCCCGGTGTCCGCACTCATCCACGCCGCGACGATGGTCACCGCAGGCGTGTACCTGATCGTGCGCTCCGGCCCGATCTTCGAGGCCGCGCCGGGCGCGCAGGCCGCGGTCGTGACGGTCGGCGCGGTGACCCTGCTGTTCGGCGCGATCATCGGCTGCGCGAAGGACGACATCAAGAAGGCGCTCGCAGCATCGACGATGAGCCAGATCGGCTACATGGTGCTCGCCGCCGGACTCGGCCCCGCCGGATACACGTTCGCGATCATGCTGCTGCTCGCGCACGGCTTCTTCAAGGCCGGCCTGTTCCTCGGCGCCGGCGCGGTGATGCACGCGACCGGCGAGGAAACCGACATGCGACGCTACGGCGGACTGCGCACCCTCATGCCGATCACGTTCGCCACGTTCGGATTCGGCTATCTCGCGATCATCGGGATCCCCCCGTTCTCGGGGTTCTTCGCGAAGGACAAGGTGATCGAGGCCGCATTCGGCTCCGGTGGTGTCGGCGCCGTGGTGCTCGGCAGCGTCGCACTGCTCGGCGCGGGAATCACCGCGTTCTACATGACACGGGTGATGGTGCTGACGTTCCTCGGCGAGCCCCGCTTCGATCCGGCCACCGAACCGCACGAGGCGCCCCCGGTGATGACGATTCCCATGATCCTGCTCGCCCTCGGTTCGGTCGCCGCCGGTGGCCTGCTCGCCCTCGGCGGCGCACTCGACCGCTGGCTCGCCCCGGTGTGGACCGAATTCGGTTCCGGCACCGAGCATCACGACCTGCCGGTCCCGGCGTGGACGGTCAGCGTCGCCACCCTCGCCGTCGTGATCGTCGGCATCGGTGTCGCGTGGCGGACCTACGGCACCCGGCCCGTCCCGGCCTCGGCGCCGCAGGACGTCTCGGGACTCACCGTCGCCGCCCGCCACGACCTGTACGGTGACGCATTCGACGAGGCCGTGCTCATGCGGCCCGGACAGCAGCTGGTCGCGGGCCTGACGGTGGTCGACGACCGCGGCATCGACGGCGTGGTCCGGGCCGTCCCCGCTCTGATCGGGGCAGCGTCGACGGCACTGCGACGCCTGCAGACCGGATTCGTGCGCTCGTACGCGCTGTACATGTTCGCCGGCGCCGCCTGCGTCGTCGCGGCCCTGCTGGTGGGGAGGATGTGATGACCGGTTTCCCCTGGTTGACGACGCTGTGGCTGCTCCCGGCGGTCGGCGCGGTCCTCGTCATGCTGCTCCCCGCCCACGAACGGCAGGCCGCCCGGATCGTCGCCCTCGTCGCCGCAGCCGGCACGTTCGCGGTGTCCGTGGGGCTCGCGATCGGCTTCGACCCCGGCGGCGAGCACTACCAGTTCGTCGAATCCCGTTCCTGGATAACGGCGTTCGGCACCCGCTACGAACTCGGGCTCGACGGGATCGGTCTCGCCCTGGTTCTGCTCACCACCGTCCTGGTACCGCTGCTGCTGCTGGCCGGTTGGCGGGACGTGGCGTCCGACGATCCTCGCCCCCGCGCCGTCCACATGTACGCCGCCCTGATCCTCGTCGTCGAGTCGCTGGTGCTGATGTCGTTCCTGTCGCTCGACATCCTGCTGTTCTACATCGTCTTCGAAGCCATGCTGATCCCGATGTACTTCCTGCTCGGCGGCTTCGGGGAACCCGGCCCGCAGCGGGCACGGGCCGCCGTGAAGTTCCTGCTGTACAACCTGTTCGGTGGACTGATCATGCTCGCGGCCGTGATCGGCCTGTACGCCGTGACCGCGGGCGCCGACAGCCCCTTCTCGGCGGGAACGTTCGACCTGCGGGCGATCGTGACGGCCGTGTCCTCCGGCGATCTGGTGATGTCCGCGCCGGTCACGAACGCGCTGTTCCTCGGATTCATGTTCGCGTTCGCGGTCAAGGCGCCGCTGTGGCCGCTGCACAGCTGGCTGCCCGACGCCGCCGCCCGCACCACCCCCGTGAGCGCGGTCCTCATGATGGCCGTCGTCGACAAGGTCGGCACGTTCGCGATGCTCCGCTACACCCTGACCCTGTTCCCCGACGCCGCCCGCACATTCGCGCCCCTGCTCGTCACACTCGCGGTGATCAGCGTCGTATACGGCGCACTGCTCGCGATCGGACAGACCGACGTCATGCGGCTCATCGCGTACACGTCGATCTCGCACTTCGGGTTCATCGTGCTGGGCCTGTTCGCGATGACCAGCCAGGGACAGAGCGGTGGGGTGCTCTACATGGTCGCCCACGGAATCTCCACTGCCGCACTGATGCTCGTCGCCGGATTCCTCGTCACCCGGCGCGGCAGCCGGGTCATCGCCGACTACGGCGGTGTCCAGACGGTCGCCCCGCTGCTGGCCGGGACGTTCCTCGTCGCGGGCATGGCCACCCTGTCGCTGCCGGGCCTGGCACCGTTCGTCAGCGAATTCCTCGTCCTCGTCGGCACGTTCACCCGCTACCCGGCCGCCGCGGTGATCGCGACCGTCGCGATCGTCCTCGCCGCCCTCTACATCCTGTGGCTCTACCAGCGGATGATGGGCGGACCCGTCACCGCCGGCACCGAACGCGTCCACGACCTGCGCCGGCGCGAACTACTCGTCGTCGCACCGCTGCTCGCACTGCTGATCGGCATCGGCGTCTACCCCAAACCGCTTCTCGACATCGTCACCCCCGCCGTCACGACGACCCTCACCACGATCGGTGCGGTCGACCCGGCACCCACGACCACCGACGCGGACGGAGGCGCGCGATGACCCCCAGTATCGAATACGGCCGGCTCGCACCGATGCTCATCGTGTTCGCGGTCGCCGTCGCCGGTGTCCTCGTCGAGGCGTTCGCCCCCGCTCGGTCCCGGTACCGGATCCAGGTGGCCCTCGCGTACGGCGGACTCGCCGCCGCCCTCGTCGCCGTCGGCGCCCTGTGGGGTGTTCGGCAGGTCGTCGCCGTCGGATCCGTCGCAATCGACGGCCCCACCCTGTTCCTGCAGGCCACGATCCTGCTGGTCTCCGTCCTGTCGATCGCGCTGTGCGCGGACCGCGGCCTGGACCGGGCGGACGCCGGCGCCGTCACCGTCCCGGCAGACGCATTCGCGGCCCGCGCGTCCACGACCCCCGGTGGCGTCGCCGAAAGAGAGGCCACCGCCACCGGCGTGACCCAGACCGAGGTGTACCCGCTCGTGCTGTTCGCGGTCGGCGGCATGCTGCTGTTCCCGGCCGCGAACGACATGCTCACCATGTTCGTCGCGCTCGAAGTGCTGTCGCTGCCGCTGTACCTGCTGTGCGGGCTGGCCCGCCGACGCCGGCTGCTGTCCCAGGAGGCGGCACTCAAATACTTTCTGCTGGGCGCCTTCTCGTCGGCGTTCTTCCTGTTCGGCATCGCCATGCTGTACGGCTACGCGGGCACCGTCTCGATCCCCGGCATCCGGGCAGCGATCGAGGACGGCAGCGGAGACATCCTGCTCGCCCAACTCGGCCTGGCACTGGTTGCCGTGGGCCTGCTCTTCAAAGTCGGTGCGGTGCCTTTCCATTCGTGGATCCCCGACGTCTACCAGGGCGCCCCCACGCCGATCACCGCGTTCATGGCGTCCGCCACCAAGATCGCCGCATTCGGTGCGGCACTGCGGATCTTCACCGTCGCCGTCCCCGGACTGCGCGACGACTGGCGACCCGTGCTGTGGACGGTCGCGATCCTCACGATGGTTCTCGCATCGGTCCTCGCGATCACCCAGTCCGACGTCAAACGCATGCTCGCCTACTCGTCGGTGGCGCACGCCGGCTTCATCCTCACCGGGGTGATCGCCGGCACCGACGCCGGCGTCGCAGCCACCCTGTTCTATCTGCTCGCCTACGGCATCAGCAGCGTCGGCGCCTTCGCCGTCCTCACCCTCGTCCGCGACGCCGACGGCACCGAAGTCGGCGCCCTCGACCGATGGGCCGGACTCGGCCGCACCTCCCCGTTCGTCGCCACCGTGTTCGGCCTGCTGCTGCTGTCGTTCGCCGGTATCCCGCTCACCAGCGGATTCGTCGGCAAGTTCGCGGTCTTCCAGGCCGCCGCCTCCGGTGGGGCAGTGCCACTCGTGATCGTCGGCGTCGTCGCCAGCGCCATCGCCGCGATCTTCTACATCCGCGTCATCGTGCTCATGTTCTTCGCCGTCCCCCCGACGACGTCCCCGCCCGTCGTCGTCCTCAGCGCCCCCACCGTCGCCGTCGTCGGCATCAGCGCCGTCGTCACCGTCGCCCTCGGTGTCGCCCCGCAACCCGTCCTCGACCTCGCGAACCGGGCCGCCGACTTCCTGCTGTGAACGCCGAACGGGCGGTCGTCCGACGGCGCTCCCGGCCGTTCCTCGGACAACCGCCCGTTCGTGAGGGCTCAGCCCTCGGTGACGATGTGAGGGCTCAGCCCTCGGTGACGACGGTGCCCTCGCCCAGCGGACGCGTCATCGACCACAACGTGTGCGATGCACACGCCGACATCTTCCACTCACCGTTCTCCACCACGTACTCGTCGGCGTACTCGATGGAACGAACGGTCTCGGTGCCCTCGACCAGATTGACCTGACGGAACGCGAGCGTCCACTTACCCGATGCGGACTCGTCACCGTGCAGCGTGATCTCCGGATGGAACGCGTGATGCATGTCCAGGATCACGTGCCGGCCGTCCACCTTCTGCAGCGCGATGCTGCGGAAGATCTCCGCGATCGGGTCGGCGTCGTCGAACTGCCCGAGCGGGCCGTAGTCGATCCGGGCACCCCGATCGACGAAGCACGCCCGGAACGTCTCCGGATCCTTCGCATCACACGCCCGCAGATAGCGGTGCTTCAGATTCTTGATCGCCTCGATCCGCTCGAGATCGGCGATGCGCTGTTCGATGGTGCGTTCCGTCACGAAAGCTCCTCTCCGGGTGCTGTGCACCTTTTTGGTAGTAACCACTACCAGAGAGGTGCACCGGAACGCAGCGTCTACGGCTGACCCGGGAACGCGGTCGTGGCCGGCTGGTCGCCGAGTACTACGTGCCAGTTCGCGGCGCGCACAGCGGATTCGGTGAGTGCCACGATGCCGGTGTCACGGACGGCGTCGGACTGGGCACGTTCGATCACCGACCGCCACGCGGTCGCGGTGTCGGTTTCCACCTGCGCGGCCAGGCGGGCCGCCGAGATCGGATCGGTGACCGGGAACGGTAGTGCGTAACCGGGTTCCGGTTGCGGCACGTCGACGCCGGCGGCGGTCAGGGTGTCGATCGTGGCGTCCCGGCGCGCCCGGTGTGCGGCGGTGTCCGCGGCGACCTGGCCGGTGCGCGCCGGATTGGAGAACGCCGCGACGACGCCGTACGCGAACACGGCGGCGTACTCGGCGGTCAGGGCGTCGACGAGCGCCCGCTGTTCGGGTCCGAGGCTCTGATTGCTCACGGCAGCAACACCGCCTGCTGTACGGCGCACGCCGCACTGATCGATCCGAGCAGACCGGCGCGGTAACCGGACTGGGTGCGGGCGAGGGACGCCGACTCCTTCTGAGACTCGGCCAGATCGGTTCGCAACAGGTCGACGGACGGCGGTACCGGTACCACTGCCGAGGTCGCCGCGGTATCCGAGGTCACCGACGACATCGACCCACCCGCCCGGGCGATCTCGGCGTCGAGCGCGTCCGCATGCGCGGTCCGCTCGGCGGCGATCACGGTGAGTGCGGCAGCCCGGTCCGGGGCGGCGGCGATCGCGGCAGACGCATTCGCCGCGTCCCGGCGTGCCCGCTCGGCCTGGGCCGTCAGCGCTTCCACCTCCGCGGAAGTATCCGAGGATCCGGAATCCGAGCAGCCGGTGGCCGCGACGAGAACCGACGCGCCGAGGACGACGCCACCCGCGGCGCGCAGTGCCGCGCGGCGGGACAGCTGAGGGGAACGGGGGAGCGTGCGCACCCGATCATGGTGCCAGGACCATGATCGTTCTCCGGCACCGAGCAGGTCACCACGGGGTGCCGCCCGGTCGGTGGGCACGGTCACGGGCGCGATGGTCACCCGCACTCCGAAACCGCGATACCCTGATACCTCCACAGTCCACCCCGTGGTGCGTCGAGTGCTGCGCGGATCAGCGTGCTGCGCCGGCGACGTGTCGCCGTTCGGCGGCCGCGACCACACCTTCACGCGAGGAGCGTCCCAGATGCCGGTGCCGTCGAAGGAACGGGTGATCGAGCTTCTCGCCGATCCCGTCGAGCGCGAGGGCTACGACCTCGAGGACGTGGTCGTCACGGCCGCGGGCAAGCACAGCCTCGTCCGCGTCATGCTCGACAGCGACGCCGGGCTCGAACTCGACGAGGTCGCGCGGCTCAGCCACGTGATCGCCGAAATCTTCGATGCGACGAACGACTTCGGTGAGACGCCGTACACGCTCGAGGTGACCTCACCCGGCATCGACCGTCCGCTCACCGCCGAACGGCACTGGCGTCGCGCGCAGGGTCGCAAGGCCCTCGTCGACCTCGACGGCGAATCGGTGACCGCGCGGATCGGTCGGCTCGACGACGGCGTCGTCGACCTGGTGGTCAAGGACGGGCGCGAGTTCGCCGTCCGCCGGGTGGAACTGCAGGATGTCAAGAAAGCTGTTGTACAGGTGGAGTTCTCGCGTCCCGACGCGAGAGAGCTCGATCTCGCCGGGGGCGTCCCGGAGGGTCGGGTCGCGCCTGCCGACGCGGACGCGTCGGACGACGTGAACGAAGAAGTAGAGGGGTTCGACAAGTGAATATCGACATCGCAGCGCTGCGCGCGATCGAGGCGGACAAGGGCATTTCCGCCGGCACGATCATCGAGGCCATCGAAACGGCCCTGCTCACCGCCTACCGACACACCGACGGTCACAGCTCGCACGCCCGGATCGACGTCGACACCAAGACCGGTGTCGTGCGGGTGATGGCGCACGACGTCGACGCCGACGGCAACCGGGTCGGCGAGGAATGGGACGACACCCCCGAGGGATTCGGGCGTATCGCGGCGACCACCGCCCGTCAGGTCATCCTGCAACGACTGCGGGACGCCGAGAACGAGCGCAGCTTCGGTGAATTCGCCACCCACGAGGGTGAGATCGTCGGCGGCGTCATCCAGCGCGACACCCGCGCGAACGCGCGCGGCATGGTCGTCGTGCGGATCGGTAGCGAGGCGCACGGTGCCGAGGGTCTGATCCCGCCGGCCGAGCAGGTGCCCGGCGAAACCTACGAACACGGCGACCGCATCAAGTGCTACGTCGTCGGCGTCTCCCGCGGACCCCGGGGCCCGCAGATCACGCTGTCACGTACGCATCCGAACCTCGTCCGCAAACTGTTCGCACTCGAGGTGCCGGAGATCGCCGACGGCTCCGTCGACATCGTGGCCGTGGCCCGTGAGGCCGGTCACCGTTCGAAGATCGCCGTCGATTCGCGTGTGCAGGGACTCAACGCGAAGGGTGCGTGCATCGGGCCGATGGGGCAGCGGGTCCGCAACGTGATGAGTGAACTCGCCGGAGAGAAGATCGACATCATCGACTTTGACGAGGATCCGGCGAAATTCGTCGGCAATGCACTGTCTCCGTCGAAAGTGGTGTCCGTCACTGTCGTCGATCCCGATGCGCGTGCCGCCCGGGTCGTCGTACCCGATTACCAGCTGTCGCTGGCGATCGGCAAGGAAGGTCAAAACGCGCGTCTGGCTGCACGGTTGACCGGCTGGCGGATCGACATCCGCAGTGACGCTGCCGTCGACGCGGAGTAGTAGCGGGGTGGCTCGGAGTAACGGGTCGGCCGCGAAACGAGGGTGGTTGGGAGCAGAATGCGGAGATCACAGCAATACAGCGGTAGAGTGTTCGATGGTTCAGCGTGAACTGTCGGTAGCGACGCGTGCCCGAGCTGGTGAACCGGTTCGAACATGCGTCGGATGCAGGCAGCGAGGGCTGGCCGCCGACCTCCTCAGGGTGGTGGCACGACAGACCGGATCCGACGGATTCGTGCTCGTGCCCGATCCCGCGCGACGCCTCCCCGGCCGCGGTGCCTGGTTGCACCACGACCTGAAGTGTCTGAACGAGGCAGGCCGGCGCCGAGCATTCGGTAGAGCCCTGCGGGTGTCCGGAAGTCTGGATTCCTCGGAACTCGACCGGTTCATCGAAGCGGCCGAGTCATCGGGAACGACGAGCAATACCTCAGAGAACAGGCACAAGCACTCATGAGCACACCGTGAAGCACCAGCGATGAACGTCCATCGGAGATAACCGAGGTCGTGCGGGCCCAGTCGCTCGCTCGACCTCTCAGTAGAGGAGAGCAGTGGCAGGCAAAGCCCGCGTGCACGAGTTGGCGAAAGAACTCGGTGTCACAAGTAAGGAACTTCTCGCACGGCTCAAGGAGCAGGGCGAGTTCGTCAAGTCGGCGTCGTCGACTGTGGAGGCGCCCGTCGCGCGCCGTGTGAGGGAATCGTTCGGTGCTGCGAAGCCGCAGGCCGCCGGCAAGCCCGAAGGTGCGGCAGGTGCCTCTTCGGACGCGCCGCGTACGACCGCCAAGCCCGGCCCCGCGCCCAAGCCGGGTGCTCCGCGCCCCGGTCCCAAGCCCGCACCGGCAGCTCCCGTGACCCCGGCTGCGGAAGCTCCGGCTGCGGAAGCCCCCGCGACCCCGGCGGCTCAGTCGGCTCCGGCCGCCCCGAGTCGTCCGGCCACTCCCGGCCCGCGTCCGGGCCCGGCCCCCAAGCCGGCCCCGCAGGCCCCGGCGGCGCAGGCTCCGGCCGCACCCGCCGCACCGGCCCCGAAGCCGGGCGGTCCGCGTCCCGGCCCGAAGCCGCCGCGTGTCGGCAACAACCCGTATTCGTCGGCCCCGGCCGAGCATCCCGCGCCGCGTCCGGCGCCGGGTGCACCCCGTCCGGGCGCACCCCGTCCGGGCGCACCCCGTCCGGGTGCCCCGCGTCCGGGTGCCCCGCGTCCGGGCCCGCAGGGTGGCGCTCCGCGTCCGGGTGCTCCCGGCGCACCGCGTCCCGCAGCCGGTCCCGGCGGTCCCCGCCCGGCCCCCGGCCAGGGTGGACCGCGTCCGAGTCCCGGCTCGATGCCCCCGCGCCCGAACCCGGGTGCGATGCCGCAGCGTGCGGCACGTCCGGCACCCGGCGGAGCCCGTCCGGGCCGCCCCGGCGCACCGGGCGGTCGTCCCGGTGGTGGTGGCGGCGGTTACCGCGGTGGCGGTGCCCCCGGCGCCGGCGCTCCCGGAACCGGCGGCGCTCCCGGCGGCTTCCGTGGTCGTCCCGGTGGCGGCGGTGGCGGTGGACGTGGCCGCGGTGGCACCGCGGGCGCGTTCGGTCGTCCCGGTGGTGCACCGCGTCGCGGTCGCAAGTCGAAGCGGCAGAAGCGTCAAGAATACGATTCGATGCAGGCGCCCGCCGTCGGTGGCGTGCGGTTGCCGCGCGGCAACGGTGAGACCATCCGTCTCGCCCGCGGCGCGTCCCTGTCCGACTTCGCGGAGAAGATCGACGCGAACCCGGCAGCACTGGTCCAGGCGCTGTTCAACCTCGGCGAAATGGTCACGGCCACGCAGTCGGTGAACGACGAGACCCTCGAGCTGCTCGGCGGCGAGATGAACTACGTCATCCAGGTCGTCAGCCCGGAGGACGAGGACCGCGAGCTGCTCGAGTCGTTCGACCTCACCTACGGCGAGGACCTCGGCGGCGAAGAGGACCTCGCGTCGCGTCCGCCGGTGGTCACCGTCATGGGTCACGTCGACCACGGCAAGACCCGCCTGCTCGACACGATCCGCAAGGAGAACGTCCGCGAGGCGGAGGCCGGTGGCATCACCCAGCACATCGGCGCCTACCAGGTGCTGACCGAGCTGGACGGTGTCGAGCGTCTCGTCACCTTCATCGACACCCCGGGTCACGAGGCGTTCACCGCCATGCGTGCCCGCGGTGCCAAGGCGACGGACATCGCGATCCTCGTGGTCGCGGCCGACGACGGTGTCATGCCGCAGACGGTCGAGGCGATCAACCACGCCCAGGCGGCCGACGTGCCGATCGTGGTCGCGGTCAACAAGATCGACAAGGAAGCCGCGGACCCGGCGAAGATCCGAGGCCAGCTGACCGAGTACGGACTGGTGGCCGAGGAGTACGGCGGCGACACCATGTTCGTCGACATCTCCGCCAAGCAGGGCACCAACATCGACCAGCTGCTCGAGGCTGTGCTGCTGACGGCGGATGCGTCGCTGGACCTGCGGGCCAACCCGGACATGGACGCCCAGGGTGTCGCGATCGAGGCGCACCTCGACCGCGGCCGCGGCCCCGTGGCGACCGTGCTCATCCAGCGCGGCACGCTGCGGGTCGGCGACTCCATCGTCGCCGGCGACGCCTACGGTCGTGTCCGTCGCATGGTCGACGAGCACGGCGACGACGTCCTCGAGGCGCTGCCGTCGCGTCCGGTCCAGGTGGTCGGCTTCACGTCGGTGCCCGGTGCAGGCGACAACCTGCTCGTCGTCGACGAGGACCGGATCGCCCGGCAGATCGCGGACCGGCGCAACGCCCGCAAGCGCAACGCGCTCGCAGCACGCAGCCGCAAGCGCATCAGCCTGGAAGATCTGGATGCCGCGCTCAAGGAACACAACGAGCTCAACCTCATCCTCAAGGGCGACAACTCCGGCACCGTCGAGGCGCTGGAAGAGGCCCTCATGGGGATCGAGGTCGACGACGAGGTGCAGCTGCGTGTGATCGACCGCGGTGTCGGTGGCATCACCGAGACCAACGTCAACCTGGCGTCCGCGTCCAACGCGATCATCATCGGCTTCAACGTCCGTGCCGAAGGCAAGGCGACGGAGCTGGCGAACCGCGAAGGTGTCGACATTCGCTACTACTCGATCATCTACCAGGCGATCGACGAGGTGGAGAAGGCACTCAAGGGCATGCTCAAGCCTGTCTACGAGGAAGTCACCCTCGGCCAGGCGGAGATCCGTGCGATGTTCCGTTCCTCGAAGGTCGGAAACATCGCAGGTTGCATGGTCACGTCGGGCATCGTCCGCCGCAACGCGAAGGCTCGCCTCATCCGCGACAATGCGGTGATCGCGGAGACCATGACGATCTCCTCGCTCAAGCGCGAGAAGGACGACGCGACCGAGGTCCGCGAGGGCTTCGAGTGTGGTCTGACGGTTACGTACAACGACATCAAGGTCGGTGACGTGATCGAGGCGTACGAGCTTCGCGAGAAGCCGCGCGACTAGTCCGGACACGGCTCGGGTGATCCCTCCCCGGCGACTTCGGTCGCCGGGGAGGGATCACCCGGCTGTACCGGTTTCGGCAGGGTTCGTGTCGGAGGGAGATTCGGTGTACGTCGGCGCACTGGAGATGGACATCTTGTTCGGGGACGTCCGGTCCCTGAAAGAGAAGAGATCACTGGTGCGCCCCGTGTTGGCCGAACTGCGACGATACGGCGTCTCGGCGGCCGAGACCGGCGAACACGACCGCTACCGGCGGACCCTGCTCGGCGTCGCCGTCGCCAGCTCCACGGCCGGCCACGTCCACGAGGTGCTCGATCAGTGCGAGCGGCACGTCGCGGGGCGGCCGGAACTGCAACTACTCGCGGTGCGACGGCGAACCTTCGGTCCCGAGGACTGACCCGGGCCGACATCGGACATATTCATCGGACATATTCTTTTGCTGCACATATTCTTCGGGAGAGGAGACTGATTGCCATGGCAGATCCTGCACGCGCACGCAGACTCGCCAAGCGCATCAGCACGATCGTCGCGACGGCGATCGACCACGAGATCAAGGATCCGCGTCTGGCGCACGTGACGATCACCGACGCCAAGGTGACCGCCGACCTGCACGACGCCACCGTCTACTACACGGTCATGGGCACCGACCTCGATTCGGAGCCGGACCTCGCCGGCGCCGCCGCAGGCCTCGAGAAGGCCAAGGGTGTGCTCCGCACCAAGGTGGGGGCCGGTACCGGTGTCCGCTTCACTCCGACGCTGACGTTCGTCGCGGACACGGTGCCCGACACCGCCCGGCACATGGAGGAACTCCTCGCCCGGGCACGGGCCGCGGACGACGCGGTGGCACGGGCGCGGGAGAACGCCGAGCCGGCCGGTGACGCGGATCCGTACAAGGAACCGCGGTCGGCAGCCGACGACGGCGACGACGCCTGACCGGGACGACCGAGCCGATCATGACCCACTGTCCCGACGTCGCCCCGCCGACGCCTACCTCCCGTGACCTGACCTTGCAGGCCGCGGTGGACGTGCTCGGCAGCGCGACGTCGGTGACGGTGCTGTGCCACGTCCAACCCGACGCCGACACCGTCGGCAGCGGCCTCGCGCTCGGAACTGCACTGCGCCGCAAGGGGATTCCCGTCCAGGTGGCGTTCGCGGCGCCCGCCGAACTGCCGGTGTCGATGCGGGACCTGCCGGGCACCGACCTGCTGGTCGCGGCCACCGAGGTGGCCACCGAGGTGGACCTGCTGGTCGCGGTCGACTGCGGCAGCGCCGGCCGGCTCGGCTCGCTCGCCTCGCGACTCGGCGGCGCCCGCCGGTCCCTGGTCATCGACCATCATCGATCGAACACCCGGTTCGGGACGTTCAATCTCGTCGACGACACCGCCGAATCGACCACCGCGGTTCTGACACAACTGTTCGACGTGTGGGGGGTGCCGATCGACGCCGATCTGGCGCACTGTCTGTACGCGGGGCTCGTCACCGACACCGGATCGTTCCGGTGGGGGCAGGCCGGTACCCACACGCTCGCCGAGCGACTGCTCGCCACCGGCATCGACGGCGGCGCGATCAGCCGCCGGCTCCTCGACACCCACCCGTTCGGCTGGCTGCCGATGCTCGGCTCGGTCCTGAGCACCGCCGTCCTCGTACCGGACGCCGCCGCCGGCCGTGGCCTCGTGCACGCGGTGATCCGTTGCACGGACTCCGCCGGGCTCGGGGCCGAGGAGATCGAGAGCGTCATCGATATCGTGCGGACCACCGCCGAAGCGGAGGTGGCCGCGGTGTTCAAGGAGACGGCACCGCAGTCGTGGTCGGTGTCGTTGCGGTCCAAGAACTCCGTCGACGTCGCCGCCGTCGCCACCACCCTCGGCGGGGGCGGACACCGGTTCGCGGCCGGCTACACCACAGCCGGCCCGGTCGAGGCCGTCGTCGCGCAACTGCGTGAGGCACTCGATTGAGGTGACGGACACCGCCACCCGGGAACCGGTCGGCTCCGACGACACCGCCGGTCCCCGCCGCATCCTCGGTCTCGCGCTGCCCGCGCTCGGCGTCCTCGCCGCCGAACCCCTCTATCTGCTCCTCGACATCGCGATCGTGGGGCATCTCGGTGCCCTCGCGCTCGCCGGTCTCGCGGTCGGCGGCCTGATCCTCGCTCAGGTCAGCACCCAGCTGACGTTCCTGTCGTACGGCACCACGGCGCGGGCGTCCCGCATGTTCGGTGCGGGCCGTGAGCGCGACGCCGTCGGGGAGGGCGTGCAGGCGACGTGGCTGGCGTTCGGGATCGGCGTCGTCCTCGTCGCGGCGGTGCAACTGCTCGCCGGCCCGATCACCACCGTCATCGCCGGCGGCGGGGACATCGCCACCGAGGCCGAGCGGTGGCTGCGGATCGCCGTGTTCGGGGCGCCCCTGATCCTCGTCGCGATGGCCGGCAACGGGTGGATGCGCGGCGTCCAGAACACGATGCGACCGCTGTGGTTCGTGCTCGTCGGCCAGGTCGTGTCCGCGGTGCTGTGCATCCTGCTCGTGCACGGAGTGGCCGGTGCACCGCGCTGGGAACTCGTCGGGTCGGCGGTCGCGAACGTCGCCGGGCAGGCGACGTCGGCGCTGCTGTTCGTCGCGGCCCTGGTGCGCACGGGGGTGCCGTTGCGTCCCCGCCCGGCCGTCGTACGCGCACAACTGGTCCTCGGCCGCGACCTGATCCTGCGCAGCCTCGCGTTCCAGGCGTGTTTCCTGTCGGCGGCCGCTGTCGCATCCCGCTTCGGGGCGGCGTCCGTCGCGGCCCACCAGGTGGTGCTGCAGTTGTGGAACTTCGTGGCGCTCACCCTCGACTCGCTCGCGATCGCCGCTCAGACCCTGGTCGGTGCCGCCCTCGGGCGGGGGCAGGTCCGCGGCGCGAACCGGTTGGCGTGGCGTCTGACGCGCTGGTCGGCGGTGTTCGCGACGGTGCTCGCGCTCGCGTTCGCGGCCGGGCACGCACTGGTGCCGGCCCTGTTCACCGGCGACGCCGTGGTGCTCGACCAGACGTCGATCGCGTGGTGGTTCTTCGTCGGGATCATGCCCGTCGCCGGGATCGTGTTCGCCCTCGACGGTGTCCTGCTCGGAGCGGGTGACGCGGCGTTCCTGCGGACCGCGACCCTGGGCTGTGCGCTGGTCGGATTCCTGCCGCTCGTGTGGTGCTCGCTGGCGTGGGACTGGGGGCTCGCCGGAATCTGGACGGGGCTTACCGTGTTCATGGTGCTGAGGATGGTCGCAGTGCTGTGGCGCACGGCGTCCGGCCGGTGGGCGATCGCCGGCGCGGATCTGCAGACCGGCAACGAGAAGGGGTGAGAGTGTGGCAGCCACGTTGTGGGCGGTCAGTGACACGCACGTCGGGCACCGGGGGAACCGGCCGATCGTCGAGGAGATCTTCCCGGAGTCACCCGACGACTGGCTGATCGTCGCGGGCGACGTCTCGGAGAAGACCGACGACATCCGGTGGGCGCTCACCCTGTTGAAGAGCCGGTTCGCGCAGGTGATCTGGGTACCCGGCAACCACGAACTGTGGACCACCGCGAAGGATCCCGTGCAGATGCACGGCCGGGCCCGCTACGACTATCTCGTCGCGATGTGCCGCGAGATCGGAGTCCTCACCCCGGAGGACCCGTATCCGGTGTGGGACGGTGACGGCGGGCCGGCCACGATCGTGCCGATGTTCCTGCTGTACGACTACTCGTTCCTGCCGGCCGGGGCGACCGGCAAGGAGGACGGCCTGCGGATCGCGCGGGAGCGCAACGTCGTCGCGACCGACGAGTTCCTGCTGTCACCGGAGCCGTACGCGACCCGCGATGCATGGTGCCGGGCCCGGCTCGACTACACCCGTGCCAGGCTCGACGCACTGGACCTGTCGACCCCGACGATCCTGGTCAACCACTTCCCGCTCGTCCGGCAGCCCACCGAGGTGCTGTACTACCCGGAGTTCGCGCTGTGGTGCGGCACCACCGAGACCGCGGACTGGCACACCCGCTACAACGCGGCGTGCTGCGTGTACGGGCACCTGCACATTCCACGCACCACGTGGTACGACGAGGTCCGCTTCGAGGAGGTGTCGCTCGGCTACCCGCGGGAATGGCAGCGTCGCGGGCTGCCGGAGCGGCTGCTGCGGCAGATCCTGCCGACCCCGACGTACCCGCCGGGCACGCTCAACAGGTTCGGCGGGCACTTCACGGTCACCGCCGAGCAGGAAGCCGAATACGAGAAGATGCGCGCCGAGCGCTGACGAGGAAGACGGATGATCGAACGAATCCTTCCGGCCGGGGTCGTGTCCGCGGAACTGTTCGAGGACCCGCCGGGCCTCGAACCGCACCCGCAGGAGGCCGCGCTGATCGCCCGCGCCGTCGAGAAGCGGCGCCGCGAGTTCACCAGCGCCCGGCACTGCGCCCGGCAGGCGATGACACAGCTCGGAGTGGAACCCGGACCGATCCTGCGCGGCGAGAGCGGGTCTCCCGTCTGGCCGAAGGGGATCGTCGGCAGCCTCACCCACTGCGACGGCTACCGCGGCGCAGTTCTCGGCTACGCGATGGCGGTGCGGTCGGTGGGGATCGACGCCGAACCCAACGGCCCGCTGCCCGACGGTGTCCTCGACGCGGTCAGCCTGCCGCAGGAGCGGGAATGGTTGGCGACGGCCGCGTCCGCGCCCGTGCACTGGGACCGGCTGCTGTTCTGCGCCAAGGAGGCCACCTACAAGGCGTGGTTCCCGCTCACCGGGCGGTGGCTCGGGTTCGAGGACGCGCACATCACGTTCACGGCCGATTCCGGGGGCACGACCGGGTCCTTCCGGTCGGACCTGCTCGTACCCGGCGGCACCTCCGACGGTGGCGCCCCGCTCACGGGTTTCGACGGCCGCTGGCTCGTCTCGGACGGGCTGATCGCGACGGCGATCTCGGTGCGCTGACACGGGGCTGGCAGAATCGGACCACGTGTCCAAGTCTCAAAAACCGTCCTCCGGCCTCGTCGGCGCCGGCCTGCTGATCGTCGACAAGGATGCGGGGATGACCAGCCACGACGTCGTCTCCCGGTGTCGGAAGCTGTTGAACACCCGCAAGGTGGGGCATGCCGGCACCCTCGATCCGATGGCGACGGGGGTGCTGATCCTCGGAGTGGAGCGAGCCACCAAACTGTTGGGCCTGCTGGCGCTGACCACCAAGTCGTACAGCGCCACGATCCGGCTCGGGCAGGCCACCACCACCGACGACGCCGAGGGGGAGACCGTGTCCACGGCGGACGCGTCGGGCATCGACGACGCGGCGATCGCCGTCGAGATCGCGCGGCTCACCGGCGACATCGACCAGGTGCCGACGCGGGTCAGTGCCATCAAGGTGGACGGGCAGCGCGCCCACAAGCTGGTCCGCGAGGGTGCCGACTTCGAGTTGGCCGCCCGCCCGGTCACGGTGTCCCGCTTCGACGTGCTGGCCCGCCGCAACGTCGGGACGTTCGTGGACCTCGACGTGGAGGTGGACTGCTCGTCCGGCACCTACATCCGGGCCCTGGCCCGTGACCTCGGCGGCGCGCTCGGCGTCGGCGGGCATCTGACGGTGCTGCGCCGCACCGCCGTCGGCCCGTTCACACTCGAGCACGCCCGCACTCTCGCCCAGCTCGCCGACGAGCCCGCCGTGAGCCTCGACATCGATGCGGCCGCACAGACGGCGTTCCCGCACCGGCAGATCAGTGCCGCAGAGGCCGAATCACTGAGCCAGGGCCGGTGGCTCGACCCGATCGGGGTGCCCGGCGTGTACGCGACGATCGACCCGGACGGCCGCACCATCGCCCTCGTCCAGGAACGAGGCAAGCGGGCGAGTTCGGTGATGGTGGTGCGGCCCGCGACGCTGCAATAGCCGGCGCTACCCGATACCGGGCACGAACCCCGGGTACACGAAGTGGCCGGGACCGCCGCCGGGCAGCCCCGCCCCGAGCGAGCCCGGGAAGTTCAGGGGCAGCTGGACGAGCTTGTGTGGATTGCCGTCCAGGTCGGCCTGCCAGCAGTCCAGCAGCACCCCGTGGAACGCGAAGCACGAGATGCGGGTGCTCGTCCCGTACGGCGACGTCAACCGGTCGCGGCTCACGAACGGATTCCAGTAGTCCGGATCGGCCGGGGTGAGGAAATTGCTGTAGTCGTACGGCCCGGTCGCGCTCGGCTCGGACGGCGGCGTCGGCCACTCGTCGGCGGACGCGACACCGGCTGCGGTGACCGTCATCGTCGCGGCGGCGCAGGCCGCGGCGAGTCCGGCAGCGATGCGTCGGATCACGGCTCCCTCGTTTCGTCGGTGGGGGACTGCGTACCACGAGCCTGCACGAGCCAGATGGCGCGCGCCGCGGGATCGCCGAGATCGACGGCGGTGGAACCGGTTCCGAGACGGACCGACACGGTGCCGGCGTAGTCCCGTCGTTCGACGACCGCGATGTCGGTGTCGAGGGCGATACCGACCGAGTCGAAGTAGCGCAGCATCGCCGGATCGGCGTCGGAGATGCGGGCGACCCGGCCGGCCTCGCCGTCCTCGAAGTCGCTGAGCTGCCGGGCCGGCGGGGTGGGTACCGACCCGTCCGCGGCCGGGATCGGGTCGCCGTGCGGATCCCGTTCGGGATGGCCCAGTTTCGCGGCGATCCGGTCGATCATCAGATCCGAGACGGCATGCTCGAGGATCTCCGCCTCGTCGTGCACCTCGTCCCAGCCGTATCCGAGCTCCTCGACGAGGAACGTCTCGATCAGCCGGTGCCGGCGCACCATCGACACGGCCGCGGCCCGGCCCGCATCGGTGAGGGCGATCGCGCCGTACCGGACATGATCGACCAGCCCCTGATCGGCCAGCTTGCGGATCGCCTCGGAGACGGTGGACGCCGACACCCCGATCCGTTCGGAGAGCAGTTTGGTCGACACCCGCTCCCCGGACCATTCCTGCACCGTCCAGATCACCTTGAGGTAGTCCTGCGCCACCGCGGACAGGGCCTCCGGGTGCGGTGCGGCGCCGGGAGGATTCACGTCTGACTTCTGTGCGGCCACGATGACGAGCTTAGGCAACCGTCACCGGCGACACACATCAACTCCGCCGTCCCCGGAGGTGACCGGTCTCCGGATCGGCCGTTAGGCTGCCACGTGTGCAGAGATGGCGAGGTCTGGACGATGTGCCGGCGGACTGGGGGCGTTGCGTCCTGACGATCGGGGTTTTCGACGGTGTACACCGAGGTCACGCGCAATTGATCACGCGTGCCGTCGATGCGGCACGCGAGCGTGGCATTCCCTGTGTCGTCATGACATTCGATCCGCATCCGGCGGAAGTGGTGCGTCCGGGCACGCATCCGGCCCAGTTGACGACATTGCCGCGCCGGGCCGAGTTGGTCGAGGCGCTCGGCGTCGACGTCTTCTGCGTCATGCCGTTCACGCCCGAGTTCATGAAGCTGTCGCCCGAGCGGTACGTCCACGAGATCCTCGTCGAACGGTTGCACGTCGCCGAGGTGGTGGTGGGGGAGAACTTCACGTTCGGCCGCAAGGCCGCCGGCAACGTCGACCTGCTCCGGGAGACGGGTGCCCGGTTCGGGTTCGCCGTCGACGGCGTCAACCTGCTCGCCGAGCACGCGGTGACGTTCTCGTCCACCTACATCCGATCGTGTGTCGACGCCGGTGACGTCGCCGCGGCCGCAGAGGCGCTGGGCCGTCCGCACCGCGTCGAAGGCGTCGTCGTCCACGGGGACGGCCGTGGCCGCGGTCTCGGGTTCCCGACCGCGAACCTGTCGTCGCCGATGTACTCGGCGATCCCGGCGGACGGCGTGTACGCGGCGTGGTTCACCGTCCTCGGCCCCGACCCGGTCGAGGGCTCGCTCGAGCCGGGACACCGCTACAAGGCTGCGGTCTCGGTCGGCACCAATCCGACGTTCTCCGGTCGCACCCGCACCGTCGAGGCGTTCGTGCTCGACCACGACGCCGACCTGTACGGACAGCACGTCGCCGTCGACTTCGTCGACCGGGTGCGAGGCATGGAGAAGTTCGACTCGGTCGAGGCGCTCATCGAGGAGATGGGCCGCGACGCAGACAAGGCCCGCAAGATCCTGGACGAGGCGTCCGGGGAGTCCGGGACGCCCGCGAACTGACCGGGCCGTCACCTCTGGTAAGGTCGACCGTTGGCGTGTGCTGCGGTCCGCGGTGGCCGCGTCCGTCGGAGGCCGGTGTGAGTCGGCCCCCGATTCCTTTCGCGCGGACATCAGTTACAGGAGTGCACCAGTGGCATTGACCACCGAGCAGAAGAAGCAGATCCTCGGCGAGTACGGACTGCACGAGACCGACACCGGTTCGCCGGAGGCGCAGGTGGCCATGCTCACCAAGCGCATCGTCGATCTCACCGAGCACCTGAAGATGCACAAGCACGACCACCACTCCCGCCGCGGCCTGCTGCTGCTGGTCGGACGTCGTCGTCGTCTGCTCAAGTACATCCAGAAGGTCGACATCGCCCGTTACCGCTCGCTCATCGAGCGTCTCGGCCTGCGCCGATAAGACGGGTACCCGGCGAGTTCGTCGCCGACCTCACCGATAGCCAGCGAGGCCTGCTGAGTTACTGCTTAGACTGAGCCTCGTTGGCTATCGGTGCTTGTGTACCACCCCGCCGACCGCGCCTGTAGGCGTGGCGTCGGTCTTCGGTAGTGGCCCGCCGGACGTGATCCGGCAGGCTTCGATCGACGGCCGCCTCCGCCCTGCGAGGAGCGCAGCCGCGACCAGGAGGGTCGCGGCGCCGATGCGGATTCGGCAAAAGACGAGAGGGAAGAGAAGAGAAGAAATGACGAACAATTCCGCAGTAGAGGTCGAAGAGGGCGTGTTCGAAGCCACCGCCACGATCGACAACGGGTCCTACGGCACCCGCACCATCCGTTTCGAGACCGGTCGCCTCGCGCAGCAGGCCGCCGGCGCCGTCGTCGCCTACCTCGACGACGAGACCATGCTGCTGTCGGCCACCTCGGCCAGCAAGCAGCCCAAGGAGCACTTCGACTTCTTCCCCCTGACGGTGGACGTCGAGGAGCGCATGTACGCGGCGGGCCGCATCCCCGGCTCGTTCTTCCGTCGTGAGGGTCGCCCCTCCACCGACGCGATCCTGACCTGCCGTCTGATCGACCGGCCGCTGCGCCCGTCGTTCGTCGACGGCCTCCGCAACGAGATCCAGGTCGTCGTCACCGTCCTGAGCCTCGATCCCAAGGATCTGTACGACGTCGTCGCGATCAACGCGGCGTCCGCGTCCACCCAGATCGCCGGCCTGCCGTTCTCCGGCCCCGTCGGTGGCGTGCGCGTCGCGCTCATCACCTCCGACGACAACAAGGCCGGCCAGTGGGTCGCGTTCCCGACCGTCGAGCAGCTCGAGGGTGCCGTCTTCGACATGGTCGTCGCCGGCCGCATCGTCGCCGGCTCGGGTGACTCCGCCGACGTCGCGATCATGATGGTCGAGGCCGAGGCCACCGAGAACGTCATCAGCCTGATCGACGGCGGCGCGCAGGCGCCGACCGAGGCGATCGTCGCGCAGGGCCTCGAGGCGGCCAAGCCGTTCATCGCCCGCCTGTGCGAGGCACAGCAGGCCCTGGCCGAGAAGGCTGCCAAGCCGACCGGCGAGTACCCGCTGTTCCCGGCCTACCAGGACGACGTGTACGCCGCCGTGGAGAAGGCAGCGGCTGCTCCGCTCACCGCCGCGCTGTCCATCGCCGGCAAGCAGGAGCGCGACGACAAGACCGACGAGGTCAAGGTCGAGGTTCTCGAGCAGGTCGCCCCGCAGTTCGAGGGCCGCGAGAAGGAGATCGGCGCGGCGTTCCGCTCGCTGACCAAGAAGCTGGTCCGCCAGCGCATCCTGCGCGACCAGTTCCGCATCGACGGCCGCGGCATCACCGACATCCGGTCGCTGTCCGCCGAGGTCGCGGTCATCCCGCGCGCCCACGGCTCGGCGCTGTTCGAGCGTGGCGAGACCCAGATCATGGGCGTCACCACCCTCGACATGGTCAAGATGGCGCAGCAGATCGACTCGCTGGGCCCCGAGACCAGCAAGCGCTACATGCACCACTACAACTTCCCGCCGTACTCGACCGGTGAGACCGGCCGTGTCGGCTCGCCGAAGCGTCGCGAGATCGGCCACGGTGCGCTCGCCGAGCGTGCGCTCGTGCCGGTGCTGCCGAGCCAGGAAGAGTTCCCGTACGCGATCCGTCAGGTCTCGGAGGCGCTCAGCTCCAACGGCTCCACCTCGATGGGTTCGGTCTGCGCCTCGACGCTGTCGCTGCTGAACGCCGGTGTCCCGCTGAAGGCCCCCGTCGCCGGTATCGCGATGGGCCTCGTCTCCGACGAGGTCGACGGCGAGACCCGCTACGTCGCGCTCACCGACATCCTCGGTGCCGAGGACGCCTTCGGCGACATGGACTTCAAGGTCGCCGGCACCAAGGACTTCGTCACGGCCCTGCAGCTCGACACCAAGCTCGACGGCATCCCGTCGCAGGTGCTGGCCGGCGCGCTGAGCCAGGCGCACGACGCCCGCTCGACCATCCTCGAGGTCATGGCCGAGGCCATCGACACCCCGGACGAGATGAGCCCGTACGCCCCGCGGATCACCACCATCAAGGTGCCCGTGGACAAGATCGGTGAGGTCATCGGCCCCAAGGGCAAGATGATCAACTCGATCACCGAAGAGACCGGCGCCAACATCTCCATCGAGGACGACGGCACGGTCTACGTCGGTGCCGCGGACGGCCCGTCCGCGCAGGCTGCGATCGACAAGATCAACGCCATCGCCAACCCGCAGCTGCCCAAGGTGGGCGAGCGTTTCCTGGGCACGGTCGTCAAGACCACCGCCTTCGGTGCGTTCGTCTCGCTGCTCCCGGGCCGCGACGGGCTGGTGCACATCTCGAAGCTGGGCAACGGCAAGCGGATCGCGAAGGTCGAGGACGTCGTGAACGTCGGCTCGAAGATCCGGGTCGAGATCGCCGACATCGACAACCGCGGCAAGATCTCCCTGATCCCCGTGGAAGATTCGGCAGAGAACGACACCGCCTCGGAGTCCGCAGCCTCGGAGTCGGCCGCCGAGTAACACCGGCACAGCAGTACCGCTCCGGCCCCGCACGGCTCGTCCGTGCGGGGCCGGACGTGTGTCGCCGGTGTATCGTGGATCGACGCTCAACGCAAGGAAAAACGAACCGCCACATGGCTTCTTCTCTCCGCGGACGACCCGATCGGGGTTCCGCACTCGACAATCGTCCTCGGACCGGCGTCCGGCGCACCACGCTTCCCGGTGGCCTGCGGGTGGTGACCGAACACGTGCCGGGCGTCCGGTCGGCCTCGGTCGGTATCTGGGTGGGTGTCGGCTCGCGTGACGAGCAGCCCACGGTCGCCGGTGCCGCGCACTTCCTCGAGCACCTGCTGTTCAAATCCACCCCCACCCGGACCGCGCTCGACATCGCACAGGTGATGGACGGGGTCGGCGGCGAGCTCAACGCGTTCACGTCGAAGGAGCACACGTGCTTCTACGCGCACGTCCTCGACGAGGATCTGCCGCTCGCGGTGGATCTGGTGTCGGACGTGGTGCTGCGCGGCCGCTGCCGGTCGTCCGACGTCGACGTCGAACGGCAGGTGGTGCTCGAGGAGATCGCGATGCGCGACGACGACCCCGAGGACCTGCTCGGTGACGCGTTCCTGACCGCACTGTTCGGTGATCATCCGGTGGGTCGGCCGGTGATCGGCAGCATCGACTCCATCGAGACGATGAGCCGCACCCAGCTGCACTCGTTCCACGTGCGGCGGTACACCCCGGACCGGATGGTCGTCGCGGTGGCCGGCAACGTCGAGCACGAGCCCACCGTGGAACTGGTGCGCCGCGCGTTCGACGGGCATCTGGGCCGCGACCTCGATCCGGCACCGCGCCGCGAGGGGGCGATCCGGTTGCGGACCGCGCCGACACTGAGCCTGACGAACCGGGACAGCGAGCAGGCCCACCTGGCGCTGGGGGTGCGGGCGTTCGGCCGGCACGAGGGTCACCGGTGGCCGCTGTCGGTGCTCAACGCCGCCGTCGGCGGGGGACTGAGTTCGCGTCTGTTCCAAGAGATCCGAGAGGAACGCGGGCTCGCCTACTCCGTCTACTCGGGCGTCGACACGTTCGCCGACACCGGCGCGTTCTCGGTGTACGCGGGCTGCCAGCCCGAGAACCTCGGCGAGGTCACGACGCTGATCCGCGAGGTCCTCGCGAACGTCGCGTCCGACGGCATCACCGACGCCGAGTGCGCCCGATCGAAGGGGGCGCTGCGCGGTTCGCTCGTCCTCGGTCTCGAGGACACCGGTTCACGCATGACCCGGATCGGCCGCAGCGAACTGAACTACGGCAACCACCAGTCGGTCACCGAGACCCTCGCCCGGATCGACGAGGTCACCACCGACCAGGTCCGGGACGTCGCCCGACTCCTCCTGCAACGTCCGTTCGCGGCCGCCGTCGTCGGCCCGTACCGGCGGAAACGAGATCTTCCGGCATCGGTCCGGGGCATCGTGAAGTAGTACCGTCGAGGGTGCCGTACGAGTCGCGGGCAAACGCAACCGAGCGGGGTGCGGAATGAACGAACTGGCGGAATGGGACATCGTGACCGGCGTCGGGATCACGGCGCTCGGGGTCGCGGCGGGCCGCGCGATGGAAACCCATCGGGACGGGGCACTGGTCGCCGACCCGTATGCGGAGGCCTTCGTGGAGGCGGCCGCGCCACCGGTACCGTTCCCGACCCGACTCGAGGCGGTCGCCGGCGAAACCGGGATTCCGTGGCGGTCGATGGCCGACTACATGGGGGTGCGGTCGAGATTCTTCGACGACTGGTTCGCGTCCGCGTCGTGCGCGGGCATCGGACAGTCGGTGCTGCTGGCCGCCGGCCTGGACGTGCGCGCCTACCGGCTGGACTGGCCCGACGGATCCGTCGTCTACGAACTCGATGCACCGAAAGTGCTGGCGTTCAAGGACGGTGTGCTCACCGCGCAGGGCGCCCGGGCGCGTGCCGACCGCCGTACCGTCGCGGTCGATCTGCGCGAGGACTGGGCGGCAGCCTTGCGGGACACCGGTTTCGATGCCGGACGCCCGTCCGCGTGGCTGGCCGAGGGGCTGATGCCGTTCCTGCCGAACACCGCCAAGGAGCGGATGCTGGGGACCGTCACCGACCTGTCCGCGCCCGGCAGCATGCTCGCGATCGAACACATCGACGACGTGCGAGCGATGTTGTCCGAGGACAGTTTCCGGGAAACCGGCGAGCGCTTCGGGATCGACATGGCGGCGCTGTGGCCCGACGAGGACGACTTCGCGCCCGCCGCCTGGCTCACGGAACGCGGCTGGGCCGTCGACACGGTCCGCTCGTCGGAGGTTGCGGACCGGCTCGGCCGGACCCTCGACGATCCCGGACACGACCCGATGCGATCCAGCATCTTCGTGACCGCGACCCGGCGCTGACGGCGACGCACCGTAGGCTTACGGCGAGTACGGTCAGGACGAGCATTTCGGGCGGAGCGTGTACGTGAATTCAGCAGCACCCATCAGGGTCGGTGTTCTCGGGGCCAAGGGCAAGGTCGGCCGGGCCATGTGCGAGGCCGTCGAGCAGGCCGCCGACCTGGAACTGGTCGCCGGCGTCGACCAGGGCGACCGGATCGAGCACCTCGTCGACCAGCGCGCGCAGGTCGTCATCGACTTCACCCACCCCGACGTCGTGATGGGCAACCTCGAGTTCCTGATCGCCAACGGGATCCACGCGGTCGTCGGCACCACCGGCTTCGACGACACCCGCCTCGCCCAGGTGCAGTCGTGGCTCGACGACGCCCCCGGTGTCGGCGTGCTCATCGCCCCCAACTTCGCGATCGGTGCGGTGCTGTCGATGCGGTTCGCCGCGGCCGCGGCACGGTTCTTCGACTCCGTCGAGGTCGTCGAACTGCACCACCCGAACAAGGCCGACGCGCCGTCGGGCACCGCGTACCGGACCGCCGCGCTCATCGCCGAGGCCCGGGAGAAGGCCGGTCGCGGCCCCAGCCCCGACGCCACCACCACCGAACTCGAGGGTGCTCGCGGCGCCGACGTGAACGGGGTACGGGTGCACTCGGTGCGCCTGGCCGGGCTCGTCGCACACCAGGAGGTGCTGCTCGGCACCCAGGGCGAAACCCTCACCATCCGCCACGACTCGATCGACCGGAACTCCTTCGCCCCCGGCGTGCTGCTGGGTGTTCGGGAGATCGGGCAGCGCCCCGGCCTCACCATCGGCATCGACCCCCTGCTGGACCTGTGAACAACAAGTCCACGCGCGTCGTCGTCGCGATCTCCGCGATCGTCGTCGCGCTCGCGTTCTACTTCGTGCTCCTCGGTCAGCGCGGGATCGCTCTGATCCAGGACGGTCGCGCCGTTCCGGTCGGTCTCGGTATCGCAGTGCTCGTGCTGCCGTTTCTCGGCGTGTGGATGGTCGTCGCGACCATCCGGTCCGGGCTGGCGCACCAGCATCTCGCGCGCCGCATCCACGAGGAGGGCCTCGAACTCGACGTCGACGACCTGCCGCGACGCCCGTCCGGCCGCATCGAACGCGACGCCGCCGACGCCCTGTTCGCGCAGGTCAAGCAGGAATGGGAGGCTGATCCCGACAACTGGCGCAACTCCTACCGGCTCGCCCGCGCCTACGACTACGCCGGCGACCGCAGCCGCGCCCGCGACACCATGCGCCGCGCCGTTGCGCTCGAGAAACACGACCGGGAGAACTGACGGGGGAGTCGCCTGTGCCGCGCCTACTGATCGTCCACCACACGCCGTCACCGCACTGCCAGGCCATGTTCGAGGCCGTCGTCAGCGGTGCCACCGATCCCGAGATCGAGGGTGTCGAGGTGGTGCGCCGGGCCGCGCTGTCGGTGTCGGCGAGCGACTTCCTGGAGGCCGACGGCTACCTGCTCGGCTCGCCGGTGAACCTCGGCTACATCTCGGGCGGCCTCAAGCACGCCTTCGACTGCAGCTACTACCAGATCCTCGACTCGACGCGGGGCCGCCCGTTCGGTCTCTACCTCCACGGGAACGAGGGCACCGAGGGCGCCGAGAACGCGGTGGATCGGATCACCGCCGGACTCGGATGGGAGAAGGTCGCCGAGTACGTCGTCGCGTCGAACAAGCCGGACAAGGCTGCGCTGGAGGCGTGCTGGGAACTGGGGGCGACCGTCGCCGCGCAACTCATGGACGGCTGAACACCGAACGACCGTGACACCCCGCCAGGAACGGGGCGTCACGGTCGCCGGACGGAATCTCGGAAGACCCCGGGATCAGCTCTCGCGCGTGTCGACGAGATACATCCGGGTCCGGGTGCGGTCGAGGAAGTTCTCCTCGTCGGCCTCGATCGCGGCCTTCACGTCGGGCCGGGCGTGCGTGGCCAGCATGTCGTCGTAGGCGGCGCGATCGTCGAACACGAATTCACTGATCACGTCGAAACCGGGAGCGCCGATACCGTCCGCACCGATCCGGGAGCCGTGGTCGAGATAGTTGCGGCGGTATCCGCGGATCTGCGGCAGCAGGCTCCGGATCAGTTTCGCGTGGTTGTTCTCGTAGTAGTCGACGAACTGTTCGTACGACAGATCCGGTCGGCGGGCGAGCAGTGCAACAGCCGTGATCATGTTTTCCTCCTGATGAATCCGTCCGGGGAATCCGCTGTCAGCCGGCCGCCGGGGCGATGCGGGCGGGCATCGTCGCGGCCGTGGCCGGGGTGTCGTCGAGTTCGAGTTGCTCGATACGCCGCGGCAGGGCCAGTGCGGCCACCACACCCAGCAGAGCGGTGACGGCGGTGATGAGGAACGCGGCGACGAACCCACCGTCGGTGTACATCACGGCGCCGCCGGTCGCCTCCGGGGGAAGCTGCGCGACGAACGAGTTGTTCATCACCGCGAAGGCGATGACCGGCATGACGCCCGAGACGAGGCTCTGGACGACTCCCGCGATGCTCGCCGTCGACGCCTGCAGTTCCGGCGGGGCGGCGACGATGAGGATGTTGGGGATCGCCGCGTAGCCGAGACCCATGCCGAGTCCGACGATGCCGGCGAATACCAGCAGCCACGGCTTGCTGTTGTGTTCGATCGCCGTCGCCACGGCGCCGCTGCCCGAGACGACCATGCTGGCGGCGAGCAGGGTGCGGGTCGGCACGCCGCGTCCGCACAGCATTCCCACGGCGATGCCGCCCACCATCGTCATGACGCCGATGGGCACCTGGAACACCGCGTAGCCCTCCGCGCTGAGACCGTAGCCGTAACCGAGACCGAGAGCCGTCGGTGTCATCGCCATGATCGGCAACATGATCGAGTACAGCGCGCCGACCCCGTAGACGCTGCCCGCCGCGGTCACGGTCAGGAAGATCGGACGCCGCCGGAGCACGTCGAGCCGGATGAGCGGTTCGGCCACCCGCTTCGCGGTCGCGTGCCACGCGGCGACGAGCGCGAGTCCGCCGACGAGGTACAGCAGTGTCGAGGGCTCCGTCCAGCCCCAGGTGGGCCCGAAGCTGATGGAGACCAGCACGCCGGCGAGCCCGGCACCCAGCAGGGCCGCGCCGAGGAAGTCCACCCGGGACCGCAGGCGCACCGTGTTCTCGGGGGTGCTGACGACGAGCATGACGGCGAGGACGACGAGGACCACACCGAAGAACCAGAAGATGCTGCGCCACCCGAACCCGTCGATGAGCCACCCGGCGAGGAACGGGGCGGCCACCGTGATCAGGCCCATGCCGGCGGTGGCGATACTGACCGCGAGCGGGACCGTTTTCGCGGGGAAGACGTCACGGATGAGCGAATAGCTCAGGAACAGGCACGGGACGAGCATCCCGGCCAGGGCCCGGCCCGCGATCATCACGAAGTAGCTGGTCGCCACCGCGGACAGCAGTGAACCGACGATCGACACCGCGATGCAGACCAGCAGCAGTCGGCGCTTGCCGTACATGTCCGCCAGCTTCCCGACGAGCGGTGCCGCGACCGCCCCCAGCAGGAGGAAGGCGGTGAGCAGCCAGGCCCCCTGGCCGGTGCCGAAATCGGCGGTGATGGCGGGTAGTGCCATCGAGACCATCATGTAACTGACACTGAGCAGTTCGAGGACGAGGACGATCGACGCCAGCGAGAAGATCAGGCGCGGTGACCACCCGCCCTCGTCCGGGACGACGGTCCCCTCGGTTGTGCTGCCGAATGTTGCCATCACGGTCTCCCATCGACATCGGCGGCGCCGGGTCCCGGCGCCGATATGAAGTGACAGGAGTCACATTCCACTCGGAATGTGATGTACGACAGGGCGTTCCCGCTCAGAGGGAAACCATTTGTCGTCGATCAGTTCATCGGCACCGTGTCCGGGGACGCCGGATCCGGGGGATCCGTGCGCAGCGGCGGCGGATTCGACGGATCGAACATGCCGGGAATCGTCGAACACGTCGCACCCGGCTCGGGGTACGTGTTCGGGTTCAGCCGCAGCGCGTCGACGAAATCGTCGATGCGCCCGTCGGCGGGGTCGTCGAGTTGCAACCGGTGACCCCACGACTGCACCGACACCGCACTCGGCAGGGTCGGGTACGGCGACAGCAGCATGTACGGTCGCCCCTCGACGCGGGCCACGAGCAGATCGAGATCGGCCCCGGACACCCGGGCCGGGTCGTACGTGATCCACACGGCGCCGTGCTCGAGCGAATGCACCGCGTTCTCGTTGCGGATCGGTGTGCCGTAGACCGTGCCCGTGCACGTCGCCCACACCGCATCGTGCGGGCCACCGAACGGGGGAGTGTGGTCGTAGGCGACCCGCTGATCCGTCCGCACGTGATCGCCCGGTGGATAGTCGACGACGGTGACGCCCTCGATCGAGCGGGACGGATCGGGATTCGACGCCGCCGGGGTGAACCCGTCGGACGTCGCCGAACCGTCGACGGTGGTGGCGCAACCGACGGCGGCGGTCGCGATCGCGACCGCCGCCGTCAGCCGAACGATCCTCACGCCGGCATTACTTCGCGACGAACGCGGACAGGCCCTTGCTGGCCGTGTCCAGTGCCATGTTCCGGGCCTTCTTCAGCAGGAAACCGGGCAGCGGGATCTTCGGGTCGACCGTGAGCTCGAACGTCACGAGCGTGCCGTCACCCTTCGCGGCGAGCTTGTAGGCGCCGTCCTGGCTGTTCTGCTGTGTGCTCTCGACGAGCGTCCACGACATGCTGTCGTCGCCGTTCCACGAGTAGTCGACGACCTGCTCGTCGTTGATGCCGAGAATCGACACCGTCATCCGCACCCGCTGCGGGCGGCCGTCCGGATGCGTGCTCTCGACGATCACCTTCTTGTGTGCCGACGACCACTCCGGCAGGCGCTCGACGGCCACCAGTGCCGCCATCACCTCTGCCGGGGCAGCCCCGACCTCGAATTCCTTTGCGCCGGAAACGGCCATTCCCCACTCCTCGAGACCCGTGAACGATGAGACGTCATTAGACCATTCCGGCAGCGTCGCGGAGGGGAGGTGACCGTCAGTTCTCGTCGGTCTTCTCGTCGGTCTTCTCGCTGGGCCTCTCGCCGGGGCAGGGGCGGCGGAGGTTGTCGCGCAACGCGTCCTGAACCGCTTGGGACACCCACGAATTGAGCGACATGCCGTCCTGGAGGGCGGCCTCCTCGGCGCGGGACTTGATCTGGTCGACCAGACGCAACGTCACCCGGCTGATGTCTCCGGTGACGTCCTCGAACGTGCGATACGGCTCGCGGGAGCCGGTGTCGGGTCGTCGGCGCACGGCCTCGACGGTGACGGCGGTGCCGTCGAACCGCAGGTGCAGGGCGCGGTCGCCGAGTTCGTCGGACGCCTCGCGGGCGAACTCCGACAGCGCCGACACCAGCATGAGCTGTGCCGACCGCTCGACCGCGCCCGCGAGAGCCTGGGCGATGCGCTTCGTCTCGTCGTCGCCGAGGGTGGCGGCGGCGGTGACGTCGTCCCGCAGCCGGGATGTGTATTCGGTGAGATCCATGACATCAGTGTGACGCCACAGTGATGTCATTTCAAGACGTCGTGACGTCATCGTCACCTGTGTGTCCGACTCCGGCGCTATGGTGCGCACACCGGTGCGAACTCGGAAAGGACGTGCGATGCAGAACGCGGTGCCCCTGAAGGTGCAGCTCGTCGCCAGGACCGAGTTCGTGCCGCCCGCGGACGTCCCGTGGGAGACCGACGCGGACGGCGGCGAAGCCCTCGCTGAGTTCGCCGGACGTGCGTGCTACCAGAGTTGGACCAAACCGAACCCGCGCACCGCCACCAACGCCGGCTACCTCCGGCACCTGCTCGAGGTGGGGCACCTGTCGGTGTTCGAACACGGCAGCGTCAGCTTCTACATCAGCGGCATCTCCCGGTCCTGCACCCACGAACTGATCCGGCACCGGCACTTCTCGTATTCGCAACTGTCACAGCGGTTCGTCCGGGAGAACGACGCCAACGTCGTGATCCCGCCCGCGATCGCCGGTGACGCCCACCTCGAGGCACTGTTCGCGAAGGCCACCGACGCGAGCCTCGTCGCGTACGCCGAACTGCTCGCCGCGCTCGAGGACAAGCTCGCCGACGTCCCGAACGGCCCCGTCCGCAACAAGCAGGCCCGTCAGGCCGCCCGGGCGGTGCTGCCCAACGCCACCGAGACCCGGGTCGTCGTCACCGGCAACTATCGGGCGTGGCGGCACTTCGTCGACATGCGGGCCACCGAGCACGCCGACGTCGAGATCCGCCGGGTGGCCGTCGAATGCCTCCGGCAACTCCGATCCGCCGCGCCGAATGTGTTCGGGGACTTCGAGATTTCGACACTGCCGGACGGCTCCGAAGTGGCCCGCAGCATGTTCGACACGGGCGGATGAAGAGGGCGACACGGATGCGGTGCCGTCGTGTGCAGATCTGCAACCGTGACCGGGTAGCCTTCTGACCATGACCTACGGTGATTCAGCTGCTTCCGTCGAGCGTCCGTTCGGCACCGTCCTCACGGCGATGGTGACCCCGTTCACCAAGGACGGAAAGCTGGACGTGGACGCCGGCGTGCGGTTGGCCACCCACCTCGTCGACAACGGTTGCGACGGACTGGTGCTCGCCGGAACCACCGGCGAATCGCCCACCACCACCGAGAACGAGAAGCTCGAACTCCTGCGCGCCGTCGTCGACGCCGTCGGTGACCGGGCCCGGATCGTCGCCGGCGCCGGCAGCAACGACACCGCGCACAGCGTCGAACTCGCTCGCGACGCCGCCCGCGCCGGAGCGCACGGACTGCTCGTCGTCACCCCGTACTACTCGCGGCCCCCGCAGGCCGGCCTGTACGCGCACTTCACCGCCGTCGCCGACGCCACGGACCTGCCGGTGATGCTCTACGACATTCCACCCCGCTCCGTGGTACCCATCGAGACCGAGACGATCCGCCGCCTCGCCGAACACCCCCGGATCCTCGCGGTCAAGGACGCCAAGGGCGACCTCAACGCGGGCGCCGAACTCATCGGCACCACCGACCTCGACTTCTACTCGGGTGACGACCCGCTGAACCTGCCGTGGCTGTCCGTCGGCGCAGTCGGCTTCGTCAGCGTCATCGGGCACATCGTTCCGCAGCGGCTGCGCGCCCTGCACACCGCGTTCGTGGAGGGCGACCTCGCGAAGGCCCGCGAGATCAACCTCAGCCTGGTCCCGGTCAACCGGTCCGTCGCCCGCCTCGGTGGCGTCAGCGCCTCCAAGGCTGCGCTGCGCCTGCAGGGCATCGACGTCGGAGACCCACGACTGCCACAGGTGGCACCCACCACCGAACAACTCGACGTCCTGGCCGCAGAACTTCACGCCGCGGGGGTGCTCGCATGAGCCGCCCGCCCCGTCGCCGCAGCGCCTCCCGTCAGGCCGGCCCGCCGATGACCGACACCGAACGGGCCCAGCGCGCCCCGGAACCCGCCGCAGCACCCGCCCCGGAACCTGCCGTGGCCCCCGCCGCCGCCGAAACCCCGGCCGCACCCAAGAGCGAAGCCGCCAAGGGCGCCGCCTCGAAGTCGAACGGGCGCCGTTCCCGTCGTGGTGGTGGACGCGCGAAGGCCCCGGTCGCCCCCGTCGCCGCCGACCCCACCGACCGGCTCGGCCTGCCGCCGAAGGCCCCGAAGAACGGCCTGCGAGTCGTCGCGCTCGGCGGCATCGGCGAGATCGGCCGCAACATGACGGTTTTCGAGCACCAGGGCAAGCTGCTCATCGTCGACTGCGGCGTCCTGTTCCCCGAGGACCAGCAACCCGGCGTCGACCTCATCCTCCCGGACTTCCGGTACATCGAGGACCGGATGGACGACGTCGAGGCGATCGTCCTCACCCACGGACACGAGGACCACATCGGTGCCGTGCCGTTCCTGCTGCGCCTGCGTCCCGACATCCCTGTCGTCGGCGCCAAGTTCACGCTCGCGCTCGTCGCCGCCAAGTGCCGTGAGCACCGGCAGCGCCCCAACCTCGTCGAGGTCGTCGAGGGCGACAAGACCAGCCACGGACCGTTCGACTGCGAGTACTTCGCCGTCAACCACTCGATCCCCGACGCGATCGCCGTCGCGATCCGCACGTCCGCCGGCATCGTCCTGCACACCGGCGACATCAAGCTCGACCAGCTGCCCCTCGACGGCCGGCTCACCGACCTCGCCGGATTCTCCCGGCTCGGTGACGAGGGTGTCGACCTGTTCCTCGTCGACTCCACCAACGCCGAGGTCCCCGGCTTCGTCACCCCCGAACGCGAGATCGGCGGCGTCCTCGACAACGTCATCGGCAAGGCCACCCAGCGGGTCATCGTCGCGTCGTTCGCGAGCCACGTGCACCGCATCCAGCAGGTCGTCGACGTCGCCGTGCGCTACAACCGCCGGATCGCGTTCGTGGGCCGCTCGATGGTCCGCAACATGCAGATCGCGCAGGACCTCGGCTACCTGTCGGTGCCGGACGGCGTCGTCGTCGATCTCGACACCGCCGCCAACCTGCCCGACGACCGGCTCGTGCTGATCTCCACCGGATCCCAGGGCGAACCGCTGTCGGCGCTGTCCCGGATGGCGCGCGGCGAGCACCGGCAGATCAACGTCCAGGCCAACGACCTCGTCGTGCTCGCGTCGTCGCTGATCCCCGGCAACGAGAACTCGGTGTTCGCGGTCGTCAACGGTCTCGCCAAGCGCGGCGCCACCGTTGTCACACAGCAGAACGCGAAGGTCCACGTGTCGGGTCACGCGTCCGCCGGCGAACTGCTGTACCTGTACAACGCGGTGCGTCCCACCAATGCGATGCCCGTGCACGGCGAATGGCGGCACCTGCGTGCCAACGCGGCGCTGGCCGCGGCGACGGGTGTGCCGGAGGAGCGGATCGTGCTCGCCGAGGACGGCGTCGTCGTCGACATGGTCGACGGGCTCGCCGAGATCGTCGGCCGCGTCCCGGTCGGCATGGTCTACGTCGACGGCAACAGCGTGGGCGATGTCGGCGACTCCACACTGTCCGACCGCCTCATCCTGGGAGAGGGCGGCTTCATCTCGATCTCCGTGGCCATCGACAACGAGACCGGCCGGGCCGTCAGCGAACCCGAGGTCAGTGGCCGCGGCTTCTCCGACGACCCGCAGGCGCTGGCCGAGGCGGCGCGTCTCGTCGACAAGGTTCTCGGCGACCTCGCCTCGGAGGGCATCAACGACACCCACCGCATCGCGCAGGCCGTGCGCCGCATCGTGGGCCGCTGGGTAGCGGAGAAGTACCGCCGCCGCCCGATGATCGTGCCCACCGTCATCGGGGTGCCGTAACCGGCCCCGATCCGAGCTGCCGACGAGGGCGGTTGCTGCGACATCGGCCGAGAGGCCCGCGCAGCAACCGCCCTCGTCGCTGTTTCCGGGTTACCGTGGGGCGTGCCCTACGCCCGTGACGAACGCCACGCCCTGGTCGAGACGATGCGCACCGTCGGACCCGACGCACCGACCCTGTGCGGCGACTGGACGGTCCGCGACCTCGCCGCCCACCTCGTCCTGCGGGAGCGTCGACTCGACGCCACCCCCGGCATCATGATCCCGGCACTGGCCGGGCACACCGCCCGCGTACAACAGTCCCTCGCCGCGCGGGCGTGGGACGACCTGCTCGGCGACGTCGACTCCGGCCCGCCGATCTGGTCGCCGTTCCGACTGCTCGACGAGCAGGCCAACCTCACCGAGATGTTCGTCCACCACGAGGACGTGCGACGCGCCGGCGACGACTGGTCGGTGCGGGACCTCCCACCCGGCATGCAGGACAAACTGTGGCGGCTCGCGTCCGGAATCGGGCGGCGCAGCTACCGCAAGGCGCCGGTGACCGTGATTCTCGAACGGCCGGACGGGAAGAAGGCGACCGTCCACTCGGCGGGCGCACGTGCAGTGATCCTGCGCGGGGAAGCGGCCGAACTGCTGCTGCACGCGTTCGGCCGGGACCGGGTCCGTGTCGAGTTCGACGGCGCCGCCGACGATGTGACGTCGGTCAGGGCACTCGATCGGGGTATCTGACGCGTCCCGGTCCGCGCCCGGCGTCGACGCAGGTGGAACGGTGTTGCGAGTGTTGCAGATGGTCCCGATGGGGTGCCAGGGACTAACCTGACCGGTATGGCAGGAAAGGCGAGCGCCCGCGGATCGGGTTCCACAGCATCCACATCGCGGTCCCGTGCCCGCTCGACCTCCTCGACCCGCGCCTCGGCGTCGGGCACCCGTGCGGGCAGTCGCTCCGGTGGCGCGTCGGCGCCCCGGAAGTCGGCCCCGCGCAAGGCCGCTTCACGCACGACGGGCACGTCACGCAAACCTGCGGCCGGAAAGGGGGGCCGGCGACCGGCCGGTAAGTCCTCCCGCAACGCGGGCACGTTCGCGGCGTCCGTCGGCCGCGGTATCGGCGCCGGCTGGTCGATGGTCGCCAAGGGCGTCGGCGCCACCACCCGCACGGTCGGCAAGGCCGCCGACATCGAACACGGACACCGACGGGACGGCATCGCACTCGGACTCATCGCGGTCGCCGTCGTCATCGCCGGTGGCATGTGGTTCTCGGCGGGCGGCCCGGTCGGCGAGTTCATCGAAACCTGTGTGCGTGCCGTCGTCGGTGCAGTGGCCGCGGTCCTGCCGATCCTCGGTGTCGTGGTCGCCGTCGTCCTCATGCGCACCGAACCGAAACCCGACATCCGGTCCCGGCTCATCCTCGGCTCACTGCTCGTGGGCCTGCCCGCGGTCGGGTTGTGGCACATCGCCGCCGGGGCCCCGTCGACGTCCGCGGGCTGGCCCGACGCCGCCGGCATCGTCGGCTATGTCGTCGCCGGCCCGCTCACCGACGGCCTCACCCCGTGGCTGTCGGTGCCGTTGCTGCTGCTCGCGATGTTCTTCGGTGTCCTGCTGCTCACCGGCACCACCGTCCGGGAGGTGCCGGACCGGCTGCGGTCGTGGTTCGGCACGTCTTACCACGACGACTACGCGTACGACCACGCCGACGATCCCGACTTCGACGAGGACCACGACTACGGCGACACCGCCGACCCGGCCCTGTTCGACGCCGACGGCTACCCCGTCGACGGCGGCCGCGAGCCCGCGCGCCCGGCGCGCCGCAGCCCCCGCCGCCGCACCCCGGCCCAGAACTATCCGACCGACGAGGTTCACGAGGACACCGCCACCGAGGTGCTCGGGCTGTGGGATCCGGGCGACCCGGACGGCCTGCCGACACCACCGGAGCCCGAACCGGAGCCGGTGCCCGAACCCGAACCGGCCCCGCGGCCGAAGCCGCGGGCCCGCGTCACCCCACCGCCGACCCCGGCCCCGACGCCCCCGCCGCCGGCACCGGAGAAGAACGACGATGCGTTCGTCCCGGACCGGGTGGTGGAGGGCGATTACGCGCTGCCGCCGATGTCGCTGCTCGTCGAAGGGGACCCGCCCAAGCTGGGCAGTGCCGCGAACGACGCGATGATCGAGGCGATCACCGAGGTCTTGCAGCAGTTCAAGATCGACGCGGCCGTCACCGGCTACACCCGGGGCCCCACGGTCACCCGCTACGAGGTGGAGCTCGGCCCCGGTGTGAAGGTCGAGAAGATCACCGCGCTGCACCGCAACATCGCGTACGCGGTGGCCACCGACAACGTGCGCCTGCTCGCGCCGATCCCCGGTAAGTCGGCGGTCGGTATCGAGGTGCCCAACTCGGATCGGGAGATGGTGCGCCTGGCGGACGTGCTCGCGGCACCGTCGACCCGCAAGGACCATCACCCACTGGTCATCGGCCTGGGCAAGGACATCGAGGGTGACTTCGTGAGCGCCAACCTCGCGAAGATGCCGCACCTGCTGGTCGCCGGTTCCACCGGGTCCGGTAAGTCGAGCTTCGTCAACTCGATGCTGGTGTCACTGCTGCAGCGGGCCACCCCGGACGAGGTCCGGATGATCCTGATCGACCCGAAGATGGTGGAACTGACCCCGTACGAGGGCATCCCGCACCTGATCACGCCGATCATCACACAGCCGAAGAAGGCGGCGGCGGCGCTGGCGTGGCTCGTCGAGGAGATGGAGCAGCGCTACCAGGACATGCAGGCCAGCCGTGTCCGGCACATCGACGACTTCAACAAGAAGGTCAAGTCCGGGGAGATAACGGCCCCGCTGGGAAGTGAACGCGTCTACAAGCCGTACCCGTACATCCTCGCGATCGTCGACGAGCTCGCCGACCTGATGATGACCGCGCCGCGCGACGTCGAGGAGGCGATCGTCCGGATCACGCAGAAGGCGCGTGCCGCCGGTATCCACCTGGTGCTCGCGACGCAGCGGCCGTCGGTCGACGTCGTCACCGGTCTGATCAAGACGAATGTGCCGTCCCGGTTGGCGTTCGCGACCTCGTCGTTGACCGATTCGCGGGTCATTCTGGACCAGCCTGGCGCCGAGAAGCTCATCGGTATGGGTGACGGCCTGTTCCTGCCGATGGGGGCGGGCAAGCCGGTTCGCATGCAGGGCGCGTTCATCACCGACGAGGAAATCGCCGCGGTCGTCGACTTCACCAAGAATCAGGCCGAACCCGAGTACACCGAGGGTGTGACGGCGGCGAAGGCGGGGGAGAAGAAGGATGTCGACCCCGACATCGGCGACGACATGGACGTGTTGCTGCAGGCGGTGGAGTTGGTCGTGTCCAGCCAGTTCGGTTCCACGTCGATGCTGCAGCGCAAGCTGCGGGTGGGTTTCGCGAAGGCCGGTCGCCTGATGGACCTGATGGAGACCCGTGGTGTCGTCGGCCCGAGTGAGGGATCGAAGGCGCGTGAAGTGTTGATCAAGCCGGACGAACTCGAGGGCCTGCTGTGGTCGATCCGTGGCGGAGACCCTGAAACAGCCGACGACAGCTGACTGTTTTGCCCGATTTAAACGGCTGTCGTGTGCGTGTGGTTCAATAGGAATCACTTAGGAGGGGAGTATCCCCAATCCTGCGACAGACTCGTCAACACGATCGACACCGTTGTCGGTCCGGTTCTGTCGGTAGATGCGCTCGGCCTCTCGGTCGAGCATCTGCGGGAGAGACCTCCGGGGGTTCAACATACCTACCGGAGGTCAATAGCTGATGCACGTCTCCCCCCTCGTCTGGATCGTCACCTGTGTGGTGATCCTCGGACTCTTCGTCTTCGACTTCTTCGCGCACGTGCGCACCCCGCACGCTCCGAGCTTCCGCGAATCAGCGTTCTGGTCCGCCGTCTACATCGGCATCGCGATCATCTTCGGACTCGTCGTGATGTCGATCTGGGGCACGACGTTCGGCGGTGAGTACTTCGCCGGTTACGTCACCGAGAAGGCGTTGTCCGTGGACAACCTGTTCGTCTTCGTGATCATCATGGCGACGTTCTCGGTGCCCCGGCAGTACCAGCAGAAGGTCCTGCTCATCGGCATCGTCATGGCGCTCGTGCTGCGCGGTGTCTTCATCGCCGTCGGAGCGGCCGCGATCAACACCTACAGCTGGGTGTTCTACCTGTTCGGCGCGTTCCTGATCTACACCGCGGTCAAGCTCATCAAGGATGCAGGTCACGAGGCCGAGTCCGAGGAGCAGCGGGAGAGCCGGATCATCACCCTCGCGAAGCGGTTCCTGCCGACCACCGAGGAGTACGACGGTGACAAGCTCGTCACGAAGATCGACGGCAAGCGTGTCGCCACCCCGCTACTGCTCGCGCTGATCGTCATCGGCTTCACCGACGTCCTGTTCGCGCTCGATTCGATCCCGGCGATCTACGGCCTCACCCAGGAGCCCTACCTGGTGTTCACCGCCAACGCGTTCGCGCTCATGGGGCTGCGGCAGCTGTTCTTCCTCATCGGGGGCCTGCTCGAACGCCTGGTGTACCTGTCCTACGGTCTGTCGATCATCCTGGCGTTCATCGGCGTCAAGTTGGTCCTGCACGCGCTGCACGAGAACACGCTGCCGTTCGTCAACGGCGGCGAGCACATCGCGGTCCCCGAGATCTCCACCGTCATGTCGCTGAGCATCATTCTCGGCGTACTGGTGGTGACCGCGGTGGCGAGCCTGATCAAGACGCGCAACAAGTCCGACGACTCGACCGTCCACTAGTCGGAACGCCGGCCGGGGTGACCCGGCCGGCGTGTTCCGGTGGGGCGGACCGCGCGGCGGGCCTACTGCACGAAGACACCGAAGACCGGGATCCATTCCCGGATCGTCCGGTCCTCGACGAGGCCGAGGTGCGCGAACGGATCCTGGTCGAACAGGTCGCGCACCTCGTCCGCCGTCGCGGCCTCGACGGTCATCGAGGCGCCGCTGCCGTCGGCGAACGGACCCGACGACCGGACGACACCGCGACGTACCAGGTCGGCGAGCCACGCTCGGTGGTCGGTGCGGTGGTCGTCGCGCTGCGCGGACTTCTCCGGCGCGTACGTGTACTGGACGATGAACAGCGGCATGATTCCTCGATCCCGGTCGTGGTGGTGAAGGGCGTCAGAGCGTGAGCAGCATCCGCGTGTTGCCCAGCGTGTTCGGTTTGACGTAGCTCAGGTCCAGGAACTCGGCGACACCCGTGTCGTAGGACCGGCACATCTCCGCGTACACCTCGGCGGTGACGGGGGTGCCCTCGATCTCCGCGAAGCCGTGCTTGGCGAAGAAGTTCACCTCGAACGTGAGCACGAACAGTCGCTCGAGTTCGAGTTCACGGGCGACGTCGATGAGCTTGTCGACCACGAGGTGACCTGCGCCGCGCCCCTTGACCTGTGGATCCACGGCGACCGTCCGGACCTCGCCGAGGTCGGACCACAGCACGTGCATGGCCCCGCAGCCGACGACGGTGCCCGCCTGCTCGACCACCCAGAATTCCTGCACCGACTCGTACAGCGTCACGAGGTTCTTCTCGAGCAGGATCTTGCCCGCGTAGATGTCGATGAGACGCTTGATCTCCGGCACATCCGAGGTGCGCGCGCGCCGCACCCGCATCCCTTCAGCGTCGTTCGTGCCTGCCGCCGGAGTTCCAGATGTCATGTGGTGCACAGTAGTCATCACCTCAACCGATATTGTGGGCAGTGTGCCGCCCCGATCCATCACCCCACTCCACGTCCTGTTCGTTCCGGGTGTGCCGGGGCGTTCCGTTCGATCGGTGCGGCCGTGACCGCGCCACGCCGTGACGTGGCGGCTGCTGCCGGCGCGCAACCTGTCGACGGCGTAGCCGGCCACACACCGGTTCCCCTGCTGAACATCGCGAACGTCCTCACCGTGCTGCGGATCGCGTTGGTCCCGGTGTTCCTGGTCGCGTTGTTCGTCGACGACGGACAGTCGACGGGCTGGCGGATCGCGGCGACCGCGATCTTCGCGATCGCCGCCGTCACCGACCGGATCGACGGCCAGCTGGCCCGCAGCCGGGGACTCGTCACCGACTTCGGGAAGATGGCCGACCCGATCGCCGACAAGGCGCTCATCGGTGCGGCCCTCGTCGGACTGTCGCTGCTCGGGGACCTGTCGTGGTGGGTGACCGGCATCATCGCGGCCCGGGAACTGGGCATCACGCTCATGCGGTTCGCAGTCCTGCGGCACGGTGTGATTCCCGCCGGCCGGGGCGGCAAGCTCAAGACCCTCGTGCAGTCGGTGGCGATCGGGTTCTACCTGGCGCCGCTGCCCGACGGGTTCGCCCCGTTCACGGCCGGACTGATGGGGCTCGCGGTCGTCCTCACGGTGGCGACCGGACTGGACTATGTGGTGCAGGCGGTGCGCCTGCGGGCCGGCGTCGGGCGTCCGAGCGCGTGAGCGACCCGCTCACCGCGTCGATTCCGGCGGCCGACGTCGTCGCGGTACTGTGCCGGCGTGGGGAGACGGTCGCGACGGCCGAATCGCTCACCGCGGGACTGCTCGCCGCGACACTCGCCGGGGTGCCCGGAGCAAGTACGGTGCTGCGTGGCGGTCTGATCGTCTACGCCACCGACCTCAAGGGGGCACTCGCGGGTGTCGACGGCGACGTGCTGGCCCACGACGGGCCCGTGTCCCGGCGCACTGCGGCCCAGCTCGCGGAGGGGGCTGCGCGTCGGTGCGGGGCCGACTGGGGCGTCGGACTGACCGGAGTGGCCGGACCGGACCCGCAGGACGGGCACCGTCCGGGCACCGTGTTCGTGGGGATCGCCGGACCCGGCGGAACCGCGGTCACCGAGCTCGATCTGTCGGGGGACCGGTGGACGATCAGAATCGGAAGCGTTCGTGCGGCGGTGTCTGGATTACTCGAACGCGCGGCGCGATAGGGTTTCGGGAACCAATCGCTTGCGCTCGTGCGTTTGAATTCACGAGTGGGGTATCGGATGAAGGAGGAGCGAGATGGCGCTGCTATTGCGTGAGGCAATCGGTGACAGTCTTCGACGCACCCGCGTTTCGCAGAGCCGAACCCTGCGCGAGGTGTCGAACAGCGCGCGCGTGAGCCTCGGCTATCTGTCCGAGATCGAACGCGGCCGCAAGGAGGCGTCGAGCGAATTGCTCGCCGCGATCTGCGATGCACTCGAGGTTCCCTTGTCCGAGGTGCTGGTCGACGTGAGTGAATCCCTCGCGGTCGGCGATTCCCGGATGGTCGGGGCCCGCGGCGCCGCCGAGCGTGGCAGTGTGACCGATGCAGCGGTGAGCGGGCGTATCGCGCAGGACACTCGGGTCGTCATTCCCGCGCCCACCGCGCGGGCGTTGGCTGCCGCCTAGTCGTTTCGCGGACGGCGGGAAACAGATAGATTCGACAGTGATGATCACGGCCGTCCCGACAGTGGTTCGTGATCGGACGAGCAGGGCAGGGCCAATACCGAGTTCGATGCGTGACGGTCGCGCATCGGGTCGCGCGAGTCGCGGCGCAGCAGATGGAGGCAGGATCAAACCATGGCTAATCCTTTCGTCAAGGGATGGAAGTACCTCATGGCGCTCTTCAATTCCAAGATTGATGAGAAGGCCGACCCCAAGGTTCAGATTCAGCAGGCGATCGAGGACGCTCAGCGTCAGCATCAGGCCCTGTCCCAGCAGGCTGCGTCGGTCATCGGCAATCAGCGTCAGCTCGAGATGAAGCTGAGCCGTCAGCTCGACGAGGTCGAGAAGCTCAACGCCAACGCGCGTCAGGCTGTCACCCTCGCCGATCAGGCCGCTACCGCCGGCGACAACGAGAAGGCGATCCAGTACACGAACGCCGCCGAGGCGTTCGCTGCGCAGTTGGTGACGGCCGAGCAGTCGGTCGAGGACCTCAAGGTTCTGCACGACCAGGCGCTGCAGGCCGCCGCCCAGGCCAAGAAGGCCGTCGAGCAGAACGCGATGACTCTGCAGGCGAAGGTCGCCGAGCGCACCAAGCTGCTCAGCCAGCTCGAGCAGGCCAAGATGCAGGAGCGGGTGTCCGATTCGCTGCGGTCGATGGACCAGACGCTGCAGGCGCCGGGCAACACCCCGAGCCTGGACGCGGTCCGCGAGAAGATCGAGCAGCGGTACGCCAACGCTCTCGGTGCCGCGGAACTGGCCCAGAACTCGGTGCAGGGCCGCATGATGGAAGTGCAGCAGGCGAGCGTGCAGATGGCCGGCCACAGCCGTCTCGAGCAGATCCGGGCCTCGATGAAGGGCGATGCGCTGCCGTCCGGTGGCACCACCGCGAGCACGCCGACCCCGGCCGCCGCACCGCAGCAGCCGAACGGCGAAACCACCGCGCAGTAGCCGGTGGGCACACTGGTTCGATGAGCGCCACGAGAGACGGCCGGCCCGGGAAACGTTCCCGGTCGGCCGTTTTCGCGTCGGTGGACGCACAGAGCGTGCTGCGTGACGTCCGCGGCACCGTCGCCGAGACGGTGCGGCGCTGGTCGGATCCCCGGGAGCGGGCGCTCCGCAAGCGTCGCCGGGCCCGCCGACGAGCCACTCGGTTCGGGGTGGCGTCCGGGGCGGGAGCCGTGGGTACCGTCACGCTCGCGGTGGCGTCGGCTCCCGACTGGGCGGTGGTCGCGACGGGCGGCACGGCGGCCTTGTTCGCGGTTCCGGCGGTACTGGCCGTCGGAACCTACCGTCGGTTGACCGCGGCCCCGCTGCCCGCGTCGGCCGCGGCACGTCCCCCGTTGCCGCCGGCCGGTTCGGTGGCTCGCGCGCCGATGGAACGGCTCGCGCAGGCCGAGCACAGTCTGGACCGGTTGTCCGCGGTGCTGGGCAGGTCCGCTCTGGTCGACGTGGCCGAACTGGATCACACGGGGGAGACGGCCCGTACTGCGGCGGCCGCGTTACGGGCGGTGGCGACGGACGTCGTGGCGTTGGAGGACGCGGCCCGCAGCACCCATGCCGCGGCTCCGCATCTGGACCGGTCGATTCGGGCGGCGGTCGCGCGTCTCGACGACGGGGTGGCTCAGTTCGAGGGGCTGGTGACGGTGGCCGCGAAAATGACCGCGCCGGCGCAGTCGCCGTCGTACACGCTGCTGGATCGGCAGCGGGAGGAGTTGCTGTCGGCGTCCGAGCGGCTCGAGGGCTGGGCGGACGCGCTCGGTGAGGTCGGCGAGATCGACCGACGGTTCGGCCGGTAGGGCAGTTCGCACTGTCCTGCAGGTCAGTCGTCGACGCCGCGGGCAGCGAGGGCGTCGCCCATGGCTTCCGCGGTCATCAGTGCCGACACCACGACGGGGACGGCGAACGCGCGCAGCGAGAAGCCCAGGCCGCGGGCCTTGCGGGCGTCGGACACCTGCGCGACGATCCCGGTCAGCAGGGGAATGCAGCGCAGGGTCATCGCCAGGACCAGCCCGGCACGGTCCGGGTTCACCCCGATCCGGCGCAGGGGTTGCAGGGCCCGGCTGATGGTGTCGAGCATGTCGGAAACGCGGGTGGTGAGGGTGACGAGGGCGGCGAGCGCGACCGCGACCACGATCGTGCCGCACACGACGGCGGCCCGTGCCCATCCGGTGAACACCACCTGGAAGGCGCCGATGAACAGCAGCAGCCACAGCAGGGGGCGCAGTTGCGCGAACGCCACCCGGGCCGGGATGCGGGAGAGTGCGTAGAGGCCGGTGACCACTGCGAGGACGGGCAGCAGCTGCCACGGGTGGCGCACCAGGATCGTCACCGCCGCGATCGCCACGATCATCGTGACCAGTTTCGGTCCGGGGGGCAGCCGGTGCAGCAGCGATCGTCCCGGTGTGTACAGGCCGAGTGTCGTCACCCGATCAGGTCCCGGTAGAACGCGATGGACTCGCGGGGCGGCCCGTCGGCGGCGACGGTTCCGGAGTCGATCACGACGACCCGGTCGAAGTCGTCGAGCAGATCCAGGTGGTGGGTGACGACGACGAGTTGCTGGCGCAGCCCGGCGAGGGTGCGGCGCATCAGTCGGGCGTTGCGCAGGTCGAGCAGTGTGGTGGGTTCGTCGGCGACGATGACGTCCGGTTCGGTGACCATGACCGCGGCGAGGGCCAGCAGTTGCTTCTGGCCTCCCGACAGCAGGTGGGTGGGGTGGTCGGCGTGCCCGGACAGGCCGAAGTCGGCGAGCACCCCGGCGACCCGGTCGGCGCGTTCGGCCTTGCTCAGGCCGCTGCGGCGCAGCGAGAACGCGATGTCCTCCGACACGGTCGGCATGACGATCTGGTGGTCGGGGTCGGTGAACACGAAGCCGACGGTGCGGCGCACCTGGCGGCCCTTGCGGGCGGTGTCGAGACCGTCGACGGTGACGGTGCCGGACGTGGGGGTGACCAGACCGTTGATCATCCGGGACAGGGTGGATTTCCCGCTGCCGTTCGCGCCGATGATGCCGATGCGCTGTTCGGTGAGGGTGAGGTCGATTCCGGTGAGCACGCTGCGCTCACCGTAGGCGTGGCGGACGGCGTCGAATCGGATCTCGCTCATGAGGGGAGCGGTCAGGCGGCGTCGGCGGCCGCGGCGGCCGGGATCCGCCGGGACGCGGCGAGCGCGGGGTAGGCGCGATGCACCTGGGCGGCGACGACGGCGGCGACGACGGCCTTGGCGGCGTCGCCGGGCAGGAACGTGACGTTGGCGGCGAACGCGGCGGTGAGGGTCATGTCGGTGCGCAGCAGCATGCCGGCGATCCCGAATGCGTAGAGGACGGCGACGCCGCCGAGCAGGTTGATCGCGACACCGGCGAACACGTTGTACTTCGGCAGCATCCGGTAGCTGAGCCAGCCGATGACCGCGACGGCGGGCAGCCAGCCGACGAGGAATCCGGCGGTGGGGCTGGACAGGGACACGAGCGTGGTGCGGCCGCCGGCGAGGACGGGCAGGGCGAGGCCGAGGACGATGACGGTGAGGACCGACAGGGTGCCCTTGCGGGGGCCGAGGAGGGCTCCGGCGAGCATGACGCCGAGGCTCTGCAGTGTGATGGGGACGGCGGAGCCGCCGATGGCGATCGTGCCGGGCAGGCCCAGGGCGACGATGAGGGCGGCGAAGACGGCGATCTGCGCGAGATCACGGGCGGTGTTGCGGGGGGTGCCCGGCTGGGATGTCGGCGACACGGCTATCGACTGCTCCTCGGGTGTTCACGAACGGGACCGATCCGGTCCAACCTCGCGAGCTTATGCCAGGGAGTGGCCCGCAGCGGAAGGCCAGCCCCACCGGATGGCCGGTCGAGGTCCTCAGGGTGAACCCCCATCTTTCCCTGATCTTGCCGCTGAGCTGGTGCTTTCCTGGTTCTCGCGTGCCACGATCGAGGGGTCGCCGCCGGTAGGATCGGCGACGAGAACTAATCAGGAGGATTGTCGTGTTCTGGAAGATTGTCGGTGTCGTGGCGCTGGTGTGGATCGCGTTCGCGCTGATCGGGGCACTCGTGAAGGGCCTGTTCTGGATTCTCGCGGTCAGTGCGGTCGTCTTCGGTCTCTACATGCTGTTCAAGGCGATGTCGGGGAGCAACAGCAGCGCCGACCGTTCCAGGTTCTGACGGGGTCGGTAAGCACTGCGCCCGGCGGCCGGCCGGGGCATGATGACGATCATGGAGCCGATTCCCGAGGACTGGCAGCGCGGGCTGGTGATCGTCGCGCATCCCGACGACATCGAGTACGGGGCCGCAGCGGCCGTGGCGCACTGGACCGAGCAGGGCAAGGACGTGCGGTATGCGCTGGTGACCAGCGGCGAGGCGGGGATCGCCGGACTGCATCCGCGCGAGTGCGCAGCACTGCGGGAGGCGGAGCAGCGCCGCTCGGCCGTGGTGGTCGGGGTGACGCAGGTCGAGTTTCTCGGCTACCCGGACGGCCGGATCGAATACGGTCCGCAGCTACGGATGGATCTGGCCCGCGTCATCCGCCGGCACCGCCCGGAGATGGTGGTGACGATGAACCACCGCGAGACGTGGGGGCCGGGCTTCCTCAACAGCGCCGACCATCGAGCGGTCGGGTCGGCGGCCCTCGACGCCGTCGCCGACGCCGCGAACGAGTGGATCTTCCCGGAGCTCACCGAACCGCCGTGGACGGGGGTGCGGTGGGCTGCGGTCAACGCGATGGTCGGGATCACGCACGCCGTCGACGTCACCGCGACCGTGGAACGGGCCGTGCAGTCGCTGTGCGAACACCGCGCCTACCTCGAGGCGCTGAGCCCCGATTCGGTCCGGGAACAGGCGGTCCGTCAGGTCGAGATGGCGACCGGGCCGAAGCCGGGATTCGACGCCGAACGGGCCGTCGGCTTCGAGCTGTACGTGTTCGGCGGTTGAGTCCGGTCGCGCCGGTCAGGTCACCGGCGCCCCGACGACGACCCGTCCGGCTCCCGGTACGGCCTCGACGTCGATCGGCAACTGTCCGACGAACTCGCCGTCGGCGTACGAGGTGACGGGACTGCCGGTCTCGAGCCGCAGGGTGCGGGTCCGGAAGGTCTGCACCTCGTCGAGGTGGATGTGGGTGCCCTTGTAGACGGTGGGGAACAGGCGCACCAGTTTCAGCCGGTTGCCTGCGGCGACGATGGTGACGTCGAGGAGCCCGTCGTCGAGTTTCGCGTTCGGGGTGATGAGCATGCCGCCGCCGTACGAGGTGCCGTTGCCGACCGACACCATGGTGGCGTCGAGGTCGATCGTGCGGTCGTCGAGAACGAGCCGGTAGGGGATCGGTTTCAGCTGGGCCAGTTCGACGAGCATCGCGAGGTTGTAGCGCATCGGCCCGCGCGGCCACCGCATCCGGTTGGCGCGGTCGGTGACGAGGGCGTCGAATCCGCTGGACAGGACGGTGCCGAACCACTGGTCTCCGGCGCGGGCCAGGTCGACGGTCGCGATCTGCCCGTCGGCGACGATGTCGGCGGCGGCGACCGGATCGTCGACGGGAATGCCGAACAGGCGGGCGTGGTCGTTGCCGGTGCCGCCGGGCACGATCCCGAGCGGGGTACCGGTCTGGGTCAACGCCTGCCACGCGATGTGGACGAGTCCGTCACCGCCGGCGGCGACGAGGACGTCGGTACCGGCGGTGACGGCCCGCCGGGCGAGAGCGAGGGCGTCGTCGGCGTCGACGCCGGCGATCTCGGTGACCGTGACGCCGCGCTCCCGTAACCGTGCCACCGCCGCGGCGGCCGCGGCCGGTGCGTGTCCGCTGCCGGCGGCCGGGTTGGTGAGGACGGTGACCGAGCGGATCATGGGATCAGCTTGCCGGGGTTGAGGATTCCGGCGGGGTCGAGTTCGTTCTTCACGGCGCGCAGCACCCGGCTGCCGAGGTCGCCGATCTCGGCGCCCATCCACGGCCGGTGGTCGCGTCCGACGGCGTGATGGTGGGTGATGGTGCCGCCCGCCGCCACGATCGCGTCACCCGCAGCCTTCTTCGCCGTCGCCCACTGGGTGAGCGGGTCGGCGGCCTGCGCGCACACGACGGTGAAGTACAGCGACGCCCCCGTCCGGTAGGTGTGCGAGATGTGGCACATCACCAGCGCCGGGGTGCCCTGCTCGCCCAAGGACTCCGTGAGCGCTGCCGTGACCGCGGCGCGCAGGTTCGCCAGGTTGGACCAGCGGGTCGCGGTTTCGAGGGTCTCGGCGATCGCGCCCGCGTTCAGCAGTGCGTCCCGCAGGTAGGGGGCGTCGAAGCGGCCGTGCTCCCACTGGCGGGCCGGTTCCTCACCGAGGGACGTGCCACCGGCCGCGGCGAGGATCGCGTTCACCTCCGCGGAACGGGCCTCGACGTGGGCGTCGGTGCCCTCGAACGTCGTGATCGCGAGACAACCGGCGGTGGGGCTGTCGCCGCCGATGTCACCGGCCAGCGCCAGGTTGATGCCGGTCTCGGCCTCGTCGGACAGCCGCATCACGGTGGGCGCCGACCCGGACTGGACGACGGCGCGCAGGGCGTCGGCGCCGGTCGCGAAGTCGGGGAACGACCACGCCCGGTAGCCGGTGCGCTCCGGAACCGGATGCACCCGCACCGTCACCTCGGTGACGATGCCGAGCGTGCCCTCCGAACCCACGAACAGCTCCCGCAGGTCCGGGCCCGCCGCCGACGCCGGACCACGGCCCAGGTCGAGGCTGCCGGACGGGGTCGCGACCCGCAGCGACTCGACCATGTCGTCGAAGCGCCCGTAGCCGGCCGAGGCCTGACCCGACGAGCGGGTCGCCGCGAATCCGCCGATCGTGGCGAACTGGAAACTCTGCGGGAAGTGTCCGAGGGAGAACCCGTGGGCGCCGAGGAGCTGCTCGGCCTGCGGGCCGGTCACCCCGGCCTGCAGCGTCGCGACACCCGACACCGCGTCGACGTCGACGAGCGCGTTCAGGCGACGCAGATCGAGGGACACGACGGCACCGAATCGGCCGCGTTCCGGGTCCACCCCGCCGACGACGGACGTGCCGCCACCGAACGGGACGACCGCGATCTGCTCTGCGGCGCAGAACCGCAGCAGCGCCAGCACCTCGTCGTGGCTGCCGGGCAGCAGCACCGCGTCGGGGGCGTCCTGCGCGTCGGGGGCCTTGCGGCGCAGCAGGTCCGGGGTGCTCTTGCCGCCGGCGTGGCGCAACCGGATCGCGTCGTCGGTGCGGACGTGGTCGCTGCCGAGCAGTCCGGTGAGGGCGTCGGCGAGAGCAGGTGCGAGAGCGCTCGGACGCAGTACGGTGTCGGTCTCGGACGGCGGCGGCGACTGCTCGGCCGACACCCCGAGTGCTTGCTGCAGCAGCGTGGTGACCTGCTCGGACAGGGTGCGCCGGGACTCGGCGACACCCCAGGCGTCCCACTCCATTGTGGGGGCGGCGGTGGTGGGGAACTCGGGGACGAAGGCATCCGACATGCATTACAGTGTTACATGAAATGTCTAGTTGTAACGAAGTTTCCGACTCACCGGTGTCGTCCGGGCCCGTCACGTCGTCGGTCGACGACCTGATCCTCGACGCGGCCCGGACGTGCATCCTCGACTTCGGTCTGCGGCGCACGACACTCGCCGAGATCGCCCGCCGCGCCGGGGTCAGCCGGCCGACCGTCTACCGGCGCTGGCCCGACACCCGTGCCGTCGTCGCCGATCTGCTCACCCGGGAGATCGCAACGGTCGTGCCGCAGATGGGTGGCGACGATCCGGTCCGCACCCGCCTGGTCCGCGGTGTCGTCGAAGTGGCCGCCGGAGTGCGGGAGCATCCGCTGTTCGCGAAGATCCTGCGGTCCGATCCGGATCTGCTCATGACGTACATCGTCGAACGCATCGGCACCAGCCAGCGCGCGATCGTCGCCCTGCTGTCCCAGACCGTCGCCGCCGGACAGCAGGACGGGTCGATCCGCGCCGGGGAACCCGCCCACCTGGCGGCGATGGTGCTGCTCATCGCGCAGTCGGCCGTCCAGTCCGCCGGAATGATCGCCGACGTGCTGCCCGCCGACCCCCTCACCACCGAACTCGCTCTCGCCGTCGACGCGTATCTCGCGCCGCGCTGAGCTGCGCCGGATCGAACCAGGAGGACCTCTCGTGCCGGACCATTCGCTCTCCGCGCTGAACGCCGACCGACGCAGCCGTGAACTGGCGGACCTCGGGGACCGCGGCGACGTCGACGTCCTCGTGATCGGCGGCGGCATCACCGGCGTCGGTACCGCCCTCGACGCCGCGTCGCGAGGCCTGCGGACCGTCCTCGTCGACAAGCACGACCTGGCGTTCGGCACCAGCCGGTGGAGTTCCAAACTCGCACACGGCGGCCTGCGCTACCTGGCGTCCGGCAACGTCGGGATCGCGCGGGAGAGCGCCGTCGAACGCGGCATCCTCATGACCCGCACCGCACCGCACCTGGTGCGGGCGCTGCCGCAGCTGGTGCCGCTGCTGCCGTCGGTGGGAACGTTCGAGAAGGCACTGGTCCGAACCGGTTTCCTGGCCGGCGACGCGCTGCGGGCCACGGCGCGGACCCCGTCGTCGGTGCTGCCGCGGTCCCGCCGGATCGATGCCGCGCACGCGATCCGGCTCGCCCCGACCGTCCGCCGCGACGGTCTGCGCGGCGGCCTGCTCGCGTACGACGGTCAGCTCGTCGACGACGCCCGCCTGGTGGTGGCCCTCGCGCGCACCGCCGCGTCGTACGGCGCGTCGATCCTCACCCGCGTCGGCGCGTACGACGTGACCGGTGACGCGGTGCGGTTGCGCGACGAACTCACCGGCGAGGAGACGACGATCCGGCCCCGCGCCGTGGTGAACGCGGCCGGAGTGTGGGCCGGCCACGTCGACCCGGACATCCGTCTCAAGCCGAGCCGCGGCACCCATCTGGTGCTGCCGGCTGCGCTGCTCGGGAATCCGACGGCCGCACTGACGGTGCCGATCCCGGGGGAGACGAACCGGTTCGTGTTCGCGCTGCCCGCGCAGCTCGGACGCGTCTACCTGGGGCTCACCGACGAGGCCGTCGACGGGCCGCTCCCGGACGTGCCGACCCCGTCGGAGTCGGAGATCGCGTTCCTCCTCGACACCGTGAACACCGCGTTGGCCACGCCGATCGGACGCACCGACATTCTCGGTGCGTTCGCCGGGCTGCGCCCACTGCTCGATTCGGGGGACGGCGCGACCGCCGACCTGTCCCGCAACCATGCGGTGCTGCGCTCGTCGACCGGGGTGATCAGTGTCGTCGGCGGCAAGCTCACCACCTACCGGAAGATGGCGCAGGACGCCGTGGACGCCGCAGTCGCCGCGTCCGGGTTGCCTGCCGGCCCGTGTGTGACTCGTGCGCTGCCTGCGGTCGGCGCCGATGCGGTGGTACCGCGGAACCTGCCGGCGTCCCTCGTCGCCCGCTACGGCAGCGAGGCGGAACTCGTTGCGGCAGCAGGGGACCCGACGCCGATCGCCGACGGTATCGACGTCACCCACGCCGAACTCGCGTTCGCCGTCAGCCACGAGGGCGCCCTCGACGTCGACGACCTCCTCGACCGCCGCACCCGCATCGGCCTCGTCGCCGACGACCGGGACCGCGCCGTGGCGGCAGCGGAGCGAGCGCTGGGCGGCTGACCGGCGCCGCGGGCGGTTACTGCACGGAACGTCGAGAAGGATTCGCAGCAACCGCCCGCGTCCGGCGGTCGGCGCGAGTACCGTTGACGGACATGAGTATTCGCCTGGGATACCAGATGCCGAACTTCAGCTATCAGACACCGGTCCGTGACCTGTTCCCCACCGTGGTCCGCCAGGCCCGGGAGGCCGAGGCCGCCGGATTCGACGCCGTGTTCGTGATGGACCACTTCTATCAACTGCCCGGGATCGGGGAGCCGGACGAGCCGATGCTCGAGGCGTACACGGCGCTCGCCGGGATCGCGGCGGCCACCGAGTCCGTCCAGTTGTCGGCGCTCGTCACCGGCAACACGTACCGCAATCCGACGCTCCTCGCCAAGACGGTGTCGACGCTCGATGTGGTCAGCGGCGGGCGGGCGGTCCTGGGCATCGGGGCCGGCTGGTTCGAACTCGAACACCGGCAGCTCGGTTTCGAGTTCGGGACGTTCACCGACCGGTTCGAGCGACTCGACGAGGCCCTGCAGATCATCGCCCCCATGCTCCGCGGGGAGCGCCCCACGTTCGACGGCACGTGGTACCGCACGGAGACCGCGATCAACGAACCCCGTATCCGGGACGATCTGCCGATCCTGCTCGGCGGTGGCGGCGAGAAGAAGACGTTCGGCCTCGCCGCCCGGTACGCGAACCACCTCAACATCATCGCGAACGCCGCCGAGCTGCCCCGCAAGCTCGACGCCCTGGCACGGCGGTGCGAGGAGGCCGGCCGCGACCGGTCGACACTCGAGACGAGTTTCCTCGCGTTCGTGATGATCGACGAGGACGGCGACAAGGCCCGCGAGATGCAGCGCACCTTCCTGCTTTCGCGCGGCGTCGACCTGGAAGCACTGTCCGAGGAGGAGCGGGCCGCCGCCACCGACCGGCAGTTCGTCGGCAATCCCGACGAGGTGGCCGAACAGGTGCAGGCCCGGGTACTCGACGTCGGCGTCGACGGAATCATCGTCAACCTCGTCACCAACGGGCACCAGCCGGGAATCGTCGAACTCGCCGGCCGCACCCTGGGGCCGCTCGTGCGCGGGTGATCCGCCGTGGGCGGTTGCTGCACCGACCGTCGAGAAGGAATCGCAGCAACAGCCCGCGTTGCAGGTGTCCCGCACGACCACTCGCGCGGGTGACACTGTGACGTGTGGCACGCTGGGCGGATGCGCGTAGCCGTTGTCGCCGGGCCCGAGGCCGGGCATGCCGTTCCCGCTCTGGCGTTGTGCCGGAAACTTGTTGCGGCGGGTGACGATCCGGTGTTCTTCTCGGCGGGACGCTGGCTGGACGTCGCCCGGGATCAGGGGATCGAGGCTCGCAAGCTCGGGGGGCTCGCGCCGCGGGAGTTCGACGACGACGCCGATTCGGGCGCGAAACTGCACGCCCGGGCGGCGCACGTGTCGACGGCCCTGCTGCCGGACATGCGTGCGGTGGCGCCGGATCTGGTGGTGTCCGACGTCATCACGGTCGGCGGCGGCATGGCGGCGGAGCGGCTCGGGATCCCGTGGGTGGAGTTGTCCCCGCACCCGCTGTACCTGCCGTCGAAGGGGCTGCCGCCCATCGGGTCCGGGCTCGCTGCCGGGACCGGTGTGCGGGGTCGGGTCCGGGACGCGATCCTGCGGGCGATGACGGCGCCGGCGTTGCGGAAGGGGACGACCCAGCGCGGTGAGGCCCGCGCGAGCGTCGGCCTGCCGTTCGACGATCCGGGTCCGGCGGCACGGATGATCGCGACGCTGCCGGCGCTCGAGGTGCCGCGCCCGGACTGGCCGTCCGACGCGCACCTCGTCGGCCCGCTCGTATGGGAACCCGCCGACAACGTTCTCGAACCGCCGCCCGGTGACGGACCGCTGCTCGTGCTCGCGCCGTCCACTGCGTCCACCGGCGCCGACGGCATGCTCGACACCGCGATCCGCGCCCTCGACGGGCTGGGGGTGCGACTGCTGGTGACGCTGTTCGAGACGCCCGACATCGACCTGCCCGACTGGGTGCGGGCCGGGTTCGGCCGCCAGGACGCGATGCTGTCCGGGGCGTCCGCACTGATCTGCGGTGCCGGGCACGGCGTCCTCGCCAAGGGGCTGCTCGCCGGGGTGCCGCTCGTGACCGTCCCTGGTGGCGGCGACCAGTGGGAGGTCGCCAACCGGGTGGCCAGGCAGGGCAGCGGTGTCCTGCTCCGGCCGCTCACCGTCGACGCCCTCAGGGACGGGGTGCGACGGGTGTTGGACGATCCGGCGTTCACGGCCGCCGCCCGCCGTGCCGCCGCGGGGGCCGCCGACGTCGCGGACCCGGTCACGATCTGCCACGCCGCCGCGACCTGACCGCTCCGCTACCGTGGCAGTGTGCGATTGACCGAATTCCACGAGCTCGTCCGCGACGAGTTCGGACACCTCCGCGGTGACGCCCTCCTCGTCGATCATGTCGTCGGCAGCCTCGACGGCCGGACCGCGGCCGGTGCCATCGAGGACGGCGTCGACCCGCGTGTGGTGTGGCGGGCGTTGTGCGAGGAGTTCGACGTCCCGGCCCAACGGCGCTAGGAGCGCGGCCGATGCCCGACGAACCCCTGATCGGCGCGTCCTGGCGGACCGACCTGTTCGACGTTCCCGCCTACCTCGATGCGGTCGGTGTCGCATCCGGCGAACCCACCCTCGACCTGCTCGGGGATCTGCACGTCGCGCACGTACGCACGTTCCCGTTCGCGAACGTCGACGTCCTGCTCGGCACCCATCCCGGGGTGACGCCGGACGCGGTCCAGGATCAGCTCGTGCGGCGCCGCCGCGGCGGCTACTGCTTCGAACACGCCCAGATCTTCGCCGCAGCCCTCGAACATCTCGGGTTCACGATCCGCCGCAATCTCGGCCGCGTCCACGAACTCACCAATACCCGCACCCACATGACCGTCACAGTGGAGATCGACGGCCGGCGGTGGCTGTGCGATCCGGGTTTCGGGTTCAGCATCACCGGACCGATCGCGCTCGAGCACGGCGCCGTGCACGTCGACGGCGACCGCGAGTTCGTCCTGGAGGAGACGACGGACGACGCCACCACGGTGTGGGCATTGACCCGTGGCGGGAAGGCCGAACACTACGTCGATACGGCGCCTGTGCATCCGTCGGACGTGCGGACCGGGCACTTCGTCACGTCCCGGGAACCGCACTCGCCGTTTCGGCAGCACCTCATGGTGATGCGGCACCTGCCGCACGCGCACGTCACGGTCACCGAGGGCGCCCGGACGGTGCGGGCACCGGGATGCGAGACCGAGCACGTGACGTTGTCCGTCGCCGAGGCGGTCGACGCCGTGCAGGAACTGGGCGTCGAACTCGGGCCGGGGGAGGACGCGGTTCTCGCGAAGGTGCTGGCCGGGTTGCGGGACCGCGCGAGCCGCCGAAACGATTGACTCGAAAATCTGTTCGATTAAGCTGGTGGGTGCCGGCCGGCGTCCGGGTCGGCGAACTTGTCGGTACCGGGCTCTACCCTGAACCACAGATCGCTGGACGAGACTTCGACCGAGACTTCAACTAAGGGGACCACGATGGCACCACAGGCACACGACCGCGACAAGGCGCTCGAGCTCGCTCTTGCCCAGATCGACAAGAGCTTCGGCAAGGGTTCGGTGATGCGTCTCGGTGAGGAGGCCCGCCAGCCCATCGCCGTGATTCCCACCGGCTCCATCGCCCTGGACGTCGCCCTGGGCATCGGCGGCCTGCCCCGGGGCCGCGTCGTCGAGATCTACGGCCCGGAATCCTCGGGTAAGACGACCGTTGCACTGCATGCGGTCGCCAACGCGCAGGCCAACGGGGGTGTCGCGGCGTTCATCGACGCCGAGCACGCCCTCGATCCGGAATATGCCCGCAAGCTCGGTGTCGACACCGACGCCCTGCTGGTGTCGCAGCCGGACACCGGTGAGCAGGCGCTCGAGATCGCGGACATGCTGATCCGTTCCGGCGCGCTCGACATCATCGTCGTCGACTCGGTGGCCGCACTCGTGCCGCGCGCCGAGATCGAGGGCGAGATGGGCGACAGCCACGTCGGCCTGCAGGCCCGGCTGATGAGCCAGGCCCTGCGCAAGATGACCGGTGCGCTCAACAACTCGGGCACCACCGCGATCTTCATCAACCAGCTGCGCGAGAAGATCGGCGTCATGTTCGGCTCGCCGGAGACCACGACCGGTGGTAAGGCGCTCAAGTTCTACTCGTCGGTGCGCCTCGACGTGCGCCGTATCGAGACCCTCAAGGACGGCTCCGACGCGGTCGGCAACCGCACCCGCGTCAAGGTCGTCAAGAACAAGGTGTCGCCGCCGTTCAAGCAGGCCGAGTTCGACATCCTGTACGGCCAGGGCATCTCCAAGGAGGGCTCGCTGATCGACATGGGTGTCGAGCACGGGTTCATCCGCAAGTCCGGCTCCTGGTACACGTACGAGGGCGACCAGCTGGGCCAGGGCAAGGAGAACGCCCGCAAGTTCCTTCTCGAGAACACCGACATCCGTGACGAGATCGAGAAGAAGATCAAGGAGAAGCTCGGTATCGGCGCGGTCCTCACCGACGAGGCCCCCGAGCAGGCCGACTTCTAGGTCCGACCACGCACGCGGCCGGCCCGGCACCCGTCCCGGGGCCGGGCCGGACGCGCAGGCACAGTCATGAACCACGACGACAACGATCGCGACGACAACGATCATTACGACCGGTACGGCAGCGACGACGTCACCACCGGCCGGCGTCGCTCCACTCCCCGGCGCCGGGACAGCTCGGGCCGTCCACTCGGGGAGGACGGGCAGCCGTTCGAGCTGAAGGGCTCCCCGGAAACCCTCGCCGCCCGGGCGAAGGACGTGTGCCTGCGCCTGCTCACCGACCGGGCCCGCAGCCGCGCCGAACTCGAGCAGAAACTCGTACAGAAGGGCTACCCGCAGGCGGTGATCGACACCGTCCTGGGCCGGCTCACCGAGGTCGGGCTCGTCGACGACACCGCGTTCGCGGAGCAGTGGGTGCATTCGCGGCACACCTATTCGGGGCGCGGCCGCCGCGCCCTGGCCACCGAGTTGCGGCGCAAGGGCATCGACGACGCCACCTCGCAGGAGGCGCTGTCGGCGATCAGCACCGACGACGAACGCGAGCGTGCCGCCGAGTTGGTGCGCCGCAAACTGGTTCGCACCACTGCCGACGACATCGCCGACCGCAACGATCGGGAACGGTTGATGCGCCGCCTCGTCGGTATGCTCGCCCGCCGCGGCTATCCGGCTGGCATGTCGTTCGCCGTCGTCAAGGACGAACTCGGGAACCTCGGCTGAGCCTCGGGCAAGAATAATGCTGCGGCACAAGCACATACGACCATGATGGGGGAGTGATGGTGTACTGGGCGGTCGCCCGAACCGAGGCAGGTTCGGGCGAGATCCGAGTCGAGGACGGCTACCTCGACGGGGACGATGCCGCGGTGGCACGGATCGTCGAGGTAGGACGTCGGGTCAGTGCCGAATCGGGCACCGCCTCGGTGTGGGTGCACCTGGGGTCCGTGACCGCGCATGTCCCCGCGTTCGGTGCACCCGATGTCGACGACGCGGCACTCGCGACAGAGGTGTGCGGGGCCCTCGCAGATGCGGAGCGGAATCAGCGTGCGGTCTCCAACGCGGCGGCAGCAGCCCGAATGACCGATCCGCGTCCGATCCACCCCACACCGTCGGGATCGGTGCGCGAGCAGTGGGCACGCATCACCGGCTGGGCACAGGAACACTTGGCGGGCGCCGAGTTCCGTGGAGCCGACCCCGACCGCATCGTGGAGGCGGCGGCCGCTACGGGACAGACGTGGCCCGATGAGCTGGTCGCGTTGTTCTCACTCGCGAACGGCGAGCCCGAAGGACGCCGGATCAGAGTGATTCCCGGATACGAACTGTTCACCCTCGACCGGGTGGTCGAAGACAGGGAACGGTCCATTCGGATCTGGGACGAAACCGCTCGCGCGTACGGCTTCGAACTCAGGGACCCACCGGGTGCGGCCGGTTTCGAAGCCGGAACCTATATCCCCGCCTTCGTGCCGTTCGCGGGCCGGGACTCGAACTACCTGTGTGTCGACACCCGGCCCGGTCCCCTGCACGGCACAGTCTTCGAGTTCGACGAGACCGGCGCTGACTCGGCAGGCCCGGCCTGGCAATCGATCAGTGCTCTGCTCGCCGACATCGCCGACGCACTGACCTCGGGCAGGATGTTCGTCGACGGCCAACGGCCGAGCGTCCAGGACGGTACCGATCTGGAATGGGACTGGACCGACCGAGCATCGGACGTCGAGTTCGCAGTCCGGAACGCAACTCTCGGCACCTGACGGACCGCTGGCCGCTACGGCCGGAGGCGGCCGGCCGCCTTGTGGCGTCGGCTGGTCAGCCACACGCCGCGAACGAGCATCAGCAGGCCCAGGCCGATGCCCCATCCCACTATGGAGAACCCCACCCCGATTCCCTCCTGACTGGTGACCACACAACTGGCATCGACGGCGAACGCGGTCGTGAACCCCGCCGCCGTGCCGGCCGCGGCAGCCAAGCCGCCCGCGACCACCCACCGCGACAGGTGAGCGGCGGCGAAACAGGCCAGCACCACCGTCACGCCACAGGCGACCACCTGCCAGGTCGGAAACTTCGTCGGTGCGGGCAGCGCGGGTCCACGGAACTGCCCGGTGGAGTCGGCAGACCAGCTGAGCCAGCCCGCGCAGGACAGAAACCCCAGAGCGTAGGCAACCAGGCCGGTGGCCCACAGGCCCAGCCGGCCGGTGCCCGTCGCTGGGACGACCGCGGCCGCGGTGTCTTCGAGGGACGTACCGCCAACCTTCTCGGCCCGCCATGCGGACCGGATGACGACCGCACCGATCGCGACGGGCACCCCGATGAAGATGAGCGTCATCGAGAGGAACCGGGCCCAGGAGAAGTCGACAGCGACTGACATGACAGGAGTATGCACCGGCGCGTGGTCTGTCGACGGTGGCGACGCGAAGGGCTCGTGACGGATGCGATTCCGTCACGAGCCCGCCGGCGGGTCACTGTGTCAGCTGCGGGGCTGTGACCGGGCCCGATCGCCGTCGAAGTCGTCGACGCCGGGGGCGCCGTCGAGGATGTCGGCGTCGGTGGACAGCACGGTCCGCTTGATGCCCTTCCTGCCGCCGGTGCGCAGGCGCTTCTCGAGCCACGTCGCGAACGAGGTGAGCGCGAAGTTGATGATCACCATGATCGCACCGACCACGACGAGTGCGGCGAAGAAGTTGCGGTAGTACGACGCCGCCTGCTGGCCGCTGCGGATCAGTTCGATGTAGCCGATCTGGTAGCCGAGCGCCGAGTCCTTGAGTGCCACCACCATCTGCGACACCAGCGCCGGCAGCATCGTGGTGATCGCCTGCGGCAGCAGGATCAGCCGCATCATCTGGCTCTTGCGCATACCGAGCGCGGACGCCGCCTCCGTCTGTCCCTTGGGGAGCGACAGGATGCCGGCCCGCAGGATCTCCGCGATCACCGAACCGTTGTACAGCGTCAGACCGACCACGACTGCGGCCAGCGCCAACTGCCCGGACGGGAACACGCCGTACTGGGCGAATGCCTGGTACGCGAAGATCATCAGGATCAGCACCGGGATGGCGCGGAAGAACTCGACGATCGCGCCGCTGACCCAGCGCACCCACCGGTGGTCCGACAGTCGTCCGATGCCGAGGATCGCGCCGAGGATCAGCGCGAACACGATCGACAGGGCCGCCGCCAGCAGGGTGCCCTTGAGTCCCGGCAGCAGGTACGTCGTCCACGTGAAGTGATCGAGGAACGGCGACCATTTGTCGGCCTCGAGCTGACCGTTGTCGGCCAGCACGTTCAGCACGTACAGGGCGAGCCCGATCAGGACGACGCCGAACACGATCGCGATCAGCCGGTTGCGGACCCGGGCGCGGGGCCCGGGCATGTCGAAGAGAACACTCGCCTGCTGGGTCATCGCTTCACCGCCAAACGCTTGCCGAGGTAACCGAACAGGAATCCGACCGGCATGGTCAGGATCATGAAGCCGAGCGCGAAGATGCCGAACACCAGGAACAGTTTGTCGGCCTCGTTCTCGATCATGGTCTTCATCAGCAGTGACGCCTCGGCCACGCCGATCGCCGACGCGATGGTCGTGTTCTTCGTCAATGCGATGAGCACACTGCCGAGCGGGGCGATGACCGCACGGAACGCCTGCGGCAGCACGATCATCCGGATGGACTGTGTGAACGTCAGTCCGAGCGAGCGGGCGGCCTCGGCCTGACCGAGCGGCACGGTGTTGATGCCCGACCGCAGCGACTCGCACACGAACGCGGCCGTGTAGACGACGAAACCGAGGACTGCGAGCCGGAAGTTGTTCTGGTCGATGAAGTGCGGGGAATCCTCGGGTGCGAAGTACACGCCGAGGTTCTGGTAGAGGCCCACCGAGCAGAACACGATGATGAGTGTCAACGGCGTGTTCCGGAAGATGTTGACGTACCAGGTCGCGAAGATCCGCAGGATCGGTACGGGGGAGACCCGCATGGCCGCCAGGATCGTGCCCCAGATCAGGGCGCCGAGTGCCGACCACAACGTCAGCTGGATCGTCGTCCAGAACGCGCTGACGAGTTGGTCTCCGTAAGTGTCGATCAGTCCCATGCCACCCCCTCAGTACCGGTCGACCGCAGGCGGGGCGGGCAGCGTGAACCCGGATTCGCCCATGGCCTTCTCGAGTTCGCGTTCCCACGCGCCGGTCGCGATCATGTCCTCGATCGCGTCGTTGATCTTGTCGCGGGCCGCGGTGTCGCCCTTGGGGAGGCCCACGCCGTACGGCTCGACCGTGAACGGCTGCCCGGCGAGCTTGAACTCGCCGGGGTACTGCGACGCGTAGCCGGCCAGGATGATGTCGTCGGTGGTCAGGGCGTCGACCTTGCCGCGGTGCAGGGCCTCGACGCACGACGAGTAGCTGTCGAACTGCTGCAACTGCACGTTCGGATACGACTGCTTGATCTTCTGCGCGGGCGTCGAACCGGACACCGAGCACAGCTTCTTGCCGTTCTCGAGTGATTCCGGTCCGGTGATCGAGTCGTCGTCCGCGCGCACCAGCAGCGACTGTCCCGCAATGTAGTACGGGCCGGCGAAGTCGACGACCTTCTTGCGGTTGTCGGTGATCGAATACGTGCCGACCACGTAGTCGACCTCACCGTTCTTGATGAGCGTCTCACGCTGCGCCGACGGTGCCTCGCGCCACGTGATACCGCTCTCGGGCACACCCAGGTAGTTCGCGATGTACTTCGCGACCGCGACGTCGAAACCGGTCATCGTCTTGTCGGGTTCGCGCAGCGCCAGACCGGGCTGGTCGAACTTGGTGCCGATCGTCAGGTGCCCGTCGGCGGCGTCGGCGAGCACGTCCCGCGGTTCGCTGCTGCCGCAACCGGATGCGGTCAGGACGACGACGGTCAGCGCCGCCACGGCCCCGATCAACCGGGACGGGGAGAATCGAATGCGTTTCATCAGGTCCTCGCTCAGTGCCCGAGGATCTTGCCGAGGAAGTCCTTGGCACGATCGGACTTCGGGGCGGTGAAGAAAGTGTCCGGGTCGGTGTCCTCGAGGATCTGGCCGTCGGCCATGAAGATGATGCGGTCCGCGGCCTTGCGGGCGAATCCCATCTCGTGGGTGACGACGATCATCGTCATGCCCTCCTTGGCGAGGCCGACCATGACGTCGAGGACCTCGTTGACCATCTCGGGGTCGAGGGCCGATGTCGGCTCGTCGAACAGCATCACCTTCGGTTCCATCGCGAGCGAGCGGGCGATCGCGACACGCTGCTGCTGCCCGCCGGACAGCTGGGCCGGATACTTGTCGGCCTGCGACGCGATACCGACCCGCTCGAGCAGGGCGTGAGCGTTCTTCTTCGCGGTGGCCTTGTCGAGGCCGCGCACCTTGATCGGGGCGAGCATCACGTTCTCGAGCACCGTCTTGTGCGCGAACAGGTTGAAGCTCTGGAACACCATGCCGACGTTCGAGCGCAGCCGGGCCAGCGCCCGCCCCTCGGCCGGGACGGCGGTTCCGTCGATCGTGATGATGCCCTGATCGATCGGTTCGAGCCGGTTGATCGTGCGGCACAGCGTCGACTTGCCGGACCCCGAGGGACCGAGCATGACGACGACCTGCCCGGCGGGGATCTCGAGGTCGATGTTCTTCAGAACGTGCAGATCACCGTAGTGCTTGTTCACCCCTGTCATCGAGATCATCGACCGGGCTTCGGCAGCCGCTGGGGCTGTCTCGGGCTGTGTCATAACGGGTAACTTTATCGGTACCGGACACATACTCGCCGGTCTGCGACGCTTTGGTCTGTAACGATCAAGATCAGGGCCTTTCCGGCGAACCGGTAATACGGCCCCGACGAGCGGTTTCGGGGGAGGCCGTACCCTTGGAGCCGTGGAGACGATCGACCAGAATGCGGCACGCAGCTACGAGGTCCGCACGTACGGCTGCCAGATGAACGTGCACGACTCGGAACGGCTGTCCGGCCTCCTCGAGGACGCGGGCTACACGAAGGCGGCCCCGGGGGAGCAGGCGGATCTGGTGGTCTTCAACACCTGCGCCGTCCGCGAGAACGCCGACAACAAGCTGTACGGCAACCTCAGCCACCTGGCGCCGGTGAAGGCGGAGCGGCCCGGCATGCAGATCGCGGTCGGCGGCTGCCTCGCGCAGAAGGACCGCGACACCGTCGTGAAGAAGGCACCGTGGGTCGACGTCGTGTTCGGCACCCACAACATCGGATCGCTGCCCGCCCTGCTCGACCGCGCCCGGCACAACGAGAAGGCCGAGGTCGAGATCCTCGAATCGCTCGAGGCGTTCCCCTCGACGCTGCCCGCGAAGCGGGAGTCCGCGTACGCCGGCTGGGTGTCGATCTCGGTGGGCTGCAACAACACCTGCACGTTCTGCATCGTGCCGTCGCTGCGCGGCAAGGAGGTGGACCGGCGTCCCGGCGACATTCTCGCCGAGGTGCAGGCTCTCGTGAACGAGGGAGTCCTGGAGGTGACGCTGCTCGGGCAGAACGTCAACTCGTACGGTGTCTCCTTCGCCGATCCCGGCATCGAACGCGACCGGGGTGCCTTCGCGAAGCTGCTCAGTGCGTGCGGACAGATCGAGGGGCTCGAGCGGGTCCGGTTCACGTCCCCGCATCCGGCCGAGTTCACCGACGACGTCATCGAGGCGATGGCGTCGACCCCGAACGTGTGCCCGCAGCTGCACATGCCGCTGCAGTCCGGCTCCGACCGGGTCCTCAAGGCGATGCGCCGGTCGTACCGCAGCGCCAAGTTCCTCGGCATCATCGAGAAGGTGCGGGCCGCGATGCCGCACGCCGCGATCACCACCGACATCATCGTCGGCTTCCCCGGTGAGACCGAGGAAGACTTCCAGGCCACCCTCGACGTGGTCCGGCAGGCCCGGTTCACCAGTGCGTTCACGTTCCAGTACTCGAAGCGTCCCGGCACCCCGGCCGCCGAGATGGAGGGCCAGCTGCCGAAGGCTGTCGTGCAGGAACGCTACGACCGTCTCATCGCGCTCCAGGAGGAGATCACCCTCGACGAGAACCGCAAGCTCGTCGGCACCGAGGTGGAGCTGCTGGTGACCAGTGGTGACGGACGCAAGAACGCCGAGACCGCGCGGATGAGCGGACGCGCCCGCGACGGCCGTCTCGTCCACTTCCGGCCCGAGGGCAACCTCGACGGGGGCCTGCGGGCGGGGGACGTCGTCACTGTGACGATCACAGCGGCGGCCCCGCACCACCTGGTGGCCGACGACCCGGTCCTCACGCACCGGCGCACCCGCGCCGGAGATTCGTTCGAACGAGGGGTCACTCCGAAGACCCCGCCGATCGGCGTCGGCCTCGGGCTGCCTCAGGTGGGTGTCCCGGCGCCGCTGCCCGCACAGATGGGATGCAATGCATGAGTTCCGGTGATCCGCAGCGACCGGACGGGTCGACGCCCGATCCGATCGAGGAGTACCAGAAGGACTTCGAGGCTGCGGAGAAGAAGATTGCCGGTGAGATCGACCCCGGTATGCGGGCCGTCGTCGTCGCGGTGTGCGTGCTGGTGCTGCTGTTGTCGTTCGCGCTGCCGCACGCCGGGGCGGCCAACGGCTGGGACGTGTTGATCTTCTCGCCGGACGCGGTCGACGAGTACATCAAGCTGCCGTCGCGGCTCTTCGTGTGGTTCGCCCTCGTCTTCGGTGGCATCGCGTCGATCCTGGCTCTCGTCACCCGGCGCTGGGTGCTGTCGTGGATCGCGTTGGCGGGTACCGCGGTCTCCGTCGTGTTCGGCATGCTGGCGATCTGGTCGCGGCAGACGATGCCGGTGGGGCAGACCGGAGCCGGACCGGGTATCGGTCTGATCCTCGGCTGGCTCGCGGTCATCGTGCTGACGTTCCACTGGCTCAAGGTCGTGTGGACGCGGACGTCGATGCAACTCGCCGCGGAGGAGGAGCGCCGACGGGCCGCGGGCAACGATCCCGACCAGGGCGACTGGATCGTCTGACTCCTACCGACAGCACTGCGGGGCGGCACCGAAAGGTGCCGCCCCGCAGTCGTTTCGATTGCCGCTGCCGTCGGAATTCGCGACGGCGGTGCCGTCAGAGTTCTCCGACGGCACCCTCGGCCGCGTCCGCCCACTCGCGCCACTGCTGGGCCTGCGCGAGCGCCTTCTCCGCATCCTTGGACTTGCCGGCGGCGGTCGCCTTCGCGGCCTGCTCCTCGAACTGGGCGACTCGCTCGCGGAACTGGGCGGCCCGGGCCAGCGCCTCGGGATCGGTGCGCCGCCATTCCGAGTCGGCCGCGTCCCGCACCCGCTTCTCGATCGACCGGAGCTTGCCTTCGAGATCGTGGATCCGGTCCCGCGGCACCTTGCCGATCTCGTCCCACTTCTCCTGCAGTGTGCGCAGCGCGGCGCGGGCGTTGTCGAGCCCCTTCGACGGGTCGATGTCGTCGGCGCTCTTCAACAGTTCTTCCTTCGCGAGCGCGTTCTGTGCGAACTCGGCGTCACGCTCGGCCGCGGCCGCGTTGCGGGCCGTGAAGAACACGTCCTGCGCTTCCTTGAACTGCCGCCACAGCGTGTCGTCCGCGTCGCGGGGTGCACGTCCGGCGGCCTTCCACTCGTCGAGCAGATCCTTGAAGCGGCCCGCCGTCGGACCCCACTCGGTGGATGTCGACAGTGCCTGCGCCTGCGCGACCAGTTCCTCCTTGCGAACCTTGGCGTTCGCGCGGTCCCGGTCGAGGTCTGCGAAGTGTGTGCCCCGGCGCCGGTTGAACGCCTCCCGGGCCTTCGAGTGCCGGCGCCACAGGATCTCGTCGGTCTTGCGGTCGACGCCGTAGATCGTCTTCCACTCGTCGAGGATCTCCTGCAACCGGTCCCCGGCGGCCTTCCACTGCGTGGACTCGTATCCGAGCTGTTCGGCCTCGGCGACCAGCTTCTCCTTGCGGGCGATGTGGGTGCGGCGGGTCTGCTCCTTGCGGTGCCTGGCCTTCTCGGCGGCCTGCTCGGAACCGGTCACGACCGCGGTCAGCCGGGCCGAGAGCGCGTCGAGGTCTCCGATCGCGGCGGCCGTCGGCAGCGATTCGATGAGCGATTCCGCGGCCGCCCGCGTCTTCTTCAGGTCCCCGGTCCCCGAGGAGAGCCGGGACTCGAGGAGAGTGACCTCGGTGGCGAGATCGTCGTAGCGGCGACCGAAATGCGCAAGCCCCTCCGCGGCGTCCCCGGCCTGCCACGAACCGATCTGCCGTTCCCCGTCTGCGGTTTTCACCCACGCGGTGCCGTCTTCGTCGACTCGGCCGAACAGGCTCGGGTCGCTCGGGGCGACGACCGGTACCGCCGGTCCCGTATGGGTGGGAGCGGGACCGGGCTTGGGGACCCCCGGCTTCGGGGTTCCCGGCTGGGGTGCATTGCTCTCGGTCATGGATCCTCGTCTCCGCCGCGCGACACGGCTGCCTCATCGCAGTGTTCGACCCCTATTGAAACAGGTACGACGCCGCAGACGCGTCACGTCGGGTCGACTACCGTTGTCCACTGTGTTGACCGCTGTCGCTTTCGTCCCCTCACCACCGCTGCTGGTCCCCGTGCTGGCCGGCGCCGCCGTCGCCGAGACCGCGGAGTTGCGGACGGCGGCACTCGACGCGGCGACCAGGCTCGGGGCCTCGGCGTCGCAGTGGACGGTCGTCGGTGTCGGCGACCTCGTCGGAACCGCCGGCACCGCCGAGATCGGCCCCGGCGCGTGCGGCACGTTCGCCGGATTCGGGGTCGACGAGCGGGTCCGGCTGTCCCCGGACGCACACGACCCGATCGACCCGGAGATGCCGCTGGCGGCCCTCGTCGCAGGCTGGTTGCGCGGGCAGGCGGCGCCGGAGGCGTCGATCCGTGTCCGGTCGATGCCCGTACGCCTTCCGGTGGACGAGTGCGTCCGGGCCGGGGCCCGGCTGCGGGCGAACCTGGACGCGGACCCGGAGCCGCACGGTGTACTCGTCGTCGCGGACGGGGCCACCACGCTCACCGACAAGGCGCCGGGCGCGTTCGATCCGCGGTCCACACAGGTGCAGAAGACGCTCGACGACGCGCTCACGGCCGGTGATCCGCACGCCCTGCGCGTCCTCGACGCCGACGTGTGTGCCGGGATCGGGCTCACCGGGCGGGCCGCGTGGCAGGTGCTGGCCGGAATGTTCGGCGACACCGGGCCGGGCGCCGCCGAATCGCTGTACACGGACGCCCCGTACGGGGTCGGCTACCACGTCGGGATGTGGCTGCCGTGAACCCCGCCACCCTCGACACCCCTGACACCACCGGCCCGACCCCGATCGCCGTCGTCGGGCCGACCGCCACCGGAAAGTCGGATCTCGGACTCGATCTCGCGGAGCGGCTCGGCGGCGAGATCGTCAACATCGACGCGATGCAGCTGTACCGCGGCATGGACGTCGGTACCGCGAAACTGTCCCTCGACGAGCGTCGCGGCATCCCTCACCACCAGCTCGACGTCCTCGACGTCACCGAGACCGCGACCGTCGCCCGGTATCAGGAGTCGGCCCGCCGGGACGTCGAGGCGATCCGCGCCCGGGGGGCGGTCCCGGTCATCGTCGGCGGCTCGATGATGTACGTCCAGTCCCTGCTCGACGAATGGTCGTTCCCGGCCACCGATCCCGCGGTGCGGGCGCACTGGGAGGCGGTCCTCGCGGACCGGGGGGTCGCGGCCCTGCACGTCGAACTGGGCCGGGTCGATCCGGAGGCGGCGGCGTCGATCCTGCCGACCGACGGTCGCCGTATCGTCCGGGCGCTCGAGGTCGTCCAGATCACCGGACGTCCGTTCGCGGCGTCCGCGCCGACGATCGGCGAACCCCGCTGGGGCACGGTCGTTCTCGGTGTCGACCGGGACACCGAGGCGCTCGACGCCCGGATCCGGTTGCGCACCGAGCAGATGTTCGAGCGCGGGCTCGTCGACGAGGTCCGCACGCTGGTCGAGGTGGGGCTGCGGGAAGGGGTGACCGCGCAGCGCGCGATCGGCTACGCGCAGGTGCTCGCGATGTTCGACGGCGACTACGACCTCGCCGAGGCGATCGAGCGCACGTTCATCGGCACTCGCCGGTACGTGCGCCGGCAGCGGTCGTGGTTCCGCCGCGATCCGCGGGTGCACTGGATCGACGGTGCGGACCCGCACCTGGTCGACAGCGCACTACGGCTGGTCGCATCTGCTCCGGACTAGCCCGAACCGGGCCGGTCCGGTCCGAACCGGCCCGGACTAGAGTGGCCGGCATGGAATTCAGCAAGGGCCACGGCACCGAGAACGACTTCGTGATCCTCCCGGATCCGGACGCCGACCTTGCTCTTCCCGAGCACCGCATCGCCGCCCTGTGCGACCGTCGCCGGGGCCTCGGCGGCGACGGGCTGCTCCGCGTCGCCCGCGCCGGAGCTCTCGTCGACACCGGAGTGTTGCGCGAGCTGCCGGCCGGGGTCGCCACCGACGACTGGTTCATGGACTACCGCAACGCGGACGGGTCCATCGCCGAGATGTGCGGCAACGGGGTTCGCGTGTTCGCCCACTATCTGCGCGCGACCGGACTGGACCTGCGCGACGAGTTCGTCGTCGGCAGCCGTGCGGGTGCCCGCCCGGTCGTCGTGCACGCCGCCGACCACGTCCACGGCGACGTCACCGTCGACATGGGGCCGGTCCGCGAACTCGGTGCGTCCACCGCGACCGTCGACGGACGGGAGCTGACCGGTCTCGGTATCGACGTCGGCAACCCGCACCTCGCGTGCGTCGTCGCGGATCTGACGCCGGACACGCTGGCCGCCCTCGACCTCACCGTCGCCCCCGGTTTCGATCCGGTGTTCTTCCCCGAGGGCGTCAACATCGAGATCCTCACCCCGCTCACCGGCGGCGCCGTGCACATGCGTGTCCACGAACGCGGTGTCGGCGAGACCCGCTCGTGCGGCACCGGTACCGTCGCCACCGCCGTCGCCGCCCTTCGTGCGAGCGACCGCGCCGACGGCACCGTCGAGGTGCGGGTCCCCGGTGGCCGTGTCCAGGTCACCGTCGACGCCGGACGGGCCGCGCTGCGCGGGCCGTCGGTGCTCGTCGCGTCCGGTCGCATCGACGACCGCTGGTGGACCGAACTCGGCTGAGCCCTGCGCATAATCGGGTGCACGCCCGTCCGGGTCCGTGGGACCATGGACCTGTATGACGAAAACGACGAAATCACAGCACAGCGCATCGCACGAGAGTGACGACACGGTCGACCACTTCGACGATCACGCACCCTCGGTCGGCGAGATGCAGCTCGACGAGCGCAGCGCACTGCGCCGCGTGCAGGGCCTGTCCACCGAGCTCACCGATGTCACCGAGGTCGAATACCGGCAGCTGCGCCTCGAACGGGTCGTGCTGGTCGGGGTGTGGACATCGGGGACGGCCGCGCAGGCCGACGCGAGCATGGCCGAACTCGCGGCTCTCGCCGAGACCGCCGGCTCCGAGGTCCTCGAGGGCCTGGTCCAGCGGCGCGACAAACCCGACGCCGCCACCTACATCGGCTCCGGCAAGGCCGACGAGCTCCGGCAGATCGTCCTGGCGACCGGCGCCGACACCGTCATCTGCGACGGCGAACTGACGCCCGCGCAGCTGACGGCACTGGAGAAGGTCGTCAAGGTCAAGGTGATCGACCGGACCGCGCTGATCCTCGACATCTTCGCCCAGCACGCCACGTCCCGTGAGGGCAAGGCGCAGGTCGCGCTCGCTCAGATGGAGTACATGCTGCCGCGGCTGCGCGGCTGGGGCGAATCGATGTCCCGGCAGGCCGGTGGCCGGGCGGGCAGCAACGGCGGCGTGGGTCTGCGTGGTCCCGGTGAGACGAAGATCGAGACCGACCGCCGACGGATCCGGGAGCGGATGGCGAAGCTGCGCCGCGAGATCAGGGGCATGAAGGCGGCCCGCGACACCAAACGCAGCCACCGGTTGCGCAGCGAGATTCCGGCCGTCGCGATCGTCGGCTACACCAACGCCGGTAAGTCGAGCCTGCTCAACGCGCTCACCGGGTCCGGGGTGCTGGTGCAGAATGCGCTGTTCGCGACCCTCGATCCGACCACCCGGCAGGCGGCGTTCGAGGACGGCCGCGAGTACGTGCTCACCGATACCGTCGGCTTCGTGCGGCACCTGCCGACCCAGTTGGTCGAGGCGTTCCGATCCACCCTCGAGGAGGTCGTCGACGCCGACCTGCTGCTGCACGTCGTCGACGGCTCCGATCCGCTGCCGACCGATCAGATCAAGGCGGTCCGCGAGGTGATCACCGAGGTCGTCCGTGAGAACGATACGACCGCTCCGCCCGAGTTGATCGTGGTAAACAAGATCGACGCTGCGGACCCGGTGGTATTGACCCAGCTGCGCGGGCTCCTGCCCGGTGCAGTGTTCGTGTCCGCCCGCACCGGGGAGGGCATCGATGAGCTACGCGAGACGCTCGGCGAGATCGTGCGACGCCCCGAGGTGGAGGTGGACGTGCTCGTCCCGTACACACGCGGCGACCTCGTCGCCCGCATCCACGCGGACGGGCAGATCCTGGATTCGGAGCACGAGGAGCGGGGCACCCGCATGCGGGTGCGGGTGCCCGAACAGCTCGCCGCTGCCCTCGCCGACTACACGGGCCGTGGGTAGCGTCCGGGCGTTCACCGGGTCGGCGCTCGCGGGCGGGATGCTGCTCGTGAGCGTCGTTGCGGGTGTCCCGGCCGCCGCGCAGAGCACCGGTTCGGGTGTTCTCGCCGACGGCGTCGGATTCGAGACCCTGTGCACCCCTACGGATCCCGCGCTCGAGGAACTGTCCGGGCTCGCGGCCGTCAGTGACACGACGCACGGGGACGTGATGTACGGGATCGGGGACAGCGGCACCGACGACACCGTCACCGTTCTCGACGACACCTGCCGGGTCACCGGATCGCTGCCGGTCCCGGTCGACCCGTACGACATCGAGGACATGGGGATCGGACCGGACGGGCGGCTGTGGCTGTCCGACACCGGCGACAACCTGAAAACCCGGTCCACGGTCGCGCTGATCGACCTCGATCCCGCCACCGGTGCCGGCGGCCTGCACCGCCTCACCTACCCGGACGGCCCGCACGACGCCGAAACCCTGCTGATCGGGCGGGACGGCGTGCCGTTGATCGTGACGAAGGACGTGCTGGTCGCGAGCGGTATCTACCGGCCGGTCGGGGGCGCCGGCGTCGACGGGCTCGCCTCGCCCGGGCCGACGCCGCTCGAACGTGTCGGACAGGTGCGCCTCGGGCCGACGGCCACGCCCGGTGGTCCGGTCCCGATCGGTGGGTCGACGCTGATCACCGGGGGCGCCGTCAGCGCGGACGGGACGGTTGCCGCGCTGCGCACCTACACCGACGTCTATCTGTATTCGGCACCGGACGGCGACCTGGTCCGCGCTCTCACGACCACGACACCGGTCCGGGTGCCGATTCCCGATGAACCGCAGGGCGAGGCGCTCGCATTCACCCCCGACGACGCCCTGATCGCCGGATCGGAGGCCGCCGGTGGTCCACTGCCGCCGCTGCGCGTCCTGCCGGGCGCCGTCGAGATCGCCCGCGGCGCGGCCCCGGCACCGTCGTCGACGGGTTCGGTGGTCCTGTCGGCGAGTACGGACGATGCCCCTGCCGCGCCCGACGACGCGCCCGGATCGCCGTGGGCGCTGCCCGTCCTCGCGATCGGCGGGGCGGTGGCCGCCACCGCGACATACTGGTCCGTTCGGCGACGCTCCGGCCGCGGACGGCACTAGCAGGAGGTTCGCGTGTCACGGGCCCGGCCGCGGCCTCTACGATGTCGTGTCGTGACGCAGCAGGAAACAGTGCAGACGCCGGCGGGCCGGCTCACCCGGGTGTTCTCGTGGACCGTGCACGGCGACGGTCGACGGATCGCGGACGGGGCGGTCGTGGCCCCGCACGAGCGGCTGACGTGGCCGCGGACCGTCGGCATCGGCATGCAGCACGTCATCGCGATGTTCGGATCCACGCTGCTGGTGCCGACGATCACCGGTTTCCCGGTGACCACCACCCTGCTGTTCTCCGGCATCGGCACCATCCTGTTCCTGCTCCTCACCCGCGGGCGCATCCCCAGTTACCTGGGTTCGTCGTTCGCGTTCATCGCCCCGCTCACCGCGTCGGCGGGATCCGGTCCGGCTGCCCAGCTCGGCGGGGTGGTCGCGGCGGGTGTCGCACTCATGCTCGTCGGCGTCGTCGTGCGGGCCCTCGGATCCCGTGTCCTCGACGCGGTGATGCCGCCCGTCGTCACCGGCGCCGTGGTGGCGCTGATCGGCCTCAACCTCGCTCCGGCCGCGGCCGGCTCGTTCCAGGCACAACCGTTGATCGCGGCCGTCACCCTGCTCGGCATCCTGCTCGCGACCGTCCTCGGCCCGGGCATCGTCGGACGCCTCGGCATCCTCATCGGTGTCGTCATCGGCTGGGTGTTCGCGGCGTTCACCGGTGGGCTCGCCGACGACCGTGTCGACGCGCTGCGCGAGGCCGCATGGTTCGGCGTTCCGCATCTGCGGTCACCGACGTTCGACCTGTCGGTGATCCTGCTCGCCCTGCCCGTCGTCATCGTGCTGGTCGCCGAGAACGTCGGCCACGTCAAGGCCGTGTCGACCATGACCGGCAAGCCGCTCGACGACCTGGCCGGCAACGCGCTCTTCGCGGACGGTCTCGCCACCACCCTCGCCGGGGCGGGCGGCGGCTCCGGCACCACCACGTACGCCGAGAACATCGGCGTCATGGCCGCGACCCGGGTGTATTCGACCGCGGCGTACTGGGTCGCCGCCGCCACCGCTGTCGTCCTGTCGTTCTCCCCGAAGTTCGGGGCCCTCGTGTTCACGGTGCCCGACGGTGTCATCGGTGGTGCGACGCTCGTGCTGTACGGCCTGATCGGTGTCCTCGGTGTCCGGATCTGGCTCGAAGCGAAGGTCGACTTCACCGATCCGGTCAACCTCACCGTCGTCGCGGCCGCCCTCGTCGCCGGTATCGGCGACCTCACCCTCACGATCGGATCGGTCGAACTCGGGGGCATCGCGTGGGGGTCGGTCGGCATCCTCGTCGCGTATCCCGTGATGCGGCGCCTCGACATGTTGCGGCGGCGCTACAGCAGCTGACTGCATCGGTCTGCGTGACGTGGCACACGGCGGTCACGAATCATGATCGTCTCGGTCATGGATCGTCGCCGCGTGCCGTCCTAGCGTCGGGGGCAAGGAAGCGCCCGCCGTCCGCGGGCGCATGTCGACGTGAGGAGACGCACGTGGAGCGCACCCTGTTCGAACCCGAACACGAACTCTTCCGGGAGTCCTACCGCAAGTTCCTCGACCAGCACGTCGCACCGTTCCACGACCAGTGGGAAGAGCAGAACATCGTCGACCGGTCGGTGTGGGTGGAGGCCGGCAAGCAGGGGTTCCTCGGCATGGCCGTCCCCGAGGAGTACGGCGGCGGGGGAGTCGACGACTTCCGCTACAACGCGGTCATCACCGAGGAGACCACCCGCGGCGGCTACAGCGGAGTCGGCTTCATGCTGCACAACGACGTCGTCGCGCCGTACCTGATCAAGCTGGCGAACGAGGAGCAGAAGCAGCGCTGGCTGCCGGGATTCTGCTCGGGTGAGCTAGTCACCGCGATCGCGATGACCGAGCCCGGCACCGGCAGCGACCTGCAGAACATCAAGACCCGAGCCGTCCGCGACGGCGACCACTGGATCCTCAACGGCGCCAAGACGTTCATCACCAACGGTATCAACGCCGACCTGGTGATCGTCGTGGCCTGCACCGACCCGGACAAGGGTGCCCAGGGCTTCTCGCTGCTGGTCGTCGAACGCGGGATGGAGGGCTTCGAGCGGGGCCGCAATCTCGACAAGATCGGCCTCAAGGCGCAGGACACCGCGGAGTTGAGCTTCACCGATGTCCGGGTGCCGGTCGAGAACCTCCTCGGTGAGGAGGGCATGGGCTTCATCTACCTGATGCAGAACCTGCCGCAGGAACGCCTGTCGATCGCCGTCGTCGCGGCCGCCGCGATGGAGTCCTGCCTCGACATGACGATCCAGTACTGCCGCGACCGCAAGGCGTTCGGCAAGTCGATCGGCAGCTTCCAGAACACCCGCTTCGTCCTCGCTGAACTCGCTACCGAGACCACCGCCGTGCGCGTACTCGTCGACAAGTTCATCGAACAGCTCAACGACGGGAAGCTGACGGTGCAGGAGGCCGCGATGGCCAAGTGGTGGACGACAGAGGCCCAGGTCAAGCTCATCGACCGGTGTCTGCAGTTGCACGGCGGCTACGGCTACATGCGCGAGTACCCGATCGCCAAGGCGTACATGGACTCGCGGGTCCAGACGATCTACGGCGGGACCACCGAGATCATGAAGGAGATCATCGGGCGTGGCCTGAATCTGGGCTGACCGGACCGAGAACGAGTACGACGAAGGGCCACGGTATTCCGTGGCCCTTCGTCGTACTCGTTCTCAGAGCTTGCGCATCACGGTGACGACCTTGCCGAGAATCGCGGCGTCGTTGCCGGGGATCGGCTCGAACAGCGGATTGTGGGGCATGAGCCACACGTCCTTGCCGGTTCGCTTGAACGTCTTCACCGTCGCCTCGCCGTCGATCATCGCGGCCACGATGTCGCCGTTCTCGGCGACGTTCTGCTGCCGGACCACGACCCAGTCGCCGTTGCAGATGGCCGCATCGACCATGGACTCGCCGACGACCTTGAGCAGGAACAGTGATCCCTGGCCGACCAGTTCGCGCGGCAGCGGGAACACGTCCTCGACCGCCTCCTCGGCGAGGATCGGCCCACCGGCGGCGATCCGGCCCAGCACGGGGACGAACGTGGGGTCGGGCAGTTCGCCGTTCGTGGCGGCGGAGCCGTCGACCTGCCCGTCACCGCTGAACGCGCCGTCCAGCCCCCGCACGTCCACCGCGCGCGGACGGTTCGGATCCCGCCGCAGGAAACCCTTGCGCTCGAGTGTGCGCAACTGGTGGGCGACGGACGACGTCGACGTCAGTCCCACCGCGTCACCGATCTCGCGGATGCTCGGCGGGTAGCCGCGTTCGGCGACCGAGGCGCGGATCACCTCGAGGACCCGTCGTTGCCGGTCGGTGAGCTGGGTGGCGTCGGGGACCGATTCGCGGCCTGCCGCGTCGACCACGTTGTCGACCGCGCCGTCGGCCGTGTTCCCGGCCGAACCCGAGGTCTCGTCCTTCATCTCGTCCGCCTCCCTGCTGTGCCCGCATGCGTTGCACAGAATCTATCCCGACCACCCCTGCCAATTCAAACATCTGTTCGACATCCGGGCGCGGAAATCGGTGACATCGACGACCTCGCGTGGTAGAAATCGAATATGTGTTCTATCGAACACGTGATCGAACAGGTTGGTGTGAACGGATGATGTTCGGACGACACGTACCGGGTCCGACGAGCGACGACGACTCACTGGGAGGTTCGGATGGGGATCGCACTTTCGAGAAATGGATCGACTGCGCGCTGCTCGGGCACCGTCGGCCGGGCCGCGGACCGGGCTGTGGACCGGTCTCGAGCCCGCGAACGGCGGGCGACGACGCGGCCGCACGCCGGTGTCGTGCACTACGGTGAGCGTCCGCGCCGGGGCGCGCCGGGGTCGAGGGTTGCCCGCTCGGCCGGGCCCTCGCGTGGTGAATCGTCCCCCGGGGTGGGAGGTTTCAGGTCCGTCGTGGCGACGGTCGTGATCACCGCGGGCGTGGTGGTGGGCCTGAACGCGTTGGCGAACCTCGCCGCCGGTCCGGAGGTGGCCCCCACGGTCACATCGGTGGTTCCCGCGGCTGTGCCGGGGGTCTCCGTGGGCGGAGCGGTCGGGCGTTGACGGCGGTCGTGCGGTGGGGGAGTTGCGGGCGGGTATCCTCGGATCCTGTCAGTCACACCACACCGCGAGGACCCACCATGCACTGCCCGTTCTGCCGGCACCCCGATTCGCGCGTGGTCGATTCCCGTGAAGCCGACGAGGGGGCCGCGATCCGGCGGCGCCGGTCGTGCCCCGAGTGCGGGCGCCGATTCACGACGGTCGAGACCGCGGTGCTCGCGGTCGTCAAACGTAGTGGTGTCACCGAGCCGTTCAGCCGCGAGAAGGTCGTCCGCGGTGTGCAGCGGGCCTGCCAGGGGCGGCACGTCGACAACGACGCGCTGAACCTGCTGGCACAGAAGGTGGAGGACGCCGTGCGGGCGTCCGGCCCCGAGATTCCCAGCCACGACGTGGGGTTGGCGATCCTCGGGCCGCTGCGTGATCTCGACGAGGTCGCCTACCTGCGGTTCGCGTCGGTGTATCGGTCGTTCAGTTCGGCCGAGGACTTCGAGCGGGAGATCAAGGACCTGCGGGCCCACCGCGACTCCCGGGCCGAGGAACCCGGCGTCGAGGTGCCCGCCGAGTCGTAGCTTCGGTCGGCGGGGTCAGCGGCGGATCTTGTCGATCGCCTTGAGGATTCGCTTCTCCGACACCGGCCCCGCGGTTCCCAGGGATTGGGCGAACAGGCTCACCCGCAGTTCCTCGACCGTCCACAGGATGTCGGTGACGTCGCGGTCACCGCGTCGTTCCTCCGGCAGCGCCGACAGCATGCGGTCGTAGGCGGCGTACACGCGGTCGAGAGTGTCCATCCCGGCCCGGTCCCGCTGCAGGCTCGCCGGCAAGGCCTCGAGCCGTGCGGTGGCCGCGGCCAGGTAGCGGGGCAGATCCTTCAGCCGGCGGGTGCCGAGTTCGGTGACGAATCCGGGGAACAGCAACGATTCCCGCTGCTCGCGCACGTCGTCGGCGGCTTCCCCGGACGCACGTTCGAGGGCGATCGCGAGCCGGTGCGCCTGCGCCAGTGCCGGCAGCAGCATCCGCAGCAGGCGAGCCACCCGGGTGGACAGCTGTGCACGGACCGTGGCGGTCAACGCCTCGAACGCGGCCGGATCCTGGACCGGCCCGCCGTTCTCGGCGATCAGTTCGTCCACCGCGCAGGCCCGGCAGTCCTCGAGGAGGGCGTCGAAGCTGCCGTCCGGATTCTGGCCCAACGCCAGCCGGTCGGCGTTGCTCATCCCGTTCGTCACCGATTTGGCCTGTGTCGGAACAGCATTGAGGAGAAGTGTGCGGGTGCCGGCGCGCATCGCGGCCCGCTGCGCCGCAGGTGTCGTGAGCACCCGCACCGCCACCCCGGACTCCTCGGGGACCAGCGCCGGATAGCCGGTGACCTTCTGCCCACCGAGGGTGCGGGTCACCGTCTCCGGGAGGGTGCCGAGCGTCTGCGCGGTCCACACGAGCGACGGAGTCCGTTCGGTGGTCGCGGTGGCCTTCGCGACCGCCACCTCCACCCGGGGGGCGAGGGTGCGGCGCAGCGCGGCCAGCGACTTGTCCTTGCCCAGCACCGTGCCCTTGTCGTCGACGGCCGCGAACGTCATCCGCAGGTGCGGCGGCAGCGACGCGACGTCGAAGTCGGTCGGATCGATCCGGCAGTTCCCCAACCGGGACAGCTCGCGAGCGAGGGCGTGCACCAGCGACTCCGAGCGCGGCGTGACAGATGCGAGTGCGGCGGCAGCGAAGTCGGGTGCCGGAACCACCTGGCGGCGCAGCTGTTTCGGCAGCGACTTGATCAACGCCGTCACCAGTTCGGTGCGCATGCCCGGCACCAGCCAGTCGAAGCCGACCGGGCGGACCCCGGCGAGTAGTGCGACGGGAATGCGGGCGGTGACGCCGTCGTCGTCCGTGCCCGGCTCGAACTGGTAGGTGAGCGGGAACTGGATCTCGCCCTGCCGCCACGCGTCCGGGTAGTCGCCCTCGAGGACGGCCGCCGAGTCGGCGTTGACGACCGTCGACGCCGTGAACGTCAGCAGGTCGGGATGTTCGCGGCGCGTCTTCTTCCACCACGTGTCGAAGTGCCGCGCCGACACCGCTTCCGGGCCGACGCGGTCGTCGTAGAACTCGAACAGCGTCTCGTCGTCGACGAGGATGTCCCGGCGTCGGGCCCGCTGCTCGAGTTCCTCGACGTCGTCGAGGAGGGCACGGTTGGCGTGGAAGAACCGGTGCCGAGTCTTCCACTCGCCCTGTACGAGCGCGTGCCGGATGAACAGTTCGCGGGAGACCTCGGGGTCGATCGACGCGTAGGGGACGAGGCGTCCGGTGACGAGCGGGACGCCGTAGAGCGTCACCCGCTCGTACGCCATCGCCGCTTCCCGCTTGCTCGACCAGTGCGGCTCCGAATACGTCCGCTTGACCAGGTGCGGGGCGAGCTTCTCGGCCCATTCGGGTTCGATGCGGGCCGCCATCCGCGCCCACAGCCGGGACGTCTCGACGAGTTCGGACGCCATCACCCAGCGGGGCGGCTTCTTGAACAGGCCCGAGCCGGGGAAGATCGCGAACCGGCTGCCGCGGGCACCGAGGAAGTCGCGCTTCTCGCCCTCGCGGACACCGATGTGGGACAGCAGCCCCGCCAGCAGCGACTGGTGGATCAGGGACTCGGAGGCCCCGGCCGCCCCGGAACCGGAGGTCTCCCAGCCGAGCCCCCGGGTGATCTGCCGCAGCTGCCCGTGCAGGTCCTGCCATTCGCGGATCCGCAACCAGTGCAGGAATTCGGTGCGGCACATCTTCCGGAACTGGCTCGAACTCAGCTCCGTCCGCTGCTCGCGCAGGTACTCCCACAGCTTCAGGTAGGCCAGGAAGTCGGAGTTCTCCACGTTGAAGCGGGCGTGCTTCTCGTCGGCGGCCTGCTGGTGCTCGGCGGGACGCTCCCGCACGTCCTGGATGGACAGCGCGGAGACGATCACGAGCATCTCTCGCAGGCAGCCGTTGCGATGCGCCTCGACGAGCATGCGGGCCATCCGCGGATCCACCGGAAGCTGGGCGAGTTCGCGTCCGACGGACGTCAGTTCGGGACTGTCGGTCCGGCCGGAACCCAGGGCCCCCAGTTCCTCGAGCAGTGCGATGCCGTCACGGATCGCCCGCGGATCGGGGGCCTCGACGAACGGGAACGCCTCGATGTCGCCGAGACCGAGGGCCGTCATCTGCAGCACGACGGACGCCAGGTTGGTGCGCAGGATCTCCGGCTCGGTGAACGCCGGACGCGACTCGAAGTCGTCCTCCGAGTACAGCCGGATGCAGATGCCGTCGGCGACACGGCCGCAGCGTCCGGCACGTTGCCGGGCCGACGCCTGCGAAATGTCCTCGATCGGCAGTCGCTGCACCTTGGTGCGCACCGAGTAGCGGGAGATGCGGGCGGTGCCCGGGTCGACGACGTACCGGATACCGGGCACGGTCAGCGACGTCTCGGCGACGTTGGTGGCCAGCACGACCCGGCGTCCGGTGTGCGGGGTGAACACCTTGTGCTGTTCGGCCGCCGACAGGCGGGCGTACAGCGGCACGATCTCGGTGTTCCGGTAGCGGCGGTCGCGCAGCGCGTCGGCGGTGTCACGGATCTCGCGCTCACCGGACAGGAACACCAGGATGTCGCCGTCCCCCTCGGCGGCGAGTTCCTCGACGGCCTCGCACACCGCGTCCACCGGGTCGCGGTCGATCAGCTGGTCGCCGGCTTCGACGGTCAGTGGCCGGTAGCGCATCTCGACGGGGAACGTGCGCCCGGACACCTCGACGATCGGGGCCGGCACCCCGTCGACCGCGAAGTGCTCGGCGAACCGCTCCGGATCGATCGTCGCCGACGTGATGATCACCTTGAGGTCGGGCCGGCGCGGCAGCAGCTGCTTGAGGTAACCGAGGATGAAATCGATGTTGAGGCTGCGCTCGTGGGCCTCGTCGATGATGAGGGTGTCGTAGCGGCGCAGCATCCGGTCGCGCTGGATCTCGGCGAGCAGGATGCCGTCGGTCATCAGTTTCACGAGCGTCGAATCCGACACCTGGTCGGTGAACCGGACGGTATAGCCGACCGTGTCACCCAGGTCGCGGCCGATCTCCTCGGCGATGCGTTCGGCGACCGTGCGGGCGGCGAGCCGTCGCGGCTGCGTGTGGCCGATCAGTCCACGGACACCGCGCCCGAGTTCGAGGCAGATCTTCGGGATCTGGGTGGTCTTGCCGGACCCGGTCTCGCCGGCCACGATCACCACCTGGTGCGACGCGATCGCGGCCGCGATGTCCTCGCGGCGCGCACTGACCGGCAGCGCCTCCGGGAACGTGACGGCCGGCACCTGGGCGCGGCGTCCGTCGATCCGCAGCTCCGCCGCGGTGATCTCGTCGGTGAGGGCCGCCAGCGCCGCCGGCGACTTGGCCCGGTCGAGGCGTCGGCGCAACCGGTGCTCGTCCCGGATCGTGAGCGCGCCGAGGCGCTTGCGGGCCTCGCGGCGATCGAACGTGGAATCGGCGGCGGGAGATGATGTCGACATGCTGCGGACAGCCTATCGAAGCCGCGCAACCGCGATTTCGTCCGGAACCTCCGCGTCCACCGTGGCATAGTCGCGGCAGAGGTGATTCGACCGGAGAAGGAGAGCTCGGATGGGCGGAGCACTGTGGCACGGGTTCGCGGACATGGGTGCGGTGCACCGTGACGGCGCATTCGTCGTGAGTCGTGGTGAGGGCGCCTACATCTGGGACACCGACGGCACCCGATACCTCGATGCCACCGCGGGACTGTGGTTCACCAACGTCGGGCACGGGCGCACCGAGATCGCCGACGCCGTCGCCGCCCAGCTGTCGAAGGTGGCGCACTTCTCCACCTTCGGGGACTTCACCCCGGATGTGACCGCGGCCCTCGCCGACCGGCTCGCGCAGATCGCGCCGGTGCCGGGCTCGAAGGTGTTCTTCACCTCCGGTGGTTCCGATTCGGTGGATTCGGCCGCGAAGCTCGCCCGCCGCTACTGGGCCGAGACGGGCCGGCCGTCGAAGCGGCTGATCGTCGGCCGGGAGAAGGCGTACCACGGCATGCACGTCGCCGGGACCGCGCTGGCCGGTATCCCCGGCAACCGGGAGGGCTACGGTGACGGCGAGTTCATGCCCGACGCCCGCACCGTCGAATGGGACGAGGCGAAGAGCCTGCTCGAGCTGATCGAACGCGAGGGCGCCGACCGGATCGCCGCGTTCTTCTGCGAACCGATCATCGGCGCCGGCGGCATCTACCCACCGCCCGCGGGGTACCTCACCGAGGTGCGCGACATCTGCCGTGAGCACGACATCCTGTTCGTCGTCGACGAGGTCGTCACCGGCTTCGGCCGTATCGGTGGCGAGTGGTTCGCCTCCACCCGTTTCGACCTGGACCCCGACATGGTCACCACGGCGAAGGGACTCACGTCCGGCTATCTCCCGATGGGCGCGCTGTTCGTGGCGCCGCGGGTCGCCGAACCGTTCTTCGGTGGGGGAGTGTGGTGGCGGCACGGCTACACGTACGGCGGCCATGCCGGCGCGGCCGCCGCCGCGATGGCGAACCTCGACATCCTCGAACGCGAGGACCTGCTCGCCGAATCGAAGCGACTCGAAACGTCACTGCACGAACACCTGTCGCCGCTGGCCGACCATCCCCGCGTCGCGGAGGTGCGCAGCGGGCTCGGCGCCGTCGCCGCCGTCCAACTGGCGGACCCGGCAGAAGCCGCGCCCTTCGTGAAGACCTTGCGCGAGCACGGCATCTCCGGCCGCGCCGCCGGTCAGGGTGCCATGCAGTTCTCCCCGTCGTTCGTCATGACCGACGACCAGGTCGCCGCCATGGCAGCCGGCGTCCGCGCCGCGCTCGGGTAGGCGTCTCGAGCGGGATGGTGGGGCGGTCGGCTGCGGCGGACGCCTGCGCGTACCGGGTGTGCAGGCGATCACGAACCTCGTCGGGGGTGTAGGCGCGGCGGGCGCGTTCGGCGCGCACCGCCACCGCGCCGGTCGCGGCGACGCCGACGGCACCGGCGAGTCCGAGCAGCTTCCACAGCGTCCTGGAATCGAAGGCCATCGCTCTAACCTAAGGGTATGAACCGGTCCGAGCACGCATCCCGGATGAGCCTCGACGAGGCCGTCGAGTCCACCCGTACCGGCGACATCTGGATCTTCCGTGGCAGCTCGGGGGCGGATCGCGCCATCCGGACGCTCACGAACAGTCCCGTCAACCATGTCGGGACGGCGGTGGTGCTGGACGATCTGCCGCCGTTGATGTGGCATGCCGAGCTGGGGAAATCGCTGCCCGACATGTGGACCGGGCGATTTCAGCGCGGCGTCCAGTTGCACGATCTGCGGGCCGCGGTGCAGGTGTGGGGTGGACGGTACGGCCAGCGGGCGTGGCTGCGACAGCTCGCGCAGCCGGTCACCCGGGAGCAGGAGGACGCGCTGATGCGGACGATCGCCCGCCTCGACGGCACGCCGTTCCCGTCGACCGCCCGGCTGGCGTCCCGCTGGTTCGGGGGTCGGCTGCCCCGGGCGACGTCCTTGTTGCGGAGGCGCACGAGAGTGTCCGGGGCCGGCCTGGAGAGCGCCTACTGCGCGGAGGTGGTGGCGTCCACGTACGAGGCGATGGGTCTGCTCACGTCCGAGCGGCGCACCAATTGGTACGACCCGGGCAGGTTCTGGAGTGGTGACCGGCTGCCGCTCGCGCCCGGTGTCGTGCTGGGCGACGAGATCGAGGTCGTCCTGAGCCGCGCCGATCTGGCGGCCGGGGCTGCCCGACGCCCGTGATCCGGTGGCCCGGGCCACACCTGAGATGTGTCTATTGTCACGTAACGGATGAATAACGGGCGGTCTGTCGACTTGCGGACACGCCGAGTGACGCTGCGTAAACGGCGTCATTCGGGGAGGGGATCGGTACGGTCGTGCCGAAAATACGCGTCGTGACCTTTCCGTGACCGTCACCTACGGTCGGGACAGCCCGAAACCACCGGGCACCGCCGACCCGCTACCGCCACATCCTGTTCCGCAGGTCGGACGCAACCAACTTCCCCGGAACAGGAGTGCGACGGACCACGCTCGTCCCCGCGTCCACGCTCGACTGGAGTGCGATACGAGACGAGCCCGTCTGCCGGCGGCAAGGAGAGGATTCATCCGAATGACCCGCTTCACCCCCAAGCGCGCCCTCGGCGCCGTCGCCGCCACCGCCGCCCTCGCCGCCGTTCCGATGGCCCTGAGCACGGGCGCGGCGAACGCTGCCGGCCACAACTGGGACGGCGTCGCACAGTGCGAGAGCGGCGGCAACTGGGCGATCAACACCGGCAACGGCTACTACGGTGGCCTGCAGTTCTCGCAGAGCACCTGGGAGGCCTACGGCGGCTCGGGCAGCGCCCACAACGCCAGCAAGGCCGAGCAGATCCGCGTCGCCGAGAACGTTCTCGCCGGCCAGGGCGTCGGCGCGTGGCCCGTGTGCGGCCAGTACCTCACCTCGGGCGTCTCCGACGTGTCCGAGCCCATCGCCGCGCCCGCCCCCGTCGCGCAGACGCCGATCCAGCAGGCTGCCGGCCAGATCGCCGAGTCGGCGCCCGTCCAGGCGCTCGGCGGCTCCTCCTACGTCGTCCAGCTCGGCGACACCCTGTCGCAGATCGCCGCGAACCACGGTGTGTCGCTGGCGAACCTGGCCGCCCAGGTCCAGAACGCCGACCTGATCTTCCCGGGACAGACCCTGTCCCTCTGATCCGAGGTCGATGCTCGACGGCCCCGCAGGGATGCATTCCCGGCGGGGCCGTCGGCCGCGTCAGACGCGGATCGTCCGTTCGGGTCGCACCAGCCCGCCCACCTCGACCCAGCCGTCGTCACCGAAGACGGTGCGGATGTGCGACCCGTGACCCTGTCGGATCAGCAACGACCGGCGCAGGTGGGCGGTGATCCGGACGGCGGCGGCCCCGGTCGCCTCGTCCTCCGTGATGCCGAGATCGGGCGCGAACATGCGGGACCGGATACGGCCCTCGAACTCGTCCTCCCACGCCCACAGATAGTTGGGCCCGGACGGGTAGTCGCGGGGATGGGCGTGGACGACGTCGTCGACGTGCAGCATGGGATGCAACGCGAACTCCGGTGCCCACTCCGGTCGGGCGCGGACCCACGTCGCCCCGTGCCGGACGCGGGTGTCCACCCGGCCGGCGGGCGTGTCGAGGGCCGCGATGTCGTGTCCCTGCTCGCGCAGCCACCACGCGGCACCGACGGTCGGGTGCCCGGCGAACGGCAGTTCGGTGGCCGGCGTGAAGATGCGGACGGCCGCAGTGCCGTCGGCGGGGTCGGTGACGAACACCGTCTCGCTGAACCCCAGATGCTTCGCGAGTGCCTGCCGGTCGGCGTCGTCCGGCACCGCATCGGCAGGCGCGATGCCGAGCGGGTTGCCGTGCTCTCCGTCGTCGTCGGTGAACACGCGCACCACGGAGACCTCGATCGTCATGGTGCCCAGGCTATCCCGCGAGACGAAAAGGGAAGGGCCCCCGACACCGTGTGTCGGGGGCCCTTCCGTGACGATCCGAGGATCTAGGCGTTCGCGAGAACCTCGTTCGCGACGATCGCCTGGGCGACACCGGAGAGGGTGGCGGCGACCTTGACGGCCTCCCACACCTGCTCCTTGGTGAGCCCCTCCTTGCGGACGACGGCGTCGTGCGCGGCGGTGCAGTCGTGGCAGCCGTTGATCGTGGACACGGCCATCGACCACAGCTCGAAGTCGACCTTCTCCACGCCCGGGTTGCCGATGATGTTCATCCGCAGCCCCATCCGCACCTGAGCGAACTCGTCACCGAGGAAGCTCTTGGCACGGTAGGAGACGTTGTTCATGCCCATGATCGACGCGGCACCGAGCGCGGCGTTGTAGGCCTCCGCCGACAGTACGTCGGCGGCTTCCTCCGCGATCTCCTTCAGCACGGTCGCCGACTTCGTGGCGGCGGCCGACGCGAGGAACGTGCCCCACAGCTGCTGCTCGGTCAGTTCGGTCGAACGGGCCAGCGAGCTGAGGTTGAGCTTGAGATCCTTCGCGTACTCGGGCAGCGAGTTCTTCAGGTTCTCGATGCTCACTGTCAGACTCCCTCGGACATCAGGGCGCCGGCGTCGATGGTCGGGTCACCCTTCTTCCAGTTGCAGGCGCACAGCTCGTCGGACTGCAGGGCGTCGAGGACACGCAGGACCTCGTCGACGTTGCGGCCCACGGAACCGGCGGTGACCGACACGAACTGGATCTCGTTGTTCGGGTCGACGATGAAGGTGGCGCGGTCCGCGACACCGTCGGCGTTCAGGACGCCGGTGGCCTCGGCCAGCTCACGCTTGAGGTCCGACAGCATCGGGAAGGGGAGGGTCTTGAGATCCTCGTGCTGGGCACGCCACTGGAAGTGCACGAACTCGTTGTCGACCGAGGCGCCGAGCACCTGGGCGTCGCGGTCCGCGAACTCGTCGTTCAGCTTGCCGAACGCGGCGATCTCCGTCGGGCACACGAACGTGAAGTCCTTGGGCCAGAAGAAGACGACGCGCCACTTGCCGGCGTAGTCGTCGCTGGTGACCTGGGTGAAGTAGTCGTCGGGCTGCTGGGCGTCGACCTTGGACAGGTCGCCACCGATCACGGCGGTCAGGTTGTAAGCCGGGAACTGGTCGCCGATGGTCAGCAGAGCCATGTGTCGTCCTCCTACGTGAAAGTGAACATCTCGAGTACCGCGAGCGGGTCCAGTCGTGCCGGACGACCTGCGTTCTTGCGGTATGCACTCCATAGTGCCCCAAACCCTTCAAAAGGTAAAGGTGATAGGTGGCACTACACTGATAGGCATGGCTGATGGGACTTATCAACCGACACTGTCACAGCTGCGTGCCTTTGTCGCGGTGGCCGAATATCGCCACTTCGGAACCGCCGCAGCACGTTTGAATGTGAGCCAGCCCACACTCTCGCAGGCGCTCGCGTCCCTCGAGAACGGTCTCGGTGTGCAGCTCATCGAACGCAGCACCCGCCGCGTCCTCGTCACCGCCGACGGTGAACACCTCCTCGCCCGGGCGAAACTCGTCCTCGACGCCGCCGACGGCTTCGTCTCCGCCGCGGCCGGGGTGGGCGACGGCCTCGCCGGGCCCCTGCGGATCGGGCTCATCCCCACCGTCGCGCCGTACGTGCTCCCCGGCCTGCTGCCCGCGCTGCGCCGCGACATGCCCGCACTCGTGCCGCAGGTCGTCGAGGACCAGACGGCCCGACTTCTCGACGCACTGCGTGTCGGCACACTCGACGTCGCCGTGATGGCGCTGCCGTCCGAGGTGCAAGGGCTCGTCGAAATTCCCCTGTACACCGAGGAATTCGTGATCGTCCTCCCCGGCGGGCATCCGATGGCGGGGCGTGACGACCTGCCGCTGCGGGTCCTCGACGAACTGCCCCTGCTGCTGCTCGACGAGGGCCACTGCCTCCGTGATCAAACGTTGGACCTGTGCCGGTCCGTCGACGCCTACCCGCAGTCCCGGGACACCCGCGCGACATCGCTCGCCACCGTCGTGCAGTGCGTCGCAGGCGGATTGGGCGCCACCCTGGTCCCGGCGTCGGCCGTCGACGTCGAAACCCGCCGCGGCGACCTCGCCACCGCGCACTTCGCCTCACCCGCCCCCGGACGCACCATCGGACTCGTCTTCCGCGGCTCGAGCGGACGCGCCGACGGCTACCGGCACCTCGCACAGATCCTGCGGGACGTCGCGCCGGTGGAGGTGGTGCACGCCGAGTCGTGACGGCCGTCAGCGCCGTCTGCGTCCGCCCGGCTTGCTCTTGGCTCCCGGCCTACCGGGCTTCCCGGACGGTGTGCCGCCGCGTCGCGGGGCCGGGGCCTTGGTGGTCTTGGCTTCCCGGGACACCTTGGCGCCCTTGGTCTTCGGGGTTTCGTGCGGGTTTCGGCCGCGGGAACTGTTGGCGGTGCGGCCACGCACGATCCCGATGAACTCCTCGACGAGATCGGTGGTGCGGTCCTCGGGCCACGACAGCGCGATCCGGGACTCGGGGGCCCCGGCGACGGGCCGGTAGGTCAGATCCTTGCGGTGGTACAGCCGTGCCAGCGACATCGGGACGACGAGCACCCCGACCCCGGCGGCAACCAGTTCGATCGCGTCGGCGGTGGTGGCGGGGCGATCGTTCGCGGCCCGGCCGGGCAATGCGTCCCACACCAGGGGTGTGTCGAGCGGATCGAGCACGAGCTCGTCCGCGAGATCGCTGAGCGCAATCTCGTCGGCGGCCGTGAACACGTGATCCTTCGGGACGACGACGACCGGCACCTCGTCGTACAGGGGAATCGCGCTCAGCCCGTCGCGGTCGACCGGCAACCGCAGCAGGGCGACGTCGGCGCGGCCGTCGCGCAGGGCGACCGTGGCGTCGACGGCGTCGACGGCCACCAGCTCGAGCGGGGTGTCGGCCAGGCGTTCACCCCAGATGCGGACCCACTTCGCGGGGGTGACACCGGGGACGTACGCGAGCCGGAACGGTGGGGGATCGGTCGCCTCGGTCACCCGGTCAGGCTACCCGCAGCGGCGAGTGCAGCCGCGCCGCGCATGCTCGTTACCCTTGACGTATGACGTCGCAGAAGACTCCCCAGACGATGAAGCCCGCCACCGCGGCCAAGAAGCTGGGTGTGTACCTCCAGGCCACCCCCGCCGAGTTCCAGGCCGGCGTGGTCTCGCGCGACGAGCTGAACGAGTGGCAGGCCACCCCGCCCGAGTGGCTCGTCGCACTCCGCAAGGACGGTCCGCACCCCAAGGACGTGGTCGCCGCGAAGCTCGGTGTCTCCATTGCCGGGCTGGCCCGCGGCGGGGTCACCGAGGCCCTCACCACCGAACAGATCGACGCCCTGCTCGCCGACCAGCCGGACTGGCTCGCCGCCGAACGCGCCAATCTCGTCGAGGTGCGCAAGGAGGACAAGCGGATCCGCGAGCAGCAGGCCGCGAAGCGGGAGGCGTCCAACCGCCGCGAACGCAACTCCGGGCCGTTCAAGGGGTAGAAGCGGCCGATACGACGCACTGCGGGCGGTTGCTGCGCGTTCCTCTCGGGGAACGGCACAGCAACCGCCCGCAGTGCTGTGGTGGGGCTATGCAGCAGGAACCGGCTGCCACTGGTCGCGCAGCGTGCGCTCCCGCCCGAGCATGCCGATCTGGGCGAGCAGTCCGGCGACGACCAGGACGATGTAGAGGGTGTACCACCACCAGTCGTGGGAGATCGTCTCGGTGAGGGTGCCGCGGTCGAAGTCGGCGGTGTCGATCGTGCCGACCAGCAACATGACGCCCGCGGTCACGGCAGTCGCCCCACCGAACGAGCTGACCACCACCAGCAGGAGCGCCGGCAGATTCGCCGCCAACGCCAGGACCGCCAGGGCGATACCCACGAGCACTCCGACGAGGACGACGACCCAGTTCCAGGTGACACCGAGCGCCGCCATCGCCGCCGAACCGAGAACGAAGCCGACCGACGCCATCGCCAACGTCACCGCAACCGCGTAGTACAGGTACGCCAGCAGCGAGAACAGCACCGCGACGAGGACGCCGACGATCCAGCCGAGCGCCGTGGCGAACACCCCGTCCCCGGTCACCGCCGACACCAGCCCGGCACCGAGAGCCAGGCCGACGAACGCTCCCCACAGCGCGATGACGAACCGCATCGCCACCACACCCCGGAAACAGAACACGGCGCCGATCACGACGGCGAGAATCCCGATCACTATGTCCGACATGGGGGAACAATACCGCCGCTCAGCCCTCGGCGACCTCGAACTCGTCGAAGACCACCTCGCCGGCGGCGTCGGATTCGGCGAGGTTGACCTCGCCGAGCAGTGCCCAGCCGTGGTCGCCGTTCGGATCCTCGAGCACCTGACGGACCCGCCACAGCGTCGGCTCGACGGTCACCTGGAACAGCAGCGGGCCGCGCGCGGACGGGCCGGTGCCGATCTCGTCGTGCTCGTCGAAGTACAGCTCGAGCAGATCGGACCAGTCGTCGGCGTCGAGACCGTCACCGAGCTCGGCGAGCTCGTCCCACCGCTGCCGCGACGCCAGTTCGACACGCCGGAACATCGCATTGCGCACCATCACCTTGAAGGCACGCGGATTCGCGGTGACCGGGCGCGGCGTGTCCGCACCGAACGCGACCTGCTGGTCGTCGGATTCGACGCCCGGATCGGTGAGCTGCTCCCACTCGTCGAGCAGGCTCGAATCGACCTGGCGGATCAGCTCACCCAGCCACTCGATGAGGTCCTCGATCTCCTCGGTGCGCGCGTCGGCCGGAACCGTCTGCCGCAGAGCGCGGTACGCGTCCGCGAGGTACCGCAGCACCAGTCCCTCGGAGCGGGCCAGCCCGTAGTGGCTCACGAGTTCGGAGAACGTCATCGACCGCTCGATCATGTCGCGGACCACCGACTTCGGCGACAGCGTGAACTCGTTCATCCACGGATGCCCCTCGCGGTACAGCTCGAACGCGGGGAACAGGATGTCGGACAGCGGCTTCGGCCACGTGATCTCCTCGAGAAGTTCCATCCGCTCCTCGTACTCGATCCCGTCGGCCTTCATCTCCGCGACCGCCTCGCCGCGCGCCGCGTGCTGCTGCGCCATGAGGATCTGCCGCGGATCGTCGAGCGTCGACTCGATCACCGACACCACGTCGAGTGCGTACGACGGAGATTCGGGGTCGAGCAGTTCCAGCGAGGCCAGCGCGAACGGCGACAGCGGCTGGTTGAGCGCGAAGTCCCGCTGCAGATCCACGGTCAGCCGGGCGAACCGGCCGTCCTCGTCGGGTTCGTCGAGCTGTTCGACGATCCCCGCCTGCAACAGGCCCCGGTACAGGCGGATCGCCTTGAGAATGTGCTTGCGCTGCGCGGGCCGCGGCTCGTGGTTGTCCTCGAGCAGGTGCCGCATCGCCTCGAACCCGTTACCGGGGCGGGCGATCACGTTGAGCAGCATCGAGTTGCTCACCGAGAACCGGGACACCAGGGGCTCCGGTTCGGCGGCGACGATCTTCTCGAACGTGCCCTCACCCCACGACACGAACCCCTCGGGGGCTTTCTTGCGCTGCACCTTCCGGCGCTTCTTCGGATCGTCCCCGGCCTTCGCGAGAGCCCGGACGTTCTCGATCTCGTGCTCGGGCGCCTGCACGACGACGTTGCCGAACGTGTCGTAGCCGGCGCGGCCGGCGCGCCCGGCGATCTGATGGAACTCGCGGGCCTTGAGCTGCCGGGTGCGGGTGCCGTCGAACTTCGTCAACCCGGTCAGCAGCACCGTGCGGATCGGCACGTTGATACCGACCCCCAGCGTGTCGGTGCCGCAGATGACCTTGAGCAGGCCGTCCTGCGCGAGCCGTTCGACGAGCCGCCGGTACTTCGGCAACATGCCGGCGTGGTGGACGCCGATCCCGTGCCGCACCAGCCGCGACAGGGTCTTGCCGAACCCGGTGGTGAACCGGAACGCGCCGATGGCCTCGGCGATCGCGGCCTTCTCCTCCTTGGAACACATGTTGACGCTCGTCAGCGCCTGCGCCCGCTCGAGGGCCGCCGCCTGCGTGAAGTGCACGACGTACACCGGCGCCTGATGCGTGGTGACGAGTTCCTCGATCTCCTCGCCGATCGGGGTCTGCGAATACGAGAAGTGCAGCGGCACCGGACGTTCCGTTCCCGACACCTCCGTCGTCGGGCGTCCGGTGCGACGGGTGAGATCCTTGCAGAGGTGGCTGACGTCTCCGAGGGTCGCCGACATCAGCAGGAACTGCGCGTTCGGCAGCTCGATGAGCGGCACCTGCCACGCCCAGCCCCGATCGGGTTCGGAGTAGAAGTGGAACTCGTCCATCACGACCTGGCCGATGTCCGATCCCGGCCCCTCCCGCAGCGCCAGATTCGCGACGATCTCCGCGGTCGCGCAGATGATCGGTGCCGACGAGTTCACCGACGCGTCCCCGGTCATCATGCCGACGTTGTCGGCGCCGAACACCTCGCACAGGGCGAAGAACTTCTCACTCACCAGGGCCTTGATCGGTGCCGTGTAGAACGTCCGCCGGCCTTCGGCGAGCGCGAAGAAGTGCGCGCCCAGGGCGACCATCGACTTCCCCGACCCGGTCGGGGTGGCCAGGATGACGTTCGCCCCCGACACCAGCTCCATGAGCGCTTCCTCCTGCGCCGGATACAGCTGCAGGCCGCGGTCGCTCGTCCACGACGTGAAGGCGTCGAACAGGGCGTCGGGGTCGACGTCGCCGGAGTCGGTGGACGGGGGGAGGAGTTCGGGTAGCAGCACTGTTACAGGCTAGAGGCTCGCGCCGACAGCTCTGTCACGTGGCGCTGCGCTCGTCGGATCCCATCGCGCCCAGCACCGCCATCCGGGTCTCGGGGCTGCCGGTGATGTCGGCCTCGCCGACGCCGTCGATCAGCAGGGTGCGCCAGCGGTCCGCATCGAACTCGAGCGGTGTCGTCGACGCCAGGAAGTCCTCGAGAACGCTCAGGAACCGGATCGGCTCGTCCCGGAACGGGAAATGCCCGGCGTCCGCGAAGATCTCGAGCCGCGAACCAGGCATCGCCGAATGCGCCAGATGCGCGTGCGCGACAGGGATCACCGAATCCTGGGCGCCCCAGATCACCTGCACCGGAAGGTTCTCCGTCAGATAACTGCGGTCCAGCATCGTGACGACCTGGCCGCGCCAGTCGACGACCGAACGCAGCGTCCGCAGATATGCCTCGTACGCCGTCGGATCGGGCAGGTCCCCGAGCACCCGCACGAGATCCGGGGTGTCGTGCAGCATCGCCCCCGGGCGCAGCGGCGACCCGTGGATGCGGGCGACGACCGCGCCGGCCGCCCGGACCGCGGTCATCGCCCCCGGCACCCGCAGCAGCTTGAGCATCTCGTTGACCACCGGCACCGACACCAGGCGCAGCAGCGGATGCACGTCCTTCGTGACGCCGCCGGTCGACACCAGCACCAGCCGTTCCACCATCTGCGGGAACTGGTACGCGAACTGCATCGCGACCCCGCCGCCGAGCGAATGCCCGACGACGGTCACCGTGTCGATGCCCAGCACCGACAGCAGATCCCGCACCCCGTTCGCGTACGCGGCGACCGAGTAGTCCGCGCGCGGCTTGTCGGAACGCCCGTGTCCCAGCAGATCGGGTGCGATGACGGTGTGGTTCTCCGCGAGGTGCGGAATGATCTCGCTCCACGTCGACGAGTTGTCGCCGATCCCGTGCAGCAGCAGGACCGCAGGACCGCTGCCGGCGATGCGGAACGCACGCCGGTAACCGTGGATCGTCCGGAACACCAACTGGGGTTCGGTGTCGGGAACCGGGCGGAGCGCACGCGTACGGGGGTCGCTCATGTCGCCTCCAGATGCTGCCGGAACAGCCGTTCGATAACGGACAGGTCTCGCTTTTCGACGATACCTGGACGCCCGACCTGCCGCCGGGGATCGGGTCGGTCAGTTCCCGGGTTCGCCGGAACCCGTGTCGCCGGTGCCGGTATCGGTGTCGCCCAGCCGGGACTGCTCGGCCAGGAACCGTTCGAACTCGGCGCCCAGCTCGTCGCCGCTGGGCAGATCGGCGTCGGTGGCCAGCAGCGTCGACTGCTGTTCCTGTGCGGCCACGTACGAGTCGTACTGGTTCTCGAGGGCCCGCACCACCTGCTGCACCTCCTCGTTCGACGCGATGTGCTCGTCGATCTGTTCCCGCACCCGCGCCGCCGCCTCACCGAGCGCGGCGAGCGGCAGCTCGAGATCCGCGATCTCCATCACGTTCTCGAGCAGCGTCTCGGCGGCCGCCGGATAGTCGGTCTGCGCGAGGTAGTGGGGGACGTGGACCGAGAACCCGACCGCCTCGTGGCCGTGCTCGCTCATCCGCAACTCCAGCAGCGACGACGCGCTGCCCGGCACCTGCAGTTCACCCGACCAGCGATGGTGATCCTCGATCAACTCCCGGTTCGTCGAGTGCGCGGTCACACTCGACGGGCGAGTGTGGGGGATCGCCATCGGGATCGCGTTGATGCCGATGGTCCGACGCACCCCCAGCTGCTCGGCGAGCAGCCGCACCGCCGTGGTGAACCGCTCCCAGCGCAGATCCGGTTCCAGACCGGCCAGCAGCAGGAACGGGGTGCCCGCGGTGTCGCGCAGCGCGTATAACTCCAGCTTCGGGGCATCGAAATCGGAGAAGTGGTCGGCCTTGAACGTCATGGTCGGCCGCCGCGACCGGTAGTCGATCAGTTCGTCCACCGCGAACGACGCCACGAGCTCCGTCTCGAGGCTCTCCCGCAGATGCTTCGTGGCCAGCTTCACGGCGTGACCGGCGTCGGAGAACCCCTCGAGACCGTGCACCAGAACAGGTCCCAGGCCGTCGGCGGAGGACAGATGCGGCGCCGGGAACTCCAGCTCGTACATCTTCGACTGCTCGTCCATGACGGCTCCCTTCCTTACGAACGTCAGCTTCCAGTGTCCACCACCGGCGTCCGCGCACGGAAACCGGCGGTGTGCGATGCGGGTGTGCCACGCTGTCGGGGAACGGGTCGACGGCCGCACGGGAAGGGGACGGTGATGGCCCTGCACCGCAGAACGTCGACAGTGCGCGGCCGGGCGCTGCCCGTGCTCGCCACGGTGGCGGTGCTGCTCGCCACCGGATCCGCGGCAGCGTGCTCGTCCGGCGTCGTCGGCACGCCCCGGCCCGTCGACCACCCCGCAGCCGGGCCGCTCGGCGATCTGCTGGTCGACGCGTCGGCGTTCCCGGAGCCGTACCGGGCGATCGTCCTGCCGCCGTCGGCCGTCGCGCAGGCCGCCCCCGATCTGACGGGTGTCCCACCGGGTGCACGGGTCGACCCGGCCGGCTGTAAACCACCCGCCCAGGACTACGGGCCCGACGGCACCGCCATGGTGGTCGGCACCGACGCCGCGAGCCGCGCCACCGTCACCGTCGAACTCGTGCGCACCCGGACGCCCCTCGCGGAGCTGGCCGCACAGCTCACCGAGTGCCCGACGGTGACCACGTCCCACAACGGGGTGGACGCCACCGTCACCACCGTGCTGACGCCGCCGCCCCCGGCCGACGCCGACGCCACCCTCGCATTGCGCCGGACCGTGACCTCCGGAAACGTGGACCGGGCCGTCACCCAGTCGATGCTCACGCTGCTCGGGCAGATCGGGGACGTGCGGGTACAGGCGACGGCGATGTCGTTCGGCAGTGATCAGGGGGCCGCCAACCTCGATACGACGGCCGTCGACGAACTGTTCACGGCCGCACTCGCCCGGGTGAGCGCGGCACGCTAGCAGCCGGCCCCGACAGGTCCGGCGCCGCCACGGCCGTGGACGGCGGGTTGTCCACAGCCGGAGCGTTCCTCCACAGGTTTTCCGAAAGCCCAGGTCACGGCCGTGGGATCGGCAGAGGTGCGGGGAACGCTCGGGGCATGACGACCTCACCGTTCTCGCAACCACCCACGCCGGGATCGTTCGACCCGGACCACCCGGAGCGCACCGTGGTGCGGATCTCGGACCCCGGCACCCTGATCAGTGCGGTACCCGCCCTGCTCGGTTTCCACCCGCACCGCTCGCTCGTGGCGGTGTGCTTCACCGGTACCGGGGTCGGTGCGGTGATGCGGCACGACCTCGAACTCGGGGACGGCGACCGGATCGCCCCTCCGATGGACCTCGTGCTCGCCCAGTTCGCGGGAGTCGCCGACCGGGAGGGCGCCGACCGGGTCCTCGTCCTCATGATCGACGACCGGCTGCCCGCCCGCCCGCACCCCACAGATCTGGCCCGACACCGCCTGCTCGTCGACGAATTCTCGAACCTGCTGTGGCGCAGCGATATCGAACTCGGACAGGTGCTGGTGTGCCCCAGGATCGTGGCCGGTGCGCCGTGGTGGGACCTCGGCGGCGGACACGGGGGCACCCTGCCCGACCCGGGGTCGTCGGAGGTCGCCGTCGCGCAGGTGGTGGGCGGTCGGGCGATCCGCGCCTCTCGCAACGAGATCGAAGCACTGGTCGCGCCCGCCGCGCCGGCGGTACGGGACCGGATCGCCGACCGCATCGACGACGCCCGGGAACGCCGGGTCCAGGCCACGGCCCTCAACCGTGCCGCAGCGGACCGGACCACGGTCGAGCGGGCCGGACTCGACACCGTGCTGGCCCGGATCGCCCAACTCGAGGCGGGCGACGAACCGGACGGACCCGCGACCGCGGAACTGGCTCTCGCACTCGAGATCACCGCCGTCCGGGACGCCGTCCTGGCCCTCGCTCTGGGGGAGCAGGCCGACGCCGCCGAACAACTGTGGATCCACCTGGCACGGGTCCTACCCGACCCGGAACGGGCCGAACCGCTCGCACTGCTCGGGTACAGCGCGTACGCCCGCGGCGACGGCCCGCTGGCCGGGGTCGCGCTCGGTGCCGCACTGGCCGCCGACCCGTGCCACGGACTCGCGGCCCTCCTCGACCGGGCACTGCAGGCCGGTATCCGACCCACGTCGCTGCGCGAACTCGCCGAACTCGGTCACGACATCGCCGGTGACCTCGGTATCGCCCTGCCGCCGATGACCCCGCTACCGTCGGGCGGCGTGTGACCGGTCGCCGAGTGCCTGCAGGTACGTCCACGCGTCCGCGACGATCTCGTCGAGGTCGGTGTGCGCGGGACGCCAGCCCAACTCGGCGATCGCCCGGTCGCTCGACGCGATGAGTACCGCCGGATCACCCGCGCGGCGCGGCGCGTCCTCCGCCGCGATCGGCAGTCCCGTCACCCGCCGGCACGCCGAAATGACCTCGCGGACAGTGAACCCGGCGCCGCTGCCCAGGTTGTAGATGCGGTGGCTGCCCGGCTGTGACGACTCCAACGCCAGCAGATGCGCCTCCGCCAGGTCGAGGACGTGGATGTAGTCGCGGACCGCGGTGCCGTCCGAGGTGGGCCAATCGGTGCCGAACACCGAGATCTTCTCGCGCTGGCCGAGAGCGACCTGCAGCACGAGAGGAATGAGATGCGTCTCCACGACCCGGTTCTCGCCGGCACCCCGGTACGCGCCGGCAACGTTGAAATACCGCAGGCTCGTCGCACCGAGACCGTACGCGTGCGCGTACGACGTGATCGCGTGATCGATCGCGAGCTTGGTGGCGCCGTACGGATTGGTGGGACGGGTGGGATCGTCCTCGGTGATCGGGGTGCGCTCGGGTTCCCCGTACGTCGCGGCGGTCGACGAGAACACCAGACGCGACGTCCCGGACTCGCGCATCGCGTCGAGCAGCGCGAGGGTCGTCACGACGTTGCCCTGCCAGTACTGCTGCGGCTTCTCGACGGACTCGCCGACCAGCGACTGCGCCGCGAAATGCAGGACGCCGTCGAAACGCGGTGCGCCGCCGCCGGATCCGAGAACGGATCCGGCGACGGCGGCCACGTCACCCTCGACGAACTCGGCACCCGCAGGCACCGCGTCGGCATTACCGGTGGACAGGTCGTCGACCACGACGACCTCGTGACCGCGTTCGAGTAGAACCGTGCTGCACACGCTACCCACGTAGCCGGCACCGCCGGTCACCAGAAGTCTCACCGCTTGTCTCCTCGCTCGCCGCAACCGGCGAGCGAGGCGTCAGACCTGCTTCACCTGAACGGCGTGGGCCATTTCCTCGGGAAGGTCGAATTCGTCGTGGCCGGACGCGGTGATCGTCACCGAACCGGGCCTGGTCTCGACTGTAACCCGAGCATCGGGCACCACGCCCGCCGCACGGAGCTGACCGATCAGTTCCGGATCGGACTGCACATGCTCGGCCAGGCGCCGGACCACGACGGCCGTCGGCTTGCCGGCCGGCACCTCCGTGAGCCGGATCAGGGTCTCCGCCTCGCCGGCGGGCCGATCCAGACCCAGCTCCGCGAGCCCCGGAATCGGGTTCCCGTAGGGGGAGGTGGTCGGGTTCTTGAGCACCTCCACCAGACGTCGTTCGACGTCCTCGCTCATCACGTGCTCCCAGCGGCACGCCTCGGCGTGCACCTGGTCCCAGTCGAGACCGATGATGTCGACGAGCAGACGCTCGGCGAGCCGATGCTTGCGCATCACGGCGACCGCGAGGCCGCGGCCCTTCTCGGTCAACCGCAGGTGCCGGTCCCCGGCCACCTGCACCAGGCCGTCCCGCTCCATGCGGGCCACGGTCTGGCTCACCGTCGGGCCACTCTGCTCGAGCCGTTCGGCGATCCGTGCTCGAAGAGGGATGATCCCCTCTTCTTCCAAGTCGTAGATCGTCCGGAGATACATCTCCGTGGTGTCGACCAGATCCTTCACTCTCACACCCCTTCGTCGCGAGCGATTCTACCGGGAGAACAGGGACGAAGGTCCCGCTCGGTGAGAAGGCGCGTCGGTACGGCACATCGCCTCGTGTACGCCGCGCCCAGTAGCGTGAGCGCATGACCGCGCCGACAGATCTCGCACCCGGGAACGCCGCGTCCGGAACCGACCGTGTCGTGGTGTGGAGTCCGGAGTACCTCGGTTACCGCTGGAGCCCACAACACCCGATGAATCCGACCCGGCTGGAGCTGACGATGGATCTGGCCACCGGCCTCGGTCTCGTCGAGGGAGCCGAGATCGTGCGGCCGGACGCGGCGTCCGACACCGACCTGCTGCGCATCCACACCCCCGCCTACATCGCCGCCGTCAAACGCGCCGGCTCGGAGACCGCCGACGAACTGCCCCCGGAGATCGCGGCCCGGCACGGACTCGGCAACGACGACAACCCGATCTTCGAGCACATGCACGAGGCCAGCGCCGTCCTCGCCGGCGGCACCCTGGCCGCGGCGCGCGAGATCGCGTCCGGCCGAGCCCGCCGCGCGGTGAGCATCGGCGGCGGCATGCATCACGCGATGCCCGACTGGGCGTCGGGATTCTGCGTGTACAACGACGCCGCGATCGCGATCTCCTGGCTTCTCGACCACGGCTTCGACCGCATCGCCTACATCGACATCGACGCCCACCACGGCGACGGCGTCCAGCACGCGTTCCTCGGAGACCCCCGCGTGCTGACCGTGTCCGTGCACCAGCATCCGGCCACCCTGTGGCCCAACACCGGCTGGTCGAGCGAGATCGGTTCCGGGGCCGCGGAGGGCACCGCCGTCAACCTGCCGGTGCTGCCCGGCACCGGGGACGCACTGTGGCTCCGCGCCTTCCACGCCGTCGTCCCGGCCGCGGTCGCGGCGTTCCGGCCACAGATCGTGATCAGCCAGTGCGGCGCCGACAACCACCGCGAGGACCCACTCGCCGACCTCGCACTCACCGTCGACGGGCAACGCGCCGCCTACCTGGCGATGCGCGACCTCGCCGACCGGTACGCCGAGGGCCGCTGGCTCGCCGTCGGCGGCGGCGGCTACGGACTCGTCCGGGTGGTGCCACGCTCGTGGACCCATCTGATCGCCACCGCCCTCGACCGGGAGATCGACCCCGCGACCGCGACACCGGAGCAGTGGCGGGCCAAGGCCCGCGCCATCGCCCCGAGCATCGCACTGCCCACCACGATGGGGGAGGGCGGAGACGTCGGCTACCTGCACTGGGAGGGGCCGGGCACTACCCCGGAAACCGGTGTGGCGTCACTGGATCGGGCACTCACCCGCATCGACGCCTCGATCGCCGCGACCCGCCGCGCCACCTTCCCGCTACTCGGACTCGACCCGGAGGACCCTCGTGACTGACGACACCGCCCCCGACAGCGCCAGGAACCCCGCCGCTCCGGTCGAGGACCGGGCCCGCGACTTCCCACGGCACTGGCTCGCGGACGTCCTGGCCTCCGACGGCGGTGTCGTCCACCTGCGGCCGATCGTCCCCGAGGACGCCGAGAAGCTCGTCGCCTTCCACGGGAAGCTGTCCGAGCGCACCCGCTACCTGCGCTACTTCGGCCCCTACCCGACGATGTCGAAACGCGACATCGTGAACTTCACGACCGTCGACCACCACGACCGGGTCGCGTTCGTCGCCGTCCTCGGCGACGAGATCATCGCCGTCGGACGCTACGAGAGGCTCCGCAACATCGGCGACGGCCGGTCCGCGGAGGTGGCGTTCGTCGTCGCCGACTCGCATCAGGGCCGCGGACTCGGCCCGATCCTGCTCGAGCACCTCGCCGGCGCCGCCGCCGAGAACGGCCTGACCATGTTCGTCGCCGAGGTCCTCGCCGAGAACCGCAACATGGTGTCGGTGTTCCGGGAGGCCGGATACCAGGTCAGCCGCAGCTTCGACGGCGGTGTCCTGCGACTCGAATTCGCGATCGACCCCACCGAAGCGCTGCTGTCGGTGCGCAATTCCCGGGAACGGGCCGCCGAGGCCCGCAGCGTCCGCAACGTTCTCAGCCCCCGCTCCGTCGCGGTGATCGGCGCCTCCACCGACAGCTCCAAGGTCGGCAACGCAGTCCTGGTGAACCTGCTGCGGGGCAACTTCACCGGTCCGGTGTACCCGGTCAACGCCGAGCACCGCTCGGTCCGCGGCGTCCGCGCCTACCCCACGGTCCGCGACATCCCGGACCCCGTCGACCTCGCGGTGGTCGCGGTCCCCGCCGAATCGATCGACGCCGTCCTCGACGACTGCCTCGCCAAAGGCGTCAAGGCGCTCGTCGTGGTGTCCGCCGGTTTCAGTGAAACCGGTGCGCCCGGACGCGATTCCGAACGCCGGCTCGTGCACGCGGCCCGGGCCCACGGTATGCGGCTGATCGGCCCGAACGCGCTCGGCGTCGCCAACAACGACGTCACGGTCTCCCTCAACGCGACCCTGGCGCCGGTACTGCCCGAGCCCGGCAAGGTGGGCTTCTTCTGCCAGTCCGGCGCCCTCGGCATCGCCATCCTCGATCAGGCCGCGAAACGGCAACTGGGCCTGTCGACGTTCGTCTCCGCCGGCAACCGCGCCGACGTCTCCGGCAACGACCTGCTGCAGTACTGGGACACCGACCCCGAGACCGAGGTCGTCCTGCTGTACCTCGAGAGCTTCGGCAACCCCCGCAAGTTCTCCCGCATCGCCCGCCGGGTGGCCCGCAACAAGCCGATCGTGGCGGTCAAGAGCGGTCGGCACGCCGTACCTCCGGCCCTCGCCGCGACCGGTGTCGGACCCGAGATGGACGACTCGATCGTGCGGGCCCTGTTCGAACAGGCCGGTGTCGTGCAGGTGGGGTCGATCTCGCAGCTGTTCGACTGCGCGATGCTGTTCGGCTACCAGCCGCTGCCGACGGGCCCCCGGGTCGCCGTCGTCGGCAACTCGTCGGCCCTCGGACTCCTCGCCGCCGACGCGGCCCGCCGCGAGGGCCTGCACGTGGGCGACCCCGTCGACCTCGGTGCGCAGGCCACCCCGGACGTGTTCGCGGACGCGGTGTCCACCGCGCTCGCCTCCGCCGACGTCGACGCCGTCATCGCGGTGTTCGCGCCCCCCGTCGCGGTCACCGTCGAGCCGTACGCGCAGGCGCTGCGGGAAGCCGTCACCGGTACCGACAAGCCGGTCCTGACCACCTTCCTGGCCACCGAGGGCATCCCGGACGTGCTGGCGGTCCGCGACGCCAACGGATACCCGGCGCGCGGGTCGGTCCCGTCGTTCCCCGGCCCGGAACGGGCGGCCCTCGCCCTCGCCCGGGCCTGGCGGTACGCGGCATGGCGCAGCCGGCCGGTGTCGAAGGTGGTGCGCCCCGGCGGCATCGACCCGGACCGGGCCCGGAACCTGGTCCGCGGGTGGCTCGCCGCATCCGACGGGCGCTGGCTGTCCGACGTCGAGGCCGCGCAACTGCTCGCGTGCTACGGCGTCCACGTCGTCGAGTTCTCGTCCGCCACCACCGAGAACGAGGCGGTCGAAGCGGCCGACGCGCTCGGCTACCCGGTCGCGGTCAAGGCGACCGGGGAGCAGTGGCGGCACCGACCCGACCTCAGCGGCGTCCGACTCGACCTGGGCGGCCCGGACGCCGTCCGGGCGGCCTACCGCAGCCTGGCCGCCATGTCGGGGGAGCCGCTGCTGCACGTGCAGAAGATGGCCACCAAGGGCATCGGGTGCGTCGTCGGCGTGCAGGACGACCCGTCGTTCGGTTCACTGATCTCGTTCGGTCTGGCCGGAGTCATCTCCGACCTGCTCGGCGACCGCGCCTATCGGGTGCTGCCGCTCACCGAGGACGAGGCGGCGGAACTGATCGACGCCCCCAAGGCGGCGCCGCTGCTGTCCGGCTACCGCAGTGCGGCCCCCGTGAACAAGAAGGCGCTCGTCGACCTCGTGCAGCGGGTGTCGGCGCTCGCCGACGACATTCCTGAGGTGCGTTCGCTCGCGTGCGAGCCGGTGCTGGCGTCGGCGGAGGGTGCTCAGGTCACCGACGCCCGCGTCCGTATCGGACCCGAACCGAGCACCGTCGACCTGGGGCCGCGCCGACTGCGGGAGTGGTGATTCCCACACCACACCCGGGAGAGACGGAACCGGCCGGGTACGGCACCCGAGGGGGAGGGTGCCGTACCCGGCCGGAGGACAGTGCCGGTGACGGGGCAGCTCAGCTGGCGTAGGCGCGCAGGCGGTCGGCCCGTTCACCCTGACGCAGCTTGCCCATCACCTCGCGCTCGATCTGCCGGACCCGCTCGCGGGAGAGACCGAACAGCTTGCCGATCTGGTCGAGCGTGCGGGGCTGGCCGTCGTCGAGGCCGTAGCGCAGCCGGATGACCTGCTGCTCACGCTCGTCGAGGGTGGCGAGGACACTGCGCACATCACTGTGCAGCAGACCCGCGATGACGGCGTTCTCCGCCGACGTCGCCTCCGAGTCCTCGATGAAGTCGCCCAGCGGGGCCTCCTCGTCGCTGCCGACCGGCATGTCCAAGCTCACCGGATCACGGCTGTGATCGAGCAGGTCCGCGATCTTGTGCTCCGGGATACCGGACTCGGCGGCCAGTTCCTCGTCGGTGGCCTCGCGGCCCAACTGCTGGTGCAGTTCCCGCTTGATCCGGGCCAACTTGTTGACCTGCTCGACGAGATGGACGGGGAGCCGGATCGTGCGGGACTGGTCCGCCATGCCGCGGGTGATGGCCTGCCGGATCCACCACGTCGCGTACGTCGAGAACTTGAAGCCCTTCGCGTAGTCGAACTTCTCCATCGCCCGGATCAGGCCCAGGTTGCCCTCCTGGATCAGATCCAGCAGCGGCATCCCACGGCCCGTGTAGCGCTTCGCGAGCGACACCACCAGGCGCAGGTTGGCCTCCAGCAGGTGGCGTCGCGCCGCCTCACCGTCACGCACGATCGTGGCGAGATCCCGCTTCTTCACCGCGGTGAGCCGCTTCTTCGTCGCGAGTACGTGAGCGGCGTACAGACCTGCCTCGATGCGCCGCGCCAGATCGACCTCGTCCGCTGCGGTCAGCAGGGCGGTGCGGCCGATCCCGTTCAGGTAGACGCGAACGAGATCCGCGGCCGGGCTCTGGCTGTCCAGATCGGACGGGGCGATACGGGTGCGAGTGGTGGTGGGGCTTGTCATGACGGGCCTCCTCGTCGGCGTGTCTCATAAGGCTCAACGCTTCGACGGCCCCGGAAAGTTCCCCGGCGCTACCCGTGTCGACCGCCTGTGACCAGCGGTTTCGTTCTCGTTCCCCTGAGAAGTTCCTGAGAAGCCTGCGTCGGGGAACCGACCGGGAACACGCCCCGCAGGTGGCCTATCGGACCGGTTCGATCAGCCCGTGCCGCACCAGCGCGTGCACGAGCGGCACCGCCGCCGCGGCGAGCTCGTCCTCGTCCTCACCGTTCGCGAACGCGAGCAACGTGAGCAGTTCCTCCAACGGCAGCCCGTCCGCCCGCATTCCCGCGAGCAGCGACGCCGCCAGATCGTCGACGTCGTGCTGCCACTGCGGCCCGCCGCCACGGTGCACGCGCGCCACCACCTGGCTCCAACCGTCCTCGCCCGGCAGATACACCCGCTCGAGTGCGGTGTCGGGGCGCACCGTGAACCGGGCGGTCAGCACATCGTGGTCGCGCAGCCAGGTGAGTCGCTCGAAGTAGGCGAGGGCCTCGTCGCCGAGCGGATCCTCGAACCCGTGCCGCAGGTCCTCGCACAGGATGTCCGACGGCGCATCCGTCCGCCGCAGGTACACGAACCCGAACCCGATGCCGTCGACACCGGCCTCCTCGAGATGGTCGAGCCATGCGTTCGCCCGTGCCTCCGTCGCCGGATCGCGTGGATCCGCGCCACCGTCGCGCAGCCACGTCCCCACGTACAGCGCCGGGTCGGCGACGTCCCGCTGGACGATCCACGCGTCCACCCCGTGCGCCGGCAGCCACGAGGCCACCCGATGGCGCCAGTCCTCGCCGTCGACGTGCAGCCACGACGCCAGCATCGCCGCGGTACCACCCGGCACCAGGTGGTCCACCGCGTTCGAGATCATCAGCTCACTGGCGCCGTCGAGATCCAGGCCGGAGTCCCGGTACGAGTGCGTGACCTTCGCTTCACCCACCACGAACGGCGGATTCGCCACGATCCGTTCGAATCGGCGTCCCGCGACCGGCTCGAACCACGATCCCTCGAGGATCTCGAAATCCAGCCCGTTCAGTGCCGCTGTCGCCGCGGTCAACGTCAGAGCCCGCGGGTTGATGTCGGTGACCGTCACCGTTCCCGCGTAGTCGGCGGCCCGCAGTGCCTGGATGCCGCAGCCGGTACCGACGTCCAGGACCGTGCCGGCCGGAGCGGTCGGAGTGCCGCGCAGCAGCGTCATCGACGCTTCACCGACACCGATCACGTGATCGTCCGCGGTGGCGCGGGGCCGCAGCGACCCGTCCAGATCCGACAACGCCCACCGGTTCCCGGTCCCCAGATCGAGCGGCCGCAGATCCAGTTCGGCCCGCACCGTGTCACCGTCCCGCGACACCAGCCCGGCCGCGACGGCGGTGTCCAGGTCCAATGGGTGCAGCGCGGCGGCGACCCCGTCGGCGGGGCAGTCGTCGTCGAGCAGGAACAGACGGATCAGCTGCCCGAGATCGCCACCGGAGCGGCTCGCGCGCCGCGCGGGCACCGGCTCGTGGCGGCTCAGCGCGGCATGCGCGTCGGCCCCGATGAGGTCGACGATCGAATCGATGTCGTAGCGGGCGCGCGTCAGCGCCTCCCGTAGCGGGCCACACGCGGACAGCAGAAGATCACGGTTCACGACTGCATTGTTGCAGCCGGGAACCGTCAACCCTCGATGGTGCGGTGGTTACGGGCCTCGAGGGCGCGCGCCTCGTCACGCCTGTCGTACCTGCTCGGTTCGTCCTTCGACCGTGGGGGTCGATCGTTCGCGATGAGGACCGCGATCCACGGCAGCGGAACCGACGCCGCGATGATGCCGACGGAGATCCACGCGTTGCCGAACGCGCCGTACGCGATCGCCGCGAGAACCAGGGCCGGAACGCGGAACGACATGATCGTCAGATACTTCTTGACCCGGGCCCGATGCTGCTCGTCGATGGACTGTGCGGCCTCGGTGATCAGTGCCGGGTGGCGGGGTGTACCGCTCTCGACGTCGTCGCCGAACCCCGATGTTCTTCCCATGGTCTCCACTGTTGCACTCTCGGTCGTCGAATGCACACGCGGTACCACGGTCTGTGCGGTACGGCATTATTGGTGGGGTGAGCACCTTGACGAAGGAACGTCCCGACACCACCACGGACGAGACCACCGACGACGACACCCCCAAGTTCTTCCACTACGTGAAGAAGAACAAGATCGCCGAGAGCGCCGTGATGGGCACGCACGTCGTCGCGTTGTGCGGCGAGGTCTTCCCGGTCACCAAGTCGGCGAAGCCCGGCTCGCCGGTGTGCCCGGAATGCAAGAAGATCTACGACGGATTGCGCAAGGGCGACTGATCCTCGCAGGACGTCTCCGGTGTGTCGGTGTCGCCGTCGGGGGAAGCTTCGTCCGACGGCGACTCGGACGAGGTCTTCTCCGTGCCGAATCGGATCGGCCCGGTGGCCAGCCGCCGGGTCAGGTTCGTCACACGACCGGCGTCCTCGGACGCGTCGAGGGCGGTCTGTGCGGCGATCCAGTCGCGGACCTGCTCCATCCGGGTCGCGCGGGCCGGCCAGAATTCCTGGACGGTCGCGTTGAATTCGGCGCCCAGCACCACCGCGAACCCGAGGAAGAACGTGAACAGCAGGAACGCGATCGGTGTGGCGAGCGCCCCGTACGTGTAGCCGGTCTCGGCCACCCAGGTCAGATACCAGCGCAGGATCGTGCTGGCCGCCATGAAGAACACGCCGGCGAGCAGCGCCCCACCGAGCAGCCGATGCCACGGCAGCGATCGGGGCAACGCCACCTTGTACAGCGTCGTGAGCCCCACCAGCAGCAGCAACCCCACCGCCGGGTAGTAGAAGGCGTCCACCAGATCGGTGCCCACCTCCCGCCACGGCTCCGGTAGCACCCGCCCGATCATCGTGGGCCCCAGCGCCACGAGCGGAAGCGTGAACACCGACATCACCAGGAACCCGACGTACAGCAGCAACGCGAACACGCGCTGCCACACCGGATGCCGGGCGTCCTGCTGCCCGTGCGCCTCCACGATCGAGTCGACGAACGTCGAGATCGCCGACGACCCCGCCCACAACGACAGCAGGAAACTCAACGAGATCAGCTCCGGCCGCCCCCGCATCAGCACGTCGGTGACCGTCGGCGCGATGATCTGGTCCACCACGTTCTCGCTGAACACGGTGCGGCTGAACGTGACGATCTTCGACTGGATGATCTCGATGGTGTTCGGGCCGAACCATCCGCCGACGTATCCGATACTGCCGAGCAGGCCGAGCAGCAGCGGCGGCAGCGACAGTGTCTGCCAGAACGCGGCGGTCGCCGCCTTCCCGAAGATCGAGTCGTCCCACGCCTTCGACGCGGTACGGCCGACGACCTGCCCGCACCGCCGCAGCGGATGGCAGGGAGTGGGCGTCGGCGTCTCGCTCATGGTGCTCCCAGGATTCCTGACGGCACACCGGGACGCTCGCAGTGGGGCCGCCGTGTCGCCATGAATTCTGCCACCCGGCACGCGGCTGGTGCGGTGTCGCGGCGCCGTGGGCGTTAGGCTCCACGGTGGCCGTCGGACGTGTCCGTGACGTCAGCGAAAGCAAGGAGTGGGGCAACTGTGCGAAGCCTGTGGCGAGGTGCGAAGTGAGCGCTGAACCCGGAAGTGTCGAACGCGCACCCGCTCCCACCGGTTCGCTGCGTGCGTGGCAGCGGCGTGCTCTCACCAAATATCTGGCGACCAAGCCGCGGGACTTCCTCGCCGTCGCCACCCCGGGTGCCGGCAAGACCACGTTCGCGCTGCGGGTCGCGTCGGAGCTGCTGCAGGACCGCACCGTCGACCAGATCACCGTCGTCGCTCCCACCGAGCACCTCAAGCACCAGTGGTCCGAGGCGGCCGCCCGCATCGGCATCGCACTGGACTCCAACTTCTCCAACTCGACCGGGCAGACGTCGTCCGACTACCACGGTGTCGTCGTCACGTACGCGCAGGTGGCGTCGCATCCGTTCAAACATCGCGCGCGCACCGAGGCGCGACGCACCCTGGTGATCCTCGACGAGATCCACCACGGCGGCGACGCCAAGAGCTGGGGCGACGCGATCCGGGAGGCCTACGACGGGGCGACACGCCGGCTCGCGCTCACCGGAACACCGTTCCGCAGCGACGACAGCCCCATCCCGTTCGTCACCTACGAGCCCGACAACGAGGGGCACCAGCGGTCCAAGGCGGACCACACGTACGGCTACTCCGACGCGCTCGCCGACAGCGTCGTCCGGCCGGTCGTGTTCCTGGCGTACTCGGGGGAGGCGCGCTGGCGCAACAGTGCCGGCGAGGAGTTCTCCGCGCGGCTCGGTGAACCACTCAGCGCGGAACAGACGGCTCGCGCCTGGCGCACCGCACTGGATCCGGCCGGTGACTGGATTCCGTCGGTGCTCACGGCCGCGAACACCCGTCTCGGGCAGTTGCGGGCCCACGGCATGCCCGACGCCGGTGGGCTCGTCATCGCCACCGATCAGACGGTTGCCCGCGCCTACGCCAAGCAGCTCGAGACGATCACCGGCGAGATGCCCGCGGTGATCCTGTCCGACGATCCGACGGCGTCGAAGCGGATCGCCGAGTTCGCTGCGGGCACCCAGCCGTGGATGGTCGCGGTCCGGATGGTGTCCGAGGGCGTCGACGTGCCGCGGCTCGCGGTCGGCGTGTACGCCACCAGCGCGTCGACCCCGTTGTTCTTCGCGCAGGCCATCGGACGTTTCGTGCGCCTGCGCACGAAGGGGGAGACGGCGAGCGTGTTCCTCCCGTCCGTCCCGGTCCTACTCGACCTTGCCGCGCAGCTCGAGGCGCAGCGCGACCACGTCCTCGGCAAGCCGCACCGGGAGAAGGACGGCTTCGACGACGACCTGCTCGCCGACGCCAACCGGCAGAAGGACGAGCCGGGGGAGGAGGAGAAGGCGTTCACCTCCCTGGGCGCCGACGCCGAACTCGACCAGGTGATCTACGACGGGTCGTCCTTCGGCACCGCCACGTTCTCCGGGTCCGACGAGGAAGCCGACTACCTCGGGCTGCCCGGGCTGCTCGACGCCGAGCAGATGCGGGCCCTGCTGCGGCAACGCCAGCAGAAGCAGATCGACAAGCCCGACAGCGCGGTCGCGACGGCTCCACCACCGCCGGCCCCGCAGGCGGTGAGCGACCGTGTCGCGTCGGCCGGACAGCTGGCGAACCTGCGCCGCGAACTGAACTCGCTCGTCGCGATGCACCATCACCGGACCGGGAAGCCGCACGGGGTGATCCACGGCGAGCTGCGCCGCACGTGCGGCGGCCCGCCGACCGCGATCGCGACCGTCGACCAGCTCACCGACCGGATCGCGACGCTGCGCCAGTGGTAGAGCCGGCGGCGCAGCGCGGTGCCGGAAACGCCGAAGCGGGTGACCACCGATGGTGGTCACCCGCTTCGGGACGAGGGGACGGTTGCAGCCCGCCCGGTCACTGACCTGCTAGACGGTCGCTTCCGAATCGCTGACGATCGTCGCGTTCATCTCACGGAGACGATCGGCATGCGCGTTGGCGTGGTGCTGGCAGAAGAGAAGCTCTCCTCCGCTCGCGAGCACTGCGCGCACACGGGCTGCTGCACTGCACCGGTCGCACCGGTCGGCAGCGGTCAACGGGGGGCTGGTCAGGGTTCCGGGCATGACTCCTCCGAACTGGCCGCGGGCTCGCCCGCCGCCTGGGGTCTTCCGCCGCGTCGGGGATGACGCGGTAGGTCCACTCTGTCAGACGTTCGGCGGGTTCCGGTTGTTCCCGCTACGTCCACGGTGTGTCCGGTCTGACATTCCCGCCGATTCACCCCGCTGATCTCGCACGATGTGCTCACGGCTGCCGCCGGTGTTCGCTGACAGCAGAGCGAGGAATACCGTTGACCGCATGAACGTGGAAGTGACGCCGCTACCCGGCATCGGGGTCCGCAAGGATTTCGCACTCGCGACGGGCCGCCGAATCGGTGTCGTGGCCCACCGCGACGGCCGCACCGAGCTGATCCTGTCCCGCCTCGACGACCCCGACTCGTGCCTGGCGTCGATTCCTCTCGAAACCGAGGAGGCGTCGGTACTCGCGAACCTGCTCGGGGCGCCGCAACTCGTCGCACAGCTGCAGGAGGAACACCGGGACCTGCCGGGCATCAGCACACGGCAGCTTCCCATCGCCGAGAACTCCCCGTGGGACGGCCGCAGCCTCGGCGACACCGGGATGCGCACCCGCACCGGCGTGTCGGTCGTCGCGGTGATGCGGGCGGGCCAGGTCACACCGTCCCCGGCCCCCGACTTCCTGCTGACCGAAGGCGACCTGCTGGTCGCGGTCGGCACCCAGGAGGGCCTCGAGCAGGCCGCGAAGATCCTCACACTCGGCTGAGACCGACGGGGCGGATCTCGTGGCGTTGACCGGAACCTCACTGGCGCTCGTCGAACTCGGCGCCGTCTTCTTCGCGCTCGGCGTCCTCGGACGCCTGGCCGGGCGGATCGGCATGTCCCCGATCCCGCTGTACCTGATCGGCGGCCTGTGCTTCGGGCAGGGCGGGTTCCTCTCGCTCGGTGACATCGGCGAGTTCACCCGTCTCGCGAGCGAGATCGGCGTCGTCCTGCTCCTGCTGCTCCTCGGCCTCGAATACACGGCCCCGGAACTGGTCACCGGGCTGAAGCGGTCCTGGAGCGCCGGAGTCGTCGACCTGGTTCTCAACGCCGCACCGGGTGCGATCCTGGCGTCGATGCTCGGCTGGGGGCCGGTCGGCGCCCTCGTCCTCGGCGGCGTCACCTACATCTCGTCGTCGGGCATCGTCGCGAAAGTGCTCGGTGACCTCGGGCGGCTCGGCAACCGGGAAACCCCCGTCGTGCTGTCGATTCTCGTGTTCGAGGATCTCGCGATGGCGTTCTACCTGCCGGTCCTCACCGCGGTCCTCGCCGGGGTGAGCCTGCTGGGCGGCCTGAAAGCGGTCGGTATCTCGTTCCTCGTCATCACCGTCGTGCTGGTGGTGGCGTTGCGCTACGGCGCCGTGGTGTCCCGCTTCCTCGACAGCACCGACCGCGAGGTGTTCCTGCTCCGGCTGCTCGGTGCGGCGCTGCTCGTCGCCGGTCTCGCGTCGTCGCTGCAGGTGTCCGCGGCGGTCGGCGCGTTCCTGCTCGGCATCGCGATCTCCGGATCCACGGCCCGCGACGCGACGCAGCTGCTCGAGCCGTTACGCGACCTGTTCGCGGCGATGTTCTTCGTCGTCTTCGGCCTCAACACCGATCCGACGACCATCCCCCCGGTCCTGTTGCCGGCGATCGGGCTGGCGGTCGTGACGACCGGCACCAAACTGCTGACCGGATGGTGGGCGGCGGGGCGGCAGGGGATCGGTGTCATGGGCCGGGCCCGCGCCGGTGCCGCGCTGGTCGCCCGCGGCGAGTTCTCGATCGTCATCGCCGGACTCGCGGTGTCGGCGGGCGCGGTAGAGGGCGAACTTGCGGCACTCGCGACGGCCTACGTGCTGCTGATGGCCGTTCTGGGGCCGGTCGGTGCCCGGGTCGCCGAGCCGATCGTCCGGCTGTTCCAGCGCCCCCGACCGAACGAGGAAGGGGCCCCGAAGGACCCCTTCCTCACCAACTGACGTGCCGTCCGGCCTCTAGTCGAGGTAGTCGCGCAGCACCTGCGACCGCGACGGGTGCCGCAGCTTCGACATCGTCTTCGATTCGATCTGGCGGATCCGCTCGCGGGTGACGCCGTAGACCTGGCCGATTTCGTCTAAAGTCCGCGGCTGTCCGTCGGTGAGACCGAAGCGCAGGCGCACGACACCGGCCTCACGCTCGGACAGCGTCTCGAGCACCGACTGCAGCTGATCCTGCAGCAGTGTGAACGACACGGCGTCGACCGCGACGACGGCCTCGGAGTCCTCGATGAAGTCACCGAGCTGGCTGTCGCCCTCGTCGCCGATGGTCTGGTCCAGCGAGATGGGTTCACGCGCGTACTGCTGGATCTCCAGCACCTTCTCCGGCGTGATGTCCATTTCCTTCGCGAGCTCCTCCGGAGTGGGCTCACGGCCCAGGTCCTGCAGCAGCTCACGCTGGATCCGGCCCAGCTTGTTGATGACCTCGACCATGTGGACGGGGATACGGATGGTGCGGGCCTGGTCGGCCATCGCACGGGTGATCGCCTGCCGGATCCACCACGTGGCGTACGTGGAGAACTTGTAGCCCTTGGTGTAGTCGAACTTCTCGACGGCGCGGATCAGACCCAGGTTGCCTTCCTGGATCAGGTCCAGGAACGCCATGCCGCGGCCGGTGTACCGCTTCGCGAGCGACACGACGAGACGCAGGTTGGCCTCGAGCAGATGGTTCTTGGCCCGGTTGCCGTCGCGGGTGATCCAGTTCAGGTTGCGGCGGTCCGCAGGCGACGGCTTCTCGCCCTTCTCGGCCATCTCGCCCATCTTGAAGGTCGCGAACAGGCCGGCCTCGATGCGCTTGGCGAGTTCGACCTCCTCCTCGGCGTTGAGGAGCGCGACCTTGCCGATCTGCTTGAGATACGCGCGCACCGAGTCCGCGGACGCGGTGAGCTCGGCGTCCTTGCGGGCCTGCCGCAGCGCCTCGGATTCCTCCTCGTCCCACACGAAGTCGCCCGACGCCTTGTCCTTCTCGGACGGCTCGGCGGGCGTCTCGTCGTCGTCCTCGACGACGACGTCCTCGACCTCTTCCTCGACGAGGTCGCCGTCGGCGACGTCGAGGTCGGCCATGTCGATGTCCTCGTCCTCGACGGCGTCGTCGCCGACCTTGGCCTTCTTGGTGGTGGCCTTCTTCGTGGTCTTCTTGGCCGTGGTCTTCTTCGCCGCGGCCTTCTTCGCCGGCGCCTTCTTGGCCGCGGCCTTCTTCGCGGGGGCCTTCTTGGCGGCGGCCTTCTTCGCGGGGGCCTTCTTGGCGGCGGGCGCGCTACCGGTAGTGGCCTCGGCAGTGGAAGCAGTGGTCGCCGAATCGGTAGTGGAATCGGCGGTCTGACGCGTATCGGTGGCTGCCACGTACGCCCTTTCGTGACGGTGTCGTGCGGCGTCACGCCAGAGTGGATTTCCGGCGGAGAGGTCTGTCGGGTTTCGCCGACTCACAGTCGGCCACGATCCATTGTAACGACAGCTCCGAAATCGTTACGGGGCTATGCCCTTTTCCTGCGGATTCGCGGACACCATCGCGGCGCCGACGATGCCGGCGGTATTGAGCAGGGCGGCCGGGACCACCGGGGTACGGTTCTCGAGCCGCGGAATCCACTTGTCGTGCTTGCGGCTGATCCCGCCGCCGACGACGAACAGATCCGGCCACAACAGGTCCTCGTACCGGCGCAGCACCCGGGTGACCTCGACCGCCCAGTCCTTGTAGGACAGGTCTTTCGCATCCTTCACCGACGACGCAGCCCGATGCTCGGCCTCCTTGCCGTCGACCTCCATGTGGCCGAGCTCGGTGTTGGGCAGGAGCACGCCGTCGTGGATGATCGCCGACCCGATGCCGGTGCCGAACGTGAGCAGGACGACGACACCGTCGACGTTCTTCCCGGCGCCGTACCGGTCCTCCGCGAGGCCTGCGGCATCGGCGTCGTTGAGGACCGTCACGGACCGGCCGCCGAGTGCGGCCGAGAACAGGGCGCGCGCGTCGGTGCCGATCCACGCCGGATCGATGTTGGCGGCGGTGCGCGCCACACCGGTGGTGACGACACTCGGCAGCGTGACGCCGACCGGTCCGTCCCATCCGGCGCGGGCGACGATCTCCGCGACGGTCGCGGCGACCGCGTCGGGCGTCGCGGGATGCGGAGTTTCGATCTTGATCCGGTCGACGACGAGAGCGCCGGTGTCCAGATCGACCACCGAACCCTTGATGCCGCTGCCACCGACGTCCACACCGAAGCCGCGCACGCCCACAACCGTCCCCTTCCGCGAAAGCATCGTCTGCGCCGAAACAGTAGTGCGTCAGGGGACGTTCGGGGTCGTGTCGCCGGTGGGTGTCGCCGTGGTGTGGTGCGATACCCGTATGCGTGCATCCGAGAATCCCGTCACCGATCCGACGGTCCCCGACCGGACCACCACCACCGACCCCGCGGTCCTGCGGGACATCGCCGTCACCGTCGCGGAGGCGGCCGCAGCTCTGGCCCGGCGCCGGCGCCCCGAGGTGTTCGGGGTGCTCGGCGCTGCGGTCGCAGCGACCGGTGACGCCGTACAGGCCAAGAGCACCCCGACGGATCCGGTGACCGTCGTCGACACCGAGACCGAGCAGTCGATCCGGGCGAACCTGGCACGGCTGCGGCCACACGACGGCATTCTCGGCGAGGAGGGCGGCGGCGCGGCCGCCACGGCCGGTGTCAGGTGGGTCGTCGACCCCATCGACGGAACCGTCAACTTCCTCTACGGCATCCCGGCGTACGCGGTGTCGGTCGCGGTGCAGATCGACGGGGTGTCCGTCGCGGGTGCGGTCGTCGACATCGCTGCGGGCGTGACGTATTCGGCGGCCCGGGGACAGGGTGCGTCGGTCACCGACACCGCCGGCGGGTCGGGTGTGTTGTCGTGTACGACGGTGACCGACGCGTCACATGCGCTGGTGGCCACCGGGTTCGGCTATCGCGCCGACCGGCGGGCGGCGCAGGGGCGGCTCGTCTCGGCGCTGCTGCCGCGGGTGCGCGACATCCGTCGGATCGGATCGGCGGCCCTGGACCTGTGCATGGTGGCGTCGGGCCGGGTCGACGCGCACTTCGAACACGGGCTGAGCCCGTGGGACTGGGCTGCCGGCGCGCTCGTCGCGGAGGAGGCGGGCGCCCGTGTCCGGGTGCCGTCTCCCGACACGCCCGGCGAGGCCGGTGAGATCGTGGTCGCGACGGCGCCCGGCATCGCGGACGAACTCGAGGCCGTCCTGCGGGAGATCGGGGCGTTCGACCCGGTGCCGTGAGCCCGGGTGCCCGGATGCTCTCCAGGGCGGTCAGCAGCGGGCGGTGCGGGCCGCCTTCAGCAGGTCCGGGTCGAGCGGTGCGGGCGAGCTGCCGGGCATCGGATCACGCAGTGTGCTGAGGACTTCCTCGGCATCCGTGCTGGGCGAGATGCTCTTGGCGAAGTACGTGCCCAGCGCCAGATCGACGGTGTCGTCGGGGCGGCCGTCCTCGACGAGTTCGGCGCACGGCGCCACCAGCCACAGGGCGCTCGCCGCGGCTCGGCCGTTCGCCCCGAACCGGATCTGTCCGTGGCACTGCAGGTTCTGGGCCACGTACACGGGATCGTTGCCGACCTGGACGTCGGGTGCGCTCGCGAAACCGTAGTCGCGGAGCTGGGTGGCCACGTCGGCGGCCTGGCCGCGTTCGCCGTTCGCGTTGAACACGCGCACGTGAGTGGCCGACAGGGGTGCCGGCTGGACGTCGAGGAGGGTGCCGCGGCCCACGACCTCGCCGAGGGGCTGGGGTTCCGGGGCGTCGGCGGGCTGGGACGCCGGGATCACCGGTGCGTTGCAGTCGACGGTCGTCGCGGCAGTCTCGGTGTGGGTGAGGATCCGTACCCACACCGTGACCCCGAGGAGGGCGAGCACCGAGATCAGCGCCACCACGGGGAGGGTGCGTCGTCGTCGGTAGGGGCGGCCCTGATCGTCGGTTGCACTCCCGTCGGTGATCAGTGAAACCACGTTGTGTCGACCTCTCCGTCGGGCACGCGGACCGGGGTCCGCTGAAAATCAGGCTCTGGAAATCTGGCTGCGGAGCGGATGTGGTTCCGGCCACCGATGCCGGGCCGGCTCCGTTCCGGTGCCCACTGTAGATCCCCGGCCGGGAGCCGTTCGGGACGTGGCGTATTCAGGAATGTCTCGATGTGCTGTGCGGTTGGTGACGATTGACGGACAGTTTTCGACGGCGTCCGGTTCGGTTGCCACTTTTCTCGACTCGTCGGCTATTGTCTGGCGGCCCCAGTCGTGAGATCACACGATTTCGAAAGGGTCCGGAGGAGACGGAAGTGAGGTGTAGATCATGTTTTCCGGCGACGATTCCGGGCACTTTCGAGTGTTCCGAGTCGTTATGACAGCCACGGGAACAGATCTGCCGTCACAACGGTTTCCGAGGACCGTCGTCACCGTCACGGTGTCGGCGGAACCGGGCACCGGGGATACATGCACGAGGACGAGGGGAAGAGGAAATGGCAACCGACTACGACGCACCCAGGCGATCGGAGACCGACGAGGTCTCCGAGGATTCGCTCGAAGAACTGAAGGCACGACGCAACGAGGCGCAGTCGGCGGTCGTCGACGTCGACGAGTCCGACACCGCGGAGTCGTTCGAACTCCCCGGCGCGGACCTGTCCGGTGAGGAACTGTCGGTACGGGTGGTACCCAAGCAGGCCGACGAGTTCACCTGCGCCAGCTGCTTCCTGGTGCACCATCGCAGCCGCCTCGCGAGCGAGGAGAACGGCGTGATGATCTGCATGGACTGCGCCGCCTGACATGCACGGAGCAGGTCGGCGTCCTGTCGGGGGACGCCGACGACGGGGTCAGCCGCGTGCGGCGGCCCCACGGCCGATGGCGGCCAGCAGCTCGGCTGGCCGCCTCGTGCTGACCAACCAGTAGGGGGTGGGGTCCTCGGGATCGTCGAGGACCACCAGGACGGTCGTCTTGATCCACGACCGGTTCTGGACGAATGCGGCGGGATCGAGCTGACGGCCCATGGCCGCGCTCTTCGCCGACGGCGGAATCTCCGCGGTCCGCGACACCACGGACAACGGCAGGTGGGCGCGCCCCACCCGGAGTTCGGCATCGGGTCCGTCGAACACCTCGACACGATGCCGGGACGTCCACAACAACGCCCAGACGGGGAACGGGAACAACAGGACGTACGGAAGCCAGGCGCGGATACCGGGGGATCCCATGTGGATCTCGGCGGCCAGTAGGCCGGCGATCAGTAATCCGGCCGGCCACCACCACAACGGAACCCACAGTCGTTCCGAGTAGATCGGGGTGCGGGCATGATCCGGCGTGGCCGGTGCGGGCTGAGACGATTCGGGCACGGTTCCAGAGTAGTCTCGGTGCACGTGAGCGCTCTTCCTGCCGTCGCGCTGAAGCGACTGGACCCCGACCTCCCGCTGCCCCGGCGGGCACACGACGGTGATGCCGGCGTCGACCTGTGCACCACGGTCGATGTGACGATCGCCCCCGGTTCCCGGGTGCTCGTGGGTACCGGTATCGCGATCGCGCTGCCCATCGGCACGGTCGGGTTGATCCACCCGCGGTCCGGTCTGGCGGCCAAGACGGGTCTGTCCATCGTGAACACGCCCGGCACGATCGATGCCGGATACCGTGGCGAGATCAAGGTGTGCCTGATCAACCACGATCGCGAGACGCCGATCGAACTGCGCCGCGGTGACCGCATCGCGCAGCTCGTGGTGCAGAGGGTCGAACTCGTCGAGTTCGTCGAGGTCGACGAACTCGACGACACGGTCCGGGGTGCGGGCGGGTACGGATCCAGTGGTGGGCACGCGAGCCTGGCGGCGCAGAGCGCACCGTCGACGGAAGGGGTCTGAGGTCATGTTCGGACGTCGCAAGAAGAACAGTGCTGCTGCCGAGGGCGTGGACGCCGCTGCCGAGGACGCGGCCGTCGACGGGTACCCGCAGGACGCCGACGAGACGTCGGACCGTGCCGGTGGGCCCTACGACGTGGGCGAGCTCCCGGAGGAAGCGGAGCCGTCGGCCACCCGCCTCGATCTGGGGTCGGTGCTGCTGCCGATGCCCGACGGCGCCCAGCTGCAGGTGGAGATGACGCCGGAGGGTGCTCCGCAGGCCGTGCACCTGGTGACCCAGTTCGGGCGGGTGACGGTGTCCGCGTACGCGGCGCCGAAGTCGCCCGGCCAGTGGCGTGAGGTGGCATCCGAGCTCGCCGAGTCGCTGCGCGCCGACAACGCCGACGTGTCCGTCGAGACGGGGCCGTGGGGCCGCGAAGTGGTCGGGGTCACCGCGAACGCCGACCTGCGCTTCGTCGGTGTCGACGGGCCGCGCTGGATGATCCGCTGTGTCGTCGCCGGCCCGTCCGGCAACGTCGCGGCCGGTACCCCGCTGGTGGAGATCGCGCGAAGGGTGCTGGCGGACACGGTCGTCCGGCGTGGCACCGAGCCGCACCCGGTGCGGACGCCACTTCCGGTGGTGCTGCCGGAGGTGCTGGTGCAGCAGCTCGTGGCCGCTCAGCAACAGCAGCAGGCGCAGCAGCTCGCACAGCAGCAGGCGGCGATGCAGGCGCAGCAGGAGGCGGCCGCCCAGCAGTCTGCCGGGGCTCCGTCGCAGAACGGGTCCGTACCGCCGGAGCCGCCGCGCCGCGGCGAGTCGGGCTCGGCGATGCAGCAGCTCGGGTTGTAGTCCGCGGCCGCGGGCCGTTACCTCCGAGGTAATCGACGCCGGTACTTCGTGCGCGCAGGCTGGGTTCCGACCGAGCCGCACCACACGAGGAGTACGACCGTGAACACCTCCGTCGCATCGCACACCGCCACCGCATCGAACACCACCACCGTGAGCCGGACGGCCCGGGAGTGGATCGAGGGGGTACTCGTCGCGTCGCCGGTGGCGCGGCATCTCGGCCTGCGGACGGTCCGTGCCGAAGTGGACCGGGTGGACCTCGCCCTGGACTTCCGGGACGACCTCACGACGGTGCCCGGGGTGCTGCACGGTGGTGTCCTCGCGACCCTCGTCGACACGGCGGCCGCAGCGGCGTCGGCCAGTGGCCTCGACGAGGCCGACCCTGCCGCCGGTGGCGCCACGACCCACCTGAACGTCACGTTCGTCACGGCGGCCACCGGCCGGCACCTGACCGCGACCGCCGTGGTGACGTATCGCACCCGGTCGACCACCCACTCGACCGTCACCGTCCGCGACGTCGACGGCACCCTCGTCGTGACCGCTACCGCGACGAGTCGGATCTTCCGCTGAGGGCCACTGCCGCGCTCAGGGACGCCCGGCCGAGCACGCCCGGATCGGCGCCGACCTCGTCGAGTGTCAGTTCCGACAGCGCGGCGTTCGGTAGCACCGTCGCCCACTCCTTCGCCACCGTGAGGGGGTGGACGGCGTCGTCGACGGCGGCCGCGATGCCCACGGGCACGTCGAGCCGGGCCAGGTCGTCGAGGTCGGGTGCCCGGTAGTGGGCGGCCTCCTCGAGCGCCGACGGCAGATCCGGCCACTGTGAGCGCCAGGACCGGGTGAGTTCGGCGGCGAGCCACGGCGGACTGGACGCGGCCATCTCCGCGGTGACGGCGTCGAGTCCGTCGGCGCGCAGGCGGGCCGCGGTGAACAGGGCACTGCCGGCCGCGGGGGTGTCGGTCGGTGTCCCCGTCCAGGCGGGTAGGGCGGCGAGGACGGCCACGGTCCGGTCCGGGTGGTCGAGGGCCCAGGCGAGAGCGACGGCGGCCCCGATGGACACTCCGCCGACGACGATCGGGCCGTGGCGGTCCGCGGCGGCGTCCATCGCGTCGCGGTAGCTGCCGACGACGCGACGCGGGTCGGGGTCGACCGCGATCACCGTGATCCCGGCGCCGGTCAGGGCGGGTCGGAACGCGCGGTCGGCGAAGTTCGCGTCGGACCCGGTTCCGGGTAGGACGACGGCTGTCGTCGCGTGTGTTCCGGGCCACGTGTGCTGCTGCATGAGACGATCTTGCACTGCCGTTTCCGGGGGGCCGAGGACGGCTGTGGTTGTCCGCTCGCTTTGGGGATACAGTGGCCAGCAGAAGACCATCCGATAACCCCCAACCCGGGCCGCACGGGCCCCGTCGAGCATCATCGTCGCGGCGCACGATCTTCCGCCGCCACGTCCAGGAGCGCGTTATGGCACCCGCCGCGACAGGCTATTTTCGCCGGCTGACCCGCAGACTCACCGAAGACCTCGAGCAGTTGGATGCCGAGGAGATGGTGGAGACCGCTCAGGCGTCCGGCGCGACCCGGGCCTGCGACTGCACCCGCGGTGAGGAGGTCACGATGCTCGGCCGGCTGCGGAGTGTCGAGGCCTGTCCCAAGTCGGCGAACGCGAGCGTCGAGGCCGAGTTCTTCGACGGCACCGATCCGGTGACACTGGTGTGGATCGGACGGCGTCGTATTCCGGGCATCGAGCCCGGCAAGACGTTGATGGTGCGGGGCCGGATCGGGGACCGGGACGGCCAGAAGGTGATCTTCAACCCCTACTACGAGCTCCGCGGCGAATCCTGACTGTTTCGCCCGGTCCGGGACCGAGGTGTCCCGGATATGGCACCCTCGTCGTGTGAGCGAGACGCGTGTGAGCGAACCCCGACAGCAGACGATCCTCGACCAGCTCGGTGGTCTCAGCGGGCTGGTGTACTCGACGCTGCCGATCCTGGCGTTCGTTCCCGCGAACAGTATCTGGGGGCTGGCGCCGGCGGTGTGGATCGCGCTCGGTGTCGCGGCCGCGATCCTGGTGTGGCGCATCGTCCGCCGCGGCCCGATCCAGCCCGCGATCTCCGGTTTCCTCGGTGTCGGCGTGTGCGCGTTCATCGCGTACCGCACCGGGGACGCCAAGGGCTACTTCCTGTTCGGCATCTACACGAGCCTCGCGTACGCCGGGGTGTTCGTGATCTCGATCCTGGCCCGGTGGCCGCTGGTCGGCGTGATCTGGGGTTACCTCAACGGTCATCGCAACGCGTGGCGCGCACACCCGGTCGCGGTCCGCGCCTACGACATCGCGACGCTCGCGTGGGCACTCGTGTTCGCCGCGCGTTTCGTGGTTCAGAACCGGTTGTACGACGCCGATCAGACGGGTTGGCTGGCGTTCGCCCGGATCGCGATGGGCTGGCCGCTCACCGGGGTCGTGCTGCTGGTGACGGTGTGGGCGGTGCGGCGCGCCGACCGAGCCGTCGAACCGGCACCGGATCCGGCCGAGATCTCCGGGATCGCGGCCGGTGAGGACGGTGGGAACTCAACCGTCGACGGGGCCGGAGCCTCCGGGGGTGCCGAGTCCGACCGCGACACGTAGGTCGTCCTCGACCTCGACGGACGCCACGAACAGCAGTTCGTCGCCGCCTTCGAGCGGGTCGTCGGGCTGCGGGACGATGACGCGTCCGCCGCGCAGGATCGTCACCAGTGCGGCGTCGCGCGGGAGCCGCATCTTGCGGACGGGTTTGCCGGCGAGCGCGGTGTCGTCGGGCAGGGTGATCTCGACGAGGTTCGCCTGGCCCTGGCGCAGGGTCATCAGCCGGACCAGGTCACCGACGGTGACCGCTTCCTCGACGAGCGACGCGAGCATCCGCGGCGTCGAGACCGCGACGTCGACGCCCCACGACTCGTCGAACAGCCATTCGTTGCGCGGGTCGTTGACCCGAGCCACTACCCGGCCCACCCCGAATTCGGTCTTCGCGAGCAGGCTCAGCACGAGGTTGGCCTTGTCCTCGCCGGTCGCGGCGATCACCACGTCGTACGTCTCGAGCTGGGTGGTTTCGAGCAGGCTCAGTTCGCACGCGTCCCCGAGGACCCATTCGGCCTGCGGGATCGTGTCGGGTTCGAGATGGTCGGGTTTGCGTTCGAGCAGCATCACGTGATGGTTGCTGCGGACGAGTTCGCGGGCGATGGAGCGGCCTACGGCGCCGGCTCCTGCGATGGCCACTCTCATCGGAGGCATCCAATCGGGTAGTCGAGCGAGGGAGGGGGATGACCGTGGTGATGTCAGTCGTCGGAGGGCGGCGGGTTGCCGGCCAGGGCGACGGCTTCGGCGACGGTGCCGGCGACGGCCGCGACGTACACCTGGTCGTCGGACTGGATGACGGTCTTGCGGTCGGGGAGGATCCCGGTGCCGAAGCGGATGAGGAACGACACCCGGGACGACGTGGCCTCCTCGAGGTCGGTGATCTTGCGGCCCACCCAGTCCTCGTGCAGTGCGAGTTCGGTGACGACGACGGTGCCCGACGGGTCCCGCCATTTGGCCATCTGGTCGTCCTGCTGCAGGGCGAGCATGAACCGGTCGGTGGTCCACGGCACGGTCGCGATGGTGGGGATGCCGAGCCGCTCGTAGACGGCGGCGCGTTTGGCGTCGTAGATGCGGGCGACGACCCGCTCGACGCCGAACGTCTCGCGGGCGACGCGGGCGGAGATGATGTTCGAGTTGTCGCCGGACGACACGGCGGCGAACGCCTCGGCGCGTTCGATGCCGGCGCGGACCAGGACGTCCCGGTCGAAGCCCATCCCGACCACGGTGTGGCCGGAGAAGTCCGGTCCGAGGCGGAGGAACGCGCTCGGGTCGCGGTCGATGACGGCGACCTCGTGGCCGATCCGGCTCAGTGCGGTAGCGAGGGACGAGCCGACCCGGCCGCATCCCATGACGACTACGTACACCCGTCCACTCCGTTTCTCGTTGCGGTCACCGGCGGGATGCCGCCGATGTCGGATCGAACGGTACCGCGCCGGGAGGGCGGTGCACGGCAGCAGTCGGTTCCGGCGTCGTGTGGGCCCGGTGGAGGGGATCGGAAAAGCGGAGGAATCGCCCACTGCGCCGCCCTGGTCCCGCACGGGCACGGGGACGGCTTACGCTTTGGCGGTGTCGAAGGTTTCCACCGCTGCGAAGCGGCTGATTCTGGGGCGACCGTTCCGGAGCGACAAGCTCGGACACACGCTGCTGCCCAAGCGGATCGCGCTCCCAGTCTTCGCGTCGGACGCGATGTCGTCCGTCGCCTACGCACCGGAAGAGATCTTCCTGGTGCTGTCCGTGGCAGGTATCTCCGCCTACGCGTACACCCCGTGGATCGGATTGTCGGTCGCGATCGTGATGGCGGTCGTGGTCGCCAGCTACCGGCAGAACGTGCACGCCTACCCGTCCGGTGGCGGCGACTACGAGGTGGCGACGGTCAACATCGGCCCGAACGCCGGGCTGACGGTCGGCAGTGCGCTGATGGTCGACTACGTGCTCACCGTTGCGGTGTCGATCTCGTCGGCGGCGTCGAACATCGGGTCGGCGGTGCCGTTCGTCGCCGACCACAAGGTGCTGTTCGCGGTGGCCGCGATCGTGCTGCTCACGGCGATGAACCTGCGCGGCATCCGCGAGTCCGGCACGATGTTCGCGATTCCCACGTACGCGTTCATCGTCGGCATGCTGCTCATGCTGGTGTGGGGGTTCGTGCGGATCTACGGATTCGGTGACGACGTGCACGCCGAGTCCTCCGGTTTCGATCTGCAGGCCGAGGACTCGCACCTGTACGGCATCGCGTTCGCGTTCCTCATCGCCCGCGCGTTCTCGTCCGGATGTGCCGCTCTGACCGGTGTCGAGGCGATCAGCAACGGGGTGCCGGCGTTCCGGAAACCCAAGTCCCGGAACGCGGCGACGACGCTGCTGCTGCTCGGCACGTTCGCGATCGTGCTGCTGATGGGCATCATCATCCTGGCGCAGAAGATCGGCATCGTGTACGCGCACGATCCGGCGACGCAGCTCGTCGGTGCCCCCGACGACTACCACCAGAAGACGCTCATCGCGCAGCTCGCGGGCGCCGTGTTCGACGGGTTCCCGATCGGCTTCTTCTTCATCGCGATCGTGACCGCCCTCATCCTGGTGCTCGCCGCGAACACCGCGTTCAACGGATTCCCGGTCCTCGGATCGGTGCTCGCGCAGGACCGCTACCTGCCGCGGCAGCTGCACACCCGCGGCGACCGCCTCGCGTTCAGCAACGGCATCCTGTTCCTGTCGGGTGCGGCGATCGCGTTCGTGATCGTGTTCGGTGCCGAGGTCACCAAGCTCATCCAGCTGTACATCGTCGGGGTGTTCGTCTCGTTCGTGTTGAGCCAGACCGGCATGATCCGGCACTGGACCCGGCATCTGAGGTCCGAGACCGATCCGGCGCAACGCCGCCGGATGCAGCGGTCCCGCGTCATCAACTCGATCGGCCTGGCGATGACCGGTGCGGTGCTGGTGATCGTGCTCCTCACCAAGTTCGCGGCCGGGGCGTGGATCGCGATCGTCGCGATGATCGCGATCTTCGTGCTCATGAAGTCGATCCGCCGGCACTACGACGGTGTCGCCGCCGAACTCGACGAGCAGGAGTGGGACGGGGTGCTGCCGAGCCGCACCCATTCGATCGTGCTGGTCTCCAAGATGCACATGCCGACGATGCGGGCCCTGGCGTACGCGCGGGCGACCCGCCCGGACACGCTCGAGGCGATCACCGTGAACGTCGACGATCCCGACACCCGGGCGCTGGTCCGGGAGTGGGAGAAGAGCGATATCACGGTGCCGCTCAAGGTGATCGAGTCTCCGTACCGTGAGGTCACCAAGCCGGTGCTCGAGTACGTGCGCCGGGTGCGCCGCGATTCGCCGCGTGACGTGGTGACCGTGTTCATTCCCGAGTACGTCGTCGGTCACTGGTGGGAGCAGTTGCTGCACAACCAGAGTGCGCTGCGCCTGAAGAGCCGGCTGCTGTTCCAGCCGGGGGTGATGGTCACGAGTGTGCCGTGGCAGCTCAGTTCCTCGGAGAAGGCCAGGGAACGGGCCCGGAAGACGAATTTCGACAGTGCGCCCGGCGCGATCCGACGTGGCCTCGATGTGGAAGGCAAGTGAGCGAGACCGTGAGCGAGAACTGGACCGGACGCCGACTCGAGGTCGAACTGGGTAATCCCGGGCACGGCGGGTTCTGCGTCGCCCGGCACGAGGGCCGGGTGCTGTTCGTGCGGCACGGGCTGCCCGGAGAGCGGGTGATCGCGCACGTCACCGAGGACCGTGGCGGCTCGTTCTGCCGGGCCGACGCCGTCGAGATCCTGGTGCCGTCGGACGATCGGGTCGACCCGCTGTGCCCGATCTCCGGGCCGGGCGGGGCCGGTTGTTGCGACTACTCGCATGCGGCTCCGGCCGCGCAGCGGGCGATGAAGTCGTCCGTCGTCGCCGAGCAGTTGCGGCGGATCGCCGGCGTGGACGTCGATGTCGCGGTCGAGGAACTGCCCGGCACGGGCGACGGGACGGGGTGGCGGTCGCGGGTGCGGCTGGCCGTCGATTCCGCGGGCCGGCCCGGCTTCCACAAGTACCGGAGCCTCGAGATCGAGACGTTCCTGGCATGCCCGCAGATCGCGCCGTCCGCGTACAGCGGGCTGTCCGAGCGGTCGTGGCAGCCGGGCGCCGAGGTTCAGGTGGTGCTCGATGCGGCGGGGGAGCGGCACGTCGTGGAGGTGGCACCGCCGAAGGTGTCGCGCACGGGACGGCGCAGCCCGGGCCGGCGCGGGGCGACCGCGCGACGGGCGGCGTCGTCGGGGAGTCGGGCCGAGCACGTCGTCGTCGGAACGGGGCGGGTGCTCGAGCGGGTCGGTGACCGGGAGTGGACGTTGTCGGCGACCGGGTTCTGGCAGGCGCACCGGGGTGCTGCCGCCACGTATTCGGCGGTGGTGGGGGAGTGGGCGCAGGCGTCGGTCGGGGCGCGGGTGTGGGACCTGTACGGCGGTGTCGGGGTGTTCGCGGCGACGCTCGCCGGCCAGGTCGGCCCGACGGGTCGTGTCGATTCGGTGGAGTTCTCGCGGCAGGCCGTCGCGGACGGCACTGCGGCGCTCGAGGATCTTCCGCACGTGCATCTGCACGCGGCCCGGGTGGAGCGGGCGTTGCACGAACTGCCGGCCCCCGAGGTGGTGGTCCTCGATCCGCCGCGGGCCGGGGCGGGACGCGAGGTCGTGGCGGCCGTCGCGGCGGCGGAGCCCGAGCGGATCGTGCACATCGGGTGCGATCCGGCGTCGTTCGCGCGGGACGTCGCGCTGTACCGCGAGCAGGGGTACCGGTTGGAGCGGGTGCGGGCGTTCGACGCGTTCCCGTCGACCCATCACGTCGAGTCGCTGGCGCTGCTGACGCGCTGAGCGGGTGGTCGAGGGCGGGATCGGAGTGGTTCTCGCCACAGTGACGCTGCGTGGTCGCCGGATCTGTGCAGGTCAGAGGCCATGTGGTCAGGTTTGTCGCGTTTGCGAAGTAATTGCTTGAGGTACGCAACTATCTCTATAGTTGCGTTCTGCAAGTAATTCGTCAGTCCTTATGAGGATTCGGGGTATCCGATGGCTGTCCAAGCCGATACCGCCCAGGCGCTCGTCGACGCGATCTTCCTGTTCGGCCGGTCGCTGCGCGCGGCCGTCGCGAACAGCGTCGACGACCCGGTGGCACCCGCGCTCGTCGCGGTCCTGGTCGCGCTCTCCGTGCGGGGGCCGTGCCGGCAGAACGAACTGGCCGGCGCGTTGTGCCTGAGCCAGTCGGCGCTGAGCCGGCAGCTGACCGAACTGGTCGACGCCGGGCTCGTCGAACGCCGGCCCGACCCGGACGACCGACGGGCGTTGCACGTCCAGGTCACCGAGAAGGGCACCGAGGTGCTGCGGGAGACGAAGAAACGCAGGTCCGCGCACCTGCGTGGACGGCTGGGCGACTGGAGTCAGGACGAAGCCGCCGCGGCGTTGACGCTCATCGAACGTCTCACCGTGTCCCTGGCGCCGAGAGCCGAGTCGACACCGGACCGCGAATCCATACCGCTAACCGCCGATCACTGTGGGAGTTCACTTCGATGACGACATCGACATCAGTGGGGGAGAGCCGGGCAGGTACCGGCCGCACGGCCCAAGAGCCTATGACCCACCGCCAGATCCTCGAGGTCCTCGCCGGCCTCATCGCAGCCCTGTTCACGGCGCTGCTCAGCACGACCATCGTCGCCACCGCGCTGCCGACGATCATCGGTGACCTGAAGGGCACCCAGACGCAGTACGCGTGGGTCATCACGACCGCGCTGCTCGCCAACGCCGCATCCACCCCGATCTGGGGCAAGCTCGCCGACCTGTTCAACAAGAAGATCCTGGTCCAGAGCTCGATCGTGATCTTCGTGGCCGGGTCCGTGATCGCCGGTTTCTCGCACAACGTGCCCGTCCTGCTGGTCGCGCGCGTCGTGCAGGGCATCGGCATGGGCGGTCTGACCGCGCTCGTCGTCGCGATCATCGGCAGCATCATCCCGCCGCGCGAACGCGGCCGTTACTCCGGCTACATGGGTGCGGCGATGGCCGTGTCGATGTCCGGCGGCCCGATCCTCGGCGGTGTGATCGTCGACAGCCCTCTCGGGTGGCGGTGGACGTTCTTCGTGTGCGTCCCGCTGGCCGTGATCGCCCTGTTCCTGCTGCAGCGCACCCTGCACATCGCGACCGAGCGCAAGGAGGACGTCTCCATCGACTGGTGGGGTGCCACCCTGCTCACCGCCGGTGTCAGCGTCCTGCTGGTGTGGGTGTCGTTCGCCGGCAAGGCCGACTACTACGCATGGTTCTCGAAGGAATCGGCGATCTACGTCGGCGTCGGTGTGTTGCTGCTGATCGCGACCGTGATCGTCGAATCCAAGGTGAAGTCGCCGATCATCCCGTTGTCCATCATCACCGAGAAGACCACCGGTCTGGCGATCATCGCGTCGGTCGCGGTCGGTGTCGGCATGTTCGGTGCCACCACGTTCCTCACCCAGTACTTCCAGACCGCGCGCGGCAACAGCCCCACCATCGCCGGCATCCTGACGATCCCGATGGTGCTCGGCATGCTGATCTCGTCGGTCGCCTCCGGCCAGCTGATCACCCGATTCGGCAAGTGGAAGCCGTTCATCGTCGGCGGCGCCGTGCTCCTCGTCGTCGGTTTCGGTCTGCTGTCCACGATCGACCACGCCACCAGCCTGTGGCTGATCGGCGTCTACATCGCGATCGTCGGTGTCGGTGTCGGCAGCCTCATGCAGAACCTGGTGCTCGCGGTGCAGAACACCGTCAGCGTGCACAACATCGGTGCCGCCAGCAGTTCGGTGGCGTTCTTCCGCACGTTCGGCGGCGCGATCGGCGTGTCGGTGCTCGGCTCGGTCCTCGCGACCCGCGTCGCCGACCTGTCGGCGGAGGGGTTCGCGAAGCTCGGTATCGACACCCACTCACAGGGCAACGGCGGCAACCTCGACCTGGCGTCCCTGCCGGAACCGGTCGCGGAGATCATCCGCGCCGCGTACGGCGACGCGACCGGACGCCTGTTCCTGGTGTCGGCGATCGTCGCACTCATCACCCTGGTGTGCGTGATCTTCGTGCCGAACACGCCGCTGCGCAAGACGATCGACATCGAGGAGTCGGCCGAGGAGCCGGCCGAGGAGATCACCGTCTGATCGGTTTCCCGCACCACGCACCACGGCCCGCAACCCTGTCCGGTTGCGGGCCGTCGGCCGTGTGGCAGGAACTCAGGTCTTGCGGTTGTACAGCCGCATCGTGAGCGGACCGAAGATCACGACGAATCCGGCGCACCACAGCAGCACCACCGACAGCTGCCCGAACTCGAACGAGCCCTCGCACAGCGACCGCAGCGTCGTCACCAGATGGCTGATCGGATTGACGTCGACGAACGCCTGCAGCCAGCCGGGCATCGTCGTCGGATCGACGAAGATGTTGGACGCGAATGTGAGCGGGAACAGGATGAACATCGACACGCCCATGACGGCCTGCTCGGTGCGCAGCAGCAGCGCGAACATCGTCCACACCCACGACATGCTGAACGAGAACAGCAGCAGTACCAGCACGGACACCACGACGCCGACGACGCCACCGGCGGGCCGGAAGCCGAGGATCAGGCCGAGGACCAGGACGATCACCGACGCGATGGTGTAGCGGGCGATGTCGCCGAACAGGGCGCCGACCAGCGGTGAGGGCCGCCAGATCGGCAGGGACCGGAACCGGTCGAAGACGCCCTTCTCGATGTCCTTGTTCAGGGTCAGACCCGTGTACATGGTGATCATGACGACGGTCTGCACGAGGATGCCGGGAATGAGGAACTGCACGTAGGCGTCGGTGGAGCCGGCGAGCGCCCCACCGAACAGGAACGTGAACATCAGCGTGAACATGATCGGGAACATCGTCACGTCGAACAGCTGTTCCGGAACGTGTTTGATCTTGAGCAGGGCCCGCCACCCGAACGACAGGGATGTCGACAGCCCGTTCGGGCGGGCCGGCCGGGGGCCGGGCATCTGCAGGACGTTGCCGACCGACTGGGCGGACGCGTTGATGGTGTCGGTCATCGGGCCTTCTCCTGGAGGGTGTCGGTCGATTCGGCGCCGTGCCCGGTGAGGGCGAGGAACACCTCGTCGAGACTGGGCTGGCCGAGCGCGAAGGTGGTGACGGCCAGGTTCGCGTCGTCGAGGGCGGCGAGGGCGCGGGCGACGCGTTGCGGGTCGTCGACGCGGGCGGTGAGTGCGGCCGGATCGGATTCGAGGGTGACGTCGATGCCGAGTTCGCGTTCGAGGACGACGGCGGCATCGGTGCGCCGCTCCGGTTCGGCGATCCGCACGTGCAGGGCACCCGAGCCGACGGACGCCTTGAGCTGACCGGTGGTGCCCTCGGCGATGACCTTGCCGCGGTCGATGACGGCGATCCGGTCGGCGAGCTGGTCGGCCTCGTCGAGGTACTGCGTGGTGAGCAGGACCGTGGTGCCGCCCGCGACGAGCGCCCGGACGATCTCCCACACCTGGTTGCGGCTGCGCGGGTCGAGGCCCGTCGTCGGCTCGTCCAGGAAGATCAGTTCGGGGGTGACGATGATGGACGCGGCGATGTCGATGCGGCGGCGCATGCCGCCGGAGAACGTCTTGACCTGACGGCCGGCGGCCTCGGTGAGCCCGAACGCGTCGAGCAGTTGGTCGCAGCGTGAGCGGGCCGCGGCCCGCGAGTACCCGTACAGGCGGCCGAGCAGGATCAGGTTCTCGGTTCCGGTCAGATCCTCGTCGAGCGATGCGAACTGGCCCGTCAGCGACACCTTCGACCGAACCGTCTCGGCTTCCTTCGTGACGTCGTGGCCGAGGACGCGGGCGCTGCCGCCGTCGATCGGCAGCAGGGTCGCGAGCATGCGGATCGTGGTGGTCTTGCCGGCACCGTTGGGGCCGAGGACGCCGTACACGCCGCCGGTCGGGACGGCGAGGTCGACGCCGTCGACGGCGGTGAACGAACCGAAACGTTTGATCAGCCCGGTGGTTTCGATGGCCAGTGCTCTGTCGGAAGTCATCCGTTTCCCGTCGTCAGGTGTGAGTGGGATCTCAGGCTCGGTCTTCGCTTTCAGCCTGTCGGACGCGAGGGGCGTGCGCAAACGTTTTTGCCGGAGTGGTCAGATCCGGCCGCGCTGCTCGAACGTGCGCAGCACGGTGTCGAGCTGGCTGTAGGCGGCGGTCGCGAGCCGCTCGAGCAGGGCCGCCTTGATCTCCGGGGCCGCCGACGTCAACCGGGCGAACCCGCTCGGCGGGAGTACCGCGAGTGTGACGGTGGTGTCGGCGCGGACGTCGTTGAGGAACGCCGAGTCGAGCAGCGTCGGCATCTCCCCGAACGTGGTGCCCGCCGACAGGGTCGTGATCCGGTGGGCGGCCCCGTCGGTGGACGTGACGATCGTGCTGACGCGTCCGGACAGGATCAGGAAGATGCCGGTGCCGCGGTCGCCGCGGCGCACGATCGTCTCGCCGCGGGCGACGGTGCGGCGTTCGAGTTCGTCGGTGAACCGTTCGAACTGGTCGGGTGACAGATCGGCGAGTAGCGGATGCTGTTCGAGACCGATCGACGCCGGCTGCCGGCCGTCGGGGCAGTGTCGGTCCAGGACGACGTCCTCGCACCATTCGGTGGCGGCGTCCAGGTCGACGAACACCCGGCCCTGCGGGGCGTCCGGGCTCAGACTCGACGTGGTGTGACCGAACACACCCGCCGGGTCGACCAGTGCTGTGGGGCAACCGGATTCGGCGAGGTCGGCGCGCAGTGCCTCGATCATCGTGCGGGCCACCGAGCTGACGTCGTCGACCTGGCTGACGTCGACGACGACGGCCTCGGAGTCGGTGCGGTCGGCGTCGATCGCGCGTACGGCGGTCTCGGCGCCGGTGAACAGCAGGTCGCCGTGCAGTTCGTAGATGCGGCCCCGCTCGCCGAACGCGTCGAGGACGGCTTCTTCGGCGTCGGTGCGCCGGATCCGGGACCGGACCGACGCGACGGTGTGCCGGGCCCGGATCGACGAGCGGGACGCGCGGGTGACGCGCAGGAAGTGCAGGCCCAGCGTGTTCGACAGTTCCCGGCACGTGCGGACTCCCCGGACACTGTTGCCGTGCCGGTCCAGTCGCGGGGAGAAGACGGCGATGCCGAGCTGTCCGGGCAGCACCGCCAGGACTCCGCCGCCGACACCGCTCTTGGCGGGCAGGCCGACGTCGGTGACCCATTCGCCGGCGTCGTCGTACATGCCGCACGTCGTCATGACACTGAGGACGCGTTCGACGATCGCGGGGGAGAGCACCCGCTCCCGGGTGTGCGGCTGGACACCGTTGTTGGCGAGGGTGGCCGCCATGAGCGCCAGGTCGCGGCACGTGACCTCGATCGAGCACTGCCGGAAGTACAGGTCGACGGCGTCGTCCGGGTTGCCGGCGACGATCCCGAACGAGCGCAGCATGTACCCGATCGCCCGGTTGCGGTATCCGGTGCGGGCCTCGGACGCGTACACGGTTTCGTCGAGTGTCAGCTGCCGTCCCGCGCACCGCGAGTACAGCGACCGGATCCGTTCGAACCGCTCGTCTGCACTCGTCCCGGCGACGAGGGACGCGGACGTGATCGCCCCCGCATTGATCATCGGGTTGCGGGGGCGTTCGGTGTCCGGGTCGAGGCTGATCTCGTTGAACGGTTCCCCGGACGGTTCGACGTCGACCTTCTCGGCGACGGCGTCCACCCCACGATCGGCCACGGCCAGCGCGTACGTGAACGGCTTCGAGATCGACTGGATCGTGAACGGCACCTCGGTGTCGCCGACCTCGTACACGTGTCCGTCCGCGGTGGCCACGACGATCCCGAACCGGTCGGGGTTCGCGGCGGCCAGCTCCGGGATGTAGTCGGCGACGGCGCCCCCGGTGTCGTCTCGGACGCTGTCGAACACCCGAGTGATGAAGTCGTCGACGACGTTGCTCATGGGGCAACAGTAAGATGAGCGGACAGTCCTGGTGTGCGATCGGATGCGGTCGCGTCCGTAGACTCGTGGGGCTGTCGTGCGACAGCCTGTGAACCTGCCGGAGGGAGCGATCTCGTTGGGTGTCCTTGCCCGCATTCAGACGCCTGACGACCTGCGTCGGCTCGATGCCGCCGAGATGAAGGAACTTGCCGCGGAGATCCGCGAGTTCCTCGTGCAGAAGGTGTCCGCGACCGGTGGGCATCTCGGCCCCAACCTGGGCGTCGTCGAACTGACCCTGGCCCTGCACCGGGTGTTCGATTCGCCGACCGATCCGATCGTCTTCGACACCGGCCACCAGGCGTACGTGCACAAGATCGTCACCGGACGCCGCGGCGACTTCGATTCGTTGCGCAAGCAGGGCGGCCTGTCCGGGTATCCGGCGCGCGCCGAGAGCGAACACGACTGGGTGGAGTCGTCGCACGCGTCGGCGGCCCTGTCGTATGCGGACGGCCTGGCCAAGGCGTTCGAGCTGTCCGGGCAGCGTGGCCGGCACGTCGTCGCCGTCGTCGGTGACGGGGCCCTGACCGGCGGCATGTGCTGGGAGGCTCTCAACAACATCGCGGCCGGCAGGGACCGGTCCGTGGTGGTGGTCGTCAACGACAACGGCCGCTCGTACGCGCCCACGATCGGCGGGTTCGCCGACCATCTGGCGTCGCTGCGGCTGCAGCCCGGCTACGAGCGGATGCTCGACAGCGGCCGGCGCATGGTCAAGAAGATGCCGTGGGTGGGTCGCGCCGCCTACCAGCTGCTGCACGGGATGAAGGCGGGCCTCAAGGACACCGTCAGCCCGCAGGTGCTGTTCACCGACCTGGGCCTGAAGTACCTGGGACCGGTCGACGGGCACGACGAGGCCGCGATGGAGTCGGCGCTGCGCCGCGCCAAGGCCTTCGGCGGCCCGGTGATCGTGCACGCGGTGACCCGCAAGGGCATGGGCTACGCGCCGGCGGAGAACCACGTCGCCGACCAGATGCACGCGACCGGCGTGATCGATCCGCTCACCGGAAAGTCCCGCACCGCGTCCGCACCGGACTGGACGTCGGTGTTCTCGTCGGAGCTGATCGCCCGCGCCGAGGAGCGCGACGACATCGTCGCGATCACCGCGGCGATGGCCGGGCCGACGGGGCTGGCCGCATTCGGTGAACGGTTCCCCGAGCGGATGTTCGACGTCGGTATCGCCGAGCAGCACGCGGTGACGTCGGCGGCCGGGCTCGCGCTCGGCGGCATGCACCCGGTGGTCGCGATCTATTCGACGTTTCTCAACCGGGCGTTCGATCAGCTACTCATGGACGTCGCGCTGTTGAAGCAGCCGGTGACGCTCGTGCTGGACCGTTCCGGTGTCACCGGCGCGGACGGTGCCAGCCACAACGGGGTGTGGGACCTGTCGCTGCTGGGTGTCGTTCCCGGCATCCGGGTGGCGGCCCCGCGTGACGCCGCGACACTGCGTGAAGAACTCGGCGAGGCCCTCGCCGTCGACGACGGGCCCACCGTGGTCCGGTTCCCGAAGGGCGCGGTCGGCGACGACATTCCGGCGGTGCGGCGGCTCGACGACGGGGTCGACGTGCTCACGATGCCGGACGGCGACACCGGTGACGTGCTGTTCGTCGCGGTCGGCTCGTTCGCGTCGGTGGCGCTCGGGACGGCCGAACGTCTCGCCCAGCACGGCATCACCGCGGCGGTCGTCGATCCACGCTGGGTGCTGCCGGTGCCCGGGTCGCTCGTCGAACTCGCGAAGAACTACCGCATGGTCGTCACGATCGAGGACAGCGGCCTGCACGGTGGTGTGGGCTCGTCGGTGTCGGCGGCGCTGCGCGCGGCCGGTGTCGACGTCCCGTGCCGGGATCTCGGTGTGCCGCAAGAGTTCCTGGACCACGCATCCCGCGAGCAGATCCACCGCGAACTGGGCTTGACGGCGCAGGACATCACGCGTCAGGTCACCGGATGGGTCGTCGGACTGGACCGGGCGGTGTCGTCCAACGGCGTCGCCAAGGACGCGGGACTCGACACGTCGAACCCGGGTGTCGGGTAGTCGGCCGGTGACGGTGTCGGGGGACCTGGTCTCGGACTGCTCGAACTGTTTCGGCTTGTGTTGTGTCGCTCTGCCGTTCGCGAAGTCGAGTGATTTCGCGATCGACAAGGCGGGCGGGACGCCGTGCCGGAATCTGCTCGACGATTTCCGCTGCGGCATCCACACGGACCTGCGCGGCCGAGGATTCACCGGCTGCACCGTGTACGACTGCTTCGGGGCGGGCCAGCAGGTGTCGCAGGTGACGTTCGAGGGCCGGGACTGGCGCACCGGGCCGGACGTGGCGGCGCCCATGTTCGACGTGTTCCCGGTGATGAGGCAGCTGCACGAATTGCTGTGGTATCTGGACGATTCCCTGCGCCGGCCGGTGGCGGCGGACCTGGTGCCCGAGCTGTCGCGGCTGCGCGACGAGACAGCAGCGCTGACCGGCGCGTCACCTGCCGAGCTGACGGCGCTGGACGTCCCGGCGCAGCGGGAGCGGGTGAACACGCTGTTGCTCGCGGTGAGCGAGCGGGTGCGGGCGGCGGCGCCGGGGCGCTCCCGCGATCATCGTGGCGCCGACCTGATGGGCGCGAAGCTGGCCGGGAAGGATCTGCGCGGTGCGAACCTGCGCGGGGCGTGGCTGATCGGCGCGGACCTGAGGAAGACGGATCTGCGGGGCGCCGACCTGATCGGCGCGGACCTGCGCGGGGCGGACCTGCGGGGCGCGAACCTGTCGGATGCGTTGTTCCTCACCCAGTTCCAGGTGAACGCGGCCCGCGGGGACGGGCGTACCGCGTTGCCGGCGGTACTGGCCCGGCCCGCGCACTGGCAGTAGCCCGGCAGCCCGGTTTCAACCGGCCTGTTCGAGGGTGCGGCCGCGGGTTTCGGTGACGAACTTCGACACGATGACGATCGACAGCACCGCCATGACGGCGTAGCCGGCGTAGGTGAGGGAGAGGTTCCAGTCGGCGAGCGACGGGAACGTGGCGGAGACGAGGAAGTTCGCGACCCAGTTGGAGGCGGTGGCGATACCGACGGCCGCGGCCCGCACCCGGTTCGGGAACATTTCGCTGATGAGGACCCACACGACCGGGCCCCACGACAGGGCGAAGAAGAACACGAACGCGTTGGCGGCGATCAGGGCGACGGTGCCGGCCGCGCCGGTCAGGGTGGCGACGGATTCGCCGATGTCGTTCGTCGTCACCGTTGCCGAGTGGAAACAGACGGCGGCGGTGGCGAGGGATACGGCCATGCCGACGGAGCCGATGAGCAGCAGCGGTTTGCGGCCGATGCGGTCGATGACGGCGATCGCGACGAACGTGCCGACGATGTTGACGAGGGCGCTGACGACGCTGATGAGCAGGGAGCGGTCCTCCCCGAAGCCGACGGCCTGCCACAGGGTGGACGAGTAGTAGAAGATCACGTTGATGCCGACGAACTGTTGCAGGGCGGCGAGGGTCATACCCACCCAGACGAGGGCGGCGACGCCGGTGGATTTCGTGAACAGGGCGCGGACGCCGATGCGGGTGCGTTCGGCGCCGAGGGAGGAACGGATCTCGAGAATGCGGTCGGTGACGACACCGGTGTCGCCGCCCTCGAGTCGGGTGACGAGGGCGCGGGCCTCGTCGTCGCGGCCGCATCGCACGAGGTGCCGGGGCGATTCGGGAATCAGATAGGTGGCCGCGAGGTAGGCGACGGCGGGGATCGCCTCGATCGCGAGCATCCACTGCCAGGCCTCGACGCCGGCGAGTTCCCCGCGGCCACCGCCGGCGGCATCGGAGATCGCGTAGTTGATCAGTTGGGAGATCGCGATGCCGAGGACGATCGCCAGCTGGTACATGGAGCCGAGCCGGCCGCGGATCGCGGCGGGCGCGATTTCCGCGATGTAGGCGGGGGCGATGACGGAGGCGAAGCCGACGGCGACACCGCCGACGACCCGCCACAGGGTGAGGTCGACGATCCCGAACGGGAACGCCGACCCGAGCGCACCGACCACGAACAGGGCGGCCGCGATCCGCATCACCCGGATACGGCCGACCCGGTCGGCGATACTGCCCGCCAACCACGCGCCCAGCGCGGCACCGAGCAGGGTCAACGACACCGACAGCCCCGTCGCGCCCGCCCCGATGTCGTAGCGGTCCCGGATCGCGCCCACCGCACCGTTGATCACCGCGGTGTCGTAGCCGAACAGGAAACCGCCCAGCGCCGCCGCCGCCGAAAACAGCACGGCCGCACCGACTGCCGGCGAAGCAGCCGGCGGACGGCCGGTCGTGTCGAGTCCGGACATCACGTGCCTCCCGCCGCCGAGGGGTGTTGTCGGGGAGAGTACGCCGAATCGGGTGGGGCGGGTGGAGTGACGCGAATCGGCCCGGCCCGGGGACCTTCGATCGGGTTACCCGACCTTCCCGGCCGCTTCCGTCAGCAGGGGCGTCAGCTGTCCGAGCACCCAGGGGGTGGCGAGGACGCTGGTCTGGCTGAGGCCGGCGATGATCTTGGTGTCGGAGAGGGGGACGTCGCTGCCGCGCTGCACGGCGCCGAGGGTGGCGTAGGCGGGCATCTTCACGGTGTCGGCGGCGTCGGTGACGAACGCGACGACGACGTCGGCGTCGACCTCGGAGATCCGTTCGGCGGAGATGTCGACGAAGAACTTGTCGGGATCACTGGTGGCGGTGAGCTTTTCGACGCCCGGCGAGTTCACGAACCCCAGCTGGGTGAGGATCTGCACCCGCGGATCCGTCGGCTTGTACACGTTCACCTGACCGTTGGTGGTGTCCAGGTTGATCACCGACAGGGTCTTGCCCGCATACTCGGGATGCTCGGCCGCGGTACGGGCCAGCATCGCGTTCATGTCGTCGACCAGCGCCGCGGCCTCGTCCGACTTGCCCATCGCCTGCCCGATCAGCGTCGTCTGGTCCTGCCACGTCGTCTGCCAGGCCTTGTCCGGGTACGCCACGGTCGGGGCGACCGCCGACAACTGCTCGTACACCGCCTGATCGAATCCCTCGTACGGTGCGAGAACCGCGTCCGGCGTCAGTGCGGCCACCGCCTCGACGGGGGTCGCGGCCGTGGTGTCCAACAGGGTGGTGGCGTTCGGATCGAACTGGTCCTGCAGCCACGGCATCACCCCGTTCGCCTCCGCGCCGTACGTGTACTTCGGCATCCCGACCGGCGTCTCACCCAGCGCGTAGACGACGTCCTGTGCGTTCCAGCCGAGCGTCACCAGGCGTTCCGGCCGCGACTCGATCGTCGTGTCGCCGAACGTGTTCGCAATCGTGACCGGGAACGCTCCGTCGGAGCCGGCCGGGGTCGTGGACCCGCTGTCGGAACCGGACGAACAGCCGACCAGCAGTGCGGTGGTGGCGCCGAGGGCGGTGACGGTGGCGGCGATCCGGCGCCGGGTGGTGGTCACGAACACGACAGGACTCCTTCGGTTGAAATTAAGGAAGCCTAACCTACATATCGGTATGGTGGAATGCCACTCCCCTCGGGCCGGCCGGACGTATGCTCGCGGTGGCGAAGGACAAGCCCGCGACAGCAATCTCCAGGTCGGCCCAGTGCAGGTGAGGAGCGAGCGTGTACTACAGCAGCGGAAACTACGAAGCATTCAGCAGGCCGCGTAAACCCGAGGGAGTGGACGGCAAATCCGCGTGGTTCGTCGGCGCCGGACTGGCCTCCCTGGCCGGCGCGGCCTTTCTCGTGCGCGACGGTGGGATGCCGGGCGGGAACATCACGATCCTCGAACGGCTGAAACTACCGGGTGGCGCCCTCGACGGCATCAAGGAACCCGAGAAGGGGTTCGTGGTCCGCGGCGGCCGCGAGATGGAGAACCACTTCGAGTGCCTGTGGGACCTGTTCCGGTCCGTCCCCTCCATCGAAATCGAGGGGGCGAGCGTACTCGACGAGTTCTACTGGCTCAACAAGGACGACCCGAACTTCTCGCTGCAGCGCGCGACGATCGACCGCGGACGGGACGCCCACACGGACGGCCTGTTCACCCTCGACGAGAAAGCGCAGCGTGAACTGATCAAGATCTTCATCGCCACCCGCGAGGAGATGGAGGGCAAGCGGATCGACGAGGTCTTCTCCGAGGACTTCCTGGGCAGCAACTTCTGGCTGTACTGGCGGACCATGTTCGCGTTCGAGGAGTGGCACAGCGCGCTCGAGATGAAACTGTATCTGCACCGGTTCATCCACCACATCGGCGGACTCCCGGACTTCTCGGCGCTGAAGTTCACCAAGTACAACCAGTACGAGTCGCTGGTCCTGCCGTTGTACAGGTGGCTGCTCGACCAGGGTGTCACCGTCCGCTTCGAGACCGAGGTCACCGACGTCCGGTTCGACATCACCCCGGAACGCAAGCGCGCCACCGGAATCGACTGGATCAGTGAGGGCGTCGAGGGCGGTGTGGATCTGGGTCCGGACGACCTGGTGTTCATGACGATCGGCTCGCTGACGGAGAATTCGAACAACGGCGATCACCACACGCCGGCGAAACTCGACACCGGCCCGGCCCCCGCGTGGGAGCTGTGGCGTCGGATCGCTGCGAAGGACCCGTCGTTCGGGCGGCCCGACGTCTTCGGCTCGCACATTCCGGAGACCAAGTGGGAGTCGGCGACGGTGACCACCCTCGACGAGCGGATTCCGCGATACATCCAGAAGATCTGCAAGCGGGACCCGTTCTCCGGCAAGGTCGTCACCGGCGGCATCGTGTCGGTGCGGGACTCGAACTGGCTGATGAGCTGGACGGTGAACCGGCAGCCGCACTTCAAACAGCAGCCGAAGGACCAGATCGTCGCGTGGGTGTACGCACTGTTCTCGGACCGGCCCGGCGACTACGTGAAGAAGCCGATCCAGGAGTGCACCGGCGAGGAGATCACCCAGGAATGGCTGTACCACCTGGGGGTTCCGCTCGACGAGATCCCGGAGCTCGCAGCCACCGGCGCGAAGACGGTGCCGGTGATGATGCCGTACGTGACGGCGTTCTTCATGCCCCGGCACGCCGGGGACCGGCCGGACGTCGTGCCCGAGGGGGCGGAGAACTTCGCGTTCATCGGCCAGTTCGCGGAGAGCCGCAGCCGGGACTGCATCTTCACCACCGAATATTCGGTGCGCACCCCGATGGAGGCGGTGTACACGCTGCTCGGTATCGAGCGCGGCGTCCCGGAGGTGTTCGCCTCCACCTACGATCTGCGGTCGCTGCTCGCGGCGACGACCCGCCTGCGGGACGGGAAGGAACTCGACATCCCCGGACCGCAGATCCTGAAGAAGTGGCTCCTCGGCAAACTCGACCGCACCGAGGTCGGCAAACTCCTCGAGGAGTTCGGGCTCGTCGACTGAACCCGGCCGCACGCCGGTGACCCGGAGGCACGGAGAACGGGCGCGTCCCCTGACCGGAAACGCGCCCGTTCTCCGTCTGCATCAGACGCTCGCGACACCCTTCGCCAGGAACGGCTTCCCGTTCACGGCGGCCGACGTGCCGGTGCGGTCCAGGTACGGGGTGATGCCGCCGTTCCAGAACCCGAACCCGCCACCGAGGATCAGGCACAGATCGATGTCCTCGGGGGCGGCGACGACACCCTCGTCGAGCATGATCCGGATCTCCTCGGCGAATGCGCGGCGTGTCCGCTCGAGCACCTCCTCGGCCGTCGACGGCGTGTCGCCCTGCTGCCACAGCGCGGCGACCTCGGGGTCGACGACCTGACCCCGGTCGGTCCAGGTCCACACGCCCGGCTTGCGGGCCTCGACGATCGCCTCGAGCCCCGGGGACGGCGTGAACCGCTCCGGGTAGGCGGCGTGCAGCGTCTCGCCGGTGTGCAGCGCGATGGCCGGGCCGACCAGCGCGAGCAGCGTGAACGGCGTCATCGGCATGCCGATCTCGCCGAGCGCGTTGTCGGCGACGTCGAACGGGGTGCCCTCGTCGACGGCGTTCATCACCTCGCCGAGCGCGCGGATGAGCAGCCGGTTGAACACGAAGCCCGGCTTGTCGGCGCAGCCGACGGCCGACTTCTTCAGCGCCTTCGCGGTGGCGAAAGCGGTCGCGAGCGTCGCATCGTCGGTCTGCTCGCCCTTGACGACCTCGAGCAGCGGCAGCACCGCGACCGGGTTGAAGAAGTGGAAGCCCACCACCCGCTCCGGATGCTGCAGATCCGACGCCATCTCGGTGATCGACAGCGACGACGTGTTGGTCGCCAGCACCGTCTCGGGGGAGACGTACTGCTCGAGCTCCGCGAACACCTGCTTCTTGACGTCCATGTTCTCGAACACGGCCTCGATGACGAAGTCGGTGTTCGCGAACGCGGCCTTGTCGAGCGAACCGGTGACGAGCGCCTTGAGCCGGTTCGCGCCGTCCGGGGACAGCCGGCCCTTGCCGAGCAGCTTGTCGATCTCGCCGTGCACGTAGCCGACGCCCTTGTCGATGCGCTCCTGATCGATGTCGGTGAGGATCACCGGCACCTTCAACTGTTTGACGAACAGCATCGCCAGCTGGCTCGCCATCAGGCCCGCACCCACGATGCCGACACCGGTGATCTTCCGCGCCAACGACTTGTCCGGGGCACCGGCCGGCCGCTTGGCCCGCTTGTTCACCAGATCGAACGCGTACAGGCCCGCGCGCAGCTCGTCCGTCATGAGCAGGTCGGCCAGCGCCTCGTCCTCGGCCTCGAACCCGGCGTCCAGCGACGCCGCATCCGTGAGATCGATGTTCCGGGCCCGGTCGAGCAACGCGACGGTGCGCACCGCGCCGAGCGCGTTGTCCGACGTCTTGGCGGCCACGAGCGCCGTCGCCCGCGCGATCGCCTCGTCCCAGCCGGCGCCGCGGTCGATCTCCGGACGGGACGGGGTGATGTCCCCGGCGATCACCTTCGCCGCCCACGCGAGGGACTGCTCGATGAAGTCGGCCGAACCGAGCACGACGTCGGCGATGCCGAGGTCGAGCGCCTTCTTCGAGTTGATCACCTTGCCGTTGGCGAGCGGATTCTCGATCGCGACGGTGACCGCGTTCGACGGCCCGATCAGGTTGGGCAGCAACTGGGTTCCGCCCCAGCCGGGAACCAGGCCCAGCATCGCCTCGGGCAGCCCGAGTGCGCCGACGTTGTCGGCGTAGGTGCGGTAGTGGCAGTGCAGGCCCACCTCGAGGCCGCCGCCGAGCGCGACACCGTTGACGAACGCGAACGTCGGCACCTCGGACTCGCGCAGCCGACGGAACACCTTGTGCCCCAGACGGCCGAGTTCGAGGCCCTGCTCGCGGGTGGTGATGGACGGGACGCCCTTGAGGTCGGCGCCGGCCGCGAAGATGAACGGCTTGCCGGTGACGGCGATCGCCGCGGGCTTCGCCTCGAACGCCTCGTCGAGTGCCTTGTCGAACGCCAGCAGACCCCGCGGGCCGAAGGAGTTCGGCTTGGTGTGGTCGAAGCCGTTGTCGAGGGTGATCAGCGCGACCGGCCCCTCGATGCCGGGCACCGAGACCAGCTTGGTGTAGGCGTTCGTGACGACCTCGTCGGCGAAAGCGCTTGCAATGTCGGTCATCTACTTGACTCCCGCCTCGTAGTTGGCATGGTTCGGGTTCTCCCAGATCACGGTGCCGCCCATGCCGAGACCGATGCACATCGTGGTCAGGCCGTACCGGACACCGGGGTTCTGCGCGAACTGGCGCGACAGCTGCGTCATCAGACGCACGCCGGACGACGCGAGCGGGTGACCGCACGCGATCGCGCCGCCCCACTGGTTGACGCGGGGGTCGTCGTCGGCGATGCCGAAGTGCTCGAGGAACGCGAGCACCTGCACCGCGAACGCCTCGTTGATCTCGAACAGGCCGATGTCGTCGATGGACAGGCCGGTACGGGCGAGGACCTTCTCGGTCGCCGGGACCGGGCCGATACCCATGACGGCGGGGTCGACGCCCGCGAAGGCGAAGCCGACCATGCGCATCCCGATCGGCAGCCCCAGCTCGGTGGCGGTGTCCTCGCCGGCGAGCAGGCACGCCGTCGCACCGTCGTTGAGACCCGCGGCGTTACCGGCGGTGATCCGGCCGGCGGGACGGAACGGGGTCTTGAGCTTCGCGAGATCCTCGAGGGTCGTGCCCGGGCGGGGCGGCTCGTCCTCGGTGGCCAGACCCCAGCCCGCCTCCGAACGTGTCGCGACCGGCACGAGGGTGTCGGCGATGTAGCCGGCCTTCTTCGCGGCCTCGTACTTGTTCTGCGACGCGACCGCGTAGGCGTCGGTGCGCTCCTTGGTGATCGACGGGAACCGGTCGTGCAGGTTCTCGGCGGTGTTGCCCATCACGAGCGCGCTCGGATCGACCAGGCGGTCGGTGAGGAAACGCGGGTTGGGGTCGGCGCCCTGGCCCATCGGGTGATGGCCCATGTGCTCGACACCACCGGCGAGCACGACGTCGTACTGGCCGAAACCGATACCCGACGCCGTCGTGGTCACGGCCGTCATGGCGCCCGCACACATGCGGTCGATCGCGAAGCCCGGCACCGTCTCGGGCAGGCCTGCGAGGATCGCGGACGTGCGGCCGATGGTCAGGCCCTGGTCACCGGTCTGGGTGGTCGCGGCGATCGCGACCTCGTCGATCCGGGCCGGATCGAGCGCAGGGTTGCGACGCAGCAGCTCGCGGATCGCTTTGACGACCAGGTCGTCGGCGCGGGTCTCGGCGTAGATGCCCTTCGGTCCGGCCTTGCCGAACGGCGTGCGGATGCCGTCGACGAAGACGACGTTTCTCTGATGTGCGGAAGCAGCCACGCTGGATTCCTCCTGGCGGGAACGATGCGGAAACGGCGGGAGCGAGACCCGCCACGCACCACTGTAGCCCTGATTACCCGCCAGTAACATACGGGGTGATCGCGAGGCTTTCGCCGCAGGTCAGGGCTGCGCGCGCAGTGCTTCCACGAGAATCGGACCGACCAGTTCGCGCTGCCAGGGGCGAGCACCACCGGCGGTCAGCACGTCCTCGACCGACGCGGGCGCATCCCAGCACACCCGGCGCACCAGATCCGGGCTGAGCAGATTCTCCACCGGCACGTGCACCCGTTCGCTCAGCTCGGTGAGACCCGCCTTCGCGGCCGTCAACCGAGCCGCGGCCTCCGGGTCCTTCCGTGCCCACCGGCTCGCCGGCGGGGGACCGGTGAAGGGCTGGGTCACCGGCGGCAACTCGGCATCCGGCAGTACGCGCGCCCGCTCGAGCGCCGACAACCACACCCGCGACGAGCGGCGCTGCCGCGGACCCCCGAACACCGGCAGCTTCCGCAACGACTCGATGCTCCGGGGATCGGCGGTCGCGGCCGCGACGATCGCCGAATCCGGCAGGATCCGGCTCGGTGAGATGTCCCGACGGGCGGCGATCTCGTCACGCGCCGTCCACAGTTCGCGCACCGCCGCCAGCTGGCGTGGGCTCTTGAGGCTGTGGATCTGCGACGTCCGACGCCACCGGTCCGGTTTGGGCTGCGGCGGCCCGGCCAGCCGCACGTGCTCGAACTCCTGCGCGGCCCATTCCGTTTTTCCTTGCGCGGCAAGCTCGCTCGCCATCGCCTCGCGCAGCTCGAGCAGCACCTCGACGTCGAGGGCGGCATAGTTGAGCCATGCGTCCGGCAGCGGACGGGTGGACCAGTCCGCGGCCCCGTGCCCCTTGCGCAGTTCCAGGCCCAGGGTGCGTTCGACGATCGCCGCCAGCCCGACTCGCTCGAAACCGGCCAGACGCCCGGCCAATTCGGTATCGAACAGTGCGGCGGGCCCGAGACCCAACTCGGCCAGGCACGGCAGATCCTGATCGGCCGAGTGCAGCACCCACTCGAGGCCGTTCATCGCGTCGGCCAACGGCGCGAGCTCCCCGGCGGTGGGGATCGGGTCCAGCAGGAACGACCCGGCGCCCGCGCGCCGCAACTGCACCAGGTAGGCGCGCGACGAGTACCGGAACCCGGACGCCCGTTCGGCGTCCACAGCGAGCGGCCCCGATCCCGCGGCCAGGCGCTCGGCGGCGTCGCGCACTCCTGCGGCGGTCTCGATCACCGGCGGCACCCCGTCGGCCGGAACCAGCAGGGGGACCGCGGTGGGGGTGGATTCGGGCACGCGTTCGGGGGAAGGCTCGGTGGACTCTGACATAGGGCAGAACTCTACGTGCCCGAGGCTCGGTGTCCCCGACCGTACGGAGTCCGTCCGGGGTCCGCCCGGGGCCGTCCGCGCCGGTGACGAAACCGGCGCCACCCGTTGACATATGGCCGAATTCCGGCAATTGTGTCAAATGTTGGACAAGTGACCGACAGCACTCCGAGGAGTGCCGTGGATATCGCGACGGTGCCACCGGACCGTCGAACCGGAAGGTGATTCGATGCTCAACCTCGCGGCCGCCGTGGCCCCCGTCGGTGCACTGCCGACCGGGTCGATGGTGGAACTGCCCGGTCGCGGCAGCACCTACGTCATCGACACCGGTGCCGGCTCGGTCCCCGACGACCGGCCCACGCTCGTGCTGCTGCACGCACTGGCCTGCACCGGCACGCTCACGTGGTACCCGGTGATCGACGCACTCGCCGAGAAGGCGCGCGTCGTGGTGCTCGACCAGCGCTGGCACGGCCGGGGCATCCGGTCGGAGCGGTTCACGCTCGAGGACTGCGCCGACGATGTCGCCGCGCTCGCCGACGTGCTCGGCATCGACCGCGTCGTACCGGTCGGCTACTCGATGGGGTCGCTTGTCTCGCAGCTGGTCTGGAAGCGCCACCGGGACCGGGTCGCGGGTCTGGTGCTGTGCGCCGGTGCCGCACACTTCAAGCGGAACTCCCGGGAACGGGTCGCACTCGAGTCGCTCAGCGTCGGACTCGGCGCGCTCAAGCCTCGTCCCGGTCCGGTCCCGGTGGGTGCGCCGCGCCTCGGCGGCGACCGGGTGTGGGCGTACTCCCAGTTCCGGGAGACCAGTTACGGCGCGATCGGGCGGGCGACCGCCGAGATCGGCAAATTCGACTCCACCGCGTGGGTGAGCGACATCGACGTCCCCACCGCCGTCGTGGTGCCCACCAAGGACCTCATCATCCCGCCACGGCGCCAGCGCTGGCTCGCCCGCCAGATCGCCGGCGCCGCAACGTACGAAGTGAACTGCGGTCACTCCGCATGCGTCATGGACGCGGGACCGTTCACCGAGGGGCTGCTGGCTGCTTCTGCTTCGGTGCTTGCGCGCGTGCGGCCGTGACCAGTTCCTCCAGGGCTTCGGGGAACGCGTCCGCGAGATCCCACAGACGCGGGGCAAGTTCCTTGCACGAGACCAGGCCGACGTCCAGGCGGCCCTCGAGCGACATCACCGTCACGTTGAGGCCGGCGCCGTGGAACACCGGTCCGAGCGGGTACATCTGCTTGATCCGCGCGCCCAGGAAGTACAGCGGTATCGGCGGGCCCGGCACGTTCGAGACCACCAGGTTGTGCACGACCGGGTGACGCTCGGCGAGCTTGAGCTTGGAGTACACGCGCATCGCGCTGCCGAACGTCGCCGGCGCCGCGAACTGGGCCCAGTCCTGCAGCAGGGTCGCGCCCAGGGCCTCGGCGTGATGGTTCTTGTTGATCGCGTTGTGCTCGGCGATGAACTTCAGCCGCTCCACCGGATCGGCGATGTCGGTGCCGAGCTGGGTGAACATCACCGAAATCTGGTTGGTGCCGGGGCGATCCGACTTGTCGTGCACCGACACCGGGACCGTCGCGACCAGTGAGCTGTCGGGCAGCTCGTTGCGATCCTCGAGGTACGTGCGCAGTGCGCCACCGCACAGCGTCAGCACGACGTCGTTCACCTTCACCCCGAACGCGTTCTTGACCAGCTTGACGTCGTCGAGGCTCAGTTCCTTGTAGGCGAGGGTCCGGCGGCCGGTGATCGCACCGTTGAACGACGTGCGCGGCGCCGTGAACGGCGTCGGCATCGCCTCACCCTTGCGGGCGCGGCCGATCCACCGGAACGGCAGCGTCACACTCTCGGGCAGCAGCTTCGCCATCTTGAGCGGCCGCGACGCGAACGACATCAGCCCGCCGAGCGCGATGTCGAGTGACGACGCCCGGCCCGCACCCTCGGGCAGCTCGTCGAAAACCGGGCGCGGGGCGTCGGGTTCGAGGCCGCACAGCTGAGACATCAGGTTGGAGCCGGTGACGCCGTCGACGTTGGCGTGGTGCATCTTCGACATCACTGCGACCGAGCCGTCCTCGAGGCCCTCGATGACGTACATGTCCCACAGTGGCCGGGACCGGTCCATCGGCTGGCTGGCGATCGAGCTGCACAGCTCCGACAGCTCGTCCCGGCCGCCGGGGGCGGGGACGGCGATGCGGTGGAAGTGCCGGTCGATGTCGAAGTCGGTGTCGTCGACCCACACCGGGTGGTCCAGGTTGAACCGGCTGTCCGCGAGGCGGCGCTTGAAGCTGGGCATGGCCTTCACGCGGGCCGCGAGTTCGTCGCGGAGCTTCGCGAAGGAGTAACCACCTGGGACGGTGGAGCTGTCCAGGATGATCAGGCCGCACACGTGCAGCATCTGTGTCGGGGTTTCGAGGTACAGGAAGCTGGCGTCCATCCCACTGAGTCTCTCCATGCAGCTAACGGTAGAACCTGTTCTAACTTCACGCGTGCGGTGTGACAAAAGTCATGCTTGAATGTGTTTATGACCATCGGTAACGCGTTCTTGTTCCGGCAAATAGCAACTCTCGGTGCGACGGTAAATGCGCTTCGTCCGATTCCGGGCATGCCGCTGTCGGTTCCCGCTTTCCTGTCCGGATGGCTCACCACGGAACTTGCTCCGCAGTTGCTCGCCGCGACCGCGGCCGATGCGGCGCAACGCGTCGCCCGGCGCGGCATACGCACCCCCGGCGACGCGGCCGGGCTCGCGCTCGCCGGCCTGTCGGTCGCCGGCCTCGCCGCCGTGATCGCCGAGTCCCGCAGCGCCCGCCACGAGGCCGAGACCGCGCTGACGGAAGCACTCGGCGCCGACTACCGCAGCGTCGCCGGACACGACGGACCTGTCGCCCCCGTCCGGATCCCCTGGCGGCAGTTCGCGACACCGTTCCGGATGCGCCGCGACGACGTCGTCCGGGTCCGTGACCTCGCGTACGCGCCGGGCGGCCGCCGCTTCCGGCTCGACGTCTACCACCGCCGTGACACCCCCGCGAACGCGCCGATCCTGCTGCAGATCCACGGCGGCGGCTGGGTGTTCGGCAGCAAGAACGATCAGGGCATCCCGCTCATGATGGAGATGGCGTCCCGTGGCTGGGTGTGCGTCGCGATCAACTACCCGCTGTCCCCGAAAGCCGTGTGGCCGGCCCACCTGATCGCCGTCAAACGGGCGGTCGCGTGGCTACGGGACAACGCCGCGAACTACGGCGGCGACCCGAGTTTCGTCGCCGTCACCGGAGGCTCCGCGGGCGGCCACCTCGCCGCGATGCTCGCCCTCACCGCCGACGACCCCGACCTGCAGCCCGGCTTCGAGGACGCCGACACGTCGATCCAGGCGTGCGTGCCGCACTACGGCGTCTACGACTTCACCGGCGAGACCGGGATCAAGGCCACCCGCCTGCGCGTCGAGTCCGGGCTGATGCCGATGGTGCTCGGCAAGGCGGCACGATTCCCACAGGACTACGAGGCCGCGTCCCCGCTGTGCCACCTGCGCGCCGACGCGCCCCCGTTCTTCGTCGTGCACGGCACCAGCGACTCGTTCATTCCGGTCGCCGAGGCACGCGAGTTCGTCCGCAGGCTGCGGGAGGTGTCCGAGAACCCCGTCGCCTACGCGGAACTGCGCGGCGCCCAGCACGCGTTCGACATCTTCCCGTCGCTCCGGTCGTCCGCCGTCGTCCAGGCGGCCGCCGACTTCCTGGACTGGACGCGGGCGCGGCAGCAGGCGGACCGGATGGACAGCGAGGTCGTGGAGGAAGTGGAGGAGACGGAGAACGTCGGCTAGGGGTTCGCCAGCCGGGTGATCCCGGCCGGGGGCAGCCCGGCCGCGTACGCGAGGACGTCGCAGAACGCTTCGACGTGCGCGGCCAACGCCGGTGGGGACGACGTCGGTGTCCACGACGCCCGCACCTCGAGCTGGTGGGCGCGCGACGGGCCGGCGATGTCACCGAACCGCACCGAACTGGTCGCCGTCACGGTGCCGCCCAGGGCGACCACGTCGTCGGTCCGATCGGCGAGCGTGTCGACCAGCCAGCTCCACGCGACCTCCGGCAGCAGCGGATCGGCGGCCAGAGCCGACTCGACGTCGGCCTGGATGTACGCGACGAGCCGCATCGTGCCGTGCCATGTGTCGTGACCGTCCGGGTCGTGCAGCAGGATCAGCCGCCCGAACGCGTCGCTGTCGGAATGTTCGGGCACGGTGTTGTCGCCGGCACCACCGCCGTCCGGGTGGCGCACCTCGGCGCCCAACGCGTAACTGAAGGGGGCGAGACGCCGCGGCGGCCGGATCGGACCGACCTCGATGCCGGGATGGGCGACGGCCGCCCGCATCGTGTCGACAGCGGCGCGGAACACGGCAGGTTCGTCGGTTGCTCCCGGGGTCGTCACACCTGCGGACGGTAGACGCCGTACCTGGTAGGCCGGGGGAGGCGCGCCGATTCTCCCTTCTGGGCCGACCATGGCAGCATGAACCGCGTGAGCGGCTTGGAAGATACGAATGCAGGTATGCCCGGGCGCGTCGACTACCCGTCCCGGCGGGTCCTCGACGACGCCCCGTTGCTGGCAGCGGCCACGGGCCGCACCCCGAAGCACCGCCCCGTGTGGTTCATGCGGCAAGCCGGACGGTCGCTGCCCGAATACCGGGAGATCCGTGCCGGAATCGGCATGCTCGAATCGTGCTTCGACCCCGAACTGGTCTGCGAGATCACGATGCAGCCCGTGCGCCGGCACAAGGTGGACGCGGCGATCCTGTTCTCCGACATCGTCGTTCCCCTGAAGGCCGCCGGCATCGATCTCGACATCGTCGCCGGCGTCGGCCCGGTCGTCGCGGACCCGGTGCGCAGCGTCGCCGACGTCGACGCGCTGCCCCGGCTCGTGCCCGACGAGGTCGGCGCCGTCGCGCGGGCCGTGCGGCTGCTGACGGCCGAACTCGGCGACACCCCGCTGATCGGTTTCGCCGGTGCCCCGTTCACGCTCGCGTCGTACCTCGTCGAGGGCGGCCCGAGCCGCAACCACGAGCGCACCAAGGCGCTCATGCACGCCGACCCGAAGACGTGGCACACCCTGCTCGGGCACATCACCGACATCACGATCGCGTTCCTGCAGGCGCAGTTGCACGCCGGTGTCGACGCGGTGCAGCTGTTCGACTCGTGGGCCGGGGCACTGTCCCTCGCCGAGTACCGCGAATTCGTGTTCCCGCACTCCGAGCGGGTGTTCGCGGAGGTCGCGTCCGCGGGCGTGCCCCGCATCCACTTCGGCGTCGGGACCGGGGAACTACTCGGCGCGATGGGGGAGGCCGGTGCGGACGTCGTCGGCGTCGACTGGCGCATCCCCCTCGACGTCGCGGCCCGCCGCATCGGACCGGGCAAGGCGCTGCAGGGCAACCTCGATCCGGCCGTGCTGTTCGCCGGCCGGGACGCCGTCGAAACCCAGGTCCGGCGCATCTGCCGGGAGGCCGACGCCGCCCTCGCCGCCGGCGCGACCGGGCACATCTTCAACCTCGGCCACGGCGTCATGCCGGACACCGATCCGGCGGTACTGACCGACGTCGTGGAGTTGGTGCACTCGCTGTGACGGTCCGGCGGGTCGCGGTCGTCGGCGGCGGCATCACGGGTCTCGTCGCCGCCCACCGGCTGCGGCAGCAACTCGGCGGCGGCATCGACATCACCCTCGTCGAGGCCGGGACGCGGCTCGGCGGCAAACTGCGGACGGTGCCGCTCGGTGGCGGACCGGTCGACGTCGGGGCCGAGGCGTTCCTCGCCCGCCGGCCCGAGGTGTCCGACCTGATCGCCGAACTCGGCCTGTCCGACGAGCTGGTGTATCCGGCAGGCCGGCAGCCGCTGATCTGGTCGCAGGGCAGCCTGCACCCGCTGCCGGCGCGCACACTCATGGGTATCCCGTCGACCGCCGAATCCGTCGCCGGACTCGTCGACGAGGCCACCTGCGCCCGCATCGCCGCCGAACCGTCCGTGCCGCTGACCTGGGACACCGCGTCCGACATGTCGGTGGCCGCGCTGGTCGGGTCCCGGTTCGGCGAGCAGGTGGTACGGCGCAGCGTCGACCCGCTGCTCGGCGGCGTGTACTCGGGCCTGGCCGAATCGATCGGGGTGCGGGCCGCGGTCCCGACCCTGGCCGCCGCCCTCGATGCCGGGGCGGCCAGCCTCACTGCGGCCGTCGCCGCGGCCCTGCCCACTCCCGCACCCGGACCCGTGTTCGGGGCGCTGCGCGGCGGCTACGGCACGCTGCTCGACGCCCTGCACGACGCCGCCCGGCCCCGGGTGCTGTCGGGCATCCCGGCGTCCGGGCTGCGGCGGGACGGCGACGGCTGGTGGCTCGACCCTGTCGGCCGTGTCGACGGCGTCGTCCTCGCCGTGCCGGCGCCACAGCTGGTGGAGCTGGTCGCCGACGCCGCACCCGCCCTCGCCGACGCGGCCTCCGGTATCGCACTCGCGTCGTCGGCCGTGGTGGCGCTCGCACTGCCTTCCGGTGCCGCCCTGCCCGACAACTCCGGCATCCTCGTCGCGACCGGAGAAGCATTGGGCGCCAAGGCCTTCACGCTGTCCGGCCGCAAGTGGCCGCACCTCGCCGACCGGGACGTCACCCTGCTGCGGGCGTCGTACGGACGCTTCGGCGACGCCGCCGTCGTCGACCTGCCCGACGCCGACCTGATCGCCCGGGCCCGCGCCGACCTCGAGGTCGTCACCGGTATACGTGCGGAACCGGTGGACGCGTTCGTGCAGCGCTGGCACGACGGCCTGCCGCAGTACGCGCCCGGTCACCTCGACCGGGTTGCCGCGATCGAGGCGGCGGCCGCGGACGTCGAGGGACTCGAGGTCGCGGGCGCCTACCTGCGCGGAGTCGGGGTTCCGGCGTGCGTTGCGTCGGGGACGACGGCCGCGACCCGGCTGGCGACGCGAGTGGCAGGATGAGGCCATGGCACGCCTCGATTACGACAAACTCAACTCCACCCTCCGCTACGGCATGTTCTCGGTGTTCCAGGTGCAGCCCGGTGTCCTCGGTGAGGACCGCGCCGCCGCGGTGAAGAACGCGCAGGACTTCTTCGACTCGTACACCGACACCGACGTCGAACTGCGCGGCATCTACGACGTCGCCGGCCTGCGCGCCGACGCCGACTACATGATCTGGACGCACGCCGAGCGGCTCGAGGACCTGCAGAAGCTGTACAAGGACTTCCGCCGCACCACCGACCTCGGCCAGTCCAGCGACCCGGTGTGGTCCAACGTCTGCCTGCACCGCCCCGCCGAGTTCAACAAGAGCCACCTGCCGGCGTTCGTCGCGGGCGAGGAGCCGGGCGACTACATCTGCGTCTACCCGTTCGTGCGCTCCTACGAGTGGTACCTGCTGCCCGACGCCGAGCGCCGCAAGATGCTCGCCGACCACGGCAAGGAAGCCCGCGACTACCCGGACGTGCGCGCCAACACGGTGCCGTCGTTCGCGCTCGGCGACTACGAGTGGATCCTCGCGTTCGAGGCGCCCGCCATGGACCGCATCGTCGACCTCATGCGCGACCTGCGCGCCACCGAGGCCCGCATGCACGTGCGTGAGGAGACCCCGTTCTTCTCCGGCCCGCGGGTGAGCGTCGAACAACTGATCACCGAACTTCCCTGATCCGCCGCGACCACACCCCGCACCGGACAGGTGCGGGGTGGGTCGTGTGTACCGCGGCGCTCGTCGGTGTCCGCTTCTTCGTTCACGCCTGGACCTGTCGCTCCGTTGTGGTAGCAGTGTCCGTGTCCTCGTCGGGTTCCCATCGCAGGAGATCTCCCGGCTGGCAGTCGAGTACGCGGCACAACATGGCCAAGGTGGTGAATCGCACTGCCTTGGCGCGGCCGTTTTTCAGGACTGCGAGATTGGCGGGGGTGATGCCGATCCGGTCGGCGAGCGTGCCGACCGCCATCTTGCGCTTGGCGAGCATCACGTCGATGTCGACGATGATGGGCATCAGATCACCTCGTCGAGTTCGGACTCGAGGTACTTCGCCTTCGAGTCCAACGCGACCGCCTGGGCGAGCAGCGTCCTCATCACGTGGACGACGAGCGCCACGCCGGCGATCACCAGGCTGCACCCGCAGATCAGCGCCACGAAACCGGGAGCGATCTCGTCGTCGGGTGTGGCGTGGTTGGCGAACCGGGCCACTACCGCGAAACCGAACGTCAGCACCGATGCGGTGGCGATCGCGCCGATGACGATGTCGACGTAGCGGAAGGCTGCCGGGGAGAAGACCGTGCCGCGGCCGACCATGGTCGACAACCGCCAGATGCAGACGGCAACGACCTGCAGGGTGCCGACTCCGAGGACACCGATCGCCACGAGGGACACGTCGATTCCGGTGGGCGCTTGGTCGGTGCCCAGCCACAGCAGGGCCACCATCATCACCTGAACCACGACGGACCCGGCCAATGCGATGGCGATGACCACCCTCAATGCTCGAATTGCCCAGCTACTCATCCAACGCTCCCTTGCATCGTTAAACGATGGAATGCTATCGAAAAGCGATCGATATGCACAGGCGGTGGAAGAGGAGGGTGTTCGTGGAGTGGCCCTCCGCGACCTCGATCGAGGGAAATCTCTGCATTGGACGGAAAACGTCGAATTTCCGAACTGGGGGGGCGAGTGGCTGCGCTCGCCGAAGAACGGCATGAACTGGGGAGTCCGTCAGGTGTCGGCGGGATCGAGCAGGCCCGGATCGTTGTTCCTGACGTTGTTGACCGCGGTGCTCACCTCGTAGGGGTGCAGCCGGGGTTCGGGGATGGAGTTCACCATCGCCTGGACATCGTCCTTGTCGGTGAGCGTCGGGTCGAGCCAATGCTCCCAGAACGACGCCGGCAGGATCACCGGGGAGCGGTCGTGGATGTGGCCGGTCGCATCGGTGGCCTGTGTCGTCAGCACGGTAGTCGTCCACAGCCAGCGGTCCGGGTCGTCCTCGCTCTTGGACGGGTCCGGCCACAGCTCGTAGAGGCCGGCCATCGCGAGGACCGGGTCGTCGCCGTGGAGGAAGTAGGGGATCTTCTTGCCCTCGTCGTTCTTCATCCACTCGAAGTACCCGTCGGCGGGGATGATGCAGCGCCGCTTCGCGGCAGCGGTTCGGAACGAGGGCTTCTCGGTGATCGTTTCGGAGCGAGCGTTGACCAGCCTCGATCCGATCTTCGAATCCTTCGACCACGCCGGGACCAGCCCCCACTTGACGGTCCGCAGTTGTCGTTCGGGGTCCGCGTTCGGCTCGTCCCGCGGTGCCCGCTCGAGCACGACGCGCACCTGCTGGGTGGGGGCGACGTTGTACGACGGCGACAGTTCGGCGCCGACCGATTCGGTTGCATCGAACAGTGAGCGCAGGTCCTCGTCGCTCGTGGTGCTCGCATACCGTCCACACACGATCGGGTCTCCCGTCGTCGCAGGTACACCTCGCACGATAGTCGCGGCCGCCGACACCTGCGGCAGTGCGCTGGGGCACGAACCTGAGAAGGCCCTGGGCGGCTGCACCCGGTCGGTGCACACCTACATGCTCGGCGCGACACGGCTGGGCTCGACAGCGATCATCGTGCGAAACACCCTGGAACCGGTCCCCGGGTGGCTACGCTGCGACCCATGCGCAGATCGAGGATCTTGGCGGCAGTGGGGGCGTTTTCGACTTTGGTGGCGGTGTGGGGTGGTGCGGTCACACCTCCCGTACTCGCGGGTGCCGCTCCGGTGCAGCCGGCTGTCGACGACTTCTATCGTGCACCGGACGGATTCGAGTCGACGGCTCCCGGAACCATCCTCCGCGACCGGCCCGTGCAACTGGCGTCGTACTCGGCGTTGCCGTTCAACGCGCAGGCATGGCAACTTCTCTACCGGACAACGGATCTCGCGGGCAGCCCCATGGCGAGCGTGACCACCGTGATACTGCCTGCCGGCGCACCGCCCGCCGGTGGACGCCCGTTGCTGTCGTATCAGATGGCAACGGACAGTATCGATCCCGGCTGTGCGGCCTCGGTCGCCATGCAGCCCGGATCCGGACTCGAGGCGTTCACCACTCAGGGACAGATGACCTTCGTCGGTCAGGCTCTCCAACGAGGCTGGGCGGTCTCGGTTCCCGATCACGAAGGTCCCGCACCGCGTGTGGGCACTCCACGAGAGCCCGGTTATGTAGCGCTCGACGGCATCCGGGCCGCGGAGCAGTTCGCTCCGCTCGGACTCTCCGGGGCACAGACTCCGGTCGGACTGTGGGGCTACTCGGGCGGCGGGCTCGCGTCCGCATGGGCTGCGCAGGTGCAGCCGACATACGCGCCGGAGCTGAACGTACGAGGATTCGCTCTGGGCTCGCCGTCGCCGGATCCTGCAGCGGTCGTCCATCGTCTCAATGGAACGCCCTGGGCTGGACTGCAGACAATGGTCCTCGCATCGACACGGGAGATCTTCCCCGACGCAGCACGTGAGATCGATGCACGCCTCACTCCGGAGGGCCGCGCGGCGTTGGCCGCTCCAGCTGATCAGTGCCTGGCGTCGACGATTGCCACCAACCTCTTTCGCGACAACACCGGCTACTGGACGGTCCCGTTGACGGAACTGTTGCAGGTGCCGGCGATTGCCGCCGCCGTCGCGGAGACCACACTCGGCGGCACTGCACCCACGGCACCCGTATATCTGTACAGCGGCGTGAACGACGAGATCGTTCCGATCGCCACCGTCGATCAGCTGGCCGACACCTACTGCGCGGGCGGCACTCCGCTCACCTACCGCCGAGACGAGATCAGCCTGCACGCCACGCTCATCGTGACCGGCGCCGCGGACGCGTTGAACTGGCTGGGCGACAGGATCGGTGGCGTACCGAGCGCGCCGGGTTGCAACACGCAAACCCTGACCTCGACCCTGCAAGCGCCCGGCGCCCTGGAGACCTACGTGTCGACCACCCTGGGAATGGGTGACATCCTGATGGGCCGACCGATCGGACCCCGGTAGATCGTCGGGTCACCTGACTCTCCCGGTTCGGGCTCTTCCGAACTCCCGCGATACCGGGGAGTCGTCGAGAACGCTGCGGCGACCAGTGGCTTCCGGTCGTACGCACTGCGAGAAAGAGAAAGCCGTACCGCAACGCCCCAGGTAGCCTGAACCTACGACAGCAGACCCGAGTTGCCCGGCAACGACCTCGAGGACAGTGCGATGCGGAGTCCACAACAGCTCATCGGCGCCGCTGTTCTGACGGTCGGCGTGGCAGTCGGTCTCGTGACGGTGCCGAACGCCCAGGCCTCGGCTGCGCCCACGGTGAACACCTTTCAGATACCGCTCGTGGTGAACACCGGCATCTGGGCGTGCAGTGGGATCCACACGTTCTGCTCCTACACTCCGGTCGCGATCACCGGAGAGACACCTGGGCTCGTCACCTTTCGGGTCGTGCCACCCGGTGAGAGGCTTCCCCCCGCGTTGAGCTGGTGGAATATCCGGGTGCACTGGTGGAACGCCGGGACCGGCGCATCGGGAGTACTGGACATCCCCGCCGACGGTTCGGCGAGCGTCTTCACAGGGGCCGGGTTCGTAACCGCATCCATGACGGCGCGCGACCAGGCCGTCGCCGGCACGGGCGTCTTCCTCGTGCCCTGAGTCCGCTGGCAGACTGGGACCGTGACTTCGCGGTACCAGCAGATGGCGCACTGGGGCATGTTCGAGGTCGAGGCATCCGACGGTGACGTCACCGCGGTCCATCCGTATGCGGGCGATGAGGACCCGTCACCGATCCTGGGGAACCTGCCCGGATCAGTACGGTCCCGCACCCGTATCACCGGCCCGGCCGTGCGTTGCGGCTGGCTCGAGAACGGTCCCGGCCCGTCGGACGCCCGGGGCGCCGACGAGTTCGTGCCCGTGTCGTGGAACGAACTGCACGACCTGCTCGCACGCGAATTGCGGCGTGTCGTCGACGAGCACGGCAACCGGGCGATCTTCGGCGGCTCCTACGGATGGGCCAGCGCCGGGCGATTCCATCACGCGCAGAGCCAGATCCACCGGTTCCTCAACCTGCTCGGCGGCTACACCGGCTCGGTGCAGAACTATTCGATCGGCGCGACCGGTGTGATCATGCCGCACGTCGTCGGCGCCCACTGGAAACTGTTCGCCCGCGCCACCGACTGGACCGTTATCGCCGAGAACACCGATCTGATGGTGTGTTTCGGCGGTATCCCGGTCAAGAACACCGCCGTCGCATCCGGTGGCACCAGCGCCCATCCCACCCGTGGTGCACTCGACCGGCTTCGTGCCCGCGGCGGGCGGCTGGTGTCGATCAGCCCGCTGCGCGACGACCTGCACGGTGAGTACGAGTGGCTCGCCCCGGTTCCCGGGACCGATGTCGCGATCATGCTCGCCCTCGCGCATGTCCTCGCGTCGGAAGGGTTGCACGACAAGGGTTTCCTCGCTCGCTACTGCGTCGGCTACGAGCGGTTCGAGAACTATCTGTTCGGTGGCGACGACGGGATCGCGAAGACCCCGGGGTGGGCGTCGGCGCTGTCCGGGATACCGGCCGAGACGATCGTGGCTTTGGCGCGGCGGATGGCTGCCGGCCGCACGATGGTCACCGTCACGTGGTCGCTGCAACGCGTCCGGCACGGCGAACAGGCGCCGTGGGCGGGCATCACCCTCGCTGCGATGCTCGGGCAGATCGGTGTTCCCGGAGGCGGATTCGGCCACGGTTACGGCTCGATGAACGAGCCCGGCCTCGGACCGGTGCCGTATCCGCTGCCCACTCTGTTCCAGGGCAGCAACCCGGTGCCCGATTTCATCCCGGCCGCGGCGATCTCGGATCTGCTGCTGCGTCCGGGGGAGGAGTTCGACTACGACGGCCGACGCCACACCTACCCCGACATCCGGCTCGTGTACTGGGCGGGCGGAAATCCGTTCCATCACCACCAGGACCTCGGCCGGCTGCGACGCGCGCTGGCCCGACCCGACACGATCGTCGTGCACGATCCTTACTGGACGCCGATGGCCCGCCACGCCGACATCGTCGTCCCGTCCACCACGTCCCTCGAACGTGACGACCTGGCGTGCAGCCGCAACGATCCGCTGCTCGTCGCGATGACGCAGGCGGTGCCCCGGTACGCGGGTGCCCGCGACGACTACGACACGTTCGCCGCGCTCGCGTACCGGCTCGGGTTCGGGGAGCGGTTCACCGAGGGCCGCACCGCGGGGCAGTGGATCGAGCACCTGTACGAGCAGTGGCGTGGCTTCGTCCTCGCCGACCCGCAGCATCTCGAGGCGCCGACGTACGCCGAGTTCCGGCGGCGCGGGCACGTGCGGATGCGCACCGAGGACCGGCTCACCCTGTTCGCTGACTTCCGCGACGATCCGGTGGGCAGTCCGCTGCGCACCCCGAGTGGACGCATCGAGATCTTCTCCGCGACCGTCGAGGGTTTCGGTTACGACGACTGCCGGGGTCATCCACGCTGGTACGAGCCCGACGAATGGCTCGGCGGCGAGCGGGCGTCCCGGTTCCCGCTGCATCTGATCGCGAACCAGCCGAAGACTCGGCTGCACGGTCAGCTCGACCACGGTGCGGTGAGCCGGGCGTCGAAGATCCGGGGGCGTGAACCGGTCCGCATGCATCCCGCGGACGCCGCCGCCCGCGGTATCGGGGCCGGGGACGTGGTGCGGGTGTTCAACGACCGCGGCGCCTGCCTGGCCGGGGCCGTCCTCGACGACGGGGTCCGGTGCTCGGTGGTGCAACTGGCCACCGGCGCCTGGTACGACCCGCTCGACCCCGCAGATCCGGATTCGATGTGTGTGCACGGCAATCCGAACGTGCTTACCGCCGACGTCGGCAGTTCCGGGCTGTCCCACGGCTGCACCGGACAGCACGTCCTCGTGCAGATCGAACGGTTCGACGGGGATCTGCCGCCGATCCGGGTGTTCGAGCCACCGATCTAACTTGTTCTATTTGAACTAGAACAATAGGGTGGGTGTGTGCTCATCCGAATCGATCCGTCGTCCGCGGTTCCGCTGTACGAACAGTTCGCCGCGTCGGTGCGCGGCGCGATCGCCGACGGCTCCGTTGCGGCAGGGCAGCGCCTGCCGTCGGCCCGAGACCTGGCCGCTTCCCTGGACGTCAACGTGCACACCGTGCTCCGCGGCTATCAGGAGTTGCGCGACGAGGGGCTGATCGAACTGCGTCGCGGTCGCGGCGCCGTCGTGATGGGGGACGCGTCCGCTCGCGGTCGTGTGCTCGCGGCCGTCCGCGAGGCCGCGGCGGAGGCGCGCCGATACGGCATGAGCACGGCCGACCTGCTCGACCTGGTGAAGAAGGAGATGACATGACCGATTCGGTTGTGGTGCAGAAGGTGTCGTGGGTCCGAAGCGGTGTGGCGGCGGTGTCGCTGCCGGTTGTCGCGGCGGTGATCGGTGTCGTCGTCCTCGGCGCGTGGTCGGCAGAACTCCCCGACCCGGTGGCGGTCCACTTCGGGTCCGGCGGTGTCGCCGACGGATTCACCGGGGCCGGCTCCGTCCGGTGGTGGCCGCTGTTCGGGCCGCTGTTCGCGCTGCTGCTCGCCGGCGTGATCGCGGTATGCACCCGCAGGGACGTACGGGCCGGGCGGTTCGGGGCGGCGGTGGCGTCGGGCACCGGGACAGCGCTCGCGGCGTTGCCGGTCGTGCTGCTCGCCCCGCAGCGAGGCCTCGCGGACGCCGCCGACGCGAGCATCGGTCTCCAGTGGGCCCTCGTGGCCGTCGTGCTCGGGATCGCTGCGGGGTGCGCCGCCCTCCCGATGGTCGGGCGGGTCATGCCGGTGCGGGCTGCGGCGCCGCCGCCGGCGAACGCATCACGCCTGGATATCGCGGACACCGAGGCCGTCGTGTGGACCGGGTCGGCGGCGCTGCCGCGCTGGGCCGCGATCGGCCTCGCAGCGCTGCCGATGGTTCTCGCGCTGGCGGTGTCGCGGACGGTGGGCCCGGAACTGCTCGTCACCGGAGTGGTCGGGGCACTGCTCCTCGGCGTCACGCTGGCACCGGTCCACGTCGTCGTCGACGGCCGTGGACTCGAGACCCGTTACGTGCTCACCGGCGGCCGACGACGCATCCCGCTCGACGAGATCGCCCGTGCCGACGCCGTGAAGATCGGGCTGATCAACCGGTACGGCGGCATCGGCTACCGGGTCGGCCCCGACGGTGTCGGACTGCTCGTCCGCCCCGGCGCCGCACTGCGGATCACCCGGGGAGACGGCTCGAAATTCACCGTCACCGTCGACGACGCCGATCAGGCTGCGGCCGTGCTCAACTCGCTCGCGGCGCGCGGACGGATCGCGAGGTAGCGGGCGGTCCCCGGCTCGACCGACGGCTCCGTAGCAGGGGAGGCGGCCCGGTTCCGGCTGTCGATGTCGTCGGCACAGGCGCTGCGCGCAGAATGACGTCCCGCATGCGCAATCGTGCGCGCGGGACGTCATTCTGCGCGCGGGAACACCGATCACACCGCGCTCGACACGCCCACCGGTCAGCTGTCGGCCGGTTCGAGCCTCAGAGAGATGCTGTTGATGCAGTACCGCTGGTCGGTGGGGGTGGGGTAGCCCTCGCCTTCGAAGACGTGGCCGAGGTGGCTGTGGCAGGCCCGGCACAGGACTTCGACGCGGTGCATGCCGAGGGAGTTGTCGGCGCGCAGGAGGACGGCGTCGGTGTCGGCGGGGTCGAAGAACGACGGCCATCCGCAGTGGGACTCGAACTTTTCGCTGCTGCGGAACAGTTCGGCGCCACACGCCCGGCACGTGTACACGCCGTCGATGGTGGTGTCGGTGTACTCGCCGACGTGCGGTGGTTCGGTGCCGGCCTGCCGCAGCACGTGGTACTCCTCGGGCGTCAACTGCGCCCGCCATTCCCCGTCGTTGCGGCGGACGGTCGGTTCGGGCAGGCCGGCGTCGGGTGCGGAAGTCATGCGTCCACGCTAGTCCGGTCCGGCGTCGTACCGGTGACGAGGAAATCCGGGTCGATGCCGCGATCCAGGCGGCCTTCCCGTTTCGCGGTGAGATACCGGTTGGTCAGGACCGCGAACACCACGATCAGCAGCAGACTCCAGCCCATCGTGCCCTTGAGGTATTCGGCGGCGCGGCCCTCCTCGAGGAACCGGTTCGAGATCCAGGAGTCGGCCGCGAACACGCCGTAGATCGCGAGCCACGCCGGCCAGTTCCGGAGCACCGAGTTGCGCAGCACCACCGTCATGATCAGCGGGAACAACAGCATCGAGTAGTACAGCTGGCCCAGCGACCCGATGAGGAACGAGCCGGCCATGAGCACACCGGACGCCGTCGTGACGAAGAACAGTTCGTCGTGGCGGCAGTACCGGTACAGCAGCCACAGCGACACCGCGACCATCGCGATGAAGCCCAGGCGCAGCGCCCAGATCAGCGCGATCGGCAGACCGTAGTAGGTGCCGTTGCCGACGATCGCGCTGTTGAAGTAGTCGCGCGACTCCATCAGATACGGCAGGGTGTGCTCGACGAACGCCCACGGATCCGCCGCCAGCGGCCACGCGATCGCCGTGAGGACCAGCGGGATACCGGCGGCCGTGACGAACACCTTCCATTGGCCGCGCACCAGTGGCAGCAGCAGCAGCGGCGCCAGAATCGGTTTCACCGCGAACGTCAGACCGATCGCGGCACCGGACCACATGTCGCGGCGGCGCAGCAACAGGAACAGGAACGCGACCTCGCCGAGCAGGACGAGACCGTTGATGTTCGTGAACACCAGCGTGTTCGAGACGGTTTCGGTGGAGAACGCGGCGAACAGCAGGATCGGCGCCGCCACCGAGTCCAGGGCGAGCCCGAACATCTTGAGCAGCAGATACAGGGCCGCGATCACCGCGATCGCGTTGACCAGAATGAACAGCCATCGCGACTTCTCCGGGTCGAGGATCGCGATCGGCGCCATCAACAGCGTGCCGGACGGCGGATACAGGTAGTGCGGATCCACCGAATTGAAGTTCGCGGTGTAGACGTCCTCACGATTCAGGAACCGCAGCGCCGCCTGATAGACCGGTGCATAGTCGTCGGTGTAGGCGCCGTTGACCGCCCGGACGACCACCCGGTGGATCACCGTCATCACGGCGAGAGGCCACAGGGCGAAGTTCACGACCTCGGCGGTGGTGCGACCGGTACGCGGCTCGAATCGTCGAAGGAACACTACGGCACGGTACACCGGACAACCCCCGAATCGGACTCGGTCCTGCTCAGGCCGGGCAGGCGCCTGCGTTCGGCGGCAACACGGCGGTGTCGAGATAGCGGGTCAGATGGCCGCGCGCGCATTCGGAATGCGTCGTCACCGGATGACCGAAACCCTCCCACGTCACCCGCGACCACGGCGCGTCGGCGAGCGTCAGCGCACCCGTGAACGTCGCGAGGTCGGCGTTGCCGACGACCGGGTCCGCCGCACCGTCGAACACCAGGATCGGCACCGGGACGGTGCCCGGCTGCGGTGGCGGAGGCGTCGCCGGCCAGGCGGCGCACCGCAACAGCCCCAGCGCGGCGTCCTCCCCGAACACCGGGTACGTCGTCGCCCACTCCTGCCGCAACTGGTCGACGCGTCCCGGACCCGGCCACTGCCGGCCGTCCGAACAACGGGCCACGAACTGGCCGTCGGAACCGGTGACCGCCGTGGTCGCGTCGATCAGCCCCTGCAGTGGGACCGTGTCGCCGCGGTCGGCGGCCGCGAGCACATCGGCCAGGTCCCGGACCCGCGCCGCCTGGTCGCCACGCGGCGACCCCAGGAAACCGGAAAGGGCGTTCAACAGCGCACCAGGCGACACCGTTCCCAGTTCGCCGGCCGCCGCCCGGTCCCGCAGCGCGGTGATCGCCGCGACCGGATCCGGGCCGAGGGAGCACTCGAGGGCGGCGCAGCGGCGGGCGAACGCGGCCAGTGCCGCCTCCTGCCCGGCCGTCCGTGACTCGGTGGCCGACGCGGCATCGAGCGTGACGGCCGCCGGGGAATCGAGGACCAGCCGTCCGACCCGCTCCGGATACTTCGCGGCGAACGCCAGCGCGACCGACGCGCCGTTGCCGGTTCCCAGCAGGGCGAGCGTGTCGACCTGCCACATTCGGCGCAGCTGCTCGAGATCGTCGGCGGCGTGCGCGGTGTCGAACGCCAGCGCATACGGCGCCATCGCGTCCGTGCACGCGACCGTCGCGTCCCGGCCCGCCGCTGCGACCGCATCGGCCTCACCCAGGTCGGCGAGGGTGCGGCGGTCCACGGTCGGTCCGCAGTCGATCGGCGTCGACGCCCCGAAACCGCGCCGGTCGACCGCGACGATCGGCTGCCGGTCGAGCAGTGTCGCGCTGGGGCCCGTCGCGAGCGCCGCGAGCGTGTTCGACGACGCCAGATCGGCCCCCGAGGTGAGCACGAGCGGTGCGGCGTCGAGCGGTGTCCGCGGCAGCCGCGCCCGGGTGACGCCCACCTGGATCGACCGGGCCGGACCCGCCGACAGGGGATCCACAGGGGAGGTGAAGGTGGCGCACTCGAGGACGAGACCGTCCGGGCCGGGACCGACACCGAGCGGTGCCAGCGCATCGGACGTGCAGTCCGTCCACGCGAGATCGTGCACCGGCGCCCGCAGTTCGGGGGCTGCCGGCGCCTCGCTGGTCCGGGGCGTCGACCCGCCGTCGTGTTCGACGATCGCCACATCGGGCCGACTCGACGGACCCACCCCGCAGCCGGTTCCGACGGCGAGTACGACGCCGGCGATCGCGGCCACCCCGATCCTGCGCGCACCCGTCTGCATGCCCGACAGCCTGCCAGCCCGCTCACCCATCCGACGCCCGCACCCACCGCGTCAACAGGGTGCCGTCGTCGTCACCGAGGACGTGGACGCGACGCATCGGCGTCGGACAGGCGGCGGGGGAGACCGCGATCCGGCCGGCGCCGCCTGCCACCAACTGCGGCGACGTCGTCAGACACAGCTCGTCGACGACGCCGTCGGCGAGGAGCGTCCCGAACAGGCCGGGCCCGCCCTCGCACAGCACCCGCCGCAACCCCCGCGCTTCCAGGGCAGCCACCAGTGCGGCCCCACCGATCGCGGTGTCGGCGATCGTCTCGACGTCCGCGCCCGCGTCCCGCAGCCGCGCTGCCTGCCCGGCATCGGCTCGCGTGGACGTCAGCACGATCGGTGCGACGGCCGTGTCGGTGAACAGCCGCGACGCCGGATCCAGCCGTCCGCTCGCGGTCACCACGACGATCGGGGGCACCTCCGACTGCCCGCGGGCCCGGCGCAGGTCCCGATCGGCGCCGGTGATCCGGGCGCCCCCGTAGTCCTCGGTGCGGGCCGTGCCGGCGCCCACGACGACCGCGTCGGCCAACGACCGCAGGATCCCGAACACCCGTTTGTCCGCCGGAGTCCCCAGGCCCGCGCTCGCCCCGTCGGCGGTCACCGCGCCGTCGATGCTGGACACGAAGTTGACCCGCAGCCACGGTCTGTCGAGGTCGGCCGGATACCCGTACAGTGAACGCAGGTCCTCGTCGTCGAGTGGCACGGGTCGACCGTTGTCGGCCCTTTTCCCTGTGAAGTAGGTCGCAAAATCCAGGCGCTGCACGTGTTCGATCAGAACACGTCGATACCCTCGATGCATGCATGCACGTCTTGTCGATCGCAGCCCGGTGGTGCCGGCCGATCAGTTGGTTGCTCAAATGGTGCCCCCGGCGATGTTCGACGAGGTCAGCTTCGCGTCCTACATTCCCGACCCCAAAGAGCCCAGCCAGGCGGTCGCGGTCCGCAAGGCGGAGGAGTTCTCGCAGAAGGTCACCAAGATCCGCGGCGGCGGCAAGCGGGGCCTGTTCGGACGCAAGACGCAGCAGTCCGGTGCCGGTCTCTACCTCGACGGCGGTTTCGGTGTCGGCAAGACCCACCTGCTCGCCTCGATCTTCCACAGCTCCCCGTCGCCCAAGGCGTTCGGCACGTTCGTCGAACTGACGCACGTCGTCGGCGCGCTCGGCTTCAACAAGGCCGTCGAGGAACTGTCCAACCATTCGGTGCTGTGCATCGACGAGTTCGAACTCGACGATCCGGGCGACACGATGCTCGTCTCGCGGCTGCTGACCGAGCTGTCGGCGCGCGGTGTGTCCATCGTGGCCACGTCGAACACGCTGCCCGGTCAGCTCGGTGAGGGCCGCTTCGCCGCCCAGGACTTCCTGCGCGAGATCAAGAAGCTCGGCTCGATCTTCGAGACCATTCGCGTCGACGGCCCCGACTACCGGCACCGTGACCTGCCGCCGGCGCCCGAGCCCACCGACGACGCCGACCTGCTCGAGCGCGCCGACTCGATCGACGGTGCCACGCTCGACGACTTCGACGAGCTGTGCGCGCACCTGAGCACGCTGCACCCGTCGCGGTACGGCAAGCTCATCGAGGGCGTGCCGGCGGTGTTCATCAAGGGCGTGCACCCGGCCGCCGACCAGTCGGTCGCGCTGCGCCTCGTCGTCCTCGCCGACCGCCTGTACGACGCCAGCATTCCGGTCACCGTGTCCGGTGCGAAGCTCGACGAGATCTTCACCCCTGAGATGGTCGCCGGTGGCTACCGCAAGAAGTACCTGCGTGCCACGTCGCGTCTGCTCGCGCTCTCCCGTTTCGAGGTCGCCGCGTCGTCCTGACGCCCGATTCCGCGTGACTGTGACGCAGCCTCCGAGCGACCCCGCTCAGAGGCTGCGTTGCATCACGAAGTCGTGGTGGATCTGATTGCCCACCCGGAACGTCTTCGTCCCGACCTTCTCGAACCCGTTCTTGGCGTAGAACTTCTGCGCCCGCACGTTCTCCTGGTTGACGCCGAGCCACACACCGGCACAGCCCGCCTCGCGGGCGTGCGCGATCGCCGCCTCCATGAGGGCGGCCGACACCCCGGACCCGTGCCGGTCCGGCAGCACGTACAGCTTGCTGATCTCCATCGTCGGCTGCAACGACACCGCCGACCGGATGTCGTGGTCGTCCGGCATGCCCTCGACGAGCATCACGTAGCCGACGACCTCTCCGCCCGCCGTCGCCTCCAGGACCGTCCGGGCCGGATCGGTGAGGTATTCGCTGAACCTCTCCGCCGACAGCACCTCGTCGACGAACGCCGCGATGTCCTCCTGCGTCGCATGCGGTGGGCACGCGAGCGGGAAGGTCACCGCGGCCACGTCGGCGAGCGCTTCCGCATCCCACAGTCCGGCACGGTCCACGGAAATCGTCACGATGTCACCTCGGGGTCGATTCGGGCAGGGTGGTGTCGGTCCCGGTAAGTACATCATCTGTGGCCGACGCTCCGGTGCGGCGTGGTGCGAACGCCGGGGCCAGCGCGAACAGGACGACCGCGAACAGCAGCGGCACCACGAACCCGATCCGCAGGTCGGTGACCGCCGCGACCCCACCGATCACCCCGCCCGCGACGATCGTGCCGGCATAGTTGAACAGGTTGATCCGGGCGACCACGGCATCCGTCTGCTCCGGCGGCGCCAATCGTCCGGCGGCACTGAAACTGAGCGGCGCGATGACCGGCGCACCCAGTCCCACGACGAAGAAGCCGACGATCGCGACGGCCGGGTTCGGGGCGAGCACCGCGGTCAGCAGACCGACGACACTGATCGCCGCACCGGCCCGCACCACCGCGATCTCCCCGAACCGGTGCACCCAATGATCGCCGGTCAACCGTGAGATCAGCGCCGTCACCTGGTAGGCGCCCATCGCCAGGGCGGCGGTACCGGCGTCCGACAACAACACCTCCTTGAGATACAGCGGCGAGTACGTGCCGATCCCGAAGTCGATCGCATAGAACAGCAGCATCGCGACACCGAGCGCGAGGAAGGGCCGCATCGGTACCGACAGCGGCGCGGTCGCCGACGTCGCAGCCCGCTCGTGTCCGGTGCGCAGCAGCCGCGGCCCGATCCACGCACACACCGCGGCGACCAGCACGGCCGCCACGATCACCGACACCATGACCGACAGCTCCAGCGCCGAGCACACCGCAACGTATCCGGCACCGACGATCGCACCGACACTCCAGGACGCGTGGAACGACGACAGGATCACCCGCCCGTACGCGTGCTGGATCGACACCGCCTGCATGTTCGCGGACGCATCCACGATGCCGAGGCCGACACCGTACAGCGCGAACGCCGCCAGGAACGCCGGCGTCGACGACGCGACCGCGATGACGGCACCACCGGCGGCGATCACGAACAGGCCGACCCGCAGCGTCGTCCGACTCGACATCGCCTTCGCGAGCTGCTCGGCCAGCACACTGCCGACGCCCGCGACGACCGAGATGCCGACGACCGTCGCCGCCACCAACGTGTCGCCGAACCCGAGATCCTCCTTGAACTGGGGGAGCTGGGTGAGCAGCACGGCCAGCAGGAACCCCTGCAAACCGAAGGCGACGGACGCCGACATCCGGGCGCGTCCGGGAACTTCCGTGTTTCGTATCACTGGACGAGTGTCCAATATTGTGCTCCGTTTCGTGGCGTTCTCTGCTTCACTGCACATCATGACGGCACAGCATTCGATTCCGGAGTTTCCCGACGATTTCCTGTTCGGCGTCGCGGCCGCGGCCTATCAGATCGAGGGAGCCGTCGACACCGACGGACGCGGCCGCTCCATCTGGGACGAGTTCTGCCGCATCCCCGGCAAGATCGTCGGCGGCGAGACCGGGGACGTCGCAATCGACCACTACCACCGCCACCGCGAGGACGTCGCCCTCATCCGTGACCTCGGCGTCGACGCCTACCGGCTGTCGATCGCCTGGCCGCGGATCCTGCCCGACGGCGCCGGCGCGGTCAACGCGGCGGGCCTGGACTTCTACGACCGGCTGATCGACGACCTGTGCGCCGCCGGCATCGCTCCCGCAGTCACCCTGTTCCACTGGGACCTGCCGCAGACCCTGCAGGACGACGGCGGCTGGCTGAATCGGACGACGGCGCAGCGGCTCGCCGACTACGCGACGATCGTGGGGGAGCGGCTCGGTGATCGCGTCGGCATGTGGATGCCGCTCAACGAACCCGTCGTCCACACCCTCTACGGGCACGCGCTCGGCGTGCACGCTCCCGGACTCGAACTCGGTTTCGGAGCACTGCAGGCCGCCCACCACCAACTGCTCGGGCACGGGCTGGCGGTGCAGGCGCTGCGCGCCGCCGGCTGCGGGAACATCGGCATCGCGTCGAATCACGCACCCGTGCACGCGGCGTCGGACTCGGACGCCGATGTGGAGGCCGCCGACATCTACGACCACATCGTGAACTGGACGTTCGCCGACCCGGTCCTGCTCGGCAAATACCCGGCCGACGAACTCGCGGCCCTGCTGACCGGTCCGGTCGACGACGATCTCGCCGTGATCGCGCAACCCCTCGACTGGTTCGGCATCAACTACTACGAGCCGACGGTGATCGCTGCACCCCGCGACGGGGAGGGCACCGACGGCGTCCTCGAAGTGGATCTGCCGCCCGGCATGCCGTTCGCACCGGTACCGCTGGACGGATATCCGCGCACCGACTTCGGCTGGCCCATCGTGCCCGACGGACTCCGGGAGATCCTCGTGACCTTCCGGGACCGCTACGGTGCCGCACTGCCGCCCGTCCACATCACCGAGAGCGGTTGCTCGTTCCACGACGCCGCACCCGACACCACCGGCCGGGTACGTGACGAGCGTCGCATCGCCTACCACGCCGATCATCTCGCCGCCGTGCGCGCTGCGATGGATGCCGGTGTCGACGTCCGCGGCTACTTCGTGTGGTCGATCCTCGACAACTTCGAATGGGCCGCCGGATACCGGGAACGCTTCGGCCTCGTCCACGTCGACTACGACACCCTCGCCCGCACCCCGAAGGACTCCTACCGGTGGCTGCAACACGAACTGGCGAACCGTAGAAAACGGTGAGAAACGCCGAAAGGCACCTCCGAGCGGAGGTGCCTTTCGGGTGTGGTGCGCGATACTGGGATTGAACCAGTGACCTCTTCCGTGTCAGGGAAGCGCTCTCCCGCTGAGCTAATCGCGCGGGTCGTGCAGATCGGCCCCAGGGGTCGATCGTGGAGCGGATGACGGGATTCGAACCCGCGACCCTCACCTTGGCAAGGTGATGCGCTACCAGCTGCGCTACATCCGCATGTTGTGACACAACAAGTTACCCGACAGTGAACTGCCGCGAAACTTGGTGCGCGATACTGGGATTGAACCAGTGACCTCTTCCGTGTCAGGGAAGCGCTCTCCCGCTGAGCTAATCGCGCGAGGTGGAGACGGGAATCGAACCCGTGTGCACGGCTTTGCAGGCCGTTGCCTCACCACTCGGCCACTCCACCATAAAAGGTCGAGTCCAACCTCTCGAGCGGATGACGGGATTCGAACCCGCGACCCTCACCTTGGCAAGGTGATGCGCTACCAGCTGCGCTACATCCGCATTTGCTCCGGCGGGGCGTTTCCGCTTCCCCGGTGCGGTGAGAACATTAGCGGACTATTCGAGAAAGGCACAAATCAGCAGGTCAGGGCCCAAAAAGGGTATGCACGAGCAGTATTGCGGCAGGCGGGCGAGCGGCCGCGCGCCGGCGTTCGGTGATCTTTCGTCGTCGCGGCCCGCTGTGACGGCCGGGGGACAGCTGAAGGGGCCCGCCGTGCGCCCGTGCGAGCCGAAGGGTCCCTTCGGCTGTCGGTGGCGTGGTCGGGGTGGGTGGAGTCGGGAGGGAGTGGGGAGGGTTGGAAACGTGCCCGCGCGTGTACGCGCGCGAGGACGCCGGCCGGTGAGGGCTCGAGGGGGGTTCGAGGAGGGGGCTGCGGCGTCGAAATGGTGTTGACCAGCGGATTCGTGTTCGGCGACGGTAGGTGTTAGTGTTTCGTCTCGTTCGACCGCGAGCAATTGACGCGGTTCGGTCCCGTGGCTCAGTGGGAGAGCGTCCGCTTCACACGCGGAAGGTCGCTGGTTCGATCCCAGCCGGGACCACATCAGAAAGGCCCTGTCCGAATTACGGACAGGGCCTTTCTCGTTCCCGGGTGACGTGTTCGGGTCCGCAGCCGTCAGCCGATGTCGTATGTCACCGCGACGTTCACGGTCAGTTCCTGGGACCCCGCCTCGATCGGCACGGTGTCCGTGAGAACCGCGTCGGGTGCGCGCATGGACGGATCGGACGACCGAGGTGCCTGCGCAGGCACCTCGACGATCGAGCGCACCTTGCCGAGTTTCACACCGGCTGTGTCGGCCATCTGCTGTGCCTGATCCTGTGCTTGCCGGACGGCACGGCTGCGCGCCTCGGCACGTAGGTCGCTGTCGTCGGCGATGGAGAAGGTCACCTGTTGTACGCGGATCGCGTCGCCGGCGGTGGCTGCGGCCGCATCGATGAGCGTGCCGGCCTGGGAGATGTCGTGCAGGGTCGCGGTCACCTGGTTGGTGACCTGATATCCGGTGATGCGCGCGCCGCCCGGTTCCCAGGTCGGATTCACCGACAGCTGACTCGTCCGGACGTCCTCGTCGGCGACCCCGTTGCTCTTCAGGGTGTCGATCAGAGCGGTGGCCTTCCGTGAATTGTCCTGCAGGGCGGCCTGCGCCTCGGACGCCTGGGTCTGCACGCCGAGGGCGACGGTCAGCGTGTCGGGAGTCCCGGTGACCTTGCCGGTGCCCTGGGAATTGATCCCGGCCGGTTGTCCGTTCGACGGGTCGGATGCGGTGGCCGAGCACCCTGATGCGGTCAGGACGGCCGCGGTTGCGCCGACCGTCGCGAGAGCGAGTTTCGTGCGGGTTCTTCGCATCACTTCACTATCGGGCAGGATGCCCGGCGGCGAACCGGGTTCGTCCGAATCGACTCGAGGTCGTGTCCCCGGTTGTTCGAGGACGAGCGCGTCCCCGCCGGTGTCTCGTGCGTCGGTACGCTCGAATCACGTCGGCGTGACGATCGGCGCGGATCACGGATGCGACGGTGGGTGCAGATCATGGGCGATCGGGTGGTGGGCGAGCGTCACCACGGCGCCCCACAGGAATCGGGGGTGCCCGATGCGGACGGCTTCCGCCCGATCGGGATCCTCGAGGAGGCCGAGAACAAGTGGCGGCGACGTCGCAGGCGCATCGCCGCGAACACGTCACTGAACCTCGCCTACCGCATCGGGGTGGGGTTCGTCGGCACGATCGTGCTGGCTGCCGGGATCGTGGCGATTCCGTATCCCGGCCCCGGCTGGTTGATCGTGTTCGCCGGTTTGGGCATCCTCGCGTCCGAGTTCGCGTGGGCGCACCGGATGCTGCACTGGATTCGGGCGCGATACGACCGGTTCATGGAGTGGTTCTCCCACCGGTCCGTCTTCGTCAAGGCCCTCGGCGTGCTGTTCACGACGATCGTCGTCGTCGCGACATTGTGGGTGCTCGGTACCTTCGATCTGCTCGGAACATGGGTGGGACTCGAGCAATCGTGGCTGGAGAGCCCGCTGTAGCGACCCGGCCCGGGCCGACAGCGGTACGCCTCCACTCGGCGTGGCGTCGTGCCGATAACATGGGGTCGCTCCCGGGACCGGGGGCACACTCTCATACCTAGGAGCGCATCGCCGTGACCACGCCCGCATCCGTTACCCCAGCCGCACGCGTCCGAGTGCCCGCCGGGACTACTGCGGGCACGGCGGTCCGAGAGGCCGGTCTCCCGTCGAAGGGACCCGACACGATCGTCGTCGTCCGGGACGCCGACGGCAACCTCAAGGATCTGTCGTGGACGCCGGAGATCGACGTCGAGGTGGAGGCCGTCGCCGCGAACACCGAGGACGGCCGCAGTGTCATCCGGCACTCGGCCGCGCACGTGCTCGCGCAGGCCGTGCAGCAGGAGTTCCCGGAGGCGAAGCTCGGCATCGGCCCGCCGATCAAGGACGGCTTCTACTACGACTTCCAGGTGGCCGAGCCGTTCACCCCGGAGGATCTGGCCCGTCTCGAGAAGCGGATGAAGAAGATCGTCAAGGAGGCGCAGCGGTTCTCCCGCCGCGTCGTCGAGGACATCGAGGACGCCCGCGTCGAGCTCGCGAACGAGCCGTTCAAGATCGAGCTGATCAGCGACAAGAGCGGTATCGACGATCCCGAGGTGATGGAGGTCGGCGGCAACGAGCTGACGATCTACGACAACCTCAACCCGCGTACCGGTGAGGTGATCTGGAAGGACCTGTGCCGCGGCCCGCACATCCCGACCACCAAGTTCATTCCGGCGTTCAAGATCACGCGCAGTTCGGCGGCGTACTGGCGCGGCAACCAGGAGAACGCGCAGCTGCAGCGCATCTACGGCACCGCGTGGGAGTCCAGCGAGGCCCTCGACGAGCATCTCGAGCTGCTCGCCGAGGCCGAACGCCGCGACCACCGCAAGCTCGGTGCCGAGCTGGACCTGTTCTCGTTCCCCGACGAACTCGGCTCCGGCCTGCCGGTGTTCCACCCCAAGGGCGGCATCATCCGCCAGGAGATGGAGAACTACTCGCGGCAGCGGCACGTCGAGGCCGGCTACGACTTCGTCAACACCCCGCACATCACCAAGGGACACCTGTACGAGGTGTCCGGCCACCTCGACTGGTACCGCGACGGCATGTTCCCGGCGATGCACATCGACGAGGAGCGCAACGAGGACGGCACGGTCCGCAAGCCCGGCCAGGACTACTACCTCAAGCCGATGAACTGCCCGATGCACGACCTGATCTTCCGTTCGCGTGGACGGTCGTACCGGGAGCTGCCGCTGCGCATGTTCGAGTTCGGTTCGGTCTACCGCTACGAGAAGTCGGGCGTCGTGCACGGCCTGACCCGCGTGCGCGGCATGACGCAGGACGACGCGCACATCTTCTGCACCCCCGAGCAGATGCGTGACGAACTGACCAGCGTGCTCCGGTTCATCCTGGACGTGCTCAAGGACTACGGTCTCGACGACTACTACCTCGAGCTGTCGACGAAGAACCCGGACAAGTTCGTCGGCAGCGACGAACTGTGGGAGACCGCGACCGAGACGTTGCGCGAGGTCGGTGAGGCGTCCGGTCTGAACCTGGTGCCGGATCCGGGTGGCGCCGCGTTCTACGGCCCGAAGATCTCGGTGCAGGTGCAGGACGCGCTGGGCCGTAGCTGGCAGATGTCGACCATCCAGCTGGACTTCAATCTGCCCGAGCGGTTCGAACTCGAGTACACCGGCACCGACGGCGCCAAGCATCGTCCGGTGATGATCCACCGCGCGCTGTTCGGGTCGATCGAACGGTTCTTCGGTGTCCTCACCGAGCACTATGCGGGTGCGTTCCCGGCATGGCTCGCACCCGTCCAGGTGGTCGGCATCCCGGTCGCGGAAGCGTTCGAGGACCACCTGTTCGACGTCGTGGCGCAGCTGAAGAAGCTCGGTGTGCGTGCCGAGGTCGACGCCAGCGACGACCGTATGCAGAAGAAGATCCGCAACCACACCACCCAGAAGGTGCCGTTCATGCTCCTCGCGGGCGAGCGGGACGTCGAGGCCGGTGCGGTGAGCTTCCGGTTCCGGGACGGCACGCAGGTCAACGGGGTGCCGGTCACCGAGGCGGTTCGCACGATCGCCGATTGGATCAAGCGCCGCGAGAACGCCTCGCCCACGGCGGAGCTGCTCGGCGGTGCCCAGTGACCGAACACGGCACTCTCGTCGACACCGGCCCCGGAGACCCGGACCGGCTGCAGCGACTGTGGTCACCGCACCGCATGTCGTACATCGCGGAGGCCCCGAAGACCGACACCGCGGACGAGGGGCCGTTCACCGCGATCCCGAAGATGAGCGACGAGGACGGTCTGATCGTCGCGCGCGGCGAACACGTGTACGCGGTGCTCAACCTGTACCCGTACAACCCGGGACATCTGATGGTGGTGCCGTACCGCAGGGTGGCGGCGCTCGAGGACCTGACGCCGGAGGAGAGCTCCGAGCTGATGGCGTTCACGCAGCAGGCGCTCCGTGTCATCAAGCGGGTGTCGAACCCGGACGCGTTCAATGTCGGACTCAATCTCGGTGCGGCAGCGGGTGGTTCGCTCGCCGAGCATCTGCACCAGCACATCGTGCCGCGTTGGGGTGGTGACGCGAACTTCATCACCGTCCTCGGTGGGGTGAAGGTGATGCCGCAGCTGCTCCGCGAGACGCGGGCCCTGCTCGCGGAAGCCTGGAACGAGTGATCCACCGAGTGGCGGGGACGGGGGGAGTGCAGTGCTGAGCTTCTTCGGACGGGCATCGGTGTCGAAGGTGACGGCACCGATGGGGCGGGCCCTGGTGAAGACCGGGCTCACCCCCGATGCGGTGACGATCATCGGCACCGTCGCGAGCATCGCGGGCGCGCTCACCCTCTTCCCGTCCGGGCATCTGTTCTGGGGAACCATGCTGATCTGGTTCTTCGTGATGTTCGACATGCTCGACGGTGCGATGGCCCGGGCCCGCGGTGGCGGCACCCGCTACGGCGCGGTGCTCGACGCGACGTGCGATCGGGTGGCGGACGGTGCAATCTTCGCGGGTCTCGCCTGGTGGGCGGTCTACCACGAGAACAGCAAGTCGCTGCTGGTCGCGACGCTGATCTGCCTGGTGACCTCGCAGGTCATCTCGTATGCGAAGGCCCGTGCCGAAGCCAGCGGCCTGTCCGCCGACGGCGGGCTGATCGAACGCCCGGACCGGCTGATCATCGTGCTGGTGGGTGCCGGTTTCACCGGCATCGCCGGTCACTACGGTATCGGCTGGCTGCACTGGGCGGTGTACGTCGCGATGTGGATCCTCGCGGCCGCGAGCATCGTCACGGTGTTCCAGCGGGTTCTCGCGGTCCGCAACTCCGCCGGGGCCCGTGAACTGCTGCCGATGGCGCCGCCGCCGGGTGCCGCCGGGGAGTCGTCGTGACGTCGCCGGTGTCGTTCTCGGAGCGGCTCACCGATCTCGGCTACGCCACCGGGTGGCGGGTCGTGCGGGCGTTGCCCGAACGGTTCGCCACCGCCCTGTTCGACGCCGGCGCCGACATCGCGGCCCGTCGGAACGGTGGCCCGCAGCAGTTGCGCCGCAACCTGTCCCGCGTGCTGGGGGTGCCGCCCGAACAGGTGCCGGACGAGCTGATCCGGGAGTCGCTGCGGTCGTACGCGCGCTACTGGCGGGAGGCGTTCCGGCTGCCGTCGATGGATCTCGCGGCGATCCGGGTCGCGCTCGACGACGTGATCGTCGGTACCGAGTACCTCGAGGCGGCGATGGCCGACGGCAAGGGGGCCGTCCTGGCGCTGCCGCACAGCGGCAACTGGGACATGGCCGGGGTGTGGTGCGCGCAGACGTGGGGTGGACTGTCCACCGTCGCGGAACGGTTGAAGCCCGAATCGCTGTACCACCGGTTCGTCGCCTACCGGGAGAGCCTGGGCATGGAGATCTTCCCCCTCAGCGGTGGCGAGCAGCCGCCGTTCGGGGAACTCGCGAAACGGCTCCGGGCGAACAAGGTGGTGTGCCTGCTGGGGGAGCGGGACCTGGCGGCGAAGGGGGTGCCGGTCACGTTCTTCGGTGAACCCACCCGGATGCCGGCCGGGCCCGCGAAGCTCGCGATCGAGACCGGGGCGGCGCTGCTGCCCGTGCACTGCTGGTTCACCGGCGACGGCTGGGGCTTCTCCGTAGACCCGCAGATCGACGTGTCCGGCGGGGTCGGACCGGCCACCCAGGCGCTCGCGGACGCGTTCGCGTCGAACATCGCCGCGCACCCGGCGGACTGGCACATGCTGCAGCCGCTGTGGCTCGACGATCTGTCCGACGCCCGCCGTGCCCGCATGGAGGCGCCATGAGGATCGGCATGGTCTGCCCGTACTCGTTCGACGTGCCGGGCGGCGTCCAGGCGCACGTCGTCGAGTTGGCGCAGGTGTTCATCGAACGCGGGCACAAGGTCAGCGTCCTGGCGCCCGCGTCGGAGGGCACCGAGCTGCCGGACTTCGTGGTGTCGGCGGGCCGTGCCGTCGCGATCCCCTACAACGGGTCGGTGGCGCGGCTGACGTTCGGACCGGTGTCGTACGCGCGGACCCGGCGCTGGATCGCCGACGGTGACTTCGACGTCCTGCACATCCACGAACCGAACGCGCCGAGCCTGTCGATGCTCGCCATGAAGATCGCGGAGGGGCCGATCGTCGCGACGTTCCACACGTCGACGACGAAATCGTTGGTGCTCAGTACGTTCCAGGGGGTGCTGCAGCCGTATCTGGAGAAGATCAGCGGACGGATCGCGGTGTCCGAGCTGGCCAGGCGCTGGCAGGTGGAATCGCTCGGCTCGGACGCCGTCGAGATCCCCAACGGGGTCGACGTGCCGGCGTTCGCGAACGCGCAGCCGCTGCCCGGGTATCCGCGGGCCGGTAAGACGGTGCTGTTCCTCGGCCGCTACGACGAACCCCGCAAGGGCATGGCCGTTCTGCTCGGGGCGCTGCCCGCGCTCGTCGAGACGTACCCGGACCTCGAGGTTCTCGTCGTCGGCCGCGGTGACGAGGACAAGCTCCGCAAGGACGCCGGACGGTACGCGAAGCACCTGCGGCTGCTCGGCCAGGTCAGTGACGCGGAGAAGGCGTCGGCGCTGCGCAGTGTCGACGCGTACTGTGCCCCCAACCTCGGGGGCGAGAGTTTCGGCATCGTGCTGGTGGAGGCGATGGCGGCCGGCGCCCCCGTCGTGGCCAGTGAGCTCGACGCGTTCCGTCGGGTGCTGCGCGACGGGACCGCGGGCCTGCTGGTGCCGGTCGGGGATTCGGCGGCGCTGGCGTCCGCACTCGACGCCGTCCTCGGTGACGAGGATCGTCGCCGCGCGCTGACCGACGTCGCGAGTGTCGTGGTGAGCGAATACGACTGGCCGGTGGTCGCCGAGCAGATCCTGCGCGTGTACGAGACGGTCACCGTCGGATCGTCCGGGGTCCGTGAGGTGCGGTCGTGACGTTCTCGGCGACGACGATCCTGATCGTCGCGCTGATCGCCGCGGTCGTCGTGGTGATCGGTGCGTGGGCGTACGCGACGGCGAACCGGCTGGACCGGTTGCACGTGCGGTCGGACCTGTCCTGGCAGGCTCTCGACGCCGCCCTGGCCCGCCGGTCGGTGGTGGTGCGGGCGATCGCGTCGGCGATGAACGGTCCGGTGGAGAGTCGGCGGCTGACGGCCCTCGCCGGGCAGGCCGAACGGGCCGACCGGACGCACCGGGAGACGGCGGAGAACGCGCTGTCGGCGGTGCTCGCGAACATCGACACGCACACCCTGCCGCCGCAGCTGGTGGCGGAACTGGCCGACGCGGAGGCCCGGGTACTGATCGCTCGCCGCTTCCACAACGATGCGGTCCGAGACACCCTCGCGTTGCGGACCCGGCGGCCGGTGCGGTGGCTGCATCTGGGCGGTACCGCGCCGCTGCCCACCTACTTCGAGATCGCCGAACGCACCGAGCCGTCGGGGCTGCAGCCCGACGAGGTACGCACGTCCGCCCGCGTCGTCCTGCTCGACCCGCGCGGTCGGGTCCTGCTGCTGCGCGGGCACGATCCGCAGTCCCCGGACGCGCAGTTCTGGTTCACGGTCGGCGGGGCCGTCGAATCGGGGGAGACGCTGCGGGACGCGGCGGTTCGCGAGATCGCCGAAGAAACGGGCCGGACACTGTCTCCCAGCGACTTGCGCGGGCCGCTGTGGCGGCGGGTCGCGATCTTCCCGTTCGCGGGTGACCTGATCCGCTCCGAGGAACTGTTCTTCGCCGTCCGGACCGACGAGTTCGTCCCGCACGGACGGGGTTTCACCGAACTCGAGCAGCGCACCGTCACCGAGCACCGGTGGTGCACGGCGGCGGAGATCCGGGCGATCCAGCAGGGTGGGGAGCCGGTGTACCCGCAGGATCTGGCCGATCTGCTGGGCGAGGCGAACCTCGTGGTCGTCCGGGTCGAGGACCCCGAGGTCCGGGCGATCCGCTGATGTGACCGACGCCATTGCGGTCCGGATATCCGGCACTGGCTATCGGTGCCGTGGCGGCGTCGTCCTAGAATTGCCCATGCGCTGCGGTGCCGAACGGGTCCGTGCGCACAAGATCATCCCCAGCCGGCGAGAACCCAGGAGATTGCTGTGAGCACCCCCGACACCACCCCCACTACCGGCACGGCGCGCGTCAAGCGGGGCATGGCCGAGATGCTCAAGGGCGGCGTCATCATGGACGTGGTCAACGCGGAGCAGGCCAAGATCGCCGAGGACGCCGGCGCTGTCGCCGTCATGGCACTCGAGCGGGTTCCGGCCGACATCCGCGCCCAGGGCGGTGTCTCGCGCATGTCGGATCCGGACATGATCGACGGCATCATCGAGGCCGTGTCGATCCCGGTCATGGCGAAGGCCCGCATCGGCCACTTCGTCGAGGCGCAGATCCTGCAGTCCCTCGGCGTCGACTACATCGACGAGTCCGAGGTCCTCACCCCGGCCGACTTCGAGAACCACATCGACAAGTTCGCGTTCACGGTGCCGTTCGTGTGTGGCGCCACCAACCTCGGCGAGGCGCTGCGCCGCATCAACGAGGGCGCCGCCATGATCCGCTCGAAGGGTGAGGCCGGTACCGGTGACGTCTCCAACGCCACCACCCACATGCGCAAGATCCGCCAGGAGATCCGCCGCCTGACGTCGCTGCCCGAGGACGAGCTGTACGTCGCCGCGAAGGAACTGCAGGCTCCGTACGACCTGGTCGTCGAGGTCGCCAAGGCCGGCAAGCTTCCCGTCACCCTGTTCACCGCCGGTGGCATCGCCACCCCCGCGGACGCGGCGATGATGATGCAGCTCGGCGCCGAGGGCGTGTTCGTCGGCTCCGGCATCTTCAAGTCCGGCAACCCGGCCGAGCGGGCCGCCGCGATCGTCAAGGCCACCACGTTCCACGACGACCCCGACGTCCTCGCGAAGGTCTCGCGTGGTCTCGGTGAGGCCATGGTCGGCATCAACGTCGACGAGATCCCGCAGCCGCACCGTCTCGCCGAGCGCGGCTGGTAATTCGCGTTCACCAGGACGAACAGGCCCACGCTGCAGAAGTCTGCAGCGTGGGCCTGCACTTTGTCGGCAGTGCCGGCGACGAAGTACCGTGGTCCGAAATGTGGTAGTTGCGTCGGGCTGTTCGCGGTGCGCCCGGGGCAGTGCACGATGCAGTGCCCGATCAGACTTCGGGTGACTGTCGCCCGGCGAAAGGACGAGTTGTGGAACAGGTGCCTTCCGGGCTTCCGATAGTCGACATGGCGCTGCTGAACGGCGATCCCGCCGACCGGTCGGCATTCCAGGAGCAACTCCGTCGGGCGACCCACGAGGTGGGATTCTTCTACCTCGTCGGTCACGGGTTCGACCGTGGCACGACGGACCGGTTGTTCGACAGCGCGCGAGCGTTCTTCGCCCTCCCCGAAGAGGACAAACTCGCGGTCGAAATGCTCGGCAGCCCGCAATTTCGCGGATACACCCGCTTCGGCGGTGAGTACACGCAGGGAAGCATCGACTGGCGCGAGCAGATCGATCTCGCGGCCGAGTACGCACCACTCGGGGACGAGCCCGCATATCTTCGACTCGACGGCCCCAATCAGTGGCCTCGGAACCTGCCCGGATTCCGCGAGATCATGACCGACTGGCAACATCGGTGCAGTGCCCTGGGGCTGCGCCTGATGCGCGAATGGGCGAGTTGCCTCGGTGCCCCGGAGGACATCTTCGACGACGCGTTCGCCGATCGCCCGTCCGCATTGATGAAGCTGGTCAGATATCCGGGCCGCGACAGTGCGGAAGACAAGCAGGGAGTCGGTGCGCACAAAGATCCCGGCGTGCTGACGCTGCTGCTCGTCGAGCCGGGCAAGGGCGGCCTCCAGGTCGAGTATCGAGGCTCCTGGATCGATGTCCCTCCGGTCGCCGATGCGTTCGTCGTCAACATCGGAGAGCTGATGGAATATGCCACGGACGGCTATCTCAAGGCGACGATGCACCGAGTCCAATCGCCCGATCCGGGTACCGAACGTCTGTCCGTGCCCTTCTTCTTCAACCCGGCGCTACCGTCGACGATGCCACTGATCGAGTTGCCGGCCGACCTGCGCGCAGATGCGCCCGGGGTGACGGAGGATCCGAACAACCGGATTTCGGGAACGTTCGGCGAGAACCTCCTCAAGGCGCGCCTTCGCGCCCACCCCGACGTGGCTCAGCGCTACCACGCCGATCTATTGACGTGAGCACGCCCGGTCGTCGACGATCCGGAGGCCGGCTTTCGTGCCGTGGAATAAGGGGCCCTCGTCCAGCGTGTCACTCATCGTGTCAGGCTACCGGTCCGGGGCCGTTGCTAGCCTGAGCGCACGTGCAGCGGAAGGAGTTTCGTGTCATGGCGAAGATCGAGGAGATTCTCGAGCTGGAGCGGCTCGAGAAGGACATCTACCGGGGTATCGCGACCGAGACGCTGTTGCCGCGCACGTTCGGTGGGCAGGTCGCCGGGCAGGCGCTGGTGTCCGCCGTCCGGACCGTCGACGAGGACTTCCACGTCCACTCCCTGCACGGCTACTTCCTGCGGCCCGGCAACCCGGTGATGCCGATCGTGTACCTCGTCGACCGGGTCCGGGACGGCCGCTCGTTCGCGACGCGGCGGGTCACCGCCGTGCAGGACGGGCAGGCGATCTTCACGATGTCGGTGTCGTTCCACGTCTTCGACGACGGCATCGAGCACATGGATGCGATGCCGGACGTGCCCGCACCGGAGGAACTGCCGGATGTGGCGAGCCTCGGCGGTGCGGAGCTGCACTGGGAGTTCCGGGAGTGGGCGGACTGGGATCTGCGTTACGTGCCGGCCGACCGGATCGCCCGCAAACCCGGTGTGCCGGTGCAGCAGCAGGTGTGGTTCCGGTCCCGGGAAGCCCTGCCCGACGACCCGGTGTTCCACATCTGCACGCTCGCGTACATGAGCGACATGACGCTGCTGGCGTCGGCGAGCACCATCCACCCGGACACCCCGATCCAGAGCGCGTCCCTCGACCACGCACTGTGGTTCATGCGCCCGTTCCGGGCCGACGACTGGCTGCTCTACGACCAGACGTCGCCGTCCGCCGGATTCGGCCGGGCCCTCACCGAGGGCCGGATCTTCGATCGTCGGGGCAACCTCGTGGCGGCCGTCGTGCAGGAGGGGCTGACGCGGCTGCTGCGCCGGGACTGACGGGCCGCGGCTGATAGCGTTTCCGTCTGTCAACGGCGTCGAACAGTGCAGGAAACATCTCTCGTGACCAATCAACCGACCATCGGCGTACTCGCTCTGCAGGGCGACGTTCGTGAGCATCTCGCGGCACTCGACTCGTCCGGGGCGCGTGCCGTGAGTGTGCGCCGGCAGGCCGAACTCGAGTCCGTCGACGGACTGGTGATCCCGGGCGGCGAGTCGACGACGATGAGCCGACTGCTCACGGTGTTCGACCTCCTCGAACCTCTGCGCGCCCGCCTGAAGGAGGGCCTGCCCGCGTACGGGTCGTGCGCCGGCATGATCCTGCTCGCGAGCGAAGTCCTCGACACCCGGCCCGACGCGGAACACCTCGACGGACTCGACATCACGGTGCGGCGCAACGCGTTCGGACGTCAGGTCGACTCGTTCGAGGCCGATCTGGACTTCGCGGGCGTCGACGGCGGCCCGGTGCGGTCGGTGTTCATCCGGGCACCGTGGGTCGAGCGGGTCGGCCCGGGCGTCGACGTCCTGGCCCGGGTACCGGAAGGCCCCGCCGCGGGCGCCGTGGTGGCGGTGCGGCAGGGCCCGGTGCTGGCGACGTCGTTCCATCCGGAGGTGACCGGCGATCGTCGCGTCCACGGACTGTTCGTGGACATGGTGCGCGGAAACTGACCCGACGGTGCGGGGAACCGTGGTTCCCCGCACCGGGTCACCGGCGTCCGGTCACCACGCGTTCAGCGTGTTGAGGATCTGGCCGCGGGACTTCCACAACTGCTCCGACCAGTAACCCCACGCGTGCGTGCCGCGCGGCGTGAAGTCGTACGTCGCGGGAATGCCGAGACTGTTCAACCGCACCTCGAACGCCTTGGTGTTGGCCAGGGAGATGGTTTCGAGACCCATCGCGGTGGACGTGTTGAACGAGGTGGTCAGGCCCGCGGAACCGGCCGAACCCATCGAGCCGGTGTCGGACGAGCCGAGTGAACCGAGGAACCAGCCGGGGGTGTCGTACTGGCCGGGCAGGCCGCTGCCGGACGAAATGTACATCGACAGCCCGCGCAGCTTGTCGGCGAACACGAACGGATCGTTGCGCATCCAGGCCGGATCCCACGGCGGGCCCCACATGGCGTCCGAGTTGTAGCGGCCGGCGTCGAGCATCGCGATGCGGATCATTTCGCGCATGCCGGGCGCGGACAGGTTGAGGTATCCGGAGTAGGAACCCGCGAACTTGAACTGGTCGCGGTGGTACGCGGCCAGGGTGAGTGCGGCGGATCCGCCCATCGACAGGCCGGTCACCGCATTGTTGGTGCGGGAGACGCCGCGGGTCTCGAGGTAGGCGGGCAGTTCCTGGGTGAGGAACGTCTCCCACTTGTAGGTGATCTGCTGGCCGTTGAAGTTGCTGGGCCCGTACCAGTCCGAGTAGAAACTCGACTCGCCGCCGACCGGCAGCACGAGGGTGATGTTGTCGTTGCGGAACTGGTCGAACGCGTTGGTCTCGAACGACCACGCATTGCGGTCGTCCCGTGCTCGCATGCCGTCGAGCAGATAGAGCGCCGCGTTGCCGCCGCGGGCCGCCCACTGGATCTGGACCTTGATCGGCCCCATGCTCGAATCGACGAACACCTCCTCGTAGCCACCCCACGGCGAGGCCTGGGCGGTTGCGGGCGTGGCAGCCACCGCGAGCCCGGGCGCCAGCAGGGCTGCCGCTCCGAGTCCGGCCAGCCGCTTCTTCCACCGTTCGGTGAAGCCCGGTCTGTGAGTGCGCATTCGTTCGCCTTTCCCCCAACGATGCCGTCGTCCTCGTCGTCTCACGCCCCCGCGCGGCGGACGTCCCGGCCCCGTCGATCTCGATGTCTCGTCAGTTTCGTCTCTGGAAGGGTGCTCTCGCGGACGGCGAGCGTCCGGAGAACACAACAAGTTCTACCCGATCGTGACCTTTCAGGGGAGTCGTGGATTCGGATTCGGTGTGTGGACAGGTAGGATCGATTTTCCGACATGTGTGCAGTGGTACCGCCGTGGGAGTCGTAGTTTCTGTCACGGCACGCTGCAGAAAGGGGCTCCCACGAATGGCCGGTCACTCCAAATGGGCCACCACCAAGCACAAGAAGGCTGCGCTCGACGCCAAGCGCGGCAAGATGTTCGCGAAGCTGATCAAGAACATCGAGGTGGCAGCTCGTATGGGTGGTGGAGATCCGGCGGGTAACCCCACGCTGTTCGACGCCATCCAGAAGGCCAAGAAGAACTCGGTCCCCAACGACAACATCGAACGGGCCCGCAAGCGTGGTGGCGGCGAGGAAGCCGGCGGCGCCGACTGGCAGACCATCATGTACGAGGGCTACGGCCCCAACGGTGTCGCCGTCCTGATCGAGTGCCTCACCGACAACCGCAACCGTGCAGCCGGCGAGGTCCGGACCGCGATGACCCGCAACGGTGGCAACATGGCCGACCCGGGTTCGGTCTCCTACCTGTTCACCCGCAAGGGCGTTGTGGTGCTGGAGAAGAACGACCGCACCGAGGACGACCTGCTCGAGGTCGTGCTCGAGGCGGGTGCCGAGGAGATCAACGACCTCGGCGACACGTTCGAGGTCGTGTGCGAGGCCGGCGACCTGATCCCGGTGCGGACCGCACTGGTCGACGCCGGTGTCGAATACGAATCGGCCGACCCGGACTTCCGGGCGTCGGTCGAGGTCCCCGTCGACGCCGAGGCCGCCCGCAAGGTGTTCAAGCTGGTCGACGCGCTCGAGGATTGCGACGACGTGCAGAACGTCTACACCAACGTCGACATCTCCGACGAGGTGCTCGCGGAACTCGACGCGTAACGAGACCTCGAGCGGTCCGACCGCCGACGAACTCCCGCCGGGGAACGGGTGACCGTTCCCCGGCGGGAGTTCTGCGTTCCACGGTCGGGCCGGCCGCGCGGACGACCCGCGAGTGACCGATGTCACGAACTCTCCCGCCCGGCGGGACGCGTGATGGCCGCGGCCCGGTCCCTGTCCCTAGCGTTCAGCGCACTATCCCGAGAACAGGAGAGTGCCTGTGAGCAACAGTCGAGAGCCGGCCCCCACACCCGCCCGTGACATCACCGTCGACCTGCTCGTCGTCGGGGCCGGGACGGGAATGGCCGCCGCCCTGACCGCGCACGAACTGGGCTTGTCCACGCTCGTCGTGGAGAAGACGAAGTACGTCGGTGGTTCGACCGCACGATCCGGTGGCGCGTTCTGGATTCCCGCGAATCCGGTTCTGCAGGAAGCCGGTGCCGGCGACACCCTCGAACGCGCCCGCACATACGTTCGTTCGGTGGTCGGAGACTCCGCCCCGGACAGCCGCGGCAGCGCGTTCCTCGACCACGGCGCCGCCACCGTCGAGATGCTGCGGCGCACCACGCCGATGCGGTTCTTCTGGGCCGAGGAGTACTCCGACTACCACCCCGAACTGCCCGGCGGATCGGCGCGGGGCCGCACGTGCGAGTGCCTGCCGTTCGACGCCTCCGTGCTCGGCGCCGAACGTGCCCGGCTCCGCCCCGGCGTGATGGAAGCCCCGGTCCCGATGCCGACGACGGGTGCGGACTACAAGTGGATGAACCTCGTCGCGCGGGTGCCGTCCAAGGGGCTGCCGCGGATCGTCAAGCGGGCTGCACAGGGGATCGGTGGCCTCGCCCTGAAGCGGGAGTACACGGCCGGCGGACAGGCCCTCGCCGCCGGACTGTTCGCCGGCGTGCTCGCCGCGAAGATTCCGGTCTGGACCGAGACGTCCCTGACCGGGCTGGTCACCGACGGGGACACCGTGACCGGTGCGGTCGTCGAGCAGAACGGTCGGGAGGTGACCGTGACGGCCCGGCGGGGCGTGATCCTGTCGACCGGCGGCTTCGACCACGACATGGGCATGCGCCACAAGTTCCAGTCGGAGAACCTTGCCGATCACGAGAGCTTCGGAGCGGAGGGCAATACCGGTGACGGCATCCGGATCGCCCAGCAGGTGGGCGCGGACATCGGGCTCATGGACCAGGCCTGGTGGTTCCCGGCCGTCGCCGCGCTGCCGGGCCGGGACCCTCTGGTCATGTTGGCGGAACGGTCGCTGCCGGGCTCGTTCGTCGTCGACCACACCGGTCGCCGGTTCGTCAACGAGTCCACCGACTACATGTCGTTCGGTCAGCGTCTCCTCGAACGCGAACGTGCCGGGGACCCGGTCGAGTCGATGTGGATCGTCTTCGACCAGGCGTACCGCAACAGCTACATCTTCGCGGCCGGGATCTTCCCTCGCCAGCCGCTGCCGCAGTCCTGGTACGACGCCGGTATCGCCCACCGGGCAGCGGATCCGGTGGCGCTCGCCCGCTCGGCCGGACTGCCCGAGGGGGCGTTCGCGGAGACGTTCCGCCGGTTCAACGAGGCCGCGGCGGCCGGTGTCGACACGGACTTCCGGCGTGGTGCCAGCGCCTACGACCGTTACTACGGTGACCCCACGATCACCCCGAACCCGAACCTGCGTCCGCTGACGAAGGGGTCGTACTACGCGGTGAAGATGACGCTCAGCGATCTCGGCACGTGCGGTGGTGTCCGGGCCGACGAGCGCGGTCGAGTGCTCCGGGAGGACGGGAGCACCGTCGCGGGCCTCTACGCGATCGGCAACACGGCGGCCAACGCCTTCGGGAACACCTACCCGGGTGCCGGCGCGACGATCGGGCAGGGACTCGTCTACGGGTACATCGCGGCCCACGACGCCGCGCGGCGCGCCGACTGACCCGGTCGGCCGGGGGTCGTCCGCAGTGCCGGGAGTCGGCGCCGCGGACGGCCTCGTGGCCGGGTGGCGCCGGCGGACGGTAGTCGGGCGGGCAGTGTTCCGGTGGGTGGAATCTCGTGTGGTGATCGGGTCCCCCGGCCCGCGAGCCTCGTCTAAGACAGCTCGACTTACTCGGTGCTGCGGGACGTACGCGGCGCGACGACGAGGGATGGGCGCCACGGTGGCGACTGCGGACCTGGACGTCGCACACCCGTCGTTTAAGACGCTTTGTATTAATCAAGTGCTCGAATGTGCATGCACAAGGAGGCCTGGATGTACCCGACGAAAAGATCGATCATCGGAATCGCCGCACTGCCGTCCGTTCTCACGCCGATCGGTGGGTGCGGTTCGGCGGCATCCGGCGAAGCACAGGCAGGACCGATCGACTCGGCGCTCTCGGGCGAGGAGGTCGCCGCCCTGACCGAGGAGGCGTTCTACTGGGGCCTGAACATCGCCGGCTACTACGAGTTGCGGTACGTGTACACCCAGCTGGAGGGGCAACCCGCCTACCGGGGTGTCAATCGCATGCAGCCGCAGATGAACCTGTTCGACGCGAAGACCCGGTTCGCCACGACGGTCAACGCGTCGACCCTCTACAGCGGCGGTGCTTTCGACACGTCGGCGGAGCCGATCGTGATCGAGACCCCGGCAGTCACCGACGGCCGGTACTGGAGTCTGCAGGCCGGCGATCAGAACGCGGACTACTTCTTCAAGGCGGGCTCCCAGTTCACCGGCAACGACCCGCAGCGGTACGTGATCGTCGGTCCGTCCTGGCGCGGGGACCTTCCGGCCGGCTTCAAGGGCACCGAGATCATCCGCGCGACCTCCGACTCGTTCACCCTCGCGGTCCGGGTCGCGGTGACGACCCGCGACGACGCCGACATGACCGCCGCGCGGGAAACGGTGGCCGGGGTCCACGCCGCGCCGCTGAGCCTGTGGACCGCGAACGGGGGACGGGTACCGCCGCTGGCCGAGCAGCCCGTCGTCAAGGGCGACTACCGCACCTTCCCCCGCATGGACCAGATCTCCGACATCGGCAAATCGATGACCGCGATCGACTACCTGCAGCTGCTGAGCCTGTCGATCAACGATCCGTCGCTCACCCGACGCACCGACTCGGTCAAGGAAACCGAGACGCTCGAGCGGCTCGCGCGTCTCGGTCTGGAGGAAGGGGTGATCTTCGACCCGGCACAGGTCACCGACGAACAGAAGGCGAGCATCGACGAGGGCTTCGCCCGCGCCCGCACAACCGCCAAGAAGGCGTTCGAAGACACCCAGATCGACATGAACGGGTGGAAGCTGCAGTCGAGCCTGTTCTTCGACGATCTCGACTACGTCGCCAAGGCCGGCGCCGACGACGTCGCGTGGGGGACGCCCGTCCCGTACGACTCCCACACCATCGCATACGTTTTCGACGACAGCGAGGGACGCCCGCTCGACGGGAGGAACAACTACACCCTCACCCTCGACACGAACGACCTGCCGCCCACGACGGAGTTCTGGGAACTGCCGGTCTACGACTCGGCCGGGTACTTCATCGACAACCCCGTCGACCGGTACAGCACGACCAGCGAACTACTGAAAGCAGGCGCCTACTCCGTCGTGGACGGCAAGGTCACCTTCTACCTCCAGCCCGACCCTCCGACCGACCCCGAGCAGGCCCGCAACTGGCTGCCCACCTCACGCGACGACGCATTTCGGCTGGCCGCCCGCTTCTACGGTCCGACCACGGGCCTGATCGACGGCACGTACCCGATGCCCGGAATCGTCCGCGTCCGGTAGCCGGGGTCGCCGACCGACTGCGTGTCGGTACCCGCCCGCGCCCACCTCCCGCTATGCTCGAACAACTGTTCGGAAATGGTGTGAGAGGTGGGCGCGTGCGTGTCTTCGGTGTCGACCCGGGCCTGACCCGATGCGGTTTCGGAGTCGTCGACGCCGGCCGGGGCCGGGAGGTGCGGCCGGTGGCGGTCGACGTGATCCGGACGCCGCCGGACATGGAGCTGGCGTCGCGGCTGCTCGGGATCTCGAATGCCGCCGAGGAGTGGCTCGACCGGTACCGGCCCACCGTCGTCGCGGTCGAGCGGGTGTTCTCGCAGCACAACGTGAGCACCGCGATGGGTACGGCGCAGGCGGGCGGGGTGGTGGCCCTGGCGGCCGCCAAACGCGGAATCCCGGTGTGTTTCCACACACCCAGCCAGGTCAAGTCGGCGGTCACCGGCAGCGGCACCGCCGACAAGAAGCAGGTCACCGCGATGGTCACCCGCATCCTCGGACTCGACACCGCACCCAAGCCCGCCGACGCGGCCGACGCCCTCGCGCTCGCGATCTGTCATTGTTGGCGCGCCCCGATGCTCGACCGGATGGCGGCCGCGGAAGCCGCCGCGGCCGAACAGAAACGACGCTACGAGATGCGACTGGCGGCCATGCGCACGCAGGCCGGGAAGGCTGGAACACGGTGAAGGCAGGAATGCGGTGATCGCGTCGGTACGGGGCGAGGTCCTCGACATCGGACTGGACCACGCGGTGCTCGAGGCCGCCGGCGTCGGCTACCGGGTCAACACGACCCCCGCCACGCTCGCGACGCTGCGCCGCGGCGAGGAGTCCCGGCTGCTGACGTCGATGATCGTCCGCGAGGACTCGATGACGCTGTACGGGTTCGCCGACGCCGAGTCCCGCGACCTGTTCGGCCTGCTGCAGACCGTGACCGGAGTCGGCCCGCGGCTCGCGATGGCCGTGCTGTCCGTCCTCGAACCGGATGCGTTGCGGGCGGCGCTCGTGGACGGCAACATCACGGTACTGACCCGGGTGCCCGGCATCGGTAAGCGCGGCGCCGAACGGATGATCGTCGAACTGCGCGACAAGGTCGAGTCGGTGGCGACGGCGACCGGTCTGCCCGGCGCCCCCGGCGGATCGTCGACCGGGTTGCGCGACCAGGTCGTCGAGGCGCTCGTCGGGCTCGGTTTCCGCGCCGATCAGGCGGAGAAGGCCACCGACACCGTCGCCGCCGCCGACCCGGACGCCACCACGTCGGCGCTGCTGCGGTCGGCGCTCGCGCTGCTCGGGAAGACACGATGACCGAGGACTTCGGTGACGAATCCGCGGTCACCGCGGAGTTCGTGCACTCCGACGGCGAGATCGAGGCGAGCCTGCGCCCGAAGTCGTTGTCCGACTTCATCGGTCAACCGCGGGTGCTCGAACAGTTGCAACTCGTGCTCACCGGCGCGAAACTGCGCGGTGGCACCCCCGACCACGTCCTGCTGTCCGGTCCGCCCGGTCTCGGCAAGACGAGCATGGCGATGATCATCGCCGCCGAACTGGGGACGTCGCTGCGGCTCACGTCCGGTCCGGCCCTCGAACGTGCCGGGGACCTGGCCGCGATGCTCAGCAACCTCGTCGAGGGCGACGTGCTGTTCATCGACGAGATCCACCGCATGGCACGGCCGGCGGAGGAGATGCTGTACCTGGCGATGGAGGACTTCCGGGTCGACGTGGTCGTCGGCAAGGGGCCGGGTGCGACGTCGATTCCCCTCGACATCGCCCCGTTCACCCTCGTCGGTGCGACGACCCGGTCCGGTGCGCTCACCGGGCCGCTGCGCGACCGGTTCGGGTTCACCGCCCACATGGACTTCTACGAGCCCGACGAGTTGCAGCGCATCCTGCTGCGGTCGGCCGGGATTCTCGGAGTCGAGCTCGGCGAGGAGGCGAGCGCGGAGATCGCGGGGCGCTCCCGCGGCACCCCGCGCATCGCGAACCGGCTGCTGCGCCGGGTGCGGGACTACGCGGAGGTGCGGGCCGACGGTGTCGTCACCCTCGACATCGCGAGGGCAGCGCTCGAGGTGTACGACGTCGACCCGCTCGGGCTCGACCGGCTGGACCGGGCCGTGCTCGGTGCGCTGGTGCGCAGTTTCGGGGGCGGGCCGGTGGGTGTGTCGACGCTCGCGGTCGCGGTCGGGGAGGAGCCGAGCACCGTCGAGGAGGTGTGCGAACCGTTCCTGGTGCGGGCCGGCATGATCGCCCGCACCCCACGTGGCCGGGTCGCGACCGCCGCCGCCTGGTCCCAGCTGGGGTTGACGCCGCCGCCGGACGCCGCGATCGGGGGGATCGAGGTGCGGGCGCGGGAGCCGCATCCGGGCCTGTTCGACGGTGATGTGCCCGATTGACCGGGTGCCCAATGGCACACTGGAACGGCGTGGCGCCGACCCGGCTCCGCGACGTGGCTCCGTGGCCACACCCGTGTGACGAAAACCGAGGACTGACTTCCTGATGGAGATGCTTTTTCCGCTTCTGATTCTCGTTCTGCTGGTACCGATGTTTCTCGGTATCCGGCGTCAGAAGAAGGAGATGCAGAAGACCGTCCAGTTGCAGGATTCCCTGTCGATCGGTGATCGGGTGATGACGACGGCGGGCCTGCACGCCACCGTCGCCGGTCTCGCCGAGGGAACCGTCGACCTCGAGATCGCGCCCGGTGTCGTCACGACGTGGGCGCGGATGGTCGTGCGCGAGCGCATCACCGACAACGACACGGACGACGACGCCGGGACCACCGATGCGACCGGCACGTCCGGCGATCCGGCCTTCCCTCGCCGCGAGGAGTCCCCGGAGGACACGCAGCGTCGTCTCGACGGCGAATAACGCAGTATCCGCCCTCTCCGGCAGGCCCACAGATCCTGCCGGAGAGGGCGTGTTCACGCGGGGCCCTGCGCGCGTGGACACCGTCATCTGCTAGCTATTGCTAGCTGTTTGCGTCAATCACGAAGAACGCATCGAGGAGACTGACAGACCGTGGCACCTTCGACAGGATCGGTGCACCCAGTGCGCACGCTCACCGTTTTCGCGGTGATCGTCGCGGCACTGTATGCCCTGGTCTTCTTCACCGGAGACAAGTCCCCGACCCCGGAACTGGGTATCGACCTGCAAGGCGGGACACGCGTCACCCTCACCGCCCGCACCCCGGACGGCAGCACCCCCAGCCAGGACAGCCTGCGGCAGGCCCAGCGGATCATCGAGACCCGCGTCAACGGTCTCGGTGTGTCCGGTTCCGAGGTCGTCGTCGACGGCGACAACCTCGTGATCACCGTGCCCGGTGACGACAGTTCGCAGGCCAAGTCGCTGGGGCAGACGGCCCGGCTGTACATCCGCCCGGTCCTCGGCTCGCAGCAGGCGCCCGCACCGGGCAGCGTGCCCGCACCCGAGACGGGGACGCCTGCCGAGGGGACACCCGAACCCGGTTCGCCGGAGGCCGCGGCCGCCGAGATCACCAAGGCGCAGGAGACCCGGCAGAGCCAGGACCCGACCGTGCAGCAGCAGGCGATGGCCGCGCTCGACTGCTCGATCCCGGACCCGTTGCAGGGCAACGACGATCCGGCGCTGCCGCTGGTCGCGTGCTCGACCGACGGCACCACCGTCTACCTGCTCGCCCCGAGCATCATCGACGGTCAGGAGATCTCGGACGCCACGTCCGGATTCAACTCGCAGCAGTCCCGCTACGAGGTGAGCCTGAGCTTCAAGTCCGGTGGTAGCGAGACGTGGGCACAGTTCACGTCGAGCAACATCGGCAAGCAGGCCGCGTTCACGCTCGACTCGAAGGTCGTCAGCGCGCCCGTCGTGCAGGGCGCCACCCCGGTCGGCAGTTCGACGTCGATCACCGGCCAGTTCAACCAGACGCAGGCGCAGGAACTGGCGAACACCCTCAAGTACGGGTCGCTGCCGCTGTCGTTCTCGGCGTCCGAGGCCGAGACCGTGTCCGCGACCCTGGGCCTGGCGTCGCTCGAGGCCGGCCTGATCGCCGGCGCCGTCGGCCTGGTGCTGGTGCTCCTGTACTGCCTGGTCTACTACCGCATGCTCGGCCTGCTGACCGCGCTGTCGCTGATCCTGTCCGGTGTCATGGTGTACGCGGTGATGGTCCTGCTCGGCCGTTACATCGGCTTCACCCTCGACCTCGCGGGCATCGCCGGCCTCATCATCGGTATCGGTATGACCGCCGACTCGTTCGTCGTGTTCTTCGAACGCATCAAGGACGAGATGCGGGAGGGTCGCAGCTTCCGTTCCGCCGTCCCGCGCGGCTGGGCGCGGGCCCGCCGCACCATCCTGTCCGGTAACGCGGTCAGCTTCATCGCCGCCGCGGTGCTGTACGTGCTGGCGATCGGCCAGGTCCGCGGCTTCGCGTTCACCCTCGGCCTCACCACGATCCTCGACGTGGTCGTGGTGTTCCTGGTGACGTGGCCGCTGGTCTACATGGCGTCGAAGTCCAAGTTCTGGTCGAAGCCGGGCATCAACGGTCTCGGCGCCGTCCAGCAGGTGGCGCGGGAACGCAAGCAGGTCGTGGCGTCGGCCACCACCTCGTCCGAGACGGAGGCATGAGCATGACCGAGTCGAACACCTCCGCGACGGTGCTGCCGCACCACAGTTGGCTGCAGCGGCTGTACACCGGCACCGGCGGATTCGAGGTCGTCGGGCGTCGCAAGTTCTACTACTGGCTGACCGGCGTCATCGTCGGCCTGTCGCTGCTGAGCATCGTGGTGCGCGGCTTCACCCTCGGCATCGAGTTCGAGGGCGGTACCCGTATCCAGTTCCCCGCCTCGGACGGGGCGAGCACCTCGCAGGTCGAGACCGTGTACTCCGACGCGCTCGGCACCGACCCGGTGTCGGTGCAGACCGTCGGCTCCGGCGCGAGCGCGTCGGTGGAGATCCGCTCCGAGGCCCTCGACGCGGGCCAGGTGAACACGCTGCAGAACGCGCTGTTCGACGCCTTCCATCCCGCCGACAAGAACGGTGAGGTGTCGAAGAACGCGATCAGTGTCGCCGACGTCAGCGAGACGTGGGGCGGCCAGATCACGCAGAAGGCGCTCCTCGCGCTCGTCGTGTTCCTCGTGATCGTCAGCATCTACATCGCGATCCGCTTCGAGAGGGACATGGCGATCGCGGCGATCGTCTCGCTGTTCTTCGACATGATCGTCACCGCCGGCATCTACTCGATGGTCGGTTTCGAGGTCACCCCGGCCACCGTGATCGGCCTGCTCACCATTCTCGGTTTCTCGCTGTACGACACGGTCGTCGTGTTCGACAAGGTCGAGGAGAACACCCGCGGCATCCTGCACCTGAACCGGCGCACGTACGCCGAGCAGGCGAATCTGGCCGTCAACCAGACTCTGATGCGGTCGATCAACACCACCGTCATCTCGGTCCTGCCGGTGATCGCGCTGATGGTGGTCGCGGTGTGGCTCCTGGGCATCGGCACCCTCAAGGACCTGGCCCTGGTGCAGCTCGTCGGCATCATCGTCGGCGCCTACTCGTCGATCTTCACCGCGACACCACTGCTGGTGTCCATCAAGGAACGCTGGGGGCCGGTGGCCGCACACACCGAGAAGGTGCTCGCCAAGCGGGCCGCGGCCGGTGAGCGGACGGGTACGGCGGCGTCGGCCGCGGCCGCGGCGGCGGTCCGGGCAGCGGCCCCCGTCACCCCGCGACCGGGGGCGACACCGACAGGAAAGCGCAACAAGAAGAGGCACTGAGACGATGACCAGCCCACACCGTCCCCGCCGCCGCGTCCTGCGGGCGTTCGGCGCCCTGACCGCCGCGACGGCGGTCGGGGCGGGCGTCGCCGCCTGCAGCGAACCCGCCGACCAGGTGCCGTCGTTGGGGTACGCGATCGACAACGTCGTGACCACCTACAACGCCAACACGGTGGAGGGGGCGGCCACCGGTACGGCGGCCGCTCTCGGCCGGGTCCTCACCGGCACCAACTACATCGGCCCGTCCGGTGCCCCGGTCGCGGACACCGACTTCGCCACCGCCGGCGTGCTGCCCGGTGACGGGCTGGCCGTGCAGTACCGGGTGTCCCCGGCGGCGGTGTACTCCGACGGGGTCCCGATCTCGTGTGACGACTTCGTGCTCGCGTGGGCGGCCGGCAGCGGACGGTTCACCCGGCCCGGCCCGAACGGGCCGGTGCCGATGTTCGACGCCGCGAGCCACGCCGGGTACGCGGACATCGACCGGGTGGACTGCGCCCCCGGTTCGAAGGAGGTGACGGTCGTGTTCGCCCCCGGCCGGCCCTACCTGGACTGGCGATCGTTGTTCGGGGCGACCGAGTTGATGCCCGCCCACGTTGCGGCGCAGGCCGCGGGCGTTCCGGACCTGGTGGGTGCGATCCGGTCGAACGACACCGACGCGGTCGGCCGGATCGCGGACTTCTGGAACAACGGATGGCAGCTGGTGCCGGGGGAGTTGGACCCGGCGAAGCTGCCGTCGTCGGGCCCCTACCGGATCGACTCGTACACCGTCGAGGACGGTCTCGTGCTCGTCGAGAACGAACGCTGGTGGGGCAACAAGCCGGCCACGTCACGGATCGTGGTGTGGCCCAAGGGCTCCGACGTACAGGCCGGGGTGTCCGACGGTGACATCGAGGTGGTCGACGTCGGTGCCGGTTCGCTCGGCGACCTCGATCTCGGCGGATTCGACGTGACCGGCGAGCCGTCGCGGAGCGTCGAGCAGTTCGTGCTCGGAAAGAACGGCGTGTTCGCGGACGCCGAGGCCCGCCGCGCGTTCGCACTGTGCCTGCCGCGCACACAGTTGTTCGACACGCTCGGCCATCCGGGTTTCGAGGCGGAACAGGGACTCGGGTCCGGTGTCGTCGATTCCCGGATCACGGCCGCGGACTCGCTGTTCTACCGGTCCGCCGTCGACGCCGAGGGCGGTATCTACACAGATCCCGACATCTCCGGCGCGAAAGCGGCGCGGGAGGCGTCCGGCCAGTCCGAGATGACGGTCCGGGTCGGCTATCTCGGCCCCGACGAGCGCCGGGCACAGACCGTGCGCATCGTCGCCGAGTCGTGTGCGGGCGCGGGCATCACCGTCGTCGACGCCGGATCGCCGGGCTTCCGGCCGATCGCGCTCGGCGCGGGCGAGGTGGACGCGGTCCTCGCCGGTACCGGCTCCGCGGCCGGGACGGCCGGGTCGAGTGTGCCGAGCGAGGCGGCGTTCGCGCTGCACACCGGCAACGGAAACAATGCGGGCGGGTTCTCGAACAACCGCTACGACGAGGTCGTCGACAAACTGGCGGTCGACGGGTCCCTCGCGTCCCGGATGGCGCTGTCCGGGGAGGCGGAGGCGATCCTGTGGGACGAGATGCCCACGATCCCACTGTTCGACCAGCCGCGGACCACCGCCCACACGTCGGGCATGCACGGCGTCGTCCCGAACCCGACGAGGTCCGGTGCGGGCTGGAACATGGACCGGTGGATACTGCTCAGATGACGTCCGACAGCGATACCCGCGCCACCGCCCTCGACCGGGCCGGCGGCGCCGTCGCCCGCCTGACCCGCTGGTGCGACGATTTCCCGACACCCGGCGTCCGGTTCGCCGATCTGACACCGGTGTTCGCGGACGGGCCGGGCTACCGGGCGGTGATCGAGGGCCTCGCGGCCGCGGGCGACGGCGCGGACCTCGTTGCGGGCGTCGACGCCCGCGGATTCCTCCTCGGCGGGGGTGTCGCGCTGGAACTGGGATGCGGTGTGCTGGCGGTCCGCAAGGCCGGCAAGCTGCCACCGCCGGTCCACGCACAGAGCTACGCGCTCGAATACGGTGCCGCCACCCTCGAGATCCCGTGCGACGCCCCGGACCTGGACGGCCGGCGGGTGTTCGTCATCGACGACGTGCTCGCCACCGGCGGCACCCTGCTCGCCGCCGCGGAACTGCTGACACGGGCCGGCGCGGACGTCGTGGGCGTCGGGGTCGTTCTCGAGCTCGACGAACTCGGCGGCCGGGACCGGTTCGACCGGTATCCGCTGACGTCGCTCGTCCGGGTCTGAAACGTACAGGGGACTACAGTTGTGGCTGGTGGTGTAGCAACACCACCCGGCCCGAGGGACCGCCCGCAGCGCGGTGGCAGGAGGTGACGGCGTGACCCAGCATCTTGATCGGTCCCAGAACACAGGTTCGGGAGGCACACCGTCGGGCGACAAACCTGCCCCGGTGCCCACATCGGCGTCCCGGCGCGTCCGGGCACGGTTGGCCCGCCGGATCACCGGCGCCCGCAACACCCCGATACGTCCCGTCCTCGAGCCGCTCGTCGCCCTGCACCGCGACGTGTACCCCAAGGCGGACGTCACGGTGCTGCAACGCGCCTACGACGTCGCCGAGCAGCGGCACGCCACCCAGTTCCGCAAGTCCGGTGACCCGTACATCACGCATCCGCTGGCCGTCGCGAACATCCTCGCCGAACTCGGCATGGACACCACGACCCTGGTCGCGGCACTGCTGCACGACACCGTCGAGGACACCGGCTACTCGCTCGAGGAACTGACCGCCGAATTCGGCGAGGAGGTCGCCCACCTCGTCGACGGCGTCACCAAACTCGACAAGGTGGTGCTCGGCTCGGCCGCCGAGGGCGAGACGATCCGCAAGATGATCATCGCGATGGCGCGCGACCCCCGCGTCCTGGTGATCAAGGTCGCCGACCGACTGCACAACATGCGCACGATGCGCTTCCTGCCGCCGGAGAAGCAGGCCCGCAAGGCCCGGGAAACCCTGGAAGTGATTGCGCCGCTGGCCCACCGGCTCGGCATGGCCACGGTCAAATGGGAACTCGAGGACCTCGCGTTCGCGATCCTGCACCCCAAGAAGTACGAGGAGATCGTGCGCCTCGTCGCCGACCGGGCGCCGTCCCGCGACACCTACCTGGCGAAGGTGCGCGCCGAGATCAACGCGACCCTGTCCGCATCACGGATCAGTGCGACCGTCGAGGGCCGGCCCAAGCACTACTGGTCGATCTACCAGAAGATGATCGTCAAGGGCCGCGACTTCGACGACATCCACGACCTCGTCGGCGTGCGGATCCTGTGCGACGAGATCCGCGACTGCTACGCCGCGGTCGGCGTCGTGCACTCGCTGTGGCAGCCGATGGCCGGACGGTTCAAGGACTACATCGCCCAGCCCCGGTACGGGGTGTACCAGTCGCTGCACACCACCGTCATCGGCCCCGAGGGCAAACCGCTCGAGGTGCAGATCCGCACCCGCGACATGCACCGCACCGCCGAGTTCGGCATCGCCGCGCACTGGCGGTACAAGGAAACCAAGGGGCGGCATTCCAGCGACTCCGCCGAGGTCGACGACATGGCGTGGATGCGTCAACTCCTCGACTGGCAGCGGGAGGCCGCCGACCCGGGCGAATTCCTCGAATCGCTGCGCTACGACCTGGCGGTCAAGGAGATCTTCGTGTTCACCCCGAAGGGGGACGTGATCACGCTGCCCTCCGGATCCACCCCCGTCGACTTCGCGTACGCCGTCCACACCGAGGTCGGGCACCGCTGTATCGGCGCCCGTGTCAACGGCCGCCTCGTCGCCCTCGAACGTCGACTCGAGAACGGTGAGGTCGTCGAGGTCTTCACCTCCAAGGCCGCCACCGCCGGACCCAGCCGGGACTGGCAGTCGTTCGTCGTCTCCCCGCGCGCCAAGGCGAAGATCCGGCAGTGGTTCGCGAAGGAACGCCGCGAGGAAGCCCTCGAGAACGGCAAGGACGCCATCGCGAAAGAAGTACGCCGCGGCGGACTTCCGTTGCAGCGCTTGATGAACGCCGAATCCATGACGGCCCTCGCTCACGAACTGCGGTACGCCGACGTCTCCGCGCTCTACACCGCCGTCGGCGAACACAACGTGTCCGCACAGCACGTCGTGCAGCGTCTCGTCGCGCACCTCGGTGGAGTCGGCGCCGTCGAAGAAGAACTCGCCGAACGATCCACCCCGTCGACCATCCCGGTCAGCCGGCCCCGCAGCGGCGACGTCGGTGTCCTGGTCCCCGGGGCCCCCGGTACCGTCGCCAAACTCGCCAAATGCTGCACCCCCGTCCCCGGCGACGACATCATGGGCTTCGTCACCCGCGGCGGCGCCGTCAGCGTGCACCGCACCGACTGCACCAACGCCACCTCCCTGCGCGAGCAGTCCGAACGGATCATCGAGGTGCAGTGGGCGCCGTCCCCGTCATCGGTGTTCCTCGTCGCCATCCAGATCGAAGCTCTCGACCGGCACCGACTCCTCTCGGACGTCACCAAGGCCCTCGCCGACGAGAAGGTCAACATCCTGTCCGCATCCGTCACCACCTCCGGTGACCGTGTCGCGATCAGCAAGTTCACCTTCGAGATGGGCGACCCGAAACATCTCGGCCACGTCCTCAACGTCGTCCGCAACGTCGAAGGCGTCTACGACGTCTACCGCGTCACCTCCGCGGCCTAGCCAGGCCACCCGACCGGGACCTCCGGGCCGGCCGACTCGGGCTCACAGCTGAAGGGACCCTTCGTTCGCTCCAGGCGCACGAAGGGTCCCTTCAGCTGTAGAGGGGGAGTCCGTCCGGTCAGCCCACCGTCGCGGTCTGGACGGTGACGGCAGTGTTGGGGGCGCCGCCGCCGGCGGGGCTGGAGCCGTCGTCGCCGGCTGCGGCGATCTTCTCGACGGTGGCGATGCCGTCGTCGGTCATGGTGCCGAACACGGTGTAGTCCGGGGGGAGGACGGAGTCGGCGTAGACGAGGAAGAACTGGCTGCCGTTGCTGTCGGGGGCGGCGCTGTGGGCCATGGCGACGGTGCCGCGCGGGTAGACGACGGGCTGCTGCAGTGCGGGGTCGCCGGCGGTGTAGGCGGTGGTGGGGTATTCGTTGGCGAAGCGGTAGCCGGGGCCGCCGGTGCCGCTGCCGGACGGGTCGCCGCACTGCAGCATCTGCAGGCCGGGGTTGGTGGACAGGCGGTGGCAGGGGGTGCCGTCGAAGAAGCCCTGCTGCGCGAGGCTGACGAAGCTGGCGACGCTGCAGGGGGCGGCGGCCCGGTCCAGGTCGATGCCGATGGTGCCGGCGTTGGTGGTGAGGTCGACGGTGACGGTGCCCTCGGCGGGGACACCGGTCGCGTTCGGGGCCTGCACGGGCTTGGCGGCCGGTTCGGCTGCCGGGTAGCTACAGTCGACGGTGGGGGTGCCGGCCGGGACGGCGGGCAGGGTGCCGTAGCGGGACAGGTCCAGCTGCGGGGCTTCGGGGGTGGTCCACATGCTCGACGCCGTCGGCGAGGCGGAGTCGCTGTCGGAGTTGTCGTTCGAGCATGCGGTGAGGGCCAGGGCGATGCCGAGTCCGGCCGCTGCGATCGTGGTGGTGCGCTTGTTCATCAGTCCAGCCTCACACTCGTGATGTCGACGGCTTCTGCGGGTTTGCCGTCGGATGCTCCGCCCTCGGCTCCGGTGGCGGCGATCGCGTCGAGCGTCGCGAGCCCGGTCTCGTCGATGGTGCCGAAGACGGTGTACTGCGGCGGCAGCGTCGAGTCGCCGTAGACGAGGAAGAACTGGCTGCCGTTGGTGTTCGCTCCGGCGTTGGCCATGGCCAGGGTGCCGCGCGGGTAGGTGGCGGGCATCTGGGCGGTGATGTCGTCGGCCGCGTACTGGTCGGTGGGGAACTCGTTGGCGAACTGGTAGCCGGGGCCGCCGGCGCCGGTGGCGGACGGGTCACCGCACTGCAGAACCTTCAGCGCGTCGCTCGTGGTGAGCCGGTGGCAGGTGGTGCCGTCGAAGTAGCCCTGCTGGGCGAGGCTGACGAAACTGTTGACGGTGCAGGGGGATTCGGCGTTGTTCAGGGTGAGGCCGATGTTGCCCCGGTTGGTTTCCATCGACGCGCTCACCGTGGCGACGGTGGTGTCGATGCCTTCGGCGCGCGGCGGGGTGTTCGGCTTGGCCGGCTCCCCGGCAGGGGTGTAACTGCAGTTCACGAGGTTCGGCAGGGCCTCGGCGCGAGCGGTGGGCAGGGCGGCGGCGGAGTTGTCCACCGTCGACGTGTCCTCGGATGCGGTGGCCTCCGTCTCGTCGTCACGTCCGGAGAGGGTGACGACGACGGCGCCGACCGCCACGACGACGACCGCGCCGACGATCGATCCGGCGATCGTCATCTGCTTGCGCTTGCGGGCGCGTTCGGCGCGTCGTTCGAGCTGGCGTTCCAGCTTCCGTTTCGCCGCCTCCCGGCGCTGCTGATTGCTCGGCACTGCAGTCGTCCTCCCGTGTGTGTCGTTCGGTATGTGATCCGCCGCTCGGTCGACCGGCGTCTGTGGGCCGCACAAAGTCTCCCATTCCAACCTGAGAAGAGACTGGAAGGGCGAACGCCTAGGCTGTCAGGTGATTCGTCCTCGGTCCCCGACGGTCCCCTGATCGACCCGCACTCTAGGAGCTGACAATCGTGCTCGTCACCGGATTCCCGGCCGGAATGTTCCAGACCAACTGTTACATCCTGGCGCACGACGACGCGTCGGACTGCGTCGTCGTCGACCCCGGACAGGATGCGGCGGAGCCGTTGGCACAGTTCCTCGACCAGCAGGGGCTGACGCCGCGGGCCGTCCTGCTCACCCACGGGCACCTCGATCACACGTGGTCGGTGGCGCCGGTGTGCGAGCGGTACGGCATTCCCGCGTACATCCACCCGGACGACCGGTACATGCTGTCCGATCCGGGCCGCGGCATGGGGCCGGGGATGAAGCAGATCGTCGGGGACGCCGTGTTCCGGGAACCGGCCGAGGTGATCGAACTCGCCGACGGGGACGAGGTCACCGTCGCCGGCATCGACTTCGTCGTCGACCACACGCCCGGCCACACGCAGGGGTCGGTGGTGCTGCGCACCGAGATCACCACCGGCGACGGCCCGCTGCAGATCGCGCTCACCGGCGACACCCTGTTCCAGGGGTCGATCGGCCGATCCGATCTGCCCGGCGGCGATCACGACCAGTTGCTGGCGTCGATCGCGGCCAAGCTGCTGGTCCTCGGCGACGACACCGCGATCCTGCCCGGCCACGGCGGCACCAGCACGATCGGTCACGAACGTGCCGGCAACCCGTTCCTCGTTGGACTGTCCGCGTCCCGGTAAGGAAAAGTAGACACAGTGAGCAAGTCAGGCGTCAGCACCTTTTCGGCCCCCAAGGGCATTCCCGACTACGTTCCGCCGCAGTCCGCGGAGTTCGTCGCCGTGCGCGACGGACTGACCCGCGCCGCCCGGCTGGCCGGTTACGGGCACATCGAACTGCCCATCTTCGAGGACACCGGGCTGTTCGCCCGCGGTGTCGGTGAATCCACCGACGTCGTCTCGAAGGAGATGTACACGTTCGCCGACCGCGGCGACCGGTCGGTGACGTTGCGGCCCGAGGGCACCGCCGGGGTGATGCGCGCGGTGATCGAGCACGGCCTCGACCGCGGTCAGCTGCCGGTGAAACTCAGCTATGCGGGCCCCTTCTTCCGGTACGAGCGCCCGCAGGCGGGCCGCTACCGGCAGCTGCAGCAGGTCGGTGTCGAGGCGATCGGCGTCGACGATCCGGCGCTCGACGCCGAGGTCATCGCGATCGCCGACGCCGGGTTCCGGGGCCTGGGTCTCGACGGGTTCCGGCTCGAGATCACCTCGCTCGGTGACGACACGTGCCGCCCGCAGTATCGGGAACGGTTGCAGGAGTTCCTGTTCGGGCTCGATCTGGACGAGGACACCAAGAAGCGCGCCGAGATCAACCCGCTGCGCGTCCTCGACGACAAGCGCCCGCACGTCAAGGAGATGACGGCGAACGCACCGCTCATGCTCGATCACCTGTCGGAGAGCGCGAAGACGCACTTCGACCGGGTCCTCGCGCACCTGGATGCACTCGGGGTGCCGTACGTGATCAACCCGCGCATGGTCCGCGGCCTCGACTACTACACCAAGACCACGTTCGAGTTCGTGCACGACGGCCTGGGCGCCCAGTCCGGTATCGGCGGCGGCGGCCGCTACGACGGCCTCATGGCGCAGCTCGGCGGTCAGCCGCTGTCCGGGATCGGGTTCGGTCTCGGGGTGGACCGCACGATCCTGGCGCTCGCCGCGGAGGGCAAGTCGGCCGGGAACCCGGCCCGCTGCGAGATCTTCGGGGTGCCGCTCGGCGACGCCGCGAAGAGCGAGATGGTGAAGATCGCGCACGCGCTGCGGGCCGCCGGGATCCGCGTCGACATGGTGTACGGCGACCGCGGCGTCAAGGGGTCGATGAAGGCCGCCGACCGCTCGGGTGCCCGGTTCGCGCTCGTGCTCGGCGACCAGGACCTCGAGGCCGGCACGATCGGCGTGAAGAACCTGGCCGACGGCGAGCAGGTGTCGGTGCCGCTCGCCGACGTCGTCGCGCGGACGGGTGCCCTTCTTGCCGACGCCTGAGCGCGGCAGCGGTGAGCAGTTCCCGCTCGACCTGATCCCGGCGGCCCTGCTGGCGCCGCGGATGCGCCGGGTGGCTCTGGTGTCGGTCCTGATCGGGGTGGTCGTCGGCGCGGTGGTGGCGCTGTTCGCGTCGTTGCCGGTGGCCGCCGCGGTCGGGGTGGTCGTCGGCGCACCGACCGCGGTGTCTGCGCTGCTCGCGGCCCGCCGCCGGATCTGGTTGGACGGCACCGTGCTGCACGCGTCGAACGGTGTCCGGCGCCGGCACCTCGACGTCGCGGGCGCCGCGACGGTCGAGTTCACGGTGCGGACGGCCCGCGTCAGCCAGGTGGTGCTGCGGGTCGGGGACGGCCGCGTCGTGCAGGCGGTGCCGCTCGCGCTGTACACCGCCGACGGCGGCCGGGAACTCGAGGTTCTCGGGCTCCGCAAGCTCGCCGACGCGCTCTCGTCGAGTGAACTGGTGCCGGCGGCTGCGGCCGCGTCGGTGCTGATCGGGCAGTTGCGGGCCGAAGCCCGTGGGGCCGGGCTCGAGGAGCGGCCGCTGTACCGGGCGGTGGTGCTGGTGCGCGACGCCGGTCGGGTGCCGCAGACCACGCTCACCGACCAGGAGGTCGCGGCGCTCGCCGACTGACCGTCCGGTAACTCCCCGGTTGCGGGTTCGGCCGATCGCTGCGCGTGGTCGGTGGCGAGGATTATCGTTCAGACATGGTCGGTCCCTGGCCCGTCCTGGATCGCCGGAACGCGTTCCGGGACGCGGAGGAGCTGCTCCGCGACGGCACGTCGTGCGGAGTGGTGCTGGTCGGGGCCGCCGGAGTCGGCAAGACGACGATGGCGCGGGAGCTGGTCGGGTCCCTGTCCGGGGACGCCCGCTGGATCGTCGGCACCGAGTCCACCCAGAACATTCCGTTGGGGGCGTTCGCGCCGCACCTCGCCCGTACCACGTCCCGTGACCCGGTGGTGGCGTTGCGGGCCGTGCGGGCCGTTCTCGCGGAGGACGGGGCCGCCCCCGACGGCGGTGTCGGGATCGTCGGGGTGGACGACGCCCATCTGCTCGACGACTTCTCCGCCGGGCTCGTCCACCAGCTGGCGGTGGGCCGCGACGCCCGCCTGGTGGTGACGGTCCGCAGCGGCGCGCCCGTACCGGGGGCCGTCGAGGCCCTGTGGAAGGACGGTCTGCTCAGCCCGTTCGTGGTGCAGCCCTTCGCCCGGGAGGAGATGGACCGGGAACTGGTGGCGGTGCTGGGGGCGCCCGTCGAACGGTTCAGTGCGGACGCGTTGTGGGCGGAATCCGAGGGCAACCCGCTGTTCCTGCGGCATCTGGTCGAGAGTGCTCTCGAGGGCGGCGCACTGCGCCGATCCGGTGGCGTATGGCAACTGCGGGGGAGAGCTCGGGTGTCCCCGGCGCTCGCGTCGCTGCTCGATGCCCGGTTCGCCCGCATCCCGAAGGAGGTCCTCGGCGTCGTCGAATATCTCGCGTTCTGCGAACCGCTCGAGCTGGGGGTACTCGACGAACTCGTCGGCCGCCGGCCCATCGAGGACGCCGAACGACTCGACCTGGTGCGGGTGCGGGACGTCGGTGACGCGCCGGTGGTCCGGCTCGCGCATCCACTGTTCGGTGAGGTGGTGCGGGACCGGGCGGGCACCCTGGCCGCGCAGCGCATCAAACGGCGTCTCGTCGAGGTGCTGCGGGAGGCACCCGATCCGGGGGTGGTGACGTCGATGCGGATCGCGGAACTGGCCGTCGAATCGGGGATCGAACCCGACCCGGAGCTGCTGGTCCGCGGTGCCGAGGACGCGATCGCGATGTGCAGCCTCGACCTCGGTGCGCGGCTCGCGACGGTCGCGGTGCGGCGCGGCGCCGGGTTCGACGCGTCGTTCGCGTTGGGACGGGCCCTGATGTGGCAGGGGCGGGGAGATGCCGCGGAGGAGGTGTTCGCGGCCGTCGACCCGGACACGCTGTGCGAGTACGACGTGGCCCGCTGGTTGCTGACCCGGGTCGCGAGCCTCTACCTCGAGGCCGGCCGTCCCCGGGAGGCCGTCGAACTGTTCGAGCGGGAACGCGGACGGATCACCGACCCGATGCTGCGGGTGTCGGTGGTCGCCCTGGACGCGGTGCTGCACCTGTACGACCGGAAGCTGACCGACGCCATCGGCCTGGCCTGGCAGGTGCAGGCGGCGGAGGACGCGCACCCGTGGGCACGGGCGAGCGGCGTGTTCGCCGGGACCGCGGCCCTCACCGCCGCCGGGCGCGGACTCGAGGTCGGCGCCCTCGCGGCATCCGCGTGGGAGGCCATCGAACACGGTGACGGGCTGCTGCGGTTCCACATCGGCTACTTCGAGGTCCTGGCCCTGACGTTCGTGGGCCGGCTCGGGGCGGCGGGGGACGCGGCCGCCCGCTACCGGACCCTGGCCGCCGGGCAACCGAACAGCGCGGCCCTCGCCGACGTCGCGTCCGGGGTGGTCAAGCAGATGCGGGGGCGGCTGACGGAGGCGGCTGCGCACCTGACCGAGGCGCTGGCCGTCCTCGACCGTGACACCCGCTCGGAATGGATGCTGCTGGCCGCGGTGAGCCTGTGTCAGGTGCGGGCCGCGCAGGGCCGGGCCGACGACGCCGCAGCCGCCGTCGCTGTCGCGGAACGGCATTCGGGCCCGGAGCTGGCGTTCTTCGATCCCCTCGTCGACATCGCCCGGGCGTGGGCGGCCGGCGCGGCCGGTGAGGCGTCGGCGGCGGTGCGGGCGGCCCGCCGGGGTGCGGACCGGGCGGCCGCCGCGGGCCAGTACGCGTTCGAGGTCCTGGCACTGGACGTGGCCACGACCTTCGGGGACTACGGGACGGTGCCGCGGCTCGACGAGCTCGTCGCCGTCGTCGACGGCCCGTTCCCGGCCGCAGCCGCTGCCCGCGGCCGGGCCCTGGCTCGATCCGACGGGCCGGCCCTCGACCGGATCGCCGCCGGATTCGAGCGGAGCGATCTGCTGCTGCTCGCCGCCGACACGTACGCGCAGGCCGCGACCGCATACTCGCGGTCCCAGGACCGGCGCGGTGAACTCGCGGCCGCCGCCAAGGCGCACTGGCTGGCGTCCCGGTGCGACGACGCCCACACCCCGGCACTCGCGAAGGCGGCACGACCGCTCCCGCTCACCGACCGGGAACGGGAGATCGCGGTGCTCGTGGGGCGTGGACTGTCGAACAAGGACATCGCCCGCCGGCTCGTCCTGTCGGTCCGCACCGTCGAGGGACACATCTATCGGGCGTGCGAGAAACTGTCGCTCAGTCACCGCCGTGATCTGGCGAAACTCGTGCAGGTTTAGCGGGTGGCGCGGTCCTGCGGCGCAGGATCAGGAAGGTGGCGGCCACGGCGGCGGCGAAGACGAGCAGGTAGCAACTCGAGTAGACGGGGACGAGGAGTTGCGTCGACCAGTGCTGGTAGTGACGGGGGAAGGTGAACAGCCCGATCCCGATGGGGTGATCGGTGCCGTGCAGGGGAGCGCCGTCGTAGTAGTGCCACCACCACGAGAAGGTGGGCACCGCGACGACCATCGGGGCGAGCCAGGCGGCGCGGCGGCCCGAGCAGGCCGCATAGTGCAGGGCGATCACGAGCAGCGGCACGAACCACACCCAGTGGTGGCCCCACGAGAACGGGGACGCGACCGCGGAACCCATACCGGTGAGGACGACGGCCAGCAGCACGTGCCCCCGCCGGTGCGCCACCGCGGCCGCGGCCAGACCGAGCACGGCCAGGACCCCGGCGACCAGGATCCACATCCACGTCGGCGGGGCGAACACCCCGGTCACCGGATCCTGGTAGCGGGTGACGTCGTAGAAGCGCAGCAGTTGGGCCAGCATCCCGTTCGCGGACTGGTTGCCCACCGCATCCACCGGCCCCACCCGTCCGGCGTGCACCACCCGGTCGGTCCAGTACGACCACGAGTCGGCCGGCACGACCGCGAACCCGAGTGCAACGGTCGCGGCGAACGCCACTGCTGTCGTGACGGCGGTACGCCACTGCCGGGTCACGGCGAGGTAGGCGAGGAAGAACAGCGGGGTGAGCTTGATGCCGGCGGCGACACCGGTACCGATGCCGCGCAGCCGGGACCCGGCCGGGCGAGTGAGATCCCACACCACCAGCAGCACCAGGAACACGTTGATCTGACCGAACCAGATGGTGGAGCGGACCGGTTCGAGAGCCGTCGTCGCGACCGCGAGCAGTGTGCTGAGCAACCACGCCCGGGGCCCGAGCCGATAGCCGAGGCTGCGTAGCGACACCGCGATCAGGGCGGTCAGGGCCGCGAACGTCGCCGACCACCACACCAGGTTCGTGAGTGCCTGCGACACCAGCGCGAACGGCGCGAACACGATTGCCGCGAACGGGGTGTACGTGAACTGCATCCCGAACAGGATCGCGTCGTCGTACAGGCCGGTCCGGTGTACGACGGCGTCGCCGCCGGCCCGGTAGATCGCCAGATCCGCGAAATTCTCGAACAGTCCGTAGAACGGGTCGCCGATCGGCAGCGCGTAGATGTGCCACACGACCACCGCGACCGCGGCCACTGCCGCCGCGACGAGCGCCGACGTCCCGATCGTGCGGTCCGGTTCCGGCGGGCCCTGTTCGACGGGGGGTGAGGTCGGGTGCACGGACAACGACGCTACGGGACGTCGGCGCCCGGACCGCGTAGCGAAACCCGTCGAATCGGGCGAGGCGTCCACGCGGTGGGATCCGGATTTGCGCCGACGAGGTGAATGCGTGTTCACTCATTGGTGAACGTTCATTCACCATGGTCGTTCCGGTGGTGCAGATCGCGACCGCCGCCCCCGTTCCAGGTTCGGAGATGATCCGTTGGCCCCCCGTCGCTCGAGTGCTCTGATCACCACCGTCCTGTGCCTGTGCGGCACGCTGGTCTCGCTGCAGCAGACCCTCGTGGTGCCGCTGCTGCCGGACCTCGGGTCGATCCTCGGTGTCAGTGCCGACAATGCGTTCTGGCTGGTCACGATCACCCTGCTCACCGCGGCGGTCGCCACTCCGATCGTGTCCCGGCTCGCCGACATGGTCGGCAAGAAACGCATGATGATCGTGTCGATGCTCGTGATGGTCAGCGGCTCGCTGCTCGCGGCGATCGGCGGCTCGTTCCTCACGGTGCTGATCGGACGCGGCATGCAGGGCTTCGCCTCGTCGCTGATCGCGGTCGGTATCGGCATCCTGCGCGACCAGCTGCCCCGCGAGAAGGTGCCCGCCGCAACCGCACTCATGAGCGCGACCCTCGGGCTGGGCAGCGCGACCGGGCTCCCGCTCTCCGGGTTCATCTACGCGCACCTGGGCTGGCACGCCATCTTCTGGACCTCGGCCGGGGCCGGACTGCTGCTGCTGGCGGCCCTCGTGGTCGTCGTCCCCGAATCCGATGTGCGCTCCCCGGGCCGGTTCGACATCGCCGGTGCCGTCATCCTGTCCGTCGCGCTCACCGCGCTGCTGCTGGGCATCTCGAAGGGCGGGTCGTGGGGATGGGGCAGCGGGCGCACCCTCGGCGCGTTCGCCCTCGCCGCGGTCGTGATCGCAGTCTGGATCCCCTACCAGCTGCGGGTCACCGATCCGATGGTCAACCTGCGGACATCGGTCCGCCGACCCGTGCTGCTCACCAACATCGCGTCGATGATCGTCGGCTTCGCGATGTTCGCGAACCTTCTCGCCACCACACAGCAGCTGCAGGTGCCGGAGATCACCGGCTACGGCCTCGGGCTCAGCGCGATGGTCGCCGGCCTGTGCATGGTGCCGTCGAGCCTGGCGATGGTGGTGTTCTCGCCGGTGTCCGCGAAGATCACCACCCGGTTCGGGGCGCGGATCACCCTCATCACCGGTGCGCTCGTGCTCGCGGCCGCGTACGTCGTGCGGATCAGCTTCAACGACGCGCTCGTCCCGATCGTCCTCGGCGCGATGGCCGTCAACGTGGGCACCGCGATCACCTACTCGGCGATGCCGATCCTCATCATGCAGTCGGTGCCGGTCACCGAGACCGCCGCCTCCAACGGGCTCAACTCGCTGGTGCGTTCGATCGGTACCTCCACCTCGAGCGCCGTGGTGACCGCGTTGCTCACTGCGATGACCGTCGAGGTCGCCGGGCAGCACTTCCCGACGCTGGACGCGTTCCGTACGGTGTTCACGATCGCGTGCGCGATGGCACTGCTCGCGGCCGCAGTCGCCTGGTTCATTCCGCGCACGGCCCGGCCGGTGTCCGAGGCCACGGTCGTCGAGGCGGCCGCCGAGGCACGAGCGGAGACAGTGGCGTGAGCGCAGACAGTGGCGTGAGCCGGGGGCGATGCACCCGCGACATCATCGTCGACGCGGCCCGCACGCTGTTCGCCGAACGCGGCTACACGGCCACCACCATCAAGGACGTCGCCGAACTCGCCGGGTATTCGCCGGCGATGGTGATGAAGATGACCGGGAGCAAGGCCGAGCTGTATGCGGCTGCGGCCCCGGCACTGCCGTCCGCGGCGGACGATCCGCACGTGTGCGAGGACGAATCCGTCGGCTACCGCCTGGTGCGCAACATCGTCGAACGTCGGGACTCCGGCGAGTCGGAGCCGTGGGTGATGATGCCGCTGCTGATCCACGAGGCGCCCGATCGGGCTGCCGCGGCCGCCGATTCCCGCGCCCGGTACGTGCGTGGGATCGCCGCGAAGATCGGCGACGAGACGGCGGAGAAACTGCCGACACAGATGGTCGTCTCGGTGCTCCTCGGCCTGGCCGGCGGCCTGCGCACCGTCGGATTGATGACGCCGGACGAGATCACCGCCGACGCCCTCGTCCGCCGCTACGGCGCCGTCGTGCAGTCCATCGTCGACGGAATCGGCGACGCCTGAACGAGTTCCGCTCAGCGGACCGTTCCGGGACTCGCGCAGACCGATCGGTGCGAACGAGTCGCCGGACGGCCCCGACGTTGCTACCGTCCGATCCGGATCGATTCGACATCGAGAAGGGTGCACGAATGGGTAACGCGAAGCTGTGGTCGAGTGTCCGGCGTGTGATCGTGAGTGCAACAGTGGCGGCGGGCACGACCGCCGGCCTCGTGATCGGAACGAGTTCGACCGCTGCGGCGGCGCCCGCGCTGCCACCCCTGCCACCGATCGGCTCGGCAGAGATCGCCGGCGCACTCGACCAGGTGTCGGGCGTGCTGAACACCGTCAGCGGGGCACTGGATTCCCTGCAGAGTCTGGGCGCCGGATCGAGCTCGGGCCTCGGCAGTCTCGGAAGCCTCGGCAGCGTCGGATTCGGTGGCGTCGTCCGGCCCGCGGCGGGCCCGATCACCACCTATTTCGGGGGCGGCCACATGGGCATCGACATCGCCGCCCCGATGGGTGCGCCGATCCTCGCGGCCGGCAACGGCACGGTGATCGACTCCGGCCCCGCATCCGGTTTCGGGCTGTGGATCCGCATCCGGCACGACGACGGCACGATCACCACGTACGGCCACAACGACCGGAATCTCGTCTCGGTCGGCCAGCGGGTCGCTGCCGGCCAGCGCATCGCCGACGTCGGCAGCCGCGGCAACTCGACCGGCCCGCACCTGCACTTCGAGGTGGACCTGCCCGGCGGCATCAAGACCGACCCCATCGTGTGGCTCGTGACGCACGGGGTACTGATGTTCTGACCGGGCAGGTCCGGCGCGGGGGATCGGGGACGATCCGCGGCGCGTCGGCTCAGTCGGTGACGACGGCGTCGGCCTCGATCTCGATCAGCAGGTCGGCGTCGATGAGGGCACTCACCTCGAGAATCGTGGTGGCAGGCCGGATCTCGCCGAAGACCTCGCCGTGGGCGCGGGCGGCCTCCTCCCACGCCGACATGTCCCGCAGGTACATCCGGGTGCGGATGACATCCGTGAGCGACGCTCCCGCCTCGGTGAGGGAAGCAGCGATCGTCGCGAGCGCGCCGCGGGTCTGCTCCTCGAGCGTCGCGCCCGGGGACGTGGTGCCGGACACCGCGATCTGGTTGCCGATCCGGACGGCGCGCGAGTAGCCGATCTTCGGCTCCCACTCGGAGCCGGACGAGATGTTCTGTCGAGTCATGCGCGAGATTCTGTCAGGGGGCGGTGACCGGTCCCGACGGCAGGCCACCGGATCGAACTGTTGACACGGATTCGCACACGTGTTCGACTGTGGGCATGAGGTGGCAGGGACAGACGCTCGGGGTGGAGGACGGTGCGCTCCCGGGTTTGGAGCGGGCCGGACTCATGCGCAGTGTCCGGACGCCGGAGTTCGACGGGGTCACGTTCCACGAGGTGCTGTGCAAGAGTGCCCTCAATCGGGTTCCGGAGGAGTCGGCGCTGCCGTTCCGCTACACCGTCAACACCTTTCGTGGGTGCACGCACGCCTGCCGGTACTGCTACGCGCGGCCCACACACGAGTACCTCGATCTCGACGCCGGACGCGATTTCGACAGTCAGCTCGTCGTCAAGATGAACGTGGCGGCGGTGCTGCGGCGGGAGCTGGCCCGCAAGTCGTGGAAGCGGGAGCCCGTCGCGCTCGGTACCAACACCGACCCCTATCAGCGGGCGGAGGGCCGGTACCGGTTGATGCCGGCGGTCGTCGGCGCACTCGCCGAGTCGCGGACACCGTTCTCGATCCTCACGAAAGGCACTCTGCTGCAGCGGGATCTGCCGTTGCTGCGGCAGGCCGCCGAGCAGGTGCCGGTCGGGATCGGGGTGTCGCTCGCGATCGGCGACCCGGAACTGCAGAAGGCGATCGAACCGGGCACGCCGTCACCGCGGGCACGGCTCGACCTGATCCGCGCCGTCACGGAGGCAGGGCTGCCGTGCACCGTCATGGTGGCGCCGGTGATGCCGTACCTGACCGACACCACCGCCCACCTCGACGGACTGTTGTCGTCGATCGCCGGCGCCGGCGCGGTCGGGGTGACGATCGTGCCGATGCATCTGCGGGGCAGTACCCGCGGCTGGTTCCTCGAGTGGCTCGCCGCCGAGCATCCCGCGCTGGTGCGTCGCTACCGGCAGTTGTACGGGCGTGGAGCCTATGTCACGCCCGAGTACAAGACCTGGCTGCGGGCCCGGGTCGAGCCGATGGTCGAGAAGTACGGCCTGGTACGGCCTTCCGGGCACCGCAACGTCGGCGGATCGTCGGACGGGAACGAACTCGGGTGCGAGCAGCTCGACCACCGGCCCGCGCTCACGTTGTTCTGACATCGCTCCGGCATCTTCGGGGATGTCGCCCCGGAGTCCGGACGAAACCCGTTCCGGCGGGTAGGTTCTCGGGCAAAGCGATTCTCGGGCAGGCTGCGGTGGCGGGAGGGCGTGATGAGCACGGACGACCGGCCGGTACCGCCCACCGGTGACCCGGACAGGTTCGCGCGGTTCCGATCGCCGCGCGCGGCAGTGGTCTATGTGCTGCTCGCGGTCGCCGTCTACCAGATGTCGGGGTGGGTGTTCCATCACGTCCGCGACTTCCTCGGGTTGTTGTTCCTCGCATGGCTCGCGAGCGTCACCATCGAACCCGTCGTCGACCGGCTCGAGCGGGCCGGGATGCGGCGCGGGGCCGGCACCGGCCTGGTCCTGGCCGGGTTGGCGCTGCTCGCGGCCGGGTTCGTCGCCCTGTTCGGGGCGTTGCTCGCCGACCAGCTCGCGCAACTGGTCGGGGCACTTCCGGACGCACTCACCCGGGTCACCGACTGGGCCAACCGGACGTTCGGCACCGAATTCGCCACCGGCAAGGACCTGATCGACGTCACCCCGGACACGGTGCGGGACTTCGCGGCGAAGTACGCGCCGAGCCTGCTCGGCGTCGTCTCCTCCCTGATCGGGGTGGTGTTCCAGGCCCTGACTCTGCTCCTGTTCGTGTTCTACATGTCGGCGCAGGGGCCGCAGCTGCGGCGGACCATCTCGAGCTGGTTCCCGGCCCGGCAGCAGCAGATCATCGCGACGGTGTGGTCGACCTCGGTCGACAAGGCCGGCGGATACGTGATGTCGCGGCTGATCCTGGCGGCGATCAGCTCGATCGCCACCGGCGTCTTCCTCATGGTGATCGGGGTACCGTACTGGCTTCCGCTCGCGATCTGGACCGGCGTGGTCTCCCAGTTCGTGCCCACGATCGGCACGTATCTGGCGATCGGCCTGCCCGCGCTCATCGCCGCCGCCAACCAGCCGTTCGACGGGGTGTGGGTGATCGTGTTCGGCACCGCCTACCAGCAGGTCGAGAACTATCTGCTGCACCCGAAGATCACGTCCCGGACCGTGTCGATCCACCCGGCCGTCGCGTTCGGTGCCGTCATCGTCGGGGCGTCGCTGTTCGGCCCGATCGGGGCGCTCGTGTCGATCCCGGTGGTCGCGGTGATCCAGGCGCTCGTCGAAACCTACGGGCGCCGATACGAACTCGTCCCCGACCCCGGCAACCCCGAAGCTCCTTCGGCCCCCGGCAACCCTGAAGCCCCCGGAGCCCCGTCCCCGCCGGGCGGCGACGCCGAGTGATCAGCTCGTCTGCCGGTACGGCTCCCGCAGCAGCCGCTTGCTGATCTTGCCCATCGTGGTGCGCCCCAACGATTCCCGGAACTCCACCGTGCGCGGCACCTTGTATCCGGCCAGTTCGGTGCGGCAGTGGGCCCTCAGCTCGCCGGGGTCCGGGGGCGAGACGGGGTCGGCGGGCACCACGAGGGCGTGGACCGATTCGCCCATGTCGGCGTCCGGGATCCCGATCACTGCGACGTCCGCGACCTGTGGGTGCGCGGCGAGGACGTGCTCGATCTCGGCGGGATAGATGTTGACGCCGCCCGAGATGATCAGGTCGGTGTCCCGGTCGGTGATGAACACGAATCCGTCGTCGTCGACGTAGCCGACGTCACCGAGCGTGAACAGGCCGGGACGGATCAGGGCGTCCGACGTCTTGTGTGCGGCACCGAGATACGTGACGCAGCGCCCGTCGCGTTCCTCGAACGCGAGCCGGCCCTCCGCGCCCGGGGGCAGTTCGGTGCCGGCCGCGTCGACGGCGACGGCCCGCACGAACGGGGCCCGCACCCGCCCCACACTGCCCGGACGCTGCAGCCATTCGTCGCTGGTGATGCCGCACAACGGGCCGGATTCGCTGCCACCGTACGAGTCGTACAGGACGGGGCCGAACCAGTCGATCATCGCCCGTTTGACGTCCGGCGGGCACGCAGCGCCGGTGTGGGTCACCCACTCGAGCGAGCTCACGTCGTAGCGGGCCCGGACGTGTTCGGGCAGGGCCAGCAGCCGACGGAAGTGCGTGGGCACCATCAGGGTCGTGGAGATGCGGTGCCGCTGGATCGTCGCGAGGACGGTCTCGGCGTCGAACTTCTCGAGAACGGTGACGGGCCGGCCGGCCGCGACCAGCCGCACCCCGGCGAGCGGGCCGGTGTGATGCAGCGGCCCCACCACGAGATGCCCGGTGCCGCGGGCGAGCGGCAGGTCCTGCATCGAGCGCACGTACTGCTCGACCGTCGTGCACGGTGCGGGGCTGCCGGCGAGCGCGTTGACGCCCTTCGGGGTGCCCGTCGTCCCGGACGTGTAGGACAGGAACGGTTGTGCCGGAACATCACCGGGCGGGGTCTCGTCGGACGCCGTGGCGAGCCACGTGTCCCACTCTGTGGCGAGTCCCGCGCTCCACTCTGTGGCGAGTCCCGCGCTCCGCCAGCCGACGACGAGCGGCACCCCGGCCTGCCGGGCGGCCGCCACTCCGATCTCGGCGTTCTCCGGGCCGACGAACAGTACCCGCGCCCGCGAGTCCTCGAGGATGTAGACGAGTTCGCCGGCCGTCAGGTGGAAGCTCACCGGCACGGGGGAGCAGCCGGCATGGATGATCCCGGCGTGTGCGAGCACGGTCTCGGCGGCGTTGCGGGCGAACACCGCGACCCGGCGCTCCGGCCCGACGTCGACGGCGCGCAACGCGTTCGCCACCCGGTTCACGGTCCGGTCCACGTCGGTCCAGGACAGCTCGACTCGCGCATCGCGCAGCGCCACTTCGCCGGGCGCCTCGCGGTCGCGGTCACGGTGCACGATCGCCACGAAAGACCTCCCGGAACTGTCGGCGAATCTGTTCCGGACCAGGGTAGGGGGCGTGGCTCAGCGCAGTGCCGGGGGACTGTCCAGATTCCGGGCCGAGTAGGTGTCGCAGGCCTGCACCTGTCCGGTCGTGTACCCGGCGAGGAACCATTTCTGCCGCTGCTCCGACGACCCGTGTGTCCAGCCTTCCGGATTCACCCGGGCGCCCGCGGACCGCTGGATCCGGTCGTCACCGACTGCCGACGCGGCGGACAGGGCGTCCCGGATGTCGGTGTCGGTGAGCGGTTTCAGGATCGGTGCGCCGCCGTCCGGGGCCGGCTGGGTCACCGCACGGTTCGCCCAGATCCCGGCATAGCAGTCGGCCTGCAGTTCGGTCCGTACCGCCTGCGATGTCGCACCCTGCGGGTCCCGTTGGGCGCGGCCGATGTCGCCGAGCTGATTCTGGAGGTGGTGCCCGAACTCGTGGGCGACGACGTATTCCTGTGCCAGCGCACCGTCGTTCGCGCCGAACCGGTCCGTGAGCAGCTGGAAGAAACTGGTGTCGAAGTAGGCGGTCGAATCGGCCGGGCAGTAGAACGGGCCGACGTCGGAGGTCGCGTTGCCGCAGCCGGTGTTCACCGCGCCGGAGAACAGGCGCACCGCCGGGGCGTCGTATGCGACCCCGGTCTGTGCGGGCAGCTGGGCCGTCCACACGTCGTCGAGGCTGCCGGCGGTGTAGACGACGCGGCAGTCGACGTCGCGGTTGGCGTCGGCGCCGTTGCGGCACTTCACGGCGAGATCGCCGTCCACGGCGCTGCTTCCGGGGTCGAGGGTCTGATCCGTCGCCCCGGACAGGCCGCCCAGCAGTGAGCCCGGGTCGCCGCCGAGGAGCAGCGCCAGGACGAGGACGATCAGGCCGCCGGCGCCGCCGCCGAGCGCGAGTTTGCCGCCCCGGCCGCCACCGCCGCCGCTCGTGGACACCCGTCCCACATCGACGTGTGCGTTGTCGTGGAAGGTCATCTCTGGCTGCTCCCTGTCCGAATCTGCTGTGCCGGTCGTAACAGCATTCCAGTAATCCGGGCGTGCGTTTCCGATAACCCGAGGTGCCTCCGTAGGATCGCAGCAACAGAAAGTCCGTGCCCCGGGCGCGGACCGATTGCTGTGCCGAACGTTTGTGAAAGGAATCCCGTGCTGCGCACTCACCTGGCCGGCTCGCTACGACCCGAGCACGCCGAGCAGACCGTCACCCTCACCGGCTGGGTGGCCCGGCGGCGTGATCACGGCGGGGTGATCTTCATCGATCTCCGTGACGCGTCCGGTGTGTCCCAGGTCGTGTTCCGCGCGGGTGACGTGCTCGAGCAGGCGCACCGTCTGCGCGCCGAGTACTGCGTCAAGGTCACCGGCAAGGTCGAGGTCCGTCCCGAGGGCAACCAGAACTTCGAGATCCCGACCGGCGCGATCGAGGTCGACGCGACGGAACTCGAGGTCCTCAACGAGAGCGCGCCGCTGCCGTTCCAGCTCGACGACCAGCCGGGCGAGGAGGCGCGTCTCAAGCACCGCTACCTCGACCTGCGGCGTGAGGGCCCGGCGCATGCGATCCGGCTGCGCTCGAAGGTCAACGCCGCGGCCCGGTCCGTGCTCGCGCACCACGAGTTCGTCGAGGTCGAAACCCCGACCCTGACCCGCTCCACCCCGGAGGGCGCCCGCGACTTCCTGGTGCCCGCCCGTCTGCAGCCGGGCAGCTTCTACGCGCTGCCGCAGTCCCCGCAGCTGTTCAAGCAGCTGCTCATGGTCGGTGGCATCGAACGCTACTTCCAGATCGCCCGCTGCTACCGCGACGAGGACTTCCGGGCCGACCGTCAGCCCGAGTTCACGCAGCTCGACATCGAGATGAGCTTCGTGACGCAGGAGGACGTGATCCTCCTCGCCGAGGAGATCCTGCACGCGGTGTGGAAGCTCATCGGCTACGAGATCACCACCCCGATCCCGCGCATGACGTACGCGGAGGCGATGCGCCGCTTCGGTTCCGACAAGCCGGACCTGCGGTTCGGTGTCGAGCTCGTCGAGTGCATGGACTTCTTCAAGGACACCACCTTCCGGGTGTTCCAGGCCGAGTACGTCGGCGCCGTCGTCATGCCGGGTGGCGCGAGCCAGCCGCGCAAGCAGCTCGACGCATGGCAGGAATGGGCCAAGCAGCGCGGCGCCAAGGGGCTCGCGTACGTGCTGGTCGGCGAGGACGGCACCCTCGGCGGCCCGGTCGCGAAGAACCTCACCGACGCCGAGCGCGACGGTCTGGCCGCCCATGTGGGCGCGCAGCCCGGCGACTGCATCTTCTTCGCGGCCGGTGCGACCAAGCCGATGCGCGCGCTGCTCGGTGCCGCCCGCGGCGAGATCGCCCGCAAGCAGAACCTCATCGACCCCGACGCGTGGGAGTTCGTGTGGATCGTCGACGCCCCGCTGTTCGAGCCGGCCGCGGACGCGACCGCGAGCGGTGACGTCGCCCTCGGATACAGCGCGTGGACCGCGGTGCACCACGCGTTCACGTCGCCCAAGCCGGAGTCGATCGACACGTTCGACACCGATCCGGGTTCGGCTCTGGCCTACGCCTACGACATCGTCTGCAACGGCAACGAGATCGGCGGCGGCTCGATCCGTATCCACCGCAAGGACGTCCAGGAGCGGGTCTTCGCGGTGATGGGCATTTCGCACGAGGAGGCCGAGGACAAGTTCGGCTTCCTGCTCGACGCCTTCGCGTACGGCGCGCCCCCGCACGGCGGCATCGCGTTCGGCTGGGACCGCATCACCGCACTGCTCGCGGGCCTCGACTCGATCCGCGAGGTCATCGCGTTCCCGAAGTCCGGTGGCGGTGTGGACCCGCTGACCGACGCCCCCGCGCCGATCACGGAACTGCAGCGCAAGGAATCGGGCATCGACGCCAAGCCGGAACCGGTCGCGGCTGCCGAGTAGTACCCGTCTCGTTTCGGTTACGGCCCCGTCCACGCATCGTCGCGGACGGGGCCGTAATCGATCTGTGACCCGATGTTCGTGCAGGTCAGGGGCGTTCGTCCCGGCAGTCGGGTCGTATATGCCGGGCCGGACGCCGTTCTGCCGGGTAGGTTGAGGAGCGATGACCGCGATATTGACGGAGCCCCTCTCCGAGGTGGTAGCCGCAGCAGAGAAGTTGCTCACCCGCCGGACCGGTGCCACGGTCCGGCTCGTCGACCCGGTCGACCTCGGGGGGAGCGGCCGCACGATCGTGCTCCGGGTACGGGTCGCGGAGAACCCGTTCTCGTTGCCTCGGACGCTCGTTCTCAAGCAGGTCCTGAACCCCGACTCGGCGGCCACCGACGCGGAGCCCGGCCCGGTCGACGTCCCGGTGGACGTGGCGTTCCTGCGGGAGGCCGTCTCCTACCAGTTCGCGACTGCCCTCGCGACCGAGAACCGGCCCGGGGCCGAACTGCTCGCGTACGACTTCGACGAGCGCCTTCTCGTTCTCGGTGATCTCGGCGACTCCACCCCGTTCGCGTCGCTGCTCGACAGCGATGATCCGGACACCGTCACGAACTCGCTGATGGCGATGGCGCAGGCGCTGGGACGCATGCACGCGGCCACCGTCGGCCGCGAAGAGGACTTCACCGCGCTGTTGCGCCGCGCCGAGGTCGCGCACTGCGGCGACGTGGTCGCCGAACAAGCCACGGACGCCCTCGCGACCGTGCCGGCACTGCTCGCCGACCACCTCGGTGTCGAGGTACCGGCCGAGGTGGTCGAGATCGCCGACCGGGCCACGAAGTTGTTCGGCGGCGGCCGGTTCCGGGCGTTCAGCCCGTCGGATCTGTGCCCCGACAACATCATCGTCAACGACGCCGGTGTGCGCTTCCTCGACTACGAGTGGGGCGGCTTCCGGGACGCCACCCTCGATCTCGCGTACGCGCTGGTGTCGTTCCCGGCGTGCCTGTGCAGCGTCGACCTGTCGTACGACCGGGCCCGGGCCATGACCGAGGCGTGGCGCGCCGAGGTGGTCGGCATGTGGCCGGCCCTCGGTGACGACGCGCTGCTCACCGAGCGGGTCCTCGACGCGCAGTTGGTGTGGGTGTGGCTGTCGACGTATCTGTTCCTGCCCGAGGACTATGCGCGGATCGCCGCGGTCCGGGACCACCAGTTGTCCGCACCGCGGGCAGATGTGTTGATCTCCCGGTGGGAGCATCTCGCGGAGTTCGCGGACCGGTCCGGGAACTCCGCGCTCACCGAGCACGCGACCCTCGTCGTCGGCCGGTTGCGCGAGACGCTCGGCTGACCGCTAGTCGCCTGCGGTGGGTGCCGCGCCGCGCAGTAGTAGATCGACGGCCCGATGCAGGTTGTCGCGGGCGACGACACCCAGATCGGGGGAGTCGACGGTCGTCCGTGCTGCTGCCGCGGTCAGGGTGAACACCGCCGACGCGATCGCCGCGACGTCGCGGCGATCGAGACCACCGGGGAGCAGGATGGCCAGCAGGGCGTCGAGCACCGCCTGCTGGTGCGGTCCGACCGCGGGGCGGGTGTGCACCAGATCCAGCATCCAGGGGTGGACGAGGTAGCGGTCGAGCAGTCGGTCCGCCCAGTCCGTCACCGACATCGGCGGCGGTGTGGCGAGCCCGTCGTGGGCGTGGTCGTACATGATCGCGAGCAGATCGTCCTTGCCGTCGACGTACGTGTACAGCGCCATCGCGGTGCATCCGAGGCGGTCTCCGACGGCGCGTAGCGGCACGGTCGCGGATCCGTGTTCGTCGGCCAGGGCCGTCGCGGCGTCCACGATCCCCTTCAGGGAAAGACTGTCGCGGCTCCGGGGCATCCGTTTCCTTACGTTGTAAAGAAATGACTTTACAACGTAATCCGTGCTGGTAGGGGCGTGGCGCTCGATTTCTTATACCCCTAGGGGTATATTCGGCGGCGTTGTTCCGTCCACGTCCCACCCCATCCGATCCGAGGAGATCCCATGTGCCGTGCCGTCACCTGCACCACCTGTTCCAAGACGACGTGGAGTGGCTGCGGCCAACACGTCGACGACGTCATGCGCTCGGTGCCGAAGTCGCGGCAGTGCACGTGCGAGCGGCCCACGAAGCGCGGATTCTTCGCGTCACTGTTCGGTCGGTGAGGCTCGGCGGGAGGCCTAGTAGCGTCGGGGCGTGACTGATTTCTTCGGCGACACGGATCCCGCCGCCGACGCGGGCCTGTTCGAGGCCCCGGCCGCCGAACCGGAGCCGGCCCCGATCCCACCGGCGTCGCCCCGGGCGACCCCCGGCCCCGCACACGACGCCCCCCTCGCGGTCCGGATGCGTCCGGCGGCGCTGTCCGAAGTGGTCGGCCAGCAGCATCTGCTCGGGCCGGGCACGCCGCTGCGCCGGCTCGTCGAGGGATCGGGGGCGTCGTCGGTCCTGCTGTACGGGCCACCCGGCACCGGCAAGACCACGCTCGCGTCGCTGATCTCCGGTGCCACCGGACGCACGTTCGAGTCGCTGTCCGCCCTGTCCGCCGGGGTCAAGGAGGTGCGCGGGGTCATCGAACTGGCCCGGCGTCGGCTCCTGCAGGGCGAGCAGACGGTCCTGTTCATCGACGAGGTGCACCGGTTCTCCAAGACGCAGCAGGACGCGTTGCTCGCCGCGGTCGAGAACCGCATCGTGCTGCTCGTCGCGGCCACCACCGAGAACCCGTCGTTCTCGGTGGTCTCGCCGCTGCTGTCCCGGTCGCTGGTGCTGCAGTTGCAGTCCCTCACCTCCGACGACATCCGCACCGTGATCGAACGCGCCCGCACCGACGAGCGTGGCCTCGGTGGGGCCGTCGACATCGCCGACGACGCGCTCGAGCATCTGGTCCGTCTCGCCTCCGGCGACGCCCGGCGCGCACTGACCGCGCTCGAGGCCGCCGCCGGCACCGCGCTCGACCGCAGCGGCGAGCGTCCCGCCCTCCTCGACCTCGCCACGGTCGAGGCGAGTGTCGACAAGGCCGCCGTCCGCTACGACCGGGACGGCGACCAGCACTACGACGTCATCAGCGCGTTCATCAAGTCGATCCGCGGCTCCGACGTCGACGCCGCCCTGCACTACCTGGCCCGGATGATCACGGCGGGAGAGGACCCACGGTTCATCGCCCGCCGGCTCGTCGTGCACGCCAGCGAGGACATCGGCATGGCCGATCCGACGGCCCTGCAGACGGCGACCGCCGCGGCGCAGGCCGTGCAGCTGATCGGGATGCCCGAGGCGCGGCTCGCGCTGGCGCAGGCCACCATCCATCTCGCGACCGCACCCAAGTCCGGGGCCGTCATCGCCGCGCTCGGTGCCGCGATGGCCGACGTCGCCGCCGGCAGGTCCGGACTCGTGCCCCCGCACCTGCGGGACAACCACTATGCGGGCGCCACCGGACTCGGTAGCGGTATCGGCTACAAGTACCCGCACGAGCACCCGGACGGGGTGCTGCGGCAGCAGTATCCGCCCGACGAGCTCGTCGGCGTCGACTACTACGAACCCACCACGCACGGCGCCGAACGGGAGATCGCCGCCCGCGTCGGGAAGCTCCGCCGGATCGTACGAGGACGCTGACCGTCCCGGCAGGTCACGGACGGGAAACAATCCGCTCGCGCGTGAGCGTTAAGCTTGCCGAAGGCCGATTTGCGCTGCCGGGACGCCCCGGCGGTGGCATCGGCGGACGAATACCGAGCTAGTCAGAGCTATTCAGAGTCATCCGATGGAACACAGGTAAGGACGAACCCAGGTGCAGACCCACGAGATCCGTAGGCGCTTCCTCGACCATTTCGTCAAGGCGGGCCACACCGAGGTGCCCAGCGCCTCGCTGATCTTCGACGATCCGAACCTGCTGTTCGTCAACGCCGGCATGGTGCAGTTCAAGCCGTACTTCCTCGGACAGCAGACCCCGCCGTACGACACCGCGACCAGCGTGCAGAAGTGCGTGCGCACCGGTGACATCGAGAACGTCGGCGTCACCACCCGGCACAACACGTTCTTCCAGATGGCCGGCAACTTCAGCTTCGGCGACTACTTCAAGCGCGGCGCCATCAAGCACGCGTGGTCGCTGCTGACGAACAGCGTCGAGGACGGCGGCTACGGCTTCGACCCCGAACGTCTGTGGGTCACCGTCTACCTCGACGACGACGAGGCCCGCGACATCTGGAAGGAAGAGGCCGGTATCCCCGACGAGCGCATCCAGCGCCGCGGCATGGCCGACAACTACTGGTCGATGGGTGTGCCCGGCCCGTGCGGCCCCTGCTCGGAGATCTACTACGACCGCGGCCCCGAATACGGCGCACCGGGCGGCCCCGAGGCCGACGAGGACCGCTACCTCGAGATCTGGAACCTCGTGTTCATGCAGAACGAGCGCGGCGAGGGCACCGGCAAGGACAACTTCGAGATCCTCGGCCCGCTGCCCAAGCAGAACATCGACACGGGCATGGGCGTCGAGCGTGTCGCGTTCCTGCTGCAGGGCGTCGACAACGTGTACGAGACCGACCTGGTCCGTCCCGTCATCACCAAGGCCGAGGAACTGTCCGGCCGCACGTACGGCACCGACCCCGAGGCGGACGTACGGTTCCGGGTCATCGCGGACCACGCCCGCACCGCCGTCATGCTCATCGCCGACGGCGTCACCCCCGGCAACGAGGGCCGCGGCTACGTGCTGCGACGCCTGCTGCGCCGCATCATCCGCTCCGCGAAGCTGCTCGGCGCCGAGAAGCCCAGCATGGCCGAGTTCGTCACCGTCGTCCGTGACACCATGTCGCCGTCGTACCCGGTCCTCACCACCGACTTCGAGCGCATCCTCGGGATCGCCGTCGGCGAGGAGACCGCGTTCCTGCGCACCCTCGACGCCGGCTCCAAGCGGTTCGAGGCCGAGGCCGGCGAGGTCAAGTCCGCGGGCAAGAAGGTGTTCGGCGGCAACGAGGCGTTCGTCCTGCACGACACCTACGGCTTCCCGATCGACCTCACCCTCGAGATGGCCGCCGAGGCCGGCCTGTCCGTCGACGAGGACGGCTTCCGCACCCTCATGGCCGAGCAGCGCACCCGCGCCAAGCAGGACGCCCAGTCCCGCAAGCACGCGCACGCCGACCTGAGCGTCTACAAGGAGTTCGTCGACCGCGGCGCCACCGAGTTCACCGGCTTCGAGGAGCTGGTGTCCGAGGCGCACGTCCTCGCGCTCGTCTCGAACGGCGTCCGGGTGCCCACCGCCACGGCCGGCCAGGAGATCGAGATCATTCTGGACCGCAGCCCCCTGTACGCGGAGGCCGGCGGCCAGATCGCCGACATCGGCGCCATCACCGCGTCCGGTCTGCGGGTCAAGGTCGACGACGTGCAGAAGATCGCCAAGAAGGTGTGGGTACACAAGTCCACCGTCGAGGAGGGCCAGATCACCGAGGGCGACGTCGTCCTCGTGCAGGTCGACCCGCACTGGCGCAAGGGCGCGACACAGGGCCACTCCGGCACCCACATGGTGCATGCGGCGCTGCGGCAGATCCTCGGACCGAACGCCACCCAGAAGGGCTCGCTCAACAAGCCCGGCTACCTGCGGTTCGACTTCGCGTGGCAGAACCAGCTGTCGGCGCAGCAGCTCACCGAGATCGAGGCCCTCGCCAACGAGGCCGTCGCCGCCAACCACAGTGTCAACACGTTCGTCACCGACCTGGACAAGGCCAAGCAGATGGGTGCGATGGCCCTGTTCGGCGAGAACTACGGCGACGAGGTACGGGTCGTCGAGATCGGCGGACCGTTCTCGATGGAGCTGTGCGGTGGCACCCACGTGCAGACGTCGGCGCAGATCGGTCAGATCACGCTGCTCGGTGAATCGTCCGTCGGTTCCGGTGCCCGCCGCGTCGAGGCGTACGTCGGCCTCGACTCCTACCGCTACCTCGCGAAGGAGCGGGCACTGCTCGCCGGGGTCGCGTCGTCGCTGAAGGTGCCGTCCGAGGAGGTTCCGGCCCGCATCGAGGCCCTCGTCGAACGACTCAAGGTCGCCGAGAAGGAACTCGAGGCCACCAAGGCCGCCGCGGTGCTCGCCGCGGCCGGCAGCTACGTCGACAAGGCGCACCGCATCGGTGACGTGCTCCTCGTCGCCGAACAGGCCCCCGACGGTGTCGGCGGCAACGACCTGCGCGGTCTCGTCACCGACATCCGCGCCCGCTTCGGCACGCAGCCGGCGGTGATCGTGCTGCTCGGCGACGCCGACGGCAAGGTGCCGTTCGTGGTCGCCACCACGCAGGCCGCCCGGGACCTCGGGATCGAGGCCGGCAAGCTCGTGTCCAGCTTCGGCCCGCAGATCGGCGGCCGCGGCGGCGGCAAGGCCGACATGGCGCAGGGCTCCGGCTCCGACGCCACCGGCATCCCCGCTGCCCTCGACGGGGTGCGAGGCCGGGTCGCCGAACTGGTCGGGAACTCCTAGTAGTGCCGCCGGAAGCGCCGGGCCCCGACCGTATCGACAGGTCGGGCCCCGACCATCCGGGTGTCGACGACCCCGGTCGTGGACGCCGCATCGGCATCGACGTCGGCAGTGTGCGGATCGGGGTCGCCTCGTGTGATCCCGACTGCATCCTCGCGACCCCGGTGGAGACCGTCGCCCGATCCAAGGAACGCGGCCCCGACGCGCCGGACATCCGGCGGATTGTCGCCATCGTCGAGGAGTACGAGGCGGTCGAGGTTATCGTCGGACTGCCGCAGACGTTGCGCGGCGAACCGGGCAGGGCCGCGGGCCTCGCATCCGCGTTCGCCCGCCGGCTGCGGCGTGCGATCGACCCCGTTCCGGTGCGGATGGCCGACGAGCGATTCTCGACGGTCACCGCGTCACGCGCGCTGCGCGAGAGCGGGGTCCGCGCCAAGGGGCAGCGGCCGATGATCGATCAGGCCGCCGCCGTGGCGATCTTGCAGGGATGGTTGGACGAGCGGAGTGCAGCGGTGAACGTGACGGACCCGGACGGTAGCGGCCGACCCACGGAGGGCGGCCTGTGACCGACCACCGGCAGCCGACGGGGTACCCCGACTACGAGACACCCCCCGACTACCGGTCGGAGTACGGGTACGAACCGGAGTACGACGACTACCGGTACGACGACGGGTATTCCGACGTCGAACGGCGGGCCCTGCCGACCGAGGTCGGGGTGGTCACCCGGGCGGAGGCCCGGCGGATGCAGGCCGCGGCCCGCCGCAAGCGTCGGGCCCGGGTCATCGGCGTCCTCGCCGGTGCCGTCCTCCTCGGTGGTGTCGGCGCCGCCGGATTCGCGGCCTACGACAAGCTCGTCGGCGGTGACGTCGCCGACTATGCCGGACCGGGCGGCCCCGAGGTCGTCGTGCAGGTCCACGCCGGTGACACCGCGAACCAGATCGCGTCCGCGATGGCCGACAAGGACGTCGTCAAGAGTTCCGCCGCGTTCTATCGGGCGGCGCTGCGCAACGACGCGATCAGTTCGGTGCAGCCCGGCTTCTACTCGATCGCCACACAGATCTCGGGCACCGACGCGGTGTCGGCACTGGTGTCGCCGACGTCGCGGGTCGGGGCGCTGGTGATCTCGGAGGGCCGTCAGCTGCACGACACCCGGGACGTGCAGACCGGGGCGGTGAAGAAGGGCATCTACACGCTCGTCGCCGAGGCCAGCTGCGTCGGCCCCGACGAGGCACCCACGTGCCTGTCCTACTCCGATCTCGAACAGGCCGGTGCGAGTACGGATCTCGAGGCGCTGGGGGTCCCGGCCTGGGCCCGCGCCCGGGTGGAGCACGTCCCGGACCGGGCCCGTCAGCTCGAAGGTCTCATCGCGGCCGGCAGCTGGGACTTCGACCCCACCGAATCCGCCACCGAGGTGCTGCGGCAACTGGTCGGCGCGAGCGCCGCCCGTTACGAGTCGACCGGTCTCGAGACGGCCGGAGCGAACGTCGGACTCGACCCGTACCAGATGCTGATCGTGGCGTCGCTCGTCGAACGCGAAGCGCTGCCGTCCGATTTCGCGAAGGTCGGACGTGTCGTCCTGAACCGGCTCGCGGTCGATCAACCGCTGCAGTTCGATTCGACGGTCAACTACGCGCTCGACGAGACCGAGGTCGCCACCACCGACGAGGACCGGGCCCGCGTCACCCCGTGGAACACGTACGCGATGCCGGGGCTGCCCGCGACACCGATCGCGTCGCCGAGCATCGATGCGCTTCGTGCCGTGGAGAATCCGGCGCCCGGCGACTACCTGTACTTCGTGACGATCGACAAGAAGGGCACCACGCTCTTCACCCGCAGCTACGACGAGCACCTCGCGAACATTCAGCTGGCGCAGCGCAGCGGCATCCTCGACAGTGGACGGTGATCGACGTGTCGGTACATGAGGCCCGGAAAGCCGCGGTGCTGGGCAGCCCCATCGCGCATTCGAAGTCGCCGCTGCTGCACCTGGCCGCGTACCGCGCGCTGGGACTCGACGACTGGACGTACGAGCGCATCGAGTGCACCGGCGAACAGTTGCCGACCCTGGTGTCCGGACTCGGCCCGGACTGGGTGGGACTGTCGGTGACGATGCCCGGCAAGGTCGCGGCCCTCGAGTTCGCGGACGAGCGCACCGCGCGGGCCGTCACGATCGGCTCCGCGAACACCCTCGTCCGCACCGACGCCGGCTGGCGCGCCGACTGCACCGACGTCGACGGTGTCCGCGGCGCCCTCCTCGACGGCGGCCTCGGTGATGTGACCGGGGCGTCGGCCGTCGTGGTCGGGGCCGGTGGCACGGCGCGGCCCGCGTTGGTCGCGCTCGCCGATCTCGGGGTCGCGTCGGTGACGGTCGTGGCCCGCGACGCCGGACGCACCCGCGCCACCCTGGAATGTGCCGAAACGGTGGGACTGGCGGTGCGGCACAGCACATTCGACGATGCCCGGCTCGCCGGGGCGTGCGCGGACGCCGCAGTCCTCGTCAGCACCGTGCCCGCGTCCGGGGCGGCCCCGTACGCCGACGTGATCGGCCGTGCCCCGTTCGTGCTCGACGCGATCTACGACCCGTGGCCGACGCCGCTCGCCGACGCCGTCACCCGCGCCGGCGGCACCGTCGTCGGGGGACTGGCCATGCTCCTCAACCAGGCGTACGGGCAGGTCGAACAGTTCACCGGGATGCCCGCACCCCGCGAGGCGATGGCCGCCGCGATCCGGTAGCCGAGTTCCGCCGCTGCGGGCGGGGGTGTTCGTCCACAGCTCCTCGTTCGTCCACAGGCGAATCCGTCGGCGCAGGTCGGCGGCCGGGTGGGGGTCGTCCGACGTGCCACGCTCGCCGGCATGACATGGATCGTGATCGTCGCGGCTCTCGCCGGCGCCGTGGTGGGGTGCGGGACGCGCCGGCTGCCGGCCCGGTGGACGAGCGGCGCCCCGGCCCCGGCCCCGGCCCACGTGTTCGAGGCCGCGTGTGCGGCGGGTTTCGTGGCCGCCGCCTACCGGGTCGGGCCGTCGGTCCTGTTGGTGCCGGCGTGGGTGCTGGTGTGGTGGATGCTCGCGGCGAGTGTCGTCGACCTGCGGGTGCGGCGTCTGCCGAATGCCCTCACCCTCCCCGGGGCGGCAGCGGCGGTCGCGGTGGCCACCGCGACCGGGCACGGGCGGGCCGCGCTCGCAGGTGCGCTGCTGCTCACCGGAACGTATCTGGTGCTGCACCTGATCGCACCCGCCGCGATGGGTGCCGGGGACGTCAAACTCGCATTCGGGCTCGGCGCCGTGACCGGGGTGGCGGGGGCGTCGGCCTGGCTGGCGGCGGCGGCCCTCGCCCCCGCGATCACCGCTGCCGCCGGTCTCCTGTGCCGTAATCGTGGGGCCGTGGTCGCGCACGGGCCGTCGATGTGCGCGGCCACCGCGGTATCCCTGTGGTGCCTGTGACTTCGGACGTGGAAAGATGCGAGGCGTGTTGCGCTGGATAACTGCTGGAGAGTCCCATGGTCCCGCCCTCGTCGCCATGCTCGAGGGGATGGTCGCCGGCGTCGAGGTGACGTCCGACGACGTTTCGGCGCAGCTCGCGCGCCGCCGTCTCGGCTACGGTCGCGGCGCCCGCATGAAGTTCGAGGCCGACAAGGTCACGATCATCGGTGGTGTGCGGCACGGCCGCACCCTCGGCGGCCCGATCGCTGTCGAGGTCGGTAACACCGAGTGGCCCAAGTGGGAGACGATCATGTCGGCCGACCCGGTCGACGAGGACGAACTCGCCGGTCAGGCCCGCAATGCCCCGCTCACCCGTCCGCGCCCCGGCCACGCCGACTACTCGGGCATGCTCAAGTACGGTTTCGACGACGCCCGCCCCGTCCTCGAGCGGGCCAGTGCCCGCGAGACCGCGGCCCGGGTGGCCGCCGGTACCGTCGCCCGCCAGTTCCTGAAGCAGTTGTTCGGCGTCGAGGTCCTGTCGCACGTCGTGTCCATCGGCGCGTCCGAGCCGTACACCGGTCCGGAGCCGCAGCCCGGCGACCTCGAGGCGATCGACGCCAGCCCGGTGCGGGCTTTTGGCGAGAACGCAGAATCTTCGATGATCGCGGAGATCGAGGCCGCCAAGAAGGACGGCGACACCCTCGGTGGCGTCGTCGAGGTCGTGGTCCACGGCCTGCCCGTCGGGCTCGGCTCGTTCATCAGCGGTGCCGACCGGCTCGACTCGAAGCTGGCCGCGGCCCTCATGGGCATCCAGGCGATCAAGGGTGTCGAGGTCGGCGACGGCTTCGAGACCGCCCGCCGCCGGGGCAGCGCCGCCCACGACGAGATGCGTCCCGGCCCGGACGGCGTCCTGCGGTCCACGAACCGGGCCGGCGGCCTCGAGGGTGGTATGACCAACGGGGAGGCCCTGCGGGTGCGGGCGGCGATGAAGCCGATCTCCACCGTCCCGCGTGCCCTGTCCACCGTCGACATGTCGACCGGTGAGGAAGCCGTCGCCATCCATCAGCGTTCCGACGTGTGCGCGGTCCCGGCTGCGGGTGTCGTCGCCGAGGCGATGGTCGCGCTCGTCGTGGCGCAGGCCGCGCTCGAGAAGTTCGGCGGCGACTCGATCGCCGAGACCCGGTCGAACTTCGAGCGGTACGTCGACGGCATCGCGGCCCGTCCGCCGCGGTGATCGCATGACGCCGCGTGCCGTGCTGATCGGGCCGCCGGGTGCGGGCAAGTCGACCATCGGGCGGCGGCTCGCGCAGGCGCTCGACCTCGAACTGCTCGACACCGACGTCGAGATCGAGCGTCGGGAGGGTCGGACGATCCCGGAGATCTTCGAGGCCGACGGGGAGCCGTACTTCCGGGACGTCGAGGAACGGGTCGTCGCGGACGCGCTCGCGACGCACGACGGTGTCGTCTCGCTCGGTGGTGGGGCGATCCTGTCGCCGCGCACCCGGGAGCGGCTGTCCGGGCACACCGTGGTGTACCTGGAGATCAGTGTCGCGGAAGGACTGAAGCGGACCGGTGCCACGACGGGCCGGCCGCTGCTGACCGGCGGCGATCCCAAGGGCAAGTACCACGCGTTGATGCGGCGTCGCCGGCCGTTGTACCGGCAGGTGGCGACGATCAGGATGCGCACCGACAGCCGGAGCCCGAGCCGGGTGGTCCAGCAGTTGGTGACGAAGTTGACCGGCGAGCCTTTCCCGGATCCTCCGGGGGAGCACAGTCCGGCAGAGCACACAGAAGCGGAGCAGTAGAGCAGTGACCGAACCGGTACGCGTCCAGGTGGCAACAGCCGATCCCTACCCGGTGATCATCGGGCGGGGTCTGCTCGGCGAACTCGTCGAGGAACTCGAGGGCACCCGCACGGTGGCGATCTTCCACCAGCCCCCGCTCGCGGAGACGGCGGAGGCGGTGCGGGCCGCGTTGGCGGAGAAGGGGATCGACGCGCATCGCATCGAGATCCCGGACGCCGAGGACGGCAAGGATCTCGCGGTCGCGGGCTTCTGCTGGGAGGTGCTCGGTCGGATCGGGCTGACCCGCAGCGACGCGATCGTCAGCCTCGGTGGCGGTGCCGCCACCGACCTGGCCGGGTTCGTCGCGGCCACGTGGATGCGGGGTGTGCGGATCGTGCACGTGCCGACGACGCTGCTCGCGATGGTGGATGCCGCGGTCGGCGGCAAGACCGGCATCAACACCGAGGCCGGTAAGAACCTCGTCGGCGCGTTCCACGAGCCGTCCGCGGTGCTCGTCGATCTGGCGACGCTCGAGACGGTGCCGCGCAACGAGATCGTCGCCGGCATGGCCGAGATCATCAAGACCGGTTTCATCGCCGACCCGGTGATCCTCGATCTCATCGAGGCCGATCCGGAGGCCGCGCTCGATCCGGCAGGTACCGTGCTGCCCGAGCTGATCCGCCGTTCCGTCGAGGTCAAGGCGTCCGTTGTGGCCGCCGACCTCAAGGAGTCGAGCCTGCGGGAGATCCTCAACTACGGGCACACCCTCGGGCACGCCGTCGAGCGTCGTGAGCGCTACCGCTGGCGTCACGGTGCGGCGGTGTCCGTCGGACTGGTGTTCGCGGCGGAGCTGGGACGGCTCGCGGGTCGTCTCGACGACGCGACCGCCGACCGGCACCGCACGATCCTCGAGCTGGTCGGGCTGCCCACCACGTACGACGGGGACGCGTTCGCGGACCTGCTGAAGGGCATGCAGACCGACAAGAAGAACCGCAACGGCATGCTGCGGTTCGTGGTGCTCGACGGTCTGGCGAAGCCGGGCCGGCTCGAGGGCCCGGACCCGACCCTGCTCGCGGCCGCCTACTCGGCGATCGCCCGGGACGAGCGCCCGAGCGGCGGGGCGATCCTGCTGTGAGGGTCCAGGTGATCAACGGCCCGAACCTGGGGCGGCTCGGCAAACGCCAGCCCGAGGTGTACGGGTCGACGACGCACGACGACCTCGTCGCCCTGTGTGAGCGGGCCGCGGCCGAACTCGGGATCGAGGTCGTGGTCCGGCAGAGCGATCACGAGGGGGAGCTGCTCGGCTGGATCCACGACGCCGCCGACGCGGGGGAGCCGGTGATCCTCAACGCGGGTGGTCTCACCCACACGTCGGTGGTGTTGCGCGATGCGTGTGCCGAGCTGACGGCCGGGCTGGTGGAACTGCACATCTCGAACGTGCACGCGCGCGAGGAGTTCCGGCACCAGTCGTACCTGAGCCCGATCGCGACCGGCTGCATCGTCGGCCTCGGCGTCGCCGGCTACCCGCTGGCCCTGAGGTTCCTGGCCGAACGCGGCTGACGGGCCGCGAACGACGAAGAGCCCGAGACGGATGCACCGTCTCGGGCTCTTTCTCGTATCGGGTCAGCTGTCGGCGCGGTGCGCACCACCTGCGGTGCCGTCGGCGGTGACCGGAGCGAACACCACGGTGTCGGTGTCGTCGGCGACCGGTCCGGTGTCGGTGTGCGTGCCGGTGTGCTTTGTCGTGTGGTTGTCGCGGCCGGCGACGAACCGGCCGAGTGCGGTACCGATCATGGCGGGGACGAACACCAGCAACACCGTGAACGCGGCACCGGACGTCAGCTCGAAGAACAAGCCGTTGCTGGTGACCGCGATGTCGAAGATCGTGCCGACGAGCCACGATCCGACACCGGCGAGGATGCCGGCGACGAACGCGGCCTTCAGCCACGGCATCGTCAGGTCGACGCCGTCGTCCGGGTCGGAGTGGGCGCGCCGATCACGGATACCGTCGAACGCACCCCACAGGAACGCCGCGAGGATCACGACGACCAGCGAGAACCACCGCATGACGGAGCCCTGTTCGGGCCACTGCGTGACCGCGGCCCCCAGGAATGTGCGCACCACCACGTGTACCAATGCGAGACCGAGGCCTCGTACGACCCACCCATTCATGTGACACAGCGTAACCAGCACGATTCACCGCGTGTGTCCTAACCCACACAAACGCTCCGGAGAGGCGTCGGACACGTCGGGTGCATCCGCCGCAGAGTCCCCGGTGGACGGTAGTTTCGGGGGCATGTCGATCGCCCCGGTGTCCCACCCGACCGCTGCCCGCCGCGAGCGCCTGCGGGCCCTTCTCCGTGACCGCGGACTCGACGCCCTGCTGGTGACCGATCTGCTCAACATCCGCTACCTCACCGGGTTCACCGGATCGAATGCCGCGCTGCTGGTGTCCGCGTCCGACGGACACGGCGCCGAGGACCACACGGTGATCGCCACCGACGGCCGTTACCTCGTGCAGGTGGGGGAGCAGGTGCCGGATCTGCGTGCCGAGATCACCCGGGCGGTCGTCCCGGTGCTGCTGGACCGGGCGGGCGCCGGTCCGATCGGATTCGAGAGTCACGCCGTCACGGTCGATCAGCACGCGGCATGGTCCGCGTCCGCACCCGGCCTGGTGCGGGCGCCGCGCCTGGTCGAGGGCTTGCGGGAAGTCAAGGACGAGGCCGAGATCGAACTGCTGCGGCGGGCGTGCGCGGTCGCGGACCGGGCGCTCGCGGACCTGATCGCGCGTGGTGGCCTGCGCCCCGGGCGGACCGAGAAGGAGGTGGGGCGGGAACTCGAATCGCTCATGCTCGATCACGGCGCCGACGGCATCTCGTTCGAGACGATCGTGGCCGCCGGTCCGAACTCGGCCGTCCCGCACCACCGGCCGACGGGGGCGGTGCTGCGGTCCGGGGACTTCGTCAAACTCGACTTCGGTGCGCAGGTCGGCGGCTACCACTCGGACATGACCCGCACCTATGTGCTCGAGCAGGCCGCGGACTGGCAGCGCGACGTGTACGACGTCGTCGCTCGGGCGCAGGCCGCCGGTCGGGCCGCGCTCGCTCCGGGGGTCCCGGTGGCAGCGGTGGACGCCGCGGCCCGGACGGTGATCGACGACGCCGGTCACGGGGAGCTGTTCCTGCACGGACTCGGCCACGGTGTCGGCCTGGAGATCCACGAAGCACCGGGGATAGGTGCGCTCGGCACCGGTACACTGCTAGCCGGTGCGGTGGTGACCGTCGAGCCGGGCGTGTACTTCTCCGGACGCGGTGGCGTCCGGATCGAGGACACGCTCGTCGTCCGCGATCAGGGGCCCGAGCTCCTCACCCTCACCGGCAAGGACCTCACGATCGTCTGAAGGAGACGCGAACCCAAGTGGCAGATACCAGTGATTTCAAGAACGGACTCGTGCTGAAGATCGAGGGCCAGCTGTGGCAGATCCTCGAATTCCAGCACGTCAAGCCCGGTAAGGGTCCGGCCTTCGTGCGCACGAAGATCAAGAACGTGACCTCCGGTAAGACCGTCGACAAGACCTGGAACGCCGGCGTCAAGGTCGAGACCGCCACCGTCGACCGTCGTGACATGACCTACCTGTACCACGACGGTACGGACTACATCTTCATGGACGGCGAGACCTACGACCAGGTGCCGGTCGGCGAGAGTCTTCTCGGTGACAGCGCGCGCTTCCTGCTCGAGAACATGGAGGTGCAGGTCGCGACCCACGAGGATGTTCCGCTGTTCGTCGAGCTTCCCGTCACCGTCGAGCTCGTGGTCAAGCACACCGATCCGGGTCTGCAGGGCGACCGTTCCACCGGTGGCACCAAGCCGGCGACCCTCGAGACCGACGCCGAGATCCAGGTCCCGCTGTTCATCAACACCGGCGACAAGCTGAAGATCGATTCGCGTGACGGCAACTACCTCGGGCGTGTGAATTCCTGAGTGTCGGGTACGCATAAGAAACTCGGAGCACGCCACAAGGCCCGCAAGCGGGCCGTCGACTTCCTGTTCGAGGCGGAGGCGCGGGACGTCGATCCCGTCGAACTCGCCGAGGATCGGGCGCGTCTGGCTGCGCGGGACGAATCCGTCGCGCCGGTCGCCCCGTACACGGCGACGATCGTCGAGGGGGTTGCCGAGAACCTGGACCGACTGGACCAGGTGATCGAGTCGCACCTGCAGGACTGGACGCTCGAGCGGCTGCCCGCGGTGGACCGGGCGATCCTGCGGATCGCGGTGTGGGAACTGTTCCACGCCACCGACGTCCCTCCGGTCGTCGCGGTCGACGAGGCCGTCGAACTGGCGAAGGAACTGTCCACCGACGAGTCCCCGGGCTTCGTCAACGGCATTCTCGGTCAGGTCGTCCTGGTCGCGCCGCAGGTACGGGCTGCTGCCGCCGCGACGGCGCAGCGGGCGCAGGACGCCGAGAACGGCGCCACCGAGTCCTGACATGACGCCACTGCCGCTCATCCCGCACCGGGGTGGGCGGCAGTGTGCTCTCCACGTCCGGCTCCATCCACCCGGAGTCCGCCGCGAACCGGCCCGCTGCTAGGCTGGTCCGCGTCAGACATCCTTTAACGATCCGTCCAGAGAGGCGGAGAAGGAGGTCGCTGAATGCGCACGTCCGAAGGGTCGTCAGACCTTCCCGCGCATGCTCGCGAACTGCTGTCCCCGGCCGACGTCGGCAGGACCATTGCACGTATCGCCCATCAGATCATCGAGAAGACCGCGCTCGACGCCACGGATGGCTCCGCCCCGCGCGTCGTCCTGATCGGCATTCCCACTCGCGGCACCACGCTCGCCGCCCGCCTCGCCGACAAGATCGAAGAGTTCGCGGGTGTCCGCCCGCCGGTCGGGTCGCTCGACATCACCCTGTACCGCGACGATCTGCGCACCAAACCGCACCGCCCGCTCGAGCGGACGTCCGTCCCCGAGGGCGGTGTCGACAACGCGCTGGTGGTGCTCGTCGACGACGTCCTCTTCTCCGGCCGCACGGTCCGCTCCGCGCTCGATGCGCTGCGGGACCTGGGCCGCCCCCGCGCCGTCCAGCTCGCGGTCCTCGTCGACCGGGGTCATCGTGAGCTGCCGTTGCGCGCCGACTACGTAGGAAAGAACGTGCCCACCGCCCGCACCGAGGCTGTCGACGTGCTGCTCGCCGAGCACGACGGCCGCGACGGTGTGGTGCTGTCGAGTGGGCACGCGGAGGAGAACCACAAGTGAAGCACCTGCTCTCGATCGCGGATCTGACCCGGGATTCGGCCACCGCGCTGCTGGACGACGCGGAACGTTTCGAGCAGGCGCTGCTCGGCCGCGAGGTCAAGAAACTCCCGACGTTGCGGGGACGCACCGTGATGACGGTGTTCTACGAGAACTCCACCCGCACCCGGGTGTCGTTCGAGGTGGCGGGCAAGTGGATGAGCGCGGACGTCATCAACGTCAGCGCGTCCAGTTCGTCGGCGAAGAAGGGCGAGTCGCTGCGCGACACCGCTATGACGCTGCGCGCGGCCGGTGCGGACGCCCTGATCGTCCGCCATCCGGCGTCCGGTGCGGCGCACCAGATCGCCGCGTGGACCGGTGCAGCGGCCTCGAGCAGCACGGACGGTGGACCCTCCATCATCAATGCCGGTGACGGCACCCACGAGCATCCGACGCAGGCCCTGCTCGACGCACTGACGCTGCGGCAGCGGCTCGGCGGCCTCGAGGGCCGGCGGGTCGTGCTGGTCGGCGACATCCTGCACAGCCGGGTGGCGCGGTCGAATGCGCTGCTGCTGTCGCTGCTCGGTGCCGAGGTCGTGCTGGTGGCGCCGCGCACCCTGCTGCCGATCGGTGTGGAGGCGTGGCCGGTGCGGGTGTCGCATTCGCTGGACGCCGAACTGCCCGGTGCGGACGCGGTGATGATGTTGCGCGTGCAGGCCGAGCGCATGAACGGTGGATTCTTCCCGTCGCCGCGCGAGTACTCGATCACCTACGGGCTCAACGAGAAGCGGCTGGGACTGCTTCCCGAACAGGCGGTCGTCCTGCATCCGGGGCCGATGCTGCGCGGCATGGAGATCGCGTCCGCTGTCGCGGATTCACCGAAAACGGCTGTCCTGCAGCAGGTCACGAACGGTGTCCACGTGCGGATGGCGGTCCTGTTCCGGTTGCTGGTGGGAACGGATGAGGTCGCGTGAGCGATCGGGACGCGACAGCGACAACGAACACGACTACGACGAGTAACGAGAAGAAGGTGGCGCCGCACATGTCCGCGAGCGGGAACGTGTTGATCGAGAACGTTCTGGTGTACGGGGAGGGCGAGCCGACCGACGTGCTGATCGGGGACGGGCAGATCCTCGAGATCGGCCCGGGGCTGGCGGCCGCCGGTGCCGTCGAGGTGATCGACGGCGCGGGCCAGATCCTGCTGCCCGGTTTCGTGGACATGCACACGCATCTGCGTGAGCCCGGCCGCGAGGACACCGAGACCATCGACACCGGGTCGGCGGCGGCAGCACTCGGCGGGTACACCGCGGTGTTCGCGATGGCGAACACCAGCCCGGTCGCCGACACCGCGGTGATCACCGACCACGTGTGGCGCCGCGGCCAGGAGGTCGGCCTGGTCGATGTGCACCCGGTCGGTGCCGTCACCGTCGGGCTCGAGGGCAAGCAGCTCGCCGAGATGGCGACGATGGCCGCCGGTGTCGGCAAGGTCAAGGTGTTCTCCGACGACGGCCACTGCGTGTACGACCCGCTGATCATGCGCCGGGCGCTGGAGTACTCGGCGTCGCTGGGTGTGCTGATCGCGCAGCATGCGGAGGAGCCGCGGCTCACCGCCGGTGCGGTCGCGCACGAGGGTCCCACCGCGGCCCGGCTGGGTCTGGCCGGCTGGCCGCGCGCCGCGGAGGAGTCGATCGTGGCGCGGGACGCGCTGCTCGCCCGCGACGCCGGTGCCCGCGTCCACATCTGCCACGCATCGACGGCCGGATCCGTGGAACTCGTGAAGTGGGCCCGCAGTCAGGGCATTGCGATCACCGCGGAGGTCACCCCGCACCACCTGCTGCTCGACGACTCCCGTCTCGAGACGTACGACGCCGTCAACAAGGTCAACCCGCCGCTGCGGGAGGCGTCGGACGTCGCTGCGCTGCGCCGCGGTCTGGCCGAGGGCATCATCGACTGTGTCGCCACCGATCACGCCCCGCATGCGGAGCAGGACAAGTGCTGCGAGTTCGCGCAGGCCCGTCCGGGCATGCTCGGCCTCGAGACGGCGCTGTCGATCGTGGTGGAGACGATGGTGCGTCCCGGCCTGCTGGACTGGCGCGGCGTCGCCCGCGTCATGAGCGAGCGGCCCGCCGAGATCACCGGTCTCGACGACCAGGGCCGTCCGATCGCGGTGGGGGAGCCGGCGAACCTGGTGCTGATCGACCCGGACGCCGAGTGGACGGTACACGGCCCGGCTCTGGCGTCGGTGGCGAACAACACGCCGTACGAGGCGATGACGTTGCCCGCGAAGGTCACGACCACCGTGCTGCGGGGGCGGATCACGGCTCGTGACGGTGTGGTGCGGACACGGGAAGAGGTGCGTTGACGATGGCACGACTCCTGTGGGTGGTCGGCTGCATCGCGGTGTGGGTGCTGCTGGTGTTCCTGATGTACCGCGGTTGGAAGGGTCGGGCGGCCCGCCAGTCCGATCGGATCGGGAAACTGCCCGCGGTTCCGACCGACCTGGGTGAGCAGCTGATCGCGCCGAGCACCGGCCTGTACGTGGGCAGCACGATGGCCCCGAGCTGGCAGGACCGGATCGCGGTGGGCGACATCGGTTTCCGGGCCACCGGTGAACTGAGCCGGTGGACCCGCGGCATCCTCCTCGAACGCGACGGCGCGTCGGCGATCTGGATCCCGAACGAATCGATCCGGGCGATCCGGACCGAGCGGGGGCTCGCCGGGAAGGTGATGACGAAGGACGGGGTCCTGGTGATCCGGTGGGAGTTGCCCACCGGCACCGAGATCGACACGGGATTCCGTGGCGACGACAAGACGATGTACCCGGTATGGGTACGTGAGACAAGCAGTGACGATTCAGCGAATGCGGCGGGCTCTGGTGAGGTCGAGCAGAACGGAGAAGACGCATGAGCGCCTTTGACAGCAATATGGCGGTCCTGGTTCTCGAGGACGGCCGGGTCTTCCGCGGCACCAGCTTCGGTGCGGTGGGACAGACCCTCGGGGAAGCGGTCTTCAGCACCGGCATGACCGGCTACCAGGAGACCCTCACCGACCCCAGCTACCACCGGCAGATCGTGGTGTCGACGGCACCTCAGATCGGCAACACCGGCTGGAACGACGAGGACAACGAGTCGGTCGGGCGGGACGGCGACCCCGCCGGGTCCCGGATCTGGGTGGCCGGCTACGTGGTCCGCGACCCCTCCCGCGTGACCTCCAACTGGCGGGCGACCGGCTCGCTGCAGGACGAACTGGTCCGGCAGGGCGTCGTCGGTATCGCCGGCATCGACACCCGTGCGCTGGTCCGCCACCTGCGCACCCGCGGCTCGATGCGCGCCGGCATCTTCTCCGGTGACGCGCTGGCCGACGTCGACGTCCTGCTCGAGCGGGTCAAGGGCCAGCCGTCGATGCTCGGCCTGAACCTCACCGCCGAGGTCACCACGCCCGGCGGCTACATCATCGAGCCGAAGGGCGAGGTCCGCTACACCGTCGCCGCGATCGACCTGGGTATCAAGTCGAGCACCCCGCAGATGTTCGCCGAGCGCGGTATGCGGGTGCACGTGCTGCCGGCGAAGACGACGCTGCACGACCTGCTCGACCTGAAGGCCGACGGTGTCTTCCTGTCCAACGGCCCCGGTGACCCGGCGACCGCGGACGACACGGTCCACCTGACCAAGGAGATCCTCGGCCAGGGCATCCCGTTGTTCGGCATCTGCTTCGGCAACCAGATCCTCGGCCGCGCGCTGGGACTGAACACCTACAAGATGAAGTTCGGGCACCGGGGCATCAACATCCCCGTCGTCGAGCACGCCACCGGGCGTATCGCGATCACCGCCCAGAACCACGGCTTCGCCCTGGAAGGGGAGGCCGGCCAGGAGTTCGACACCCCGTTCGGCCGCGCCGTCATCAGCCACACCTGCGCCAACGACGGCGCCGTCGAGGGTGTGCGCCTGCTCGACGACCGCGCGTTCTCCGTGCAGTACCACCCCGAGGCCGCGTCCGGCCCGCACGACGCGTCCTACCTGTTCGACCGTTTCGCCAGCCTGCTCGAGGGAGACAAGAACTAATGCCACGTCGTACCGATCTCTCCCACATCCTGGTGATCGGGTCCGGCCCGATCGTCATCGGCCAGGCCTGCGAGTTCGACTACTCGGGCACGCAGGCGTGCCGCGTCCTCCGCGAGGAGGGACTGCGGGTGTCGCTGGTCAACTCCAACCCGGCCACGATCATGACGGACCCCGAGTTCGCCGACTCCACCTACGTCGAGCCGATCACCGCCGACTTCGTCGAGAAGGTCATCGCCCGTGAGAAGGCCAAGGGCACGCCGATCGATGCCGTGCTGGCGACGCTCGGCGGACAGACGGCCCTGAACACCGCGGTCGCACTGCACGAGCAGGGCATCCTGGAGAAGTACGACGTCGAACTGATCGGCGCCGACTTCGACGCGATCCAGCGCGGTGAGGACCGCCAGAAGTTCAAGGACATCGTCGAGAAGTGTGGTGGCGAGTCCGCCCGCTCGCGGGTCTGCTACACGATGGACGAGGTCAAGGCCACCGTTGCCGAACTCGGCTACCCGGTGGTCGTGCGCCCGTCGTTCACCATGGGTGGCCTCGGCTCCGGCATGGCGTACGACGAGGCCGACCTCGAGCGCATCGCCGGCGGCGGCCTGGCCGCGTCGCCCACCGCGAACGTCCTGATCGAGGAGTCCATCCTCGGGTGGAAGGAGTACGAGCTCGAGCTGATGCGCGACGGCCGCGACAACGTCGTGATCGTCTGCTCGATCGAGAACGTCGACCCGGTCGGTGTGCACACCGGCGACTCGGTGACCGTCGCCCCGGCGATGACCCTCACCGACCGCGAATACCAGAAGATGCGCGATCTCTCGATCGACATCCTGCGCGAGGTCGGCGTCGACACCGGTGGCTGCAACATCCAGTTCGCGATGGATCCGCGCGACGGCCGTCTGGTCGTCATCGAGATGAACCCGCGCGTGTCGCGGTCGTCGGCGCTGGCCTCGAAGGCCACCGGCTACCCGATCGCGAAGATGGCCGCCAAGCTGGCCATCGGCTACACCCTCGACGAGATCGTCAACGACATCACCAAGGAGACGCCGGCCTGCTTCGAGCCGACGCTCGACTACGTCGTCGTCAAGGCCCCGCGCTTCGCGTTCGAGAAGTTCCCCGGCGCCGACGGCACGCTGACCACCACGATGAAGTCCGTCGGTGAGGCCATGTCGATCGGCCGCAACTTCACCGAGGCGTTCGGCAAGGTCATGCGCTCGCTGGAGACCAAGCGGGCCGGCTACTGGACCGGGCCCGAGGTCGAGGGCACCTTGGACGAGCTGCTCGAGGCGATCAAGGTCCCGACCGACGGCCGCATGTACCAGATCGCCCAGGCCCTCGAGCTGGGTGCGACGGTCGAGCAGCTGTTCGACGCGACCGCGATCGATCCGTGGTTCCTCGACCAGATGCAGCAGATCGTCGAGCTGGGGGCCACGGTCCGCTCCGCCGACACCTTCGGTGAGACCGAACTGCGGTTCACCAAGCACCACGGCTTCTCCGACCGCCAGATCGCGGCGCTGCGCCCGCAGCAGTTCGACTCCGAGGACGCGGTGCGTGCGCTGCGCACCGAGCTGAACGTGCACCCGGTCTACAAGACCGTCGACACGTGCGCCGCCGAGTTCGAGGCCAAGACCCCGTACCACTACTCGACGTACGAGCTCGATCCCGACGCCGAGACCGAGGTCGCGCCGCAGACCGAGCGCCCCAAGGTCCTCATCCTCGGCTCGGGCCCGAACCGGATCGGCCAGGGCATCGAGTTCGACTACTCGTGTGTGCACGCCGCGCAGACGCTGTCCGAGGCCGGCTACGAGACCGTCATGGTCAACTGCAACCCCGAGACCGTGTCGACCGACTACGACACCGCCGACCGCCTGTACTTCGAGCCGCTGACGTTCGAGGACGTCCTCGAGGTGTACCGCGCCGAGAGCCTGTCCGGCACCGTCGCCGGCGTCATCGTCCAGCTCGGTGGCCAGACCCCGCTCGGCCTGGCCAAGCGCCTCGAGGCGGCCGGTGTGCCGATCGTGGGCACCAGCCCCGAGGCCATCGACCTGGCCGAGGATCGTGGCGAGTTCGGTCGCGTCCTCACCGAGGCCGGCCTGCCCGCGCCGAAGTTCGGCACCGCCACCACGTTCGAGGGGGCGCGCGACATCGCGTCCGGGATCGGCTACCCGGTGCTGGTGCGCCCGTCGTATGTCCTCGGCGGCCGCGGCATGGAGATCGTGTACGACGAGAAGTCGCTGGAGAACTACATCTCCCGTGCCACCGAGATCTCCGACGACCGGCCGGTGCTGGTCGACCGCTTCCTCGAGGACGCGGTGGAGATCGACGTCGACGCCCTGTGCGACGGCGACGAGGTGTACCTCGGCGGCATCATGGAGCACATCGAGGAGGCCGGTATCCACTCCGGCGACTCGGCATGCGCCCTGCCCCCGATCACGCTGGGCCGCACCGATATCGAGAACGTGCGCCGCTCCACCGAGGCGCTCGCGAAGGGTATCGGCGTCAAGGGACTGCTCAACGTGCAGTACGCGCTCAAGGACGACATCCTGTACGTCCTCGAGGCCAACCCGCGTGCGTCGCGGACGGTGCCGTTCGTCTCGAAGGCCACCGCCGTGCAGCTCGCGAAGGCCTGTGCCCGCGTCATGATGGGCGAGTCGATCGCCGATCTGCGTGCCTCGGGCATCCTGCCGGCCGAGGGCGACGGCGGCACCACGCCGGTCGACGCCCCCGTCGCCGTCAAGGAAGCGGTCCTGCCGTTCAACCGGTTCCGTCGCGCCGACGGCACCCGCATCGACACGCTCCTGAGCCCGGAGATGAAGTCCACGGGCGAGGTCATGGGCATCGATGCGGACTTCGGTACCGCGTTCGCGAAGAGCCAGACCGCGTCGTACGGGTCGCTGCCCACCAGCGGCGCCGTGTTCGTCTCGGTCGCCAACAAGGACAAGCGGTCGCTGATCTTCCCGGTCAAGCGGCTCGCCGACCTGGGTTTCCGGATCCTGGCCACCGACGGCACCGCGGACGTGCTGCGCCGCAACGGCATCACGTGCGAGCGGGTGCACAAGCAGTCCGGTGAGGACCTGCCCGAGGGCGCGCGCACCATCGTCGACCAGATCGAGGCCGGTGAGGTCGACATGGTGATCAACACGCCGTACGGCAACTCCGGTCCGCGTGTCGACGGCTACGAGATCCGTGCTGCCGCGGTCGGCAAGTCCGTTCCGTGCATCACCACCGTGCAGGGCGCGTCCGCGGCCGTCCAGGGCATCGAGGCGGCGCTGCGCGGCGACATCGGCGTCCAGTCGCTGCAGGAACTGCACGCCGGGCTGCGTGATGCGGGGGACGACCGGAAATGACGTCCGACACGACGTTCGGGGCGCGGCTGGCCGCGGCGATGCGCCGGCACGGTCCGTTGTGCGTCGGCATCGACCCGCACCCCGAGCTGTTGCAGTCCTGGGGCCTCACCGACGACGTCGACGGGCTCGAGAAGTTCGGTGAGCTGTGCGTCGAGGCGTTCGTGGGCCGGGTCGCGCTCGTCAAGCCGCAGGTCGCGTTCTTCGAGGCGTACGGGTCGGGTGGTGTCGCGGTCCTCGAACGCATCATCGAGGTGTTGCGTGAGGCCGGCACGCTGGTCGTCGCCGACGCCAAGCGCGGTGACATCGGCTCCACGATGAACGCGTATGCCCGCGCGTGGCTCGGTGCCGGGTCGCCGCTCGCATCCGACGCGGTGACGGTGTCTCCGTATCTCGGGTTCGGGTCGTTGAATCCGGTGCTCGAGCTGGCCGAACGCAACCACGGCGGCCTGTTCGTGCTCGCCGCGACCTCCAACCCGGAGGGTGCGCAGGTGCAGCGGTCGGTGACGGCGGACGGCCGGTCCGTCGCCCAGACGATGGTCGACGAGGCCGCCGCCCGCAACGCCGGCGCCGAGGTGCTCGGCTCGGTCGGTGTGGTGGTCGGGGCCACCCTCGCCGACGCCCCGGATCTGAGCGGCCTGCACGGGCCGATCCTCATGCCGGGGGTGGGGGCGCAGGGCGGTACCGCGGACGATGTGCGCCGGCTCGCGGGCGACTGCCTCCACGCCGTCGTGCCCAACGTCTCGCGGGAGGTGCTGCGGGCAGGACCGTCTGTTGCGGCACTGCAGGAGGCCGTCTCGCGGTCCGTGGACTCGTTCGCGTTCCTGCAGGCCTAGAGGTCGGGTGAGGCCGCCACACCCGGCCTCCGTCGTTCCCGGGGGGCGTGGATGTGTGCGGCAGTACAGATTTCGGGAATTTTTTTCGGATCGGGCCGGTACCGCGTCGCAGACTGTGGTCCATGCCACGCTCCGGTGCTGCGCCGAATCGGTCACAGTCTCGATAAATGCAGTTCTACCTGCGGTGATGTCTTCTGCAGGCCTATGGGGTCGGCCGAGGTGCGGGGTCCGGGGGTGCGGCGACGGCAGGAATCGAACGCACCTGCGAATGTGCGCATAACCCACCCGAATCCGGCGTCGACGCCGGGGGGTGGGTTAGCAATCGTCGCCCTGCGTGAGTACGGTCGCTATCGCCCCTGGTTATCCGGGGGATGTGACACTCCCGGGCCACCCGGGTGATGTTGGAATTGCACACGACGAGACGGAGGAACCGTGGCCCTTCCCCAGTTGACCGACGAGCAGCGCGCTGCTGCTCTGGAGAAGGCGGCTGCCGCCCGCAAGGCCCGGGCTGAGCTCAAGGAGCGCCTCAAGCGCGGCGGCACCGACCTCAAGCAGGTCCTGAAGGATGCCGAAGAGGACGAGATCCTCGGCAAGATGAAGGTGTCGGCTCTGCTCGAAGCCCTGCCCAAGGTCGGCAAGGTCAAGGCACAGGAGATCATGACCGAGCTGGAGATCGCTCCGACCCGTCGCCTGCGTGGCCTCGGCGATCGGCAGCGCAAGGCTCTGCTCGCTCGCTTCGACTTCGAGGCCTGAGCAATACGTGACTGCTGACGCACAACAGGTGTCAGGCGGTGCGGCCGCCGCGGGAACGACCGTGAGTGGCGACGCAGTGCGGAGGGGTCGGCTGGTAGTACTGGCCGGCCCCTCGGCCGTCGGCAAGTCCAGCGTCGTCCGGCTGCTGCGTGAGCGCATGCCCGAGGTGGTCTTCAGCGTCTCGGCGACCACGCGTGATCCGCGACCGGGCGAGGTGGACGGCCAGGACTACCACTTCGTGACGCGCGCCGAGTTCGACCGCATGATCGACGCCGGTGAACTGCTCGAGTGGGCGGACATCCACGGCGGACTGCAGCGGTCCGGCACCCCGGCCGGTCCGGTGCACCGGGCCCTCGCCGAAGGCAAGCCGGTCCTGCTCGAGGTCGACCTCGTCGGCGCTCGCTCGGTGCGGGCCGCGATGCCCGAGGCCGTGCTCACGTTCATGGCGCCGCCCAGCTGGGAGGTGCTGGTGTCCCGGCTGACCGGCCGCGGAACCGAACCGGCCGACGTCGTCGAACGCCGGCTGCAGACCGCCGAGGTCGAGTTGGCCGCACAGGACGAGTTCGACACCGTCATCGTCAACGAGGATGTCGGACGGGCGTGCGACGAGTTGGTATCCTTGTTGGTCGGACGTCAGCCGTGACCGGCGTCGTCCCCCTTTTCGGCATTCAATGTGGGACTTCCGAGTCCAGTTCAGGAGTAACCGAGTGAGCAGCACCGAAGCAGCCGTGTCCGACGTCCGTGGCACTCTGCCCGCCTACGACACCCCGCTCGGCATCACCAACCCGCCGATCGACGAGCTGCTCGAGCGCACCTCGTCGAAGTACGCGCTGGTCATCTACTCGGCCAAGCGAGCCCGTCAGATCAACGACTACTACAACCAGCTCGGTGACGGCATCCTCGAATACGTGGGCCCGCTCGTCGAGCCGGGTCTGCAGGAGAAGCCGCTGTCGATCGCGCTGCGCGAGATCCACGCCGATCTGCTCGAGCACACCGAAGGCGAGTGAGCGCCACCGCGCCCGTGTCCGAACGGGAGCCCGGGACACCGCGGCGGATCGTCGTCGGTGTCGGCGGCGGTATCGCCGCCTACAAGAGCTGTGCCCTGATCCGCAGCTTCACCGAGAGCGGACACCGGGTGCGGGTGATCCCCACCGAGGCCGCACTCCGGTTCGTCGGCCGCGCCACGTTCGAGGCACTGTCCGGCAACCCGGTCGACACCGGGGTGTTCGAGGACGTCCCGGAGGTCGCCCACGTGCGCCTCGGCCAGGAGGCCGACCTCGTGGTCATCGCCCCCGCCACCGCCGACCTCATGGCCCGGGCGGTGGCCGGGCGGGCCGACGACCTGCTCACCGCGACCCTGCTGACGGCCCGATGTCCCGTCGTGTTCGCGCCCGCGATGCACACCGAGATGTGGGAGCATCCCGCGACGGTGTCGAACGTCGCGACGTTGCGGGAACGCGGCAACATCGTGATCGAACCCGCGTCCGGCCGGCTCACCGGCAAGGACACCGGGGCGGGACGGCTGCCGGAACCGGAGGAGATCTTCGGTCTGGCGTCGCTGCTGCTCGAGCGTGCGTCCGCGTTGCCGCGGGATCTCGTCGGCCGACGTGTCGTCGTCTCGGCCGGTGGTACCCGCGAACCCCTCGACCCGGTCCGGTACCTCGGTAACCGCAGTTCCGGCAAGCAGGGGTACGCGATCGCCCGGCTGGCGGCGCAGCGCGGTGCCGACGTCACCCTGATCGCCGGCGCGACCGCCGAACTGGCCGATCCGGCCGCGGTGACCGTCGTGCACGTGCGGACGGCGCAGCAGATGCACGACGCCGTCGCGACGCATGCGGCCGGCGCGGACGCGGTGATCATGTCGGCGGCCGTCGCCGATTTCCGGCCCGCCACCGTCGCCACCGACAAGATCAAGAAGGGGGCCGGGGAACCGGACTCCATTCCGTTGATCAAAAACCCTGACATTCTCGCCGGTCTCGTGCAGGCTCGACGGGACGGCACCCTCGCGGCCGACACCGCGATCGTCGGATTCGCGGCCGAGACCGGGGATGCGTCGGGAAGTGTTCTCGACCATGCGCGCACGAAACTGGCGCGCAAGGGCTGCGATCTTCTCGTGGTCAACGCGGTCGGTGACGGCAAGGCGTTCGAGGTCGACCACAACGACGGCTGGCTTCTCGGTGCCGACGGCACCGAGACGGCCATCGAACCGGGATCGAAGTCGCTCATGGCGAGTCGCGTGCTCGACGCGGTCGTCGGACTGCTTCCTGCAGTGTCGAAGTAGCACACGAATCCTCGTGTCACTTCGTGGGACGCGTTCCTGGCACGGGTGTGGTGTGCGGTATTCAATAGAAGTAAGCAGAAACGTAATGGCGTAAGTGTCGAGAGGGAGATCTGTGAGCACGTCCGGCAAGCGGCTATTCACCAGTGAGTCCGTGACCGAGGGTCACCCGGACAAGATCTGTGATGCCATCAGTGACTCCATTCTCGATGCGATGCTCGAGGCCGATCCGCGCAGCCGGGTCGCGGTCGAGACCCTGGTGACGACCGGACAGGTGCACGTCGCGGGCGAGGTCACGACCTCCGCGTACGTCGACATCCCGAAGATCGTGCGCGACGTGGTCCTCGAGATCGGCTACGACTCGTCGGCCAAGGGTTTCGACGGCAACTCGTGTGGCGTCAACATCGCGATCGGTGCGCAGTCGCCGGAGATCGCGCAGGGCGTCGACCACTCGCACGAGGCGCGGGTCGGCGGGGTCACCGACGACGAACTCGATCGGCAGGGTGCCGGTGACCAGGGCCTGATGTTCGGGTACGCGTGCACCGACACGCCGAGCTGATGCCGCTGCCGATCGCGCTCGCGCATCGGTTGTCGCGCCGGCTCACCGAGGTCCGCAAGACCGGGGTGCTGCCGTACCTGCGTCCCGACGGCAAGACCCAGGTCACCATCGAGTACGACGGCGACCGCCCGGTCCGCCTCGACACGGTCGTCATCTCCACGCAGCACGCCGCGGACATCGACCTGGACAATCTGCTGACCCCGGATCTGCGGGAGAAGGTGCTCGGCCACGTGCTGTCCGAGCTCGACATCGACCTGGACACCTCGGATGTGCGCCTGCTGGTCAACCCGACCGGCAAGTTCGTCCTCGGTGGCCCGATGGGCGACGCGGGTCTGACGGGCCGCAAGATCATCGTCGACACGTACGGCGGCATGGCCCGTCACGGCGGCGGCGCGTTCTCGGGCAAGGATCCGTCGAAGGTGGACCGCAGCGCCGCGTACGCGATGCGTTGGGTCGCCAAGAACGCGATCGCGGCCGGACTGGCGGACCGCATCGAGGTGCAGGTCGCGTACGCGATCGGCAAGGCCGCCCCGGTCGGCCTGTTCGTCGAGGCGTTCGGCACCGAGAAGGTCGACGTCGCCACCATCCAGAACGCGATCAGCGAGGTGTTCGATCTGCGTCCGGGTGCGATCATCCGCGACCTGGATCTGCTGCGCCCGATCTACGCGGCCACCGCCGCGTACGGCCACTTCGGCCGCACCGACGTCGATCTGCCGTGGGAGCGCACCGACCGCGCCGAGAAGCTCCGCGCGGCCGCCGGTCTGTAGCCCCGGCCCCGAGAGTCGGCCCCCTGACCGGCACCGAGAAGGCAGCGGCAGCACAGGCGCCCGTGGCGCGCGTGCTGCCGCTGCTTCCGGTTGCGCATCTCGACCGCGAGTTCGACTACCTGATCCCCGCGGACCTCGACGAGCAGGCCCGGCCCGGGGTACGGGTGCGGGTGCGGTTCTCGGGACGCCTCGTCGACGGTTTCCTGCTCGAGCGTCGGGACTCCAGCGAGCATCGCGGACGGTTGGCGTGGCTCGACCGGATCGTGTCCGCCGAACAGGTCCTCACCCCGGAGGTGCGCCGCCTGGTCGACGCCGTCGCCGACCGGTATGCCGGCACCCGCGCGGACGTGCTCCGGTTGGCGATCCCGCCGCGGCACGCCAAGGTCGAGGCCGAGACGCCCGATCCGGTTCCGCCGCCCGAACGTCCGACGGTGGACGCGGACGCGTGGGCGTCGTACGTGCACGGCGGCAACTTCGTCGACGCCCTCGCCGCCGGCCGCAGCCCGCGGGCCGTCTGGCAGGCCCTGCCCGGCGAGGACTGGTGTCTGCGCCTGGCCGAACTCGCCGGGTGGTGGCGTCGTCCGGCCGCGGTGTCGTGCTGGTCGTCCCCGATCAGCGTGACCTCGACCGGCTCGTCGCGGCATGCGAAAACCTGCTCGGCGCACAGCATGTCGTGGGACTCGCCGCCGGGCTGGGGCCGTCCGCACGGTACCGGCGCTGGCTCGCGGCGCTGCGCGGCACCGCCCGCGTCGTCGTCGGCACCCGGGCCTCGGTGTTCGCGCCGACCCCCCCCGACCTCGGCCTGATCGTCGTGTGGGACGACGGCGACTCGAGCCTGTCCGAGCCGCGGTCCCCGTATCCGCACGCGCGGGAGGTGGCACTGCTGCGGGCGCACACTGCCGGATGCGCCGTCGTCGTCGCCGGGCACGCCCGGACCGCGGAAGCACAGGCACTCGTCGAATCCGGGTGGGCGCACGATCTCGTCGCCGCCCGGGACACCGTCCGCGCCCGATCCCCGAAGATCACCGCGCTCGCCGACAGCGATCAGGCCCTCGCCCGCGATCCCGGGGCTCGGGCCGCCCGGCTGCCGGCGATCGCGTTCGCCGCGGCCCGGCAGGCCCTTGCCGCGGGATCGGGTGTGCTGGTGCAGGTTCCGCGCCGCGGCTACGTACCGTCGCTCGCGTGCGCCAAGTGTCGAGCCCCCGCCCGTTGCCGGCGCTGCAACGGCCCCCTCGCACTGCCCGCAGCCGCCGGACCCGACGGGGCCGGCTCCCCGACGTGCAAGTGGTGCGGCGTCGCCGACACGGGCCACCGCTGCCACGCGTGTGGCGCCCCGCCCTGCGGGCCGTCGTCGTCGGGGCCGGCCGCACCGCCGAGGAGCTGGGACGTGCCTTCGCCGGCGTCGCCGTCCACACGTCCGGCGGATCCGACGTCAAGGCCGAGATCGAGGCGGGCCCGAAACTGGTCGTCGCGACCGTCGGCGCCGAACCGGTGATGCCCGGCGGCTACGGCGCCGCGTTGCTGCTCGACGGTTGGGCGCTGCTCGGCCGCGCCGACCTGCGTGCTGCCGAGGAGACGCTGCGCCGGTGGATGACGGCGTCGACGCTGGTCCGTTCCCACCGCGACGGCGGCCAGGTCGTGGTCGTCGCCGATTCCGGGATCCCCACCGTGCAGGCGCTGGTGCGCTGGGACCCGGTGTGGCATGCCCGCGCCCAGCTCGCCGAACGCGCCGAGGTCGGCTTCCCGCCGGCCGTGCACCTGGCCGCCGTCGACGGCACCGCGGTGTCCGTCACCGATCTGCTGGACGCGACCGTCCTGCCCGACGGCGCCGAACTGCTCGGCCCGGTACCGCTGCCGCCGGGGGAGCGGCTGCCGTTCGCGAGCGACGAACCCGAACCCGACGACGTCCAGCGGATGCTCGTCCGGGTGCCGCGCGGCGCCGGCCGCGCGCTGGCCCGGGCGCTCGCCGATGCGCAGGCCGTGCGCAGTGCGAAACGCACGCCGGGGCCGGTGCGGGTGCAGGTCGATCCGTTGCGGATCGGCTAGCCGTGCGGCCCGGGGACCGTCGGCGAGGTCCCCGGGCCGCACGGCTAGCCGATCCGCAACGGATCGACCTGCACCCGCACCGGCCCCGGCGTGCGTTTCGCACTGCGCACGGCCTGCGCATCGGCGAGCGCCCGGGCCAGCGCGCGGCCGGCGCCGCGCGGCACCCGGACGAGCATCCGCTGGACGTCGTCGGGTTCGGGTTCGTCGCTCGCGAACGGCAGCCGCTCCCCCGGCGGCAGCGGTACCGGGCCGAGCAGTTCGGCGCCGTCGGGCAGGACGGTCGCGTCCAGCAGATCGGTGACGGACACCGCGGTGCCGTCGACGGCGGCCAGGTGCACGGCCGGCGGGAAGCCGACCTCGGCGCGTTCGGCGAGCTGGGCGCGGGCATGCCACACCGGGTCCCAGCGCACCAGCGCCTGCACGGTGGGGATCCCGGAATCGGCGACGACCACGACCTGGCCGCCGTCGCGGTGGGAACGGACCAGCGTCGACGCCGTCATCCACCGGCGCAGCGTCTCCTCGGCAGCACGCAGGTCGGCGCGGCCGAGCAGCGCCCAACCGTCGAGCAGCAACGCGGCGCCGTAGCCGCCGGGCATCACCGGTTCGGCGCCGACGGTCGCGACGACCAGTTTCGGGCCCGCCTCGATCTCGGCCTTGACGTCGGATCCGCCGGACGTGTGGACGGCGACGCCGGCGAAGGCACGTCCCAGCTCCTCGGCGGTGCGGCCGGCCCCGACGACGACGGCCCGCAGGGCGCGGGCGCCACACGCGTGGCAGCGGTGGCCCGTGTCGGCGACGCCGCACCACTTGCACGTCGGGGAGCCGGCCCCGTCGGGTCCGGCGGCTGCGGGCAGTGCGAGGGGGCCGTTGCAGCGCCGGCAACGGGCGGGGGCTCGACACTTGGCGCACGCGAGCGACGGTACGTAGCCGCGGCGCGGAACCTGCACCAGCACACCCGATCCCGCGGCAAGGGCCTGCCGGGCCGCGGCGAACGCGATCGCCGGCAGCCGGGCGGCCCGAGCCCCGGGATCGCGGGCGAGGGCCTGATCGCTGTCGGCGAGCGCGGTGATCTTCGGGGATCGGGCGCGGACGGTGTCCCGGGCGGCGACGAGATCGTGCGCCCACCCGGATTCGACGAGTGCCTGTGCTTCCGCGGTCCGGGCGTGCCCGGCGACGACGACGGCGCATCCGGCAGTGTGCGCCCGCAGCAGTGCCACCTCCCGCGCGTGCGGATACGGGGACCGCGGCTCGGACAGGCTCGAGTCGCCGTCGTCCCACACGACGATCAGGCCGAGGTCGGGGGTCGGCGCGAACACCGAGGCCCGGGTGCCGACGACGACGCGGGCGGTGCCGCGCAGCGCCGCGAGCCAGCGCCGGTACCGTGCGGACGGCCCCAGCCCGGCGGCGAGTCCCACGACATGCTGTGCGCCGAGCAGGTTTTCGCATGCCGCGACGAGCCGGTCGAGGTCACGCTGATCGGGGACGACCAGCACGACACCGCGGCCGGACGACGCCACCACCCCGGCGAGTTCGGCCAGGCGCAGACACCAGTCCTCGCCGGGCAGGGCCTGCCAGACGGCCCGCGGGCTGCGGCCGGCGGCGAGGGCGTCGACGAAGTTGCCGCCGTGCACGTACGACGCCCACGCGTCCGCGTCCACCGTCGGACGTTCGGGCGGCGGAACCGGATCGGGCGTCTCGGCCTCGACCTTGGCGTGCCGCGGCGGGATCGCCAACCGGAGCACGTCCGCGCGGGTGCCGGCATACCGGTCGGCGACGGCGTCGACCAGGCGGCGCACCTCCGGGGTGAGGACCTGTTCGGCGGACACGATCCGGTCGAGCCACGCCAACCGTCCGCGATGCTCGCTGGAGTCCCGACGCTCGAGCAGGAAACCGTCGACGAGGCGTCCCGAGAACCGCACCCGCACCCGTACCCCGGGCCGGGCCTGCTCGTCGAGGTCCGCGGGGATCAGGTAGTCGAACTCGCGGTCGAGATGCGCAACCGGAAGCAGCGGCAGCACGCGCGCCACGGGCGCCTGTGCTGCCGCTGCCTTCTCGGTGCCGGTCAGGGGGCCGACTCTCGGGGCCGGGGCTACAGACCGGCGGCCGCGCGGAGCTTCTCGGCGCGGTCGGTGCGCTCCCACGGCAGATCGACGTCGGTGCGGCCGAAGTGGCCGTACGCGGCGGTGGCCGCGTAGATCGGGCGCAGCAGATCCAGGTCGCGGATGATCGCACCCGGACGCAGATCGAACACCTCGCTGATCGCGTTCTGGATGGTGGCGACGTCGACCTTCTCGGTGCCGAACGCCTCGACGAACAGGCCGACCGGGGCGGCCTTGCCGATCGCGTACGCGACCTGCACCTCGATGCGGTCCGCCAGTCCGGCCGCGATCGCGTTCTTGGCGACCCAACGCATCGCGTACGCGGCGCTGCGGTCCACCTTCGACGGATCCTTGCCCGAGAACGCGCCGCCGCCGTGACGGGCCATGCCGCCGTACGTGTCGACGATGATCTTGCGGCCCGTCAGACCCGCGTCGCCCATCGGGCCACCGAGGACGAACTTGCCGGTCGGGTTGACCAGCAGGCGCACATCCGAGGTGTCCAGGTCGATGTCGAGCTCGGACAGCACGTGGCCGAGCACCTTCTCCCGCAGATCCGGGGTCAGCAGATTGTCCAGGTCGATGTCCGCGGCGTGCTGCGTGGAGATGACGACCGTGTCGAGGCGGACCGGGCGGTCGCCGTCGTACTCGATGGTGACCTGGGTCTTGCCGTCGGGACGCAGGTACGGCAGCACCCCGGTCTTGCGGACCTCGGTGAGCCGGCGCGACAACCGATGCGCGAGCGCGATCGGCAGCGGCATCAGCTCGGGCGTGTCGGTGCACGCGTACCCGAACATCAGGCCCTGGTCACCGGCACCCTGCCGATCGAGTTCGTCGTCGGTGACCCCGCCGACCCGCGCCTCGTGCGAGTGGTCGACGCCCTGCGCGATCTCCGGCGACTGCGCACCGATCGCGATGTTGACGCCACACGAGTTGCCGTCGAAACCCTTGGCCGACGAGTCGTAGCCGATCTCGAGGACCACGTCGCGCACGATCTTCGGGATGTCGACGTACGCGGAGGTCGTGACCTCGCCCGCGACGTGCACCTGTCCGGTCGTCACCAGGGTCTCGACCGCGACCCGGCTGCGCGGATCGGCCTCGAGCATCGCATCGAGAATGGAGTCACTGATGGCATCACAGATCTTGTCCGGGTGACCCTCGGTCACGGACTCACTGGTGAATAGCCGCTTGCCGGACGTGCTCACAGATCTCCCTCTCGACACTTACGCCATTACGTTTCTGCTTACTTCTATTGAATACCGCACACCACACCCGTGCCAGGAACGCGTCCCACGAAGTGACACGAGGATTCGTGTGCTACTTCGACACTGCAGGAAGCAGTCCGACGACCGCGTCGAGCACGCGACTCGCCATGAGCGACTTCGATCCCGGTTCGATGGCCGTCTCGGTGCCGTCGGCACCGAGAAGCCAGCCGTCGTTGTGGTCGACCTCGAACGCCTTGCCGTCACCGACCGCGTTGACCACGAGAAGATCGCAGCCCTTGCGCGCCAGTTTCGTGCGCGCATGGTCGAGAACACTTCCCGACGCATCCCCGGTCTCGGCCGCGAATCCGACGATCGCGGTGTCGGCCGCGAGGGTGCCGTCCCGTCGAGCCTGCACGAGACCGGCGAGAATGTCAGGGTTTTTGATCAACGGAATGGAGTCCGGTTCCCCGGCCCCCTTCTTGATCTTGTCGGTGGCGACGGTGGCGGGCCGGAAATCGGCGACGGCCGCCGACATGATCACCGCGTCCGCGCCGGCCGCATGCGTCGCGACGGCGTCGTGCATCTGCTGCGCCGTCCGCACGTGCACGACGGTCACCGCGGCCGGATCGGCCAGTTCGGCGGTCGCGCCGGCGATCAGGGTGACGTCGGCACCGCGCTGCGCCGCCAGCCGGGCGATCGCGTACCCCTGCTTGCCGGAACTGCGGTTACCGAGGTACCGGACCGGGTCGAGGGGTTCGCGGGTACCACCGGCCGAGACGACGACACGTCGGCCGACGAGATCCCGCGGCAACGCGGACGCACGCTCGAGCAGCAGCGACGCCAGACCGAAGATCTCCTCCGGTTCCGGCAGCCGTCCCGCCCCGGTGTCCTTGCCGGTGAGCCGGCCGGACGCGGGTTCGATCACGATGTTGCCGCGTTCCCGCAACGTCGCGACGTTCGACACCGTCGCGGGATGCTCCCACATCTCGGTGTGCATCGCGGGCGCGAACACGACGGGACATCGGGCCGTCAGCAGGGTCGCGGTGAGCAGGTCGTCGGCCCGCCCGGCCACCGCCCGGGCCATGAGGTCGGCGGTGGCGGGGGCGATGACCACGAGGTCGGCCTCCTGGCCGAGGCGCACGTGGGCGACCTCCGGGACGTCCTCGAACACCCCGGTGTCGACCGGGTTGCCGGACAGTGCCTCGAACGTGGCGCGGCCGACGAACCGGAGTGCGGCCTCGGTGGGGATCACCCGCACCCGGTGTCCGCTCTCGGTGAAGCTGCGGATCAGGGCACAGCTCTTGTAGGCGGCGATACCGCCGCCGACACCGACGACGATCCGCCGCGGTGTCCCGGGCTCCCGTTCGGACACGGGCGCGGTGGCGCTCACTCGCCTTCGGTGTGCTCGAGCAGATCGGCGTGGATCTCGCGCAGCGCGATCGACAGCGGCTTCTCCTGCAGACCCGGCTCGACGAGCGGGCCCACGTATTCGAGGATGCCGTCACCGAGCTGGTTGTAGTAGTCGTTGATCTGACGGGCTCGCTTGGCCGAGTAGATGACCAGCGCGTACTTCGACGAGGTGCGCTCGAGCAGCTCGTCGATCGGCGGGTTGGTGATGCCGAGCGGGGTGTCGTAGGCGGGCAGAGTGCCACGGACGTCGGACACGGCTGCTTCGGTGCTGCTCACTCGGTTACTCCTGAACTGGACTCGGAAGTCCCACATTGAATGCCGAAAAGGGGGACGACGCCGGTCACGGCTGACGTCCGACCAACAAGGATACCAACTCGTCGCACGCCCGTCCGACATCCTCGTTGACGATGACGGTGTCGAACTCGTCCTGTGCGGCCAACTCGACCTCGGCGGTCTGCAGCCGGCGTTCGACGACGTCGGCCGGTTCGGTTCCGCGGCCGGTCAGCCGGGACACCAGCACCTCCCAGCTGGGCGGCGCCATGAACGTGAGCACGGCCTCGGGCATCGCGGCCCGCACCGAGCGAGCGCCGACGAGGTCGACCTCGAGCAGGACCGGCTTGCCTTCGGCGAGGGCCCGGTGCACCGGACCGGCCGGGGTGCCGGACCGCTGCAGTCCGCCGTGGATGTCCGCCCACTCGAGCAGTTCACCGGCGTCGATCATGCGGTCGAACTCGGCGCGCGTCACGAAGTGGTAGTCCTGGCCGTCCACCTCGCCCGGTCGCGGATCACGCGTGGTCGCCGAGACGCTGAAGACCACCTCGGGCATGCGCTCACGCAGCAGCCGGACGACGCTGGACTTGCCGACGGCCGAGGGGCCGGCCAGTACTACCAGCCGACCCCTCCGCACTGCGTCGCCACTCACGGTCGTTCCCGCGGCGGCCGCACCGCCTGACACCTGTTGTGCGTCAGCAGTCACGTATTGCTCAGGCCTCGAAGTCGAAGCGAGCGAGCAGAGCCTTGCGCTGCCGATCGCCGAGGCCACGCAGGCGACGGGTCGGAGCGATCTCCAGCTCGGTCATGATCTCCTGTGCCTTGACCTTGCCGACCTTGGGCAGGGCTTCGAGCAGAGCCGACACCTTCATCTTGCCGAGGATCTCGTCCTCTTCGGCATCCTTCAGGACCTGCTTGAGGTCGGTGCCGCCGCGCTTGAGGCGCTCCTTGAGCTCAGCCCGGGCCTTGCGGGCGGCAGCCGCCTTCTCCAGAGCAGCAGCGCGCTGCTCGTCGGTCAACTGGGGAAGGGCCACGGTTCCTCCGTCTCGTCGTGTGCAATTCCAACATCACCCGGGTGGCCCGGGAGTGTCACATCCCCCGGATAACCAGGGGCGATAGCGACCGTACTCACGCAGGGCGACGATTGCTAACCCACCCCCCGGCGTCGACGCCGGATTCGGGTGGGTTATGCGCACATTCGCAGGTGCGTTCGATTCCTGCCGTCGCCGCACCCCCGGACCCCGCACCTCGGCCGACCCCATAGGCCTGCAGAAGACATCACCGCAGGTAGAACTGCATTTATCGAGACTGTGACCGATTCGGCGCAGCACCGGAGCGTGGCATGGACCACAGTCTGCGACGCGGTACCGGCCCGATCCGAAAAAAATTCCCGAAATCTGTACTGCCGCACACATCCACGCCCCCCGGGAACGACGGAGGCCGGGTGTGGCGGCCTCACCCGACCTCTAGGCCTGCAGGAACGCGAACGAGTCCACGGACCGCGAGACGGCCTCCTGCAGTGCCGCAACAGACGGTCCTGCCCGCAGCACCTCCCGCGAGACGTTGGGCACGACGGCGTGGAGGCAGTCGCCCGCGAGCCGGCGCACATCGTCCGCGGTACCGCCCTGCGCCCCCACCCCCGGCATGAGGATCGGCCCGTGCAGGCCGCTCAGATCCGGGGCGTCGGCGAGGGTGGCCCCGACCACCACACCGACCGAGCCGAGCACCTCGGCGCCGGCGTTGCGGGCGGCGGCCTCGTCGACCATCGTCTGGGCGACGGACCGGCCGTCCGCCGTCACCGACCGCTGCACCTGCGCACCCTCCGGGTTGGAGGTCGCGGCGAGCACGAACAGGCCGCCGTGGTTGCGTTCGGCCAGCTCGAGCACCGGATTCAACGACCCGAACCCGAGATACGGAGACACCGTCACCGCGTCGCCGTTGCTGCACCGGGGACCGTCGGCGAGGTCCCCGGGCCGCACGGCTAGCCGATCCGCAACGGATCGACCTGCACCCGCACCGGCCCCGGCGTGCGTTTCGCACTGCGCACGGCCTGCGCATCGGCGAGCGCCCGGGCCAGCGCGCGCCGGCGCCGCGCGGCACCCGGACGAGCATCCGCTGGACGTCGTCGGGTTCGGGTTCGTCGCTCGCGAACGGCAGCCGCTCCCCGGCGGCAGCGGTACCGGGCCGAGCAGTTCGGCGCCGTCGGGCAGGACGGTCGCGTCCAGCAGATCGGTGACGGACACCGCGGTGCCGTCGACGGCGGCCAGGTGCACGGCCGGCGGGAAGCCGACCTCGGCGCGTTCGGCGAGCTGGGCGCGGGCATGCCACACCGGGTCCCAGCGCACCAGCGCCTGCACGGTGGGGATCCCGGAATCGGCGACGACCACGACCTGGCCGCCGTCGCGGTGGGAACGGACCAGCGTCGACGCCGTCATCCACCGGCGCAGCGTCTCCTCGGCAGCACGCAGGTCGGCGCGGCCGAGCAGCGCCCAACCGTCGAGCAGCAACGCGGCGCCGTAGCCGCCGGGCATCACCGGTTCGGCGCCGACGGTCGCGACGACCAGTTTCGGGCCCGCCTCGATCTCGGCCTTGACGTCGGATCCGCCGGACGTGTGGACGGCGACGCCGGCGAAGGCACGTCCCAGCTCCTCGGCGGTGCGGCCGGCCCCGACGACGACGGCCCGCAGGGCGCGGGCGCCACACGCGTGGCAGCGGTGGCCCGTGTCGGCGACGCCGCACCACTTGCACGTCGGGGAGCCGGCCCGTCGGGTCCGGCGGCTGCGGGCAGTGCGAGGGGGCCGTTGCAGCGCCGGCAACGGGCGGGGGCTCGACACTTGGCGCACGCGAGCGACGGTACGTAGCCGCGGCGCGGAACCTGCACCAGCACACCCGATCCCGCGGCAAGGGCCTGCCGGGCCGCGGCGAACGCGATCGCCGGCAGCCGGGCGGCCCGAGCCCCGGGATCGCGGGCGAGGGCCTGATCGCTGTCGGCGAGCGCGGTGATCTTCGGGGATCGGGCGCGGACGGTGTCCCGGGCGGCGACGAGATCGTGCGCCCACCCGGATTCGACGAGTGCCTGTGCTTCCGCGGTCCGGGCGTGCCCGGCGACGACGACGGCGCATCCGGCAGTGTGCGCCCGCAGCAGTGCCACCTCCCGCGCGTGCGGATACGGGGACCGCGGCTCGGACAGGCTCGAGTCGCCGTCGTCCCACACGACGATCAGGCCGAGGTCGGGGGTCGGCGCGAACACCGAGGCCCGGGTGCCGACGACGACGCGGGCGGTGCCGCGCAGCGCCGCGAGCCAGCGCCGGTACCGTGCGGACGGCCCCAGCCCGGCGGCGAGTCCCACGACATGCTGTGCGCCGAGCAGGTTTTCGCATGCCGCGACGAGCCGGTCGAGGTCACGCTGATCGGGGACGACCAGCACGACACCGCGGCCGGACGACGCCACCACCCCGGCGAGTTCGGCCAGGCGCAGACACCAGTCCTCGCCGGGCAGGGCCTGCCAGACGGCCCGCGGGCTGCGGCCGGCGGCGAGGGCGTCGACGAAGTTGCCGCCGTGCACGTACGACGCCCACGCGTCCGCGTCCACCGTCGGACGTTCGGGCGGCGGAACCGGATCGGGCGTCTCGGCCTCGACCTTGGCGTGCCGCGGCGGGATCGCCAACCGGAGCACGTCCGCGCGGGTGCCGGCATACCGGTCGGCGACGGCGTCGACCAGGCGGCGCACCTCCGGGGTGAGGACCTGTTCGGCGGACACGATCCGGTCGAGCCACGCCAACCGTCCGCGATGCTCGCTGGAGTCCCGACGCTCGAGCAGGAAACCGTCGACGAGGCGTCCCGAGAACCGCACCCGCACCCGTACCCCGGGCCGGGCCTGCTCGTCGAGGTCCGCGGGGATCAGGTAGTCGAACTCGCGGTCGAGATGCGCAACCGGAAGCAGCGGCAGCACGCGCGCCACGGGCGCCTGTGCTGCCGCTGCCTTCTCGGTGCCGGTCAGGGGGCCGACTCTCGGGGCCGGGGCTACAGACCGGCGGCCGCGCGGAGCTTCTCGGCGCGGTCGGTGCGCTCCCACGGCAGATCGACGTCGGTGCGGCCGAAGTGGCCGTACGCGGCGGTGGCCGCGTAGATCGGGCGCAGCAGATCCAGGTCGCGGATGATCGCACCCGGACGCAGATCGAACACCTCGCTGATCGCGTTCTGGATGGTGGCGACGTCGACCTTCTCGGTGCCGAACGCCTCGACGAACAGGCCGACCGGGGCGGCCTTGCCGATCGCGTACGCGACCTGCACCTCGATGCGGTCCGCCAGTCCGGCCGCGATCGCGTTCTTGGCGACCCAACGCATCGCGTACGCGGCGCTGCGGTCCACCTTCGACGGATCCTTGCCCGAGAACGCGCCGCCGCCGTGACGGGCCATGCCGCCGTACGTGTCGACGATGATCTTGCGGCCCGTCAGACCCGCGTCGCCCATCGGGCCACCGAGGACGAACTTGCCGGTCGGGTTGACCAGCAGGCGCACATCCGAGGTGTCCAGGTCGATGTCGAGCTCGGACAGCACGTGGCCGAGCACCTTCTCCCGCAGATCCGGGGTCAGCAGATTGTCCAGGTCGATGTCCGCGGCGTGCTGCGTGGAGATGACGACCGTGTCGAGGCGGACCGGGCGGTCGCCGTCGTACTCGATGGTGACCTGGGTCTTGCCGTCGGGACGCAGGTACGGCAGCACCCCGGTCTTGCGGACCTCGGTGAGCCGGCGCGACAACCGATGCGCGAGCGCGATCGGCAGCGGCATCAGCTCGGGCGTGTCGGTGCACGCGTACCCGAACATCAGGCCCTGGTCACCGGCACCCTGCCGATCGAGTTCGTCGTCGGTGACCCCGCCGACCCGCGCCTCGTGCGAGTGGTCGACGCCCTGCGCGATCTCCGGCGACTGCGCACCGATCGCGATGTTGACGCCACACGAGTTGCCGTCGAAACCCTTGGCCGACGAGTCGTAGCCGATCTCGAGGACCACGTCGCGCACGATCTTCGGGATGTCGACGTACGCGGAGGTCGTGACCTCGCCCGCGACGTGCACCTGTCCGGTCGTCACCAGGGTCTCGACCGCGACCCGGCTGCGCGGATCGGCCTCGAGCATCGCATCGAGAATGGAGTCACTGATGGCATCACAGATCTTGTCCGGGTGACCCTCGGTCACGGACTCACTGGTGAATAGCCGCTTGCCGGACGTGCTCACAGATCTCCCTCTCGACACTTACGCCATTACGTTTCTGCTTACTTCTATTGAATACCGCACACCACACCCGTGCCAGGAACGCGTCCCACGAAGTGACACGAGGATTCGTGTGCTACTTCGACACTGCAGGAAGCAGTCCGACGACCGCGTCGAGCACGCGACTCGCCATGAGCGACTTCGATCCCGGTTCGATGGCCGTCTCGGTGCCGTCGGCACCGAGAAGCCAGCCGTCGTTGTGGTCGACCTCGAACGCCTTGCCGTCACCGACCGCGTTGACCACGAGAAGATCGCAGCCCTTGCGCGCCAGTTTCGTGCGCGCATGGTCGAGAACACTTCCCGACGCATCCCCGGTCTCGGCCGCGAATCCGACGATCGCGGTGTCGGCCGCGAGGGTGCCGTCCCGTCGAGCCTGCACGAGACCGGCGAGAATGTCAGGGTTTTTGATCAACGGAATGGAGTCCGGTTCCCCGGCCCCCTTCTTGATCTTGTCGGTGGCGACGGTGGCGGGCCGGAAATCGGCGACGGCCGCCGACATGATCACCGCGTCCGCGCCGGCCGCATGCGTCGCGACGGCGTCGTGCATCTGCTGCGCCGTCCGCACGTGCACGACGGTCACCGCGGCCGGATCGGCCAGTTCGGCGGTCGCGCCGGCGATCAGGGTGACGTCGGCACCGCGCTGCGCCGCCAGCCGGGCGATCGCGTACCCCTGCTTGCCGGAACTGCGGTTACCGAGGTACCGGACCGGGTCGAGGGGTTCGCGGGTACCACCGGCCGAGACGACGACACGTCGGCCGACGAGATCCCGCGGCAACGCGGACGCACGCTCGAGCAGCAGCGACGCCAGACCGAAGATCTCCTCCGGTTCCGGCAGCCGTCCCGCCCCGGTGTCCTTGCCGGTGAGCCGGCCGGACGCGGGTTCGATCACGATGTTGCCGCGTTCCCGCAACGTCGCGACGTTCGACACCGTCGCGGGATGCTCCCACATCTCGGTGTGCATCGCGGGCGCGAACACGACGGGACATCGGGCCGTCAGCAGGGTCGCGGTGAGCAGGTCGTCGGCCCGCCCGGCCACCGCCCGGGCCATGAGGTCGGCGGTGGCGGGGGCGATGACCACGAGGTCGGCCTCCTGGCCGAGGCGCACGTGGGCGACCTCCGGGACGTCCTCGAACACCCCGGTGTCGACCGGGTTGCCGGACAGTGCCTCGAACGTGGCGCGGCCGACGAACCGGAGTGCGGCCTCGGTGGGGATCACCCGCACCCGGTGTCCGCTCTCGGTGAAGCTGCGGATCAGGGCACAGCTCTTGTAGGCGGCGATACCGCCGCCGACACCGACGACGATCCGCCGCGGTGTCCCGGGCTCCCGTTCGGACACGGGCGCGGTGGCGCTCACTCGCCTTCGGTGTGCTCGAGCAGATCGGCGTGGATCTCGCGCAGCGCGATCGACAGCGGCTTCTCCTGCAGACCCGGCTCGACGAGCGGGCCCACGTATTCGAGGATGCCGTCACCGAGCTGGTTGTAGTAGTCGTTGATCTGACGGGCTCGCTTGGCCGAGTAGATGACCAGCGCGTACTTCGACGAGGTGCGCTCGAGCAGCTCGTCGATCGGCGGGTTGGTGATGCCGAGCGGGGTGTCGTAGGCGGGCAGAGTGCCACGGACGTCGGACACGGCTGCTTCGGTGCTGCTCACTCGGTTACTCCTGAACTGGACTCGGAAGTCCCACATTGAATGCCGAAAAGGGGGACGACGCCGGTCACGGCTGACGTCCGACCAACAAGGATACCAACTCGTCGCACGCCCGTCCGACATCCTCGTTGACGATGACGGTGTCGAACTCGTCCTGTGCGGCCAACTCGACCTCGGCGGTCTGCAGCCGGCGTTCGACGACGTCGGCCGGTTCGGTTCCGCGGCCGGTCAGCCGGGACACCAGCACCTCCCAGCTGGGCGGCGCCATGAACGTGAGCACGGCCTCGGGCATCGCGGCCCGCACCGAGCGAGCGCCGACGAGGTCGACCTCGAGCAGGACCGGCTTGCCTTCGGCGAGGGCCCGGTGCACCGGACCGGCCGGGGTGCCGGACCGCTGCAGTCCGCCGTGGATGTCCGCCCACTCGAGCAGTTCACCGGCGTCGATCATGCGGTCGAACTCGGCGCGCGTCACGAAGTGGTAGTCCTGGCCGTCCACCTCGCCCGGTCGCGGATCACGCGTGGTCGCCGAGACGCTGAAGACCACCTCGGGCATGCGCTCACGCAGCAGCCGGACGACGCTGGACTTGCCGACGGCCGAGGGGCCGGCCAGTACTACCAGCCGACCCCTCCGCACTGCGTCGCCACTCACGGTCGTTCCCGCGGCGGCCGCACCGCCTGACACCTGTTGTGCGTCAGCAGTCACGTATTGCTCAGGCCTCGAAGTCGAAGCGAGCGAGCAGAGCCTTGCGCTGCCGATCGCCGAGGCCACGCAGGCGACGGGTCGGAGCGATCTCCAGCTCGGTCATGATCTCCTGTGCCTTGACCTTGCCGACCTTGGGCAGGGCTTCGAGCAGAGCCGACACCTTCATCTTGCCGAGGATCTCGTCCTCTTCGGCATCCTTCAGGACCTGCTTGAGGTCGGTGCCGCCGCGCTTGAGGCGCTCCTTGAGCTCAGCCCGGGCCTTGCGGGCGGCAGCCGCCTTCTCCAGAGCAGCAGCGCGCTGCTCGTCGGTCAACTGGGGAAGGGCCACGGTTCCTCCGTCTCGTCGTGTGCAATTCCAACATCACCCGGGTGGCCCGGGAGTGTCACATCCCCCGGATAACCAGGGGCGATAGCGACCGTACTCACGCAGGGCGACGATTGCTAACCCACCCCCGGCGTCGACGCCGGATTCGGGTGGGTTATGCGCACATTCGCAGGTGCGTTCGATTCCTGCCGTCGCCGCACCCCCGGACCCCGCACCTCGGCCGACCCCATAGGCCTGCAGAAGACATCACCGCAGGTAGAACTGCATTTATCGAGACTGTGACCGATTCGGCGCAGCACCGGAGCGTGGCATGGACCACAGTCTGCGACGCGGTACCGGCCCGATCCGAAAAAAATTCCCGAAATCTGTACTGCCGCACACATCCACGCCCCCCGGGAACGACGGAGGCCGGGTGTGGCGGCCTCACCCGACCTCTAGGCCTGCAGGAACGCGAACGAGTCCACGGACCGCGAGACGGCCTCCTGCAGTGCCGCAACAGACGGTCCTGCCCGCAGCACCTCCCGCGAGACGTTGGGCACGACGGCGTGGAGGCAGTCGCCCGCGAGCCGGCGCACATCGTCCGCGGTACCGCCCTGCGCCCCCACCCCCGGCATGAGGATCGGCCCGTGCAGGCCGCTCAGATCCGGGGCGTCGGCGAGGGTGGCCCCGACCACCACACCGACCGAGCCGAGCACCTCGGCGCCGGCGTTGCGGGCGGCGGCCTCGTCGACCATCGTCTGGGCGACGGACCGGCCGTCCGCCGTCACCGACCGCTGCACCTGCGCACCCTCCGGGTTGGAGGTCGCGGCGAGCACGAACAGGCCGCCGTGGTTGCGTTCGGCCAGCTCGAGCACCGGATTCAACGACCCGAACCCGAGATACGGAGACACCGTCACCGCGTCGGATGCGAGCGGCGACCCGGCACCGAGCCACGCGCGGGCATACGCGTTCATCGTGGAGCCGATGTCACCGCGCTTGGCGTCGGCGACGACCAGCGTGCCGGCCTCACGCAACACCTCGATGATGCGTTCGAGGACCGCGACACCACCCGACCCGTACGCCTCGAAGAACGCGACCTGCGGCTTGACGAGCGCGACCCGGCCCACGAACGCCTCGACGCACAGCTCACCGAACTTCTCGAGCCCGTCGACGTCGTCGGTGAGGCCCCAGGACTGCAACAGCTCGGGGTGCGGGTCGATGCCGACGCACAACGGACCGTGCCGGCGCATCGCCGCGGCCAGCCGCGCCCCGAACGTCGTGTCGGACGTCATTTCCGGTCGTCCCCCGCATCACGCAGCCCGGCGTGCAGTTCCTGCAGCGACTGGACGCCGATGTCGCCGCGCAGCGCCGCCTCGATGCCCTGGACGGCCGCGGACGCGCCCTGCACGGTGGTGATGCACGGAACGGACTTGCCGACCGCGGCAGCACGGATCTCGTAGCCGTCGACACGCGGACCGGAGTTGCCGTACGGCGTGTTGATCACCATGTCGACCTCACCGGCCTCGATCTGGTCGACGATGGTGCGCGCGCCCTCGGGCAGGTCCTCACCGGACTGCTTGTGCACCCGCTCGCACGTGATGCCGTTGCGGCGCAGCACGTCCGCGGTGCCGTCGGTGGCCAGGATCCGGAAACCCAGGTCGGCGAGCCGCTTGACCGGGAAGATCAGCGACCGCTTGTCCTTGTTGGCGACCGAGACGAACACGGCGCCGCTGGTGGGCAGCGACCCGTACGACGCGGTCTGGCTCTTCGCGAACGCGGTACCGAAGTCCGCATCGATGCCCATGACCTCGCCCGTGGACTTCATCTCCGGGCTCAGGAGCGTGTCGATGCGGGTGCCGTCGGCGCGACGGAACCGGTTGAACGGCAGGACCGCTTCCTTGACGGCGACGGGGGCGTCGACCGGCGTGGTGCCGCCGTCGCCCTCGGCCGGCAGGATGCCCGAGGCACGCAGATCGGCGATCGACTCGCCCATCATGACGCGGGCACAGGCCTTCGCGAGCTGCACGGCGGTGGCCTTCGAGACGAACGGCACCGTCCGCGACGCACGCGGGTTGGCCTCGAGGACGTACAGGATGTCGTCCTTGAGCGCGTACTGCACGTTGAGCAGTCCCTTGACGCCGATACCCTTCGCGAGCGCCTCGGTGGAGCGGCGCACGTTCTCGATATCGGTGCGGCCCAGCGTGATCGGGGGCAGGGCGCATGCCGAGTCGCCGGAGTGGATACCGGCCTCCTCGATGTGCTCCATGATGCCGCCGAGGTACACCTCGTCGCCGTCGCACAGGGCGTCGACGTCGATCTCCACCGCGTCCTCGAGGAAGCGGTCGACCAGCACCGGCCGGTCGTCGGAGATCTCGGTGGCACGGGAGATGTAGTTCTCCAGCGACTTCTCGTCGTACACGATCTCCATGCCGCGGCCGCCGAGGACATACGACGGGCGCACCAGCACCGGGTAGCCGATCCCGGACGCGATGTCGCGCGCCCCCTCGAACGTGGTGGCGGTGCCGAACTTCGGCGCGGGCAGGCCGGCCTCGGTGAGGACGCGACCGAACTCGCCACGATCCTCGGCCAGGTCGATGGCCTCGGGGCTGGTGCCCACGATCGGCACACCGGCCGCCTCGAGGCGCTTGGCCAGGCCGAGCGGGGTCTGGCCACCGAGCTGGACGATGACGCCGGCGACGGTGCCGGACAGGCTCTCGGCGCGGTACACCTCGAGGACGTCCTCGAACGTCAGCGGCTCGAAGTACAGGCGGTCGGCGGTGTCGTAGTCGGTCGACACGGTCTCGGGGTTGCAGTTGACCATGACGGTCTCGTAGCCGGCCTCGGACAGCGTCTGCGCGGCGTGCACACACGAGTAGTCGAACTCGATGCCCTGGCCGATCCGGTTCGGGCCCGAGCCGAGGATGAGGACCTTGGGGCGCTCGGTCTGCGGCGCGACCTCGGTCTCGGCGTCGGGATCGAGCTCGTACGTCGAGTAGTGGTACGGGGTCTTGGCCTCGAACTCGGCGGCGCACGTGTCGACGGTCTTGTAGACCGGGTGCACGTTCAGCTCGGTGCGCAGCGCACGCACCGCGTCCTCGGAGTCGAACTGCTGCGGGCGCAGCGCCGCGATCTGGCGGTCGGAGAAGCCGTGGTGCTTGGTGAACCGCAGTTCGGTCTCACCGAAGGTGTCGGCGGAGCGGACCGTGGCCCCCAGCTCGACGATCTGCTGCATCTGGTCGAGGAACCACGGATCGATCGCGGTCGCGTCGAACAGCTGCTCGACCGTCGCACCCAGCTCGAGGGCCTGGGCGATCTGGTACATGCGGCCGTCGGTCGGGACCTTGATCGCCTCGAGCAGCTCGTCCAAGGTGCCCTCGACCTCGGGCCCGGTCCAGTAGCCGGCCCGCTTGGTCTCCAGCGAGCGCATGACCTTGCCGAACGCCTCGGTGAAGTTGCGGCCGATCGACATGGCCTCACCGACGGACTTCATCGTGGTGGTCAGCGTGCCGTCGGCGCCGGGGAACTTCTCGAACGCGAAGCGCGGGGCCTTGACGACGACGTAGTCGAGCGTCGGCTCGAAGCAGGCCGGCGTCTCCTTGGTGATGTCGTTGACGATCTCGTCGAGGGTGTAGCCGATGGCCAGCTTGGCGGCCATCTTCGCGATCGGGTAGCCGGTGGCCTTCGAGGCCAGCGCCGACGACCGCGACACGCGCGGGTTCATCTCGATGACGACCAGACGGCCGTCGCGCGGATCCATCGCGAACTGGATGTTGCAGCCACCGGTGTCGACGCCGACCTCGCGCAGGATGTCGATCGAGAGATCGCGCATCTTCTGGTATTCGCGGTCGGTGAGGGTCATCGCCGGGGCGACGGTCACCGAGTCGCCGGTGTGCACACCGACCGGGTCGACGTTCTCGATCGAGCAGACGATCACGACGTTGTCGCGGCCGTCGCGCATCAGCTCGAGCTCGTACTCCTTCCACCCGAGGATGGACTCCTCGATCAGGACGTTCGCGGTGGGCGACGCGGCCAGGCCGCCGCCGGCGATGCGCTCGAGGTCGGCCTCGTCGTACGCCATGCCGGAGCCGAGGCCACCCATGGTGAACGACGGGCGCACGACCACCGGGTAGCCGAGTTCGGCAACGGTGGCCTTGACCTCGTCCATCGTGTAGCAGACCCGCGAGCGGGCGGACTCGCCACCACACTTCTCGACGATGTCCTTGAACTTCTGGCGGTCCTCACCGCGCTGGATCGCGTCGAAGTCGGCGCCGATCAGTTCGACGTCGTACTTCTCCAGGATGCCCTGCTCGTGCAGTGCGACCGCGGTGTTCAGGGCCGTCTGTCCGCCGAGCGTCGCCAGCACGGCATCGATCGGCGTGCCCTTGGCCTTCTCACGGGCGATGACCTTCTCGACGAAGTCGGCGGTGATCGGCTCGACGTAGGTGGAGTCGGCGAACTCGGGGTCCGTCATGATCGTGGCCGGGTTGGAGTTGACCAGCGACACCCGCAGTCCCTCCTCGCGGAGGACGCGGCACGCCTGCGTGCCCGAGTAGTCGAACTCGCAGGCCTGGCCGATGACGATCGGGCCGGACCCGATCACCAGGATGTGGGAGAGATCGGTACGACGTGGCATTAGTTCTTGTCTCCCTCGAGCAGGCTGGCGAAACGGTCGAACAGGTAGGACGCGTCGTGCGGGCCGGACGCGGCCTCGGGGTGGTACTGCACGGAGAACGCGCGGTCGTCGAGCAGGCGCACACCCTCGACGGCGCCGTCGTTGGCGCAGGTGTGGCTGATGACGGCGCGGCCGAACGGGGTGTCGAACTCCTGGCCGGCCTCCCCTTCCAGGGCGAAGCCGTGGTTCTGGGCGGTGATCGCGATACGCCCGGTGGCGTGCTCGACGACGGGGATGTTGATGCCCCGGTGCCCGAACTTCATCTTGTAGGTGTTCAGTCCCAGCGCGCGGCCGAGGATCTGGTTGCCGAAGCAGATGCCGAACAACGGGATGCCCTGGCCGAGGATCTCCTTGGTCAGGTGGACCGTGTCGTCCGCGGTCGCCGGGTCACCGGGGCCGTTGGACAGGAAGACACCGTCGGCCTTCAGGTCGAGCAGGTCGTGCAGCGTCGTCTTCGCCGGCAGCACGTGCACCCGCATACCGCGCTCGGCGAACATCTGCGGGGTGCTCGACTTGATACCCAGGTCGATCGCGGCGACGGTGTAGCGGACCTCGCCCTTCGGCTCGATGATGTAGCCGCCGGGCGTGGTGACCTCGGCGGTGAGGTTCAGGCCGAGCATCGACGGCTGGCCCTTGACCCGCTCGAGCAGGACGTCGACGTCGGCCAGCGCGTCACCGGAGAAGATGCCGGCGCGCATCGAGCCGCGGGTGCGCAGGTGGCGGACCAGCGCACGGGTGTCGATGCCGGCGATACCGACGACGCCCTGCCGGACCAGTTCGTCCTGCAGCGAGCCGGTCGCCCGCCAGTTGGAGGTCACGCGGGAGGGGTCGCGGACCACGTAGCCGGCCACCCAGATCCGGGACCCGGCGGGGTCGCCGTCCCGCCCGACCGACTCGTTGTCCTCGTCGTTCCAGCCGGTGTTGCCGATCTGAGGTGCCGTCGACACCACGATCTGCCGGTGGTAGCTGGGGTCGGTGAGGGTCTCCTGGTAGCCGGTCATGCCGGTGCTGAAGACCGCTTCCCCGAGGGTCTGTCCCACCGCACCGAAGCTGGTGCCGCGGAAGACCCGGCCGTCCTCGAGAACCAGGACCGCCATATTGCTGTCAAAGGCGCTCATGCGTCTTCTCCGTTCTGCTCGACCTCACCAGAGCCCGCCGCATTCGCTGAATCGTCACTGCTTGTCTCACGTACCCATACCGGGTACATCGTCTTGTCGTCGCCACGGAATCCCGTGTCGATCTCGGTGCCGGTGGGCAACTCCCACCGGATCACCAGGACCCCGTCCTTCGTCATCACCTTCCCGGCGAGCCCCCGCTCGGTCCGGATCGCCCGGATCGATTCGTTCGGGATCCAGATCGCCGACGCGCCGTCGCGTTCGAGGAGGATGCCGCGGGTCCACCGGCTCAGTTCACCGGTGGCCCGGAAACCGATGTCGCCCACCGCGATCCGGTCCTGCCAGCTCGGGGCCATCGTGCTGCCCACGTACAGGCCGGTGCTCGGCGCGATCAGCTGCTCACCCAGGTCGGTCGGAACCGCGGCAGTTTCCCGATCCGATCGGACTGGCGGGCCGCCCGACCCTTCCAACCGCGGTACATCAGGAACACCAGCAGCACCCACACCGCGATGCAGCCGACCACCCACAGGAGTCGTGCCATCGTCAACGCACCTCTTCCCGTGTCCGCACCACACCGTCACGAGCCGTGATCCGCCCCCGCAGCACGGTGGTCGTGACCTTCGCGGGCAACGTCATCGCCTCGTACGGCGTGTTGTTCGCCACCGACGCCAGAGCCGGGCCGTGTACCGTCCACTCGGCGTCCGGGTCGATCAGCACCAGGTTCGCCGGCTCCCCCACCGCGATCGGACGGCCCTGGTCGTCGAGACCGGTGATCTCGGCGGGCCGCTCGCTCATGACGCGGGCGACGCCGCGCCAGTCCAGCAGGCCGGGACGCACCATCGTCTCCACCACGATCGACAGCGCCGTCTCGAGGCCGAGCATGCCCGGACGGGCCTGCGCGAACTCGCAGCACTTGTCCTGCTCCGCATGCGGGGCGTGATCGGTGGCGACACAGTCGATGATGCCCTCGGCCAGACCGCGGCGCAGCGCAGCGACGTCCGACGCCTCCCGCAGCGGCGGGTTGACCTTGTTGACGGCGTCGTACGTCTCGAGACGGGAGTCGTCGAGCAGCAGGTGGTGCGGGGTGACCTCCGCGGTGATCGCAATGCCCTGACTGCGGGCCCACTTCACGAGTTCCACGGATCCGGCCGTCGATGCGTGGCAGATGTGGACGCGGGCACCGGCGTCGCGGGCGAGCAGCGCGTCCCGCGCCACGATCGACTCCTCCGCGGCGCGCGGCCAGCCGGCCAGACCCAGCCGGGCCGCGGTGGGACCCTCGTGCGCGACCGCACCGGCGGTGAGCCGCGGCTCCTCCGCATGCTGCGCGATCAGCACACCCAGCGACGCCGAGTACTCCAGCGCCCGGCGCATGATCAGCGGGTCGTACACGCAGTGGCCGTCGTCGGAGAACACCTTGACCTTGCCGACACCGGCGGCCATCGTCGCCATCTCGGCGAGCTGCTTGCCCTCGAGCCCGACGGTGACGGCACCGACCGGGTGCACATCGACCAGGCCGACCTCCTGGCCGCGGCGCCACACGTGGTCGGTGATCACCGCGGTGTCGGCGACCGGGCTGGTGTTCGCCATCGCGAACACCGCGGTGTACCCGCCGAGTGCTGCCGCCGCCGACCCGGTGTCGATGGTCTCGGTGTCCTCGCGGCCGGGCTCACGCAGATGCGTGTGCATGTCCACGAAACCGGGCAGCAGGATCTGGCCCGCGCCGTCGATCACCTCGACGGCACCGGCGGCCGCCAGCCCCGGGCCGATCTCGAGGATCTGCCCGTCCCCGATCAGCACGTCGGTCGGCTCGCCCTCCCCGTACACCAGAACGTTCTCGATCAACACGTTCCCGCTCGCGGACATGTGCGGCGCCACCTTCTTCTCGTTACTCGTCGTAGTCGTGTTCGTTGTCGCTGTCGCGTCCCGATCGCTCACGCGACCTCATCCGTTCCCACCAGCAACCGGAACAGGACCGCCATCCGCACGTGGACACCGTTCGTGACCTGCTGCAGGACAGCCGTTTCGGTGAATCCGCACGTGGACCGAAAACGGCTGTCCTGCAGCAGGTCACGAACGGTGTCCACGTGCGGATGGCGGTCCTGTTCCGGTTGCTGGTGGGAACGGATGAGGTCGCGTGAGCGATCGGGACGCGACAGCGACAACGAACACGACTACGACGAGTAACGAGAAGAAGGTGGCGCCGCACATGTCCGCGAGCGGGAACGTGTTGATCGAGAACGTTCTGGTGTACGGGGAGGGCGAGCCGACCGACGTGCTGATCGGGGACGGGCGGGCAGATCCTCGAGATCGGCCCGGGGCTGGCGGCCGCCGGTGCCGTCGAGGTGATCGACGGCGCGGGCCAGATCCTGCTGCCCGGTTTCGTGGACATGCACACGCATCTGCGTGAGCCCGGCCGCGAGGACACCGAGACCATCGACACCGGGTCGGCGGCGGCAGCACTCGGCGGGTACACCGCGGTGTTCGCGATGGCGAACACCAGCCCGGTCGCCGACACCGCGGTGATCACCGACCACGTGTGGCGCCGCGGCCAGGAGGTCGGCCTGGTCGATGTGCACCCGGTCGGTGCCGTCACCGTCGGGCTCGAGGGCAAGCAGCTCGCCGAGATGGCGACGATGGCCGCCGGTGTCGGCAAGGTCAAGGTGTTCTCCGACGACGGCCACTGCGTGTACGACCCGCTGATCATGCGCCGGGCGCTGGAGTACTCGGCGTCGCTGGGTGTGCTGATCGCGCAGCATGCGGAGGAGCCGCGGCTCACCGCCGGTGCGGTCGCGCACGAGGGTCCCACCGCGGCCCGGCTGGGTCTGGCCGGCTGGCCGCGCGCCGCGGAGGAGTCGATCGTGGCGCGGGACGCGCTGCTCGCCCGCGACGCCGGTGCCCGCGTCCACATCTGCCACGCATCGACGGCCGGATCCGTGGAACTCGTGAAGTGGGCCCGCAGTCAGGGCATTGCGATCACCGCGGAGGTCACCCCGCACCACCTGCTGCTCGACGACTCCCGTCTCGAGACGTACGACGCCGTCAACAAGGTCAACCCGCCGCTGCGGGAGGCGTCGGACGTCGCTGCGCTGCGCCGCGGTCTGGCCGAGGGCATCATCGACTGTGTCGCCACCGATCACGCCCCGCATGCGGAGCAGGACAAGTGCTGCGAGTTCGCGCAGGCCCGTCCGGGCATGCTCGGCCTCGAGACGGCGCTGTCGATCGTGGTGGAGACGATGGTGCGTCCCGGCCTGCTGGACTGGCGCGGCGTCGCCCGCGTCATGAGCGAGCGGCCCGCCGAGATCACCGGTCTCGACGACCAGGGCCGTCCGATCGCGGTGGGGGAGCCGGCGAACCTGGTGCTGATCGACCCGGACGCCGAGTGGACGGTACACGGCCCGGCTCTGGCGTCGGTGGCGAACAACACGCCGTACGAGGCGATGACGTTGCCCGCGAAGGTCACGACCACCGTGCTGCGGGGGCGGATCACGGCTCGTGACGGTGTGGTGCGGACACGGGAAGAGGTGCGTTGACGATGGCACGACTCCTGTGGGTGGTCGGCTGCATCGCGGTGTGGGTGCTGCTGGTGTTCCTGATGTACCGCGGTTGGAAGGGTCGGGCGGCCCGCCAGTCCGATCGGATCGGGAAACTGCCCGCGGTTCCGACCGACCTGGGTGAGCAGCTGATCGCGCCGAGCACCGGCCTGTACGTGGGCAGCACGATGGCCCCGAGCTGGCAGGACCGGATCGCGGTGGGCGACATCGGTTTCCGGGCCACCGGTGAACTGAGCCGGTGGACCCGCGGCATCCTCCTCGAACGCGACGGCGCGTCGGCGATCTGGATCCCGAACGAATCGATCCGGGCGATCCGGACCGAGCGGGGGCTCGCCGGGAAGGTGATGACGAAGGACGGGGTCCTGGTGATCCGGTGGGAGTTGCCCACCGGCACCGAGATCGACACGGGATTCCGTGGCGACGACAAGACGATGTACCCGGTATGGGTACGTGAGACAAGCAGTGACGATTCAGCGAATGCGGCGGGCTCTGGTGAGGTCGAGCAGAACGGAGAAGACGCATGAGCGCCTTTGACAGCAATATGGCGGTCCTGGTTCTCGAGGACGGCCGGGTCTTCCGCGGCACCAGCTTCGGTGCGGTGGGACAGACCCTCGGGGAAGCGGTCTTCAGCACCGGCATGACCGGCTACCAGGAGACCCTCACCGACCCCAGCTACCACCGGCAGATCGTGGTGTCGACGGCACCTCAGATCGGCAACACCGGCTGGAACGACGAGGACAACGAGTCGGTCGGGCGGGACGGCGACCCCGCCGGGTCCCGGATCTGGGTGGCCGGCTACGTGGTCCGCGACCCCTCCCGCGTGACCTCCAACTGGCGGGCGACCGGCTCGCTGCAGGACGAACTGGTCCGGCAGGGCGTCGTCGGTATCGCCGGCATCGACACCCGTGCGCTGGTCCGCCACCTGCGCACCCGCGGCTCGATGCGCGCCGGCATCTTCTCCGGTGACGCGCTGGCCGACGTCGACGTCCTGCTCGAGCGGGTCAAGGGCCAGCCGTCGATGCTCGGCCTGAACCTCACCGCCGAGGTCACCACGCCCGGCGGCTACATCATCGAGCCGAAGGGCGAGGTCCGCTACACCGTCGCCGCGATCGACCTGGGTATCAAGTCGAGCACCCCGCAGATGTTCGCCGAGCGCGGTATGCGGGTGCACGTGCTGCCGGCGAAGACGACGCTGCACGACCTGCTCGACCTGAAGGCCGACGGTGTCTTCCTGTCCAACGGCCCCGGTGACCCGGCGACCGCGGACGACACGGTCCACCTGACCAAGGAGATCCTCGGCCAGGGCATCCCGTTGTTCGGCATCTGCTTCGGCAACCAGATCCTCGGCCGCGCGCTGGGACTGAACACCTACAAGATGAAGTTCGGGCACCGGGGCATCAACATCCCCGTCGTCGAGCACGCCACCGGGCGTATCGCGATCACCGCCCAGAACCACGGCTTCGCCCTGGAAGGGGAGGCCGGCCAGGAGTTCGACACCCCGTTCGGCCGCGCCGTCATCAGCCACACCTGCGCCAACGACGGCGCCGTCGAGGGTGTGCGCCTGCTCGACGACCGCGCGTTCTCCGTGCAGTACCACCCCGAGGCCGCGTCCGGCCCGCACGACGCGTCCTACCTGTTCGACCGTTTCGCCAGCCTGCTCGAGGGAGACAAGAACTAATGCCACGTCGTACCGATCTCTCCCACATCCTGGTGATCGGGTCCGGCCCGATCGTCATCGGCCAGGCCTGCGAGTTCGACTACTCGGGCACGCAGGCGTGCCGCGTCCTCCGCGAGGAGGGACTGCGGGTGTCGCTGGTCAACTCCAACCCGGCCACGATCATGACGGACCCCGAGTTCGCCGACTCCACCTACGTCGAGCCGATCACCGCCGACTTCGTCGAGAAGGTCATCGCCCGTGAGAAGGCCAAGGGCACGCCGATCGATGCCGTGCTGGCGACGCTCGGCGGACAGACGGCCCTGAACACCGCGGTCGCACTGCACGAGCAGGGCATCCTGGAGAAGTACGACGTCGAACTGATCGGCGCCGACTTCGACGCGATCCAGCGCGGTGAGGACCGCCAGAAGTTCAAGGACATCGTCGAGAAGTGTGGTGGCGAGTCCGCCCGCTCGCGGGTCTGCTACACGATGGACGAGGTCAAGGCCACCGTTGCCGAACTCGGCTACCCGGTGGTCGTGCGCCCGTCGTTCACCATGGGTGGCCTCGGCTCCGGCATGGCGTACGACGAGGCCGACCTCGAGCGCATCGCCGGCGGCGGCCTGGCCGCGTCGCCCACCGCGAACGTCCTGATCGAGGAGTCCATCCTCGGGTGGAAGGAGTACGAGCTCGAGCTGATGCGCGACGGCCGCGACAACGTCGTGATCGTCTGCTCGATCGAGAACGTCGACCCGGTCGGTGTGCACACCGGCGACTCGGTGACCGTCGCCCCGGCGATGACCCTCACCGACCGCGAATACCAGAAGATGCGCGATCTCTCGATCGACATCCTGCGCGAGGTCGGCGTCGACACCGGTGGCTGCAACATCCAGTTCGCGATGGATCCGCGCGACGGCCGTCTGGTCGTCATCGAGATGAACCCGCGCGTGTCGCGGTCGTCGGCGCTGGCCTCGAAGGCCACCGGCTACCCGATCGCGAAGATGGCCGCCAAGCTGGCCATCGGCTACACCCTCGACGAGATCGTCAACGACATCACCAAGGAGACGCCGGCCTGCTTCGAGCCGACGCTCGACTACGTCGTCGTCAAGGCCCCGCGCTTCGCGTTCGAGAAGTTCCCCGGCGCCGACGGCACGCTGACCACCACGATGAAGTCCGTCGGTGAGGCCATGTCGATCGGCCGCAACTTCACCGAGGCGTTCGGCAAGGTCATGCGCTCGCTGGAGACCAAGCGGGCCGGCTACTGGACCGGGCCCGAGGTCGAGGGCACCTTGGACGAGCTGCTCGAGGCGATCAAGGTCCCGACCGACGGCCGCATGTACCAGATCGCCCAGGCCCTCGAGCTGGGTGCGACGGTCGAGCAGCTGTTCGACGCGACCGCGATCGATCCGTGGTTCCTCGACCAGATGCAGCAGATCGTCGAGCTGGGGGCCACGGTCCGCTCCGCCGACACCTTCGGTGAGACCGAACTGCGGTTCACCAAGCACCACGGCTTCTCCGACCGCCAGATCGCGGCGCTGCGCCCGCAGCAGTTCGACTCCGAGGACGCGGTGCGTGCGCTGCGCACCGAGCTGAACGTGCACCCGGTCTACAAGACCGTCGACACGTGCGCCGCCGAGTTCGAGGCCAAGACCCCGTACCACTACTCGACGTACGAGCTCGATCCCGACGCCGAGACCGAGGTCGCGCCGCAGACCGAGCGCCCCAAGGTCCTCATCCTCGGCTCGGGCCCGAACCGGATCGGCCAGGGCATCGAGTTCGACTACTCGTGTGTGCACGCCGCGCAGACGCTGTCCGAGGCCGGCTACGAGACCGTCATGGTCAACTGCAACCCCGAGACCGTGTCGACCGACTACGACACCGCCGACCGCCTGTACTTCGAGCCGCTGACGTTCGAGGACGTCCTCGAGGTGTACCGCGCCGAGAGCCTGTCCGGCACCGTCGCCGGCGTCATCGTCCAGCTCGGTGGCCAGACCCCGCTCGGCCTGGCCAAGCGCCTCGAGGCGGCCGGTGTGCCGATCGTGGGCACCAGCCCCGAGGCCATCGACCTGGCCGAGGATCGTGGCGAGTTCGGTCGCGTCCTCACCGAGGCCGGCCTGCCCGCGCCGAAGTTCGGCACCGCCACCACGTTCGAGGGGGCGCGCGACATCGCGTCCGGGATCGGCTACCCGGTGCTGGTGCGCCCGTCGTATGTCCTCGGCGGCCGCGGCATGGAGATCGTGTACGACGAGAAGTCGCTGGAGAACTACATCTCCCGTGCCACCGAGATCTCCGACGACCGGCCGGTGCTGGTCGACCGCTTCCTCGAGGACGCGGTGGAGATCGACGTCGACGCCCTGTGCGACGGCGACGAGGTGTACCTCGGCGGCATCATGGAGCACATCGAGGAGGCCGGTATCCACTCCGGCGACTCGGCATGCGCCCTGCCCCCGATCACGCTGGGCCGCACCGATATCGAGAACGTGCGCCGCTCCACCGAGGCGCTCGCGAAGGGTATCGGCGTCAAGGGACTGCTCAACGTGCAGTACGCGCTCAAGGACGACATCCTGTACGTCCTCGAGGCCAACCCGCGTGCGTCGCGGACGGTGCCGTTCGTCTCGAAGGCCACCGCCGTGCAGCTCGCGAAGGCCTGTGCCCGCGTCATGATGGGCGAGTCGATCGCCGATCTGCGTGCCTCGGGCATCCTGCCGGCCGAGGGCGACGGCGGCACCACGCCGGTCGACGCCCCCGTCGCCGTCAAGGAAGCGGTCCTGCCGTTCAACCGGTTCCGTCGCGCCGACGGCACCCGCATCGACACGCTCCTGAGCCCGGAGATGAAGTCCACGGGCGAGGTCATGGGCATCGATGCGGACTTCGGTACCGCGTTCGCGAAGAGCCAGACCGCGTCGTACGGGTCGCTGCCCACCAGCGGCGCCGTGTTCGTCTCGGTCGCCAACAAGGACAAGCGGTCGCTGATCTTCCCGGTCAAGCGGCTCGCCGACCTGGGTTTCCGGATCCTGGCCACCGACGGCACCGCGGACGTGCTGCGCCGCAACGGCATCACGTGCGAGCGGGTGCACAAGCAGTCCGGTGAGGACCTGCCCGAGGGCGCGCGCACCATCGTCGACCAGATCGAGGCCGGTGAGGTCGACATGGTGATCAACACGCCGTACGGCAACTCCGGTCCGCGTGTCGACGGCTACGAGATCCGTGCTGCCGCGGTCGGCAAGTCCGTTCCGTGCATCACCACCGTGCAGGGCGCGTCCGCGGCCGTCCAGGGCATCGAGGCGGCGCTGCGCGGCGACATCGGCGTCCAGTCGCTGCAGGAACTGCACGCCGGGCTGCGTGATGCGGGGGACGACCGGAAATGACGTCCGACACGACGTTCGGGGCGCGGCTGGCCGCGGCGATGCGCCGGCACGGTCCGTTGTGCGTCGGCATCGACCCGCACCCCGAGCTGTTGCAGTCCTGGGGCCTCACCGACGACGTCGACGGGCTCGAGAAGTTCGGTGAGCTGTGCGTCGAGGCGTTCGTGGGCCGGGTCGCGCTCGTCAAGCCGCAGGTCGCGTTCTTCGAGGCGTACGGGTCGGGTGGTGTCGCGGTCCTCGAACGCATCATCGAGGTGTTGCGTGAGGCCGGCACGCTGGTCGTCGCCGACGCCAAGCGCGGTGACATCGGCTCCACGATGAACGCGTATGCCCGCGCGTGGCTCGGTGCCGGGTCGCCGCTCGCATCCGACGCGGTGACGGTGTCTCCGTATCTCGGGTTCGGGTCGTTGAATCCGGTGCTCGAGCTGGCCGAACGCAACCACGGCGGCCTGTTCGTGCTCGCCGCGACCTCCAACCCGGAGGGTGCGCAGGTGCAGCGGTCGGTGACGGCGGACGGCCGGTCCGTCGCCCAGACGATGGTCGACGAGGCCGCCGCCCGCAACGCCGGCGCCGAGGTGCTCGGCTCGGTCGGTGTGGTGGTCGGGGCCACCCTCGCCGACGCCCCGGATCTGAGCGGCCTGCACGGGCCGATCCTCATGCCGGGGGTGGGGGCGCAGGGCGGTACCGCGGACGATGTGCGCCGGCTCGCGGGCGACTGCCTCCACGCCGTCGTGCCCAACGTCTCGCGGGAGGTGCTGCGGGCAGGACCGTCTGTTGCGGCACTGCAGGAGGCCGTCTCGCGGTCCGTGGACTCGTTCGCGTTCCTGCAGGCCTAGAGGTCGGGTGAGGCCGCCACACCCGGCCTCCGTCGTTCCCGGGGGGCGTGGATGTGTGCGGCAGTACAGATTTCGGGAATTTTTTTCGGATCGGGCCGGTACCGCGTCGCAGACTGTGGTCCATGCCACGCTCCGGTGCTGCGCCGAATCGGTCACAGTCTCGATAAATGCAGTTCTACCTGCGGTGATGTCTTCTGCAGGCCTATGGGGTCGGCCGAGGTGCGGGGTCCGGGGGTGCGGCGACGGCAGGAATCGAACGCACCTGCGAATGTGCGCATAACCCACCCGAATCCGGCGTCGACGCCGGGGGGTGGGTTAGCAATCGTCGCCCTGCGTGAGTACGGTCGCTATCGCCCCTGGTTATCCGGGGGATGTGACACTCCCGGGCCACCCGGGTGATGTTGGAATTGCACACGACGAGACGGAGGAACCGTGGCCCTTCCCCAGTTGACCGACGAGCAGCGCGCTGCTGCTCTGGAGAAGGCGGCTGCCGCCCGCAAGGCCCGGGCTGAGCTCAAGGAGCGCCTCAAGCGCGGCGGCACCGACCTCAAGCAGGTCCTGAAGGATGCCGAAGAGGACGAGATCCTCGGCAAGATGAAGGTGTCGGCTCTGCTCGAAGCCCTGCCCAAGGTCGGCAAGGTCAAGGCACAGGAGATCATGACCGAGCTGGAGATCGCTCCGACCCGTCGCCTGCGTGGCCTCGGCGATCGGCAGCGCAAGGCTCTGCTCGCTCGCTTCGACTTCGAGGCCTGAGCAATACGTGACTGCTGACGCACAACAGGTGTCAGGCGGTGCGGCCGCCGCGGGAACGACCGTGAGTGGCGACGCAGTGCGGAGGGGTCGGCTGGTAGTACTGGCCGGCCCCTCGGCCGTCGGCAAGTCCAGCGTCGTCCGGCTGCTGCGTGAGCGCATGCCCGAGGTGGTCTTCAGCGTCTCGGCGACCACGCGTGATCCGCGACCGGGCGAGGTGGACGGCCAGGACTACCACTTCGTGACGCGCGCCGAGTTCGACCGCATGATCGACGCCGGTGAACTGCTCGAGTGGGCGGACATCCACGGCGGACTGCAGCGGTCCGGCACCCCGGCCGGTCCGGTGCACCGGGCCCTCGCCGAAGGCAAGCCGGTCCTGCTCGAGGTCGACCTCGTCGGCGCTCGCTCGGTGCGGGCCGCGATGCCCGAGGCCGTGCTCACGTTCATGGCGCCGCCCAGCTGGGAGGTGCTGGTGTCCCGGCTGACCGGCCGCGGAACCGAACCGGCCGACGTCGTCGAACGCCGGCTGCAGACCGCCGAGGTCGAGTTGGCCGCACAGGACGAGTTCGACACCGTCATCGTCAACGAGGATGTCGGACGGGCGTGCGACGAGTTGGTATCCTTGTTGGTCGGACGTCAGCCGTGACCGGCGTCGTCCCCCTTTTCGGCATTCAATGTGGGACTTCCGAGTCCAGTTCAGGAGTAACCGAGTGAGCAGCACCGAAGCAGCCGTGTCCGACGTCCGTGGCACTCTGCCCGCCTACGACACCCCGCTCGGCATCACCAACCCGCCGATCGACGAGCTGCTCGAGCGCACCTCGTCGAAGTACGCGCTGGTCATCTACTCGGCCAAGCGAGCCCGTCAGATCAACGACTACTACAACCAGCTCGGTGACGGCATCCTCGAATACGTGGGCCCGCTCGTCGAGCCGGGTCTGCAGGAGAAGCCGCTGTCGATCGCGCTGCGCGAGATCCACGCCGATCTGCTCGAGCACACCGAAGGCGAGTGAGCGCCACCGCGCCCGTGTCCGAACGGGAGCCCGGGACACCGCGGCGGATCGTCGTCGGTGTCGGCGGCGGTATCGCCGCCTACAAGAGCTGTGCCCTGATCCGCAGCTTCACCGAGAGCGGACACCGGGTGCGGGTGATCCCCACCGAGGCCGCACTCCGGTTCGTCGGCCGCGCCACGTTCGAGGCACTGTCCGGCAACCCGGTCGACACCGGGGTGTTCGAGGACGTCCCGGAGGTCGCCCACGTGCGCCTCGGCCAGGAGGCCGACCTCGTGGTCATCGCCCCCGCCACCGCCGACCTCATGGCCCGGGCGGTGGCCGGGCGGGCCGACGACCTGCTCACCGCGACCCTGCTGACGGCCCGATGTCCCGTCGTGTTCGCGCCCGCGATGCACACCGAGATGTGGGAGCATCCCGCGACGGTGTCGAACGTCGCGACGTTGCGGGAACGCGGCAACATCGTGATCGAACCCGCGTCCGGCCGGCTCACCGGCAAGGACACCGGGGCGGGACGGCTGCCGGAACCGGAGGAGATCTTCGGTCTGGCGTCGCTGCTGCTCGAGCGTGCGTCCGCGTTGCCGCGGGATCTCGTCGGCCGACGTGTCGTCGTCTCGGCCGGTGGTACCCGCGAACCCCTCGACCCGGTCCGGTACCTCGGTAACCGCAGTTCCGGCAAGCAGGGGTACGCGATCGCCCGGCTGGCGGCGCAGCGCGGTGCCGACGTCACCCTGATCGCCGGCGCGACCGCCGAACTGGCCGATCCGGCCGCGGTGACCGTCGTGCACGTGCGGACGGCGCAGCAGATGCACGACGCCGTCGCGACGCATGCGGCCGGCGCGGACGCGGTGATCATGTCGGCGGCCGTCGCCGATTTCCGGCCCGCCACCGTCGCCACCGACAAGATCAAGAAGGGGGCCGGGGAACCGGACTCCATTCCGTTGATCAAAAACCCTGACATTCTCGCCGGTCTCGTGCAGGCTCGACGGGACGGCACCCTCGCGGCCGACACCGCGATCGTCGGATTCGCGGCCGAGACCGGGGATGCGTCGGGAAGTGTTCTCGACCATGCGCGCACGAAACTGGCGCGCAAGGGCTGCGATCTTCTCGTGGTCAACGCGGTCGGTGACGGCAAGGCGTTCGAGGTCGACCACAACGACGGCTGGCTTCTCGGTGCCGACGGCACCGAGACGGCCATCGAACCGGGATCGAAGTCGCTCATGGCGAGTCGCGTGCTCGACGCGGTCGTCGGACTGCTTCCTGCAGTGTCGAAGTAGCACACGAATCCTCGTGTCACTTCGTGGGACGCGTTCCTGGCACGGGTGTGGTGTGCGGTATTCAATAGAAGTAAGCAGAAACGTAATGGCGTAAGTGTCGAGAGGGAGATCTGTGAGCACGTCCGGCAAGCGGCTATTCACCAGTGAGTCCGTGACCGAGGGTCACCCGGACAAGATCTGTGATGCCATCAGTGACTCCATTCTCGATGCGATGCTCGAGGCCGATCCGCGCAGCCGGGTCGCGGTCGAGACCCTGGTGACGACCGGACAGGTGCACGTCGCGGGCGAGGTCACGACCTCCGCGTACGTCGACATCCCGAAGATCGTGCGCGACGTGGTCCTCGAGATCGGCTACGACTCGTCGGCCAAGGGTTTCGACGGCAACTCGTGTGGCGTCAACATCGCGATCGGTGCGCAGTCGCCGGAGATCGCGCAGGGCGTCGACCACTCGCACGAGGCGCGGGTCGGCGGGGTCACCGACGACGAACTCGATCGGCAGGGTGCCGGTGACCAGGGCCTGATGTTCGGGTACGCGTGCACCGACACGCCCGAGCTGATGCCGCTGCCGATCGCGCTCGCGCATCGGTTGTCGCGCCGGCTCACCGAGGTCCGCAAGACCGGGGTGCTGCCGTACCTGCGTCCCGACGGCAAGACCCAGGTCACCATCGAGTACGACGGCGACCGCCCGGTCCGCCTCGACACGGTCGTCATCTCCACGCAGCACGCCGCGGACATCGACCTGGACAATCTGCTGACCCCGGATCTGCGGGAGAAGGTGCTCGGCCACGTGCTGTCCGAGCTCGACATCGACCTGGACACCTCGGATGTGCGCCTGCTGGTCAACCCGACCGGCAAGTTCGTCCTCGGTGGCCCGATGGGCGACGCGGGTCTGACGGGCCGCAAGATCATCGTCGACACGTACGGCGGCATGGCCCGTCACGGCGGCGGCGCGTTCTCGGGCAAGGATCCGTCGAAGGTGGACCGCAGCGCCGCGTACGCGATGCGTTGGGTCGCCAAGAACGCGATCGCGGCCGGACTGGCGGACCGCATCGAGGTGCAGGTCGCGTACGCGATCGGCAAGGCCGCCCCGGTCGGCCTGTTCGTCGAGGCGTTCGGCACCGAGAAGGTCGACGTCGCCACCATCCAGAACGCGATCAGCGAGGTGTTCGATCTGCGTCCGGGTGCGATCATCCGCGACCTGGATCTGCTGCGCCCGATCTACGCGGCCACCGCCGCGTACGGCCACTTCGGCCGCACCGACGTCGATCTGCCGTGGGAGCGCACCGACCGCGCCGAGAAGCTCCGCGCGGCCGCCGGTCTGTAGCCCCGGCCCCGAGAGTCGGCCCCCTGACCGGCACCGAGAAGGCAGCGGCAGCACAGGCGCCCGTGGCGCGCGTGCTGCCGCTGCTTCCGGTTGCGCATCTCGACCGCGAGTTCGACTACCTGATCCCCGCGGACCTCGACGAGCAGGCCCGGCCCGGGGTACGGGTGCGGGTGCGGTTCTCGGGACGCCTCGTCGACGGTTTCCTGCTCGAGCGTCGGGACTCCAGCGAGCATCGCGGACGGTTGGCGTGGCTCGACCGGATCGTGTCCGCCGAACAGGTCCTCACCCCGGAGGTGCGCCGCCTGGTCGACGCCGTCGCCGACCGGTATGCCGGCACCCGCGCGGACGTGCTCCGGTTGGCGATCCCGCCGCGGCACGCCAAGGTCGAGGCCGAGACGCCCGATCCGGTTCCGCCGCCCGAACGTCCGACGGTGGACGCGGACGCGTGGGCGTCGTACGTGCACGGCGGCAACTTCGTCGACGCCCTCGCCGCCGGCCGCAGCCCGCGGGCCGTCTGGCAGGCCCTGCCCGGCGAGGACTGGTGTCTGCGCCTGGCCGAACTCGCCGGGGTGGTGGCGTCGTCCGGCCGCGGTGTCGTGCTGGTCGTCCCCGATCAGCGTGACCTCGACCGGCTCGTCGCGGCATGCGAAAACCTGCTCGGCGCACAGCATGTCGTGGGACTCGCCGCCGGGCTGGGGCCGTCCGCACGGTACCGGCGCTGGCTCGCGGCGCTGCGCGGCACCGCCCGCGTCGTCGTCGGCACCCGGGCCTCGGTGTTCGCGCCGACCCCCGACCTCGGCCTGATCGTCGTGTGGGACGACGGCGACTCGAGCCTGTCCGAGCCGCGGTCCCCGTATCCGCACGCGCGGGAGGTGGCACTGCTGCGGGCGCACACTGCCGGATGCGCCGTCGTCGTCGCCGGGCACGCCCGGACCGCGGAAGCACAGGCACTCGTCGAATCCGGGTGGGCGCACGATCTCGTCGCCGCCCGGGACACCGTCCGCGCCCGATCCCCGAAGATCACCGCGCTCGCCGACAGCGATCAGGCCCTCGCCCGCGATCCCGGGGCTCGGGCCGCCCGGCTGCCGGCGATCGCGTTCGCCGCGGCCCGGCAGGCCCTTGCCGCGGGATCGGGTGTGCTGGTGCAGGTTCCGCGCCGCGGCTACGTACCGTCGCTCGCGTGCGCCAAGTGTCGAGCCCCCGCCCGTTGCCGGCGCTGCAACGGCCCCCTCGCACTGCCCGCAGCCGCCGGACCCGACGGGGCCGGCTCCCCGACGTGCAAGTGGTGCGGCGTCGCCGACACGGGCCACCGCTGCCACGCGTGTGGCGCCCGCGCCCTGCGGGCCGTCGTCGTCGGGGCCGGCCGCACCGCCGAGGAGCTGGGACGTGCCTTCGCCGGCGTCGCCGTCCACACGTCCGGCGGATCCGACGTCAAGGCCGAGATCGAGGCGGGCCCGAAACTGGTCGTCGCGACCGTCGGCGCCGAACCGGTGATGCCCGGCGGCTACGGCGCCGCGTTGCTGCTCGACGGTTGGGCGCTGCTCGGCCGCGCCGACCTGCGTGCTGCCGAGGAGACGCTGCGCCGGTGGATGACGGCGTCGACGCTGGTCCGTTCCCACCGCGACGGCGGCCAGGTCGTGGTCGTCGCCGATTCCGGGATCCCCACCGTGCAGGCGCTGGTGCGCTGGGACCCGGTGTGGCATGCCCGCGCCCAGCTCGCCGAACGCGCCGAGGTCGGCTTCCCGCCGGCCGTGCACCTGGCCGCCGTCGACGGCACCGCGGTGTCCGTCACCGATCTGCTGGACGCGACCGTCCTGCCCGACGGCGCCGAACTGCTCGGCCCGGTACCGCTGCCGCCGGGGGAGCGGCTGCCGTTCGCGAGCGACGAACCCGAACCCGACGACGTCCAGCGGATGCTCGTCCGGGTGCCGCGCGGCGCCGGCCGCGCGCTGGCCCGGGCGCTCGCCGATGCGCAGGCCGTGCGCAGTGCGAAACGCACGCCGGGGCCGGTGCGGGTGCAGGTCGATCCGTTGCGGATCGGCTAGCCGTGCGGCCCGGGGACCTCGCCGACGGTCCCCGGTGCAGCAACGGCCCCCGCGATCCGTGTCACGGGGGCCGGCGCTGCTAGGCCCGGAGGATTCCGGGTTCGCCGTCGAGGAGGGTTCGGGGGATGTCGATGTGGCGGGCCCGGACGAACTCGCCCAGCCCCTTCGCCTGGGTGTCGAGCAGGATGTTCGTCGCGGTGCCTCGGTCGAGCCAGCCGACGACGGTCACCCCGACTGCCCGCAGGTTCGGCAGGTGCCACAGCCGCAGGGGGGTGTCGGCGGGAGCTCGGAGCAGGTCGGTGACGTGCTCCGGAGTCCACCAGCTGCACAGGAATTCGTGGGCCGCGTCCGTGCGTGCCCAGATCCCGAGGGTGGCATTGCCGCCCTTGTCGCCGGATCGGCTGCCGGCGATGCGGCCGAGCGGGGCGGAGATCATGTCGCCGCCGGCCTGTTCGGGTGAACGGGGCGGAACCGCCAGGGGCACGTCGCGGACGGTCTCGGCACGCGCCCGTTCGACCTCTCGTGTCGTGCCGCGGATGGTCACACGTTCACGGACCCGGTCGGCGGGGATCAGCGTGGGCCAGAACAGCTGGCGTTGCCGTGCTCGGGCAGGGGGAGAGGTCAGTGCCATACCGGGATAGCCGCCGAGGAGTAGTTCGACGACGACCCGGGAGAACCGGTTGACCAGGGCCTTGTCCTGGTCGGCGACGGCGACTCGTAGCAGTGCTGTCGCCTCGTCGAGTGAGCGCGGGTCCTCGGCTCCGCCGCCGATGACGTTGACCTCGACGTCGGCGAAGGTCTCTCGGCCTCGGGGGAACTCGGCCCACAACTGGTTCAGCGCGTAATCGACCTTGCGGTCCCGGTCCAGGCCGGTGACGAGCATCGTCATTTCCGTGCTCCACCCGTAGTCGGCCACTGCACCGGCCTTGAGTACGGACGGGATCTGCTCGCCGAAGGCACCCGAGACGCGGACCCGGTCGGTCCCGACCTGTTCGACGACGAGTTCGTCGAGACGGGCGATGACGTCGGGGTTCGCGTATCGGGGGCCGTCGATCTCGTAGAGCAGCTGGGCGGTCACCGTGTCGACGGTGACCATTCCCGCGGTGCCCTCGTGTTTGGTGATCACGACGGAGCCGTCCGGTTCGATCTCGGCGATCGGGAACCCGGGATGGTGGGGGTGACGGTTCTCCGTGAAGAACGCGAAGTTGCCGCCGGTGGCCTGGGCACTGCACTCGATGATGTGGCCGGCGACCACGGCGCCGGCGAGTCGGTCGAGATCGTGTGGCGTCCAGCCGTAATGTGCCGCCGCGGCCGCCACGATCGGGGAGGCGTCGCTGACGCGGCCGGTGACGACGATGTCGGCGCCGTCGCGCAGCGCCTCGACGATGCCCCAGCATCCGAGGTAGGCGTTGACGACTGTCGGAGTGAGCCCGGTGGTGGCGAACGGAGCACCGGAGTCGAGATGGGCTGCGAGCCAGCCCTGCTCCTGCCAGACGGCGAAGCGGTCGGTGATGTCGTCCCCGTCGACGACCGCGATCGTCAGGTCGAGGCCTTGGCGGTCGGCGACGGCCCGGAGTGCGTCCGCGCAGCCGTGGGGGTTCACTCCACCGGCGTTGGCGATGACGGTGATGCCGCGATCGTGACAGGTCGACAGGACGTCGCTCATCTGCTCGACGAACGATGCCGGGTATCCGGCCTCGGGGTCGCGGCCACGTTGCTTGGCCAGGATGCTCATGGTCAGTTCGGCCAGCCAGTCGCCGGTGAGGTAGTCGATCGGACCACCTTCGACCATTTCCTTCGGTCCGGTCCGGCGGTCTCCGAGGAAGCCGCTGCAGTTGGCGATGCGCAGTGTCATGATGCTCCTTGCACTTCAGGGCGCGGGTTAGAGGGCCAGGATGGCCGGGACGGTCAGGATGGCGACGTAGTAGCCCATGAACTGGACGCCGGCATGGATCTTGAGAAAGCGAGTGAGCAGGCCACCGACGAGGGCTACGGTGACCGTGACGAGCACCCCGAGTAGACCGCCTTCCCAGACGGCCACCATCAGGATCAGGCTCACGAACGCGGCGATCACGGTCTCCTGGCCGACCTTGCGCATGATGAAACTCGCGGCGGCCGCCGCGTACCGCATGGCCAGCGGGTAGACGACGATTCCTGCGAGTAGTACGCCGAGCAGACCGAAGACCAGGAATTCCCACGAACTGAGGTAGGTGTGGAGGTTGTTCACGGTCCCGCTCTCGGCGTCCACCGTGAACCGGGGTGGGGCGTTGTAGAGCGGCGCGGCCGGGCCGGCGGACATGGGGCTCAACGGGAGACCGAACGCCACCAACGGGATCAGGGTCTCCCCGAGGTAGGTCGATTCCGTGGTGCCGTTCTTCACCGCGATCGTGGAGGTGAGGCGATGATAGGCGTTCTTGGGGAACCGTTTGACCGCCTCGCCCATGAGCACGGTCATGGCGATGGGGCTGAACACGAACGTGCTCGCCGAGACCGCCGACGCGGCACCGGTCCACGCCACCTGCCGTTTGTCGAGCACCCGGAACGGGTTGGGCAGGTATCGGTGCGAACGATCGTTCGGCCGGGAGAGGTGGTAGGTCTCCTTGCCGTCCCGGCGGGAGCTTTCGCGGCCTGCCGGGGTGAGGATGTTGAACAGGTCGACCACGAGCGGTCCCACCGCGATGCCCAGGAAGTAGACGATCGTCAGTTTCGTGTCGTGCGTCTTCGTGAACGCCTGCAGTCCGAGGATCAGCAGCACGAACGGCACCAGTGCGACCACTCCACCGAGCCGGGCGGGTGAGAAATAAGCGATCACGACGGTGGCGACCAGGAAGATCCACGGTGCGGCCGTCGAGATGGCGTGGGCCAGGGGACTGAGCAGGCCGGCAACGGCAACGGACACCGGAACCGCGATCAACGCGGCGATGAATCCGCCGCTGATCGCCTTGCGCAGTGCGATGTGGGGTACACCGAGTCGACGGAGCCGGTCGGCTTCCTCGAGCAGCGGGATCGCCATCGTGTCACCGGGAATCCCGAGGAGCATGGTCGGCACGGCGTGGGTCATGTGCTTGGAGACCACTGCGGCGATGAAGAAGGCGTACACGCCCACCGGAGGCACACCGAGCAGAACCACCAGCAGGGTCAGCGGCGTGATGGTTGCGGTCTCGTCGGTACCGGACACGAGCCCCAGCAGGCCGAACACGATCGCGCCGATGACGCCCCACAACAGCCCCTGGGGAAGGTCCTGGAGGAACTGTTCAAGCATCGGGGGACTCCTTCCTCGGCGATGTCGGTCGGGTGTACTCGGCGGCCTCGGCTCGTGCGAAGGCGTCGTACAGGTCCAGTTCGCGCATCTCGTCCTGTACTTCGGTGGGCAGGTCCGCCACGCGGCCCAGCCCGCCCTCGTCCTCGGCGATCTCACGCAGGGTTTCGTCGAAGGCGCTCGACTGCCCGGCCGCCTCGGTGGTCACCACTCGTTGCGGTGGGAACAGTCGAGCGCAGATCACCGCGCAGACGATGACGGTGAACAGGCCGACGAGCAGCGAATAGGTGTCCGCCCGACTCCGGTCGTCCATGTTCGACTCCAGCAGCCATCGGGCGACGAGGAACACCACGAGGGTGGTGGGGCAGCTGATCAGCAGCGCCAGCACGAGGTTCCGCAGGGCGACCGTCTCGCCCCACACCTCCGACAGTTGCAGCGATTTGTCAGCTCTGGCCACGGCGGACCTCGGCGAGGATCTCGGCGGCGCGTTCGGCGCGGATCGCCTTCTCGGCGACCATGCGGGCGGAGACACGGTCGATTTCCTTGCCGGTGGCGCCGGCGGTGACGGCGACGTTGCGGGCGTGCAGGCCCATGTGCCCGCGCTGGACGCCTTCGGTGGCCAGCACGCGCAGCCCGGCCACGTTCTGCGCCAGTCCCACGGCGACGATGATCTCCGCGAGTTCCGTGGCGGTGGTGATGTCGAGCATCTTCACTGCCCGCTGGGCGGCGGGGTGCACCTTGGTCGCGCCGCCGACCAGGCCCACGGCCATCGGCACCTCCAGGGATGCGACCAGATTTCCGTCGGCGTCCTTCTCGAACCGGGTCAGGGCGGTGTAGCGGCCGTCGCGGACCGCGTGGGAGTGGAAGCCCGCCTCGACGGCACGGGTGTCGTTGCCGGTCGCCAGGACGACGGCGGTGATGCCGTTGGTGGCTCCCTTGTTGTGGGTCGCCGCCCGGTACGGGTCCACCACCGCCAGCGCTGCGCTGTGCACGATGTCGTCGACGATCTCGGTGCCGCCGAGTTCGTCGGCGGCGAACACGGCGCGCGCACGGGCCAGCCGCAGGTCCGCCTTGTTGCTCAGGATGCGCAGCAGCGGCCGCCCCTGCCCGATCTGCGCAGCCCGCTCGGCGATCGCCTCGGCCATGGTGTTGACGGCGTTCGCGCCCATCGCGTCCCGGACGTCGACGATCAGGTGCAGCACCACATAGGTCTGTCCGGGGGCGTCGACCAGGTGCACCTCGATGTCACGGACCCCGCCGCCCAGCTGGATCAGCATCGGGTCCTGTTCGTTCGCCGCAGCGATCAGTTCGTCGCGGGCCTCGAGGATCCGGACCCGGGCCGCGGCGGGATCGGCGACGTCGACGAGCTGGATCTGGGCTCGCATCAGTGGGGCGGTCGACGAGGTGAAGAATCCGCCCGAGGCCCGAGCGATTCGTGCCGCGTTGCTGGCGGCCGCGATGACCGACGGCTCCTCGGTCGCCATGGGCACGAGGACGTCGCGGCCGTTGATCGTGAAGTTCGCGGCGAATCCGAGCGGGATGCCGAGGACGCCGACGACGTTCTCGACCATGTGGTCGGCGGCGTCGAGGGTCAGGCCCGTCGCCGGGTCCCAGGCGGTCAGGTCCTCGGTGGACAGCGGGCTGTTCCGGACCACCGTCTCCCGTCGTTGTTCGATGGTCAGGTTCTTCAGTCCCGGGATCCGGCTGTTCACCATGTGTGCACCTGCTTCGCTTCTCGTGGGTCGGCAGAGCGCTCGGTGACACGTGAACCGTGACCTGCCGGCGCTCATAGGGCGACGGTAATGACGATCACTCCCGCAGAATATGTGTTGTCAGCACTACTTGGCCGATAATTATGTGGTGAGAGAACACCATGGTGATTCGGACAGTGCGGTGGACGCGACGGCGGCTTTGCTGGACGGACTCGTCGACGGGACCTCCGGGGTGTCCGTCGACGCCCTGCTCGATCGGGCCGGCCGCGCGGCGTCGGCGGCGGCGAGGGGGCGACTGCGGGAGTCGTATCACCGGGTGCGTGACAGAGTGGACACCCTCCGTCGTCGACACGATCAGCTGCGTGACGTGCACGAGGCGACCGGTGAACTCGTGGCGATCCGCAACGTCGACGTGGTGCTCAAGGCCATCACCAGCCGGGCCCGGCGGCTGCTGCGCTGCGACTACGTCTACCTGAGCACTCCGGATCCCGGGGACGAGGGGGCCTTTGCGATTCGCGCCTGGTCCGGCGACCTCACTCCGAGGTTCCGGGGGATCCGGGTGTCACCCGGACACGGTGTCGGAGGGATCGTGTTGCAGACCGGTGAGCCGTTCCAGGTGGACGACTACTCCGCCAGTACGGACTTCGCTCACGAGGCGGATTTCGACGCGATACTGGCGCAGCAGGGCATCACCACACTCCTCGGTGCACCCCTGACCGTCTCGGGGACCACCGTCGGGCTGCTGTTCGCCGCCCGCCGGGATCCGCGACGATTCAGTGACGACGACATCTTTCTGCTCACCTCGCTCGCTACCCATGCCGCGATCGCGCTGCAGAACGCCGAACTGGACGAAAGCGGCGAACGTGCCCGCGACGACCTCTCCCAGGCCGTGGCCGACAGCGAAGGTAAGCGGCGTGCCGCTGCCCGCGACGCCCGGATGCATGTGGAACTGAGTTCGATCGTGCTCGGCGGCGGCGGTGTCGCCGACATCCTCGATGCGGTACGTGCGGAGCTGGGATTCGCCCTGGCATACGTCGACAGGACGAGCGCGACAGGTGCGCTGACCGTGTCCGGTGAGCTCGGTCAGGTCCCCGGGACCGAGTTCCTGGACGTCCCCGGCGGTTCCACACCCAGCCCGGCATTGCGATCGATCCGCGTCGGTACGCAACGGTGGGCGATCGTGGACGTCGCGTCGGTCGGCGGCCTGCTCGGGCATCTGGTGTCGAGAGGGGCGGCCGTCCCCGACCGGGGCGTGGCCTCGATGTTGGAGCGGGCCGGTCAAGCTGTGGCGCTGAGCCAGCTGTCGACACAGGCCCTCGCCGCCGCGGACCGTCGTACCGCGGAGGAACTGGTGACCAAGATCGTGCAGTCGCCGCAGCGGATGACCGACGAGCTGGCCCGTCGGGCGCAGCGCAACGGCATCGACCGTACCGGGCCGACGATGGTCCTGGCCGACACCGCGGATCCGGTTGCCGCCCAGATCGCGGTGGAATGGACCGCCGGGAACGGTGGGCTCGCCGCAGTTCTCGACGACATCCTGGTGGTACTCGCTCCCGCGGGCCTGGTCGAGGCCACGGACCGGCTCGCTCACAAGATTCTCCAGGAGGGCGGGCCGGGCAACGTCGTCGTGGGCCGCGACTCCCGGGGACTGGCGAGTGCGCCCACCGAGTTCACCGAGTCACGGCGAGCACTGGCGCTCGCGCGGGCCCTCGGATACTCGGGGGTGCGCCTGCACGTCGAGCAGTTCGGCATCTTCTCCATGCTCTTCACCGATCCCACCCGAGCCGACCTCGAGGTGTTCGTCCGCGCGCACATCGGACCGTTGGTGGATCACGACGCTCGTCACGGAACGGATCTGGTGCCGACCGCTCTCGCGCTGCTGGAGAACAATCTCAGCCCCAAGGCTGCGGCGGTCGTTCTCGGGGTCCACCCGAACACGGTCAATCAACGCGCGGGACGGATAGATCGGCTGATCCGGCCGGATTGGCGACTGCAGCCGAGAGCGTTCGAGATCCTCGCCGCGCTCAAACTCCGAGCACTGCGGTCTCCCGGACGATGACGTCCGCTGCGTCCTGGGCGAGTGTGCGTGAGCAATCACACGCTCACGCGCATACCCTAGGGGGTATTCTGGTGGCGATGGTCCGGAAACGTGTGAGGAGAGCCGCTGTGACGAAACTGCCGCGTCATGAAGGATGGACGATCGAACGGGTCGTGCCGCTGATGGCCGGGGTGATCACGCTGCTGAGCGTGGTTCTCGCAGCCACCGTCTCGCCGTGGTGGATGCTGCTCACCGGATTCGTGGGCGTCAACCTCGTGTTCTACGCAGCGGTCGGATGGTGCCCCGCCAGCCTGATCATGGCGAAGCTCGGACTCGAGCGTGCCGCCTGCCGGGTGCCCCGCAGCACCGACGGCTCGGTCACAACCAGCGCTGCCGCTTGAAGATGAGATACAGCGTCACCGAGGTTGCGAGCATGAGACCGATCGCGACCGGATACCCGAACCGCCAGTCCAACTCCGGCATGACGTCGAAGTTCATGCCGTAGATTCCGCCGACCAGGGTGGGCGCGAACAGGATCGCGGCCCACGACGAGATCTTCTTGACCTCCTCGCTCTGGTCGAGGCTGGTGAGGGTGAGCCGGCGCATCTCCTCGTTCTGCCGCTGCGCCACCAGCGTCGCGTGCACCGACAGCGCCGTCTGCAGATGGGCGCGGGACGAGTCGACCCGCTCCACGATCCGCAGGGCGTGGTCGAGGACGTCGCGCAGGTGGCGCTGCAGTTCGAGATCGACGTGATACTTGTCCGAACCCCGGCCGAGGGCCTCGAGCATCGCGATCAGCGGGTGCGTCGCCCGCTGGAGATCGATGACCTCCCCCGACAGGTCGTAGATGCGTTTCGCGACCGCCGGATCCCCGGTGAACATCTGGTTCTCGATCTCGTCGATATCGTTCTCGAGCCCCGCCGCCACCGGAAGATAGTCGTCCACGATCTGGTCGAGCACCGCGTACAGCACCGACTCGGGCCCCAGCCGCAACAGGTCGGGATCGCGTTCGAGCCGGCGGCGCACCTGCGCCAGATCGGGGGACTCCGCGTGCCGGATCGTGACCACGAAATCCGGTCCGACGAACACGTGCACCTCACCGAACTCCACCTTCTCGACGTCGTCGAGATAGCGGGCCGGCCGCAACACCACGAACAGGGTGTCGTCGTAGCGTTCGAGCTTCGGCCGCTGGTGCGCGGCGACGGTGTCCTCCACCGCCAGGTGATGCAACCCGAATTCGGTTGCCAGCGAATCGATCTCGACAGTGTCCGGACGATACAACCCGATCCACGCCATCCCGCCGCACCGGTTCATCGTCGCGAACGTGCCTTCGAGAGACTCAGGACGCTCGACCCGCAGCCCGTCCACGTACACGGCACTGTCCACGATCGTCACGCCGGCCTCCTTCCTCGTCGCGGGCGCTCCGCACGGTCATTGGATCACGACACGGCGGGTGGGGTGGTGTGCATCAGTCGGGCCAGGACGTCGGCGAGGGTGATCAGGCCGACGAGCCTGCCGTCGGCGGCGCGGACGACGGCGATGTGACTGCGGGTATCGCGCATGGTGGCGAGCGCCTCGTAGACGGGGGTGCCGGCGTCGAGGGTGAGGATGTCGCGCATGAGGTCGCGTGCTCGGGTGCCGGTGGGGGCGTCGAGGCTGTCGCGCACGTGTACGACGCCGTCGACCCGGTCGCCGCTGCGCACCAGCAGCCGCAGGTGCCCGGCCCGATCGGAGGCGGCCCGGACGACGTCGGCGGGGGCGTCGGCGTCGACACTGCTCGGGTCGGCGTTGGGTCGGACGATGTCTCCGACGGTGAGGGTCTCGAGTTCGAGGGCGCTGGTGAGGTGGCCGTGGTAGCGCTCGTCGAGGGTGCCGACGGTGGCGGAATGTTCGACGAGGTGGCGGAGTGCTTCGGGGTCCTGGCCGGACGCCACCTGGTCGACCGGTTGTACGCCGACCGCGGCGAGGCAGCGGTTCGCGAACCGGTTGAGGGTGACGATGAGCGGCCGGGTGAGCCACATGAAGCCGCGCATCGGGAGTGCGAGCAGGGTCGCGGATTTCTCGGGGTGCGCGATGGCCCACGATTTGGGGGCCATCTCGCCGACCACGAGGTGCAGGAACGTCACGATGATCAGGGCGAGCACGAATCCGGCGACGTCGGCGAGCCACAGCGGCGCGCCCCAGCTCGAGAAGGCGGGGGTGAGCCAGTGGTGCACGGCCGGTTTCGTGACGGCGCCGAGCGCGAGGGTGCACACGGTGATGCCGAGCTGGGAGCCGGCGAGCAGCACCGACAGTTCGGAGGCGCTGCGCAGTGCGGCGCGGGCCGAGCGGCTCGTCGGGGCCGCGTCCTCGAGCCGGTGCCGGCGGGCGGCGATGAGTGCGAACTCGACGGCGACGAAGAAGGCGCTCGCCGCGACGAGTGCGGCGGTGACGGCGAGGACGATCCACGGGTTACTCATCGGCGGCGTTCTTCCGGTCGGTGTGGACGGTCACGGACAGCAATGCCGGGACGTGCTTGGCGACGGCCCGGACCTCGACGTGCAGTGTCTTCGGGGGTGCGGGTGTGTCGGCGACGAGGTCGGCCGGGGCAGCCGGTAGCGGGACGGTGACGGTGTCGCCGACCCGGGGCAGGCCGCCGAACTCGGCGATCACCAGACCGGCGAACGTTTCGTAGTCGTCGTCTTCGGGGAGTTCCTCGTCGAGGGCGCGGGCGACCTCGTCGATGTGGGCGCCGCCGGGGATCAGCCAGCCGCCGTCGACGGCGACGATCGTGGAGGCGTCGTGGTCGGGATCGTGTTCGTCGGCGATCTCACCGACGAGTTCCTCGGCCATGTCCTCGACGGTCACGACGCCGGCGAACCCGCCGTATTCGTCGATGACCAGCGCCATCTCGTCCTTCGCGGCGGTGATCTGGGCGAGGACGTCGGGCAGGGGCAGGGTGCTGGGCACGATCACGGCCGGCCGGGCCCGGTCGGCGGCGGTGCCGGTCGGGTCGGTGCCGAGGAGGTCGTGCAGGTGCACGACGCCGCGCAGGTCGTCGCTGCTGGAACCGACGACGGGGTAGCGGGTGTGCCCGGTCCCCATCCGGGACAGCACGTCGCGGATCGGGTCGTCGCTGTGGACGACGTCGACGTGGGCGCGGGGGATCATGGCGTGTTCGGCGGTGCGGGTGGGGAAGTCGAGGATCCGGTCGAGCAGTGTCGACAGCTCACGCGGGAGTTCCCCGGTGTCGCGGGACTCGGCGACGATGTGCTCGAGGTCGCGTGGGGTCGCCGAGTGTTCGACGTCGTGGACCGGTTCGATCTTCAGGGCGCGCAGCAGCAGGTTCGACGAGTGGTCGAACAGCCGGATCAGCCAGCCGAACAGTTTCAGGTACACGGTCGTGGACAGGGCGAGGCGGCGGGCGACGGGTTCGGGGCGGGCGATCGCGAGGTTCTTGGGGAACAGTTCGCCGAACACCATCTGCACGATCGTGGAGAACAGGATCGCGAGGAGCGCGCCGACGGCGAGACCGATACCGCTGGGCACACCGACGCCGCCGAGTAGATCGCTCAGGCCGCGCCCGATGAGGGGTTCGGCCACGTAGCCGACGAGCAGGCCGGTGACGGTGATGCCGAGTTGGGCGCCGGAGAGCATGAACGACGTGCGCCGGGTGACGGTCAGGGCGCGGGCCGCGGCGGCGTCACCGGCTCGGGCGCGGGCCTCGAGTCGGGACCGGCTCACGGCCATGTAGGCGAATTCCTGGGCGACGAAGTAGCCGGTCAGGGCGGTGATCGCCAGCACGACGGCGATGCCGGCGACGATGCCGAGCACGGTCAGCACGAGGTCACCCCCGGAGTGGGAGCAGTGGGGGTGACGTTACGGGCGGGGACGGGTCTTCGAGGTGGGCGTCGCATGGCCCTCTTTCTGTGTCGACGACGAACAGGTCTCGAAAAGTAGACGAATGCGACACCGTTCGGGTTCCGGGGTGGCACGAGCCGCGCCACGCCCCGACGGTAACGGGGCGAGCCGTGCCGCAGCGACTAGCGTGGCCGGAAAGGTGTCGGGAGGTGCGCGCATGACCGGAACGATGCGGGTGGTGCTGGTTGCGGTGGCCGCCGTACTGCTGGGTGTCGTCGGCCTGCCGGCCGACGCCGCGACGCTGTCCGCGGACCCCGGGACGTACGTCGTCCCGTCCGTTCCGGGACCGGTGCAGGGCAGTCACGCCGACGCGCTGCGGTATGCGCGGGCACATCCGGGTTCGGTGCCCGCCGGTGTCAACGACGCCGGCTGCCGGCCCGGGCCGGAGCATCCGCACCCGGTCGTTCTCGTGCACGGCAGCGACTCCGACGCCTACTCCGACTGGGCAGCCCTCGCCCCGATGCTCGTCGCCCGCGGATTCTGTGTGTTCGCACCGAACTACGGCGCCGACGGCACCCCCGGCACGTACGCCCGCGGCGACATGGTGGCCAGTGCCCGCCAGCTCGCGGACATGGTGCGTACGGTGCGCGAGTCGACGGGGGCCGCGGCCGTGGACCTGGTCGGGTACTCGCAGGGGGCGACCGTCGCCCGGTACTTCGTCAACCGTCTCGGCGGTGCGGACGTCGTCGACCGGTGGGTGGGGATCGCGTCTCCCACCTACGGCGGCACGATGTTCGGGCTGGTGCCGCTGCTGCGGTTGCTGCCGCAGCCGGAGCGGATCGCAGCCTGGTTGACGTCGGAGGCGATCGGCCAGCAGATGCAGGGGTCGACGCTGCTCGCGGAGCTCAACACGCCCGGTGACACGGTGCCGGGCGTCGAGTACACGACGATCGGGTCGCGGGTCGACGAGATGATCCAGCCGGCGTCGAACATCGCGTTGCGTGACGCCGGTGCGACGAATCTGGTGGTGCAGGATCTGTGCCCGCAGAATCTGGGCGGGCACTTCGCGATGGTGTACGACCCGTTCGTTCTCGCCCTCACGACGAGGGCGCTGGATCCGTCGGCGCCGTCGCCGCAGTGCGTGCCGGTGCCGCTCGGTTCCGGAATCCCGGAGATGGTGGTGGCGAGCCACTCCTGAGACCGTCCGGTCTGCCGGTTAGGGTTCCGGTCCATGAACGCCTTCGCGAGAGCGACCGCCCCCGTACGCGCCTACGGTCGTCGCCTGCATCCCGTGGGACTGGCGTTCGCGCTCGTGTTCTTCACGTGGTCGATCAGTCCGTCGCTGCTGCCGCGCGCGTGGTATCTGCAGGGACTCGCGACCGGTATCTCCGTCGCGCTCGGATACGGAGTCGGATGCCTCGTCGCCTGGATCGTGCGGGGGTGCGGCGTGCAGCCGGCGTGGTCGTCGCGCACCCGCAGGATCGGCCGGTGGCTGCTCGGTGTCGCCGCCGTGATCCTGGTCCCGGTGTACCTGGGCCTCGGTGCGGTGTGGCAGAACTACGTGCGCGACCTCGTCGGCGTCGAACGTAGTCACGCCGCGAACGTGCTGTTGGTGGCGCTGATCGCGCTCGTCGTGTGGTTCGTGCTGCTCGAGGCCGGACGCGGGATCCGGGTGGGCACCCGCAAGGCGTCCGATCTGGCCCGGCGGGTGGTGCCGCGGCCCGCCGCGAACGTCGCGGGCCTGATCGTCGCGGTCGTCGTCGCGGTCCTGATCGTCAACGGTGCGCTCTACCAGGGCCTGATCGCATTCGCGAACTGGAGTTTCTCGGGGGCCGACACCGCGACCGCGGAGGGTGTCGAGCAGCCCACCGTGCCCGAGCGCAGTGGGTCGCCCGCGTCGGCGCAGGCGTGGGACACCCTCGGGCAGGAGGGCCGCACGTTCGTCGGCCTCGGCCCCGGTGCCGCCGACATCACCGCCGTCACCGGACGTCCGGCGATCGAACCGATCCGCGTGTACGCGGGCCGCGAGTCGGCCGAGTCGGTCGCCGCGGTCGCGGACCTCGTCGTCGCGGAACTGGATCGCACGAAGGCGTGGGAGCGGAACGTTCTCGCCGTCAACACCACCACGGGTCGCGGCTGGGTCAACCAGAGTGTGGCGTCGTCGCTCGAGTACCTCGAGGGTGGTGACACCGCGATCGCGTCGATGCAGTATTCGTTCCTGCCCAGCCCGCTCGCGTTCATCGCCGACCGGGAGACCCCGCAGGTGGCCGGTCGGGCCCTGTTCAACGCGGTGTTCGCGCGCTGGATCGACCTGCCCGTCTCGACGCGCCCGAAACTCGTGGTGTTCGGGGAGAGCCTCGGCGCCTACGGCGGTCAGAACGCGTTCGCCGGTTACCAGGACATGGCGACCCGCGTCGACGGAGGGCTGTGGGTGGGCACCCCGAACTTCACACCGCAGTGGCAGGAGGTCACCGCGGACCGGGAACCGGGTTCACCGGAGATCCTGCCGATCGTCGATGCCGGGAAGGCGGTGCGGTTCGCGTCCGACCCGGAGGACCTCGACCTCGACACCGAGTGGGGGCCGCGCCGGATCGTGTACTGGCAGCACGCGTCCGACCCGATCGTGTGGTGGTCGCCGTCGCTGCTGCTGAACAAGCCGGACTGGCTGAGCGAGCCCCGCGGCCGGGACGTCGACCCCAACATGACGTGGATACCGCTGGTGACGTTCTGGCAGGTCACCCTCGACATGATCTTCTCGGCCGACGTTCCCGCCGGACACGGGCACTCGTACGGTGCCGAAGCCGCGGGAATGTGGGCGCGGATCCTGCAACCGGACGGCTGGACCGACGCGGACACCGCCCGCGTCGAGGCGGCCCTGACCGGGGGAGGCGGGGATTCGGCGGAGGCTCCGTAGAATCCTGGGGTGAACCTTCTTCCGGCGCCGCCGGGACTCGACGATCCGGGAGCTGCCCTCGTGCTTTCTGTGACCCCCCACCAGCCTCTGCCGTCCGCATGTGCGGAGGTGCTGCGCTGATGCGGATCGTCTTCGCGGGTACGCCCGAACCGGCCGTGCCGTCGCTGCGGCGGCTCGTCGAGTCCGGGCGGCACGAGGTGGTCGCGGTGGTCACCCGTCCCGACGCGGTCGCCGGCCGCGGCCGCAAGCTGGTGCGGTCGCCGATCGGGCAGCTCGCTGACGAGCACGGCATCGAGGTGCTCACCCCGGCGTCGGCGTCGGACCCGGAGTTCCTGGCGCGGTTGACGGAGCTGGCCCCGGACGCGTGCCCGGTCGTCGCGTACGGCAACCTGCTGCCGCGTCCGGTCCTCGACGTTCCTCGGCACGGCTGGATGAATCTGCACTTCTCGCTGCTGCCGGCGTGGCGTGGTGCCGCCCCGGTGCAGGCCGCGATCAATGCGGGTGACGAGGTGACCGGGGCGACGGTGTTCGCGCTCGACGAGGGGATGGACACCGGTCCCGTGTACGGCGTGGTGACCGAGACCATCCGCACCACCGACACTGCCGGGGAACTGTTGACGCGTCTCGCCGACAGCGGGGCGATCCTGCTCGAGAGTGTGCTCGACGGTGTGGAATCCGGTGCGGTGCAGGCGGTTCCGCAGCCACGGGACGGTGTCTCGCACGCCCCGAAGGTGTCGGTGGAGTCGGCGCACATCCGCTGGGATCAGCCGGCGCTCGCGGTGCACCGGCACATCCGGTCGGTGACACCCGCACCGGGTGCCTGGACGATGATCGGCGACCTGCGGGTCAAGGTCGGTCCGGTCGAACTGGTGGAGGAGACGTTGCCGCCGGGCCGGATCGAGGTCCGCAAGAACGGTATGTACATCGGGACGTCGACGACGGCGGTCCGGCTCGGGCAGGTGCAACCGCAGGGCAAGAAGCAGATGGCGGCAGTGGACTGGGCGCGCGGTGCGCGTCTGGGTGGAGAGGTGCGGGCACAGTGAGCGAGTCGGGCAGCAGCGAGTCCCGTGGCAGCGGGCAGGGCCGGCCGCAGCGCCGGTCCGGTGGGCAGGACCGGCAGGGTGGACAGGGCGGCAGGAACGCCCGTGGCAGCCGTGGCAACCGGGGCGGGGGCAACAGCCGGCCGCGGCAGGCCCGGCGCCCCGATCCGGGGCAGGCGTCGATCGATCAGCCGCGGCGTGCCGCCCGGGACGTGATCCGGGCGGTCCGGGAACGGGACGCGTACGCGAATCTCGTTCTCCCGGGGCTGCTCCGGGAACGCCGCCTCGACGGCCGGGATGCCGCGCTGGCCACCGAACTGGCCTACGGCACGGCCCGCGCCCGCGGACTGCTCGACGCGGTGATCGCGGAGTGCGCGGGACGCCCGATCGACGAGATCGACGGCCCGCTGCTGGACGTGCTGCAGTTGGGCGCCTACCAGCTGCTGCGTACCCGGATCGCGCCGCACGCGGCGGTCGCCACCTCGGTGGATCTGGCGCGTGCCGAATCCGGTTCGGGCAAGGCCGGTTTCGTCAATGCGGTGCTGCGCCGGGTATCGGAGAAGACCGAGGACGAGTGGGTGGCCGCACTGGGGCCCGACGCCGTCCGGGATCCGGTGGGGCACCTGGCGTTCGCGCACGCCCATCCGACGTGGATCGCGCAGGCGTTCGCCGATTCGCTCGGCACCGCGGCCGGTGAACTCGAGGACGTCCTGATCGCCGACGACGCCCGCCCCGGCGTGCACCTGGTGGCCCGGCCGGGGGAGATCTCGGCGGAGGAACTGGCGCTCGTCACCGGTGGCGAGGTGGGCCCGTACTCGCCGTACGCGGTGCACCTCGACGGCGGCGACCCGGGCCTGCTCGACGCGGTCCGGGAGGGCCTGGCCGGGGTGCAGGACGAGGGCAGCCAGCTGGTGGCCCGTGCCCTCACCCTTGCCCCGCTCGCCGGACCGGACACGGGCCGCTGGCTGGACCTGTGTGCGGGACCGGGCGGCAAGGCGGCACTGCTCGGTGCGCTCGCCGACATCGAGGGCGGACGCCTGGACGCCGTCGAACCGGCCGAGCACCGCGCCGACCTGATCCGCAAGACCACACGTGGGCTGCCCGTCGACGTGCACGTCGCGGACGGCCGGGAGCCGGGACTCGAGCCCGGATTCGACCGGATCCTGGTGGACGCGCCGTGCACGGGTCTGGGGGCGCTGCGCCGCCGCCCGGAGGCGCGGTGGCGGCGGCAGCCGTCGGACGTGGCGGGGCTGGTGAAGCTGCAGCGCGAGCTGCTGGCGTCGGCGCTGCAGCTGGTCCGGCCCGGCGGTGTGGTGCTGTATTCGACGTGTTCGCCGCATGTCGCGGAGACGATCGGCGTCGTCGACGACGCGGTCCGTCGTTACGGTGCGGTCCCGCTCGACACCCGGGAACTGGTGCCCGGGGTGCCGGATCTGGGGGACGGCCCGGGCGTGCAGCTGTGGCCGCACCGGCACGGCACGGACGCGATGTTCATGGCGGCGCTGCAGCGGCCGGCGGACGGGTGACGGGGGAGACGACTGTGCCACGCAGGCAGGAACACGCCGACCGCTACACGGATGCGCTCGCAGCGTTGTCGGCGGCCACGCACCGGCCCACGAACATCGTCGAGTACGGGGACGGTTTCGCGATCCGGGTCGACTTCGCCTTCGACCGGTTCCTCGTCGCCGTCAACACCGATACGGGCCTGAGCGACGACCCGGACGCGGTCGAAGGCTGGATCGTCCGGTTCTGCGAGACCGCGGACTCCGGGGTGCGGGTGCTGGCGGAGTCCCGGAAGGGCTGGCTGGTCGACGCGTTCGACGACGTGTTCGAGGCCGTCGACAAGGCGGGGCAGTGGATCGAGTCCGACGCCCAGCTCGGTGAGCTCACGCAGCAGCGCGACACGTACGACAGCTGAGCGGCCGGCCGCGGTCACACCGGTTCCGGCCACACCCAGTTCCGGATCTCGGGCAGGTCCTCGAAGTGTTCGCGGACGTAGTCGTGGTGCCGGCGGAGCATCCGCCGGCAGTAGCCGATCAGGTCGTCGGCGCCGTCGGGGCGTCGGCGACTGCGCCGCAGTGCCTCGATCGTCAGGTGGTAGCGGCTCATGTGGTTGAGGACGACCATGTCGAACGGTGTGGTGGTGGTGCCCTGCTCGGTGTAACCGCGCACGTGGAACCGGTCGGGGCGGGGCCGTCCGTGCAGGAGCTGGTGCAGGGCGCGGGCGTAACCGTGCCATGCGACCACGACGTCGGTGTCGTCGGTGAAGAGCCGGGTGAAATCGGTGTCGGGGCGGCCGTGCGGGTGCACGTCCGGCGGTGCGAGGGACAGTGGATCGACGACGTTGACGACCCGGACCCGCAGGTCGGGGACGTGCCCGCGCAGCAGTGCCGCGGCGGCGAGCGTCTCCTCGGTGGGCACGTCGCCGATGCAGGCGAGGACGATGTCGGGGCCGGAACCGTCCGGGGTCTCGCCGGTCTCGCTGTTCTCGGTGCCCGCCCAGTCCCACACGGACGCGCCCGCCTCGACGTGGGTGCGGGCCTGCGCGAGCGACAGGTACTGCGGATGCGACTGCTTGTCGACGACGAGCAGGTTGACGCGGTCCCGGGTGCCGAACACGTGTTCGGCCACCACGAGCAGGCAGTTGGCGTCCGGTGGCAGATAGATGCCGGTGACCCCGCCGGACAGTGACAGCACCGTGTCGATCAGCCCGGGCCCCTGGTGGGAGAACCCGTTGTGGTCGTTGCGCCAGCACGTCGACGTGAGCAGGATGTTCAGGCTCGCGACCGGAGCCCGCCAGTGCAGGGACCGGGCGCGTTCGAGCCATTTGGTGTGCTGGATCGTCATGGACGCGCTCACCATCGCGAACGCCTCGTACGTCGCGAACAGCCCGTGCCGTCCGGTGAGGAGATAGCCCTCGAGCCAGCCGTGGCACAGGTGCTCCGACAACACCTCCATGACCCGGCCGTGGCGTCCGACGTGCTCGTCGCCGGGGGACGGGGTGCCGGCGAGGCAGCGGTCGGTGACGTCGAAGACCGCGCCGAGCCGGTTGCTGTTCGTCTCGTCGGGGCAGAACAGGCGGAAGTTGTCCGGGTTCGCGGTGTACACGTCGCGCAGGAACTCGCCCAGCGGCCGTGTCGTCTCGTGGTGGACGGCGCCCGGCACGGGTACGTCCAGCGCGTAGGACGCCGGGTCCGGCAGGTGCAGCGGGCGCAGCAGCCGCCCACCGTTCGCGTGCGGATTCGATCCCATCCGCCGGTCCCCGGCCGGGGCGGCCGCGGCGAGCTCCGGCAGCAGGCGCCCGAGATCGTCGAACAACTCGTCCGGCCGGTACGACCGCAGCCACTGCTCGAGCTGCCGCAGGTGCACGGGATCGTCCCGGACATCGGTGATCGGCACCTGATGCGCCCGGAACGTGCCCTCCACCGGTTTCCCGTCGACGACGGTGGGACCGGTCCAGCCCTTCGGAGTGCGCAGCACGATCGCCGGCCACCGCGTCCGGTCGCCGCCCCCGGACGGGCGGGCCTCCCGCCGGATCCGGGTGATCTGTGCGTACGCGTCGTCGAGAGCGTCCGCGAACTCCCGGTGTACCCGCCCGGGATCGTGTCCCGCGACCAGCCGGGTGTCCCAGCCGTACGCGTCGAGCACGGCGGTGATCTCGGTGTCGGAGCGGCGGCCCGGCACCGTCGGCCCCGAAATCTTGTAGCCGTTGAGGTGCAGGATCGGCAACACCGCGCCGTCCCGGACGGGATCGAGGAAGAACGGGGCCTTCCACGACGCCGCCAGCGGGCCCGTCTCGGCCTCGCCGTCGCCGACGACGCACGCCGCGATCAGGTCGGGGTTGTCGAAGACGGCGCCGGTGGCGTGGGCGAGGGAGTAGCCGAGCTCGCCGCCCTCGTTGATCGACCCCGGTGTCTCCACCCCCGAATGGCTGGGAATCCCGCCGGGTGTGGAGAACTGCCGGGCCAGCCGGCGCAACCCCGCCTCGTCGGCCGTGATCTCCGGATACAACTCGGAGTACGTGCCCTCCAGATAGGCGTTCGCGACGACGGCCGGGCCGCCGTGCCCGGGCCCGGCGACGAACACGACGTCGGCGCCGGTACGGCGGATCAACCGGTTCAGGTGCACGTACACCAGCGACAGCCCCGGGCTCGTGCCCCAGTGCCCGAGCAGCCGCGGCTTGATGTCCGGCACCGTCAACGGGCGGCGCACCAGCACGTTGTCGCGCAGATAGATCTGCGCCACCGTCAGATAGTTGGCCGCCGTCCAGTACCGGTGCAGGACGGTGAGATCCTCGTCGGTCACGGGCCGCTCCTCCGGTCACGCGAAGTGCTTCCACCGACGACCCTAGAGCGGATCGGGGCCGAGTGTCGGTCACGAACGTGGTTCGGTCCACGAGAACCGGTGTCACCGGACCCCGGCGGCGCGCATCCTGGAGACATACACCCGGCGCCCGTGGCGGCGCCGGGCATCGATCGGCATCCGAACACGAGACGCAGGCTGGCATGCGGACCGACACCACACGACCGTCGACACCGACCACCACGATGCAGGCATGGCGGGTGACCAGACCGGGCCCGCTCAGCACCCGACCGCTGCGACTGAGCCGGGAACTCCTGCCGCGGCCCACCAGCCGGGACCTGCTCGTGCGGGTGCTGGCGTGCGGCGTGTGCCGCACCGATCTGCACGTCGTCGCGGGGGAGCTGGCACCGCACCGGCTCGAGGTCGTCCCCGGTCACGAGGTCGTCGGCGAGATCGTCGCGATGGGCGACGACGTGCCCACGTCCCGGTTCACGATCGGGCAGCGGGTGGGGATCGCGTGGCTGCGCGGCACGTGCGGGCACTGCCGGTACTGCGTGCGCGGCGACGAGAACCTGTGCCCGTACTCGACGTACACCGGCTGGGACGCCGACGGCGGCTACGGCGAGTACGCGACGGTGCCCGCCGACTTCGCACTCGACCTGCCCACCGGCTATCCGGTCGTGGAACTCGCGCCGCTGCTGTGCGCCGGCATCATCGGCTACCGGGCGCTGTCCCGGGCCGAACTACCCGACGGCGGCCGGCTCGGCATCTACGGTTTCGGTGGCAGCGCCCACCTGACCGCGCAGGTCGCGCTCGCCCGCGGCGCCCGCGTGCACGTGATGACCCGCGGTGAGGAGGCGCGCCGGCTCGCGTTCAGCCTGGGGGCGTCGTCGGTGCAGGGCACGTGCGATCCGCCGCCCGAACCGCTGGACGCGGCGATCCTGTTCGCGCCCGTCGGGGAACTGGTGCCCCCGGCGCTCGCGGCCCTCGACGCGGGCGGCACCCTCGCGCTCGCCGGCATCCACGTCAGTGACATCCCGGCACTGAATTATCAGCAGCACCTCTTCCGGGAACGGCAGATCCGCAGCGTCACCGCCAACACCCGGCAGGACGCCCGCGAATTCCTGGCCGTCGCCCAGAAGCACCGGCTGCGGGTGAGCGCGCACCGGTATCCGCTGGATGCCGCCGACGTCGCGCTCGCGGATCTGGCGGGCGGCGTGTTCGGTGGCGCGGCGGTCCTCGTGCCGTGATCACCCATCCGGCGTTCCCCGCCGAGCCGTGGCGGCTGCGGGCGACCAGCCTCGACCTGGACGTTCTCGCGCAGACCGAATCGCTGTTCACGGTCGCGAACGGTCATCTCGGGTGGCGGGGCAACCTCGACGAGGGCGATCCGCACGGGTTGCCGGGCAGCTATCTCGCCGGCGTCCACGAGGTCCGGCCGATGCCGTACGCCGAACCCGGCTACGGGTATCCGCGTTCCGGGGAGACGATCATCAACATCACCGACGGCAAGATCGTGCGGTTGATCGTCGACGACGAACCGTTCGACGTCCGGCGCGGACGTCTCCTGAACCATGAGCAGGAACTCGACCTGCGGGCCGGGGTGCTGCGCCGGAGCGTCGACTGGCAGTCCCCGGCGGGCCGGACCGTGCGGGTGGTCACCACCCGGTTGGTGTCGTTCACCCAGCGGTCGATCGGGGCCGTGCACTACGAGGTGGGTCCGCTCGACGGCCCGGCCCGCGTGGTGGTCCAGTCGGAGCTGGTCGCGAACGAGCCGATGCCGCAGCCGGAGAAGGATCCGCGGGCCGCCGCTGCGCTGGCCGAACCGCTGTGCGCGGAGGAGAACCTCGTGCACGGCACCCGCGTCCAGATGATCCACCGCACCTCCGCGAGCGGGCTGCGGGTGGCGGTCGCGATGGACCACGACGTCACCGGACCCGATCCGCACGTCGCCGCGGAAAGCTCCCCGGACCAGGGGCGGGTCACGATCACGGCGCACCTGCAGGCCGGGCAGCGGCTGTCCACCGTCAAGTACGTCGCGCACGCGTGGTCGGCGCGGCGCACCACCCCGGCGATGCGCGACCAGGTGATCGGTGAACTCGCCCTGGCGCGGTCGAGCGGCTGGGACGGGCTGGTCGCCGAACAACGATCGTTCCTGGACGCGTTCTGGGAACGCGCCGACGTCGTGGTCGACGGTGATCCGCAGGTCCAGCAGGCGGTCCGGTTCGCGCTGTTCCAGTTGTTGCAGGCGTCGGCGCGCGCCGAGGGGGTCGCGATCGCCTCGAAGGGGCTGACCGGGCGCGGCTACGACGGCCACGCCTTCTGGGACACCGAGATGTTCGTGCTGCCGGTGTTGACGTCGGTGCTGCCGCACGCGGTGGCCGACGCCCTGCGGTGGCGGCACGCGACACTGCCGATCGTGCGGGAGCGGGCCCGCCAGTTCGGGTTGCGCGGTGCGATGTTCCCGTGGCGCACCATCACCGGCACCGAGTGCAGCGGCTACTGGCCGGCGGGCGCGGCCGCGTTCCACGTCGACGCCGCGATCGCGCGGGCCGTCGTCGGCTACGTGCGCTCCGGCGGCGACACCGAGTTCGCGCGCACCGTCGGCCTCGACCTGCTGGTGGAGACGGCCCGGCTGTGGCAGTCGCTCGGCTACCTCGCCACCGACGGCACCTTCCGCATCGACGGCGTCACCGGCCCCGACGAATACAGTGCGCTCGCGTCGAACAACCTGTACACCAACCTCATGGCGCGAGTGAACCTGCGGGCCGCAGCCGCGTTGTCGGAACGATTCCCGGACCGGGCGGCCGAGCTGTCCGTGACCGCCGACGAGACCACCGCCTGGCGCGACGCCGCCGACCGCATGCTCGTCCCGTACGACGAGACCCGCCGCGTACACCAGCAGGCAGCCGGATTCACCGACCTGCAGGAATGGGACTTCGCCGGCACCCCGGCATCGAACTATCCACTGCTGCTGCACTATCCGTACTTCCACCTGTACCGCAAGCAGGTCGTCAAACAGGCCGACGTCGTGCTGGCGATGCAGTGGATACCCGACGCATTCACGCTCGAGGAGAAGATACGGAACTTCACCTACTACGAACGGTTGACGGTGCGGGACTCGTCGCTGTCGGCGTCCAGCCAGGCCGTTGTCGCCGCCGAGGTCGGTGCCCTCGATCTCGCCTACGATTATCTCGGCGAGACCGCCCAGATCGACCTCCTCGACCTCGAACACAACACCAGCGACGGCCTGCACCTGGCGTCGCTCGCCGGCAGTTGGATCGCCCTCGTCCAAGGCTTCGGCGGGGTCCGGCGGGCCCGCGACGGACTGCACCTGCGACCCGTCCTGCCCGACGGCATCGCCCACCTCTCCTTCGGTATCGCCGCCGGAGGCTGCCGGCTCCGCGTCGACATCGACCCCGAACGCACCCGCTACCGGCTCGTCACCGGCGACGAACTGACCCTGATCCACGACGGTACGCAGGTCACCGTCCGCGCCGGCGAGGTCCGTGTCCTGCCCACCGTGCATCTGCCGCCGGGACCCGTCGTCACCCAGCCACCCGGGCGGGCACCGATGCGGTGGAGGCCGTGACGGCGGCGTGTGCGCCCGGCCTACCCGCCCGCGAACTTCTCCGACGTGCCCAGATCGACGGGCAGGGCGATACCGGTGATACCGCGACCGGTGTCGCCGACCAGATAGAGGACCGCGTCCGCGATCGCCTGCGCCTCCACCCACGGCTGGGGGAGCAGGTTGAGTTTCTGCATGATCTCGGCAGTGTCCTCGAGCACCGGATGTTCGAGGTCGGGGCGGAATCCGCGCACCATCGCATCGTTGTCGATCATCGCGGTCCGCACATTGCCGGGGTGCACCGAGTTCACCCGGATGTTCGCCCACCCCAGTTCGTTCGCCAGCGACTTCGCCATACCGCGGACCGCGTGCTTGGCCGTCGCGTAGTGCACGATGCCGGGCACCCCGCGCAGACCCGCCATCGAACTGATCAACACGATCGAGCCGCCGTGGCCCGCCGCCAGCATGTGCGGAATCGCGACCTTCGTCGTCTGCCACACCCCGGTGACGTTGATGTCCAGCATTTCCCGGAACTCGTCGGCCGACAGATCCCACGACAGCTTCGGCGACGCGGAGATGCCCGCATTGGCGACGACGATGTCGAGCCGGCCGAACCGTTCGACACCGGCATCGACAGCCTTCTGCAGTGCATCGAGATCGCGGGTGTCGGCGACCGCCGACACGATGCCCCGGCCCTGAGCCTCCACCAGCGCCACCGTCTCGGCGAGATCGGCCTCGGTCGCCATCGGATAACCGGCCGTCGCGACCGGCGCGCAGCGGTCCACCGCGATGATGTCGGCGCCGGCCGCGGCCATCGTCACCGCATGCGCACGCCCCTGCCCACGCGCCGCGCCCGTCACGAACGCCACCTGCCCGTCGAGAACACCCACTACCGTCACCTCCGGTCGAAGAACTGGAACACGCTCATCATTCGGTATGTCGGATGCCGGCGCGGCCGTTTCCCGAAGGACGGTGTGTCGCGCCGGGCCGGCGTCGTACCGGCCTGTCGCAGACCGATTCCCGCCGTCGCAGGGGCTGTCGATGCACAGAACCCCTGCGACGGTGCGACCAGCCCTGCGGCGTCACGGCCCGTCGGAGCCGCCGAACGCGAGCGGCGGCGTCCCGACGACCGGCTCGCCCGGATGCAGTTGCTGCTGCAGTGAGTCGACGGCGACGGCATCGAGAGCCCCTCGCCTCGTCTGGATCGCCCAGTCGAAATCCGATGTGGACCAGGCGATCTGACCGCTGTAGGTCTGGACCCGCCACGGCTCGGTCGAGCGCGGGCGGCGGGTGAGCCAGCCTTGGTATCGCCCTTGTCCGAGTTCGGCGGAGAAGGCGCCGGCGTCGCGGTCGATCCAGTGGACCGAGTGTGGGCTCAGATCGACCGTGACCGGCACCCGGATCGGGTCCGCGGTGACGGTGTCGCGGAACCACTGCAGCGACTCCTCCCGGTCGGGTTCGTCCGGGGTGCCGCGGCCGGCGCGGATGCGGGATTCGTCGTCGGTGATCACCGGCCCGTCCCATGTGAACAGCGACGGATCGAGCGGCTCGCCCACCGTCACCTCGGTGAACGCCGCGCCGTCGATGCCGTCACCGCCGTGCTGTCCGAGGACCGCGCCGGATTCGGCGTCGACCACCAGACGCAGCGACGGCTCCGGAGGGTCACTGTTCTCCGTCGCGCCCAACTCCACCGACCAGCAGGGCCGCCCCAGGAACTCGACGTCGGACACCGGTCCGGTCGGGCGGGCCCAGTGTTCACCGGCCCAGTGCGAGACACGCGGTGTGATCACCAGGAATCGGCCCGAACCCGGACTGTGCACGTTCTTCACCTCGGTGCAGCGGGGCCGGTCCGGATCGGTGGTGAAATCCCAGGCCGTCTCGCCGTCGCTGACGAACAGCACTGTCCCGTCGAGTGATTCGATCCGTGACCGCCGCCCCCACCGCAGCAGGCGCACACCCTCGGAGCGTAGGGGGAGGAACACCGGTTCCTCGCCGTAGGTGCCGTAGTAGTAGTGCAACGGAACGTCACTGTTCCGGTACGGCACCATCGTGCCGTGCACGGGCAACGCGGGGCCGTCGGCCATCGTCACCAGCATCTGTACCCATGGGGTCATGGTCGTGTCTCCGTGTGCATGTCAGACGTACAGCACGCTGTTCACGGCGGCCGAACGCGGCGGATACTCGTGGGTGCCGGCCTGCTCCATCAGCATCGCCGGTACGTATGTGAAGAATCGTTCGAGCCGGACACCCTGCTCGTCGTACAGGTTCAGCTGCGCCACCAGCGTCAGGCCCGGGTAGTGGCTGTGCCGGAAGCGGAGGTGGATCCGGCCGTGCGGCCACTGCCCGACGTAGGCCGCCGACACGTCGTCGACCTCGTCGGAGAAACGCATCCCGTCGAGGCGGCGCACGCAGTGGTCGACGTACGCGCGGTGGTCGAGCGGTTCGGGACCCACCGGCCGGCAGTGGTCGGTGATGTCGACGGCGTCGAGCGGTATCGGTCGCACGGTGCCGTCGAGGTCGGCGACGAGCACGGATCGTCCTGGGCCGGTGTGGTCCTCCGGTGCGACGACCATCCACAGGCGGTTGTCGGCAGCCGCCCCGTCGACCACCCGGGTACGGGGTAGTTCGACGGTGACCGTGGGTGTCGACTCGCCCTGCCGGTAGGCCCGGACGGTTGTCGTGTCCCGTTGTCGTTTCTCGAACCCCCAGTGCCAGCGCAGTTCCGCCGTGATCGATCGTTTGCGCCGGTGGGCCTCGTTGTACGACATGTCCGCGTACTCGCTCGTGTACCCGACCGGGCGATGTTGCCGGCACGGATGGGTGTCGGGTCCGATCCGGGTGGGGACCGGCCCGTCCAGGGGTACCTGCAGCACGGACCGGTGGTATCGCACCTCGAATCCGCTGCGGTCCGCTCCCGGCGGTGTCGGAACCCGCTCCCACGGTGGATGTTCCACGCCGAGGTACAGGAAATGTTCGTCGCACTCGAGCGAGACGACCGCCGCGACATCCACGCCGACGCGTCGGGTGCCGCCGTCGGGCCCGGCCACCAGCAGCGTCGGGCGTTGCACGATCGGGCGGGGCGGAACCTCGGGGAAGGAGGTGACGTCGCGCCGACGCCGGGGCAGGCGCACACACCATGCGCCGGACGGTCCGGCGCAGGTCAGGTGGTGGTCTTCGGCGTACTCGCCGCGGACGATGCCGTCGACGCCGATCCGGATCAGTGGGCCGGCGGCATGGGTCTGCACCCACAGGCCGCCGGCGTCACCGACGATCGTCGGCTGCCGGTGTGAACCGGGTGGTGCGTCAGGTAACGCGGACCAGGACACCAGACGGGCGAATGCGCCGGTGCCGGGGTCGAACAGTGCCGCGACGGGCTGGGATTCGTCGACCACCCACACATGGCCGTCCGAGAAGAACACGTGACGAGGGCGCAGAAACCTGCGCTCGGATACGGCGCTCATGCGCCTTTCTGCAGTGTCATGGGGTCGACGGTACCGCAGATGTGTGCGCCTGTCGCAGACCGATTCCCGCCGTCGCAGGGGCTGTCGATGCACAGAACCCCTGCGGTGGTGCGACCAGCCCTGCGGCGTCACGGCTCGTCGGGTCGTGTACCCGGGGCGAGCCGCGCACACGCACCGGACCCGACAGCCACTAAACTCGCGGCCGTGGGAATTCCGATGATCGCTCCGTCCATCCTGTCCGCCGATTTTGCGCGTCTCGCCGAGGAGGCCGATGCGGTCGCGGGTGCCGACTGGCTGCACGTGGATGTCATGGACGCCCACTTCGTGCCGAATCTGACGTTGGGTCTGCCGGTGGTGCAGAGTCTGCTGAAGGCGACGGACATTCCGTTGGACTGCCATCTGATGATCGAGGATCCGGGCCGCTGGGCGCCGCCGTACGCGGAGGCCGGGGCGCACAACGTCACGTTCCATGCGGAGGCCACGGACGATCCGATCGCGGTGGCCCGCGACATCCGCGCGGCGGGAGCGAAAGCCGGCCTGAGCATCAAGCCGAACACCCCGATCGAGCCGTACCTGGAGATCCTGAAGAGCTTCGACACGCTGCTCGTGATGAGCGTCGAACCGGGTTTCGGCGGTCAGTCGTTCATCCCGTCCGTCCTGGACAAGGCGCGTGCGGTCCGCAAGCTCGTCGACGCCGGTGAGCTGCGGCTGATCGTGGAGATCGACGGCGGCATCAACACCGACACCGTCGAGCAGGCCGCCGAGGCCGGTGTCGACTGTTTCGTCGCCGGGTCCGCCGTCTACGGTGCCGCCGATCCCGCCGCCGCGGTGCGAGGTCTGCGGGAGCAGGCGGCGAAGGCGTCCCCGCACCTGACGCTCGCGATCTGACGGGCCGGCCGTGACGACGTCCGTACGGGACGTGCAGGCCGCGATGCGGCTCGCGATCGACGCCTCCCAGCGGGTGCGGGGCACCACCAGCCCCAATCCGCCGGTCGGTGCGGTGATCCTCGACGCCGCCGGTGAGGTCGTCGGTATCGGTGCCACCCGGCCGCCGGGTGGTTCGCACGCCGAGGTCGCCGCGCTCACCGAGGCGGGGGAACGGGCCCGCGGCGGCACCGCCGTCGTCACCCTCGAACCGTGCAACCACTGGGGGCGCACCGGCCCGTGCGCACAGGCATTGATCGACGCGGGTGTCGCGGCCGTGCACTACGCGGTCGACGACCCCAATCCGGCCGCGTCCGGTGGTGCCGATCGTCTGCGTGACGCCGGCATCACCGTCACCGGCGGCACCCTCGCCGCCGACGTCGCCCACGGTCCGCTGCGTGCGTGGCTGCACCGGCAGCGCACCGGCCGTCCCCATGTCACCTGGAAGTTCGCGGCGAGCCTCGACGGGCGGACCGCTGCCGCCGACGGCACCAGCCAGTGGATCACCGGACCCGAGTCGCGGGCCCGGGTGCACGCCGACCGGGCCCGGCTCGACGCGATCGTCGTCGGTACCGGCACCGTGCTCGCCGACGATCCGTGGCTGACCGCCCGACTGCCCGACGGCAGCCTCGCACCGCACCAGCCGCTGCGGGTCGTGGTCGGCACGCGGGACGTCCCGTCCACCGCGAAGGTCCTCGACGCTGCCGCCCCCACTCTGCTACTGCGCACCCACGACGTCTCGGAGGTCCTCGCCGCCCTGGCCGACCGCGACGACGTCCTGATCGAGGGCGGCCCGACGTTGGCGGGCGCGTTCCTGGCGGCCGGGTGCATCGACCGGGTCCAGGCGTATGTGGCGCCGGTCGTGCTCGGTGCGGGGTCCCACGCAGTGGAAGGTGCCGGAGTGGGCACGATTACCGAGGCGTTACGGTTTCGGCGAGAGAGCGTCGACACCGTCGGTGACGACGTGCTGTTGACGCTGGTCCCGAAGGATCCGACAAGGAGTGAGTGACGACATGTTCACCGGAATCGTCGAGGAACTCGGCGAGATCGTCGCCAAGGAAGATTTGGCCGACGCCGCCCGTTTCACCGTGCGTGGGCCCGTCGTCACCTCCGACGCCGGCCACGGCGATTCGATCGCGGTCAACGGGGTGTGCCTGACGGTCGTCGACGTGATCGACGGGAACGCGTTCACCGCCGATGTGATGCGCGAGACCCTGGTGCGGTCGAGTCTCGGTGCCCTCGAGGTGGGGAGCCGGGTCAACCTCGAGCGGGCGGCGGCGGTGAACAGCCGCCTGGGCGGGCACATCGTGCAGGGCCATGTGGACGACACCGGCACGGTCCTCCAGCGGTCTCCCTCGGAGCACTGGACGGTGGTGCGGATCTCGCTGCCGTCCACCGTCTCCCGGTATGTCGTCGAGAAGGGGTCGATCACTGTCGACGGGGTGTCGTTGACGGTGTCGGCGCTCGGCGGCGAGCCGGGTGACGAGTACTTCGAGATCTCGCTGATCCCCACGACGCTCGCCCTCACCACTCTCGGGTCGGCGGAGCCTGGTACCCCCGTCAACCTCGAGGTCGACGTGATCGCCAAGTACGTCGAACGTCTGCACACCGCCGCTCACCAGCCGGGATAACGACCGGATCTCGACAGGTCGTACTGTTGAGGTGCATCCGAGTCGATGCGCCGGGACATACTCGAGCACACCAGTTCAAGAAGTTGGAGCCCCAGAACGTGACCAGGTTCGACAGCATCGAGCGCGCCGTCGCCGATATCGCTGCAGGTAAAGCGGTTGTGGTCGTCGACGACGAGGATCGTGAGAACGAGGGCGACCTCATCTTCGCGGCCGAGAAGGCGACCCCCGAACTCGTGGCGTTCATGGTGCGCTACACGTCCGGCTACCTGTGTGTTCCGCTCGACGGCGACGACTGCGATCGGCTCGGGCTGCCCCCGATGTACGCCACCAACCAGGACAAGCACGGTACCGCCTACACGGTCACCGTCGACGCCAAGGAGGGCATCGGTACCGGCATCTCGGCATCGGACCGGGCCGCGACGATGCGCCTGCTGGCCGACCCGGAGAGCGGCGCCAACGACTTCACCCGTCCCGGGCACGTCGTCCCGCTGCGCGCCAAGGAGGGCGGCGTGCTGCGTCGTCCCGGCCACACCGAGGCCGCGGTCGACCTCGCCCGGATGGCGGGCCTGCGTCCGGCCGGCGTGATCTGCGAGATCGTCAGCCAGAAGGACGAGGGCCACATGGCCCAGACCGAGGAACTGCGGGTCTTCGCCGACGACCACGACCTCGCCCTGATCTCCATCGCCGACCTCATCGCGTGGCGACGCAAGCACGAGAAGCATGTCGAACGGGTCGCTGCGGCCCGCATCCCCACGCGGCACGGCGATTTCACTGCCGTCGGCTACCGCAGCATCTACGACGACGTCGAGCACGTCGCCCTCGTCAAGGGTGACCTGTCCACCGACGACGGCAACGACGTGCTGGTGCGGGTGCACTCGGAGTGCCTCACCGGTGACGTGTTCGGGTCGCTGCGCTGCGACTGCGGCCCGCAGCTCGATGCCGCGCTCGAGATGATCGCGCAGGAGGGCCGCGGTGTGGTCCTGTACATGCGTGGGCACGAGGGCCGCGGTATCGGCCTGATCCACAAGCTGCAGGCCTACCAGCTGCAGGACGCCGGCTCGGACACCGTCGACGCGAACCTGCAGCTCGGGCTGCCGGCCGATGCCCGCGACTACGGCATCGGCGCGCAGATCCTCGTCGATCTCGGGATCAAGTCGATGCGGCTGCTGACCAACAATCCGGCCAAGCGGGTCGGTCTCGACGGTTACGGACTGCAGATCACCGATCGGGTGGCGATGCCGTTGCGCGCCAACTCCGAGAACCTCACCTACCTGCGGACCAAGCGGGACCGCATGGGCCACGACCTGGTGGGCCTGGACGAGTTCGAGGCCGGTGACGCGCTGTGAGCGGTGAGGGACGCCCCGACCTGCAGTTGGGGATGGCGAAGAGCCTGAAGCTGGCGATCGTGGCCGGCCAGTGGCATCCGGAGATCAGCGAGGCGCTGATCGCGGGTGCCAAACGGGTCGCGAAGCAGGCCCAGATCGAGGAGCCGACGCTGATCCGGGTCGCCGGTGCCATCGAGCTGCCCGTCGTCGTGCAGGAGCTCGCGAAGTCGCACGACGCGGTCGTCGCGCTCGGCGTCGTGATCCGCGGCGGCACACCGCACTTCGAGTACGTGTGCGACGCGGTCACCGCGGGCCTGACGCGGGTGTCGCTCGACGAGTCGACGCCGGTCGGCAACGGTGTCCTCACGTGCGACACCGAGCAGCAGGCGCTCGACCGGTCCGGGCTGCCCGGATCCGTCGAGGACAAGGGCGGGGAGGCGTGCGCGGCGGCGATCGACACCGCCGTCACCCTCGCACAGTTGCGTCGGAAGCGGGCGGAGTGACCACCACGATGACCGAACGGCAGGGCGACTGGGACTTCGAGGTCCGGTCGAAGAAGTCGGCCCGGTACGCGATGATCGTCGCCGCGGTCCTGGTCGTCGTCCACGTGACGCTCGCGGCGTTGATGCGGGTGTCGGCGACGGGCGTCTACTTCCGGCTGGTCGACCAGTTCGCGCTCGCGGGTCTCGGTGTGCTGTTCGGGTGCGGTGTGCTGATGCTCACCCGTCCGCGGCTGCGGGTCGGGCCGCGTGGTATCGGTGTCCGCAACGTGCTCGGTGAACGGATCATCGACTGGGATCTGGCCCAGGGGCTGTCGTTCCCGGAGGGCTCGTCGTGGGCGCGTATCGAACTGCCCGACGACGAGTACGTGCCGGTGATGGCGATCCAGGCCAACGACGGCGATCATGCGGTGGCCGCGGTGCGCCGGTTCCGTGAGCTCGAGGCGAAGTACGCGCGGACGGCCTGAGCGGACGGTGAACTGCGTCGACGCGAGCCTTGTCGACACGAGACCTGTCGGCGGCGCCGACTAGCCTGGACACGTGCCTGATCCCTCGACGTATCGCCCCGCCCCCGGAACCGTCCCGGTGGCGCCGGGTGTCTACAAGTTCCGGGACCCGCACGGGCGGGTGATCTACGTCGGGAAGGCGAAGAGCCTGCGGTCCCGGCTGAACTCGTATTTCGCGGACGTCGCGTCGCTGCATCCGCGGACCCGGCAGATGGTCACCACGGCGGCGAGTGTCGAGTGGACGGTCGTCGGTACCGAGGTCGAGGCGCTGCAGCTCGAGTACAACTGGATCAAGGAGTTCGACCCCCGGTTCAACGTTCGTTACCGCGACGACAAGACGTATCCGGTTCTCGCGGTCACGATGAACGAGGAGTTCCCGCGGCTGTTCGTCTATCGCGGTCCTCGCCGCAAGGGGGTCCGCTATTTCGGCCCCTACTCGCACGCGTGGGCGATCCGGGAGACCCTGGACCTGCTGCTGCGGGTGTTCCCGGCGCGGACCTGCTCGGCGGGCGTGTTCAAACGGCACCACCAGATCGGACGCCCCTGCCTGCTCGGCTACATCGACAAGTGCAGTGCACCGTGCGTCGGCCGGGTCACCGCCGAGGAACACCGTGACATCGTGGACGACTTCTGCGATTTTCTGGCCGGCCGCACCGACCGGCTCGTGAAACAGCTCGAGACCCGCATGCAGGACGCCGCCGAGGAACTCGATTTCGAGACCGCGGCCCGGTTGCGCGACGACGTGGGTGCACTGAAGAAGGCGCTCGAGAAGCAGGCCGTCGTCCTCGGGGACGGCACCGATGCCGACCTGGTGGCGTTCGCGTCCGACGACCTCGAGGCGGCCGTGCAGGTGTTCCACGTGCGCGGCGGCAGGGTCCGCGGGCAGCGCGGCTGGGTGGTGGAGAAGTCCGACGACAGTGGGGCCGCCGATCTCGTGGAGCAGTTCCTCACCCAGTTCTACGGGGAGCAGGCGGCGCTCGCCGACCAGCCGGGGCTCCCCGACGACCGCACCGTCGCGGTACCGCGCGAGGTGCTGGTGCCGGTGCTGCCGGCCGGCGCCGACGAGATCCAGACGTGGCTGTCGGAGCTGCGCGGGTCGGCGGTGCAGCTGCGGGTTCCGCAACGCGGAGACAAGAAGGCGCTCGCCGAGACCGTCGAACGGAACGCGAAAGAGGCTCTGGCGCAGCACAAGTTGAAGCGGGCCGGGGACTTCACGTCACGGTCGGCGGCCCTGCAGGGCATTCAGGACGCTCTCGACCTCGACACCGCGCCGCTGCGCATCGAGTGTGTCGACATCAGCCACGTGCAGGGCACCGACGTGGTGGCGTCGCTCGTCGTGTTCGAGGACGGTCTGCCCCGCAAGTCCGACTACCGGCACTACGCGATCCGGGAGGCCGCCGGCGACGGCCGCTCCGACGACGTGGCGTCGATCGCGGAGGTCACCCGGCGCCGGTTCCTCCGGCACAACCGCGACCTCGCGGCGGGTGTGGGTGGGGTCGTCGGCGACGGTGGGGATCTCGCACCGGAAGCGGCACTGGACCCGCAGACCGGGCGTCCCCGCCGCTTCGCGTACCCGCCGAACCTGTTCGTCGTCGACGGTGGTGCCCCGCAGGTCGCGGCGGCCGCCGCGGTCCTCGACGAACTCGGCGTCACCGACGTCGCGGTGGTCGGCCTCGCCAAGCGACTCGAGGAGGTGTGGGTGCCCGGCGAGGAGGATCCGGTGATCCTGCCGCGTACCAGCGAGTCGCTGTACCTGCTGCAGCGGGTGCGTGACGAGGCGCACCGGTTCGCGATCACGTTCCACCGCAGCAAACGGTCCAAGCGGATGACGGCGTCGGCGCTGGACTCGGTTCGGGGGCTGGGGGAGATGCGGCGCACCGCGCTGGTCCAGCACTTCGGGTCGGTGGCCCGGTTGCGGGAGGCGACCGTCGACGAGATCACCGCCGTCCCCGGGATCGGGGCCACCACCGCCCGTGCCGTCCTGGCCGCCCTCTCCGGTGACACGGGCGACACGGAGCACACCCCCGACGCGGCGGCCGGATCCGATGTCGCTGCAGCGGGCGTGTCCGTGAGGGATGATGTGACGGGCATCGACCGATCGGAACGAACAGGACACGACACCGCGTGAACGACCACGAGAAACGGGACGCCTCCCCGGTCGGGGACACCATGGAGGTCGCGCTCGTCACCGGACTGTCCGGTGCCGGGCTGACCACGGCCGCGAACGTCCTCGAGGACCTCGGCTGGTATGTCGTCGACAACCTGCCGCCGGAACTGATCACCCGCATGGTGGATCTGGGTCTCGAATCCGATCCGCCGATCCGCCGGCTGGCCGTCGTCATCGATGTCCGCAGCCGCCCGTTCTCGGGGGATCTGGGGAACGTGATCGCCGACCTCGAAGAGATGCCCGTGCAGATGCGGGTGCTCTATCTCGAAGCCAACGACTCGGTGCTGATCCGCCGCTTCGAGCACGTGCGACGCAGCCATCCGCTGCAGTCCGACGGCAAGGACGGCACCCTGTCCGAGGGGATCGCCGCGGAACGGGCGAAGCTGGCGCACGCGAAGGCGGTCGCCGATCTGGTCGTGGACACCTCGCAGCTCGCGGTGCGGGAGTTGCGGGAGAAGATCGAGACCGCGTTCGGCGGTGAGGGTCGCGGCGAGATCCAGGTGACGGTGCAGTCGTTCGGGTTCAAACACGGCCTGCCGATGGACGCGGACCTGGTGTGCGACGTCCGATTCCTGCCCAATCCGCACTGGATTCCGGAGCTGCGCCCCCACACCGGGCTCGAGGACGCGGTCCGTGACTACGTGCTGTCCCGTGAGGGGGCCGACGAATACCTCGACACGTATCTGCACCTGCTGGCGTTGACGACGGCAGGCTACCGTCGGGAGGGGAAGCGTTACATGACGATCGCGGTCGGGTGCACCGGCGGTAAACACCGCAGTGTCGCCATGTCCGAGGAGCTGGCCGTCCGGCTGCGGGAGACGGACGGGCTCGCCGTCCGCGTCGTCCACCGCGACGTGGGACGCGAATGACGGGCGCGGTACCGCAGCGGATCGTCGCGTTCGGCGGCGGGCACGGACTGTATGCGACGTTGCGTGCCGTCCGCCGGCTCAGCCCCGACGTCACCGCGGTCGTGACGGTCGCCGACGACGGCGGCTCGTCCGGGCGGTTGCGCAACGAGCTCGGGATGATCCCGCCCGGTGACCTGCGGATGGCGCTGGCCGCCCTGGCAGGGGACGATGCGGACGTCCGGTCCTGGACGCAGACGGTGCAGCACCGGTTCGGGGGTTCCGGGGCGCTCGCCGGACATTCGGTCGGCAATCTGATCCTGGCCGGGCTCACCGAGGTCCTCGGCGACCCGGTCGCTGCACTCGACACGGTCGGTCGTCTCCTCGAGGTGGAGGGCCGGGTCCTGCCGATGTCGACGGTCGCGCTCGAGATCGAGGCGGACGTTGTCGGCCTGGAAACCGATCCCCGGGTCAGTCGCTGCATTCGCGGGCAGGTCGCGGTCGCGACGACCCCCGGCAAGGTGCGGCGGGTCCGGTTGTGTCCGTCGAACCCGCCGGCCTGCCCGGACGCGCTCGCCGCGGTCGATGCCGCGGATCTCGTCGTTCTCGGGCCGGGGTCGTGGTTCTCGAGTGTGATCCCGCACGTTCTGGTGCCGGATCTGCTCGCCGCGATCATGCGGTCGACGGCCCGCAAGGTGCTCGTCCTGAATCTGGCGCCGCAGCCGGGGGAGACCGCGGGATTCTCCGCGGAACGGCATCTGCACGTACTCTCCCAGCACGCGCCCGAATTCCGGGTCGACCACGTGATCGTCGATTCGGCGTCCGTTCCGGTCGGCCGTGAACGCGACCATCTGTGCCGGGCGGCCGGGCTGCTCGGCGCCGACGTCGTCTACGCGGACGTCGCCGAGCACGGAACACACACGCATCACGCGGGCAAACTTGCCGCCGTCCTGGACGGACTCGGTGCGCGGGACGAGCACGTGAACGACGACACCGCCGAACGGCGAGTCGGGGGAAGGGAGAGCGCCTCGTGGCGATGACAGCCGAGGTCAAGGACGAGCTGAGCCGGTTGACGGTGACGCAGGTCAGTTGCCGCAAGGCGGAGGTGTCGTCGCTGCTGCGGTTCGCCGGTGGCCTGCACATCGTCGCGGGCCGGGTCGTCGTCGAGGCCGAGGTGGACCTCGGGTCGATCGCCCGGCGTCTGCGCGGGGAAATCCTCGACCTGTACGGCTATCAGGCCGACATCCAGGTCCTCAGTCCCGGCGGGCTGCGCAAGGCCTCCCGCTACGTGGTCCGGGTCGCGAAGGACGGCGAGGCGCTGGCCCGTCGGACCGGCCTGCTCGACATGCGTGGGCGTCCCGTGCGTGGCCTGCCCGCGCAGGTCGTCGGCGGCAGCATCGGCGACGCGGAGGCGGCGTGGCGGGGTGCGTTCCTGGCACACGGGTCGCTCACCGAACCGGGCCGGTCGTCGGCGCTCGAGATCAGCTGCCCCGGACCGGAGGCCGCGCTCGCGCTGGTCGGGGCGGCCCGCCGGCTCGGCATCACCACGAAGGCCCGCGAGGTGCGCGGTACCGATCGGGTCGTGGTGCGCGACGGCGAGACGATCGGTGCGTTGCTCACCCGGATGGGTGCACAGGACACGCGGCTGACGTGGGAGGAGCGCCGGATGCGGCGCGAGGTACGCGCCACGGCGAACCGGCTCGCCAACTTCGACGACGCCAACCTGCGCCGGTCCGCGCGGGCCGCGGTGGCCGCGGCCGCCCGCGTCGAACGGGCCCTCGAGATTCTCGGCGAGGACGTCCCGGATCATCTCGCGGCGGCCGGGGCGCTGCGTGTCAAGCACCGGCAGGCGTCGCTCGAGGAGCTCGGGCAGCTCGCCGACCCGCCGATGACGAAGGACGCGGTCGCGGGCCGGATCCGTCGGCTGCTGTCGATGGCGGACCGCCGCGCGAAGGAGACGGGGATCCCGGACACCGAGTCCGCGGTCACCGCGGAACTGCTCGAAGACGCGTGACCGAGCGGCCCCGGTCCTGGTGAGCGGGGCAGATGCGCGCCCGTGCCGGCGGGCACATTAGGGTGGGGGCCGAACACTGGCACACAGAGTGATGGGCAAAGGAGCTAACTGTGACGGTCCGGGTAGGCATCAACGGCTTCGGTCGTATCGGACGTAACTTCTTCAGGGCGGTCGATGCGCAGAAGGCGCTCGGCACCACCGACATCGAGATCGTTGCGGTCAACGACCTCACCGACAATGCGACGCTGGCTCACCTGCTCAAGTACGACTCGATCCTGGGTCGTCTGCCGCACGACGTCTCCCTCGAGGGTGACGACACCATCGTCGTCGGTGACACCAAGATCAAGGCGCTGGCGCACCGCGGCCCGCTCAGCGAGCTGCCCTGGGGCGAGCTGGGCGTCGACGTCGTCGTCGAGTCCACCGGCATCTTCACGGACGCCGAGAAGGCCAAGGGTCACCTCGAGGCCGGCGCCAAGAAGGTCATCATCTCCGCGCCCGCCAAGGGCGAGGACATCACCATCGTCATGGGCGTCAACGACGACAAGTACGACGGCAGCCAGGACATCATCTCCAACGCGTCCTGCACCACCAACTGCCTCGGCCCGATCGCCAAGGTCCTCGACGACGAGTTCGGCATCGTCAAGGGTCTGATGACCACGATCCACGCGTACACGCAGGACCAGAACCTGCAGGACGGCCCGCACAGCGACCTGCGTCGCGCCCGCGCCGCCGCGCTGAACATCGTCCCGACCGGCACCGGTGCGGCCAAGGCCATCGGCCTGGTCCTCCCGCAGCTGCTGGGCAAGCTGGACGGCTACGCGCTGCGCGTGCCGATCCCGACCGGCTCGGTCACCGACCTCACCGTCAACCTCGCGAAGTCGGCCACCGCCGAGCAGGTCAACGCCGCGATGAAGGCTGCCGCCGAGGGCCCGCTGAAGGGCATCCTGAAGTACACCGAGGACCCGATCGTGTCGGCGGACATCGTCACCGACCCGCACTCCTCGATCTTCGACGCCGGCCTGACCAAGGTCATCGACGACCAGGTCAAGATCGTGTCGTGGTACGACAACGAGTGGGGCTACTCGAACCGTCTCGCGGACCTCATCGGCCTCGTCGCCAAGTCCCTCTGATCGGAGTTCGACGACCATCATGGCTGTCAAGACTCTGAAGGATCTGCTGGACGAGGGGGTCGAGGGCCGCACCGTGCTGGTGCGCTCCGACCTCAACGTTCCGCTGGACAACGGCACGATCACCGATCCGGGCCGCATCATCGCGTCCGCACCGACCATCTCGGCGCTGGCCGAGGCCGGGGCCAAGGTCATCGTGATGGCGCACCTCGGTCGTCCCAAGGGCGAGGTCGATCCGGCGCTGTCGCTGGCGCCGGTCGCCGCGAAGCTCGGTGAGGTGCTGGGCCGCAACGTCCAGCTCGCCGGTGACGTCGTCGGCCAGGATGCGCTCGCGCGTTCCGAGGGCCTGACGGACGGCGATGTGATGCTGCTGGAGAACATCCGCTTCGATCCGCGTGAGACCAGCAAGGACGACGCCGAACGTGAGGCTCTCGCGAAGGCACTCGTCGACCTGGTCGACGGTGACGGTGCGTTCGTCTCCGACGGCTTCGGTGTCGTGCACCGCAAGCAGGCGTCGGTCTACGACATCGCCGAGCTGCTCCCGCACTACGCGGGCAACCTGGTCGCGGCCGAGATGGACGTTCTCCGGGTGCTGTCCGAAGCTTCCGAGCGGCCGTACGCGGTCGTGCTCGGCGGCTCCAAGGTGTCGGACAAGCTCGCCGTGATCGAGGCGTTGGCCCCCAAGGTCGACACCCTCGTCATCGGTGGCGGCATGTACTACACCTTCCTTGCAGCACAGGGAATCTCGGTCGGCAACTCGCTGTGTCAGGAAGAGATGATCGACACCTGCAAGGAGCTGCTCGAGCGCTACGCGGACGTCATCCACATCCCGCAGGACGTGGTGATCGCCGACTCGTTCTCGGCGGACGCCGAGTCGAAGACGGTCTCCGTGCTGGAGATTCCGGACGGCTGGATGGGCCTGGACATCGGACCGCAGTCGGTGGAGCGCTTCGCAGCGATCCTCTCGGGTGCCAAGACGGTGTTCTGGAACGGCCCGATGGGCGTGTTCGAGTTCGAGAAGTTCTCGGCCGGCACCAAGGGTGTCGCCGAGGCGATCATCGAGGCCACCGGCAAGGGCGCGTTCAGCGTCGTCGGCGGCGGCGATTCCGCGGCGGCCGTGCGTCAGCTCGGTCTGCCGGAGGACGGCTTCTCGCACATCTCGACCGGCGGCGGCGCCTCCCTCGAATACCTCGAGGGCAAGACGCTTCCCGGCATCGCGGCGCTGGAGGACTGACGCATGGCACGTAAGCCTTTGATCGCCGGCAACTGGAAGATGAACCTCAATCACCTCGAGGCCATCGCTCTGGTGCAGAAGATCGCGTTCTCGTTGCCGTCGAAGTACTTCGAGAAGGTCGACGTGACGGTGATCCCGCCGTTCACCGACATCCGCAGCGTGCAGACCCTCGTCGAGGGCGACAAGCTCCTGCTCACCTACGGTGCGCAGGACGTGTCCGCCCACGATTCGGGTGCGTACACCGGCGAGATCAGCGGCTCGATGCTGGCCAAGCTGGGCTGCACGTTCGTCGTCGTCGGACACTCCGAGCGGCGCACGCTGCACGGCGAGTCCGACGAGACGGTGCTGGCCAAGACCAAGGCCGCGCTGAAGAACGGGCTCACCCCGATCGTCTGCATCGGTGAGGGCCTGAACATCCGCGAGGCCGGCGAGCACGTGGCGTACAACGTCGCGCAGCTGAAGGGGTCGCTCGCGGGTCTGTCGGCCGCCGAGATCGCCGAGATCGTCGTCGCCTACGAGCCCGTGTGGGCCATCGGCACCGGCAAGGTGGCCTCGGCCGCCGACGCGCAGGAAGTCTGCAAGGCGGTGCGTGACACGCTCGCCGAGCTGGCCTCGCCCGAGGTCGCACAGGCCGTGCGGGTCCTCTACGGCGGATCGGTCAACGCCAAGAACGTCGGCGAGCTCATCGCTCAGCCCGACGTCGACGGCGGCCTGGTCGGCGGAGCCTCGCTCAAGGCCGACGAGTTCGCGCAGCTGTCGGCGATCGCCGCCGGCGGTCCGCTGCTCTGATCCGGTAGCAATCGAACGAACGCCGGGCGTGCACCCTCGAAAGGGTGCACGCCCGGCGTTTTTCGTGGGTGTGGTCAGAGGACCAGCGCGAGCTTCAACTTCGCGAGGGTGAGGTCGGACAGGCCGAGCCCGTCGCGCAGGTAGTTGTCGATCGTGCCGTACTCGGTCTCGACTTCGTCGAACGAGGCCTGCAGGTAGCTGGCATCGACGCCGATCATGGGTGCGAAGATGTCGGCGCGTTCCTGCCCGTACCGGGTTGCCAGGCCCTGCAGCGTCGTTTCCATCGATGCCGCGGTGTACTCGTTGGTGAGGAGATAGTCCGCCATGACGGTGTCCCGAGGCACTCCGGCGATGGTTTGCAGGAGGGCGGCGGCCCAGCCGGTCCGGTCCTTGCCGGCCGTGCAGTGGAACAGTTGGGGGCCGGTGGTGTCGGCGAGACCGGTGAGCAGGGTGGCGAATCCTGCGCGGGCCGCGGGATCGTTGACGAAGGAGCGGTTCATCTCCCGCATGAACTCGCGTCCCTCGTCCGGCGATTGCAGCGCGAAGGCGGCACCCGCGAGGTCGCCGGACAGGATCGGGACCCGGACGTAGGAGGCGCCGGCCGGCAGCCGGTCGGGTTTGCCGGCCACCTCCTCGTCGGTGCGGACGTCGTAGATCGCGGACAGGCCGAGCGTCTCGAGAGCTGCGAGGTCGTCGTCGCCGGGGACGACTGCATTGGACCGGTAGAAGACGCCCGGGCGCATACGCAGGCCTTGGGTGGTCTCGTAGCCGGGGCCGGCCACATCGCGGAAGTTGTCGATCGTCGCGAGCCGCGGTGTCTCGGCGACGGCCGGGGCGCTCGATCCGGCGCCGATGGACCCGAGGGCCGGCAGATCGAGTGAGCCGGCGGCGCCGGCGGCCGCGGTGCCCGCGAACAGGAACGAGCCGGATGCGGTGAGGGCCACGGCGGTTCGGGTGGTACGGCGCAGGGCTGTCGAGCGGTGCGTCATGGTGGAGCCTTCCTGGTGGGGTGTCTGCTCGCGAGGAAGGTAGCGAACTCCACAGGGTCGTATAAGTGATGCGTCTCATCACGCGGGAGAAATGTGTTGTCGGTCATCGCTTCGGTCGTCTGTGGCGGACCTGCCCCCCGGGACGGCACCCCGGCGGCCGGGCAACAGGTAAGCTGGGCGCGCTAGTGACCGAATTCCGTGGCGTGTGAAGGGCAGCGAATACCGAAATGGCACTGTTCCTGGAGATTCTGCTGGTGATCACCAGTCTGCTGCTCATCCTGCTGGTGCTGCTGCACCGGGCGAAGGGCGGCGGTCTGTCCAGCCTCTTCGGCGGCGGTGTCCAGTCCAGCCTTGCCGGGTCGACGGTCGTGGAGAAGAACCTGGACCGGATCACCGTGTTCACGGCGCTGGTGTGGCTGATCGCGATCCTCGGCATCGGACTCGAGATCAAGTTCAGCTGACGCGACGCCCGTTCGTCGTGCGAGCGGCCGGAGTCCGACCGATACTGGGGTGATGACGGGGAGCCCCGAGCTGCATTCCACTGCCGAGCTGCGTTCCGCTACCGAGCCGCTGCGGGAGGACATCCGGCTTCTCGGTGGCCTGCTCGGTGACATCGTCCGGGAGCAGGCGGGCGACGGCGTGTTCGGGCTCGTCGAGCGGGCACGGGTCGAATCGTTCCGGGTGCGGCGTTCGGAGATCGACCGGGCGCAGCTCGCGGAGATGTTCACGACGATCTACACCGAGGACGCGATCCCGGTGATTCGTGCATTCAGTCATTTCGCGTTGCTCGCGAACGTCGCGGAGGATCTGCACCGCGAGCGGCGTCGCGCACTCCACGTCCGGTCGGGGGAGCCGCCGCAGGACAGCAGTTTGGCGGCCACGTATGCGAAACTCGATGCCGCGAACGTGGATTCGGTGACCGCGTCCGCCGCGTTGGCAGGTGCCCTGGTTGCACCGGTGATCACCGCCCACCCGACCGAGACCCGCCGGCGCACGGTGTTCGAGACACAGCACCGGATCATCGAACTCATGCGGCGACGTGCGTGGCATCCCCCCGGTTCCGACGAGATCGCGGACGTCGACCGGCAGTTGCGCCGGCAGATCCTCACCCTGTGGCAGACGGCCCTGATCCGGTTGTCCCGCCTACGGATCCAGGACGAGATCGAGGTGGGTCTGCGTTACTACGACGCTTCCTTCTTCGAGGTGATCCCACAGATCAACGCGGACGTGCGGGATGCATTGCAGGCCCGTTGGCCCGGGTCGGGGGTGCTGGACGAGCCGATACTGCGGCCCGGATCGTGGATCGGCGGAGACCGGGACGGCAACCCGTTCGTCACCGCCGACGTGGTGGCCCGCGCGACGCACCGGGCCGCGGAGACCGCGCTCGAACATCATCTGGCGGAACTCGAGGTCCTGGAACGGGAACTGTCGATGTCGGCGCGGCTGGTCACGGTCACCGGTGCGCTCACGAGGCTCGCCGACGAGTCGGGGGACGAGTCGGCGTTCCGGGCGGACGAACCGTACCGGCGGGCGGTGCGCGGGCTGCGGGTGCGGTTGTCGGTGACAGCCGACCGGATCCTCGGGCATCCGGCGGCCGGACGCGTGGACGGAGATCTTCCCGGCTACGAGGTTCCCGGCGACCTGCTCGCCGACCTGGACGTGATCGATGCGTCGCTGCGTTCGCACGGCGACGCCGCCGTCGCCGACGATCGGCTGGCCCGGCTGCGGAACGCGGTGCAGGTCTTCGGTTTCCACCTGTGCGGGCTGGATCTGCGGCAGAATTCCGAGATCCACGAGACGGTGATCGCGGAACTGCTGGCGTGGGCGGGCGTCCACCCGGACTATCGCTCCCTGCGTGAGGACCAGCGGGTCGCGCTGCTCGCCGGTGAGTTGGCGACCCGGCGGCCCCTCGCCGGTCCGCACGCCGAGTTCGGTGAGCTCACCACCGGGGAACTCGGCATTCTGCGTGCGGCGGCCGACGCCGTGGACCGTATCGGCCCCGACGCGGTCCCGAACTATGTGATCAGCATGTGCGATTCGGTCAGCGACTTGCTCGAGGTGGCGGTGCTGCTCGCCGAGGTGGGGCTGTTCGACCCGGACGGTGAGGGTGGACCGCGCTGCCCGGTGGGTATCGTGCCGCTGTTCGAGACCATCGACGATCTGCGCGGCGGCGCCGGCATCCTCACCGCGGCCCTCGACGTCCCGATCTATCGGGCGCTGGTCGCGAACCGGGGCGACCGTCAGGAGGTGATGCTCGGCTACTCCGACTCCAACAAGGACGGGGGCTATCTCGCGGCGAACTGGGCGCTGTACCGCGCGGAGCTCGATCTCGTCGCGGTCGCCCGGGAGACGGGAATCCGGTTGCGGCTCTTCCACGGTCGTGGCGGCACCGTCGGCCGCGGCGGCGGACCCAGCTACGACGCGATTCTCGCGCAGCCGCCCGGTGCGGTGCAGGGGGCGCTGCGGCTCACCGAGCAGGGGGAGATCATCGCCGCGAAGTATGCGGAACCGCGGCTGGCCAGGCGCAACCTCGAGGCGCTGGTGTCGGCGACGTTGGAGTCGACACTGCTGGACGTCGAGGGGCTGGGCGACGACGCCGTCCCCGCCTACGAGATCCTCGACGAGCTGGCGGAGCTGGCCCGGGTCGCGTACGCGGACCTGGTGCACGACACCCCCGGATTCGTGGACTACTTCACGGCGTCGACGCCGGTCGCCGAGATCGGGGCCCTCAACATCGGCAGCCGTCCGGCGACCCGGAAGCCGACACGGGCGATCTCCGATCTGCGGGCGATCCCGTGGGTGCTGTCGTGGAGCCAGTCTCGGGTGATGCTGCCCGGCTGGTACGGCACCGGGACGGCGTTCGAGACGTGGGTGGGTGACGACACCGATCGGCTCGCGACGCTCACCGACCTGTACGAGCGGTGGCCGTTCTTCCGGACCGTGCTGTCGAATCTGGCGCAGGTGATGGCGAAGTCCGACATGGGTTTGGCCGCACGATATTCCGAACTGGTGCCCGACGTTGCCCTGCGCCGGGAGGTGTTCGGCAAGATCTCCGCCGAGCATGCCCGCACTCTCGCGATGTACCGGGCGATCACCGGTCACGAGAACCTGTTGTGGGACAACCCCGCCCTCGACCGGTCGGTGCACAACCGGTTTCCGTACCTCGAGCCGCTCAATCATCTGCAGGTGGAGTTGTTGCGCCGTTACCGGGCGGGCGACGACTCCGACAGTGTCCGGCGCGGTATCCAGTTGACGATGAACGGGCTCGCCACGGCATTGCGCAACAGCGGCTAGATCCGGCGGTACCGCCCGCGAGAGAAGCATTCGCGGGCGGTACCCGGGCGGAGCGCGGTGCCGGTCAGGATCCGAACGCGACATCGCCGCCGCCACCGCCGCCGCCCCCGGCGTTGCCGGCGGAGCCGAAGGACGAGTCGCCGGAACCGACGTTGAACTGACCGCCGAACATCGCGTTCAGCAGGGCCGAGAAGAGAGCGGAGATCGACATGGGTACTCCTGTGTTCGCTCGAATCGGTCGACACCGGGTGGTGTCGAGACCCATTCGACCGTGCCGGTTGTGATGTCCGACACGAATCGGGCCGGATTAGGGGACGGATAGGGGTCGACGAGTACTCGGATAGGGGCGGGTAGGGGGACTGCTGTGCGTCGAACGGTTCGTGTCCGGGGGTCGGAAGTACTGGCCGCCCCGTATGCGCGGAAACGTCAGGCACAATGGTGTCGATGTCCGATTCGAGCGGTTGGTGTGTCGGTGTCGACGAGTGCCGGGGGAGAGCCTGTCGGAATCTGGAGGACGTGTGCAGCTTGTGAAGGGGTCGAAGACCGACCTCGTCGGTGACCGATACACCGTCGCGATCACCACGTCGGCCCCAGCGGATGCGGTCGACATTGCTGCAGTGCTCCTCGGCGCCGACGGTCGCGTTCGCGGCGACGACGACTTCGTGTTCTTCAACAATCCGAAAGCCGGTGGCGTCACTCTGGTCTCGGACGCGGCCGTCACCGTCGACCTCGACTCGGTGCCCGCGGACGTGCACCGGGTGCTGGTCACCGGGAGCACCGAAGCCCGGGGCGGAACGTTCGGTGCCGTGGCCGGACTCTCCGTCGACATCGCCGCCGCCGGGCACCGGTCGACGTTCGTGCCGCCGGGACTCGCGGCCGAGACGGTCCTGCAGGTGGTGGCGTTCTATCGGCGCGGAACCGGCTGGCGTCTCGATGCGATCGGCCAGGGTTACAGCGAAGGGCTGGCGTCGTTCGCCACCGAACACGGCATCACCGTCGACGATCCCGGCGCCGCCGAGACTCCGACTGTGGCCGTTCAGGATCCTCCACCCGCATCGACCGTCGTCGAGACGGTGAAGATCTCCCTGGCGAAGGACTCGGCCGACAAGACTGCCCGCATCGATCTGCGCAAGAGCCAGGGGGACCCGAACTGGGTGCTCACCGTCGGACTCGAATGGGACGGCCGCGGTGCCGAGTACGAGCAGGACGGCACCGTGAAGCGATACGGCGAAGGCGACCTCGATGTCTACTTCTTCTGCCGGAACGAGGAGACGAACGAATACGTCGTCGTCAGCGGGGAGAAGGGGCACCGAGGCAGCCTCGACACCTGGCCGTACATCCACCACTACGGGGACAGTCTCGGCCCCGGCCGCGGCGACGAACCGGCCACCGAGCGGGTTCGGGTACTCCCGCAGGAGAACGGGGACCTGCTGGTGAACGTCTACCAGAGTGTCGACAACGGCGGCGGTGCCATCGATACGTTCGGCCGGCCCCGGGTCGCGATCCGTTACGGCCGCGCCGGACGGGACGGGCTCCCGGGACCGGACTCGGACGAGATCCTGGTCCATGTCGGAAACGGTAAGAACTCGTACTGGGCGACCGTCGCGCACATCGATGTCCGAGACGGTGTCCTCACCGTCGACGGCGAAACCCGGTACAGCCGCTTCATGAGCGAAAGAATGCCCGTTCTGGACACGGCCGGGAACTGGGTGCGGAAAGCTTCGGATGGGCCTGTCGGCCGGAGCAAGACGAGCAACGGCGGGATCGGCCTCACGACGTACAGCGGCCGGTGCCCGGACCCGAAGAAGTAGACCCGGTACCGATTCTGCAAGTGGACTACCCCGAAATACAGGAGGACAGATGGGATTCTGGGACCAGCTCAAGGCCAAGACGCAGGAACTGAACGGGCAGCTGCAGGTCAAGACCGCGCAGTTCAAGAACAAGGAGTTCGCCAACGGCGCGATGGCGATGTGCGCGCTGATCGCCGCAGCCGACGGCAGCATCGACCCGGCGGAGCGCCAGAAGACCGCCGCGCTGATCATGTCGAACGAGTCGCTGAAGGTGTTCTCGCCGGACGAACTGCGGCAGAAGTTCGACTGGTACTGCGACAAGCTGCAGGGCGATTTCGACTTCGGCAAGGTCGAGGCCACTGCCACGATCGGCAAGCTGAAGTCCAAGCCGGAGCAGGCGCGTGCAGTGATCCAGATCGGCATCATCATCGGCGGTGCCGACGGCAACTTCGATCAGCACGAGAAGAACGCGGTCAAGGAAGCGTGCTTCGCGGTGGGGATCGATCCGTCCGAGTTCGATCTCTGACGACGGTTCGTTCGTGAGGCTTGTCGGTGGGCCGGGCTACGGTCCTCGGCAGGTGACCGGTGGACCACACTTTTCGGGAGACCCCGGAAAGCTATACAGCACAACGAATTCAGGAGGACAAGCATGGGTGTGAGCCTGACCAAGGGTGGCAACGTCTCGCTGACCAAGGAGGCGCCCGGGCTGACCGCGGTCGCCGTCGGTCTCGGCTGGGACGTGCGCACCACGACCGGACAGGACTTCGATCTCGACGCGTCCGCGATCGGGCTGGGTGCGGACAAGAAGGTCGTCTCGGACCAGCACTTCGTGTTCTTCAACAACCTCAAGTCCCCGGACGGCTCGATCGAGCACACCGGCGACAACACCACCGGTGAGGGCGACGGCGACGACGAGATCATCAAGGTCGACCTCGCCGCCGTGCCGGCGAACATCGATTCGATCGTGTTCCCCGTCTCGATCTACGACGCCGACAACCGCGGCCAGTCGTTCGGCCAGGTGCGCAACGCCTACATCCGCGTCGTCAACCAGGCCGACAACTCGGAGCTGGCCCGGTACGACCTGTCGGAGGACGCCTCCACCGAGACCGCCATGGTCTTCGGTGAGCTGTACCGCAACGGTGCCGAATGGAAGTTCCGTGCCGTCGGGCAGGGCTACGCCTCGGGCCTGTCGGGCATCGCTCGCGACTACGGCGTCAACGTCTAGACCGTGGTACCCGGTGGCGGCGCATCGACGGAACCTGATGCGCCGCCACCTCTCACGGACGGCGTCGGCAGTGGGGGCCTGCCGCGTCCGTTCGCACTATCGAAAGGGGGGCGTTGCCGTGTGGTCGTCCCCTCCCTCCCACTACTTTCGGACGGAGTTTCCATGAGCGTGTCACTTGCCAAGGGCGGCAACGTTTCCCTGTCGAAGCAGTCGGCGAACCTGACGTCGATCACTGTCGGTCTCGGCTGGGACCAGCGCACCACCACCGGTGCCGCCTACGACCTCGACGCCTCCGCGCTGCTGACCGGCCCGGAACGTAAGGTGCTCTCCGACCTGCACTTCGTGTTCTACAACAACCTCAAGTCCCCGGACGGTGCGGTCGAGCACACCGGCGACAACCTCACCGGTGAGGGCGACGGCGACGACGAGTCGATCAACATCGACCTGACCGCGCTGGACCCGAAGGTGACGAACATCTTCTTCCCGGTCTCGATCCACGAGGCCGTCGAACGCGGCCAGTCGTTCGGTCAGGTCATCAACGCGTTCATCCGTGTCGTCGACCGCAACACCGGCATCGAGCTGGCCCGGTACGACCTGTCGGAGGACGCCTCCACCGAGACCGCCATGATCTTCGGCGAGGTCTACCGCAACGGCACCGAATGGAAGTTCCGTGCCGTCGGGCAGGGCTACGCGTCCGGACTGGCGGGCATCGCCCGCGACTACGGCGTCAACATCTGACCGACGCCTGTCATCTGACCGGTGAGTGCCGCCGCGAGTCCGATTCGCGGCGGCACCCCATCTACCCGAGAAAGGGCCACCGCCCGTGATTCTCCGCATCTTCGGAGTCTCGTTTGCCGTCACCGTCGTCTCCCTCGTGGTGGCGTTCCTCTATGGTGGCCCGCAAGCACTGCTCCTCGTCACGATCCTCGGCATCCTCGAGGTGTCCCTGTCGTTCGACAACGCGGTCATCAACGCCACCGTCCTGAAACGGATGAGCGAGTTCTGGCAGAAGATCTTCCTCACCGTCGGCATCCTGATCGCCGTGTTCGGTATGCGCCTGGTGTTCCCGCTCGCGATCGTGTGGATCGCCTCGGGCCTCGGCCCGATCGACGCGATCGACCTCGCGCTGAACCCGCCGGCCGACGGGGCCGCGTACTTCCCCGACGGCTCGGCCAGCTACGAAACCCTCATCACCGACGCCCACCCCCAGATCGCGGCATTCGGCGGCATGTTCCTGCTGATGCTGTTCCTCGGCTTCGTGCTCGAGGAGAAGGAGATCACCTGGCTCTCCTGGATCGAACGGCCGCTCGAGAAGATCGGCAAGCTCGACCAGCTCGAGGTCGTCATCGCCACCGTCCTGCTGGTGATCACCGCGGTGTTCATCGCACCGGAGGACAAGACGGCCACCGTCATGATCGCCGGCGCGCTCGGCATGATCACCTACATGATCGTCAACGGTCTCGGTGAAATGTTCAACGTCGCCGAGGACGCCGACGAGAAGTCCACCGGCCCCAGCGACCTCGCCAAGGCCACCGGTAAGGCCGGGTTCTTCCTGTTCCTGTACCTCGAGGTGCTCGACGCGTCGTTCTCGTTCGACGGTGTGATCGGCGCGTTCGCGATCACCGCCGACCCGATCATCATCGCCCTCGGCCTCGGCTTCATCGGCGCGATGTTCGTCCGCTCCCTGACCGTGTACCTGGTCCGCCAGGGCACCTTGTCGGAGTACGTGTACCTCGAGCACGGCGCGCACTGGGCGATCGGTGCGCTCGCACTGATCCTGATGTACTCCATCGGCACCCACGTCCCGGAGGTCGTCACCGGCCTCGTCGGCGTCGTCCTCATCGCTGCAGCACTGATCACCAGCATCGTCCGCAACAAGCGCAATCCGGATGCCGGCGACGCCGTCGACAACGCGGAACGCGTCTCCTCCACCGCCTGACCCACGCCCACGAAGGAGCCCGAACCATGGCGATCAACCTGAACAAGGTCACGCTCGACAAGGCCACCCCCACCGTGTCCCTCGCGAAGTCCGGCGACGGGCAGGGCACGATGCGGGTGAACCTGAACTGGACCGCGGGCGCAGCACCCGCGGGCAAGGGCTTCCTCGCGAAGCTCAAGGCAGCTGCCGCGCCGTCCATCGACCTGGATCTCGGTGCGATGTACGAACTCGCCGACGGCAGCCGCGGTGTCGTGCAGGCGCTCGGCAACTCGTTCGGCAACCTGAACCAGCCGCCGTTCATCCACCTCGACGGCGACGACCGCAGCGGCAGCAACACCGCCGGGGAGAACCTGCACATCAACCTCGCCGACATCGGCAAGTTCCGGCGGATCCTGATCTTCGCCTACATCTACGAGGGTGTGCCGAACTGGTCGCAGGCGAACGGTGTGGTCACCCTGTTCCCGACGTCCGGCCCGCAGGTCGAGGTCCGGCTCGACTCGGCGGACAACCAGGCCGTCTCGTGCGCGATCGCGATGCTCGAGAGCAACGGCCGCGAACTGACCGTCACCCGCGAGGTCCGCTACATCCGCGGCTCCCAGCAGGAGATCGACAGCACCTACGGGTTCGGCATGAACTGGACGCCGGGCCGCAAGTAGGTCCTGCGGCCACCGGTGGGGCCGAAACGAGCTCGGCCCCACCGGTGCCCGGGTCAGCGCAAGATGTTCGCGGCGCGGGCGGCCCGCAACCAGTCCGGATACTCCGACAGCAGCAGTTCGTACAGCCGGCTGTCGGAGAGGGCGTCGACGCTCTCCACCGAGAAGAAGCCGGCGTTGTCGACCACCCGGCCGGACAGGGTGTCGAGCTTCTCGAGGACACCGAAACCGCTGCGGCCCATGCCGATGAACTGCCAGAACGCCGGCCGGGACGATGCCTGCCGCATCAGCTTCTGGATCGCGGAACGCTTGTTGAAACCGCCGTCGGTGAAGAACAGCACCAGTGTCGGGACGCTGGTGTCGCGGTCGAGGCTGTCGATCACCTCGGACATGATCGGGATCTCGTCGTTGATGCCGCCGATCTGCCGGTCGTAGTCGATGCCGCCGTGGCGGCCGTGCAGGTGGACGTACTCGTCGATCCACTCGTCGGCCCGGTCGACCGTCACGTCCGGCAGCTTCGCGAACTTCACGCCGTACAGGTAGGCCTCGAGTTGTCCGTCGGCGTCGAGCTGGGTGGCCACCGGCACCATCCGGCGGACGATCTCACGGACCTCGCCGCCGGAGTAGCGGCGGCTCATCGAGCCGGTCTTGTCGATCACCAGGATCACCCGCCCGACATAGTTGCTCGCCCCCTTGGTCAGGAGAACCTTCGTGACTTCCTTCTTCCGCAGATCGAGTTTCTGCCGCTTCTCGAGCGACAGCCCGGCCTCCGCGGGCACCGTGCGCACCCCGGCCGCGTCGACCGTCGCCGTACCCGGCGCAGTTGCCGATACCGCAGGGGCGGCGGGAACGGGAACCCCGGCGTGGGCGTGGGCAGTGGGCTGGGCGGGTGGCTCGTCCACGGCAACTCCGTGTTCGGTGACCAACGCGACCAGCCCGCCCTCCCAGCCGGCGGACACGTTGCGGACCTTCCATCCGCCGCCGCGCCGGTACACCTCGAGCAGCACCGCCGAACGCTCGGTGGTGAGCCCGTCGACGGCGGCGGTGACCGTCGCCCCGTCCGGCTGGGTGAGACAGACCCCGAGATGCGGCACGGCCGACAGCGGGCCCGGCACGGTTTCGTCGACCGAGACGGCGACCGCGATCATGTCGACGCCGGCGTCGACGGCGGGCAGCTCGAGCCGGATCTGCCCGTCCGCGTCGAGCGTGACGGTCCGATCCGGGGACGACGGATTGTTGAAGAACACCAGGTCGTCGTCGCTGCGGACCCGGCGGGTCGCGTCGAGCAGGAACACGAACAGGTCGACGCTGCCGGGAGTGGTTCCGGTGACGGCGATCGTGGCGGGGGAGTCGGAGATCGGGGTGTTCGCGCCCCGGGACAGTGCGGTCATCGCCGCATCGTACGGTGCGCCGGACGTGGAATCGGGCCGAGCGGACATCGGTTCGGGGTGCAGGACGACCGCACTGTCGGGCCACGCCGATAGCATCGATGCGTGGCCAGAACCTTCATGCGTCGCTGGTTTTCGGGGGGACCGGACGATGATCCTGCTGCGATCGGCGCCTACAACGCGATGACGACCGCCTTCCTGCAGACCGATCGGCTCCTCGCCGAGATCGAGGACGGCATCGCCGCGTCCCACGACACCGACCCGACCCGTGACGTCGTCGGCCGGTGGACGCCGGTGCGGGAGCAGCATGCGCAGGCCACGTCGAGATACCTGGAACTGCAGCGTCCCGAACCCGAGTCGCCGTACGCGTCGGCCGCCGTCTACGAGGACTGCACCCGCCGCCTCGAACAGGTGTCCGCGGAGATGACCGCGTTCCGGGAGCGGTTCGGGGAGAAGCTGGCCCGCGCCCGCGCGGCCCGGCAGATCGCAGCGGAGGCGGTCCGGCAGGCGCGGGCCGCTGCGGACCGGGCCGTCGCCGAACTGGACCGGCCGGAGAGCCTGCCGTTCCTGCAGTACCCGTCGGTGATCGCCGCCGTCGACGTCCTCGCCGCGCAGGTCCGCCGTCTCGACACCGTCACCGACAGTGCCGATCGACAGGAGTCGGCCACCGCGGTCACCGACGCCGCAGCCGCCGTGCACGCCGCCCTCGCGGCCGCGCCCGGACGGACCGGCGAGGCGCAGAACGCGGTCCGGTCGATCGCGACCCGGATCAGTGCGGTCGCCACCCGCGCCGAGCAGCTGGAGCCGGCCCGCTCGGCACTGCTCCGCGAGTTCAGCGCCGCCTGCTCGAACGATCTGGTCGACAACGACCGGGTCGCCGCGGACGCTGCGGCGGCCGCCGACCGCGAGGTGCAGGCCGCGCGCGGCGAGATCACCGCCGGACACCCCGAATCCGCACTGGCACACTGCGGCAAGGCCCGTGATCATCTGCGCGCCGCGGACGACGCCGTCGACGCGGTCACCGACCGGTTGCGGTCGCTGCGGGAGATCCGCGCGAACCCGGCCGCCGTCGCGGACCGGGTGCGGTTCCGGCTGCGGGACGCGCAGCAGCTGGCGATGCAGCGCGACCTCGTCGGCGAGTGGGGGTCGGTTCTCGACGCCCAGGTCGACCGCATCGACCGCGCATGTGCCGCACTCGACGGAGTGCACCCCGACTACTGGACCTACACGACCGACCTGGAAGCGATCGACAGCTTCATCGGTGGGGTCGTCGACCGCATGAGAGGCCGCGTATGACCGTGACGCAGCAGTCCACCACCCCCGACACCCGGACCGGGCAGGCGTCCACACATTTCCACCACCTGGATCCGGGTGTGCGGGATCGGCTGTTCCTGCACGCACCGCGGCCGGTTGCCGACACCGACCCGCGGAACCGGCTCGCCGTCGCACTCGGCGCCACCCTGTACGTGCCGGGCAACCGACCCGACCTGGCGGACACGATCGCCCGCCGCTACGGCGAGGGGGTGATGTCGATGGTGATCGACCTCGAGGACGCCGTCGCCGACGACCAGGTCGACGCCGCTCTCGCCTCCGCGGTCGACGCGCTCGACACGCTGGCCGGGACACCCGCGTCGGGGATGCTGCTGTTCGTGCGGGTGCGGACCGCCGCCGAGATCCGTGCCGTCACCGCCACTCTCGGCGCGGGTGTCGTCGCCCTGACCGGTTTCGTGGTCCCGAAGTTCACAGCGGACACCGGGACCGACACCCTCACCGCGGTCCGGGAGGCGTCGGACACGCTGGGGAAGCACCTGTACGTGATGCCGGTCCTCGAATCGCCGGTCCTGGCGTACCGGGAGGCCCGCGACACCGAACTGCAGGCGATCGCGGCGCTGCTCGCCGAGCATCGGGACCGGGTGCTCGCGGTGCGGATCGGGGCCACCGACATGTGCGGGCTGTTCGGGATCCGCCGCGACCGCGATCTGACGATCTACGACGTGCGGGTCGTCTCCGACGTCATCGCCAGCATCGTCAACTATCTCGGCCGCACCGACGGCACCGGGTTCGTCGTCACCGGCCCGGTGTGGGAGTACTTCGCCGACCACGAACGCATGTTCCGGCCGCAGCTGCGCGAGACCCCGTTCGCGGAACAGGACGCGGTGCGGTTCCGACAGCAGCTCGTCAGCCGCGACCTCGACGGTCTGCTCCGCGAGATCGCCCTCGACCACGCCAACGGTATCCAGGGCAAGACCGTCATCCACCCCTCCCACGTCGCCCCCGTGCACGCCCTGGCCGCGGTGACCGCCGAGGAGTACCAGGACGCGGTCGACATCCTCGGCGGCGACACCGGTGGTGTGCGCGCGTCGGGCTACGGCAACAAGATGAACGAACTCAAACCGCATCGGGACTGGGCGCAGCGGGTGGCGTTGCGCGCCTCGGTGTTCGGTGTGACCAACCCGGGAGTGACCTTCGTGGACCTACTGACCGCCCTGGCAGTCCGATGACCGCTACGACCGCAACCACGACGACGGAGCCGTGGGCGACCACCGAGTTCGGGCTGACCCTGCACGACACCGGAGCCGACGGCGACCGTCGGGTCACCGAGCTCGTCCGGCCGGGTCTGCGCCGCAACCCGCGTCGCGCGCACCTGCTGGTGTCCACGGTGCTGGGCAAGCATCTGCCCACCGATCCGGGACGGGTCCGGGCGGCAGCGGACACCCTCGCCGACGAGGTGGTCGCCGTTCTCGGGGACGCTGCTACCGATGCGGTCGTCCTCGGCTTCGCCGAGACCGCAACGGGTCTCGGGCACGCGGTCGCCGCCCGCATGCGGGCGGCCTGCTATCTGCACTCCACCCGCCGGGCCACGGCCGGGGTGCCGGTCCTCGGCGGATTCGAGGAAGGGCACTCGCACGCCACGTCGCACCTGCTGCAGCCCACGTCCCCGGAACTGTTCACCGGTGCCGCCCCGTTGGTGCTCGTCGACGACGAGATCTCCACCGGGGCAACGGCCGTCGACGCGATCCGGGCGCTGCACCGGATCGCGCCCCGCGACCGGTACGTGGTCGCGTCGCTCGTCGACATGCGCGAGGCCCACCACCGGGCCGAGATCGACGCTGCCGCCACCGCACTCGGCGCGCGGATCGACCACGTCGCGCTCGCCGCCGGCCGCACCGAACTCCCGGACGGGCTCACCACCCGCGTCACCGCACTCGATCCGCCCGTGCTCAACCCGGTTGCCGCCACCGCCGGAACCGTGACGGTCGTGCCGGTCGGCTGGCCCGCCGACGTGCCCGACGGCGGACGCTACGGCATCCTCGCCGCCGACTCCGCCACGTTCGCCGCCGCCACCGCCGCGGCCGCGGCCGCCCTCGAGCCGCACCTGGACCCGGGGCGGCCGGTGATCGTGATCGGGCACGAGGAACTGATGTATCTGCCGCTGTGCATCGCCGAGCATCTCGCCCGGCAGGGGACGGCGGTCCGATACCAGACCACCACCCGCTCCCCGGCGTACGTCCACGACGATCCCGGCTATCCGCTGCGCCGCGGCTTCGAGTTCCACGCCCCCGAACCGGACGGTGCCGCCCGCCGCTACCTGTACAACGCGGCCTGGCCCGAACCCGCGGCGGAGGAGCAGTTGCTGCTGGTGATCGACAGTCCCGCCGACACCCCCGAACTGCGCAGCCCCGGTGGACTTCTCGACGTCCTCACCGCGGCGGGCCACGACGTCGTCGTCGCCGTCGTCCCCGCCACCGACCACCATGCCCTCACCGCCGCGAGGAACGCGAGGAAGCAGTCATGACATCCATCACCGTCGCGACACCGCCGCTGACCGGCCCCGAATTCGGTTCCTACGCCACCGACGAGGTCACCTGGTTGCTCAAGGACCTCTCCGCACTCGACCTCGAGGCCGACGTCGCCGCCCGCGAGAAGGCCATCCAGGCCGGGACCGCGCACTACGCCGAATCGCTGCCCGTCGAGTATCAGCCGGATGCCGCCTACCGGGAGCTGTTCGAGACCGCGCTGGCCGACTCCGCACCCCGCCTGGCGCACGCGGTGGGCGCCGTCACCGAACTGTTGCTCGCCGAACGCGGGCCGGACCGGACCCTGGTCTCCCTGGCCCGTGCCGGCACCCCGATCGGGGTGCTCGTCCGCCGCTGGGCGCACCGGTTCCACGGACAGGCGTGGCCGCACTACACGATCTCGATCGTCCGGGACCGCGGCATCGACACCGTCGCCCTCGACCACATCACCGCCCGACACGACCCGGACTCGGTGGTGTTCGTCGACGGCTGGACCGGCAAGGGCGCCATCACCCGTGAGCTCACCGCCGCATTGGACGCCTATGCGGACGCCGGTGGTCCGCGGCTGTCCGACGATCTCGCCGTCCTCGCCGACCCCGGCCACTGCGTGCGCACCTACGGCACCCGCGACGATTTCCTCGTCGCGTCGGCGTGCCTCAACTCGACCGTCTCCGGGCTGGTGTCCCGCACGGTCCTCAACGACCGGTACATCGGCGCAGGGGAGTTCCACGGCGCGAAGTTCTACCGGGATCTCGCCGACCAGGACGTGTCGAACCGGTTGCTGGACACCGTCACCGCCGAGTTCGACGCGGTCCACGACGCCGCGGTCGCGTCGGCCCGCACGATCCTGGCGGGGGACCGGACGCCGTCGTGGTCGGGGTGGGCGTCGGTCGACCGGGTCCGCGACGAGTACGGCATCGGGTCGGTGAACTTCGTCAAACCCGGTGTCGGGGAAACCACCCGGGTGCTGCTGCGGCGGATCCCGTGGAAGGTGCTCGTCCGGGACGCCGACGCCCCCGAACACGCCCACATCCGGTTGCTCGCCGGCGCCCGCGGTGTCCCCGTCGAGACGGTGCCCGACCTCGCCTACTCGTGCATGGGCCTGATCAAGGAACAGCCGTGAGTGCAGTGACATCGACGACACCGCGCTCGCTGCTGGTCGCCACCGATCTCGACCGCACCATGATCTACTCCCGCACCGCCGCCGGGGACGGGTTCGAGGCCGCCGCACCGGTGTGTGTGGAGATCTACGACGACGCCCCCCTGTCGTACATGACGGGGGCCGCGCACGGACTCCTCGCCGACCTGGCCGGGCGCGCTGCGGTGGTCCCCACCACCACCCGCACCCCCGCCCAGTACGGGCGCATCACCCTGCCGGGCGGCCCGTACCGGTACGCGGTCACCAGCAACGGCGGCGCGATCCTCGTCGACGGCCGGCCGGACGAGCAGTGGCGGCGGAGCATCGACCGGCGTGTCGCCGCCGCCGGCCCCCCGGTCACGGCGGTGACCGAGGAACTCCGCACCCGCATCGACGAGCGGTGGGTGCGCAGTCTGCGGGTCGCCGACGACCTGTTCTGCTACCTGGTCGTCGATGTCGCCGCCCAGCCCGCCGAGTTCGTCGCCGCGTGGCGGGCCTGGTGCGCGCCGCGCGGCTGGAACGTGTCCCAGCAGGGCCGCAAGATCTACACGATGCCGAACGCGGTCACCAAGAGTGCTGCCCTGCACGACGTCCACGGACGCCTCGTCGCCGACGGCACCCTGCGGGCCGGCAGCCGGGTCGTCGCCGCCGGGGACGGTGTCCTCGACATCGATCTGCTCGTCCACGCCGACACCGCGATCCGCCCCCGGCACGGTGAACTCGAGGACACCGGCTGGCAGCATCCGACCGTCACGGTCACCACCGGCCGGGGTATCCGCGCCGGCGAAGAAATCCTCACCTGGTTCCATCAGCACACCGCTCACCCAGAAACACCGTTCCCGCAAAGGATGTCGACGTGTCCCAACAGCTGACCAAAGGTCAGAACGCCCCCGTGCAGGCCGAGACGATCGTCGTCTCGGTGGCCCTTTCGGCACCGGCCGACGTGTCCGCGCTGCTCCTCACCGACGCCGGCACGGTGCGCACCGACGCCGACTTCGTGTTCTACAACCAGCCCGCCGGACCCGGTGTGCAGTTGGTGACCGGCCCGAACGGCGCGACCCTGCAGATCGACACCGGCCGGATCCCCGCCGACATCGACAAGGTTCGTGCGGTCGTCACCCTCGACAACCCGGGCGCCACGTTCGGGCAGTTCCCGGCGCCGACCGCCCGCGTCGCCGACGCCACCGGAAACCCGCTGTACGAGTACGTGATCGACGGCCTGTCGAGCGAGTCCGTCGTCATCGCTCTCGAGGTGTACCGCCGTCAGGGGGCGTGGAAGGTGCGGGCCGTCGGACAGGGTTATGCCGGGGGCTTCGCGGACCTGGTCACCGACCACGGCATCACCGTCGACGACGCACCCGCCCCGGCGGCACCCGCCCCGGCGGCACCCGCCCCGGCGGCGCCCGCATCGCCGCCCCCGCCCCCGCCGCCGGCGCCGGCCGCACCGGCCGCGCCGCCCGTTCCGCCGCAGCCGACGGAGATCAACCTCACCAAGGGACGTCCCGTCAGCCTCGCCAAGGGCCAGAAGGTCAACCTCCGCAAGGACGGCGGGGTCGACCTGACCATGGTGCGGATGGGTCTCGGCTGGGATCCGGTCGAGAAGCGGGGCATGTTCGGCAGCCGGGCCGTCGACATCGACCTCGACGCGTCGGCGATCCTGTTCGCCGACGACCAGATCGTCGACGTCTGCTACTACGGGCAGCTGCGGTCCAAGGACGGCTCGATCATGCACCGGGGCGACAACCTCACCGGTGCCGGCGACGGTGACGACGAGGTCGTCGACGTCGACCTCACCCGCATCCCGCCGTACGTCACCACGATCGTCTTCATCGTCACGTCCTACAAGGGACAGACGTTCGAGCAGGTCCAGAACGCGTTCTGCCGCCTGATCGACGCCACCACGAACAGTGAGCTCGCCCGCTACACCCTCCACGGCGGCATGCCGTTCACCGGCATGGTCATGGCCAAGGTGTTCCGTGGACCCGACGGCTGGAAGCTGCAGGCGATCGGCGACGGCATCCAGGCCAAGCATCCCGGCGAGGCCGCACCGCAGCTCGCGCCGTTCGTCCGCGTCTGAGCGCACCCGAACCGAACATCCGAGACCCGAAGGAACGACCGTGCACCTGACCCGCGGCCAGAACACCGTGCTGCCGACCACCGCTGTGCGGTTCACCGTCGGGGGTGGCCTCCCGGTGGACGTGTCCGCCCTGGTCGTCGACGCGGACCTGCAGGCGCTGTCGTCCGAGTCCTTCGTGTTCTACAACCAGCCGCACACCGGTGGCGTCCGGATGGGGGCGGGCGGCGTCGACATCGACCTCGACGCCGTCCGCCCCGACGCGCATGCGGTGCTGTGCATCGTGAGCGTCGACCCGCTCGCCGCCACCGGCACGGTGTTCACCGCGGTCGTGGCCGCACTGCACGATCGGGCCGGGAGGCTCGTCGCCGGCTTCGACATCGACTGCCGGGCCGGGGAGACCGCGGTGATCTGCTGGGAGCTGTACCGGCGCGCCGGGCAGTGGAAGATCCGGGCCGTCGGCCAGGGCTACGCGGACGGACTCGCCGGCCTGATCACCCGCCACGGCGTCGACGTCGACGACGATCCGGCACCCGCCCCGCAGGCGACGGTCCCGGACACCGGTGCGCCGGGGCCGGTCGAGCCGTTCGACCCGAACCACACCGTCGAACGATTCGGGATGATCCTGGAGGACGCAGCCCGTTCGGCCGGGGCCCTGATCGAGGCCCGCCGCTTCGCCGAAGCCCGGCTCGATCACGAACTGAGCGTCGCCGTCGCCGACCCCGCAGCCCGCACCGGGCCGGCCGCGCAGCAGGCCCGCACCGTCGCGCAGCAGCGGCACGACACCGTCGTCGACGACGCACAGGCGCGGTATCGGCACGACAGCGACCAGCTCGCCGCCGAACTCGATGCGATCGCCCCGCTGCTGCCGCGGTCGTGCGCCGACTGGGCCGCGCCCGCGTGGTCCGCCACCCCCGCGCCGTACGGTCCGGCGAACGGTATCCGCATCGGCGAGCTGTCCGCCCCCGGCTGTGGACCGCTCCGCGTCCCGCTCGTCCTGCCGTTCCCGCTCGGCCGGCCGCTGCGCATCGTCGGCGCGGACACCGCGGCGACTGCGTCCGTCACCGCCGCCGCGATCCTGCGGATCCTGGCCGCCGACCCGGCGGTCGTCCTCGACGTCGTCGACCTGACCGGGCACCTCCGCGCCGTCACCACCGGTGTCGCCCACCGGGTCGGGGCCACGGTCACCCGCCCCGACAGCATCGGCTCGTTCCTCGAATCTGCTGCTGCCGCAGCCGAACTCGCCCTCCTCGACGGTGCCGGTGGGTCCGCAGCGACACCCCGGCTGATCGTGCTCGGCCACTTCCCGTACGGCTACGACCAGCGGCAGCTGCCCGCGATCGCATTCCTCGCCGAACACGGACACCGCGTCGGCGTCACCGTGATCGTCGTCGCCGACGACTCCACGGACACCGACCCCACCGGCGACGATCCGATGCCCCACGGTTACGCCCTGCCCGCCGACGACAACGACGACTGGCGCGACCCCTGGACGGGCAACACGTGGACGTTCACCCCGGACCGGGCCCCGGCCGACCTCGGCCGGATCCTCGGCGCCCTCACCGACCCCGCGACCCGGTAGCGCCGGCGTACCTGCGACCGGTACGGTCAGTCATCATCGCCGATGCCTCCGACACGGCGCGGAGCGGCCCTACCCGAACTGCATAGGTGTGACGGTTCCGTATCCGTCGTGGCCGGCGACGTGCCACGGGATCGGCGACCGGCCCGCCCCGACCCGTTCCCACAGGTCGGTCAGCCACGTCGCACACGCGTCGACGACGGCGTCCTGGACGCAGAAGCCGCGGCCAGGCGGCGGCACGTCCGGTTCGACACCGTCCTCGGTGTGGACGACGCCGAACAGGTGCCGGTGCGCGTCGACCGGAGCATTGAGGGCGATGCTGTCGGGGCCGTCGAACCGGGCCCACACGTCGAACGTGCCTTCACCGTCCTGGTCGGGGAACACGTCGATCACGAGCTCGGTGGCGGCGGGCGGGCACATCGCCAGCATCGACGAAAGTCGCTGCGCCGCAGCATCGGTGTGCCGGTCGAGAACGGAATCGAGTTCGGCCAGATACTCTGCGCGGTCCACGCGGTGAGCATAGACGGGGCCGGGTCGGGAACCGATCGGCGCACGGCCGCGTCCAACCAGTCACACGGCCCGAACAACGGGGCCGGCAGGGGAGGAGCACGTCGATGACACAGAACGGCAGTACGGGACGGACGTACCGGCGTGGCCTGACGCGGGCCGGTACCGGGCCGCGCAGTGGACGGCTGTGGGCGGCGTGCACACCGCTCCCGGTGGCCGGCGGGTCGCCGCACCCGGTCCCGGGAGGGGAGCGGGGCGACGACGCCGACGACTGACGTCAGTCGCGGGGCAGTCCGCTCGCCGCAGTCTCGTCGAGCAGCCACACCGTCTTCTCGACACCGACGGCACCGGCCGCCGGAATGTCCTCGGCGGACGCCCCACCGATCGCGGCGGCCACCGCCTCGGCCTTCGCCTCACCGGAGGTGATCAGCCACACCTCGCGCGCCGCCCGCAGCGCGGGCAGTGTGAGGGTGACCCGCACCGCCGGCGGCTTCGGCGAATCGGTGACCGCGACGACCAGCTTCTCGGACTCGCGTACCGCATCGGTGTGCGGGAACAGCGAATTGACGTGCCCCTCACCGCCCATGCCCAGCAGGTGCACGTCGAACAGGGGGCCGGTCCGGCCGGCGGCGAACGTCTCGAGCACCTCGCCGTAGGCGGCGGCCGCGGTCACCGGATCGGTGCCGTACGCGCCGTCCGACGCGGCCATCACGTGTACCCGCGCCGGATCGACCGGAACGTGGTCGAGCAGCGCCTCGTGGGCCTGCACCTCGTTGCGTTCGGGGTCCCCGGCGGGCAGGAACCGTTCGTCACCGAAGAACACGTCCAGCGCCGACCAGTCGATCGCCCCCGGACGCTCGCGGATCTGCTCGAGCAGTGCGATGCCGGTGCCGCCGCCGGTCAGCACGACCGCGGCCGAACCGCGGGCCCGCTGGGCGGCGACGATCGCGTCGACGAACCGCTCCGCGGCCGCCGACACCAGTGCTGCGGTATCGGGGTAGCGACGAATCTCGTTGGAGTCAGACATAGTTCACCTTCGACAGTCCGGTCAGGGCGGCTTCGTAGATTTCGTCGGGGTCGAGACGACGCAACTCCTCGGCCAGGCAGTCCCGCGTCTCCCGCCGGGCGAGGGCGACGAGCGCGTCCGGCTGCCCGGTCCGGCTCAGGGTCGCGGTGGTCTCGCTCTGCGGCCGGCTGATCGAAATGCGGTCGTCGCCGGTCAACCGCAGTTCGACGAACAGGTCACCGGTCTGCCGGCGCACCGGGCCGTCGACCCGGTCGGCGAGCCAGCCGGCGAGGATGTCGAGCGCAGGTTCGGTCGCCAGCCCCGACACCGTCGCCGACACGATCCGCCCGTGCGGGGGCTGATCGAGCGCGGAGGTGAGCAGCGCCCGCCAGTACGTGACCCGGCTCCACGCCAGATCGGTGTCGCCCGCCGCGTACGACCCGAGCCGACTCTTGATGGTCGCGGTCGGCTCGTCGGCGCGGGTGGCGTCGGTGATCCGCCGGATCGCCAAGCGGCCCACCGGATCCAGCGACGGGAACGTGGGGGCGTCGTCCGGCCACCACGCCACCACCGGGGTGTCCGGCAGCAGGAACGGCACCACGACACTCGCCTCCTGGTCGGCCAGCTCGCCGTGCAGCCGCAGAATCACCACCTCGGACGCGCCGGCGTCACCGCCGACCCGGATCTCCGCGTCCAGTCGTGTCTCCTCGGACCGGGAACCACGGGCGACGACGATCACGCGGCACGGATGCTCACGGCTCGCGTCGTTCGCGGCGTCGATGACGTCCTCGGAGTTCTTGGACTCGCGCGTGCACACCACCAACGTCAGCACTCGGCCGAGCGTGACCGCGCCACCCGTCTCCCGCAGTTCGACGAGCTTCTTGTTGACCGCACCCGTCGTGGTCGACGGCATTTCGATGATCACGGCCTTCTCCATTCCCGACCGGATCGGCGCAGCATCTCCTGCGCCGACGGCGGACCCCACGTGCCGGCCTCGTACGGTTCCGGCCTACCCTGCTGCGCCCAGTGTTCGAGGACGGGATCGAGGATCTTCCACGACAACTCGACCTCGGCGTTCACCGGGAACAACGACGGCTCCCCGAGCAGGACGTCGAGGATCAACCGTTCGTAGGCTTCCGGGGACGACTCGGTGAACGCCTGCCCGTAGCTGAAGTCCATGTTGACGTCCCGGACCTCCATGCTCGAGCCCGGCACCTTGGAACCGAACCGCATCGTGACCCCCTCGTCGGGCTGCACCCGGACGACGAGCGCGTTCTGGCCGAGTTCCTCGGTCATGGTGGCGTCGAACGGCAGGTGCGGGGCACGTTTGAAGACGACCGCGATCTCGGTGACCCGCCGGCCCAAGCGTTTCCCGGTGCGCAGATAGAACGGCACCCCCGCCCAGCGGCGGGTGTCGACCTCGAGGGTGATCGCGGCGTACGTCTCGGTGATGGAGTCCTGCGCGAACCCCTCCTCCTCGTGCAGGCCGACGACCTTCTGACTGCCCTGCCAGCCGCCCGTGTACTGGCCGCGGGCGGTGGTCTCGTCGAGCGGTTCCGCGAGGCGGGTCGCCGACAGCACCTTGATCTTCTCGGCCTGCAACTCGGACGGTTCGAAGCTGACCGGCTCCTCCATCGCGGTGAAGGCCAGCAGCTGCAGAAGATGGTTCTGGATGACGTCGCGGGCGGCGCCGATGCCGTCGTAGTAGCCGGCGCGGCCACCGAGCCCGATGTCCTCGGCCATCGTGATCTGCACGTGGTCGACGTAGTGCGCGTTCCAGATCGGATCGAACAACTGGTTCGCGAACCGCAGCGCCAGAATGTTCTGGACCGTCTCCTTGCCCAGATAGTGGTCGATGCGGAACACCGAGTCCTCGGGGAAGACGGTGTTCACCACCGCGTTCAGTTCCTTCGCCGACTCGAGGTCGTGCCCGAACGGCTTCTCGATGACGACCCGGCGCCACTGGCCGTCCGTCGACTGCGCCAGCCCCGATTTCGAGAGCTGCTCGCACACCGTCGGGAACTGTGCCGGCGGCACCGACAGGTAGAACGCGTGGTTGCCGCGGGTGCCGCGCTCACGGTCGAGCGTGGCCAGCGTGTCGGCGAGCTCGGTGAACGCGGCCGCATCGTCGAAGCTGCCCTGCACGAAGCGGATGCCCTGCGACAGCTGCTCCCACACGTCCTCACGGAACTCGGTGCGCGCATGCTCGCGCACCGCGTCGTGGACGACCTTTCCGAAATCCTCGTTCGCCCAATCCCGTCGGGCGAACCCGACCAGAGCGAACCCGGGCGGCAACAGGCCTCTGTTGGCGAGGTCGTACACCGCCGGCATCAGCTTCTTGCGTGCCAGGTCACCGGTGACCCCGAAGATCACCAGGCCGCAGGGGCCGGCGATGCGAGGCAGTCGCCGGTCCCTGCTGTCCCGAAGTGGATTGCTCCACCGGTCCGCCGCGGGTCCGCTCACGGATCAGCTCTCGCGAGCAGCCGTGAGCTGCTCCGTGATCGCGTCGAGGAGCTCGTTCCACGCCACCTCGAACTTGTCGACCCCCTCGGTCTCGAGCGTCTCGAACACCGCCGGGACGTCGATCCCGACCGCGGTGAGCGCGTCGAACACCTGCTGCGACGCCGCGGCCGTCCCCGAGATCGTGTCCCCGGTGACGGTGCCGTGGTCGGCGACCGCCTCGAGGGTCTTCTCCGGCACCGTGTTGACGGTGTGCGGGGCGACGAGCTCGGTCACGTACAGCGTGTCCGGGTAGGCCGGGTTCTTCACCCCCGTCGACGCCCACAGCGCACGCTGCACGCGGGCACCGGCGTCCGCGAGCGGCGCCCACCGGTCACCGCCCTCGAACACCCGCTGGTACGACGCGTACGCGAGCCGCGCGTTCGCCAGACCGGCCTTGCCGCGCAGCGCGAGCGCCTCCTCGGAGCCGATCTTGTCGAGCTGCGCGTCGATCTCGGTGTCCACGCGGGAGACGAAGAACGACGCCACCGAATGAATCTTCGACAGGTCGTGCCCGGCGGCGCGGGCGGCCTCGAGACCGGCCAGGTAGGCGTCGATGACGGCCTCGTACCGTTCCACCGAGAAGATCAGCGTCACGTTGACGCTGATGCCCTCCGCGATCACCCGGGTGATCGCCGGCAGTCCCGCCTTCGTGGCCGGGATCTTGATGAACAGGTTGTCCCGGTCGACGGCCTTCCACAGCTCGATCGCCTGCGCGACGGTGCCGTCGGTGTCGTGCGCGAGCCGCGGATCGACCTCGATCGACACCCGGCCGTCGACGCCGTCGGTGGCGGCCGCGGTCGGGGCCAGCACGTCGCACGCGTCGCGCACGTCGTCGGTGGTCAGCGCCCGGACCGTCTCGTCGACACCGGCGCCGCGCACCGCCAGTTCGTGCAGCTGCGCGTGGTACTCGGGGCCCTTGAGCGCAGCCTGGAAGATCGACGGGTTGGTGGTGACGCCGACGACGCTGCGGGTCGCGATCAGCTCGGCGAGATTGCCCGTCTGCAGCCGCGACCGGGACAGGTCGTCGAGCCACACGGACACGCCGGCCGCGGACAGGGCCGCGAGGGTGGGGTTCTGGGTAGCGGTGTCAGTCATGGTGAATCATCCCTTCACACGAGTCAGGGAGCGGCGGGCTGCCTCGGTGACCGCGTCGGCGGTGATGCCGAACTCACGGAACAGCGTCTTGTAATCGGCCGACGCACCGTAGTGCTCGAGCGACACGGCCTCGCCGTCGCTTCCGATGATCTTGTACCACGGCATCGCGATACCGGCCTCGACGGACACCCGGGCCCGCACCGACGGCGGCAGGATCTCGTCGCGGTAGGACTGGTCCTGCTGCTCGAACCAGTCGAGGCACGGGACCGACACGACGCGGGTGGCGATGCCGTCCGCTTCGAGCACCTCACGGGCCGCGACGGCCAGCTGCAGTTCCGAGCCGGTGCCGAGCAGGATCACCTCGGGGGTGCCGGTCGACGCCTCGGCCAGCACGTACGCGCCACGCGCCACGCCTTCTGCCGCCTTCTCCCGAGTTCCCTCGAGGACGGGGATGTCCTGACGGGTCAGGGCCAGTGCGGTGGGGCCGGTCTTGTGCTCGAGCGCCGCCTTCCACGCCTGCGCGGTCTCGTTGGCGTCACCCGGGCGGATCACCGACAGGTTCGGGATCGCCCGCAGCGCCGCGAGATGCTCGATCGGCTGGTGCGTCGGGCCGTCCTCGCCGAGACCGATGGAATCGTGCGTCCACACGTACAGCGCCGGGGTCTGCATCAGCGCGGCCAGCCGGACCGCGGGACGCATGTAGTCGCTGAACACCATGAACGTGCCGCCGTACGGGCGGGTCGGGCCGTGCAGCGCGATGCCGTTGAGGATCGAACCCATCGCGTGCTCACGGATACCGAAGTGCAGCGTCCGGCCGTACGGCTGGGCGTTCCAGTCCTTCGTCGAGATCGAGGTGGGGCCGAACGAGTCGGAGCCGTCGATCGTGGTGTTGTTGGAGCCGGCGAGGTCGGCGGAGCCGCCCCACAGTTCCGGCAGGATCGGGCCCAGCGCGTTGAGGGCCTTGCCCGAAGCCTTACGGGTCGCGACACCCTTCGCGTCGGCGTCCCACGACGGCAGGACGTCCGCCCAGCCCTCCGGGAACTCGCCGGCGTGCAGACGGTCGAACAGCGCCTTGCGCTCCGGCTCGCGGGCAGCCCACGCATCGAACTCGGCCTGCCACTCGGCGTGAGCCGCGGCACCGCGGTCGACGACCTTGCGGGCGTGCGCGAAGGCGGCGGGGTCGACGTCGAAGCTCTTCTCCGGATCGAAACCGAGGGCACGCTTGACGCCCGCGACCTCCTCGGCGCCGAGCGCGGCACCGTGCACGTCACCGGTGTTCATCATCGTCGGCGCCGGGTAGCCGATGATCGTGCGCATCACGATGATCGACGGCTTGTCGGTGACCGCCTTCGCGGCTTCGACGGCGTCGAGGATCGCGGAAACGTTCTCGCCGCCCTCGACCCGCTGCACATGCCAGCCGTAGGCCTCGTAGCGCTTCGCGACGTCCTCACCGAACGCGATCGCCGTGTCGTGCTCGATGGAGATCTCGTTGTCGTCGTAGAAGACGATGAGGTTGCCCAGCTGCTGGACGCCCGCGATGGACGACGCCTCGGAGGTGACACCCTCCTGCAGGTCGCCGTCGGACGCGATCACGTACACGTAGTGGTCGAACGGGCTGGTGCCGGCCGCGGCGTCCGGATCGAACAGGCCACGCTCGCGGCGTGCCGCCATCGCCATGCCCACCGACGACGCCAGCCCCTGACCCAGCGGCCCGGTGGTCATCTCGACACCCACGGTGTGCCCGAACTCGGGGTGGCCCGGGGTGAGCGAACCCCACGTACGCAGCGCCTCGATGTCGGCCAACTCGAGGCCGTAGCCCGACAGGTACAGCTGCAGGTACAGCGTCAGGCTCGAATGCCCGCAGGACAGCACGAAGCGGTCGCGTCCGACCCACTCGGCATCCTTCGGGTCGTGCCGCAGCACCCGCTGGAACAACGTGTAGGCGAGCGGTGCCAGGCTCATCGCGGTGCCCGGGTGGCCGTTGCCGACCTTCTGGACGGCGTCCGCGGCGAGAACGCGAACGGTGTCGACGGCCTTGGTGTCCAGATCGGTCCAGTCGCTGGGATGGACCGGCTGGGTGAGGACGCGGATCTCGTCTGTGATCGACACGGGCAGATGTCTCCTGACATGGTTGGACGTGGAGCCGGAGGGTGGCCGGATGATGCGGTGGGCGTCGCCGAGCCTCTCGTGCGTCTCCAGACTAATGTGCAGCCCACTTCGGGTCGATTCGGTTGCCGTCCGAGCGGCGTCTACCATCGGTCGTAGTAGAGCACCGGCAAAAACGAGGATGTAGTCGCGTGGGGCAAGGAGACAGCGTGCGTACAGGGCATAGGCCGAGCGGACACGGCTTCGGCGGCCCTGGCGACGCTCCCGAATCGAACACTGCGCGGGACACCTCGACGCTGTGGGGTCGTGTGACATCGACCGTTCTGGCGTACGTCGCGCTCACCAAACCGCGGGTCATCGAGCTGCTGCTCGTCGCGACCATCCCGGCGATGTTGCTCGCCGACCGCGGACACGTCGACCTGGTCCTCATCATCAGCACCCTGTTCGGTGGCTGGATGGGTGCCGCGAGCGCCAACTCGCTCAACTGTGTGGTCGACGCCGACATCGACAAGGTGATGAAGCGCACTGCGCTGCGCCCCCTGGCCCGGCAGGCCGTGCCCACGAAGAACGCATTCGTCTTCGGCATGATCCTCGGCCTGGCGTCGTTCCTGTGGCTGTGGTGGGCCGCCACCCTGCTCGCCGGCATCCTGGTCGTCGTCACGATCGCGTTCTACGTGCTCGTCTACACGATGGTCCTCAAGCGCCGCACCTGGCAGAACGTCATCTGGGGCGGCGCGGCCGGCTGCATGCCCGTCATGGTCGGCTGGGCCGCCGTCACCGGGTCGCTCAGCTGGGAGCCGGTCGTCCTGTTCCTGATCATCTTCTTCTGGACGCCGCCGCACACGTGGGCCCTCGCGATGCGCTACAAGGAGGACTACAAGGCCGCGGGTGTGCCGATGCTCCCCGTGATCGCCTCCGAGGAACACGTCACCAAGCAGATCGTCATCTACACGTGGGCCACCGTTCTCGCGTCCCTGGCCCTGGTGCCGGCCGCCGGCTGGATCTATGCGATCGTCACCCTCCTCGCCGGAGCCTGGTTCCTGTTCGTCGCCCACCAGCTGTACCGCAGCGTCCGCGGCGGCACCCCCATCAAGCCGCTCAAGCTGTTCCTGCAGTCCAACAACTACCTCGCCGTCGTCTGCTGCGGCCTGGCCGTCGACTCGATCCTCGGCTGGAACACCATCGCCGGCTACTTCTGACAGGCAGGCCTGACCGGGCCGGGCCGTGAAGCATGCGACACAGCTTCGGCGCTCCACGCGGGACAACTGGCCGGCGTCAGTTCCAGTACAGCGGCTCTCGCATCCGATCGTCGAGCACCGCATCGATACGCCGGTCGACCACGACGAGGTCGACGGCTTCCGGATGATCTGCGCCGATGGAAGCGAAGTGGGGGTCCACATCGTTGGCGATGCACCATGCGCGGTCGGCAGGCCAGATGAACGCAGGATCGGGACAGTCGCCGTACCGCCACCGTGTGGGATCGCTGCTGTTCCAGTCTGCATAGTCGGCCAGTGCGCCTCGGAACAACCAGTAGTCGCGGTTGGGAATCAGAAAATTGGGTGAAGCGTCGACAGTGATCGTGCCCCACCCGTCCCACATGCAGAAATAGCATTCGTCCGGCGTCGTCGTGTACCGGGACAGGATCTCCAGTACGACGCCGACCTCGTCCTTCTCCGACAATTCATGCTGTTCGAAATCGACGTCCCTCGTCCGCTGGCCCGGAAAGCTCGGATCGGGAATGAACCGCAGCCGCGCATAGCGTGAGTATCCGGACGGACCGTGCACCGCCAGCCGATCCCACGGAAGACCCTGACCGACCAGCCATTCGGCGGCTGATGCATCACTGCACAGTTCGAAGCTCACCCCGCCATTGTGCGCATGCGGTACCGGCAACTCCTACTCTTATCGGATGCGGGGAGAACGCAACTACGATCTCGTGACCATCGAACTCGGCCCCTACGCGAATCTCACGGCACCAGCACGATCGATCCTGTCGTCCGCCGCCCTTCGAGGTCGCGGTGTGCTTGTGCGGCGTCGGCGAGGGGATAGCTGCCGCCGACCCGCAGCTGCAGGGTGCCGGCAGCGAGGGCGCCCAGGACATCCCCGGCCCGCCACGTGAGTTCCTCCCGATCCCGGACGTAGTGGGCGAGCGTGGGACGGGTCACGAACAGGGAGCCGCCCGCATTGAGGCGCTGCAGATCGAACGGTGGCACCGGCCCGCTCGCCGCCCCGAACAACACCAGCGTGCCGCGGATCCGCAGCGACGCCAGACTCGCATCGAACGTGTCCTTGCCGACACCGTCGTACACCGCGGCCACACCCTCACCGCCGGTCAGCGCGCGCACCCGATCGGCCAGGTCGTCGCCGTACCGCAACACCTGCCACGCGCCCGCCTCCCGGGACAGCTGCTCCTTTTCGTCCGTCGACACCGTCGTGATCACGCGCACGCCCTTCGCGGCCGCCAGCTGCGTCAGCAGCAGCCCCACACCGCCCGCCCCGGCATGCACCAGCACCGTGTCGCCCGGCTGCGCCGCATACGCCGACTCGATCAGATAGTGCGCCGTCATCCCCTGCAGCAGTGCCGACGCCGCCTGCTCGGGGGCCACCCCGTCCGGCACCGGCACCGCGACGTCCGCGGGCACGAGCACCTGCTCGGCGTAACTGCCGGGCGCTGCCGCCCACGCCACCCGATCACCCACCGCGAACCCGGTCACGTCGGCGCCGAGGGCGGTGACGACACCGGTGCCCTCGTCACCCGGGATGTACGGCAGGTCCCGCGCATAGATTCCGGTGCGGATGTAGGTGTCGATGAAATTGACGCCGATCGCCTCGGTCTCCACCAACAGATCACCGGCGCCGGGCCGGGGCGCCGGTATCTCCGACGGGGTGAGGACGTCCGGACCACCAGTGTGGGACACCACGATTGCGCGCATGATCCGCACAGTAGTCTGACCTCATGAGCACCGACACCCAGAGCACCGCCGCGGCCCCGGTTCTGCCGTCGGGCACGGTCGCCGCGATCCGCACATTCCTGTCCGAGCACGGCGGCACCGCCAGCGCCGTCGTCCAGCCCGTCGGCCGGGCCGGCGTCCGCATCACCCTCGTCGGCGCCGACGGCATCCTCGGCGACCAGGTGGTCGACACCCTCGAGATCGCGAACGCCGTCGTCGCGTCGTTCGACGAGATCACCGTCTCCGAATGGGAGCGCGAGCTGGTCAGCGTCGTCACCCCCCGCCAGGGCCACTGGGCCAAGATGGCCGGCTGGGTCGCGAACCAGACCCGGTTCCCCAAGGCGCGTAACGAGCGCTGACCGCAGCAGACGCCGAAGGCCGGGACCCGATCGGGTCCCGGCCTTCGCCGTCTGCGGGACATGTCTGTCAGGCCGCTGCGGTCACCCGGTCGGGTGCGGGGACGGTCTCACGGACCCGACCCGCGGCGTACAGGGCGGCGGTCGCCGCGGTACACGCGCCGGCGAGCGCCACGTGGATCGTGACCAGGGCCGCCGGAATGTCCATCCAGAACTGGATCAGTCCCACGCATGCCTGCGCCACGACGAGCCCGATCACGACCTTCAAACGCAGCTTGATCGCCGCCCGCGCCCCGATGGCGTACAGCGCGAATCCGAGACCGACCAGCAGCGCCAGATAGCCGACCAACAGTTCGGCGTGCAGATGCACCAGGTTCGTGATGTCGAGGTTCAGGCGTTCGACGGTGCGCTCGGGATTCTTGTCACCGGCGTGCGGTCCGGCGCCGGTCACCATCGTGCCCGCGACCAGCGTGCCGGCCAACACCACACCCGACAGGGCGGTCAGCCAGCGCAACTGCTTGGGCAGGGTGGTGGTGTCGACACCGTCGTCCGGTTGATCGATCTTGTGGTAGAGCAACACCGACAGCCACACCATGCCCATCGACACCAGCAGGTGGATCGCGACGGTCCACCACAGCAACCCGGTGAGCACGGTGATACCGCCGATGATCGCCTGCGCGACGGTCGACGCCGGCATCAGCCACGCATAGAACTGGACCTCGCGGCGGCGGGCCGCACGAGTGACCGCGATGACGATGGCCGCGGACACCGCGACCACCACGAACGTCAGGAGTCGGTTACCGAACTCGACGGCCTGATGGAACCACGGCGCCGTCGAATCCCCGGTCGGGACGAAACTGCCCGGATAGCATTGCGGCCACGTGGTGCACCCCAGCCCGGAGGCCGTCACACGGACCACCGAACCGGTGACCGCGATCCCGCCCTGGGCGACGATCACCGCGAACGCGATCCACTTCTGGACCGCGAGCGACGGTAGCGGCAGACGATTGACCAGGTTCACGAAACCGCGATACAGCACCACACCGACGATCGTAGAGGTCCGTCCACTACGCGATGTAGTTGGGGGTGCGTTCGATGCGGGGAAACGTGCAGGTAGCGGCGCCTACCGCGGTGCTGTGCGCCGTCCCGGTGTGAGTCGGACCTGGGCGATGCGGTAGCCGTCGAGCTTGCTGACCGTCATGCGGTGACCGTCCACGACCGCGGTGTCGCCCAGCCGGGGAATCCGCTGCAGTCGGTGCAGAACGCATCCCGCGACGGTGTCGTACGGGCCGCGGGGCAGTGTGATGCCGGTGAGATCGGTGAAATCGTCGAGGAGGAGCAGGCCGTCGATGTTCAGGTGCCGGGGCTGCGGCGACGGAGGTGGTGGGGGTGGATCGAACTCGTCACCGATCTCCCCGACGATCTCCTCGACGATGTCTTCGAGGGTGGCGATGCCCGCCGTGCCCCCGTACTCGTCGACGACGACGACGATCTGGGCGTTCACGCGCCGCATCTCGGCGAGGGTCGGAAGGACCCGCTTGCTGGTGGGGAACTCGAGGACGGGCCGGGTGATCGCGGCGACGGTGGTCGTGTCCGGTTCGGCGGCGCGCAGGAGATCACGGATGTGGACGAACCCGGTGACGTCGTCGAGCGTCCGCCCGACCACCGGGAACCGGCTGTGGCCGAGATCGAGGCCACGCCGGGCGGCCACGCCGATCGTCATGGATGCGGGCAGGAAGTCGACGTCACTGCGGGGCCGCATCACCTCACGGAGCGAGCGGCCCCCGACGTCGAACACCTCGGACAGGACGTGCCGTTCCTCGTCGTGCAGGGCGTCGTTGCCGGTGAGGAGTTCCCGCAGTTCCTCGTGGGTGACGCTCTCACCCTTGAGGTGCGGATCCCCACCGAGGAGTCGCACGAGGAGATCGGTGGTGACCGACAACAGCCAGATCACCGGTCGCATCAGGGTCGCGAACCGGTCCAGCGGTGGCGCCGTCGCGAGCGCGACCGCCGTCGACCGCTGCAGGGCGATCCGTTTCGGAACGAGCTCGCCCAGAACGAGGGACAGATAGGCGACGACCAGCGTGGTCAGGACGAGTGCGCCCGGTTCCGCGGCGCCGGGCGGGACACCCCACCGGTCGAGGACCGGGGCAATGTCGGGTGCGATCGTCGACGCGCCGTATGCCGCGGAGAAGAAACCTGCGACGGTGACGCCGATCTGGACGGCGGACAGGAACCGGTTGGGATTCCGGGCGAGCGTCGCGGTCCGCTCACCACGCGACCCTCTGCGGGACAGCCGGCGAATCTGACTGTCCCGCAGGGACACCAGGGCGATCTCGGTGGCTGCGAAGACGCCGCCGACCACGACGAAGAACAGAACCAGTGCGATGTCGAGGACCGTGTCGACAGTCATGGGGTCCGCCCGTCAGTATCCGGGCGGACGGGTCTGGGGCGGTCGTCCATGATCCTTTCTCCTCGGTGCCGGGGCTACCGGCCGGAGATGCGACTCAACTCACAGTCTAGAGAAAACGACCGTCGCGGTGCACGTGCTCAACTTCCCGTGGATCCACCCGAGCCGGAGCCGGCGGGGCCCACCGCCGCGATCCCGGAGATCGTGCCCTGCAGGTAGCGGCCGTCGGTGGTGATGAGCGCCGCCATCTGCAGCGTGTCCCCGAGCAGGGTGCCGGTCGCCGTCTTCGTCGTCTTCACAGCACCGGTCTCGGGGTCGATCACCGCGAACGCGAACGAGTCGAGGGGCGTCGTCGCAGCAGTATCCCCGAGTCCCTGCCGGACCATCGTGTAGATGTTCCCGTCGACGGTCGACAACTGTGGCACCGCAGAACTGCGCACTCCGTTCTGCCACACCGTCGCGCAACCCTCACCGTCGGCATCGACGTCGACGCGGGTCATGCCGCCGTGGAACGCGGCAGACGCCGGGACCGCGTCGCCCGCTCCGGCCGGGACCGTCGGATACGGGTAGCCGTACGTGCTCGCCACGAACACCGACCGGCCCACGGCGATGGGGGAGTTCTCGCTGCCGCTGCCCGATCCGACAGAACCGCCGACACTGCCGGACAGGCTTCCTGCCGACCCGGTGTTACTGCCGGAACCGACACCGGCCGAACCGCCGGCGCCGTCCGCGGCCGGGATCACCGGCTCCTTGCACACCTGGCTGCCGTCCGCGGTCCGGTAGACGAGCAGGTTCACCTGGCCGTCGGCGCTGTCGACGATCGTCACGTACTCCGATCCCGTCACCGGACCGAAGTAGGTGGGGGTGGAGCCGGTGCCCCAGCTGAGCTGTCCGGGCTTGCGGGCCGACCCGCGGTCGTACGGCTGCCGCCAGTCGATGTGCGGCTGCCCGGCGCCGTCGGCGCTGAGCTGGTACGTCGCGTGCGTCGACGCGACCGATGTGCCGAGCTGGGACGTCGAGATGCTGTTCTGGACCTGCTCGCCGGCCGGAAGCGTCACCGTCCGGGCCACCCCTGCGGAGTCGACGGTGCCGACGATGCCGCCGCCTGTCGCGAACCACACCCGTCCGTCCCAGTCGGGGGAGAGACCGGTGACGTTGTCGCCGTCGGGGATCGCGGAGGACAGGTCGATGCTCGAGTCGACGGTCAGCTCCCACTTCCCGTTCGTCTGCGAGTGCCCGATCCGCAACAGGTGCCGGGTGCCGTCGACGACGACGAGCCGGTCGTCGGAGTCGAGGTACGCGTACACGCCGCCGAGCAGGCTGCCCTTGGTGAGCTGTAGTTGTGCGAGTGTGCCCCCGACCGGAACCGTGGGTGCGGCCGGATCCAGAAGGTGCACGGTCGGGTTCTGTCCGATCATCGTGGTGCACAGCGCCACGACCAGTCCGTCGGAGCCCTGCAGCAGCGTCGGGCACGCCGACGCCAGCGGGTACTGCGCGATCGAGACGTCCCCGGTGCCCGGCCCGGCCAGTGGCGTCGCATCCGACGAGCCGGCGTCCCCGTGCATCGTGGACGTGCCGTCGGGGCCGAGGAACGGGTTGGGTGGGGCCAGCGGTCCCCAGGTGGGGGCCGCGGACGCGGTCAGAGGGGCGGTGGCCAGGGCGAACGCACCCAATACGGCGATCGAGGCGCGACGGACTCCGGTGATCGATGAGGCAGACACGACGCCCATTGTGGTACCGGACGGTCGGTCACGTGAGCGTTTCGCGTGATACGAGCCGAAAGTGCTTACGTGAACTTGAAGGTGCGGGTGGCGAGCCCGCCGGCGGCGAGCGCCCACACCGCGAGGATCGCGACACAGACGATGTTGATGCTGCCGTTCGACGCATCCTCGAGGGCCTGCGCGAGTGCACCGGACGGGACGAGCTGGGCGCCCGCCCGGACCCCGGCGTTCAGGTCGTCGGCGAAGATGACGCTACCGATACCGGCCATCGCGAACCACAGGATGTTGGCGAGTGCGAGCACGATCTCGGCGCGCAGGCTGCCGCCGAGGAGCAGGCCCAGCGCCGCGAACGTGACGGTTCCCAGCGCGATGACCACGGCGCCGAGCACGAGCCCGAGCAGGCCGGGACGCCAGCCCAACGCGAACCCGATGCCGCCGATGAGGATCGACTGCAGCGCGACGACGATCACCACGGCGGCGCTCTTGCCGGCGATGATGCCCCACTTCGGCAGGGGCGTCGCGCCGAGACGTTTGAGGGCGCCGTAGCGGCGGTCGAAGCCGACGGCGATCGCCTGCCCGGTGAACGCGGTCGACATGATCGCCACCATCATGACGGCGGGCACGATCGTGCCGACCCGGTCCGGGCCGAAGTCGCCGATGGGCAGCAGTGTGAGCCCGATCAGCAGTGTGATCGGAATGAACATCGTCAGCAGCAGCTGTTCGCCGTTGCGCAGCAGCAGCGTCAGCTCGAGCCGCGTCTGGGCGGCGAGCATCTGCGCGGGCGGCGCCGGCTGCGGGCGCGGGGTGAACGTGCCGGTGGCGAAGCGGTTGTCGGCCAGGCGGTCGTGATGTGTCACGGTCATCCCCTCAGATCCCGTCCCGTGAGTTCGAGGAAGACGTCCTCGAGGCGACGCTGGTCGACGCGAATCTCGGTGGCCAGCGCGTCCTGGCCGGCACACCACGACGTGACCGCCGCGACGACGTGCGGGTCGACGGCGCCGTGGACCACGTAGTGGCCGGGCGTCGCCTCCTGCACCCGGAACGCGGTGGGCAGCGCGGCCCGCAGTGGCGCGAGATCGAGACCCGCGGGCGCGACCAGGCTCATCCGGCCCTCGGCTCCGGTGCGGGTGACCTCCGACGGTGTCCCGGACGCCACGATCCGGCCGTGGTCGACGATGACGAGTTCGTCGGCGAGCTCTTCGGCCTCGTCCATGAGATGTGTGGTGAGCAGGACACTGACGCCGTCGCGGCGCAGCGCGTCGATCAGCTCCCACACGAGCAGCCGGGCCTGCGCGTCGAGGCCGGCGGTCGGTTCGTCGAGGAACACCAGTTCGGGGCGTCCGACGAGGGCGCAGGCGAGCGCGAGCCGCTGCTGCTGGCCGCCGGACAGGCGACGGTACGGGGTGCGGCGCGCATCGGTCAGGCCGAGGCTGGACAGCAGCCAGTCGGGGTCGAGCGGGTCGGCGGAGTACGACGCGACCAGGTCGAGCATCTCGCCGGCCTTGGATCCTGGGTAGGCGCCGCCGCCCTGCAGCATGACGCCGATGCGTGGTCGCAGCGCCGCGGACTCGGCGATCGGGTCGAGTCCGAGGACCCGGACGGTGCCGGCGTCGGGGGTGACGAAGCCCTCGCACATTTCGACGGTCGTGGTCTTGCCTGCACCGTTGGGGCCGAGGAGGGCGAGAACCTGGGCCTGTTCGACGACGAGATCGAGGCCGTCGACGGCCTGGACGTCGCCGAACGCCTTGACGACGCCTTCGAGACGGACAGCCGGTTCGGCCTTGCGGGGCGCCGCGTCCGACGCTCTGACACTCACGGGCAACCAGCCTAGGCGTCGACCGGTTCGGGTCGTCCGGGGGCCGTGACCTGGCCGCGCCACGGCAGGTGGTTGCGGGTCGCGGCGATGAGCACGACGGCGGTGATCGTGGTGGCGATCGCGGCCTGCACGATCATGAACGGCTCGTATTCGGCGCCGTTGGGCATGAGGATGCTGCTCACGACGGACGAGAACACGATGGCCGGGACGCGGAACACGGGCCGGGTGGCCCAGGCGGCGAGCGGGATGACCGCCCACAGCAGATACCAGGGCTGCACGACGGGGAACAGCAGCACGATCGCGCCGAGGGACACGCCGAGGGCGCCGACCGGGTGGATGCGGCCGAGCAGGACGGCGATCAGCATCCGGAGGGTGACGAACGCGGCGACGACGGTGGCGATCGGCCGGGTCAGGCTCAGGACCGCGGTGGTGTGGTCACCGAGACCGAGGAGGACCCCGACGAGCCCGGTGCCCAGTCCCAGCAGGGTCGGGATGGACATCCAGCTGCGGACCTCGGTCGCGGTGCCGAGGGTCTGGGTCCAGCCCATGCCGAGTCCGCTCGCGGTACTGACGAACACGGTGACGACGATCGTGACGGCACCGAGCAGGGCGGCCGCCGACGCGAGCGCTCTGAGTCCGCCGCCCCAGCGGCGGGCGAGGGCCATGCCGACGAAACCGAGGGCGAGCAGCGACGGGATCTTGATCGTCGACGACAGTGCGATGAGGGTGGCGCCGGCGAGGAGCAGCGCGAATCCGCGCCCGCGGACGGGATCGTCGCCCTCGATCGCCCGTAGTGCGAGTTCGACGCCGGCGAGCATGAGCCCGATCATCAGCGCCTCGTTGTGGATGCCCGCGACGAGGTGGAACAGCACGAGCGGGTTGGCGGCGCCGAGCCACAGGGCGCTCACTGCGGAGACGCCGCAGCGGCGGGCGAGGCGGGGCAGCGCCCACACGATCAGGCCGACGCCGGCGAGGGCGAGCAGGCGGTGCAGGAAGATGCCCGCGACGATGTTGTCGCCGGTCAACCATGTGATGCCGCGCCCCATCCAGAGGAACAGGGGACCGTAGGGGGCTGGGGTGTCGCGCCAGATGGTCGGCACCGTGCGGGTGAGGACGTGGTCGACGCCGAGGGCTCCGGCGGGGCCGATCGCGTACGGGTCCAGGCCGCGGGCGGTGATCTCGCTCTGCGCGAGGTACGAGTAGACGTCGCGACTGAACATCGGCGGCGCGACCGTGAGCGGAATCACCCACAGCAGCAGGGTGCGGTCGAGTTGGGAGCGGCTGAGTTGGCGGGGCGGGCGGCCGCCGCGCATCCCGCCGACGGCGAACCGTCCGAGGAGGAGCCACGCCAGGACGACCATGACGGTGCCGGTCATCGCCATGCTCAGGGTGGCGCTCGGCATGCGGGCCGGCAGCCCGAGGATCCGCAGCCCCTGCACGGGGTTCTGCAGCACGGGTTGCGCACCGGAGCCGAGCGCGCCGATCGCCATGAGGACCGCGCCGGTCGCGCCGAACAGGCGAATCCAGTGCAGTTGCCGGGTTTCACGGGCGTCGAGTGCCGGTGATTCGGCCTCGTCGCCGTGGAGGGCGTCGGCCACCGTCGGGCGGGTGCGTCCGCCGTCGATCCCGAGCGCACGCGCAGTGAGCGTCTTCACCCGGTCGACCCGGGATCGGGCCGGGGCGTCCGACTCGGGGGCGATCTCGGTCTGCGGCACAGGGTGCAGAGTAACGGGGCGAACGGGGCGCGGTTCCCACCGACGACCGAGGCCGATGTCGCGCTGTGGTGCGCGTCACGCAGGGTGCCCTTCGTGGACCGGAGCGGCTAATTCCGTCACACTGGTGTTGTGAAATCGGCAGCAGAGCGACGCGTGAACGGAGAAAGTGCAGGTCGGCGACCTGTGCGGACGTCCGTCGGTCCGTCGCTGCCCGCCGCCGGTGGGCACGAAGGCCAGACCCGGGCCGCTGTCGTCCAGTTGCTCGTCGAGGAGGGGCCGATCACGGCCACCGACATCGGTGACCGTCTCGGCCTCAGCGCGGCAGGCGTCCGACGCCACCTCGACGTCCTCATCGAGGCCGGGGAAGCGCAGGAGGCCAGCTCCGCGAGTTGGCGTCGGCGTGGCCGAGGCCGCCCCGCGAAACTGTTCCAGATCACCGCGGCCGGCCGCGGCAAGCTCGGCCACACGTACGACGATCTCGCCGGCGCCGCGATGCGGCAACTGCGGGAAATCGGTGGTGACGCGGCGATCGAGGAATTCGCTCGCCGCCGCGTGCGTTCCATCGTGGGCGATGTGGCACCGGCGACCGGGGGCGCACCGGAAGCTGTCGAATCCACCGCGGAGGAGATAGCGAACGCGTTCACCTCGGCCGGGTTCGCGGCATCGATCCGTCCCGTCGGCAACGGCGTGCAGATCTGCCAGCACCACTGTCCGGTCTCGCACGTCGCCGAGGAGTTCCCGGAACTGTGCGAGGCGGAACAGCGGGCGTTCGCGGACCTGCTCGGCCGACACGTCCAGCAGCTGGCGACGATCGCGAACGGCGACTGCGCCTGCACCACCCATGTTCCGCTCGCACCACCTCGACCGACTCCCTAGATGTTCCCGCCGGTGACCAGCTCGCACCGGTACGCAACAAGACTCCGGAAGGAGCTCGCATGACCGTCACACCAGACCAGGTGACCGCCGAGGCGCCACTCTCGCAGGAAGAGACGATCGCTTCGCTGGGCCACTACGAGTACGGCTGGTCGGATTCCGACACGGCCGGTGCCAGCGCGCAGCGCGGTCTGTCCGAGGACGTCGTGCGGGACATTTCCGCGAAGAAGAACGAGCCGGACTGGATGCTCGACATCCGTCTCAAGGCGCTGCGCACCTTCGACAAGAAGCCGATGCCGCACTGGGGTTCGAACCTCGAGGGCATCGACTTCGACAACATCAAGTACTTCGTGCGGTCGACGGAGAAGCAGGCCGCGTCCTGGGAGGATCTGCCCGAGGACATCAAGAACACGTACGACAAGCTCGGTATCCCGGAGGCGGAGAAGCAGCGTCTCATCGCGGGTGTCGCGGCGCAGTACGAGTCCGAGGTCGTCTACCACCAGATCCGTGAGGATCTCGAGGAGCAGGGCGTCATCTTCCTCGACACCGATTCGGGTCTGCGGGAGCATCCGGAACTGTTCCGCGAGTACTTCGGCTCGGTCATCCCGGCCGGCGACAACAAGTTCTCCGCGCTGAACACCGCCGTCTGGTCGGGTGGCTCGTTCATCTACGTTCCGCCGAACGTGCACGTCGACATCCCGCTGCAGGCCTACTTCCGGATCAACACCGAGAACATGGGCCAGTTCGAGCGGACCTTGATCATCGTCGACGAGGGTGCGTCGGTGCACTACGTCGAGGGCTGCACCGCCCCGATCTACAAGTCCGACTCGCTGCACTCCGCGGTCGTCGAGATCATCGTCAAGAAGGGCGGCCACTGCCGCTACACGACGATCCAGAACTGGTCGAACAACGTCTACAACCTGGTCACCAAGCGCACCAAGGTCGAGGCGGGCGGTTCGATGGAGTGGATCGACGGCAACATCGGCTCCAAGGTGACGATGAAGTACCCGGCCGTGTGGATGATGGGCGAACACGCCCGCGGCGAGGTGCTCTCCGTCGCGTTCGCCGGGGAGGGCCAGCACCAGGACACCGGCGCGAAGATGCTGCACCTGGCGCCGCACACGACCTCCAACATCGTGAGCAAGTCGGTGGCCCGCGGCGGCGGCCGGTCCTCCTACCGCGGCCTGGTCCAGATCAACAAGGGCGCACACGGCTCGAAGTCGAACGTCGAGTGCGACGCCCTCCTGGTCGACCAGATCAGCCGCTCGGACACCTACCCGTACGTCGACATCCGCGAGGACGACGTGACGATGGGCCACGAGGCGACGGTGTCCAAGGTCAGCGACGACCAGTTGTTCTACCTCATGAGCCGCGGACTGAGCGAGGACGAGGCGATGGCCATGGTGGTGCGAGGGTTCGTGGAGCCCATCGCGAAGGAACTGCCGATGGAGTACGCGCTCGAGCTCAACCGCCTGATCGAACTGCAGATGGAAGGGGCCGTGGGTTAGTGGCCAGCGCAAGTGAGACGACCGGTGTGAAGGCAGCGGTCGCCGCGGAGAACGTGGCTCCGGCCACCAACAAGGGTGAGGTCTTCACCTCGTTCGACGTGAACGCGTTCGAGGTACCGGCCGGACGGGACGAGGCATGGCGGTTCACGCCGCTGCGCCGGCTGCGGGGCCTGCACGACGGCACCGCGGTCCGCTCGGGTGCCGCGACCGTCGAGGTGACCGCCGGTGACGGCGTCGTCGTCGAGACCGTCGGACGCGACGACGCCCGTCTCGGGCAGGGCGGTGTGCCCGCCGACCGGGTGGCGGCGCAGGCGTATTCGGGATTCGAGTCGGCCACCGTCGTGACCGTCGGCGCCGAGCGTGAGGTCGCCGAACCGGTCACCGTCACGGTCACCGGTCCCGGCGCCGAGCAGGTGGCGTTCGGGCACCTGCAGATCCGGCTCGAGGCGTTCGCCTCCGCGACCGTCGTTCTCGACGAGAAGGGCAGCGGCACGTACGCCGAGAACGTCGAGTTCGTTCTCGGGGACAGCGCCAAGCTGACCGTCGTCGCCGTCCAGGACTGGGCCGACGACGCCGTCCACGCTGCCGCCCACCACATCCGGGTCGGCCGCGACGCGACGCTGCGCTACACGGCCGTCACCCTCGGCGGTGACGTCGTCCGGGTCACCCCGACCGTCCGCTACGACGGTCCGGGGGGCGACGCCGAACTGCTGGGCCTGTACTTCGCGGATGCCGGCCAGTTCTTCGAGCACCGGCTGCTCGTCGATCACGCGCAGCCGCACTGCAAGTCGAACGTCGTCTACAAGGGTGCGCTGCAGGGCGACCCCGGCTCGGGCAAGCCGGACGCGCACACGGTGTGGGTCGGTGACGTGCTGATCCGGGCCGAGGCCGAGGGCACCGACACGTACGAGATGAACCGCAACCTGGTGCTCACCGACGGTGCCCGTGCCGACTCGGTGCCGAACCTCGAGATCGAGACCGGCGAGATCGTCGGCGCCGGTCACGCCAGCACCACCGGCCGGTTCGACGACGAGCAGCTGTTCTACCTGCGCGCCCGGGGCATTCCGGAGGCCCAGGCCCGGCGCCTGGTCGTGCGGGGGTTCTTCCACGAGATCATCAACCGCATCGCCGTTCCGGAGGTGCGGGAGCGCCTCGAGGCTGCGGTCGAGGCCGAACTCGCCTCCATCGGCGTCTGATCCGGTCAGCCGCCTTTCCACCGATACTTCGCCGATACCCTGCTAGGAAATCGAATGTCTGCACCTGAAAACTCGGTTCTCGAAATCAAGGACCTGCACGTCGACGTCGCCAACTCGGACGAGAACGCCGAGCCGATCAACATCCTCAAGGGCGTGAACCTGACGGTCCGCTCGGGTGAGACGCACGCGATCATGGGCCCGAACGGCTCCGGCAAGTCGACCCTGTCGTACGCGATCGCCGGCCACCCCAAGTACGAGGTGACGTCCGGTTCCATCACCCTCAACGGTGAGAACGTCCTCGAGATGAGCGTCGACGAGCGTGCCCGGGCCGGCCTGTTCCTGGCCATGCAGTACCCGGTCGAGGTGCCCGGCGTCTCGATGTCGAACTTCCTGCGCACCGCCGCGACCGCGGTCCGTGGCGAGGCCCCGAAGCTGCGCCACTGGGTCAAGGAAGTCAAGGGCGCGATGAACGAGCTCGAGATCGATCCGGCGTTCGGTGAGCGGTCGGTCAACGAGGGTTTCTCCGGTGGCGAGAAGAAGCGTCACGAGATCCTGCAGCTGGGTCTGCTCGCGCCGAAGATCGCGATCCTCGACGAGACCGACTCGGGTCTCGACGTCGACGCGCTGCGCATCGTCTCCGAGGGCGTCAACCGCTACAAGGAGAAGCAGAACGGCGGCATCCTGCTGATCACGCACTACACCCGCATCCTGCGGTACATCGAGCCGGAGTTCGTGCACGTGTTCGCGAACGGTCAGATCGTCGAGTCCGGTGGACCCGAGCTCGCCGACGAGCTCGAGACCAACGGCTACGTGCGATTCACCCAGGTCGCAGGGGCGTAGGGCCGTGACCACCACGGTGCCTGCACTGGACGTCACCAGGATCCGGGAGGACTTCCCGATCCTGGGACGCACCGTGCGTGACGGAAAACCTCTCGTGTACCTGGATTCGGGTGCGACGTCGCAGCGCCCGGTGCAGGTGCTCGACGCCGAGCGGGAGTTCCTCACCACGTGCAACGCCGCGGTGCACCGGGGTGCGCATCAGCTGGCCGAGGAGGCCACCGACGCGTACGAGGGTGCCCGTGCGGCGATCGCCTCGTTCGTCGGTGCCGACTCCGACGAGCTGGTGTTCACCAAGAACGCCACCGAGTCCCTCAACCTGGTGGCGTACGTGTTCGGCGACGACCGGTTCGACCGGGTCGTCGGCCCCGGTGACGAGATCGTCGTCACCGAACTCGAACACCACGCGAACCTGGTGCCGTGGCAGGAGCTGGCCCGCCGTACGGGTGCCACGCTGCGCTGGTACGGCATCACCGACGACGGCCGCATCGACCTGGAGTCGCTCGAGCTGACCGACAAGGTCAAGGTCGTCGCGTTCACGCACCAGTCGAACGTGACGGGCGCGATCTCGCCGGTCGCCGAACTGGTCCGCCGGGCGCAGGCCGTCGGTGCGATCACGGTGCTCGACGCGTGCCAGTCGGTGCCGCATCTCGCCGTCGACTTCCGTTCCCTCGGCGTCGATTTCGCGGCGTTCTCCGGGCACAAGATGCTCGGCCCGTCCGGGGTCGGCGTGCTGTACGGGCGTCGCGCACTGCTGGCGTCGATGCCGCCGTTCATCACGGGCGGCTCGATGATCGAGACCGTCACGATGGAGGGCAGCACGTACGCGCCGCCGCCGCAGCGCTTCGAGGCCGGTGTGCCGATGACGTCGCAGGTGGTGGGTCTCGGTGCGGCCGTGAACTATCTGTCGGCGATCGGGATGGACGCTGTCGCCGCGCACGAACACCAGCTCGTCACCGCGGCCCTCGACGGGCTGGCCGGTATCGACGGGGTCCGTATCGTCGGCCCCACCGACGGCGTCGACCGGGGATCGGCGGTGTCGTTCCTGGTCGACGGGATCCACGCCCACGATCTGGGGCAGGTCCTCGACGACGACGGTGTCGCTGTCCGCGTCGGACATCACTGCGCGTGGCCGATGCACCAGCGGTTCGGTATCGCCGCGACCGCGCGGGCGTCGTTCGCGCTGTACAACACGCTCGACGAGGTCGATGCGCTGGTCGCCGGGATCCGGCGGGCGCAGGCCTTCTTCGGAGTCGGAGGGAACTGAACGTGCGACTCGAGCAGATGTACCAGGAAGTGATCCTGGACCACTACAAGCACCCGCACGGCCGTGGGCTGCGGGATCCGTTCGGCGCCGAGGTGCATCACGTCAACCCGACATGCGGCGACGAGATCACGCTGCGGGCCGCGCTCACCGAAGGCGCGGACGGGCGGCTCGTGGTCTCCGACGTCTCGTACGACGGTCAGGGCTGCTCGATCAGTCAGGCGTCGACATCGGTGCTGTTCGATCAGATCGTCGGTATGCCGCTAGACGAGGCCCTCGCGGCCGTCGACGCGTTCAACGAGATGATCACCAGCCGCGGCACCGTCGAGGGCGACGAGGACGTCCTCGGTGACGGCATCGCGTTCAGCGGGGTGTCGAAGTACCCGGCGCGCGTGAAGTGCGCACTACTGGGATGGATGGCGTTCAAGGACGCCGTCGTGCAGATCCTGGACGACAACGAACTGGCTCGAACCGGAGGACAGGCATCATGACGGATACCCAGGCCGAGCAGGCCGGCACCGAGCCCACCGCCGAGGTGGGGGAGTACGGCGCGACGCTCACCCCGGAGCGTCTCGACGAGCTCGAGGAGGCGATGCGTGACGTCGTCGACCCCGAACTCGGCATCAACGTCGTCGATCTCGGACTGGTCTACGACTTCAAGGAGATCGACGAGAACGGCATCGACGTCGTGCAACTCGACATGACGCTCACCTCGGCGGCGTGCCCGCTGACCGACGTCATCGAGGAGCAGTCGAAGCGGGCGCTGGTGAACGGGAGCCTGTGCGACGAGCTGCGCATCAACTGGGTGTGGATGCCGCCGTGGGGTCCGGACAAGATCACCGACGACGGACGCGAGCAGCTGCGTGCCCTCGGGTTCACCGTCTAGGTCCCTGACCTATCCGGAGGTCGGGGCCACGGCCGGCGCACTGCCGGCCGGCTACCGGCACATCCGGGAATCACTGTGCATCGGACGCGGTGAGGACACGTTCCTCGCCGCGTCCGACGCGTTGATGCGCTGGGACGTGCACCGGCGGGCGGGGCTGCGGGTGGAGGCGCCGGGGCCGGCCGCGGTCGGCACCGAGGTGGTGCTGCGCTGGTGCGGGTTCCGGATCCCGTGCCGCGTCGTCCACACGATCGACGAACCGGGCCGACGCGGCTTCGCGTACGGCACCCTGCCCGGACATCCGGAATCGGGGGAGGAACGGTTCTGTGTGGAGCACCGCCCCGACGGTTCCGTGCATGCCGTGATCACCGCGTTCTCGCGGCCGGGACGCTGGTTCACCCGGATCGGGGACCCCGTCGCGCGGCGGGTGCAGCAGCATATGACGGCGCGGTACCTGCGGGCGATGGCCGGGTGACGGGTCACGCGTGCCTGCGCCGCGCCGACCCCTTCTTCGAGGGAACCGATGCGGGGTGGCTCTTCCTCTCGGCCTCGTCGAGGCTGCGTTGCAGGGCGGCGACCAGATCGACGACGTCGGCGTCCTCCGCGGCCCGGGCGCGTTCGGCGGCGGGAATGACCTTCTCCCCGCCGTGCGCGAGGGTGTCGTCGATCAGTTGACGGAGTTCGATCTGGTAGTCGTCGGTGAATTCGGAGGGGACGAAGTCGTCGGCCATGTTCTCGACGAGGCTGCTCGCCATCGTCAGTTCCTGCGGCCGGGGCGCGGAGGCGGCATCGAGGGCGGGGAAGTCGACGGCCCGCACCTCGTCGGGCCACAGCAGTGTCTGGAGGACCAGGACGCCGCCACGTTCCCGCAGTGCGGCCAGTCGCGTCTTCTGTCGGAGGGTGAAGTGCACGAGCGCGGTGCGTTCGGTCTTCGCGAGCGTCCTCGCCAGCAGCACATAGGCTTTCGGTGAGGTCGAGTCGGGCTCGAGGTAGTAGCTCTTCTCGAACAGGATCGGATCGATCTGGTCGCCGGGCACGAACTGCAGGACCGGGATCTCGTGGCTCTCGGCGGCGGGCAGCTTCTCGAAGTCGTCGTCGGTGAGGACCACTCGGTCGCCGTCCTCCGAGTCGTAGGCCTTCTCGATGTCGGTGTACCGGACCGTCTCCCCGCATTCGCTGCACACCCGGGTGTAGCGGATCCGTCCACCGTCCCGGGCGTGGACCTGGTGGAAGTGGATGTCGTGGTCCTCGGTGGCCGAGTAGATCTTGACCGGCACGTTGACCAGCCCGAATGCGATGGATCCCTTCCAGATGGAACGCATGTCTCCACTATCGTCCCGATCGGTCGGGAGTGTGGGCAGCGGAGATCGTTCCGAGACGTTCCGGTGTCCGGCAGGTGACCTCGGCGTGCCTGCGGCGAACACCGCGCCAATACCGAAACAACACTTGCTACAAGGCCTTCTCGATTGGTCCAGACCGATTCACGCTGGTGTCCGTGATCAAGAACAACACCCCCAAGGCCCTGTCCCTCCTGCTCGCCGCGGGCGCCCTCACCGCCGGTGTCGCCACCGCCTCCGCCGGTATTGCCGGCGCCGCCCCCGGCTCGTCGGCCCCCGACGGCTCCGGCATCACCAAGACCGTCGTCATCGGCCTCGACGGCACGATGCTCGACCAGGTCGAGGCCGCAGACGCCCCCAATCTGCACCGGCTGATCGCCGAGGGAACCAGCGGCCAGTCGTCGATCCTCGGCCACCCGACGATCTCCGGCCCGTCGTGGTCGACGATCCTCACCGGCGTGTGGCACACCAAGCACGGCGTCGTCGACAACACGTTCACGGGATCGAACTACGAGCAGTACCCGTCGGCGTTCACCCGCATCGAGACGGCGAAGCCGGAGATGCGCACCGCCGCCATCTCCACGTGGGGTGGCATCGCCACGATCGCCGGATCCGGCACCCCGAAGGCCGACGTTGTCGTCACCACCCCCGGCGCCGGCAGCGGAGCCGCCACCGATGCCGCTACCGCCGACGCCGTCGTGAACGAAATCGCTTCGAACGGGCCGGAATTCGTGTTCACCCAGCTCGACCAGGTCGACGGCGCCGGTCACTCGTCGGGCACCGCCGGCTCCGAGTACCGGCCGTCGCTCGAACGCGTCGACGTCGAGGTCGGCAAGATCGTCGACGCCGTCGACGCCCGCAGCAAGGCCACCGGCGAGAAGTGGACGATCCTCGTCACCTCCGACCACGGCCACAAGCCGAACGGCGGACACGGCGGCCAGAGCGAGGCCGAAGGCGTCACGTTCGTGATCGCCCGCGGCGCCGGCTACCAGGCGGGTGTCGTCGACGACACGCTCACCATCGCCGACATCACCCCCACCGTTCTCGACAACCTGGGCCTGGACCAGCCCGCCGACCTCGACGGCACCCCGATCGAGAAGGGCGCGCCGACCGCGACCGGATCGCTGGGGCTCCTGACCGGCTCGCTCGGCAACTGAGGTAGCGACGTCACGCCCGCCGGGCACCGGCTCGCGCCAGTGTCCGGCGGGTCCCCGGCTCCGCGGCCCGGAACAGCGACCACATCGCGGCCGTCGTGCCGAGAACGTCGGTACGCCCGGACAGGTAGGCGCGTTGCCGGGCGATCGGCAGCGCGAAGAACGCGTCGAAGAACCCGGCCGTGGCCGACGGCTCGAGATCCAGCAGCGCGGACAGGCCGATGTCCCGCAGGCGCCGCACCGTGCGGGCGTGCCACGGCCACAACGCCTTCGACGGATCGTGTCCCCGCGCGAGAGACTCGACGACGGTGTCGACCGCAGCCAGCGACGCCGCGACGCTGTAGCCGGTGCCGGGATGGACCAGGCCCGCCCGAGCCCCGAACGCGGGCACCGACGTCGACTCGCGCGGCGCCTGCACCGGGAACCGGACCCGTTCCACCTCGACGTTCGCCGGGAGTTCCACGCCGCGGGCGGCGAGCCGGGCATCGAGACGCCGACGTAGTTCGCCGAGGGGCAGGCCCGGACTGCCGACGAGGCAGGTCTCCTCGAGCAGCACCGTGTCCTCGCCGAGCGGCACCGCGTACAGGAACGACGGCGGATCGTCGGGGCCGGTGCCGTTGTCGGGCCGCCAGTCCATGAACCAGCCGTCACCGCCACCGAGCGCGGGTGCCGCCACCACCGCCGGCACCACCACCCCGAACGCCGTCTGTTCCGCGAGCGTCGGATCCGGTTGCAGCCCACGGGCATCGATCACGCGGTGGGCGTCGACGCGGGTGCCGTCGCGCAGCGTCACCGACCACGGGGTGAGGGCGTCCGAGAAACCGGTCACCACCCGGACACCGGTGAGATCGAGACGCCGGTGCAGCGCGACGTTGTCGAGGACGCCGTACGTGCGGTCGAGGATCCGCTCGCGGATGCCGTGCACGCGGGGTCGGGGGAGCCGGGCACGCCAGACATCGCAGTCGCCGAGCCAGCCGGGGATCTCGTCCACCCACGCGGCATACGTGGCCTGCCACGGACGATCCGGATGCGGATCGACCGCGACCACGTCGAGTCCCCGGACGGCGGCACGATGCGCGAGGGCGCGGCCGGCGGGACCGAGGCCGACGACCGCGAGATCCGGGACGGCGTTCAGAGCGACCCCGTCGCGAGCAGGCCGCCGTCGACGCGCACCGTCTCCCCGGTGATCCAGGAGGCGGCGTCGGAGACGAGGAAACCGACGAGCCGGGCGACGTCCTCGGGGCTGCCGAAACGCTGCATCGGATACATGCTCGACACCTGATCCTCACCGGCCGCGACGAGAGCGGCCGCGAACTTCGTCTTCACCACACCCGGTGCGACGGCGTTGACCCGGATCCCCGGACCCAGCTGCCACGCCAGTTCCTCGGTGAGCCGGATCAGGGCCGCCTTCGACGCCCCGTACGCGGCGATCACCCCCGACGACCGGATACCCGCGACGCTCGCGAGGTTGACGACTGCACCGCCGTGCTCGCTCATCCACACCCGGTACGCCTCCTGCACGAACCCGAGGGCGGCGACGACGTTGACGTCGAAGATCTTGCGGACCGCATCGAGGTCGGCGTCCATCAGCGCCCCGAAGACGGGGTTGATGCCGGTGTTGTTGATCAGGACGTCGAGGGACCCGAACTCAGCGACCGCGCGGGCGACGGCGTCGTGGCGGTGCTCACGGTCACCGGAGTTCCCGGGAACGGCGAGGACCCGCCCGTCGTGCCCGAGGCCGCGCAGCCGGGCCGCGGCCTCCTCGAGTGGATCCGGTTTGCGGGCGGTGACGACGACGTTCGCGCCGCGCCCCAGGAGTTCGGCCGCAATCGCCTCACCGATACCACGGCTCGCGCCGGTGACGAGCGCGGTGCGTCCCTGCAGGTCCTTCTCGCGTGTCATGGATCCGGACGGTAGTGCACGCCACGGGGTCGGGGAGTGGCGACAGGCCGGGCTACCGGTAAAATCGGTGGTTCTTGTGCCCGGCGTCGCCGGGACGATCCCCGCTCTCGAGGAGTTCTTGTTGATTACCGCCACCGACCTGGAAGTTCGTGCCGGTGTGCGGACGCTGCTGTCCGCCCCTGGTTCGGCCCTGCGTGTGCAGGCCGGCGACCGGATCGGGCTGGTCGGCCGTAACGGTGCCGGCAAGACCACGACGCTGCGGATCCTCGCCGGTGAGGGCGAGCCGTATGCGGGCACGGTCGTCCGGAGCGGTGATCTCGGCTATCTGCCGCAGGACCCCAAGGAGGGTGACCTGACGGTGCTCGCGAAGGACCGGGTGCTCTCCGCGCGCGGCCTCGACGACATCATCAAGAAGATGGAGAAGCAGCAGGCCATCATGGCCGAGGCCGCCGACGACGCCACCCGGGACAAGGCCGTGCGCAAGTTCGGCAACCTCGAGGACCGGTTCTCCGCGCTCGGCGGGTACGTCGCCGAATCCGAGGCCGCCCGCATCTGCCACAGCCTCGGCCTGCCCGACCGGGTCCTCGGGCAGCCGCTGCAGACCCTCTCCGGTGGTCAGCGTCGCCGCGTCGAACTGGCCCGCATCCTGTTCGCCGCGTCGGACGGCTCGGGCGGCAAGTCGAACACGACGCTGCTGCTCGACGAGCCCACCAACCACCTCGATGCCGACTCCATCACGTGGCTGCGCGGATTCCTGCAGAACCACGACGGCGGCCTCATCGTCATCAGTCACGACGTCGACCTGCTCGCCGACGTCGTGAACAAGGTGTGGTTCCTCGACGCGGTGCGCGGCGAGGCCGACATCTACAACATGGGCTGGAAGAAGTACCTCGACGCCCGCGCCACCGACGAGGCCCGGCGTCGCCGGGAGCGCGCCAACGCGGAGAAGAAGGCCGGTGCGTTGCGGGCCCAGGCCGCGAAGCTCGGTGCGAAGGCCACCAAGGCCACCGCGGCGCAGAACATGGCCAAGCGTGCCGACAAGATGATGGCTGCGCTCGACGAGGTGCGGGTGGACGACAAGGTCGCGCACATCCGGTTCCCGGAGCCCGCGCCGTGTGGCAAGACGCCGCTCATGGCGAAGGAACTCACGAAGGTGTACGGGTCGCTGGAGATCTTCACCGGTGTGGACCTGGCCATCGACCGTGGTTCCCGCGTCGTCATCCTGGGCCTCAACGGTGCCGGCAAGACGACGCTGCTGCGTCTCCTCGCCGGCACCGAGCAGCCCGACCTCGGCGAGCTGGTCCCCGGCCACGGCCTGAAGATCGGGTACTTCGCGCAGGAACACGACACCCTCGACGACGACGCCACCGTGTGGGAGAACATCCGGCACGCCGCCCCCGACGCGGGCGAGCAGGATCTGCGCGGCCTGCTCGGCGCGTTCATGTTCACCGGCCCGCAGCTCGAGCAGCCCGCCGGCACCCTCTCCGGTGGTGAGAAGACCCGACTGGCGCTGGCCGGGCTGGTGTCGTCGGCGGCCAACGTGCTGCTCCTCGACGAACCCACCAACAACCTCGACCCCATCTCCCGGGAACAGGTCCTCGACGCCCTCCGCAGCTACAAGGGTGCCGTCGTCCTCGTCACCCACGACCCCGGCGCCGCCGAGGCCCTGAATCCGGAACGCGTCATCCTGCTGCCCGACGGCACCGAGGACCACTGGTCCCAGGAATACCTCGACCTGATCACCTTGGCATAGGCGGCTGCGTCGCTTGTGCGCCTTTTCGGTGGTGGCTATCACCGAAAAGGCGCACGAGCACTGCAGGTGCTCTAGCCTGGGTGGAACGGAGACTCGTTCAGCCGACCGGAGGTCCGTCATGGCGGAGAGCACGGGAATCTCACGCGGTGCCCGCGTCACAGGGGAGTCGCGCGACAGGTTACGCGACGAACTCAAGGCCGAATACGAGGCGGGAAAGAGTATCCGCAGCCTCGCCGAAAAAACCGGCCGCTCCTACGGTTTCGTTCACAACGTTCTCGTCGAAGCCGACGTGACGCTGCGACGCCGGGGCGGGCCGAACCGGCGCAAGAAGGTCGAGCACTAGCAACGGCGGCGGGAGTGCGGTCCGCGCCGCGTCCCATCACCGGATCGAAATGGGCAGTGGGAGGCACGGCGGGTTCGCCTGTGCACACTCGGATCCAGCGGCGAGGTGGTTGCGGCACCGAGCGCGGTGCAGGGAGTCGTAGCGCGGAATTCGGCGAGGTACCTTGGCGTGATGACTGGGGGAATACTCGCCGGTTCCGGCCTTAGCGATTGCGTACAGAGTGGTGCCGACGATTGTCTGCCCGGGTTCGGGGCGTTCCTGATACTTTTCGGGGCCGGTGTCGTGGGCGTCGTTGTGGTGACCGTGTGGCTGAGCATGGCGACAGTGGCGAGTATCGATATTGTCCGGTCCGATGGGGAAGCGTCGCGGAAGATGCTGTGGTCGGTCGCGGTGTGGGGGCTACCGATCGTCGGAGTGCTGCTCTGGAGGTGGCGCGACAAGCAGTGCTCGAACTCTGCGAGTCGACTGAGCCTGGTCAGTCCTGAAGGTCCACCCCGAGATCTGTGAGGATTTTCCGGACTTCGGTGGCATCGTGCCGGACGGTCCACACCGCGTTGTCTGGTGGTCCGGCCAGGACGATCAGCGCTCGGGTCTCTGCGTGCGGAAGCCGATTGTGAAGACGCAGTTGTCTGCCGTCCGGCGTATAGGTCCATCGGGCAACTGTCGGATTGCGGTGGATCCGATCGAACCCGAACATCAACCGCCGGATATCGCGGCGATCGCACGACCGGTACTCGATCGCTGCACCGGCCTGTACGACGGCGAAGTTGTAGTCGGCCGACCCGTCGAGATGTCGGCGGCGAACGAGATAGGTGCCGTCGAGGAGGTTGTTGCGAGTGACCCATCGCTTGTCCTGGACGGTGCCGGGTGAGGAGTGATCCGGGGCGTAGTACTGCTCGGTGACGGCGGGATCGTACGGGATGTCGACGACCAGCGCATCTCGAACGGTGCCGTGAGTCCATTCGACCAGAGGCTGCCGCGGCCTCCGGAGCCAGTCGTCGAAGTCGATTGTCGGGAACCTGTAGTCCCCAGAGGAGTCTTCGCCTATCAGTCGGCGGACCGGACCTGCCACGTTTATCAATGCCCGCGTGCGTCCGTCGAGATGACGCAACGGGATGCCGCTGACCAGCAGACCATCGGGCCTGCCCTGCTGGCGGACCACCGTTCCACCGACGGATAGCCATTGGTCGCGTCCGACTCGGGCGACGTCCCCGACCGCTGACAGCATGCTCAGGCGCAGCCGAAGTGTTCTACGGAGGGTAGCGTCGTCGACGTCGTCGAAGAACATCTGTGAATCCATCGCGCGGTCCAGCAGCGTTCGGGTGGAGACGGGAACCTCACCCCGCGTCGAGGCCCACGCCACGGCACGTAGTGCTTCGTATGTGAGTTCCTCGTTACCCGCGTGCTCGGGTAGGGCGAGACTCTCCCGTAATCTGCTGCTCGCTTCCAGTGCGCTGATCCGTTCGAGACGCAGTGGACCGTCGTCGATCATGTAAACCGCTGGCGGAGTCGGTATGCCACCCGCTGCAGGCGAGGTGCTGAGGATCCAGGGGCAAGAGAGTTGACCGCCTCGACGACATCGGGTTCGGTGAGTGACGTCGTGAGTGCGGGCAGTAAGACACACTCGACGATGGATTCTTCGAGGTCGGTACCTGATTCGAACGCGGACATCGTCGACCCGAACCTGCGGGCGACGTCGAGAACCCCGTTGTCGATCGGCCAGTAGCGGGCAGTATCCGCGGCTAGTCGCTCGATGAGTGTCTCGACATTCTTCGGTGTGTGGGGGGCGGGCTGTGTCTCGAACACGGCGTGCATGGCGGACAGGTCTGACACGTCGGATGCTGCTGCGGCGACGTCGATCGCCACACAGAACCCCCACACGTCGGGGCTGACGGGTGCGGTGGCGGCACCGGCGACGGCCGTGGCTGCCACGACGAGACCGTCGGAGGGAACGAACCGATCGAGCCCGACCACACTGCGCGCCGCCGTCGGGACGTCGATCCGGCGCCCGGGTGTCTGTAGCCACGGGACGAGAAACGATTCGGTGGGCGCCTGATTGATTCCGTCCAATACGAGAATGCCGGGGCCGTCGGCGTGTACGGCACTGTCTGCCCCGGTGAGCACGCCCAGCGTGCTGCGGGCGGTTCCTGGATCGCGGGAGGTAACACCGAGAAGGTCGAGGGGGTGCAGGACATCGTGGGCAATCGGCATCCGGACGATGCGGCTGGCGCAGGTGATCGCAGCGTAAACGTCGAGGGCGGACGGGCCACCGTTGCCGAGGAGTAGGGGGACCAGCCTGGCCCGGAACGCTGCATGGAGTTGCTGCAGGACTCGGGGCATTACACCCGCTGCGCTGCCGGCCGTTTCGAAACTGCGGGCAATCTTGTCAGAGGAGACCAGTGTCACGTCGGCGGCGACTGGAGGGAATGGGGCGTCGAGCACGGCTCGTGTGGCGGGGCGAGATGGGGTGGCAGACGCACCGTGTCCGAGCGCGCGGAGTAGGACGGAATCCCCGAGCAGTTCGCTCGCGCCGTCAGCGATTTCACCGACCCGCTGTGTCACATGGTCCTCGAGCGCTGCGAGTTGCCGGGCGACGTCCGCATCGATGTTTGCGGCCTCCTGACGGACGTACTCCACCTCGGTAGTGAGCTGATCGTGTTCGGTACGCAGTGCCGCGATCGACTCGCGTAGAGACGTGAGTTCGGTATTCGCGGAAGCTGTCTCAGCGGCGATCCGTGCGTGGGCCTCCTGTAGTGCAGTGCGGTTGGCTTCCTCGGTGGCGTGCGTGATGCGATCAGAGACGCGCGGGTGCTCGAGAACTAGATCGATCAGGTCCGTAGCCCAGCCTTCGACCGAACCGCTGTCCTCGCAGATCATGAACGCGCGTTCGAATCGTGCTCGATCGATTCGGCGTTCACTCATGGTGGCAGCCTCGCGGAGGAAATCAGCCACCTGGGCTCGGAGATTCTTCGTCTCCAAGGCAGGAGGGGCCTCGCGGGAGCGCTGCGCGATCACGACTGCACGCCGGAGCGCGGTCTGGAGGGTCTCGTCGTCCGGTCGGCAGTCCAGGAATGCCGTGAATGGCGGTGAAGGTGTGTGGTAACGGCGTCCGTTCACGACGACGAGGGCATTGTCGTCCTCGCTGAACGGAACACGTTCCGGTGGGAAGCCGCTCGGTTCGAGGAAGAATCGGGTGCCGTCCTCCCGAGCACGGAACGGACCGAGGGTGATCTTGTCTGCGGCGAGAACGTAGACGTCCCGTCCGGCCTCAACTTCGGGCATGGTGTCGAACCAGATCTTCATCGCCCGCTGGTACGCCTCCCAGTAGCGGAGGTGCCGGAGATCGAGGACCGGGCATAGATACTCGGGGCGACTCACCTTGAAATGGTCGTCTCGCCCTGGCTGGTTCTCGACAACTGTTAGGAGGATCGCGGACCCTTGCTGGACGTCGAAGGCGTTCCACCAGAAGATGTTTCCGTTGGTGGGGGCGTCTGCAGGGTCGGCCGGACGCCAGGAATCCTTGTCGAGAACGAATTGCGGCTCGACACCCGCGATACGGGGAGAACCGCTATTGATCCAGCTGATGGAACCGATGATCTGTGTTCCGATGGAAACTGCCACCCGGACATGTTACGGACAGCGATTGCGGCGAGTCGCCGCCCGGTCACCGTTGCGTGCGGGGCCAGTGGGGAGGCATCGCTCCTACCGGTCTGCCGGTCGCGGCAACGTGCGCCGACATCCACGACGGTCTCAGCCGCGGCTCCCTGGCGAGTGTTCGTTCGGGGGCCGTAACCCGCACGAATCCGAGGTTCCCGGCGTCGACCTCGAACTCGTGTGCGTGGGCGGCGTGCTCGTTCAGCCAGGCTGTCGTGGTCTCCGCATTCGCATTGTGGAGTGCGTGCCTGGCGTGAGTGTGCGTGCGAACGGTCGCCGAGAACGTCAACGCCGGAATCCTCGTGGTGATCCGGTAGACGGCGGCAGTGCTCGCGGAGCGATAGGTGCCGTGGACCGGTAACGACGTGTCGTCGGCGATCAGTGCCCACGGGTCGTCGGGACGATCGATTGTCGCTCGGTCGGCCGGAACGACCTCATAGTGGAGGGCATCACCACGACGGTCGGTACGCAGTCGCACCGCCCCTCGTCGGGTGACTGTGACGGAAATCAGACGTTGGGCCGACGTGGACCGCTTAGAGATCTCGATACCGCGTACCGTGTTGTCCGCCGATTCGGCAGCCACGACGCTGGCGTCCCGGGCAGGAAGCGCGACGACCGGCATCCCAGCGTGATAACAGGGCCCGTTCGTGTCGTACTCGATGGGTGGTGTCAACAGACGAGTCCGGGAGTAGGCGGTCTCGAGAAGAGCGGCGAACCGGCTCAGCCACTTTGTTGCATGCCGGGATTCTTGCTGGGGGAGCGTTACCAGCCATGCGGACCACAGGGTTCCGTCGGAGTGAATCGATTCGAGCCGTCGGGCGTCGAGCTGTCGTGGCGGCTCGGCGGTTTTGCTGCCAATCAGGACGAGTCGCTGTCCCCAGTGGAGCGGTACCCACGGATCGTGTCGGTGGAACGCGCCCCCGCGGTACTGAGCGAACAAGGCCCCGGTCTCCGGAATGCCTGGAAGGACGACGTTCCACCGGTCACGGCGGACGGTCGACGGCCAGCGCCCGATCGTTCGGAACTCGGTGTGGTGCCGGGACGGCCCGATTCGCACGACGTTGCGGGTGGATCCGGGACTGAGGCGGTCGATCTCGAGGGATTCGTGGTGAACACCGTTGTGTCGCACCTCGATCCCCTCGAATCGGAGGAGAGAGACCGCAGTCATGAGACTCTCGTCGACTGGAATCTCGTCCAGCTCGATGATCAGATCCCAGGAGCGGGTCAGTGGATTGATGTGAACGAGGTGCCGGGCGCCGCGCCGGACGCCCCAGTTAGTGCCGGACCGTCCGAAACTCGGGTGGTAGTTCTCGCAGTCCTCGGGCGCTGTGTACTTCTGGTGTGCGAAATGAGCGGTGTTGATTCTCCCGGCTCTCAGGTCAGCAGCGCCCAGACAGATCGGGCATCGATAGAAGCCGGCTCGATTCGCGTTCGTGGCCGGGATGACGATGCCCTTCCGTGCGTCCAGTGCGTGTTTCACAGCTCCGGTCCCGTCCTTCTCCGATTCGGATCAACGCCCGATCTGGCGTCTCGTTTCCTCGACAATAGAATCCTGTCGACGGTGGGAGCGACGAGACCTCGGAGTGTGGGAGACAGTGGGTGGCGAGGCGTTCGCGGTGATGGCGGCGGAACTCGACGAAAGTGCGGTGCTGGAGTTCCTCGGTGCCACTCCGGATGATCCGAGTGCGTTGGTCCTGTTGCGCGGTATGAGCGTCGCATTGATGAGCGAACGCTACCGCGCACAGCTCTCGACGCGGGTTCCCGAGGTGACCGCGGAAACCTTGACAGCGCTGGTAGCGATCGGGAAGACGTGGCTGAAGCGGGAACTTATTTCGCGACTGTTCGTCGATTCGTGGTACCTCGCGGGGACACAACTGGAGGAACGCGCCGACGAACTATGGCGGACATTGGCGCGCTCGGTCAGCGATTCACCGCAGTTCCTCGCGCTGACTCGGCTGTCGGAACAGGACCATCCTGCTGTCGCCTCGCAGGTGTCGATGCAAGTCGTGGGGTTGCTCGTTTACCTCGGCGAGGAAGCCCGCGCATGGCACATAGTCGCAGATACGGTCGACCGTGTGCTTGCGAGTAGGCGCAATACCGTCTACCTGAGCCGGAGCTTCAATCTGCTACTCCCCGAGCGGGACCGGGCATCGGCATGGGACAGCGCCAGTCGAACGTTCGTGTTCGACGACAGACGAGGTCGATCGGCCAGTGCCAAAGGCTCTGACCGTGGTGCGGCACGAGAGCGTGCCGCTGCAGTGTTCGTCGATCGGTATGGGCAGCGGAACGTCTCGAGTGAATGGCCTGATCGATTTGAGTTGCCGGGCCTCCTGGAAGGAGTACCTACGGGGTGGCGTAGTGCGCGTCTGCGCATGACCGATGGCTTCGATCTGCCATCCGAATGGTCGGGACTGATCGATCAGGCGTTCGTTCACACAACACGGCCGAATCACCATCGAGGTACCGGCGGAGTTGGAGTGTCGGACAATTCGCAACTCGCGACGGTCGGATACGCGGTGCTGCGCCACGAGCATGCTTTCGCAGGGGCGAGTGGTCTCTTGAGCGGTAAGATCTCGGTTCTTCCCGAATGGCCGGGAACTCCAGCCTTGATTCGTGCGGCAACGGAGTTAGGCGTCGGTCCGTTGTTGCAGATCGGGCGGCGCGGGCCATCGCGGAGCGGAGAAGCGGCGGCACGCGGGTTCGTAGCACTGGCCGGGGCGATTCACCTCGCGAAACGGTCGTCGGGTTCCGCGGGGCTGAGGCCATTGCCGATGCGGTGGGAGCCGATCAGGGGCACGTTCGTCGGGCCTGATTCCGGGACCTTCGGTGTCGGTACCGGATCCGACCTGGCTGCAGCGTTGGATGGATCAGTCGCAGCTGTTAGGTCCCTCTACGAGGCCGCCGGGTATCGAGTCGAGACGGGAAGCGGCACCGCGTCCTACGGTCTGGACGTTCGCTGCGGAGACGAGCATCTCCAGGTGAAGGTCAGCTCTACTGTCTGGGACACGTGGACGTCGAATCAGATGGGCGTAGACGAGGTACGTCACTACCATGAGTGGTATCCGAATACCGTTCTTGCGGTCGTTCATCCGGCAAGCCCGCCACGGGTCGATCTGACGTTCCCGTGGCTACCGGAGATGCCTCCGGGGTGAGAGCTGTCCCTCCCTACCGTGTCCGCCGCACCGATTCCTCGACGAGATCGAGGACGGCACTGAGGTTTTCGGTGCCGTGCCCGGAGGCGATGCGGGCGATGAGTCCGTCGAGGACGAGGTCGAGGTAGTCGATGAAGACATCGGTGGGCAGGTCGTCACGGAGACGTCCGGCCGACTTCTGGGTTTCGAGCCGGCGGGCGGTGGCCTCGGTGAGTTCGGCGCTGCGCTGACTCCAGGCGCGCGCGAACTCGGGGTCGGTGCGCAGTCGGCGCGCGATCTCCAGACGTGTTCCGAGCCAATCGAACTGTTCCGGTGTGGCGAGCATGTCGCGCATCACCTGGACGAGGCCGCCCTCGGCGACGACATCGGCCATACGGGTGGCGTCCTCGTGTGCGAGAGCGAGGAACAGGCCGTCCTTGTCCTTGAAATGGTGGAAGATCGCGCCGCGGGAGAGCCCGGTGGTCTCTTCGAGACGGCGTACGGTGGCGCCGTCGTAGCCGTACTGTGCGAAGCACTGGCGGGCGCCGTCGAGGATCTGGCTCCGCCGTGCCGCGAGATGGTCTTCACTGACCTTCGGCACGCCGACTTCCTTTCGTCCGATATTGCGAACGGCGGGCCCGAGACAGCTGTCCCGGGCCCGCCGTCGGTGCACTGCGTGAGAGCGTGCGACAGGAACCGCTACTAGCCGCGGATCATGTTGCGCAGCACGTACTGCAGGATGCCGTCGTTGCGGTAGTAGTCGGCTTCACCGGGGGTGTCGATGCGGACGACCGCGTCGAATTCGATCTTGCCGCCGTCGGTCTTGGTCGCGGTGACCTTGACCGTCTTCGGGGTGACGCCCTCGTTCAGCTTCTCGATGCCCTCGATGTCGAAGGTCTCGGTGCCGTCCAGTCCGAGGCTCGCGGCAGATTCTCCGGCCGGGAACTGCAGCGGGACGACGCCCATGCCGATGAGGTTGGAGCGGTGGATGCGCTCGAACGACTCGGTGATGACGGCCTTGACGCCGAGCAGGCGGGTGCCCTTGGCGGCCCAGTCGCGCGACGATCCGGAGCCGTACTCCTTGCCGCCCAGGACGACCAGCGGGATGCCGGCGGCCTGGTAGTTCTGCGACGCGTCGTAGATGAACGCCTGCGGCGCACCCTCGACGGTGAAGTCACGGGTGTAGCCGCCGGAGACGCCGTCGAGCAGCTGGTTCTGCAGGCGGATGTTCGCGAACGTGCCGCGGACCATCACCTCGTGGTTGCCACGACGGCTACCGAGCGAGTTGTAGTCCTTGCGCTCGACACCGTGCGCGTCCAGGTACTGGGCGGCCGGGGTGCCGGGCTTGATGGGGCCGGCCGGGCTGATGTGGTCGGTGGTGACCGAGTCGCCGAGCAGAGCCAGGACGCGGGCGCCCTTGATGTCGGAGACCGGAGCCGGGTCCATCGTCATGCCGTCGAAGTACGGCGCCTTGCGGACGTACGTCGAGTTGTCGTCCCACGCGAACGTGTCGCCCTCGGGGGTGGCCAGGTTCTGCCAGCGCTCGTCGCCCTCGAAGACGGAGGCGTAGGACTTGCGGAACATGTCCTGGCTGATCGCCGACTTGATGGTGTCGTCGATCTCCTGCGCGGACGGCCAGATGTCCTTCAGGAAGACGTCGTTGCCGTCGGCGTCCTTGCCCAGGGCGTCGGTCTCGAAGTCGAAGTCCATGGTGCCGGCGATGGCGTACGCGATGACCAGCGGCGGGGACGCCAGGTAGTTCATCTTCACGTCGGGGGAGATGCGTCCCTCGAAGTTGCGGTTACCGGACAGGACGGCAGCGGCCGCGAGGTCGTTGTCGTTGACGGCCTTGGAGATCTCCTCCGGCAGCGGACCGGTGTTGCCGATGCAAGTGGTGCAGCCGAAGCCGCCCAGGTAGAAGCCCAGCTTCTCGAGGTACGGCCACAGGCCGGCCTTCTCGTAGTAGTCGGCGACGACCTGCGAACCGGGCGCCATGTTGGTCTTGACCCACGGCTTCGACGACAGGCCCTTCTCGACCGCGTTGCGGGCGAGGAGTGCGGCACCGATCATGACCGACGGGTTCGAGGTGTTGGTGCAGGACGTGATGCCCGCGACGACGACGGCGCCGTGGTCGAGGACGAAGTCACCGCGCTCCTCGGAGCGCACCTGGACCGGGTTGGACGGACGGCCGTGCGAGCCGTTGGCGGCCGACGGAACGGTGGGCTCGTCGTGCGCGGTCGACGATGCCACCGGATCGGACGCCGGGAAGGACTCCTCGACGGCCTCGTCCAGCGAGGTGTGCGCGGCCGGGGTCCCGTCGGTGACATAGGTGACGATGTCGCGGCGGAACGCGTCCTTCGACTCCGACAGCAGGATGCGGTCCTGCGGGCGCTTCGGGCCGGCGATCGACGGCACGACGGTGCCGAGATCCAGCTCGAGGTACTCGGAGTAGGCGGGCTCGTGGTCCGGGTTGTGCCACAGGCCCTGCTCCTTGGCGTAGGCCTCGACGAGCGCGAGCTGCTCGTCGTCGCGGCCGGTCAGGCGCAGGTAGTTGATGGTCTCGGCGTCGATCGGGAAGATCGCGGCGGTCGAACCGAACTCGGGGCTCATGTTGCCCAGGGTGGCGCGGTTGGCCAGCGGCACCTCGGCGACGCCCTTGCCGTAGAACTCGACGAACTTGCCGACGACACCGTGCTTGCGGAGCATGTCGGTGACGGTGAGCACGACGTCGGTCGCGGTGACGCCCGGCTTGATCTCACCGGTCAGCTTGAAGCCGACGACGCGCGGGATCAGCATGGAGACCGGCTGGCCGAGCATCGCGGCCTCGGCCTCGATACCGCCGACGCCCCAGCCCAGCACGCCGAGGCCGTTGACCATCGTGGTGTGCGAGTCGGTGCCGACACAGGTGTCGGGGTAGGCCTGACCGTTACGGACCATGACGGTCGGCGCCAGGTACTCGATGTTGACCTGGTGGACGATGCCCATGCCCGGGGGGACGACCTTGAAGTCGTCGAACGCACCCTGGCCCCAGCGCAGGAACTGGTAGCGCTCGCCGTTGCGCTGGTATTCGAGGTCGACGTTGCGCTCGAGGGCGTCGGCGCGGCCGAACACGTCGAGGATCACCGAGTGGTCGATGACCATGTCGGCCGGCGACAGCGGGTTGACCTTGTTGGGGTCGCCGCCGAGGGTGGTGACGGCCTCGCGCATGGTGGCGAGGTCGACGACGCAGGGGACGCCGGTGAAGTCCTGCATGATCACGCGGGCGGGCGTGAACTGGATCTCGACGCTCGGCTCGGCCGAGGGATCCCAGCCCGCGATGGCGCGGATGTGGTCGGCGGTGATGTTGGCGCCGTCCTCGGTACGCAGGAGGTTCTCGGCGAGAACCTTGAGCGCGTAGGGCAGTTTCTCGGTGCCGGGAACGGCGGCGAGGCGGAAGATCTCGTACGAGTTGTCTCCGACTGCGAGGGTTCCCTTGGCGCCGAACGTATCGATACTGGTGGTCACGTCAGCTCCACTCGTCATTGAGGTTCGCCGTCGACGGGGCTGTGACGACGGCTGAAGCGAGGCACGGCAGCAGTGTTCGGTTCGATCTACGGACCGAACCGGACCTGTCGCGGGCTTCTCGACATCGAGTCTAACAGTACGCTTGTCCTGTGAGACCGCAGGGTCCGGCTTCCGGCACGCGCCACCTCATCCTCACGTACGTGCGGCGCCGGTGCAACGGAACCCGGCGACCCGTCACGTACTGTGCATTCAGGCGTTCCGCCTGCCCTGTCCGTCCACCGAACCCGGATGAGAGATGCCTGCCCACATCGCGCCCGCTCGACTGCCGCTCGCCGCCACGATCCCAGACGGAGTGTCCGTGGACACCGTGCTCGCCGATCTCGCCGACGACGGGGTATCGGCCCCCGCCGCGGACGTCGACGGTCTACGGGACGTGGTGGCCCGTGCACAGAGCGAGGGCATCGATCTGCGGATCGTGGTGCTCGAGACGAGCCCGCCGCGGGCCGAGCAGCTGCGTGACCTGGCCACCGAGATCGGCACCACCGACGGCGGCACTGTGCTGGTGCTGAGCCCGTCGGCGCCCGGCACGTACAGCGACACCCTCAGCCGGGTCGTCCTCGAGGGCGCCCAGGACCACACGTACACCGGCGGCAACGCGGTGCAGTCCGCGAACAACTTCGTCGACGAGGTCACCGCCCCGCACATCTCGTGGGGTGCGATCACCGCCGTGCTGATCCTGCTCGTCGCGCTCGTCGGCGGCGTCTCCTACTGGGCGAAGGCCCGTCGCGGCCCGGCTCCCGCCGACTCCGACACCCCTGCCTGATCCCGCCCGACACACCCGCGGTCTCTTTTGTGACAAGAGAGCGCCGACGGGCGTCATGTGTCGTACGGTGCCTGTGGTGTTTCCGGGAGGGAAGTGCCGTGACGGTGACGTGCCCGGCCGGGAGAGTGATGTGAGACGACGGAGTTCACGCGCAGGCGTGCGGAATCCGAGTCTCGCTCGTGCGCGTTCCCGTCTCGGACGCGCCCTGCTCGCCGGCGGGATCGCCGGAACCCTGGTCCTGGGGCTCCCGGGTGCCGCGCTCGCCGTACCGCCGCCGCCCCCGAACCCGTCCGACGCCGAAATCGACAGTGGTCGTGCGCAGGTCGCCGACAGCGTCGCGCAGGTCGGCGACCTCGTCAATCAGGTGGCGTCCGCGAACCAGCAGCTCGCCGCACTCGACGACGAGGTCGCGATCAAACGGGAGGGCGTCAACCGGGCGCTGGTCGACCTGCAGACCGCGCGCGACGAGGCGGACGCCGCGGGCGCACTCGTCGAGAGCAGCCGGCAGGCGCTCGACGACGCGAACACCCGGATCGATCAGGCGCAGCAACGGTTCACCGACTACGCCGTCGAGAGCTACACCAAGGGCCGCAACGTGGCGTCCCTGTCGTCGTTCTTCGGCGCGACCGGCCCGGACGACATCCTCGACCGTGCGCAGATCATGCGGCGCCTGTCGGCGAGCCAGAAGGCGGTCCTCGAAAATCTGCAGCGGGCCCGTACCGCGCAGGCGAACCGGGACTCGGCGGCCCGCGAGGCGAAGGAACGTGCCGACGCCGCCGCGAGCGAGGCCGAGGCCAAGAAGGCCGAGGCGGAGCAGGCGATCGCGAGCGCCCGCGCGGCCCTCGAGGAACAGGCCGCCCGCAAGGCCGAGATCGAGGCGTCCCGCAACGCCGCGCAGGCGCAGCTCGACGCGGCCCGGGACAACGTCGCCGGTCTGCAGGGACAGCGGGACGCGTACCTGGTGTGGGACGAGCAGCGCCGCGCGGAGGAGGCGGCCGCTGCCGCGGCGGAGGCCGCGCGCCGGGCTGCGGAGGATCGGGCCGCGAACGAACGTGCCGCGCAGCTCGCGAACGGGCAGCGATCCCACACCCAGCTCGACGACGACGGCCCCGCAATCCCTTCGGCCCCCTCGTCACCGTCCTCGCCACCACCGATGGGGCCGGCGGTGACCGGCAGCGCCGCCATCGAAACGGTGATCGACCGGGGCATGTCGCAGCTCGGCGTCCAGTACGCGTGGGGCGGTGGCAACGCCGGCGGCCCCACCCTCGGCATCCGGGACGGCGGCGTCGCCGACAGCTACGGCGACTTCGCGAAGGTCGGCTTCGACTGCTCCGGCCTGATGATCTACGCGTTCGCCGGTGTCGGTATCTCGCTGCCCCACTACACCGGCTACCAGTACACCGCCGGCACGCAGGTGCCGTCGTCCCAGATGCGCCGCGGCGACATGCTGTTCTGGGGGCCGGGTGCGAGCCAGCACGTCGCCCTGTACCTCGGGGACGGGCAGATGCTCGAGGCCCCGCAGTCCGGGTCGGTCGTGAAGGTCTCGCCGGTGCGATGGGACGGGATGACGCCCTACGCTGTCCGTATGGTGTCGTGAGAGATGACGTGTCGACTCGGGCTAGTGGGAAGCGAGGGTTCTTGGTGACCTCAGGTGACGGTGCTGTGACGGGGTCCGGCCAGGCCGGAGCGGTGCAGGGAGTGGGTGGACCGGTATCCGACCTGGCCCGTGACGTGCACCTGCTCGAGCGGGCGATCTACGAGGTCAAACGGGTCATCGTCGGTCAGGACCGGCTCGTCGAACGCATGCTCGTCGGGGTCCTCGCGAAGGGGCACGTGCTGCTCGAAGGTGTGCCCGGGGTCGCGAAGACGCTCGCGGTGGAGACGTTCGCGAAGGTCGTCGGCGGCTCGTTCTCCCGCGTCCAGTTCACCCCCGACCTGGTGCCGACCGATCTGATCGGCACCCGCATCTACCGGCAGGGCCGAGAGGCGTTCGACACCGAACTCGGCCCCGTCGTCGCGAACTTCCTGCTCGCCGACGAGATCAACCGCGCCCCGGCGAAGGTGCAGTCGGCGCTGCTCGAGGTGATGGCCGAACGGCACGTCTCGATCGGCGGCACCACCTACCCGATGCCCGAACCGTTCCTGGTGATGGCCACCCAGAACCCGATCGAGAACGAGGGCGTCTACCCGCTGCCGGAAGCCCAGCGCGACCGGTTCCTGTTCAAGGTCCTCGTCGACTACCCGTCGATCGAGGAGGAACGCGAGATCGTCTACCGGATGGGGGTCGCGCCGCCCGAGCCGCAGCAGATCCTCGACGCGCAGGAGATGGTGCGGCTGCAGAAGGTGGCGAGCACCGTGTTCGTGCACCACGCGCTCGTCGACTACGTGGTGCGGGTCATCGCCGCGACCCGAAGCCCTCGCCGGTACGGGCTCGACGACGTCGCCGGCTGGATCGCGTACGGGGCGTCCCCGCGCGCCACCCTCGGCATCATCTCCGCGTCCCGCGCGCTCGCGCTGCTGCGCGGCCGCGACTACGTCGTCCCGCAGGACGTCCTCGAGATCGTCCCGGACGTGCTGCGGCACCGGCTCGTCCTGTCGTACGACGCGCTCGCCGACGAGGTGTCTCCCGACGACGTGATCGGCCGCGTGCTGCAGACCGTCGGGCTGCCGCAGGTGGGTGCGCAGCCGGTGCCGGGACCCGCGCGCACCGGTGAACCCGGCCCGGTTCCCGCGACGTCGCCCGGACCTGCGCCGCAGTGATCCGCCGCTCGGACGCCGGGGCCGGTTCCGGACCGGGGGTGCCGTCGTTTCGCGGCGGATCGTTGCGCGACCCGGAGATGACAGCGGCCCTGCGCACTCTCGAACTGACGGTCCGACGCCGTCTCGACGGCGTCCTGCACGGCGACCATCTCGGTCTCATCCCGGGGCCCGGATCCGAACCGGGTGACGCCCGCGAGTACCAGCCCGGGGACGACGTCCGGCAGATGGACTGGTCGGTCACCGCGCGCACGACCCACCCGCACGTGCGGCAGACCGTCGCCGACCGCGAACTCGAGACGTGGCTGGTGCTGGACCTGTCGTCGAGCCTGGACTTCGGTACCACCGGCTGCGAGAAGCGGGATCTCGCGGTCGCCGCGGCCGCCGCGGTCACCCATCTCGCGGGTGGCAGCGGCAACCGGATCGGGGCGATCGTCGCGACCGGGGAACGGCTGCAGCGCATTCCGGCCCGCGGCGGACGTGTCCACGCGCAGGCGATGCTGCGGCGCATCGCGTCCACCCCGCACGCACCCGACGGGGTCCGCGGCGATCTGCGCGGCGCCCTCGAATCACTGCGGCGGCCGCAACGGCGCCGCGGCCTGGCGGTGGTGATCAGCGATTTCCTCGGCCCCATCGACTGGGAGCATTCGCTGCGGGCCCTGTCCGGGCGGCACGATCTGCTCGCCGTCGAGGTCCTCGACCCGCGCGATCTGGAACTGCCCGACGCCGGCGACGTGGTGCTGTACGACCCGGAATCCGGTCGCACCCGCGAGTTCTCGACGACCCCGTCGCTGCGGGCCGACTTCGCCCGCGCCGCCGCCGCGCACCGCGCCGACGTCGAGGCGACGCTGCGCCGGTGCGGGGCACCCCGGCTGAGCCTGCGCACCGACCGGGACTGGATCGCCGACGTGGTCCGGTTCGTCTCCGCCCGCCGGCACACGTTCGGGACGCCGACACACCGGGTGGCCCGCGGATGAGCCTGTCGCAGTTCGCGTCCCCGTGGTGGCTGCTGTTCCTCGCCGTCGTCGCCGCGCTCGCCGCCGGATACGTGTTGATCCAGCGGCGCCGGCAGAAGCACGTGCTGCGGTTCGCCAACATGGAGCTGCTCGAGAAGGTGGCGCCGAACCGGCCTCGCTTCACGCGGCATCTGCCGACCGCGCTGGTGCTGGTGGGTCTGTTGCTGCTGACGGTCGCGCTGGCCGGGCCGACGTCCGACAAGCGGGTGCCGCGCAACCGGGCGACCGTCGTCCTGGTGATCGACGTGTCGCTGTCGATGAAAGCCACCGATGTCGAGCCGAGCCGGCTCGAGGCGGCGCAGGAGGCGGCGAAGTCGTTCGCCGAGGGCCTGACCCCCGGCATCAACCTGGGCCTGGTCGCGTTCGCGGGCACCGCGTCGGTGCTGGTGTCGCCCACCCCGAACCGGGACGACACGAAGGCCGCGATCGACAACCTGAAACTCAGCGAGCGCACCGCGACCGGTGAGGCGATCTTCACGTCGCTGCAGTCGATCGACACGCTCGCCGCCGTCCTCGGTGGCAGTGAACAGGCGCCGCCCGCCCGCATCGTGTTGCTGTCCGACGGCAAACAGACCGTGCCCGAGTCCGGCGACGATCCGCGCGGCGCGTTCACCGCCGCCCGCAAGGCGAAGGAGAAAGGGGTGCCGATCTCGACGATCTCGTTCGGCACCAACTACGGCACCGTCGACATCGAGGGCGACCGGATCCCGGTCCCCGTCGACGACCCGTCGCTGCGGGAGATCGCCGACCTGTCCGGCGGAAGCTTCTTCACCGCATCCAGTCTCGAGGAACTGCGCAGGGTGTACGACACGCTCGAGGAGCAGATCGGGTTCGAGAACACCCGCGGTGACGCGAGCCGGCCCTGGTTGGTCCTCGGGGTCCTGTGCACCGCAGCCGGTCTCGGAATCGCCCTGGTACTGCGGCAACGTCTTCCGTGACCCGGAGCTTTCCGTCCGATCCGTCGAATTCGTCCAGCCGCGCCCGCAACCCACCGCCCAGCAGATAGGTTGATCCGCATGTCGAATACTTCCGTCCCGTCCCGTTCCGTGCTCGTCACCGGAGGCAACCGTGGCATCGGTCTGGCCGTCGCCCGGCGACTGCTGGCCGACGGCCACAAGGTCGCCGTCACCCACCGCGGTTCCGGGGTGCCCGAGGGGCTGTTCGGGGTGAAGTGCGACGTCACGGACTCCGATTCGATCGACCGCGCGTTCAAGGAGGTCGAGGACCATCAGGGGCCCGTCGAGGTGCTGGTCGCCAACGCCGGCATCACCGACGACACCCTGCTCATGCGGATGGACGAGGACCAGTTCACCAAGGTGATCGACGCCAACCTCACGGGCGCGTTCCGGTGCGCCAAGCGCGCCAACCGGGCGATGTTGCGGGCCCGCTGGGGCCGCATGATCTTCCTCGGCTCGGTGGTGGGTCTGGCCGGTCAGGCCGGGCAGATCAACTATGCGGCGTCCAAGGCCGGTGTCGTCGGCATGGCCCGGTCCCTCACCCGTGAACTGGGGTCGCGTTCGATCACCGCGAACGTCGTCGCCCCCGGTTTCATCGAGACCGACATGACCGCGGACCTGTCCGACGATCTGCGCGACACCGCCAAGAAGTTCATCCCGCTGCAGCGGCTCGGCAAGCCCGAGGACGTCGCGGCAGTGGTCAGTTTCCTGGCGTCCGACGACTCGGCGTACGTCTCCGGCGCGGTGATCCCCGTCGACGGCGGCATGGGCATGGGTCACTGACCCGCTTCGGTACCCGCACGGACACAACGGCTTTCATCACACAGGAGGACCACCACCCATGGGCGGACTGCTCGAGGGCAAGACCATTCTCGTCACCGGCATCATCACCGACGCGTCGATCGCGTTCCACACCGCGAAGGTGGCGCAGGAGCAGGGTGCGAAGGTGATCATCACCGGTATCCCCGAGCGCCTGCGGCTGATCGACCGGATCGCCAAGCGGCTGCCGCAGGAGGTGCCGCCGGCCATCGCACTGGACGTCACCGACGAGGAGTGCCTCGGTGCGCTCGCCGACCGGGTCCGCGAACTGGCACCGGAGGGGCTCGACGGGGTCGTCCACTCGATCGCGTTCGCCCCCAAGACGCTGATGGGTCCCGACGCGCTGCCGTTCCTCGACGGTCCGGGCCCCGACGTGGCCAGGGCGTTCGAGATCTCCGCGTGGAGCTACGCGTCCCTCGCGCGCGCGGTGCTACCCGTCATGAACGAGCGCGGGTCGATCGTCGGCATGGACTTCGATCCGCGCACCGCGATGCCGGACTACAACTGGATGGGTGTCGCGAAGGCGGCGCTCGAATCGGTGAACCGGTACGTGGCCCGGGAAGTGGGCTACGCCAAGAAGATCCGCTCCAACCTGGTGGCGGCGGGCCCGATCAAGACACTCGCGGCCAAGGCGATCTCGGGGACGGCCACCGACGACGCCAAGAAGCTGAACATGCTCAACGAGTACTGGGACGGGGCGTCGCCCATCGGCTGGAACGTCGACGATCCGGGCGTCGTGGGCACGAGCGTGTGCGCGGTGCTGTCGGACTTCCTGCCCGCCACCACCGGTTCGATCATCTATGTCGACGGCGGGGCCAGCCACAACACGTGGTTCCCCGAGAACTTCATGGGCTGACGCCGTGTACGACGCACTGCTGCTGCTGTCCTTCGGTGGACCCGAGAAACCCGACGACGTGCGACCGTTCCTGGAGAACGTCACCCGCGGCCGCGGGGTGCCCCCGGAACGCCTCGACGAGGTTGTGGAGCACTATCTGCACTTCGGGGGAGTGTCGCCGATCAACGCCCTCAACCGCGACATCATCGTGCGGGTCGAGGACGAGTTGCGGGCCGCCGGAATCGAACTGCCGGTGTACTTCGGGAACCGCAACTGGCATCCGATGGTCGAGGACACCGTCGCCCGGATGCGCGACGACGGCGTCCGCAACGCACTGGTGTTCCCGACGTCGGCGTGGGGCGGCTACTCGGGGTGCCGGCAGTACCACGAGGACATCGTGCGGGCCCGGACCGCGGTCGGCGACGACGCCCCGGCGTTGACGAAACTGCGCCAGTACTACGACCATCCGCTGCTGGTCGCGTCGTTCGCCGACGCGATCGGGGTGGCCCGTGAACAGTTGCCCGCCGAGGTGCGCGATCGGGCGCGACTGGTGTTCACGGCGCACTCGGTGCCGCTGTCGGCCGACACGGCGGCCGGCCCGCCGAGTGCGGGCGGGCACCTGTACAGCCGTCAGGTGGCGGAAGCCGCGCGACTGGCAGCCACCGCGGCCGGTGTCGACGACTTCGATGTGGTGTGGCAGTCCCGGTCCGGGCCGCCGCAGGTACCGTGGCTCGAACCGGACATCTGCGAGCATCTCGAGGCGGTCGCCGCCGACGGGGTGCCGGCGGTGATCGTCTGCCCCGTCGGGTTCGTCTCCGACCATCTCGAGGTGGTGTGGGACCTCGACACCGAGGCCCGCGACAAGGCCGCCGAACTCGGGATCGGGTTCGCCCGGGCCGGAACACCGGGCACCGATCCACGCTTCGCCCGCATGGTCCGGGAACTGGTCACCGAACGCACCGGCGGGACCCCGCTCGAGCGGCTCGGAACCGAACCACTCCTCGGCGCGACCGTCGACGGCGCGATCTGCGCCGTCGACTGCTGCGTGCCGGTGCGGCGGCCGGGGTCCTGAATCCAGGGCCGGTGACACGAACACCGCACGGCATTCCCGTTTTCGGCGCACGATGGAGTCATGCTCGCCACGTGACATCCACCATGACCGGAGGAGGGCGCGATGACCGACCGCCGGAATCCCGGTGCCGCGCTGGTCCGGCCCGACCGGGCCGAGGTACTCGGAAACGCGGATGCGTCGATGCACCTGTTACTCGACGCATCCGACACCGCGGTGCCGTCGGTGCTCTCGAGGTGCGGGTCCTCGTCGTCCTCTCGTCGACGCCCCCGCACTGGTGGCGTGGCCGAGGGCGATGAGTTTCGCCGCCGGGGCGAGTCCGTCTCGTCGTATGGTTTCGACGACCGAGGAGCACATCATGTCCGCCACGTACACGTTCGACGTCTTCTCCAGCCTCGACGGCTACGGATCGTACGAGGGAGGCGACTGGGGCGGGTACTGGGGCAAACAGGGCCCGGAGTTCCTCGCGCACCGCCTCGAATCGTATGCACGCGAGCAGCGGACGGTGTTCGGTGCCAACACGTTCCGGGAGTTCGTGGCGATGCGGGGTGCATCCGACGATTTTCCCGACGTGCTCGATCCGTGGGTGACCCGGATGGTGCACCTGCCGGCGACGGTGGTGTCGACCACGTTGACCGGGCCGCTCGACTGGCCGGACGCCTCCGTCGCACACGGTGACGCCGTCGACGTCGTGGCCCGACTGAAGGAGGAATCGGCGGTGCCGTTGCGCTCGCACGGCAGCCTGTCGATGAACCGGGCCCTGATGGCTGCCGGCCTGGTCGACCGCATCCAGGTGACGATCTTCCCTGTCCTCACCGGACACACCGGCACCGCCCCGATCTTCCACGGCGCCGCGGACTTCGACCTCGACCTGCTCGAGAGCCGGACCTTCGACGGCCGGATCCAGGAACTCGTGTACCGGCCGACGCGACACGGGTGACCGGTCGGCATCGAAGGCGAGATTCGGGGAAGATCCGGTCGATCAGGGCTCGGACCGGACTGCAGGCGTGCCCGCGTCCCGCTCCTGCTGTGGAACGACAGGTTCCGGAAAGACGAACCTGCGCATCGCCCACCAACGGAAGACCGTGGCGAGGAGGGTTCCGACGACGGTGGCGCTGACGAAGTCGGCGATGTTCTCCGCAGCGGGCGACACGTGCGGGGTCTGCAGGGCGAAGGCGTAGCGGGACACGGCCAGTGGTAGTTGGTTGATCACCAAACCGACGCCGGCGACGACGAAGAACAGGGCGGCCTCGTGCCGACGCTCCCGACCACCACGGGCGGTGAACGCCCATTCGCGGTTGAGGACGTAGGAGAGCACCGTGGCGACGAGGACGGCGGTCACATTCGCTGTGATCGGTTTGCCCTCCAGGATCGTCCACTTCAAGCCGAAGAACAGTGCCGACGTGGTGACGAACGCGAGCGACCCCACCGCAAGGAACTTCACCAACTCGGCGTTGCGCACGAACGCAGAAAGCAACGGTGCGGGAATGCGGGACGCGACGATCCTGCCGAGGAACATTCGGTCAGGCTACCGATCGACAGATGATCCGGTGTGGAAGCACGTCTCGTCGCGGGCACATCGTTTCCGAATGGAAACGTGGCCGTCGGCTCGCTAGGTTCGTGGGGTGTCCGACGGCCTGTATCACCGCTACGAGTTCACGTTCATCGTGCCGTTGCTGACGGCGTCGCGGGAGGCGGTCGTCGCCGACGGTTTCGATGCCCGGCTCCACGATCACGCCGGTATCCAGTTGCTCACCGTGGTGACCGAGGGAATGCGGTGTGCGACAGCGGGAATGAGCCTGGTCGACCAGTTGGTGAGTGAGGGAGTGCGGCCCACCCGCACGCACCCGGATCTGGTGACGCGGCAGGACATCGCGGACCGGGCCGGGGTGACACGGCAGGCCGTCGGCCAGTGGGTGCGCGGGGTGCGGCAGCGCGGCACCCCGTTCCCCACGCCGTTCAACACCGTCTCCGGCGGCATCTGGTTGTGGGGCGATGTGTATGCATGGCTACGTAGTCGCGGCTACGGTCGCGATACCGGTCTGCTGTATCCGACGCTCGACGAGCACGTCCGCATCGACCGGCACATCGTCATGAACCACCGTTGAAAGGGGACGAGCATGACCGACAAGCTCGAGGTGACACGCCACATCGCTGCCGCACCGGAGAAGGTGTACGCGGCGATCTCGGACGTCACCCGCATGGGGGAATGGTCCGAGGAATGCCACACGTGTGAATGGCAGGGCGGCGCCGACGGCCCGTCGGTCGGCGCGGTGTTCGACGGCCACAACCGCAACGGCGACCACGAATGGACGACGCAGGGCACCGTGATCGAGGCCGATCCGGGCCGCAGCTTCGTGTTCGAGTGCTCGATGTACGGCGTCCACTACGCCACCTGGGGCTACCGCCTCGAGGCCGTCGACGACGGCACCCGGATCACCGAGTGGACCGAGGACCTGCGCACCGACGAGGCCCGCGCGTTCGGGGCGCGGGTGTCCGGCGTCGAGGACCGCGTCGCCCGCAACGAGCACACGATGGGCGGTACCCTCGACCGGCTCGCGGCCGCACTCGAGAACTGACCGGTCAGACTCGGGACCGGCCGCTGCCCACGCACGCGGTCACGGCCGCGACGCGGGCCGTCCGCACCGCCGTCCACAGGGGGCGCAGCAATGCCTCCCGGGCGGCGGCACTCGACGCCGACGGGGCTTCGGTCGGTGAATCTTCTTCGGCGACAGCAAGAATCGCAGCCACCTGATCCGCCGAATCCAGGATCCGCAGTGCCCGCGCCGGGAGCGTCTCGGGGTAGCGGTGGTGGGCGCGGTCGTCGATGGCCTCCGCGATCCGGCGTCGTGGATCGGTGCCGGGCCGGCCCGTGTGCACCGACGAGATCTGCAGCAGTGCGTCCGCCGCGTCCCGGATCGCCTCCCGCATCGCGTACTCGGCCTCCCCGAGTCCCGCGTACTCGCCGCCGGTGGCGGGCACCGTCGCGATCGGGAACACCGTCCAGCGCAACACGTCCGGGCCTTCGACCACCGGGACGAGGCCGATACCACCGTCACCGGGCGCCCCGACCAGCACCCCCTCACCGGCGTCGAGCGCGGCCCGCGCGAAACCGGTCGCCGCCGGCAGCCCCCGCACGTCACCGGCGGCGGGCAACACCAACCGCAACTCGGTGCCGGGCGCCTCGGCGGCGTGCCGCAGCAGCCGCAGCAGGATCGGCGCCCCGCCGTCCTGGACCCCCGGCCACACCAGGTCCGCGGCCAGGGCCGTCGCCGCATCCGACGCACCCACCAGATGCATCGGAGCCCACGCGTGGAGGGCGTCGATCACGTCGTCGGGGGCGCTGCCGCCGGCAAGCCAGGAACCGGCCCACAGAGTCAGCGTCGCGCTGGGAGAACTCACGCATTCGAGCATAGGCGGCGTGGCGGGGCCTCCGCCCCGGCCGCACTCGCCTAGCGTGGACGGGCGTGAACGCGCGCAACAGCTACGGCGACATCTTCGCCGGCCACTCCCGCACCCGGAAACCCGCGACACCGCAGGTGGCGGCCGAGAAGGACCTCGTCGTCGAGGACGCGGCCACCGGATTCTGCGGGGCCGTCGTCGGCTTCGAACGCACCTACGACGGCGACTTCGTCCGGCTGGAGGACGCCGGACGCCGCACCCGGCTGTTCGCGATGCGCGAGGCCGCGTTCCTGATCGACGGCCGACCCGTCACCCTCGTCCGCCCGGCCCCGCAGGCGCAGAAGCCGCAGCGGTCGGCGTCCGGTTCCACGAAGGTCGACGGCCTGCGGGCCCGCACCGCGCTGCCCAGCCGGATCTGGGTGGAAGGCGTGCACGACGCCGCCCTCGTCGAACGCGTGTGGGGCCACGACCTGCGGGTGGAGGGCGTCGTCGTCGAACACCTCGAGGGCCTCGACAACCTCGCCGACCGGTTGGTCGAGTTCGAGCCCGGCCCCGGCCGCAAGGTGGGGGTGCTCGTCGACCACCTCGTCACCGGTTCCAAGGAGGAACGCCTCACCCAGGGCCTCGGCCCGTACGTCATGGTCACCGGCCACCCCTACATCGACGTGTGGGAAGCGGTGCGGCCCACCGCCGTCGGCATCGACGCGTGGCCGCGCATTCCCCGCGGCCAGGACTGGAAGACCGGGATCTGCGACGCCCTCGGCTGGGGCACCCCGCAGGACGGCTGGCGCCGCGTCTACAACGCGGTGAACAGCTTCCGGGACCTCGAGGCCCCCCTCATCGGTGCCGTCGAACGACTCGTCGACTTCGTGACCGTCGACTGAGCTGCGGGACGCCCGGCCCGAGCAGCGATTCGTCCGTTCGTGATTGGATGGTGGCGTGGCAGCATTGATGTGGCTGGTGGCGGGGGTGTTGCTGGCGGCCGCGGAGGCGTTGGTGGGGGAGTTCTTCCTGCTGATGCTCGCGGGCGGCGCACTGGTGACCGCCGGTTTCAGCGCGGTGACCGATGTTCCGGTGTGGATCGACGCCGTCGTGTTCGGCGTCGTCTCGCTCGCCCTCGTGCTCGGGGTGCGGCCGGCACTGTTGCGTCGCTTCGACAAACCGCCGCTGACCGCGACCAACGTCGACGCGCTGCCCGGCAAACGGGCCCTCGTCCTCGACGAGGTCGCCGAGCACAGCGGCACGGTCAAGCTCGACGGTGACGTGTGGACCGCCCGTCCACTCGACGTCACCGAGGTGTACCCACCGGGGACGACGGTCACGGTGATGGAGATCGACGGCGCGACGGCCGTCGTATGGAGGGGACCTTAGAAGACATGGCAGCACTGATAGTTCTGGCGGTACTGGTCGTACTCGTCGTGATAGTGGTCGCGAAGTCGGTGGCACTGGTGCCGCAGGCCGAGGCGGCCGTGATCGAGCGGCTCGGCCGCTACGCGCGGACCGTGTCCGGGCAGCTGACGTTCCTGGTGCCGTTCGTGGACCGGATCCGTGCCAAGGTGGACCTGCGCGAGCGGGTGGTGTCGTTCGCGCCGCAGCCCGTCATCACGCAGGACAACCTGACCCTGTCCATCGACACGGTCGTGTACTTCCAGGTCACCAACCCGCAGGCCGCGGTGTACGAGATCAGCAACTACATCGCCGCCGTCGAGCAGCTCACCATCACGACGCTGCGCAACGTCGTCGGCGGGATGACGCTCGAGGAGACGCTCACCTCGCGTGACTCGATCAACGGCCAGCTGCGCGGTGTGCTCGACGAGGCCACCGGACGCTGGGGCCTGCGTGTCGCCCGCGTCGAGCTCAAGAGCATCGATCCGCCGCCGTCGATCCAGGAGTCGATGGAGAAGCAGATGAAGGCGGACCGCGAGAAGCGGGCGATGATCCTCACCGCCGAAGGCCACCGCGAGTCCTCGATCAAGACCGCAGAGGGCGACAAGCAGAGCCAGATCCTCGCCGCCGAGGGCGCCAAGCAGGCCGCGATTCTCGGTGCCGAGGCCGACCGGCAGTCCCGTATCCTGCGTGCGCAGGGTGAGCGGGCCGCCAAGTACCTGCAGGCGCAGGGCGAGGCCAAGTCGATCGAGAAGGTGTTCGCGGCCATCAAGTCCGGCAAACCGACCCCCGAGATGCTCGCCTACCAGTACCTGCAGACGCTGCCCGAGATGGCCAAGGGTGACGCCAACAAGGTGTGGCTGGTGCCCAGCGACTTCGGCGACGCACTCAAGGGATTCGCGAAGACCCTCGGCGCGCCCGGCGACGACGGCGTCTTCCGGTACGAGCCGACACGCACCGACGAGCGGGACCTGCCCCGACCGGAGGACGACTCCGACGAGGTCGCCGACTGGTTCGACATGAAGCCCGACCCGGCGGTCGAGAAGGCCGTCCGCGCCGCCGAGGCCGTCGCCCGCACCCCGGTCGAGAACCCGCTGTCCGGTCCCGCCCTCGGCGAGGGTGGGAGGCACGGACAGCTGCCACCCGGACAGGAATAGTCAGCCGATCAGTGCCTGCCCCACACCGGCGACCGCGACCGCCCACAGCACGCTGGTGAAGGTGCCGATGATGAACTGCTCGGAGGCGTGCGGCTCCCGCAGTTCGGGGTAGCGTGCGAGGCCCTTGACGGCCAGCACCACGGCGATGCCCTCGGGCCAGCCCGCGAGGATCGACACGACGACGGCGGTCCGCTCCAACAGGCCGATCACCCGGCCGCCCCGGAGCGGGCCGCCGTCGTTCGTTCCGGCCCCGGCATCGGGTTGGCGCCGCGCGAACCGGAAGGCAGCCAACACCATGGGGGCACCACCGGTCGCGGCCGCCACCACCGCGGTGACGTACGTCGCCGCGAGTGCGGCGCCGTGGACCGGGGGCGCGGCCAGTGCGGCGAGGGCTGCACCCGCGGTGGCGAGCGCGGTGACGGCGGCCAGGGCGGCTCCGAGCAGTCCGTGGGCGGACAGGCGTCCGGCGATCGCCCCGACCACCGCGGTGAGGGCGACGAGGATCAGTGCGAGCGCGGTCATCGGTCGGCCCTCGCGAGCAGTCGCGCCGCGAGCCTGCGCCCCGCCGGCTCGGTGTGCCAGCCGGCGGCACTGAGACGCTGGGACACCGCCTGGGTACTGATGCCGAGCTCGGCGGCGGCCTCGGCCTGGGTGAGGCCGCTCTCGACGAGGTCCACGGCGGCCTGCCCGGCCGTGGACCGGCGGGCGATCAGCAGTGCGAGCAGGGTGAGCGCGGTGTCGGCGTCCGCGCCGGCAGCAGGATCCGGGGCCTCGACGGCCACCGGCACCGGCGCCTTCTTGGCCCGTTCCACGGCGCGGCGTGCCGCCTCGAAGGCGGGGCCGCGTCCGGCCCGGGTCTGCTGCGGCAGGGGGTGTTCGACGGGGCCGGCCCCGACCCCGATGCTCCAATGGCTGCGGCGCAGCAGGTCGAGGGCGAGGTCGACGGCCAGGTCCGCGTCGTCGGTGACGGCCTGGACCTCGTCGCCGGCGGTGCGTTCGAACGGGCGCAGCAGCGGACGATCGGCCAGGTCGGTGAGCAGAGAACCGACCCGGTCCACATCGCGTCGACTGCCGCGTTGGTCCACGGTGAGTACGAACATGGTGAAAGGTTAGAGCCTTGATTTGCTCATATCAAGGTTTCAGGCTTGATTTTCGGGTGTTTTCTCGGCGGAGGCGACCGGTGTGCGGGCGTCGAACAGCAGTCCGACGACACCGATCGCGATACATACCCCGGACAGCACCAGCAGGCCGGGATTCGCGGTGCCGGCCAACGCGTCGCCGAGCAGGACGACACCGACCGTGCCGGGCAGGATGCCGACCACCGTGGCCAGCGTGTACGGCAGCACCCGGATCGACGACACCCCACAGCAGTAGTTGATCACCGAGAACGGGATGGGGGCGATCAGCCGCAACGATCCGACCGCGAGCCAGCCGCGTCGCGCCAGCCGGGCGTCCACGGCCCGCACCGCCGGATGCGTCAGGTGCGGGACGACGGCGTCACGGCCCATCGCCCGCACGATCACCAACGCCAGGACCGCGGAGATCGTCGTCGCCACGATCGTCACCGTCAGACCCGTCGCCGCGCCGAACAGCACCCCCGCGCTCACCGTGAACAGGGTGCGCGGCACCGGCGCGATCGTCACCACGGTGTGCACCAGGAAGAACACGAGCGGAAACACCGGACCGACCGCGTCCGCCCACGCCCGGATCTGCTCGATCGACGGGTGCGGCAGCAGCGCCGCCACGACGAACAACGCCACGACACCGACGAGCGCGCCGAGCAGTCGGGGGTCCCGCAGGCGTGTGATCACGATGGATCAGGGTACGCGCGGCCGTTACCGGGCCGGAGTGGTCGGCGCGCTCGGCCGCCGGCACGTCACGGTCCCGACCGCGCACACCCGGCCCTCACCGTCGGTGCTCGTCACCCGTACCACCGCGATCGAGCGTCCGGCCCGGACCACCTCCGTGGTGAACACGACGTCCGTGTCGACCGGGGCGGGTCGAAAGTAGTTGATCCGCAGCGATGCGGTGTGCATCGGTGCGTTCGGGGTGGAGACGGCCGCGTTGCCGACCAGATCCATCGCACACGCCTGGACACCGCCGTGCATCACGCCGAGCTTGTTGGCGAGCGCCGGGTTCGACGGCACGACCAGCCGGTCGGTGCCGACGAGACGTCCGCCGATCCGTTCCAGTGGTGACAGTGGGGCGGGCGGAATCCCGGACGCCGCGGCGACGGGACGCACGACGGTCCCGCTGCGGTCGACGCCGCCGTCGACGAAGTTTCCCCACGCGGTCGCGGTGGCGACGAGGACACCGTCGGCGTCACGGATCTCGGTGACGGCCACACCGCCGTCACCGGTGATCGCCACGACCCGGCCCTCGGCGCACAGTTCGGGACCGGTCCATCCGGTCGGTGTGACAAAGTCCACTGACAGGTCGGCGGTCACCAGACCGGCGTGTGTTCCACGCCGGTCCCGCAGTGTCGCGCCGACACTGTCGTCGACGAGGACACCCAGAGCCGCCGTGGCAGACCCCGAAGCGGAGGCGATCCCGTCGATGTCCATGGTCAGCCGGGTGACGTCGCCGAGACGCTGCAACGTGCTCATTCGGAACAACCACTGCGGAGTGATCACGACACCGTCGTCGAGAATGTTCGCCACGCTCATGAGCCGAGGCTAGCGAACGGGGGTGGCCTGACACGGGGCGCCGGACAGGTGCGGTTAGCATCACAGATCAACAGGACGGAAGAGTCCTTTGTAAGTCCTATTGTTCTGTTCGATCGGAAAACCTGTTCGCCCTCCGGGCGGACGTTCATGAGAGTGAGAGGGAGCCGCCTCGTGTCACCAGCTTCACAAGCCGAGGACGCTGCGCACGCCTACTCGGAATGGCAGCAGGCCGTCGCCGGTGTGCTCGCCAAGTCGCGTCGAGTCGACGCCGCCGAGCTGGGCCCGGAGCCGCAGAAACTTCTCGAGACCACGACGTACGACGGTGTCACCGTGTCGCCGCTGTACACCGGCCGTGACGAGCTGCCCGAGGCGCCGCTGCCCGGTGAGTTCCCGTTCGTCCGCGGTGCGAACGGCACCCGCGACGTCAACGCGGGCTGGCTGGTGGCCGCACTGTTCGGTCGCGGCGGAAGCGACGTCGCCGCCGTGAACCGTGCGATCCTCGACGGCCTCGAGAACGGTGTGAGCGCCGTGACCCTGACCGTCGGCGCCGCCGGTGTCCCGGTCGCGTCACTGGATGCCGCACTCGAGGGGGTCCTGCTGGACCTTGCGCCGCTGACCCTCGACGCCGGAGCGGACACCGCCGCGGCCGCACAGCAGCTGTACACGCTCCTCGACGCGCGGGCCGCCGCCGGTGACGGAGTCACCGACCGTGCCGCGATCCGTGTCGGCCTGGGCGCGTCCCCGCTGACCGACGCGTTCTCCGGCGCCACCGGCACCTCGTTCGACGCCGTTGCCGCGCTCGCCGAGACCGCCGCTGCCCGCGCCGAGACCGTCCGCGCGATCACCGTGGACGGCACCGTCTTCCACAACGCCGGCGCCTCCGACGCCGAGGAGCTCGGTGCCGCGGTCGCCGCCGGTGTCGAGTACCTGCGCGCACTGACCGCGGCGGGCCTGCCGATCACGCAGGCGCTCGGCCAGCTCGAGTTCCGCCTCTCCGCCACCGACGACCAGTTCCAGTCCGTCGCCAAGTTCCGGGCCGGCCGCCAGGTGTGGGCGCGGATCGCACAGGTGTGCGGCGCGTCCGAGGCCGGTGCCGCCGTGCAGCACGCCGTCACGTCGGCGGCGATGATGTCGCAGCGCGACCCGTGGGTGAACATGCTCCGCACCACCCTGGCCGCGTTCGGTGCCGGTGTCGGCGGTGCCGACTCGGTGACCGTCCTGCCGTTCGACGTCGCCCTGCCCGCCGGTGCTGCCGGTGTGTCGACGTCGTTCTCCGAGCGCATCGCCCGCAACACGCAGCTGCTGCTGCTCGAGGAATCGCACCTCGGCCGCGTCCTCGATCCGGGTGCCGGTTCGTGGTACGTCGAGCAGCTGACCGAGCAGGTCGCCGCGAAGGCGTGGGAATTCTTCCAGCAGATCGAGGCCGCCGGCGGTTACCGTGCCGCGCTCGACGCCGGTGTCGTCGCCGAGAAGATCGCCGCCACCAAGGCCGCCCGCGACTCCGACATCGCGCACCGCCGCACCGCCGTCACCGGCGTCAACGAGTTCCCGAACCTTGCCGAGGATCCGCTGCCCGCGGGTGTCGCCGAGGCCGGGACCACGGTCGCCGGCACCCCCGTCGCCCGCTACGGTGCGGCGTTCGAGGCACTGCGGGACCGCTCCGACGCCTACGTCGCCGCCCACGGCGTCCGCCCGCGGGTGCTGCTGGCGCCGCTGGGTTCGGTCGCCGAGCACAACGTGCGCACCACGTTCGCGGCCAACCTCCTCGCCTCCGGTGGCATCGAGGCCGTCAACCCGGGTCCGCTGGATCCGGCCGACGGCTCCCTCGCCGCCGCCGTGCAGGACGCCGGCGTGTCGATCGCCGTGCTGTGCGGCACCGACAAGCGCTACGGCGACCAGGGTGGCGCCGCGGTGGCCGCGCTGCGCGACGCGGGCATCGGACAGGTTCTGCTGGCCGGCCCGGAGAAGATTTTCGCGGAGGCTCCCGACGCCCAGCGTCCGGACGCCTTCCTCACCGCTCGCATCGACGCGGTCGCGGCCCTGACCGCGCTGTTCGACGCTATCGAGACTGGGAGCACCAAGTGAGCACCAACGAGGTCACGCACGAGATCGGCAGCTTCGCCGACGTCGCGCTGACGGACCCGCAGTCCCCGACCCCGGCCGCCCCCACCGCGGAGCAGGCTCAGGAGCTCGTCGAGAACCTGGCGTCCGCGAACGGCTACACGCCCGAGCAGGTCGTGTGGTCGACGCCCGAGGGCATCGACGTCAAGCCCGTCTACACCAAGGCGGACCGGGACGCCGCCGCGGCCGACGGCTACCCGCTGGGCAGCTACCCGGGTGCGGCGCCGTACCTGCGTGGCCCGTACCCGACGATGTACGTCAACCAGCCGTGGACCATCCGCCAGTACGCGGGCTTCTCCACCGCCGCCGAGTCCAACGCGTTCTACCGGCGCAACCTCGCGTCCGGTCAGAAGGGCCTGTCGGTCGCGTTCGACCTCGCGACGCACCGCGGCTACGACTCCGATCACCCGCGCGTGCAGGGTGACGTCGGCATGGCCGGTGTCGCGATCGACTCGATCCTCGACATGCGTCAGCTGTTCGACGGCATCGACCTGTCGCAGGTGTCGGTGTCGATGACCATGAACGGCGCGGTGCTGCCGATCCTGGCGCTGTACGTCGTGGCCGCCGAGGAGCAGGGTGTCGCTCCCGAGCAGCTGGCCGGAACCATTCAGAACGACATTCTGAAGGAGTTCATGGTCCGCAACACGTACATCTACCCGCCGAAGCCGTCGATGCGGATCATCTCCGACATCTTCGCGTACACGTCGGCGAAGATGCCGAAGTTCAACTCGATCTCCATCTCCGGCTACCACATCCAGGAAGCCGGTGCGACGGCCGACCTGGAGCTGGCGTACACGCTGGCCGACGGCATCGAGTACATCCGCGCCGGCCTCGACGCGGGCATGGACATCGACAAGTTCGCGCCGCGGCTGTCGTTCTTCTGGGCGATCGGCATGAACTTCTTCATGGAGGTCGCCAAGCTGCGCGCCGGGCGTCTGCTGTGGGCCGAGCTGGTCGAGAAGTTCGCGCCGAAGAACGCCAAGTCGCTGTCGCTGCGCACGCATTCGCAGACGTCGGGCTGGTCGCTCACCGCGCAGGACGTGTTCAACAACGTCGCCCGCACGTGTGTCGAGGCGATGGCCGCGACGCAGGGCCACACCCAGTCGCTGCACACCAACGCCCTCGACGAGGCGATCGCGCTGCCGACCGATTTCTCGGCCCGTATCGCGCGTAACACGCAGCTGCTGATCCAGCAGGAGTCGAACACGGTCCGGCCGATCGACCCGTGGGGCGGCTCGCACTACGTCGAGTGGCTCACCAACGAGCTCGCGAACCGTGCCCGCAAGCACATCGCCGAGGTCGAGGAGGCCGGCGGCATGGCCCAGGCCATCGGTGAGGGCATCCCGAAGCTGCGCATCGAGGAGGCCGCGGCCCGTACGCAGGCCCGTATCGACTCCGGCCGGCAGCCGCTGATCGGTGTCAACAAGTATGTGCCGGACGAGCCGGACAGCATCGAGGTCCTCAAGGTCGACAACACCAAGGTGCGTGCCGAGCAGCTCGCGAAGCTGAAGCAGCTGCGCGCCGAGCGTGACGAGGCCGCCACCCAGGCCGCGCTCGCCGAGCTCACCCGTGCCGCTGCCTCGACCGAGGGTGGCATGGAGAACAACCTGCTGGCCCTCGCGATCGACGCCGCCCGCGCCAAGGCGACCGGTGGCGAGATCTCCGACGCGCTCGAGAAGGTGTACGGGCGTCATCAGGCCGAGATCCGGACCATCAGTGGTGTGTACCGGGACGAGGCCGGAAAGGCGGGCAACATCAGCTCCGCAATCGAACTCGTCGAGAAGTTCGCCGAGGCGGAGGGCCGTCGCCCCCGCATCCTCGTCGCGAAGATGGGTCAGGACGGTCACGACCGCGGCCAGAAGGTGATCTCCACCGGTTTCGCGGACCTCGGCTTCGACGTCGACGTCGGACCGCTGTTCCAGACCCCCGAGGAGGTCGCCCAGCAGGCGGCCGACGCCGACGTCCACATCGTCGGTGTGTCCTCCCTCGCCGCCGGTCACCTCACCCTGGTGCCGGCGCTGCGGGAGGCTCTCGCGGAGGTCGGACGCCCCGACATCATGGTCGTCGTCGGTGGTGTCATCCCGCCGGGTGACTTCGACGAGCTGTACGAGGCCGGTGCGGCCGCCATCTTCCCGCCCGGCACGGTCCTCGCCGACGCGGCGGTCGGCCTGCTGAACAAGCTGTCGGAACAGTTGGGACACGAGACGATTGCTGCAGACTAGTCGTCCGCCGCTGGACCTGGACGCGCTCGGTGACGCGGTCCTGGCGGGTTCGCGAGCACAGATCTCCAAGGCGATCACGCTCGTCGAGTCCACCCGGACCGATCACCGGGAACAGGCGCAGCAGCTGCTGCTGCGCCTGCTCCCGCACGCCGGCAAGGCGATCCGGGTAGGGATCACCGGTGTCCCCGGGGTGGGTAAGTCCACGACCATCGAGGCTCTCGGGATGCACCTGCTCTCGCTGGGGCACAAGGTCGCGGTGCTCGCGGTCGATCCGTCCTCGACCCGCACCGGCGGGTCGATCCTCGGTGACAAGACCCGGATGCAGAACCTGTCGGTGGAGCCGAACGCGTTCATCCGACCGTCTCCGACGTCGGGCACGCTCGGCGGGGTCGCGAAGGCGACCCGGGAGACGATGGTGCTGCTCGAGGCCGCCGGCTACGACGTGATCCTCGTCGAAACCGTCGGGGTGGGGCAGTCGGAGGTGACGGTCGCCAACATGGTCGACACGTTCACGTTCCTCACCCTCGCCCGCACCGGCGACCAGTTGCAGGGCATCAAGAAGGGTGTCCTCGAGCTCGCCGACATCGTCAGCGTCAACAAGGCCGACGGCAAGCATCAGGCGGAGGCGCGGGTCGCGGCCCGGGAACTGTCCGGGGCGCTGCACCTGATCTATCCGCACGACGCCCTGTGGCGGCCGCCGGTGCTGACGATGAGCGCGCTCGAGAACGACGGCATCGACAAGTTCTGGGACGAGGTGCTGCGGCACCGGCAGGTCCTCGGTGACGCCGGGGAACTCGAACGCAAGCGGCACCAGCAGCAGGTGGACTGGACGTGGTCGATGGTCCACGACCAACTGCTGCGCCGTCTCGAATCCAACGAGCAGGTCAAGGCGATCCGTGGCCGGGTCGAGCAGCGGGTGCGGGAGGGGTCGCTCACCGCGGCTCTCGCCGCCCGCAGCATCCTCGACGCGTTCGACGGCACGGACTAGATTCGACGTCTCGGGCCCCGCACCTGCACAGGTGCGGGGCCCGAGACGTATGCCGGACAGGGCCGCTAGGCGCAGGCCTGTTCCGTGACCGGCGTGTTCGGGATCGATTCAGGGCGCGACCAGCGGGCTGCGCGGATGCCGGCGAGTTCGTCGACGTCATCGGTGGCGGCGACGGACGGGAGCAGCAACTGCCACATGGCGTCGACGCGATGCTCGAGGTCCTGCCGGCAGGTCAGGACCTGGGACACCAGCTGGGCGCCGGTGAACGCTTCGGCGAGGAACCGGGCGAAGGTGCCGGCGTCGATGGTCGCGGCGATCTGCCCGCGCGCGATCCCGGCCTCGACGATCGCCCGGGCGGCCTCGATCCAATCGCGGTACGGCTGGTCCCGGCCGCCGACGGAACCGAATTCGAGGACGAGCCGGATACCGGCCCGCACGATCGGATCCTCGATGAGCTGCCGCGCCGTCTCGTGCGTGAGCATCACGAGCTGGCGCAGCGCGTCCGTCCCGGTGTCCGCGATCGCAGCGACCGTGTCGAGCGATATGCGGTGCTGTTCGGCGATGACGACGCTCGCGAGGTCGTCCTTGGATTGGAAGTGGAAGTAGAGGGCGCCCTTGGTGGTGCCCGCGCCGGCGACGATGTCGCCGAGGCTCGCGCCCTCGAATCCGCAGCGCTCGAACATGCGCGCCGCACCGGTGATGATCTGCTGCCGTGTTGCCACGGCTCGTGCTTGCTTTACCACGTGAAATGCCTTTCCCCGACTTTCGACGATCCGGTGTGCCACCCACCGGGCTCGGCGGGGCGCACGCGCGGATCGTCGAAACCGTACCAGTTACGAACCTAACGTTCGGTTGACCTGGTGAACGTCGAGGAGACGGGCGAGTGCCGCCACGTGCCGGACGACGTCGTCGACGAAGGCGTCGGGGTCGGCGTCGACGACGATCCGAGCGTTCGGCGGGCGGCCCCACAGGCCTGCGTGATCGGCGACGGTCTGGCCACGGGTGATCCGTCCGGCGGTCTCGACGTCCACCGCCGTGGGCCGCATCCGGGCGATCCCGGGGTCGAGGGCGACGGCTGCAGCGAACGGGTCGTGCAGGTGCGCGAAGTACTCGTACCCGTGGTCGCGGTGGAACTCGAAGTAGAACCGCAGGGCATCCGAGACGAGTCGCACGACCGGATTGTCCGTGCTCGCCGGACCGCCGGCGAGCACGGACAACCGGTGCAGATGCTCGGGGCGCAGGATCATCCGTTCGGTGATGTCGAGTCCGCACACGATCGGTGACCGCTGCGGTGGGACGACGGAGAACGCGTCGAACACCTCGGCCGCAGCCTCGGGGTCCACCGAGATGTTCCACTCCGCGACCGGGGTCGTGTTGCCGGGGTGCGCGAACGCGCCGCCCATGATCACCAGCTGCCGCAGCCGGTGCGGCAGTTCGGGATCCGAGCGGATCGCCAGCGCCAGATTCGTCAGCGGCCCGGTGACCAGGCCGGTCAGCTCGCCGGGGCGGGCTCGCGTCAGTTCGATCCAGGTCTGCGCTGCGGACCGCGCCGACGGCCGCCGCAGGGTGCGGGGGAGCCGCGCATATCCCAGCCCCCGCGGGCCGTGGGTGTCCTCGGTGGTGCGCAGCGGCGCCGACAGCGGGCCGGGTGCGCCGGCCGCCACCTCGATGTCGGTGCGTCCGCACAGTTCGAGCAGGGCCAGATTGTTCTCGACGACCTGCTCGGTGGGGACGTTGCCGGCCGTGGAGAGCACCGCCACGACGTCCGCATCGTCGTGGGAGAGCAGGTACAGCAGCGCGATCGCGTCGTCGATACCGGTGTCGACGTCGACGATCAAGGGGGTCGGACCGGTCACGCTGTCGAGGTTAGAGCCACCACCGGCGGATGTCGCGGAGGCATACTGGCAGTGGATCCGTGTCGAACGCGATGTCGAGACGAGGAGAGCGACCGTTATGTGTCGACTGTTCGGACTGTCCGCGGCCCCGCACCGCGTCCGTGCCACCTTCTGGCTCCTCGACGCCGAGGACAGCCTCGCCGAACAGAGCCGCCGGATGCCCGACGGCACCGGCCTGGGCACGTTCGACGTCGACGGCACGCCGCGGGTCGAGACGCAGCCGCTCGCCGCGTACGAGGACCGGCAGTTCGCGTGCGAGGCTCGGGAGCGTCGGTCGCGGACGTTCGTCGCGCACGTGCGGTACGCCACCACGGGCGCAGCGGTCCCGGCCAACACGCACCCGTTCGCGCAGAAGGGCCGGCTGTTCGCCCACAACGGGATGATCGAGGACCTGCCGGTGCTCGAAACCGAGCTCGGCCCCTACCAGGACCTGGTCGGCGGGGACACCGACTCGGAACGGTTCTTCGCGCTCGTCACCCGCCGTATCGACGAGCACGACGGGGACGTCGCGGCCGGAATCACGTCGGCCGTCGGCTGGCTCGCCGACAACGTGCGCCTGCTGGCCCTGAACTTCGTGCTGGTCGACGCCGACGAACTGTGGGCGTTCCGGTACCCGGACGTCCACGACCTGCTGGTGTTGCAGCGCCGTCCGGGTGGCCGCAGCGGCCGCCGGCACTTCGACCATGCGAGCGCAGCCGGCACCGTCCGCGCCCGTTCCGGGGAACTGTCGACGCTGCCCGCGGTCGTCGTGGCGACCGAGCAGATGGACGAGGACCCGGGCTGGGAGTCGTTGGGTTCCGGTGAACTCCTCCACGTCGGACCCGGACAGGACGTGACACGGACGACGATCCTGGACCGGCCACCGGCGCATCCCCTGACACTCGACGACCTCACCGGTCGGGCGGCCGCGGCACAGGCGCCGAGCCACCGCTGATCGCCGCGGTCGGGCCCGGACGGCGAGCAACCGCGGCAGCATGTCGGAGGTTCGTCGTACAGTCCTCCCATGGCAGAAAACGAGACCTTCGTCACTACCGGTGAGCGCGCCGATCTACTCGGACTGCTCGCGGATCAGCGCCACAACCTGCTGATCACGGTCCGCGGCATCGACGACGAGCAGGCGCGAGCCCGCACCACCGTCAGCGAGTTGACGCTCGGGGGACTGATCAAACACGTCACTCGAACCGAGCGGAACTGGCTCGAGTCGATCCGGGAACCCGACGAGAACGCCGAGTTCGACATGGCGGACGCGGCGGCCAGTCATGCCATGACCGGCGACGAGACGATCGCCGGACTGATCGACGACTACCGGAAGGTGGCCGCCGAGACCGAGCGCACGATCGCCGCACTGGACGACCTGGACACGCTGATTCCACTACCGACGGCACCGTGGGCGCCGGAACGTCAGTGGTGGACGGCGCGGCGGGTGCTGCTGCACGTGCTGCGGGAGACCGCCCAGCATTCCGGTCACGCCGACATCATCCGCGAATCGCTCGACGGCGCGAACACGACCCGGCAGATGGGTGAGGACGCCGGCATGGAGTTCTGAGCGTCCGGCGCTCACTCCTGCCGCACCGCGATCTCGAATCCGGCGGCGCGGAGTCGGTCGACGAGCACGTCGCCGATTCCGGTGGCCGGGGTGAGAACACCACCCGGGGTGTCTGGGAGGTCGTCGTGTTGCAGGGCGAGGGACAGTGCGGACTCGCCGAGCATCACGGCGGTCGCCGCGTAGCCGGGGTCGCCCTGCGCCGCGACCCGGGACGTGTAGCGGTTGCCCGTCGACGTGGTGGCGTACACGTCGATCGTGAAATGCCCACTGCTGCGGGTCTTCTCGCTCGGACCCTCGCCGGGCTTCGGCAGGACCCGGTCCAGCAGCCAGCGGCTCGGTGGGAACGCGAGTCCCGCGACGGCCGCCCCCATGCCGGCGGCGAGACCACCCGCGACCACCGCCGACAGCGGCGACGAACCCACGTTCATCACCTCCCGGTAGCGGAACCGGGACCCGTACGCGTGACCGGTGAGGGCGTTGCTGCGCCGCACCACCCGCGTGTTGTACGGCCCCATGAAGAACGGCGCCTTCCACCCGGACAGCCCGGGTGCGATGTCGGTGCCGCGAACCACGGCCAGGTCGTTCTGTGAACCGACGTCCGGTTCCGTGGCCCGGTCCGGGCTCAGCGAATACGGCGACAGCGCCACCTTCCGCAGGGCGGCATCGCTCTTGACGGCGTCGATCTGCATCCGCAGCGAGTCGACGGTGCCGCCGCTGACTCCGCCGCGCATCGATGTCACCACCAGGGTGGTGTCGGTGAGCTCACCGGCACGGTCGGCGGACACCTGCCGGTGCAGGGTGTGGACGCCGAGATCGGACGGGACGGAGTCGAACCCGCACGAGTGCACGATCCGTGCCCCCGTCGACGCGGCGACGTCGTGGTAGCGGTCGATGCTCTCGCGCACGAACAACACCTCACCGGTGAGGTCGACGTAGTCGGTGCCGGCCTCGGCGCAGGCCCGCACCAGCGGCAGCCCGTACCGGGCGTACGGGCCGACGGTCGACGCGACGACGTGCGTGGCCGCAGCCAGTTCGTCGAGCGAGGCGTCGTCGGTGGCGTCGGCACGCAGCAACGGCCAGCCGACGGCTGCCGGGCCGAGGTCGGCGCGGATCCTCTCGAGTTTCTCGACGGACCGTCCGGCGAGCCCGATGCGGGTGCCGTCGGGGGCGTGCCGGGCGAGGTACTCGGCCACGAGACGGCCGACGAATCCGGTGGCGCCGTAGACGACGACGTCGAGATCGCGTGCGCGTGAGGTCATGAAGCCGACCCTACTGGTCGGTAGGGGCCGATGCGAGTGTCGTCACACCCGCATGCGGTCGCGGCGACGCAACCGCACGTAGCCGATCCACGACGCGAGCACGGCCGCCGCGACGAGGGCCTGCACGAGCGTCGCCGCACTCGCCGGGTACACGACACCGGTCAGATAGTGGGCGATGAACCCGTCCGGGGGCAGCGGCGGCTCACCGCCGCGGGCGCGCGCCCAATCCTCCAGATAGGTGAGCGGACAGTCGAATCCGATCGCGACGATGCCCGCCGCCCACGCCGCGGCGGCGAGATGCAGCCAGATCGTCCGCTGCCACCGCCACGCCAGGAAGCCGCCGACCACGACATAGCCGATGAACAGCAGATGCACGAGGACGGTGACGTCCACCAGCAGCCGGTACGGCATCGGGCACCTCCCACGACCGGGTCAGTCGTCGTCGAGTGGTTCCTTGACGACGAGGACCGGAACCTCCACCTCCAACAGGATGCGCTGCAGGGTCCGGTCGAGGAGGAACTTGCCGACCGCGTTCCTGCGGCGCGTGCCGGCAACGAACAGGGCCGCACCACTGTCGGCGATCAGCTCGATGAGCGCCCCCACCGGATCACCGCTGTGCTCCGCGGTCCGCAACTCCCACGGCGACTCACCGACACCACCGGCATCCAGCGCCGCCCGCACCGCCGTCCGGACCGACTCCGGCTCCGTCGACGACACATCGTCCACGATCCGTAGCACCAGCAACTGCTCCCGCCGCTGCATCGCCGCCCGCGCGGCATACACGGCCGCCCACCGGCCTTCCGGAGAGTCGTCGAAAGCGACGGCGATAACCATGGAACCTCCCGGACGGGTCGAAACGAGGTGTGTCGGTTCCAGTATCCCCGATCATCGGGGACACGTGATGGTGCCGACGGCTGTGGTCGGAGACCCGTTGTGCCGATCGGCCTTCGCCGCGTTGATCATCGAGAACGCCACCGCCGAACGGTCTGGTGCGCTGTCGACGACGAGGCTGTCGTTGTCCGGCGCGTACATCTGCACGTAGGTCCCGGTCGAGTCCGCGAATGCGATCACGATCTGCGCAGCCCAGGTGATCCCGCCGTCCTGCTGGGGTTCGTCCGGGAGGATGACGGAAAGATGGTAGTAGTCCACGGTCGGATAGTTGTCGACGCCGGAGAACTGCTGTGCCGTAGAGGTTGTGACACTGTAGGTCCAGCGGTGGCTGTTCTCGTCGTAGATGCACGAGAGTTCGGCCGGTTCGTCGGATACCGCTGTACCCGAACACAATCCGTCGAGGGTGAACATCGCGCCGGGTGTCGTCGCCGTCGGCAGCAGCGGCACCTCGGGAAGATCTCTCGGACCGGTGTACCAGTTCCGTGAGAACACTCCTGCAGCTGCCGGGTCGAGAGTCTCGGTTGCCGAACAAGCGGCGAGGAGTCCGGGTGCGAGGAAGAGAGCGCCTACTCGGAGGCTGATCGTCGGTGGCAGCATCGTGAGCACAGTGTGGCACGGCATGTTCGGACAAATCGATGATCGAGATCCGGTGTTTCGGGATATCGTCCGCCGAGTTCACCTACATGATTGGGGGAGGAAATGGTACGTCGACTGCTGTCGATCGTAGTGCTGACGGGATTCGCCGGTGTGCTGCCGTTGATCGCGCAGGCAGAGGCGTCGGCCTGCTCGTGTGTCTATATGCCCGACGATCCCCGGATCCTCGAGCAGGTGTCGCACGCGTCGTCGGTGTTCACCGGGACCGTCGTCTCGGAGCGGGTCGCGGGGCAGACCGCATTCTTCGAGTTCGAGGTGCGGGACGTGTTCGACGGTGACGTCGACGGAACCACCACGGTGTCGTCGAGCATCCAGGGACCGGCGTGCGGGCGCGGTTTCGAGGTCGGCACCGAGTATCTCGTCTTCGCCTCGGACTACGAGACGAACGGCGCGGACTTCTCGGACAACAGTTGCTCGGCGACGACGGTGTCGACGAACCAGCGGACGAGGGACGCCGCGACCACCGTCTACGGGGCACCTCGCACGGTCACTGTCGAAACCGGGACGGCCGTCGAGTCGAACGGCGTCCGGGTATGGGGTGGAATCGCCGCAGGCGTGGTCGTTGTCGGCCTTATCACGTTCGGTTTCGTTCGTCGGCCGAGTTCTCGGTCCTGATACGGTGTCGCCCATGAGCGCGCACCAAGGCTAGCCCCACCGTGGGGCCGGCCACTGGACGAGAGGAACTCTCGATGCGTGCTGCCTTCTGTGACGGTCTCTTCCGGCTGTTCGGGCATCGGGTCTGCTGCGGACCGCTCCCGGACTGGACCGCGAGTGTCGGTCAGACCCCGTGGGACACGTTCGATGTGAAGCCGTGGAATCTGTACAACATGCTCTGGCGGGTACAGCAGTGGATCTGCGCGGGAATGACGCAGTGAGGTAGACGCGGCGGGCGGTGTCGTGGACACCGCCCGCCGTGGACCTCTACCAGGGTGACGGCACGTAGTCCTTGAGGAAACAGCCGTGCAGGTCGACACCGGCCTCGCCCTGCACGATGGGGTCGTAGACGCGGGCGGCGCCGTCGACGAGGTCGAGGGGCGCGTGGAAGCCCTCTTCGGCGAGCCGCACCTTGGTGTAGTGGGGGCGTTCGTCGGTGATCCATCCGGTGTCGACGGCGGTCATGAGGATGCCGTCCTGTTCGAGCATTTCCTTGGCGCTGGTGCGGGTGAGCATGTTCAGGGCGGCCTTGGCCATGTTGGTGTGCGGGTGGCCGGGGCCCTTGTAGCCGCGCCCGAACTGGCCTTCCATCGCGGAGACGTTCACGACGTACTTGCGTCTGGCCGCGGCTGCCGCCATCGCCGGCCGCAGCCGGTCCACGAGGATGAACGGGGCCACCGAGTTGCACAGCTGCACCTCGAGCAGTTCGATCGGATCGACCTCGCCGACGGTCTGCACCCAGCTGTTGGTGTGCGCCAGATCCGGCAGCAGACCGCCCGCATCGATCGCGATGCCCTGCTCGATACGGTCCGGGGTCGCCGACCCGGCAACGAGGGCGAGGGAGCTGACGTCGTCCACCGACAGGTTCGCGGCCGCCGCCAGATTCGCCGTCGACAGCGACCCGGCCAGTGCCGCCGGATGCGCGTCGCTGGTCTTGCCGAACGTCACCACGTCGGGCAGGGCACCGGAGGGCAGCGGACCCGACTCGGCCTCGGCGAGCGCGCTGTACGCGCCGGGGGAGCGGCGCACGGTCTGTGCCGCATTGTTGATGAGGATGTCGAGCGGGCCCTGCGCGGCGACGTCGTCGGCGAGAGCCACCACCTGCGCGGGATCACGCAGGTCGATACCGACGACGCGCAGCCGGTGGATCCAGTCGGCGGAGTCCTCCATGGCGGTGAAGCGGCGGATCGCGTCGTTCGGGAACCGGGTCGTGATCGTCAGGTGTGCGCCGTCACGGAGCAGCCGCAACGCGATGTACATGCCGATCTTCGCGCGGCCACCGGTGAGCAGTGCGCGGCGCCCGGTCAGGTCGGTGCGCTGGTCCCGCTTGGCGTGACTGCTCGCCGCGCACTCCGGGCACAGCTGGTGGTAGAACGCGTCGACCTGCGTGTAACGCTGCTTGCAGATGTAGCAGGGCCGCGGCCGGATCAGGGTGCCCGCCGTCGCACCGGCGGCGGTCGACGTCAACGGAATGCCCGCGGTCTCGTCGTCGATCCGGTCCGGCGATCCGGTCGCGGTCGCGGCCACCACCTTGCGGTCGGCCGCCGAGACCGCGTCGCGGGTCTCCTTGCGTCGCGTCCGCTTCAACTTCTTGAACATGTGGCCGACGGCCCGCTGCACGACCACCGAATCCGGGTGGTCGATGTCGAGGTGCGCCGCCTCCGACAGCACTCGCAGGCAGACGTCGAGTTCGGCGGGATCGATCCCGGTCACGGTGTGGGCCATCGGTGAGTAGCTCGGTTCCTGATCTCGTGCGGGCACGCGGGCCCCGTGGTGGCGGCACCCGCAGCGTGGGGCGGCCCGATTCCGGCGTCCGAGTCTACCGACCCCCGGGATCCGGGCCGACGTCGTGTCCACCCTGGTGACACGGCGTGCCCGGCGGAGGACGATGGAGACGGACCAGGGGACTGCCCCGCGGTGGTCCCCACTCGAGCGACGAACCTCGAGGAGGGCGAGAACCATGAACGAATCGGACGGTGCGCCGGGGCGGCAGGCGACCGCGGTGACGGCCGCCGCGAACCCGATCGGCGGCTTCACCGCATTACATGCAGAGTCGGTGGTCCCGGTCGATCCGCCGCTGCAGAAGGACGGCCCGTTCCTTCCCGAACTGACCGAGATCGCCCCGCTGGTGCAGGCGACGCAGGCCCGACGGGACTTCAACGTTTCCGGGGCGGGGGTGACGGTGGCGGTCCTCGACACCGGACTGCGCACCACCCACGTCGACTTCGCGGGCCGGGTCGTGCCGGGCCGCAACTTCACAGCCGACTACGGCGGCGATCCGACGGAAGTGAGCGACGGCCACGGCCACGGCACATCGGTGGCCGGGATCGCGTGTGCCGGCCGCATCCACACCGGTATCGCCCCCAACGCGCGGATCGTGCCGCTCAAGGTGCTCGGCAACGACGGCACCGGACGGTTCACCGACATCCGCGACGCCCTCGACTGGCTGCTGGACCGTCGTGCGGCACTGGGGGTTTCGGCTCTGTGTCTGGCCGCCGGCGCCCCCGACAACCGGACCACCGACACCGACATGCCCGGTGACGCGATCGGCGCGCTGCTCCAGGAACTCTGCGACGAGGGCGTGTGCTGCTGTGTGGCCGCCGGCAACGACTACTACGCCCACGGCGGCATGCAGGGCATGTGCTATCCGGCGATCTTCCGGCAGACGATCAGCGTGGGCGCCGTGTACGACGCCGACGAGGGCAGCTTCCGGTACCGGGACGGCGCCAAGGCGTTCGCGTCCGACGCCGACCGGCTCACCCCGTTCACGCAGCGTCTGCACCACACGGTCGGCGGGCCGTGCGCGACGGACACGTTCGCGCCGGGTACGCCGGTGTCGTCGTCGGGCATCCTCAACGACACCGGCGAATCCCTCCAGTACGGCGCGAGCCAGGCCACCCCGACGGTGTTGGGGGTGGTGGCGTTGCTGCAGTCGTTCGCGCTGCGTACCACCGGACACCTGCCGACGGTGTGGGATGTGAAGCGCTGGCTGCAGCGGGGTTCGGCCGTCGTCTACGACGGCGCCGACGACCACGACAACGTCGACCACACCGGGCTGACGTTCGGTCGGGTCGGTGCGCTCGGGTCGCTGCTGGTGTGCGCGAAGGATCTCGCGGTGCGGGAACTCGCGAAGGCCGACCGGGCCGGACTGCGGTCCGGGCCGGGCGCCGGACCACCGGACCGGTGACGGACGACCGAAACGAGAAGATCCCCGGTTCTTGCGAACCGGGGATCTTCTCGTCTGTCTCAACTCAGAGTGTCCGAGGGGGGACTTGAACCCCCACGTCCGTTAATAGGACACTAGCACCTCAAGCTAGCGCGTCTGCCATTCCGCCACTCGGACTCGTTGTTTTCCCGCCTGTTCGCGGGGCCTTCAGTTGTTTTCGTTTGCCCCCGCTCTCCGGGTGCCAGGAAAGATTATCCGATATTGCGCCAGGTCCAAAATCGGCTGGTCAGAGGGGGTTTTTGAGCGGTATGTGCGTACTTGTCGGGTCTCGGACGGGGCATCGTGGGGGTGGTAGGAAAGGGATGTGGCAGCAATGGACGAAACACAGCGACCGCAGCAACCTGCAGGCCGCGCCGAAACCGAGGTCGTCGACCTCGTCAGTGCGTTGATCCGGTTCGACACCTCCAACACCGGTGAACTCGAGACCACCAAGGGTGAGCGCGAGTGTGCGCTCTGGGTGAAGGAACAACTCGAGGAGGTGGGCTACGAGACCGAGTACGTCGAATCGGGCGCGCCGGGGCGTGGCAACGTGTTCGCACGACTGCGCGGCGCCGACCCGCGCCGCGGCACGCTGCTGATGCACGGGCACCTCGACGTGGTGCCGGCCGAACCCGCCGACTGGAGCGTGCACCCGTTCTCGGGTGCCGTCGAGGACGGCTACGTGTGGGGTCGCGGCGCCGTCGACATGAAGGACATGTGCGGCATGATGCTGGCGCTCGCCCGCCAGTTCAAGGCCGAGGGCACCGTGCCTCCGCGCGACATCCTGTTCGCGTTCGTCGCGGACGAGGAGGCCGGCGGCAAGTACGGCTGTCAGTGGCTGGTCGACCACCGGCCGGACCTGTTCGAGGGCGTCACCGAGGCGGTCGGGGAGGTCGGCGGTTTCTCGCTGACCGTCCCGCGCGCGGACGGCACGGAGAAGCGCCTGTATCTCGTCGAGACGGCCGAGAAGGGTCTCGGGTGGATGCGGCTGACCGCGAAGGCCACCGCGGGCCACGGGTCGTTCCTGCACGAGGACAACGCGGTGACGATCCTCGCCGACGCCGTCTCCCGGCTCGGCAACCACACCTTCCCCCTCGTGATGTCGGATTCGGTCGCGGAGTTCCTCACCGTCCTGTCGGAGGAGACCGGTGTCGCATTCGATCCGAACTCCCCGGACATCGACGGCGCCCTCGCCAAGCTCGGGTCCATCGCCCGCATCATCGGCGCCACCCTCCGCGACACCGCGAACCCGACCATGCTGAAGGCCGGCTACAAGGCCAACGTCATCCCGCAGACCGCGGAGGCCGTCTTCGACTGCCGGGTGCTGCCCGGACGGCAGGCCGCGTTCGAGCGGGAGGTGGACGAGTTGATCGGCCCGCACGTGACCCGCGAGTGGATCACCAAGCTCGACTCGTACGAGACGACGTTCGACGGCGACCTCGTCGACGCGATGAACGACGCGATCCTCGCGCACGACCCGAACGGCCGGACCGTGCCCTACATGCTCTCGGCCGGTACCGACGCGAAAGCGTTCGCGCGGTTGGGGATTCGCTGCTTCGGTTTCGCTCCGCTGCGGCTGCCGCCGGACCTGGACTTCGCCGCGCTCTTCCACGGCGTCGACGAGCGTGTCCCGGTGGACGCATTGCACTTCGGCACCCGAGTGATGGAACACTTCCTGCTACACAGCTGATCGCAAGAGAGGAACACCATGGCGTACGACCCGTACGACGCACTGCCGTCCCTGCCGTCCTTCACCCTGACGTCCGAGCAGGTCACCGACGGCGCCCCGTTGGGCAACGATCAGGTCAGCGGCATCTTCGGGGCCGGTGGCCACGACATCTCGCCGCAGCTGTCGTGGTCCGGCTTCCCGGCCGAGACCAAGAGCTTCGCCGTCACCGTGTTCGACCCCGACGCCCCGACGGCATCGGGCTTCTGGCACTGGGTGGTCGCGAACATTCCGGCCACCACGACGTCGCTGCGTGCCGACGCCGGCGACGAGACCGGTTCCGGTCTGCCTGCCGGCGCCGTGACGCTGCGCAACGACGGTGGCCTGGCGCGCTTCCTGGGCGCAGCACCGCCGGCCGGTCACGGCCCGCACCGCTACATGTTCGTCGTCCACGCCCTCGACGTCGAACGCCTCGACGACGTCACCGCCGACTCCACCCCGGCGTTCCTCGGCTTCAATCTGTTCTTCCACGCGATCGCCCGCGCCACCGTCACGGGCACGTACGAGCAGAAGTAGGACGACACCGGCCCGCCGCGGGAGGTTGCTGTGCCATTGTTCGAGTGGCGTCCGCAGCAACCTCCCGCGGCGGGTTCAGGTCACGCGATCCACACCGGCCCGGTCGTGCCCGTCACCGTCCACTGCCCGTCGACGTGGTCGAGCACGTAGGTGAGCCAGGTGCCGCAGTCGCCACCACACCACGCTCCGGCTCCGACGTGGACGGTGCCGTCGTCCTGGTGTGCGGGTGCATCGAGGGCGACGACGAAACCGTCCTCGTCGCCGCCGACCACGCCGCCGCGGCCCGCGATCGCCTGTTGCTCGGTGGGGGTGACGAACTCCACCGGCGCGAGGGACGCGGACTGCACCGTGATCTCACGCTCCAGGTCCTCGCCGAACGGTGGACCGTCGGCCTCGGGTCGCAGATCCGCATTCTGCGGAATGATCCTGTCCACCACGCGGATCGCCCCGGTCGGTGCCGACGTGCCGCCGACCGGATTGTCCACGGTCGTGAGCTGCCGCAGGACGCTCGTATAGATCTGCGACTGCTCGCTCGGTGGCGCGGGGGCCGGGGTGTCGTCGGTACCGGTGCCCGCACACCCGGCCGAAACCGCGGCGACGGCAACAGCGGTGATCGCTGCTCGAAGGTTCATGCGCCGAACCCTATGTCCGCGAACACGCGGAATCCGGGCGATCCGGAAATCGGGCGCCGACACGCAGACGGCCCGCCGCGGGAGGTTGCTGCGTCATCGCCCGAGAGGCGTCCGCAGCAACAGCCCGCGGCGGGCCATCCGGTGGATGGGTCTACCGCGCCCCGGCGCCGACCGCCTGCTCGATGGACGAGAAGCCGGCCTCACGAACCTTGCGGGCCAGACCCTTGTGCAGTTTCTTGGCGTAGAACGGGCCACCGTAGATGAAGCCGGTGTAGCCCTGGACGAGGGTGGCGCCGGCGAGGATGCGTTCCCACGCCTGATCGACGGTCTCGATACCACCCACCGAGATCAGCACCAGCTTGTCGCCGACACGGGCGTGCAGACGGCGCAGCACCTCGAGGGAACGCGCCGCGACAGGCGCGCCGGACAGGCCACCCGCCCCGATCTCGTCGATCCGGGCCTGGGAGGTGTTCAGGCCCGCGCGGGAGATCGTGGTGTTGGTGGCGACGATGCCCGCCAGACCGAGTTCCACGGCCAGGTCGGCGACGGCGTCGACGTCCTCGTCGGACAGGTCGGGCGCGATCTTCACCAGCACCGGGATGTGCACGGTGTCGAGCACCGCGGCCAGCAGCGGCCGCAGCGATTCCACGGCCTGCAGGTCCCGCAGCCCCGGCGTGTTGGGGGAGCTGACGTTGACGACGAGGAAGTCGGCGAGCGGCCCGAGGAGCTGCGCGCTCGCGGTGTAGTCGCCGGCCGCCTCCTCCGCGGGCACGATCTTCGTCTTGCCGATGTTGGCGCCGATCGGCACGTCGCCGCGGCGGTGCCGCAGATAGTTCGCCGCGTTCCCGGCGCCGTGATTGTTGAAACCCATCCGATTGACCAGCGCACGGTCGTCGGGCAACCGGAACAGGCGTGGCGCCGGATTACCGGGCTGGGCCTGCGCGGTGACGGTGCCGACCTCGGCGAACCCGAAGCCCAGCGGGCCCCACGTGTCGACGCCGGTGGCGTCCTTGTCGAACCCGGCCGCGAGTCCGACCGGGGCCGGGAACTCCACCCCGAACGCGCGGGTGCGCAGCACCGGATCGTCGACGACGAGCACCTTCGCGACCAGCGCCCGGATCGGAGCGAACCGGGTGACCAGCCGCATCGCCGCGAACGCGAGATGGTGGATGCGTTCCGGTGGAACCCGGAACATCAGACGCAGAAGCAGGTAGTACACGAATCTCCCTAGATACCGGGGACGGATGTGGAGCGACGCTCGGTCACGAGCCGGGTCAGCCGGCCAGTGGGATCCGCTGCAGGCCGTCACCGGTCGCCGAACCGATCAGCAGGGCGCCGCCGGCCGTGTCGACCGCGACGGTGTCGGGCTGGCGGACGGTGTCGAAACGGGCCTGCTCGACGGGAATGCCGGTCGCGATGTCGTAGCCGACCACCTGGTTCTCGGCGGTGAGCGTCACCCACACCAGATCGGTGCGCTCGTCGTAGGCGATGCCGTACGGGCTGCCCGAGACGGGGTAGCGCTGCCGCATGATCAGCTGATCGGTCGTGAACACCAGCAGTTCGCCGCCGCGGGTGTCGGTGACCAGGATCCGCCCGTACTCGTCGGTGACGAGGTTGGTGGCGCCCTCGCCGGCGCGCAGCGCCAGCCCGAGCTTGTCGTCCTCGAGATCGATCGCGGTGAGCGAGGTCTGGCCCCGATCGAGGGCGCTGAGGTCGTCGCCGGTGACGGCCAGTACGTCCACCGAGGCGAGACCGGAGATGGTCCGGTCCACCGTGCCCGACGCGTCGAGGACCAGGATCCGGCCGGACGACAGACCCACCGCGAGCCGGCCGTCCTCGAGGAACACCGCGGACCGGGCGTCACCGTCGACGACGGTCGTATCGGCCTTCCCGGTCACGATGTCGACGATCTGCACCTTGCCGTTCGCGGGTGCCAGCAGCCGCCCGTCGGGGGCGACCGTGAGCTGCGCAGCGGGACCGTCGAGCACGACCTCCCGCGGCTCCTTGCCTGCGGTCTGCAGCAGCACGCGGGTGCCGTCGTCGACGAGCATCGCGGTCGTCGCGGTCGACGGATCGAACACGAGCGCGTCGATCGACCGTCCGAGAGCCTCGACCGTGCCGGCCGGGGTGGTGGCGGCGGGGGAGTCGGCGGCGGTGGCCACCGGGATCGTCTTGAGATCGTCCGCGCTCTGCTCCGTCGAGCATCCGGCCGTCAGCAACAGGGCGACGCCGATCGCGACGGCCGTGACGCGTGGGGCAGGTATTCGCATGGGGGAGCTCCTCGGGAAGATGCGGGCGGGCCCCTCTAGCATTCCCGATCGTCGCGGAGCGGCAGCACCAGGGTCGCCCCCGACCGCGGGTGCGGGAACACCTCGACCGGATGCTTGTAGACACGGGACAGCAGCTCGTCGGTGAGGACCTCGGACGGGGGACCGTCCGCCGACGCCTGCCCGTCCTCGAGGACGCAGATCCGGTCGGCGTACGCGGCCGCGAGCCCGAGATCGTGCAGTACCACCACGACGGCGGCGCCTGCACGCGCCCGGTCCTGGGCGATCCGCATGACGGTTTCCTGGTGGCCGAGGTCGAGGGCCGCGGTGGGCTCGTCGAGCAGGATCGTCTCGGTCGACTGCGCCAGCACGCGGGCCAGGGCGACGCGGGCGCGTTCACCTCCGGACAGGACGGTGAACGGGCGGTCCGCGAGATGCCGGACGTCGCAGATGTCGAGGCAGTCCTCGACCTGCTGTTCGTCGTCGGCGGCCTGCGGTGTCCGCTGCCACGGTGCCCGGCCCATCCGCACCACCTGGCGGGCGGTGAAGGAGAATCCGACAGTGTGCTGCTGCGGCAGCACCGCACGGCGGCGCGCCATCTCCGGGGCGGACCACGCATCCAAGGGTCTGCCGTCGAGTTCGATCGTGCCCGAGACCACCGGCTGGTCCCCGGACAGCGCCGCCAGCAGGGTCGATTTACCGGCCCCGTTGGGGCCCACCAGGGCCAATATCTCGCCGGCCCGGACCTCGACGCTCACGTGGTCGAGGACGGTGCGTCCGCCCCGCTGCACGCTGATGTCGGTGGCACGCATCGTGACCGTGCCGCGGGTGGTGGGGGCGGGAGCGGTGTCGTCGTGCCCGAACAGTCCGCGGGCCCGGTCGAGGAGCGAGGTCATTACGCCCATCCTCCCTGCTTGCTGCGGGTCTTGCGGAGCATCCAGAAGAAGAACGGGCCGCCGACGAGGGACGTGAGCATGCCGAGCGGCAGATCGGCGTTGGTGACGAGGGTGCGGGCACCCAGGTCGGCGGCCAGTAGCACGATCGCGCCGCCGAGCGCGCTCGCGGGCAGCAGGAGACGGTGACCGGGGCCGACGAGTCCGCGCATGAGGTGCGGCACCACCAGACCGACGAACAGGATGATGCCGGTGAACGCGACACTCGAGGAGACGAGGACCGCGACGATCACGATCACGATGATGCGCAGTTTCTCGACGTCGACACCGAGATGCCGGGCGGCGCTCTCGCCGAGCGCGAGCAGATCGAGTTTGGGGGCCAGCACGATCGCCGCCGTGATCCCGGCGATCGCCATGGGCACGACGATCGCGACCGCGTTCCAGGTGGCGCCGTTGAGGCTGCCCATCTGCCAGAACACGATCTGGTCGCGGGCGGCGGGGCTCGCGACGAACGTGAAGTAGGCGATCAGGCCGCCGGCGAACGCGTTGATCGCGACACCGGTGAGGACCAGCGTCACCACCTCGGTGCGGCCCTCGGAGCGGGCGAGGAGATAGACGAGGCCGGTGGTGATCAGCCCGGTGACGAACGCGGCCGTCGCGACGATCGGGCCGGCCGCGAACGCGCCGCCGAGCACGATGACCGCGCTCGCGCCGACCGCGGCGCCCGCCGACACACCGATGACACCGGGTTCGGCGAGCGGGTTCGCGAACACGCCCTGCAGCAGCGCGCCGGCGCAGCCGAGCGCGGCCCCGACGAAGATCGCCAGCACCACCCGCGGGAACCGCACCTGCCACAACGTCACCTCGCCGGCCGGGTGCGCCGGCATCGGCCCGATGTCGAGTCCGATCCGGTGCAGGATCGAACCGAGCACCTCGGCCGGCCCGGTGGGGACCTGACCGAGGCACGCCGACACGAGCGCGAGCGCGACGAGGAGAACGATCAGGCCCGTGAGGACGGAGCCCGCACGGATCCGGGGGCGGGAGGTGGCGACGGTGCTCATGTAGTGGTGCGGCTCATTCTGCGGTGGGATGGTAGATCGCGGTCGACAGGGCCGTGAGGACCTCGCCGGTGTTGGGTCCGAAGGAGAGCAGGATGCCGTCGGCCATGTCGACGACACGGCGATTCTGTCCGGCCGGGGTCTGCGCGATTCCGGGGATCTTCTCGACTCCGTCGACGCCACCGATGGAATCGAGTCCCCCGGTCATCATCAACAGGACGTCGGGGGCGGACGCGATCATCGCCTCACTGGTGATGGGCACGAACTCGGACGTGAGCCCGGACGCGGTTCCGGCGTCGACGGCTCCGAGGGTGTCGATGATCGAGTCGGCGCCCGAGCCGGGACCACCGAGCATCGTGATCGACGACCCGCGCATGTAGAGGAACGCGATCTTCAGCGGGTCGCCGTCGGTCGGGACGGTGGCCTTCGCGGCGTCGATCTCCGACTGGGTGCGGGCGACGAGCTCGGCACCCTGCTGCGGCACGCCGAGGGCGTCCGCGACCGCGGTGATCTGGTCCGGTACCCCGTCGAGGGTCCGGGCCGGGTCGAAGAAGACGACGGGGATCCCGGCCGCCCGCAGCTGATCCTGTACCGCCTTGGGGCCGATGCTGGTGTCGGTGAGTACGACGGTCGGTGCCAGGTCGAGGATCGCCTCGGCGCTCAGCGACACGCCGCCGGGGGTGATGCTCGGAACGTGCTGTGCCGCCGGGAACGCCGACGCCGTGTCCCGGCCGACGACGTTGTCGCCGAGGCCGAGGGAGAACACCGTCTGGGTGAGGGTGCCGTACCGGTCTGCGGTGACGATGCGGCTGACGTCGGTGACGGTGACGTCGGCGCCGTCGAAGCTGCGGACCGTGACCGGCAGTTGCGGCGACGGGTTCTCGGCGATCGGCCGCGGATCGGGATTCGCGACGACCGCGGTGGTCCGGCCCTGCTGGTCGGTGTCACCGGTCGTCGTCGCCGACGTGCACGCGGTGAGACCGACCAGCGAGGCGATCGCCGTCGACGCGGCCAGGACCCGGGTGAGTTTCCTCATCAGACGGCGTACCGGTCGATGTCGGCTTCGAGGTCGGAGAACAGGCCGCTGTTGAGTTCGTAGCCGAGGACGACCTCGTCGATGAACGCCTGCTGTTCGTCGGCGGACAGCGGTGCGGCGTCGAGCTTGGCGCGGTACTCGTCCTTGAACACCTTCGGCTTGGCGATGCCGTCGAAGATGTAGAAACGCAGGCCGTCGACGTCGTAGTCGTAGGCGCGGGACAGCATGCGGCGGATGATCTGGCCGCCGGACAGGTCACCCATGTAGCGCAGGTAGTGGTGGGCGACGAACGCGGTCGGCGCCGTCGACGCGACGTCCTCGATGCGGGTGATGTAGCGGGTGGTGGCGGGGGTCGCGGTGACCTGCTCGCGCCACGCGGGGCCGAGCAGGAACTCGAGGTCGGCCGCCAGCGACGGCAGGCGCACGAGTTCCGGAGACAGGAACGGTGCGACGACCGGGTGGTCGGCGTACGTGGTGGCGACGCGCTCGAGGGCCTCGTACACGAGGTACGTCTGCGCGAGCAGAGCCGCGTAGCCGTCCTTGTTGATTCTGCCTTCGAGGAGTTCCCCGACGAACCGGGAGCTCTCGGTGCTGCGGTGGGCGGCATCGGATTCGGTCCTGATGCGTGCCGAGAAGGCGGGGGTGCCCTCCTCGATCGGGGCTGCCTGATCGAGCACGTCCATGGGGTCTCCTTCGTGACAAACCGTCGTCTGACTCAACGGCTGCGAGGTTAGCCTAGCCTCTCTACTCGAGTCACTGACATTCACCCGGAATCAACCGAAAGTTGGAAGCGTGGACGCGGTCAGGCGCTGACATCGTCCAGGGCCGCCGCGATCGCCGCCGGAAGTTCGAGTTCCTCCGCCGACAACACACCCGTGAGCTGCGCCAGATCCCGCGACCCGACCACGGCGCTCGCCACCCCGGGCCGATCCCGCGCCCACGCCAGCGCCACCGCGAGCGGGGACGTGCCGAGCCCGTCGGCGGCGGTGAGGACGGCGTCGACGACACGGATCGACGTCTCGGTGAGATAGCTGCGCACCTCGGACGCGTGGACGTCGTCGGCGCCCCGCGAATCGGCGGGAATCCCGCCCCGATACTTGCCGGTCAGCACACCCCCGGCGAGCGGGACAGCCGCGAACACCCCGATCCCGTGGTGCGCGGCGGCCGGCAGCAGCTCCTCCTCGACACCGCGGGCCAGCAGCGAGTACTCGGCCTGCGTGGCGACCAGGCGGCCGGGGCCGCGATGGCTCGCCGCCGTGGCCAGCTGCCAGCCGAGATAGCCGCGGGCACCGGTGTAGCGGACCCGGCCACTGGACACCGCGTAGTCGAGGGTGGCGGCGATCTCGCCGACCGGCGTCACCGGATCCCACGTCGCGACCTGCCACATGTCCAGATAATCGGTGCCGAGTTCCCGCAGCGTCGCATCGAGTTGAGCGAGCAGGCTGCGTCGCGAGCAGTCCACCCGGTGCCCGCCCGGGGCGGCCGCGTCGATACCGGCACTGCCACCGATGACCAGGTACTCGCGGGGGACGACGTCGTCGAGGAGTTCGGCGAGGATGCGCTGCGCCTTGCCGTCACCGTAGGCGGGCGACGTGTCGACGAGAGTGCCGCCGGCGTCGACGAACGCCGACAGCTGTGCGGCCGCCTCGTCTCCGTCGGTGTCCCGCCCCCAGTGCAGTGTGCCGAGACCGAGCCTCGACACTCGCAGCCCGCTCGCTCCCACCGCTCTGTATTCCATAACCGCCTTCTCGGAAACCGCGCCGCTTCGACACCGGATGTACTCGTAGATGAACTGTGTTCGCCACCGAGAACATTAGTGCCGCGCACGACGCGCCGAGAACAGCCACGCCGGGTACCGTCTGCCTCGTGAAAATCGGACCTTCCGTGTGTAATCCGGAGCCTCCCGCATGATCGGTGAGGCGATGACCTGGCTCCAGGCGATCGTCCTGGGTGCCGTGCAGGGTCTGACGGAGTTCCTGCCCATCTCGTCGTCGGGACATCTGCGGATCGTGTCGGAGATCTTCTTCGGCACCGACGCCGGTGCGTCGTTCACCGCGGTCACCCAGCTCGGCACGGAGGCGGCGGTGCTGCTGTACTTCGCCCGCGACATCGGCCGCATCGTCGCAGCCTGGTTCCGTGGACTGCTGCACGCCGAGCACCGCAAGGACCTCGACTACCGGATGGGCTGGTATGTGATCATCGGCACCATTCCCGTCGGGGTGCTCGGATTCCTGTTCAAGGACCAGATCCGCACGGGTGCGCGGAATCTGTGGCTCATCGCCACGATGCTCATCGTGTTCGCCCTCGTCATCGCCGCCGCCGAACACTGGGGTCGCAAGACCCGCCCCATCGAGGACCTGCGGGCGCGGGACGGCATCATCATGGGTTCCGCGCAGGCCCTCGCCCTCGTGCCCGGCGTGTCGAGGTCCGGCGGCACCATCAGTGCCGGCCTGTTCCTCGGTCTCACCCGTGAAGCGGCCGCACGCTATTCGTTCCTCCTCGCCATCCCCGCCGTCGTCGCGTCCGGCCTGTTCAGCCTCCCCGACGCCTTCGAACCCGCCGGCGAAGGACTCAACGCCTCCGGCCCGCAGTTGCTCGTCGCCACGCTCATCGCGTTCGCCATCGGCTACGCCTCCATCGCCTGGCTCCTCCGCTTCGTCGTCGACCACTCCATGTACTGGTTCGTCGGCTACCGTGTGATCCTCGGCGTCGTCGTCCTCGGGTTGCTGGCCACGGGAGTGGTGTCGGCGACGTAGGGGGGGCGACGCAACCGACTGTGGGTCAATCCCAGAGGTATGAAACAGGGCGTGCAGCTGCCTGGCGGACCAGATCCAGATGACGTCCCAACTCCCCGCTGTACGAGATGTCGGGCAGATGCAGGGTGTTCTCAGACGTACTCCAGGCCAGCGGCGTGTAGACGTCCGTGCCGGATTCATCACTGAACGAGACCACGACGTACAGCCCGGTACCTCTTCGTTGCCATGCGGCCCGTAAAGCGGCGAGGTCCGGGGCAGGCAGATTCCACGGGGCGTCGAGGATGTTCTTGGTCATGTAGTGAGCGCTGAGAACGGCAGGGCCGGCATCGTCCGACGACACGAATACCTCACGTGCCGCGATCTGCTCGACCGGATTGCGGCGTGTGGGCATCGTCGGCATCGGACCCCACAGCGTCGGACACAATTGCTTCGCTTGATCGAACAGCATCCGATGCACCGGATGCCGGGGGTGTTCGGGCGCGATGTGTGCCACCGAACTGTTCGCTTCCCACCACGTCACCGTGCCGAGTGCCGCTCCGGTCCGAGCGAAGGCTGCGACAGTGCGGTCGTTGCCGTTCTCGTCGGAGACCTCGATACGAATGCCGCTCGGGTCGAACGACTCCCGTGTCACCGGGAGAGTCAGGTCGAACGTCATCGTCGACAGCTCCCCGGTATCGGTGAGTATCACGGGGTAGACGACGACACCCGGTTCCCGTCGACGGTCGGTACTGCGGCGAAGTTGATCGCCGGTGACGACCATTTGTTGTCCGTCGCTGATCACGACGGTGCCGAGACCGAGATAATCGGGATCGGTATCCCCGGTGAGTCGTGGACGTGCCGCCACCCATTCCGTCAGCAATCGATGCAATGGATGTAGCGGATTGGCCGGTTCGATCCGGCGGATCACACCGTCACCGGACCACCAGGTTGCCCTTCCTACGGTGGCCCCGGGGCTGGCCCCGGTTGTCGCCCGCACTTCCCGTAGCCCTTCGCCGCGGGACGACACCTCGAATCGATACCGGCCGGGATCGAACTCCTTCCGGCCCCAATGCGTATTCGCGTCGAGGATCACTTTTTCGGGCCTCCCGCGATCGCTTTCGGTGGCAACTGTCCAGAACTGCTGCCCGTCCGGGTCTGTGTGAGGCTGCGGATCTCCGACGACGACCCGTGCCCCGCGCGCAACGATCAGGTCACCTGGAATGAGGTCCGCAGGATCGGGTGCCCAGTGAGTGGAAGGATCCGGGACCCGCAGGATCGGACACGATTCCTCGGCTCGCGATATCAGCAACTGTCGCAGCGGATCGTGTGGACTACGCGGCGATAGGTTCAGGATGGTCCCGTCGGATTCACGCCACAACACTTCTCCGGATCGGAGTCCGTTCGACCAGGCGCCGATCGACCGGCGATCGTCTCGCGGCGTTTCGACCTCGAACTCGTACCGGCCGGCATCGAACGAGACTCGTTGCACCGGGGTATCGCAGTCGATGACGATTCGGGTGGGTTGCTGATTGCCGTGTACGACCTCGACGACGTGGAAGAGTGAACCGGACGGATCGCTGTACTGCTGCGGCGATCCCACGACGAGCGTCCGCCATCCGATCCCGCGGATACGGATCAAGTCCCCGGGCGAGAACTCTCCGGGGTCGACTGTGCTCTTGTTGCGGCTCCAGGGGCCGGACTTGTTGTTACTCAATACTTCCCCTATGGTGTGCGATTCTTCACAGTCGGCTGGACAGTACATCGACCGGCCGACACTGCAGTGTCGGATCATTGGTGTGTCAAAGCCGGGGCCGGCACGGCTGCCACTGATCCGATTCTTCGATGCTGTAGAGCGCTCGGCCCGCGGGGGTGTGGATCTGCAGTACGTTGAATCCTCGTAGTACGACGCGGCTGTCGGCGCCGAGGAGTGTGGCGGCGACCCCGTCCGGATCGTGGTTGCGGAACCATGTGACTTCGTCGCCGACGGTGGCTCGGATGAGGCCGTCACTGTCCACGACAGCGGTGACCTCGATTTCCGTCTCGGATTCGAACGCTTTGCGTGCCTGGATCCAGTGGACGTGATGGCCTGCACCGTACGATCCGCAGTCGGGTGCGGAGCTGCCGATCCTGCACACAGTGATCTGCGACTCGTTACCGGACTCGGAAGTGATGGGTTCGGTCATGGCGGATTCCCTCCGTCGGGGTCCCCTCGGGGACGCTCCTGCCCGCATCGGTCGACACGGACCACTTCGTCACCCGAACCACCCATGAGCATGGGGTTGGTGTGCGACCCAGTCGGGGCTTGGCGGCCGCATCTCGTGAAGTGCAGACACGATACTGCGAGGCACCGACAATTTCGGTGGGCAGCGGTTCCGTGGCCAGGTCTGTACCCGACCGGCCGCAGACCAGGGCAAGATATCCAGCTGAGTGTTGTCGGGTCTGCGAAGGGGCGGGTTGGTCATGGGTTCTGTTCACGAGGTGATCGAGGCGTTTCGTGAGGCGCCGTCGAACTCTGAGCGGGGTACCCAGTTCGAGCAGTTGATGGTCCGCTACTTCCAGCTCGATCCGTTGCTGTCGCAGCAGTACGAGCAGGTGTGGCGGTGGACGGACTGGCCGGGCCGTGATGGCAAGCCGGACACCGGGATTGACCTTGTGGCGCGGGAGCGGGACACGGGTGCATTCACGGCGATTCAGTGCAAGTTCTACGAGCCGACCCACACCCTCGCCAAGGCGGATATCGATTCGTTCTTCACGGCGTCGGGGAAGAAGCCGTTCACGAACCGGCTGATCATCTCGACCACCGATCGATGGGGAAAGAACGCGGAGGCGGCGCTCGAGGATCAGCACACGCCGGTGCAGCGGATCGGGTTGGCGGAGATCGCCGAGTCCCCGATCGACTGGGATGTGGCGTGGCCGAAGGGCGAACTTACGGTCACGTTGTCGGAGGCGAAGCGGCACGATCCGCGCCCGCATCAGCAGGACGCGATCGATGCGGTGTTCACCGGGTTTGATGCCGGTCACGACCGCGGCAAGCTGATCATGGCGTGCGGCACCGGCAAAACGTTCACCGCGTTGAAGATCGCGGAACGTACCGCCGCCGAGCAGGGTGGGTCGGCGAAGATCTTGTTCGCGGTGCCGTCGATCTCGCTGCTGTCGCAGACGTTGCGGGAGTGGACCGCCCAGACCCTGTTGGATCTGCGGGCGTTCGCCGTCTGCTCGGACACGAAGGTCTCCCGGGCCGCCGAGGACATCGGCGCGGTGGATGTCGCGATTCCGGTCACCACCGACCCGGCCACCCTCGCCGCGGAGATGGGGCACCGCAAGCGGGCGAAGGGGTTGACGGTGGTGTTCACCACCTACCAGTCCCTGCCGGTGGTCGCGGCCGCCCAGGCGCAGGGTGGGGTGGACGGGTTCGATCTGGTGATCTGCGACGAAGCCCACCGCACCACCGGCGTCACCTTGGCAGGTGAGGACGAGTCGAACTTCGTCCGCGTGCACGACGGGGACTTCCTCGAGGCGGCACGCCGGCTGTATATGACGGCGACGCCGCGTCTGTTCGACGAGAAGGTCAAGGACCAGGCGGCCGAGCATTCGGCCGAGCTGGCGTCGATGGATGACGAGACGAAGTTCGGGCCGGAGTTCCACCGGCTGTCGTTCGGGGACGCGGTCGAGCGGGGCTTGTTGACGGACTACAAGGTGATCGTGCTGACCGTCGACGAGGACCTCGTCGCCTCCCCGTTGCAGCAGCAGCTCGCCGGCGAGTTCTCCGAGCTGAAACTCGACGATGCGTCGAAGATCGTCGGCTGCTGGAACGGTCTGGCGAAGCGGGCCGGGCGGACCCCGGACGGCACCGGGTTCGCGCCGGGGGAGCCGCCGATGCGGCGGGCGGTGGTGTTCGCGAAGGACATCGCCGCCTCCAAGCAGGTCGCCGAGGTGTTTCCCGCGGTCGTCGACGCATACCGGGATCTGTTGGACGAGAGCGAGAACGACGGCCACGACATCGCGGCGACGAACCGGGATCTGGCGTGTTCGGTGCACCACGTCGACGGCACCTACAACGCCCTGCAACGCAACGCCGAACTCTCCTGGCTCAAGGCGCCGGTCCCGGAGGGGGAGTGCCGGATCCTCACCAACGCCCGCTGCCTGTCCGAAGGCGTGGATGTCCCCGCCCTGGATGCGGTGATGTTCCTGAACCCGCGTAACAGTGTGGTGGATGTGGTGCAGTCGGTGGGGCGGGTGATGCGTAGGGCCGACGGCAAGGACTACGGCTACATCATCTTGCCGGTCGCCGTCCCTGCCGGCGTGTCCCCGTCGCAGGCGTTGTCGGACAACCGCCGTTTCAAAGTTGTGTGGCAGGTCCTCAACGCTTTGCGCGCGCACGACGACCGGTTCAACGCGATGGTCAACTCGATTGCCCTCAATTCGACTGTGGTGGAGAAGAAGACCGGCAAGGGCTCGTCGATGCTGATGGGCGACCACATCGGCCCCGTCTCGGACGGAACCGGCGAATCTGTCGCCGGCACCGGCAACGGCGCCGATGGTGGCTCGTCGACCGCCGCTGGCTCTGACGGCGCCTCGACCGCCGCCGCGGATGCGGGTGGGCAGGTGGCGCAGCAGATGGCGCTGTTCTCCCTGTCCGAATGGCAGGAAGCGATCGTCGCGAAGATCGTCGACAAGGTCGGCACCCGCGCCTACTGGGAAGACTGGGCCGCCGACGTCGCCGACATCGCCGCCGCCCAGATCACCCGCATCCGCGCCCAACTCGACGCCGCCGACCCGCAGGTCACCGCCGCGTTCGACCGCTTCCTGAAAGGCTTGCGGGACAACCTCAACGACTCCATCACCACCGACGACGCGATCAGCATGCTGAGCCAGCATTTGATCACCAAACCGGTGTTCGACGCCCTGTTCGCCGAACACGACTTCGCGTCCCACAACCCGGTCTCGCGGGTGATGCAGGCGATGGTCGACACCCTCGGCGACGCCGGCCTCGAAGCTGAGACCGCGAAACTCGACGGCTTCTACGCCTCCGTCCGCACCCGCGCCGCCGAGGTCACCACCGCCGACGGCAAGCAGAAGGTGATCGCCGAACTCTACGAGAAGTTTTTCCGCCTCGGCTTCCGTAAGCAGTCCGAAGCCCTCGGGATCGTCTACACCCCCGTCGAGGTTGTCGACTTCATCCTCCGCGCCGCCAACCAGGCCTCCCGGGACGCGTTCGGCCGCGGCTTGACCGACGAAGGCGTCCACATCCTCGACCCGTTCACCGGGACCGGCACCTTCATCACCCGACTGCTGCAGTCCGGACTGATCTTCCCCGAAGACCTGGCCCGCAAGTACGCGCACGAGCTGCACGCCAACGAGATCATGCTCCTCGCGTACTACATCGCCGCGGTGAACATCGAATCCACCTATCACGCTGTGCGTGACGCCGAGATCTGCGGGGGGGGGGGGGTATTCGCCGTTCGAGGGGATCGTGCTCGCCGACACCTTCCAGATCACCGAAGACGGCGACACCATGGACGCGGACATGTTCCCCCAGAACAACGACCGCATCATCCGCCAGAAACAGATCCCCATCAACGTCGTCGTCGGCAACCCGCCGTACTCGGTCGGACAGACCTCGGCGAACGACCTGAACGCGAACGTCGCGTATCCCACGCTCGACAAGCGGATCGCCGACACCTACGCCGCGCGATCGACGGCGACGAACAAGAACAGTCTCTACGACTCCTACCTACGTGCCTTCCGGTGGGCCACTGACCGGATCGGTGACGCCGGCATCGTCGCGTTCGTCTCCAACGGCGGCTGGATCGACGGCAACACCGCCGACGGCATCCGCCTGTCCTTGGCCGGCGAGTACTCCCGCATCTACGTCTACAACCTGCGCGGCAACCAGCGCACCGCCGGCGAACTGTCCCGCAAGGAAGGCGGCAAGATCTTCGGCTCCGGCAGCCGCAACACCGTCGCCGTCCTCATCGGCATCAAGAACCCCGCCCACACCGGCGACTGCGAGATCTTCTACCGCGACATCGGTGACTACCTGAGCCGCGAGCAGAAACTCGAGATCGTCGACGCCGACACCCTCCCCAGCATCGACTGGCAGCCCATCACCCCCAACGCCCACGGCGACTGGGTCAACCACCGCAACGACGACTACCTCGCCTGGCCCGCCATCGGAGAGAAGAGCCCCGCCCCGGGGCAGGCCACGGTGTTCACGATCTACTCATCTGGTTTGAAGACCGGACGCGACTCCTGGTGCTACAACTCATCCCGTACCGGTCTCGTCAAGTCGATCGAGGAACTTGCGACCCAGTACCGCGACACCCAGAAGAAGTTCGCCCAGTACTGCACCGACGTCGGCGAACCCAAGCCCACACCGGACACGGTCGCCACGTTCCTCGCCGCCAACCCGGAACTGACCGGGACCGGGAAGATCAGCTGGAACCGTGGTCTGCGCACCGACCTCGCCAAAGGCACGGACATCGTCTTCGCTGACGACTCTGTCCGGCTCGGCAGCTACCGGCCGTTCAATACTCAGTGGTCCTATCTCGACCGCCGCGTCAACGACATGATCTACAAGCTCCCCACGATGTTTCCCACCTCGCACCAGACGAACATCGGCATTGTGTTGACCGGCGCAGCATCGCATTTCGAGTTCACCCCGTTCATCACCGACTTGCTCCCCAACCTGCATGTCCTGGACACGGCCCAGTTCTTCCCGCGATGGACCTACGCCAAGGCCGAATCCGCCGATGGCGAGCTGGATTTCGCATCAACAGACACCACCGACGTCGACGAGTACGGCTACCGGAGGATCGACAACATCACCGACAGCATCCTCGCCCTCTACCGCGGCGCGGTCGGCGACCAGGTCACCAAGGACGACATCTTCTTCTACGTCTACGGACTGGTCCACGACCCCGCCTACCGGCAGGCCTACGCGGCGGATCTGAAGAAGATGCTCCCGCGCATCCCCACCCCCGAAACCCAGGAACGGTTCGAGCAACTCACCGCCGCCGGCAGGCAGCTGGCTGATCTGCATGTGAACTACGAGACGGTGGCGCCGTACGACCTCGACGTGCAGCTCAAGAAGGGGACTGACCCCGCCGATCGGGAGACGTGGCGGGTGGCGAAACTCAAGTGGGGCAAAAAGAAAGACTCCGACACCGGCAAGAACATCGACGACCGCACCACCATCGTCTACAACCCGAAGGTCACCATCACCGGCATCCCCGAAGACGCCGAACGCTACATGCTCGGATCCCGATCCGCGCTCGCGTGGATCATCGACCGCTACCAGATCAAGCCCGACAAGGCATCCGGCATCGTCAACGACCCCAACAACTGGTGCGACGAACACGGCGACCCCACCTACATCGTCGATCTGATCAAGCGCGTGACGACTGTAGCCGTCGAGACGATGCGGATCGTGGATATGTTGGCCGAGACCAAGATCTGATAGGCAGCGATGGAAGCGACAGGTGCACGGTTCGTGGACGGAGCAATTCAGGTAGACGGCTACCCCGACGCGGTGAAGATTGCCGCTCTACCTCCAGACCTACCGGCGGATGCATCGAAGCGACTCGCAGACCTCGCCGCGCACATACAGGACCTCGTCTTCGCGAGTAGGGCGGCGGCCAGGCTCATCAACGAAGGGGGCGACCCGCCGCTCGTGCGTGACGCGCTCTGGCGATCTGCAGTTGTCGCATTCTGGCGCTGCTTCGACAAGACTTCAAAGCGGAGCCCCCTGGACCCGGCCGAAATCTACGGGGACGGGTTACCGCGCGAGGCGCACGAGTTCGTTCGAAAGCTCCGTAACAAGGGCATCGCCCACGACGATCGGATCTTCACCTCCTACGTACTTGGCGCCGTGATCGGACCCGATACAGAAGAGCGGAAAGTTATCGAGATCCTCTTTCATGGACTACAGGCCCAGGCCTTGACGTCTCCGATGCTGGTCAACTTCAAATTGCTGACGGAGGAGGCTCTTACCTGGGCGGACACGGAGTTTCAGAGCCAAGCCAGCCAAGTAGTGGTTCGCATGCGGTCAATGTCCTATGAGCAACTGCTCGCCTTGCCTGCTCTGTCGATCACTCCTCCCCAGGTGCTTGCGTGAGGCGGCTATCTCGCGCCATCCGAGGGCGCCGTTGTCGTTCCCGAGTGGGCAGCGCCCCCATGTCCTAGTTTCTTGGTCTTCAGGACATCCACTGGCCCTCAGCGAAGCTGACCGTGAACTCCGTCTGGGATCGTCAATGTGAATGCGTCCAAACAGATAGGTGGAAGCCCGAGTGCGTTCCGCACGTGGTGGAGAAGCACCTCACGTTCATGCAGTGTTCTATGCTTGTACGCCTTCACGGCATCACGCGAGCAGTGTGCAGCCTCCGCGGCTGTCGGTGACTCGTTGTCTTGCACGTGCACACTTTCCGCCACGTACCCGTTGGCGAACTCTTCCAGGAACCGGATCTGTACCATGAGCTGCTGGTAGGTCCAGCGAAGCATCTGAGCTGCGTAGCAGGGCTCCTCGTCCGCGACGAATTGGAAGAGGTCGATCGCACGGTTCAGGGCTGCGAGCGCTTCCTCGACCTCCAAGACAAGGTCTATCGGCGGTGGATTCTCCTGAACGAGTCTCTCCCGCGCAGACTCAGGGCCATCCCAGCTCCGGGCAAACGCGACCGATGTCTTCGTAGCCCGATCGACACGCGTGTCGAGCTCTGTTGCCGCCGTCAAGATCGCGGCCGCGGCGTCAACGGTTTGCTCCCGGATCCAGTTCCGTCGTTCCCGTTCCTCGGCAGCGAGGATGGTCTTGTCGACGCCATCGGCGCTGGCTCTCACCGAGCTGGCGACGTTCGCCGCCGCTGCTTCGATAGATCTGTCCGCATTGACTTCTGCAGCTGCGATGGACTTGTCTGCATTGTCGCTGATCGTCTTGACGTTGCGATTGTTGATGTACAGCGCAATGCCGCCTGCGATCAGTGCCGCGACGATCGGCGCCAAGGTCTTCGTCAACTCGAACCACATACACACATCCTTGGGTACTCGCCGAGGCCGTTCTATTCGGTGGCCTTGGGGTGCCCGGTGCCCGCTGCTTTGATCCACAGGGTGCGGCGGGCTGTGTCGACGAGGTACCAGAGGCGTCCGCTGGCGGTGACCTCGTATTGCCACTGCTCCATCACAGTCCCGCCGTGGGCGGCGGTGGCGAGGGAGCCTTTGAGCTGGTGGTGCCGCGGGGTCGGTGCGGGAGTGTCGGTGCGGGAGCGCAGCTCGTTCCAGGCGGTGAGGGTGTTCGCCGGCGCCTGCTGGCACAGCGCATCCCAACCCTTGACGGCGTCAGTGGTGGCGAACCGCAGCTCCCACCCGCCGGCCGGGTCTGCGGGCGGGGCGACCCGGTCGCCGCGTTTCGGGCTCACGAAGCGCCCGGCGCGGGGACAGCACCGAGGTCCTCATCGGTATCGGCCGCGAGGATCGCCGCCAACTCGGGGTCGGCCAGCACCTCCGCGGTGTGCCGCCAGGCCTCGATAACCTGCACCACCGGGGCTGGGTTGTCGAGCGATTCCGCCGCCCGCAGTGTCGCCACCAGCTCGACGACGAACTCCTGCACCTCTTCGCGGGAAAGGAACGCCACCCACGGGAACACTTCGGGCAGCACCTCGGTAACCAACTCCCGCGCCCTCGGATCGCGCTGCATCAACGCCACGAACATTCGTGTCGTCACAGACGCTGCAGTGTGCTCGAGTTCGGCCCGCGCCGCGGTGGTTAGTACCAGGTCCTCGGCGTCGCGGCGTCGCACCCGCAGCGACTGGGCCGGTGAGCGGCGCAGCCGCTCGACTGTCGCTTTCCCCTGTAGCTGCAGTTCCGAGAATGTCACCTCATCCACACTCATACATTAAAAGTACTTCTAAAGTGGCGATCTGTCGAGCGGTCGGTGCCGCGATCGGCTGCAGTCCCCGCACGAGTCGGTGTCCAGCTGAACCTGTCAGCACGCCAGGCAGACGTTGGGCATGAGCATGCACGGAGTAGGAGTGCGCTGGATGTGACTACACGCGGCCGTCTCATTTCCTTGGTAGCGGGACGGTCCATGCTGGCGTTGATACGGGACGGGTCGTTCCAGCTCGCCGCGTCCCAGAACTTCATGTCGAAACTGCGTGTCGAAAGGTGGTGCTGGAACAGTTTCCAGCGCATTCGTCGACTCGAGGTGCTTGCTCCGTAGGGTGGTCGACATGTTCGACGACACCACGCGTGGCCGCATTCTGGACGCGATGGAGCGCAACTGTGCGTCCCATGCGAGCCACCTGCATCCGTCGGTGGCGGGTGCCCGTGTCCTCGACAGCGGTGATCTCGTGGTGGCCGACAGCGGGTTGGCCGACGATACGTTCAATCTCGTGTGCCGGGCCCGGTTCACCGAGGCGACCGCCCGTGCGCGCGTCGACGAGGTGATCGCGATGGCCCGAACGGTCGACAGGCCGTTCTCGTGGTGGGTTGCGCCGACCTCGACGCCGGCGGACCTGGGAACGATCCTGCGAGAGCGTGGGCTGTCGGCGTCGGAGACCGAAGAGGCGATGGTCGCCGTGCTCGCCGATGTGCCGCCGGCGCCGGCCCGCGACGAACTGACCGTTGTCGTCGTGGACTCGGTGGAGCGCCTGTGTGACTACGCCTCGTTGGTGGCCCGGAACTGGAGTCCGCCGTCACCGGAGGTGGTCGAGTTCCACGAACGCGCCGCCCACGCGATCCTCGCCGACGACTGCGCGAGCCGGTTCGTCGTCGGATACCTCGGCGACGAACCTGTCGCCGGCGCCGAGGTCCACTTCGACTCGGGCCTGGCCGGCCTGTACGGCGTCGTGACCCTCGACGCGCACCGTCGTCAGGGCTTCGGGACAGCGGTCACATTGACAGCCCTGGATATCGCCCGGTCGCGGGGAACCACCCACGCGGTACTGCAGGCGTCCGCCGACGGCGCACCCCTGTACGAGAAGATCGGGTTCACGACCATCGGCACCTACACCGAATACGCGGTGTGAGAGCGACCGATCACGCCCCGCCCGACAGCGAGTAGGTCACGTACTTCCCGCTCCATTCGAGGAACGCGCTCGTCGTCGCCTGCCCCCGGATCTCGTCGTTCTGCCACTGGTACACGTCGTGTCCGGGCGGCAGACTACCGACCCGCTCGAGCGTGTAGCGGTCGCGGTGGGCGGGGGAGCGGCGTCCGGCGATCTCGTCGAGGCTCATCGGCGGAGTGCCACCGAGCAGATACGTCCGGCCCAACGAGGAGATCTGTTCCGGCGGCGAGAACACGTTCAGGCTCCGGTACAACACCGCGAGATACAGGTACCCGGCCACCACGGCGAGCGCCAGTAGCAGCCCGCCCACCCGGACGGCCCGCCTCGTGTTCCTCGCTGCCCGGGTTCTCGCCGACACCCCCACCGACTCCTCCATGTCCCGATCATGTCAGCACGGACGCATAGGCTGGCATGCATGACGGTCATTCTGTTGCGTCACGGCCGCTCGACGGCGAACACGTCCCGGACGTTGGCGGGCCGGTCGTCCGGTGTCGCGCTCGACGATGTGGGGGTCGAGCAGGCGAAGGCGGTGGTGGAGCGGTTGGCGGGGGTGCCGGTCGAGGAGATCGTGCATTCGCCGCTGTTGCGGTGCGAGCAGACGGTCGCCCCGCTGGCCACCGATCGGGGGCTCGAGCCGCGGGTCGAGGAGCGTCTCGTCGAGGTCGACTACGGGCAGTGGACGGGGCGTGCGCTGCAGGAACTCGTCGAGGAACCGTTGTGGAAAGTGGTGCAGCAGCACGCATCCGCGGCCGTGTTCCCCGGCGGGGAGGGAATCGCTCAGGTGCAGGCACGGGCCGTTGCTGCGGTCCGCGAACACGATCGGCGGCTCGCCGACGTCCACGGCCGGGACGTGGTGTGGGTGGCGTGCACGCACGGCGATGTGATCAAGTCGGTGCTGGCCGACGCCGTCGGCTCCCACCTCGATGCGTTCCAGCGGATCGTCACCGAGCCGGCGTCGATCAGCGTCGTCCGCTACACCGACGTCCGGCCGTACGTGCTGCGGATGAACGACACCGGCGGCGACCTCGCCGGACTGGGCACCCCGCCGCGGCCCGGCGACACGGCGGTGCCCGGAGGCGAGGTGGGGCATGGTCGGTAGGCGGATAATGAAGCGGTACGCATAGTTCGAGGAGGTGCAATGTCACGCGCGATCCACATTTTTCGCACCCCCGATCGCTTCGTCGCGGGAACGGTCGGTGAACCCGGCGAACGGTCGTTCTATCTCCAGGCTGTGCACGATGCGCGGGTGGTGAGCGTGCTGCTCGAGAAGCAGCAGGTGCAGGTGCTCGCCGACCGGATGGGGTTACTTCTCGAGGAGGTCCACCGTCGTTTCGGTACCGCGGTGCCACCCGAACCCGGTGAGGTCGGCGACCTCAGCCCCCTGCTCACCCCACTCGACGTCGAGTTCCGGGTCGGCACGATGGGCCTCGGCTGGGACGCCGAAGCGGAGGCCGTCGTCGTCGAACTCCTCGCCGTCAGCGACACCGAGTTCGACGAATCCGTCGTCCTCGACGACGCCGAGGAGGGGCCGGACGCGGTGCGGGTGTTCCTGACCCCGGTGCAGGCCCGCGAGTTCGCGTTGCGTTCCGAACGGGTCGTGGCCGCCGGCCGTGCCCCGTGCCCCCTGTGCGGGGAACCGCTCGGCGCGGGCGGGCACGTGTGTGTCCGCACCAACGGGTACCGCCGCATCGCCGGATTCGACTCCACCGTCGAGTTCGGGGAAGAGCTCTGACCCCGGTGCCGGGCGGCGTTCTCGTGGACGGGGAACTGACCGTCGTCGGACGGATCGTGCACGCCAGCAACGCCACCCTCGTCTGCGACGTGTCGAACGACGACGAGACGCTGCGCTGCGTCTACAAACCGGTCCGCGGGGAGCGTCCGCTGTGGGATTTCCCGGACGGCACCCTCGCCGGCCGTGAGATCGCGTCCTATCTGATCTCCGAGGCACTGGGCTGGGGTGTCGTCCCGCACACGGTCCTGCGCGACGGCCCGTTCGGCCCGGGCATGGTGCAGCGCTGGATCGACACCCCGGACCACCGCCCCGAGACGGGGGACCGAGCCGACCTGGTCGACATCTGCCCACCCGACGCCGTCCCGCAGGGCTGGATCGAGGTGCTCCGCGCCTACGACGCCGACGACAACGAGGTGTCCCTCGTCCACGCCGACGATCCGCGGCTGCACCGGATGGCGGTCCTCGACGTGCTGCTCAACAACGCCGACCGCAAGGGCGGCCATGTCCTCGAAGGCGTCGACGGCGCGGTGTACGGCGTCGACCACGGCATCTGCCTGCACGAGGAGAACAAGCTGCGCACCGTCCTGTGGGGGTGGGCCGGGCAGCCGATCGGCGACGACCTGCTCGCCGACATCGACACGTTCACCGGGACGCTCGACGGTGACGCGTTCTCGACCCGGCTCGCCGAGCACATCACGCTCCGTGAGGTAGAGGCCCTGCGCGAGCGCGCCAAGACATTACTGGCGACGCCGGTCATGCCGCTGCCCGAGGGGCCGCGCACCATTCCGTGGCCGGCGTTCTAGACATCGCGCGCACGCCCGGAATCTCCCGTCCACTAGGCTCGCTGGCATGCAGTCTTGGTCCGACACCGCTGTCCCGTCCGTGCCCGGTCAGGGCCCTGCCCTCCGGCTGTACGACACCGCGGATCGGCAGGTGCGCCCGGTGACACCGGGGGCGACGGCGAAGATGTACGTGTGCGGTATCACCCCGTACGACGCCACCCACCTCGGTCATGCGGCCACCTATCTGACGTTCGATCTGGTGAACCGGATCTGGCGGGACGCCGGCCACGACGTGCACTACGTGCAGAACGTCACCGACGTCGACGATCCGCTGTTCGAGCGGGCCGACCGGGACGGCGAGGACTGGGTGGTGCTCGGGATGCGGGAGACCGCGCTGTTCCGGGAGGACATGGAGGCGCTGCGGGTGCTGCCGCCGCGCGATTACATCGGCGCCGTCGAATCGGTGAACGAGGTCGTCGAACTCGTCGAGAAGTTCGTCGCGTCCGGGGCCGCGTACATCGTCGACGACGCCGAATATCCGGACGTGTACTTCCGTGCCGATGCGACGCAGCAGTTCGGGTACGAGTCCGGCTACGACCGGGCCACGATGGAGCGTTTCTTCGCCGAGCGCGGCGGCGACCCGGAGCGTCCCGGCAAGCGGGATCCGCTCGACGCCCTGGTGTGGCGGGCGCAGCGTCCCGGTGAGCCGTCGTGGCCGTCGCCGTTCGGCCCGGGCCGGCCGGGCTGGCACATCGAGTGCGCGGCCATCGCCCTCAACCGGATCGGTTCGGGTTTCGACATCCAGGGCGGCGGCTCCGACCTGATCTTCCCGCACCACGAGTTCTCCGCGGCGCACGCCGAATCCGCCAGCGGCACCGACCGTTTCGCGCGGCACTACGTCCACACCGGGATGATCGGCCTGGACGGCGAGAAGATGTCGAAGTCCCGCGGCAACCTGGTGTTCGTCTCCAAGCTGCGCGGTGAGGGCGTCGACCCGGCCGCGATCCGCCTCGGCCTGCTCGCCGGGCACTACCGCACCGACCGGGCCTGGACCGCGGACCTGCTCACTGCCGCGCAGGACCGGCTCGCATTGTGGCGCAAGGCCGCCGCCCTCGAATCCGGCCCGTCCGCCGAGGACACGATCGCCCGGCTGCGCCAGCATCTCGCCGACGACCTCGACACCCCCAAGGCGCTCGACGCGCTCGACGGCTGGGCCCGCCGCGCCGTCGACCACGGTGGCCCGGACGCGTCCGCACCGGCCGGATTCGCGAGCGCGGTGGATGCGCTGCTGGGTGTCGAGCTGATCGGCTAGCCGGTGCAGCCCAGCGCTTCGTCGCGGATCTGGTTATGGTGCACGCGATGAGCCGAATCGAGGTGTCCGACGCCGAGTCCCGTGTCCGTGTCGTCGAGCGTGCGGTGGCGGATGCGGACCTGCCGACGTTGACCACGACGGTGGCCGACTGGAGTGCCGTGCAGGTGGTGGAGGTGCTCGAGCGGCTCGACCACACGCAGCGGGCGGTCCTGTACCGGGTGCTGCCGAAGGATCGTGCGCTCACGGTGTTCGAGTCGTTGCCGCCGACCCTGCAGCGGGATCTGCTGGACGGGTTGCGGGACGACGACGTCGCCGCGCTGTTCGCGGGGCTGGATCCGGACGACCGGGTCGAGTTGCTCGACGAGTTGCCGGCGGCGGTTGCGACGGCGCTGATGCGGGGTCTGCCCGACGAGGAGCGCACCCTCACCTCGGTCGTCCTCGGATATCCGTCCGGGTCGATCGGACGCCGGATGAGTCCGGAACTGGTCACCACGCACCCGGAGTTGACGGTGGCCGAGACCCTGGAGCGGGTGACGCGGCGCCTCGACGACGCCGAAACCGTGTACACGGTGCCGGTGACGGACGGTGAGCGGACGCTGCTGGGGGTGGTGAGTCTGCGGGATCTGCTGCGGGCCGCACCGGAGACGCGGATCGCCGACATCGTGCAGCCCGCGGAATGGGTGCACGCCACCGACACGGCGGAGGATGCGGCCCGGTTCTGCGCGCAGGTGAAGCATTTGGCGGTGCCCGTCGTGGACGCCGAGACCCGGCTGGTGGGGATCGTCACGATGGACGACGCGCTACGGCTGCTCGAGGACGCCGACACCGAGGACCAGGCGCGCATCGGCGGTACCGAGCCGCTGCGTCAGCCGTACCTGACGACCCCGGTGCGGCGGATCGTCCGGTCCCGGGTGGTGTGGCTGCTGGTCCTCGCGTTGGGCGCGACCCTGACGGTGCAGGTACTCGAGATCTTCGAGTCCACGCTCGACGGGGTGGTGACGCTGGCGTTGTTCGTGCCACTGCTCGTCGGTACCGGCGGCAACACCGGGAACCAGGCGGCCACGACGGTCACCCGGGCGCTGGCGTTGGGGGAGATCGGGTCCCGGGACGTCCTGAAGGTGGTGTTGCGGGAATTGCGGGTGGGCCTGTTCCTCGGGGCCCTGCTCGGTGGGATCGCGTACGTCCTGGCGGGCGCTATCTACGGCTACGACATCGGTCTGGTGATCGGGTTGACGTTGCTGGCGGTGTGCACGATGGCCGCGACGGTCGGCGGCATGATGCCGCTGGTCGCGCGGGCGGTGCGCGCTGATCCGGCGGTGTTCTCCAACCCGTTCATCACCACGTTCGTCGATGCGACGGGCCTGATCCTGTACTTCCTCATCGCCAAGGCCGTCCTGGGGCTGTGACGGTCAGGCGGCCCCGGTCGCCGTCAGCCACAGCAGCGCGACGTTGAGCGCGATGATCAGGCCCGCGCACGCCCAGGCCGCGACGGTGGTGGGACGAGCATTGGTTTCCGGGCCCATGACGTCGGTGTCGGCGGTGATCCGCACGAGCGGGATCAGCGCGAACGGGATGCACAGACTCAGCACCACCTGGCTGACGACGAGGGCCAGGGTGGGGTCGATTCCGATGCCGAGGACGATCAGTGCCGGGATCAGTGTCACGACGCGCCGCGCGAACACCGGTATCCGCACGTGCAGCAGCCCGTGCATGATCTCGGAGCCGGCCGCGCAGCCGACGGACGTCGACGCCAGCCCGGACGCGAGCAGGCCGATACCGAACACGATCGCGACCCCGGGCCCGAGTGCGGCCTGGATCGCGGCGTGCGCGCCCTCGATGGTGTCGGTGCCCGGCACGCCGCGCAGGGCGGATGCGGCGAGCAGCAGCATGCCGATGTTGACGCTGCCGGCGACGACGAGTGCGCCCGTGACGTCCCAGCGGGTGATCCGCAGCAGTCGGCGCAGCCGCGGGCCGTGTCCGGCGGCGCCGTGCCGGTCCCGGGCGAGCGCCGAGTGCAGGTAGATCGCGTGCGGCATCACGGTCGCCCCCAGCATGCTCGCGGCGAGCAGCACGGTTTCGGTGCCTTGGAAGCGGGGCACGAGTCCGGCGACGGTGTCCGGGCCGGAGACGTCGGTGAAGGCGAGGCCGGCGAGGAACCCGATCGTGACGATCGCCAGCAGGCCCAGGACGACGAACTCGAACGTGCGCTGTCCGCGCCGGGACTGGATCGACAGGATCACCATCGACACGACGCCGGTGATCAGCCCGCCGAGCAGCAGCGGCAGCCCGAACAGCAGGTGCAGGGCGATGGCGCCGCCGATCACCTCGGCCAGATCGGTCGCGGCCGCCATCACCTCGGCCTGCACCCAGAACGCCCGCCGGGAGGTGGGGCGCAGGCGGCGGCCGAGCATTTCCGGCAGGGACCGTCCGGTGACCAGGCCCAGTTTCGCGGACAGGTACTGGATGAGAACCGCCATCGCATTGGCGACGACCAGCACCCAGATCAGCAGGTATCCGTACTTCGCGCCCGCGGTGAGGTTGGCGGCGACGTTGCCCGGATCGACGTAGGCGATCGCGGCGACGAACGCCGGACCCAGCAGGGCCACGGAACGCAGACCGCCCCGCGGGCGGTGCGGGGCGGGTGCGGCGATCTCGGTGCTCACGAAACTCCACGGGTGCGTCGGGAACAACCGACCACCGGTTATTCGATAGTTCGCACTATAGAGTTCGGGTCACCGAACATTCAAGCTGTCAGTGCAGGACGCCGAGCGCGCGCTGGAAGCTGTCGATGCGCTTGAGCAGTCCGTGCGTGCCGCCGTTGACGATGCGCGACACCTTCTCGATGCTGCCGCTGTCGGAGACGGCGTTGAGGTTGCGGGACTGCCAGTACCAGGCCGCGGTCTCGAACGCGTTCTCCGGCGTCGCCATCAGCTCGGGGTGGGCCACGAAGTCGACACCGAGGTAGTCGCTCACGCTCTGGTAGTTGTGCCGGCCGGTGACCTGGATGGCGCCGCGGCCCTTGTAGCGCTCGCCGTCGCCGGGGGCGACGTTGCCGAGATCGGCGCGGCCTTCGTAGGCGCGACCGGAGGCGTACTCCTCGAACGTGCGGAACGAGTCCGATTCGACGACGAGCTGCGCGATGAACGCGGCCTTGCGCAGCGGGGTGTCGATCGCAGCCTTCGCGAGCGCGTCGTTGAGCGGCTGGACGTACTGTGCGAGCCTGTCCGGCGACACCTGCGGGACGATCTGCACCAGCTCGTCGAGGGTGACCGAGGCCGGGTTCGGCGCGGGAGCCGGCGGGGGCTCGACCGGTGCGGGGGCCGGAGTGGCGATGTCCTGGGCGACCGGCTCCGAGGCCGGCGTGGTCGCGGGCAGGTCGAGAGCCTTCAGCAGGCCCGCGGACTCGAGGAACTGCACGGGGGCAGCCAGCGGGGCGGGCACGGCGGCCTCGGCGGGCTGGGCCTGGGCGGGCAGTGCACCTGCGACGGCGGAGCCGACCCACAGGCCGGCGGCGGCCAGGGTGGCGATGCCCGCGGCGCGGGTCCGGGTCATGAAACCGCAGCGGGTGGTCGACGTCTGGTCGAAGGTGTTCGTACGCGAATCGTTCAAGGTTCGTGCTCTCCAACTTCGGGCTGCAGACGGGGCAGCCTCCGAACGTGTTCACCGGTACAGTCGAGAGAGGTTGTTTCGATCCGACCGTGTGGATAACTCGGTGATCACGACAAGGTCACAACCAGGTAACAGCTGGATCGCTCAAGATCGCAACCTCGAGAGGTTCATGTCACAGAATGGTGACATTGTGAGCCGGATCACCTAGGATGCGCGGCGTGTGACGCCGGCCACCGATCCGTGAGACGTGGTGGCCGGCGCGATGCGGAGGCTCAGGCGGGAGCGAACTCGAGTCCGCCGTCGACGGTGGTCGGCACGCGACGCCGCATCGGCGACCCCAGTGCGTGGGCCAGATTGCTGCCGTCGTGCTCGGCGAGCAGGCCACCGCCCGACCACACCAGCAGGGCGGCGCCCACCGTCTGCTCGGCCGTCGAATGCGCCAGATCGTAGTGCGCGCACCCCGGCACCCCGGCGTACGTGATCCACAGGTCGTAGCCGGTCATGAACAGATCCAGATCGAACTGCACGCTCAGACCCAGCAGCTCGCTGCGGCCGTTGTCGTCGACACCGGCGAAGGCCTCGTCGAGACCGAGGAGGCGCGGGGAATGCGGATCCGCCGACGACAGCATCACGTGCGCGGCCGCGAACAGCGGAAGGTGCAGCGACACCGACTGCTCGCCGCCCGAGAGGGCACTGTGCCGGGCGACGGTGAGCCGGTCCTCGCTGCCGTCGCCGCCGATCAGGGTGAACGAGAACACCCGCCACCGCCGGTAGTCGAGCGCCGACGCGAGGATCTCCGGGTAGGACCGCTCCGGGTGCGCGGCCCGCGCCGTCCGCACCTGCGCCGCGAAATGCGCTCGGACGGACGCCAACTCGTCGCCGGACAGGGCCGACGGGGCGCGGTCGAGCAGCTTCGACACGGCGCGGGCGTTGGCGTCGAGGTTGTCGGCCAGCACCCAGTGCACCCCGATCGTGGAGCCCGACGACATGTGCCGCTCCCGCATCTCGGAACCCATCCGGGCGATGAGATCACGGGCGTCGGCAGTGCGCTCGTGGATCTGCTGCGCGAGGCCGGTCAGCAGCGCGTCCTCGAGGATGCGGCGCTCCGAATCCGTCAGCAGCACCTCCTGATCCTTGCGTGCCGCGCTGATCCGGGTCGCGAACTCGCCGATCGACGCGTACCCCTGATCGTCCTGCACCCGGACGACGGTGAGCCCGTCGGGTGCGTCCCACTGCAGCCGGTAGTCCTGGCCGGCCGCGGCGAGCTGCGCGTCGAAGTCCTGCAGGGCCGCCGTCAGCGCCGACCGGGTCGCCTTCCGGGCGTGCTCGCTGGTCTTGACGTCGGCGGTCGCCGTCTCCAGCGCCCGCTGCAGGGCTGCGACGTCCGGCGGCAGGATCGGGGCGTCGACGTCGCCCTCGGTGACGATCCGGTACACCAGCTGTTCCGCGGTGAGCCACGCCGCGGAACTCTGCGGCCAGCTGTGGTGGGTCGGCACCCCGAGCAGATCGAGCAGGTCACGCCGCGCGTACGGGGCGAGGCGGTCGGCGTCCGCCCGGGTCTCGGTCAGCGCGGCCCGCAGTGCCTCGACGGCCGCAGTGTGCGCGCCCTCGGCCTTACCGATCTGTTCGACGGCCGCGTCGTACGCCTTGCGGGCGGCCCGCTGCTCCGTCTTGCACACCTCGATCCGGGACCGGGCCTGCTCGAGATCGGCGTCGATCTGTTCGGCGCTCGCACCGAGAGCGTCCCGCAGCGTCTCGAGCCGGGACAGCTGCCGCGTGTAGTTCTCCTCCGCGACGGCGGCCTCCTCGACGAACTCCTCGGTGTTGTCGCGGGCCTCGTCGAGGCGTTCCTCGGCCTCCCGGTGGAGTTCGAGTTCCTTCTCGTGGTCGCGGCGGGCCCGCAACAGCTGCTCGCCCTGCCCTTCGAAGTGCCGGATCGCGGCCGCGAGGGCGTCGACGTCCCGCGGCTCGGACGACATCCGGTGCGTGGCGGCGACCGCGCGGAGCTGTTTCTCCTTCGCGGTGTGGTCGGCGATCGCGTGGTCGAGTTCGTCACCCGCACCGGCCGTCGCCTCGGCCCGTGTGCGCAGCGCGCCCGCCGCCTCGGTGAGCTTCTTGAGCGCGGCGAACACCCCCGATGTGCGGGGCAGTGCCGTCGCAGCGGCCGCGAGCCGGTCCAGCACCGCGGCCGTCTCGGCCTCGGTGTCCTTCGCTGCGGCGAGGGCCTCCTCGGCGGCGGCGATCTCCTCGTCGAGTTCGGTGAGCCGGGCGGCGCGCCGCCGCTCCCGCGCGGTGGTGCCGATGTATTCGGCGTGCGCCTGCACGTGCCGGCCGTGCTGGACGCCCTGCCGGTAGCGGCCGTCGACGGTGACGCCCACCTCGGCGGCGGCGTCGTCGGCGGGATTCAGGGCAACCGACTCGAGGATCGCCTGCACGACCGGTTCCGGCACCCCGGCATCGGGTTCCACCGCGAGCACCGACGCCAGGGTCGGGCCGTGCGGTCGACGCTCGGTCGGCAGCGGCACCAGGAACTGCTCGGACTCGGTCTCGGGCAGAGGGCCGTCGGGCACCCACGCGTCGAGCAGGTTCGCCGCCGCCAGCGCGGATTCGATACCGGCCGCGTCCTCGGCGGACACCCCGTCCGCGAACCGCACCAGCCGCCACAACGGTGCCCCCGACAGGCCACTACGGTCACCGGTGCGGAACGGCACCGCGGCCGGGGCGTCGTCGTGTTCGGCGGCGACCCGGCCGCGGTCGGCGCGCAGCGCGACGATCCGGTCCCGCACCGCTGCCTGCTCGGCGACGGCGTCGCGACGGACCCCGCGCTGCTCGTCGAGCGCCGACTGGGTCTGCTCGTGCAGCACCGACGCCAGGGCAGGGGCGTCGTCGTCGCCGGCGTGCGCGAGCGCGGCGTCCAGCGCGGTGAACGTCTGTGCGGTCACCCCGACCGACGCGTACTCGGCCGAGTGCTCGGTCCACCAGGCGCGCAGCGCGGCCGCGCAGTCGGCGCGCGCCAACTCCACCGACGCCTCCGCCTCGGCGACCGCGGTGCGGGCGGCGTCGAGCAGTTCCCGGCCCCGATCCGCGGCCCGGTCGGCGCGGGCGCGTTCGGTGCCCGACTTGTCGACCGTTGCGAGCGCGGCCCGCACCGCCCGGACGTCGTCGTCGCGTTCGGTGGCCAGACCGCGGACGGTCGTGGTGATCCGATCGGCCCGCGCATCCTGCGGCAGCGGGGTCCACGTGATCCCGGCCTGCTCGGCGGCCGCGGCCAGCTCCTCCTCGGCGTGCACGAGGGCGGTGGTCGCCCGGCGCACCGACTCCGTCGCACGGGACGCCTCACCGGTGCGCTGCTCGAGCGTGGCCTGCGCCTTGCGGGCCTTGTCGGCCTGCTGCGCCGTCGACACCTTCAACTGTTCGACGGCGGCCGCGAGGTCGTCGAGCTGTTGTTTGCCCTCGTACGCGCCCGACCGTTGCAGTGTGTCGAGGTCGGCGCGGGCCTGCTCGAGCGCCCGCTCGGCGGCGGTGAACCGGTCCTCGGCGAGCCGCCGCTCCTCCTGCCGTTCGGCCTGCCGGGCGACCGCATCGTCGAGGACCGTCTTCGCCCGGTCCACCGCCTCGAGGCGACGCGACACCTGCTCGACGTCGGTGCGGGCCTGCTGGGCCAGGTACTTCGAGTACACGGTGACGAAGCTCTGCGCGGCCCGGTCGGCGGCGGCCAGACCCTCGAGAGCGCGGCCCACCTCCTCCATGTCGCTGAACGAGCGGGCCGCCTCGAGCACGAGCTGGTCGTCGAGGGGGCGCAGACCGTCGGTGAGGGCCTGCGACAGGCCCTTCGGGTCGAGGTTCTTCGCGAGCTGCGGGCGGCGCAGCGTCAGGATCAGGTTGATCAGCTGCTCGTAGCGTTGCGCGCCCAACCCGAACAGGCGGGCGTCGATCGCGGCCCGGTAGTCGACGGGGCGGTCGGTGACGGCGTCGCTGCCGAGTTCGTCGGTCAGCTGCTTCTTCGTCAGCGGCCGGTCGTCGCCGTCGAGGAGGGAGAAGTCGACGCCGACGCGGCCCTCGGCGACGAAGTACCAGCGGGTGACCTTGTCGTTCTGCCGGGTGGCGCGCATGCCGATACCGACGGTGACCGCCTCCGGATCGTCCTGCGGGCCGCGGCAGAACTCCATCCACACGTACGAGTGCGCCGAATCCTGCCCGCGGTACAGCAGATTCGACTTCATCGTCCGCTCCTCACCGGCGAACGGGTTGAGCCGGCGCGGCTCGATACGGCCGTCGAACACGAACGGGAACAGCACCTCGAGGGCCTTCGTCTTGCCGGACCCGTTGGGGCCGCGCAGCACCAGCCGCCCGTCGGCGAAGGAGAACTCCTGGTCGCGGTAGTCCCACAGGTTGATGATTCCGGCGCGGGTCGGCTTGAAGCGCGCAGATGCCATGTGAAGGATGCCTCTACTTCTCTACGGAGTTCTCGGGGTCGGTCGCGGTGCCGGGCTCGGACACCGGGTCCTCGGATATCGGGTCCCGGAACAGTTCGGGCTGGGCGCTGCGTTCGCGGACGGTGACGACGACGCCACGGAACCGGGCGATCGCCGGCAGCACCAGGACGCCACCGGGTTCCCCGGTGACGACGCGGACCAGGTCCAGGCGGTCCAGCAGGGTGACGGCCGCGCGGCGCAGCCCGTCGGGGTCGGCCTGCCACTGCGCGGCGAACGTGCGCCCGAACTGGTGGGCCAGTTCGGTGACGGTGCCGGCGATCCACTCGTGATCGAGCAGCGGATACCGGGCCGGGTCGGGACCGGCCTCGGCCTCCGATGCCGGGTCCGCGGCCGGGGGTGGGTCGTCGTCGGCGAGCTGCTCGAAGATCCCGGCGGACGGGACGGCGCCGTCGAGTTCGTCGATCAGCATGTCCTGCGCCGTGGACGGCAGCGGCAGTGCCGGCAGCTCGGGCGCGTCGAGGTCGAGGACCCGGTCGGCCATCTCCCCGGCGAGGAGCAGCGCCACCTGGGAGACGGTGCCGGTGCTCGGGAACCGGATGTCCGACAACCGCCCCGACGTGTCGATCATCGCGATGCCCTCGGCGCGGCGTTCCGCGGCGAGGCCGGTGAGCCGTTCGACGGCGGCCGCCGTACCGGGCAGCGCGAGCTGCAGGCGTTCGTCGTCGGTGAGGTCGTCGGCGTAGACGACGGGCCGCTGCACCAGTGCCCGGCGCATCCGTCGTGCCGTCTCCCGCGGATCGGTGGTCCGGTAACCGCTCGCACCCGGATCGTCGGGGTCCGGGGCCGGTGCGCCGGCGAGCAGCGACCGCACCGACGTCACGTGCTGCAGGGCCCGTGGCGGCCGGAACAGGGCCACCACGACGGACCGGTCGATGTCGTAGAGGGCTTCGCCGGCATCGGGATTCGACGCCCAGCGGCCGGCGTCGCCGTCGGCCAGGACGATCGCGCCGCGCGCGGCGAGCCAGCCGACGGCGTCGACGAACGCGTCACGGTCGGTGGACCGGTCGGTCGACAGCTCCACGCCGGGGATCCGGGTGGCGTCGGCGGCGACGTGATCGGCCAGCTCGGAGAGGGTGATCTGGTTGCCGGCGCGGCCGAGCGCGGCCAGCGCGAGCGCCAGGTAGGCGTAGCGGTGCCGGTCGAAGGTGCGATCGGTGGTGGTGCGGGCCGGGGTGCCGGGCCCGATCCGGTCGGGGACCGTGAACAGCCGGGCCGTGGTCTCGGTGACCTCGAGCCGGTACCCGAACAGCTCGAGGAGGTCGTCGCGCAGTTCGGTGGCCCAGCGCCGCACCAGCGGTAGCGCAGTCCGGTCCGGATAGGACTGCGTCACAAGATGGTTCGACAGGACGACGCGGGCCGCCCGCTGATACGAGTCGAGGTCGAGGGGGGAGACGGTCACTTCACACTCACCTGCAGTCCGTCGAGGTACAGCCGTCCGCGGGCCGTCTGCACGACCGTCGGCTCGGTGTGCGGGCTCAGCGTCAACCGCACCCCGCTGTCCGCGCCCGTCGAATCGGAGACCGCGCCGCTCACCGGGACCCGGGCCGTCAGCGCGGCGTTGAGCAGGCTCAGCAGCACGTCGGTCTCCTCGGTGTCCAGCACCCGGTCGTACGCGCCGTGCGCGGCGAGCGACGACGCCGCCACCGCCCGCGCCCGCTGCGCGGACAGCTGTCCCTCCCGCAGCCGCCGGATGCCGCCCTCGTTGCGCTGCACCTTCGACGGCATGCCGGGCGACGCGGCCCGCCCGGTCTCGGCGAGGGTGCGGGAGATCTCCACCGGTGTGGCGTCCCACCACGACCGCGACTCGGGAATGATGTCGGCGTCCGGGTGCACCGAGGACAGGTGCCGGGGCCGACCCAGATCGAAGACCAGCTCGAACAGGGTGTGCGCCGACTCCTCGGTGGGCGTCGCGGCGAACCATCCGGCCAGGTGCCGCAGCTGGCTTTCCCGGCTCACCCCGCCGCGGCGGGTCTCGGTGACCCTGCGCAGCAGTGACAGTACCGCGGCGATCGCGCTCATCGTGCCCTCGCGCAGCCGTTCCGACTCGCTCGGGCCGGCGGCGGCCACGAACCACTGGGCCAGGCCGGACCAGCGTGCCCGCCAATCGGATTCGCGTTCCTCCCGGGTCAGGAACACTCGCTCGTCGCTGGTGGCGGCCCGGGCGATCAGCTCGTCGACGCCGGTGTCCTCGACGGTGGCGATGGCCTCCGCCAGCTTGGGGGCGTACCGGGCCAGGTCGGAACTGAACTCCTGCATGTGGCGCAGCAGCGCGTCCTTGTGGGCGAGGAACGCTTCGGGGGTGATCTCGGTGGTGCGGACCAGATCGCCGAGCATGAGATAGAACTGTGCGGCGCGGGCCGCCATGTCGGTGAGCGTCGCATCCAGGCGGGACAGCTTGCGGTAGATCAGGTCGGCGTCGCCGCGGCGGTTCGCGGCCGCGAGTTCCTCGAGGTCGGCGAGCAGGTCCGGCAGTGTCAGCCGGGACAGCGTCGCATCCTCGAGCCGGGCACCGAGGACGTCCTCGACGGCCCGGAACGCCAGGTAGCCGGCCTGTCCGAACTGGTACACGAAGTGCCGGTTGCGGTAGTCGGCGAGGGTTGCGGCCCGGCTGCCGTCGTAGCTGCGTTCGAGCACCCCCCACGTGTGCAGTTGCTCGAGCAGGGGAGTGATCTCCGCGGCGGTGAGCCGGCCGGCGTCGTCGTCGGCGATCCGGCCGAGGATGTCGGCGACGTCACCGGCGTGCAGCAGGACGACATAGTTGGCGCGGGCGGTGTCGAACGCGCGCAGCACCCACAGGTACTCGGCTCGTTTCTCGGCCGTCGTGAAGGAGAACAGCCGCAGCCGGTCGTCACCTGAATCGCTCACCGGGACAGCCTAGGGGGCGGGGCCGACACCCGTGCACACCCGCCGGTCGTCACCGGGCTCGCCGGACGGGACGCCGCCACGCGGTCTCGTCGGTGGTCATGGTGGTGAGCAGGTATTCGGCGGCGTCCGGGTGCCGGAACGGGCCGGCGACGAGGTCGGCGTACGCGTGCGACGGTGCGACGCAGCGCAGTCCGTCGCGGTACTGCAGGCGGTCGAACACGACGGCCGACCACGGCGTCGCCACCACGATGTCGGCGGTGGCCGCACCGGCCCCGGTGTCCGTGGGGCGCAGGTCGAGGGCGGCGGCGAACGCGTCGACGTCGTCGGCGTACACCTCGAGGACGGTGGGGGCGGCGTAGTCGGTGGCGCCGATGCCGGTGACCGCGTACCCGAGATCCGGTGCGGCCGAGGCGAGTCGTTCCCGCAGGTTGTCGATCCCGCCGGGGGCGGCGAAACTCCGTGTGGGGCAGGGTTTGCGGTCGGCGGCCCAGGCCCGCAGCATGTGCGGCCAGTGGACGTCGGTGACCGGGCCGCGGGGCAGGCGGGTGATCAGTTCGCGTTCCTGGAGGACCTCGACGACACGGTATGCGGCACCGGTCGACGCCCCGGACAGTTTGATGAGGTCGGGGACCGACATCTCCCCGGCGTGGTCGGCGAGGGCGCGCACGACCCGCTCGGACGGTTCGCCGGTGAGGACACCGGACGGGCGGCCCGGCCCGCGCCACGGGTCGGCGTCCGCGCCGCGGTTGCGCACCCAGATCGCCGGCCGGTCCGCGACCAGGGCGACGTTGCCGGTGGCGTCGGCGTAGGAGATGCCGTGACCGTCGAGTTGCCGGCGCACCGGATCGGACAGGTAGTGGGCGCACACGAACGCCCGGTCGCTGTCGGCGAGTTCGGCGACGATGCGGGCGACGTCGCCGCTGAGAACGCCCTTGGGGGTGCTGATCGCGTAGGAGACGCTGTCGCCGTCGGGGGCCGTCACCAGCAGCCGGGCGGGGGCGGCGGGGGAGCGGGGCCGATCGGAGGAGATCGACCAGCCGGGCGGGAGGTGCGTCTCGAGCCATGCCACCGCCCGTCGGTAGATGTCGATCGCGCGTTCGGGGCGGGGATTCGGGGAATCCGAGGGCGGGGAGGCGGCGCTGGTCACGATTCCAGGGTAGTCGCTCGGTGGTGAACGGAACCGAAGGAAAAGCCGAAAACTGTGGCCGCGTCGCCGACGGACAAAAATTCGTTCAAGACGGAAACTGAAAATATACCGAAACTCTCGGTGCCGGTGAGCCCGTCACCTCACAGTTTCCGAAAGAGCGCCCCGATCCCCGGCCGGGCGGCGAGCCTAACGGGACCCGGTTGCGCTGTCGCGGCTCCGGGGCATGAGCAGCGGTGGCAGCACCGCCAGCAGCAGGGCCGGCACCAGGAACGCTCCGTAGGGGTGTGCGGCGTAGACGGGGGTGAGGGCGAGGGGCGCGAGGGCGGAGCCGCCGAAGCGCAGCGACTGGACCACGGACACCGCGCCGCCGCGGTTGCCGCCGTCGCCGCCCAGGACGGCGGCGTTGACGCCGACGAGGATGAACTGGGACGCCACCCCGGAGACGAACCAGGCGGCCGCGACGACGGCGACCGATCCGACGGTGCCGGCGACGGCGACGAGGACGGCGCCCGCGACGGCGCCCACGAGAACCGTTCGGCGGGCACCGATCCGGTCGATCAGGTTTCCGACCGGGCGGGCGGTGACGATGCCGGCGACCCCGAAACCGGTGAGGAGCAGGCCCCGCATCGCCGGGTCGAGGCCGAAGACGTTCTCGGTGCGGAACGCGACGAGGAAGCCGAGCCCACCGAGCGCGCCCCACCCGAGCAGGGCGACGGCTCCGACCCGCAGCACGGTGGGACGGAGGGCGTCCCGGAGCCGGGCGGGTGGTCCGGTGGGGGCGGCGCGGGCGGCGTCGGGCAGTCCGACGGCGCCGAGTACGGCGGCGACGACGGCGATCGCGAGGAACGCGAGCCGCCAGTTCGCTTCGGCGGCGAGCCCGCCGATGAGTGGTGCAGTGGTCTGTCCGGCGGCCTGCAGCGCCCCGAACGCGCCGAGTGCGCGGCCCAGGGTCTGCTGCGGTGTCATTGCGGCGAGCGCCGCCAGCAGCAGCGGGGTGGTGAACGCGTTGGCGCATCCTTGCAGGACGCGGGCAGCGAGGAACAGGTCCAGGGTGGGTGCGACGAAACAGGCCAGTGACGCGGCCAGGTAGACCCCGTACGCGATGCGGACGGTCCGCATCCGGCCCCAGCGGGCACCGAGGGTGCCGGAGACGAGCATGACGAGCGCGAACGGCAGCAGGTATGCCGTCAGCGAGGTGGCGGCCGCTGCTGCGTCGACACCGAGACCGTCACCGATCTCCGGCAGCATCGAGGTGACGACTCCGCCGCCGAAGGGGCCGAGGAATCCACCGGCGTACAGCGCGGTGAGCTGTAGTCGAGTGCGGATCCCGGGAGTCCTGGAGGCGTTCACGCCCCGAAGCGGCCCGGGCCGCGTCGGCGCAGGTACTTCTCGAACTCGGCGGCCAGCGCGTCCCCGTCGATCTTCGCGATCGCGTCGTCGATGTCGGATTCGGCGTCGCCGCGTTCCTCGAGGGTGCGCACGTATTCGGCGATCTCCTCGTCGTCACGGGTCATCTCGGTGACGGATTCCTCCCAGTCCTCGGCCTGGTCGGGCAGGTCGCCGAGCGGTACCTCGACGTCGAGGACGTCCTCGACGCGCTGCAACAGCGCGATGGTCGCCTTCGGGTTGGGCGGCTGGGACACGTAGTGAGGGACCGCCGCCCAGAACGAGACGGACGGCACCCCGGCCTTGACGCAGGCGTCCTGCAGGACCCCGGCGATCCCGGTCGGCCCCTCGTAGCGGGAGCGTTCGAGGTTGAAGCGTTCGGCGGCCTCGGTGCTGTGCGCGGTGCCGGTGACCGGCACCGGCCGGCTGTGCGGGGTGTCCGCGAGCAGCGCCCCGAGGATGACGACGGTGTGGATGCCGAGTTCCTCGACGAACTCGAGCAGTTCGGCGCAATAGCTGCGCCAGCGCATGTTCGGTTCGATGCCGCGCAACAGCACCACGTCCCGGTCGCCGCCCGGGGGGCTGCACAGCGACATCTGCGTGGTGGGCCACACGATCTCGCGGGTCACGCCGTCGATCTGCCGGACCATGGGCCGGTTGACCTGGTAGTCGTAGTAGTCCTCGGAGTCGAGCTCGGCGAGTGGTTTGGCGTCCCACGTGAGCTCGAGATGTTCGACGGCGCCGGACGCCGCGTCGCCCGCGTCGTTCCAGCCCTCGAACGCGGCGACGAGGACCGGGTCGCGCAGGACGGGCACCTCGGTGTCCGCGGCGATGTCACGGTCGTCGGTATCCGACGCCGGTTCGGGGTCGAAGAACTCGGGGGAACTCACGCACCCAGCCTACGGCCAGGGGTGGTTCGGTCGCCCACTAGTGTGGACGGCATGTCTGCACCTTTCCACTCGGCCCTGTTGGATGCGCTGGAGAAGCGCGTTGTCATCGGCGACGGCGCCATGGGCACGATGTTGCAGGCCGCGGATCTGACGCTCGACGATTTCCTCGGCCTCGAAGGCTGCAACGAGATCCTCAACGAAACCCGCCCCGACGTACTGAAGGACATTCACCGCGCCTATTTCGAGGCCGGTGCCGACGCCGTCGAGACCAACACGTTCGGCTGCAACCTGCCGAACCTCGCCGACTACGACATCGCACACCGCATCCGGGACCTGTCCGAGCGCGGTACCCGTCTCGCGCGTGAGGTCGCCGACGAGATGGGGCCGGGCCGGGACGGGCTGCCGCGGTTCGTGCTCGGCTCGATGGGGCCGGGTACCAAGCTGCCCACCCTCGGGCACGCACCGTTCGCGGTGCTGCGCGACGCCTACACCGAATCGGCGCTCGGCATGATCGAGGCCGGCGCCGACGCGATCCTCGTCGAAACCTGCCAGGACCTGCTGCAGGCGAAGGCCGCCGTCATCGGCAGCCAGCACGCGATGGAGAAGTTGGGACGCCGGCTACCGATCATCACGCACGTGACGGTGGAGACCACCGGCACGATGCTCCTCGGCAGTGAGATCGGGGCCGCGCTGACCGCGCTCGAACCGCTCGGGATCGACATGATCGGCCTCAACTGCGCCACCGGCCCGGACGAGATGAGTGAGCACCTGCGGCACCTGTCGAAGCATTCGCGGCTGCCGGTGTCGGTGATGCCGAATGCGGGTCTGCCGGTCCTGGGGGCGAACGGGGCCGAATATCCGCTCGGCGCAGAGGAACTCGCCGAGGCGCTGGCCGGGTTCGTGCGCGAGTACGGGCTGTCGCTCGTCGGCGGCTGCTGCGGTACGACGCCCGAGCACATCCGCCGCGTCGCGGACGCGGTCGCGAAGGTGGAACGCGCGCAGCGTGATCCGCAGCCGGAGGACGGCACGTCGTCGCTGTACCAGTCGGTGCCGTTCGAGCAGGACGCGTCGATCCTCATGATCGCCGAGCGCACCAACTCCAACGGTTCCAAGGCGTTCCGTGAAGCGATGATCGCCGAGGACTACCAGAAGTGCATCGACATCGCGAAGGACCAGATCCGCGACGGTGCCCACATGCTCGATCTCAACGTCGACTACGTCGGCCGTGACGGTGCCCTCGACATGGCGGCGCTCGCGAGCCGGTTCGCGACCGCATCGACGCTGCCGATCATGATCGACTCCACGGAGCCGGAGGTGATCCGCGCCGGCCTCGAGCATCTCGGTGGCCGCTGCGCGGTGAACTCGGTGAACTACGAGGACGGCGTCGGCCCGAACTCGCGCTTCAACCGGATCATGACGCTGGTCCGGGAACACGGTGCCGCCGTCGTCGCGCTGACGATCGACGAGGAGGGGCAGGCCCGTACCGCCGAGCACAAGGTGCGGATCGCCGAACGCCTGATCGAGGACATCATCGGCAACTGGGGGCTGTCGCAGTCGGACATCATCATCGATGCGCTGACGTTCCCGATCTCCACCGGGCAGGAGGAGGTGCGGCGCGACGGTATCGAGACGATCGAGGCGATCCGGGAGATCAAGCGCCGCTACCCGGACGTGCACTTCACGCTCGGTATCTCGAACATCTCGTTCGGCCTGAACCCGGCCGCGCGGCAGGTCTTGAACTCGGTGTTCCTGCACGAGTGCACACAGGCCGGCCTGGACACCGCGATCGTGCACGCGTCGAAGATCCTGCCGATGGCCCGCATCCCGGAGGAACAGCGGGAGACCGCGCTCGATCTGGTCTACGACCGTCGCCGCGAGGGCTACGACCCGCTGCAGAAGCTGATGGAGCTGTTCGAGGGTGTGTCGGCGGCGTCGGCGCGCGAGTCCCGCGCGCAGGAGCTGGCGGCGCTGCCGCTGTTCGAGCGGCTCGAACGCCGTATCGTCGACGGCGAACGGAACGGGCTCGAGGCCGATCTGGACGAGGCCATGACGACCGTGCCGCCGCTGGCGATCATCAACGACACCCTGCTGTCGGGCATGAAGACCGTCGGTGAGCTGTTCGGGTCCGGCCAGATGCAGCTGCCGTTCGTGCTGCAGTCCGCGGAGGTCATGAAGGCTGCGGTCGCGCACCTCGAACCGCACATGGAGTCCACCGGGGACGACGGCAAGGGCCGGATCGTGCTCGCCACCGTCAAGGGCGACGTCCACGACATCGGCAAGAACCTCGTCGACATCATCCTGTCCAACAACGGGTACGAGGTCGTCAACCTCGGCATCAAGCAGCCCATCGCGACGATCCTCGACGCGGCGATCGACAAGAGGGCCGACGTCATCGGCATGTCCGGTCTGCTGGTGAAGTCGACGGTCGTGATGAAGGAGAACCTCGAGGAGCTCAACGCCAAGGGTGTCTCCGAGCAGTTCCCGGTGCTCCTCGGCGGCGCGGCCCTGACCCGGTCGTACGTCGAGAACGATCTCGCCGAGGTGTACGAGGGCGAGGTGTCGTACGCTCGCGACGCGTTCGAGGGCCTGCACCTGATGGACACCATCATGGCGATCAAGCGCGGCGAGGGCCCGGATCCGGACAGCCCGGAGGCGATCGCCGCCCGCGAGAAGGCCGCCGAGCGCAAGGCGCGGCACGAACGTTCCAAGCTGATCGCCGCGAAGCGCAAGGCCGCCGAAACCCCGGTCGTGGTGCCGGAGCGTTCCGACGTCGCCGCCGACGTCGAGGTTCCGGCCCCGCCGTTCTGGGGGACGCGAGTCGTCAAGGGCATCGCGCTCGCCGACTATGCGGGCCTGCTCGACGAGCGGGCCCTGTTCCTCGGCCAGTGGGGGCTGCGTGGGCAGCGTGCCGGTGACGGGCCCACGTACGAGGAGCTCGTCGAGACCGAGGGCCGGCCGCGGCTGCGGTACTGGCTCGACCGGCTCACCGCCGAGGGCATCCTGCAGCATTCGGCGGTCGTGTACGGCTACTTCCCGGTGGTCTCCGAGGGCGACGACGTGATCCTGCTCGAGTCGCCCGAACCCGATGCGCCCGAGCGGTTCCGGTTCACGTTCCCGCGCCAGCAGCGGGACCGGTTCCTGTGTGTCGCCGACTTCGTGCGCTCCCGCGAGGACGCCCGCCGGACCGGGCAGGTCGACGTGCTGCCGATGAACCTGGTGACGATGGGCCAGCCGATCGCGGACTTCGCGAACGAGCTGTTCGCGGCGAACAACTACCGCGACTACCTCGAGGTGCACGGTATCGGCGTCCAGCTCACCGAGGCACTCGCCGAGTACTGGCACCGTCGGGTCCGTGAGGAACTGATCACGGCGGCCGGCACGGCTGTCGCCGCCGAGGATCCGGAGGACATCGAGGAGTACTTCAAGCTCGGCTACCGCGGCGCCCGCTACTCGTTCGGTTACGGCGCGTGCCCCGATCTCGAGGACCGGCGCAAGCTCGTCGCGCTGCTCGAGCCGGAGCGGATCGGCGTCGAACTGTCCGAGGAGCTGCAGCTGCATCCCGAGCAGTCCACGGACGCGTTCGTGCTGCACCATCCGGAGGCCAAGTACTTCAATGTTTGATCGAACCGGGGCGGCGTCGAGCACGCTGCGCGCTGTGCTGTGGGACATGGACGGGACACTGCTCGAATCCGAGCACCTGTGGGACATCGGGGTGCGGGAACTGTCGCTGCACCTCGGCGGTCCGATGTCGGAGGAGACCCGGCTCGCGACGATCGGCGCGTCGAGTGCGAACGCGCTGTCGATCGTGTTCTCCGCCCTCGGGCTCGAGCAGACGCCGCAGGCACTCGCCGACGCGAAACGCTGGCTGTACGACCGCATGGGCGAACACTTCTCGGCCGGATTGCCGTGGCGTCCCGGGGCCCGGCAGGCGCTGCGGACGGTGCGCTCGGCCGGGCTCGGGTCGGCGTTGGTGACCAACACCGACCGCGAGTTGTGCGAGTTCGCGCTCGAGACCCTCGGGCGCGAGCACTTCGACCACTCGGTGTGCGGGGACGAGGTGCCGGCCGGTAAACCCGACCCGGCGCCCTACCTGCGCGCGGCCGAACTGCTGGGGGTGGATCCGCAGCACTGTCTGGCCGTGGAGGATTCACCGGTCGGTGCGGCGTCCGCCGACGCCGCCGGCTGCACCGTGCTGGTGGTCCCGTCGATCACGACGGTGTCGGAGTCGCCGCGCCGGATCTTCCGCACCACGCTCGAGGGGCTGACCGCGACCGATCTGCACGCCCTGCACTCCGGCACGGCGGTGTAGCGATGGCGACACCGAAAATCGTGCTGTTCTACCGGTTCACGCCGCTGCCCGACCCGGAGGCGATCCGGCTGTGGCAGCACACACTGGCCGCGTCGAACAACCTCACCGGCCGCATCCTGATCTCCGAACACGGCATCAACGCCACCGTCGGCGGCGACATCGCCGACGTCAAACGGTACGTGCGCGGCACCCGCTCGTACGGCCCGTTCTCCGACGCCGACATCAAATGGTCCGACGGCACCGGGGACGACTTCCCGCGCCTGTCGGTGAAGGTGCGCCCGGAGATCGTCACGTTCGGCGCCCCCGACGAGGTGAAGGTCGACGAGAACGGCATCGTCGGCGGCGGAAAGCACCTGTCGCCGAACGAGGTTCACGAACTCGTCCGGCAGCGCGGCGACGACGTCGTGTTCTTCGACGGCCGCAACGCCTTCGAGGCGCAGATCGGCCGGTTCCGGAACGCCGTCGTCCCCGACGCCGCCACCACCCGCGATTTCGTCGCGGAACTCGACAGCGGACGCTACGACCACCTCAAGGACAAGCCCGTCGTCACGTACTGCACCGGTGGGGTGCGGTGCGAGGTGCTGTCCGTGCTCATGCGCAATCGTGGCTTCGACGAGGTCTACCAGATCGACGGCGGCATCGTCCGCTACGGCGAAACGTTCGGCGACGAGGGCCTGTGGGACGGCTCGCTGTACGTATTCGACAAGCGGATGAACGTCGAATTCACCGGCAACGCGGTCACTTTGGGGCGCTGCACCCGGTGCGAGGCGCCCACGTCGCGGTACCGTAACCATCCCGATGTGAACGGCCGGGAGTTGACGCTCGTGTGCGAGTCGTGCGTGCCCGACGCGTGACGCCGCTCCCGGTCCGCGGCGGGCTCGGCCCGGATCGGATCCGGATGCCGGCAGACGGGACGGCCGGCACCGTCGTCGAGTTCCTCACCGCCGCGTGCCCCGACGAGGACTGGTCGGCCCGGCTCGCGGCGAGAGAGGTCGTCGACGAGCACGGCCGGGTCGTCGACGCGACCACCGCCTATCAGCCCACCCGGTTCGTGTACTTCTACCGCGAGCCCGCACCCGAGGTGCCGGTGCCGTTCGGGATCGACGTCCTGTACCGGGGCGACGGGCTCGTCGTCGTCGACAAACCACACTTCCTGTCGACCATCCCGCGGGGCGCGCACATCCGGGAGACCGTCACCGTCCGGTTGCGCCGCGACCTGGACCTGCCGGATCTGGTGCCGGTGCACCGGCTGGACCGGATGACCGCCGGCGTGCTGCTGTGTACCACCGATCCGGCGCTGCGTCGGCCCTACCAGGAGCTGTTCGAACGGCAGCGGGTCACCAAGGTGTACGAGGCGATCGCGCCGGTGGTGCCCGGAGCGTTCCCGCGCACCGTGCGCAGCCGCATCCGCAAGGTCCACGGCGAGCTGACCGCCACCGAGGAAGCGGGACAACCCAATTCGGAGACCCGCATCGAGGTCGTCGAACGCCGCGGCGATCTCGCCCGCTACCGGCTGCACCCGCGCACCGGTCGCACCCACCAGCTGCGCCTGCACCTGAACTCCCTCGGCGCACCCATCGTCGGCGACAACTTCTATCCCGAGTTCCGGCGCCGCGACCCCCACGACTTCACCGACCCGCTTCAGTTGCTCGCCCGCAGCCTCGCCTTCGACGATCCGATCACCGGGACGCCCCGGCGTTTCGAGAGCCGCCGGGTGCTGGAGTGGCCGACGACGTTCACATCTTGATGACCTGCACATAGGTGCGCAGGACGTTGTCTCCCGCAGGATCCCAGGCGACACGCAGGACGCCGTCGCCGTGCATCTGGATCCGGCAGGACCAGACCCTCGCTGTCGCTGGGGGACGGTACTCGTGTGGGGCGTCCGTAGGGGGCGTGAACGGTCCGGACTCGCAGGCCGGCACCGGCTCGCGGCGCAACTCGTCCGCGTGGGCGCCCGACGCCGAGTCGACCACCAGATACGCCGACGGATCAGGGAAGGAACCGTCGTACCAGGCGTAGACGACGGTGTCGTCGCCGCGTCCGCTTCCGATTCGGCTCCATCGCGAAAGCAGACCACACACCGCACGGAAAGTTCCAGGAAGATCATCATGGTGCGTCGCCTGCTGCACGCTGGATGCAGGCTGTCCGGTGTCTCGTGAGAGAATCGATTCCCGTGAAGACCTTCGAATCCCTGTTCGCCGAGCTGACCGAGCGCGCCGCCTCCCGCCCCGAGGGATCCGGCACCGTTGCCGCGCTGGACGCAGGTGTCCATGCGCAGGGCAAGAAGGTGCTCGAGGAGGCCGGTGAGGTGTGGATCGCCGCCGAGCACGAAAGCGACGAAGCGCTCGCCGAGGAAATCTCGCAGCTGCTGTACTGGGTCCAGGTCCTGATGGTGGGCAAGGGGCTGAAGCTCGAGGACGTCTACCGACATCTGTGACGGCTCGCCGTCGTCATCTGCGAGTCGACACACTTCGGATCCTCGACATCTCCGTTTCCCGGAAGGACAATTCATGCTGCGCGTCGCAGTGCCCAACAAGGGCTCGCTCTCGGAGTCCGCGAGCCAGATCCTGTCGGAGGCCGGCTACCGCCGTCGCACCGATTCCCGTGATCTGACGGTTCTCGACCCGTCGAACTCCGTCGAGTTCTTCTTCCTGCGCCCCAAGGACATCGCGATCTACGTCGGATCCGGTGAACTCGATCTCGGCATCACCGGCCGCGACCTCGCCCTCGATTCGGGCGCACAGGTCGTCGAGCGTCTCGCGCTCGGGTTCGGCCGCTCCACGTTCCGGTACGCGGCCCCCGCCGGACAGGAATGGGCCGTCGCGGATCTCGCGGGCAAGCGGATCGCCACGTCGTACCCGAACCTGGTGCGGTCGGATCTCGCCGCCCACGGCATCGACGCCGAGGTCATCCGCCTCGACGGCGCCGTCGAGATCTCCATCCAGCTCGGTGTCGCCGACGCGATCGCCGACGTCGTCGGTTCCGGCCGCACCCTGCGCCAGCACAACCTCGTCGCGTTCGGCGAATCGTTGTGCGACTCGGAGGGCGTGCTCATCGAACGCGAGGGCGCCGACGTCGACAACCGGGTGCGCACCCAGCTGATCAAACGGGTGCAGGGTGTCGTGTTCGCGCAGCAGTACCTGATGCTCGACTACGACTGCCCCAAGTCGGTCCTCGACGAGGCCGTCACGATCACCCCCGGCCTCGAATCGCCGACCCTGTCGGCACTCGTCGACGAGAACTGGGTGGCGGTCCGCTCGATGGTGTCCCGCAAGGAACTCAACACCGTCATGGATCAGCTCGCCGAACTCGGCGCCAAGGCGATCCTGGCGTCCGACATCCGGTCCTGCCGGATCTGACGCGAACGTCCGCGAGGGCGGCGGCACCGGAGTCACCGGTGCCGCCGCCCTCGTCGCGTTCACGGCGTCAGCGTGCCCGGACCTGCACCGTCTGGCTGATGCGGCCCACCGCGCCCGTCTCGTCGTAGACGACGCCCGCGCACATGCCGACCCCGTCCGGGCCGTACGACGTCTCCGACGACAACCCGATCCACTCGCCGTCCGGCACCCGGAACAGGTGCACCGTCAGATCGGTGTTGAGGAACGTCCACTCGTCCGGACGGATCTTCGCGCCGACGCCGTTGGAGACGTCCACCACCGAGAACAGTCGCTGGATCGGGGTGAGCGACTCGCCCTCCACCAGAACCGGATTCGGCCGCACCCACACCTGCCCGGGGCCCTCGCAGCCGATGTCGGCGAGCCACCGCCAGTCCAGGGACGTCACGAACCCCGACCCCCAGAACGGCCCCTCCATCGGCAGCTCGTGACCGGCCGACACGGGCGCGAGCATCGGATCCGCCGTGTGCACCACGGCAGTCGTGTCGACGGTCTGCATCCGCCAGCCGGTACCGCGGGCGACCGCACGCGCCGCACCGTCCGGGCCCGTCGCCCACAACTCCGCCACCACCAGCTCGATGCGTTTACCGGGCCGCTCCACCCACGACCGCACCTCGATGTCGTCGATCGGCACCGGACCCAGGATCTCCACCACGACCCGTGTCAGCCGGGTGTCCGGGCGCTGCGCGCACCGCTCCAACGCCCGTACCAGCAGCGCCGACGGAGGCGCCCCGTGCTGCATCGTGTCCGCCCACGTACTCGCGGTCAGCGGCGTCGACGCGAACCGTTCCACCCCGTCCGTTCCCGCGGAGAGCGGAACGTAGTACGCCTGGTCACTCACTCGATCAACTCCTCACCACAACCGAGCCTGTACGCCCGGGTCCGTATCGGACACTACGGTCGATCCGCTCGCGGTACCCGGCCGGGCGGCCGGTGGACGGGACCTGGCAGGCTGTTCGGGTGGATCCGGCACCGTGCCGGGCCGCGACGAGAAACGGAAGTGGGCTCGAATGGCGTCAGGCGGACTGGGACGAAGCGGACCTTTCGAGGTCGGTGATCGCGTCCAACTCACCGATGCCAAGGGGCGCAAGTACACCGTCGTCCTCGAACCGGGCAAGGAATTCCACACGCACCGCGGCGGCATCCTCCACGACGCCCTCATCGGCACCGACGAGGGCAGCGTCGTCACCTCCACCAACGGCACCCCGTACCTGGCGTTGCGGCCGCTGCTCACCGACTACGTGCTGTCCATGCCGCGTGGCGCCCAGGTCATCTACCCCAAGGACGCCGCCCAGATCGTCCACGAAGGCGACATCTTCCCCGGCGCCCGCGTCCTCGAGGCCGGTGCCGGCTCCGGCGCCCTCACCTGCTCGCTGCTGCGCGCCGTCGGCCCCACCGGACACGTCGCGTCGTGGGAGATCCGCGAGGACCACGCCGAGCACGCCGTCCGGAACGTCGAAACGTTCTTCGGCGCCAAGCCGGACAACTGGGATCTCACCCTCGGTGACCTCGCCGACTACGACGCCGACGTGAACGGCCCCGTCGACCGGGTCGTGCTCGACATGCTCGCCCCGTGGGACGTGCTGCCCGCCGTCTCCAAGGCCCTCGTCCCCGGCGGTGTCCTCGTCGTCTACGTCGCCACCACCACACAGCTGTCCAAGGTCGTCGAGGCCATGCGCGAACAGGAATGCTGGACCGAACCCCGCTCCTGGGAATCGATGGTCCGCGGCTGGCACGTCGTCGGACTCGCCGTCCGCCCCGAACACCGCATGCAGGGCCACACCGCCTTCCTGGTGACCGCCCGCCGCCTCGCCGAAGGCACCGTCACCCCCAAACCGCAGCGCCGCCCCAGCAAGGGCTGATGCGGGGCCGCTCCCGGAAACAGCTGAAGGGTCCCTTCGTACGCTCGTAGCGCACGAAGGGACCCTTCAGCTGTTTCGGTGGGAAAACCCGTCAGGCGCAGCTCACCCGGCCCATGCCGAAGATTTCGCAGGTGCTGGCGTCGGAGATGACCCAGGTGCCGTTCACTTCGGTGAAGGTGACGGGGACGGGGGCGCCGCCGTGGGGGCCGGCGATGTCGGTCACGGCGGTGACGGTGCCGCCGTCGGTCTTCACCTCGGTGACGGTGGCGGTGAGCGGGTAGCCGGCGAGGACCCCGTTGAACTGCTCGACCAGGGCGGCCCGGTCGGTGCCGCGTTCGACGACGGCTTCCTTCTGCTCGACCGTGGTGGCGGGGTCGAAGAAGACGGTGAGCTGCTGCTGCAGGACGTCCTTCGAGGGTGCTGCGTCCGTGTCGGTGGCCGCGGAGGTGCTGCTCGCGGAGGTGGTGGCCGCGGTCGTCGACGATGCGGTCGTGTCGGTGGAGTCGTCGGAGCCGCACGCGGTCATGCCGAGTGCGGCGACGAGGACGCCGGCGGCGACGAGGGACTTGCGGATGATCACGGGTGGACCTCTCAGTTCGGGAGTCGGTCGGACACGGCCGAGTATTAGGAAGGTAAGGCTAACATGGGTGTTATGGGGAGGTTTTCACCCGGAGTGTGACCGGATGGACAGGTTGCGCATCGTGTCGCGCCCCGCATCGCCTCCGGTGCCGGTAGCGTTGATGAATCGACCTGGGAGGAGCTGCACATGAACCCGACAGAGAACCCGGATCCGATTGCGGCGGCACGTGAACTCGACGCGTTGAAGGCGGAGGCGGCGGCGCTGCGCAGGCAGCTTGCCGGGTCGCCGGATGCGGTGCGCGATCTCGAGTCCCGTGTGGAGTCGTTGACGGTCCGCAACGGCAAACTCATGGAAACCCTCAAGGAAGCGCGGCAGCAGCTCATCGCGTTGAGGGAAGAGGTCGACCGCCTCGGCCAGCCGCCGAGCGGGTACGGCGTCCTGCTGGCCGTCCACGACGACCAGACGGTCGACGTGTTCACGTCGGGTCGCAAGATGCGGCTCACGTGCTCGCCGAACATCGAGACCGACACGCTCTCGATGGGGCAGACCGTGCGGCTGAACGAGGCGCTGACGATCGTCGAGGCCACCGATTTCGAGCAGATCGGTGAGATCTGTGCGCTGCGTGAGGTTCTCGACGACGGCAGACGGGCCCTGGTTGTGGGGCACGCCGACGAGGAGCGGGTCGTGTGGCTCGCGGCGCCGCTCGCGGAGATCGCCGTCGAGGACGTCGTCGTGGATCCGGATTCGCCGTCGCGGCGGCTGCGGCCCGGTGACTCCCTGCTGGTCGACACCAAGGCCGGGTACGCGTACGAGCGGATCCCCAAGGCCGAGGTCGAGGATCTGGTGCTCGAGGAGGTTCCGGACGTCGGCTACGAGGACATCGGCGGCCTGGGTCGGCAGATCGAGCAGATCCGGGACGCGGTGGAACTGCCGTTCCTGCACAAGGATCTGTTCCACGAGTACGAGCTGCGCCCGCCGAAGGGCGTGCTGTTGTACGGGCCGCCGGGCTGCGGGAAGACGCTGATCGCGAAGGCGGTCGCGAACTCGCTCGCCAAGAAGATCGCCGAATCGCGGGGACAGGACAGCAAGGAGGCCAAGTCCTACTTCCTCAACATCAAGGGCCCGGAGCTGCTGAACAAGTTCGTCGGCGAAACCGAGCGGCACATCCGGATGATCTTCCAGCGGGCGCGGGAGAAGGCGTCCGAGGGCACCCCGGTGATCGTGTTCTTCGACGAGATGGACTCGATCTTCCGGACCAGGGGGTCCGGTGTCTCCTCGGATGTGGAGACCACGGTGGTCCCGCAGCTGCTCAGTGAGATCGACGGTGTCGAGGGCCTCGAGAACGTCATCGTGATCGGTGCGTCCAACCGTGAGGACATGATCGATCCGGCGATCCTGCGGCCCGGACGCCTCGACGTGAAGATCAAGATCGAACGCCCGGACGCCGAGTCGGCGCAGGACATCTTCTCGAAGTACCTCACCGAGCAGCTGCCGCTGCACGCCGACGACCTCGCCGAGTTCCACGGTGATCGGGCGGCCTGCATCAAGGCGATGATCGTGCGGGTCGTCGACCGGATGTACGCCGAGAGCGACGACAACCGGTTCCTCGAGGTCACGTACGCCAACGGCGACAAGGAGGTCCTGTTCTTCAAGGACTTCAACTCGGGCGCGATGATCCAGAACATCGTGGACCGGGCCAAGAAGTACGCCATCAAGTCGGTGCTCGAGACGGGGTCGCCGGGACTGCGGGTGCAGCACGTGTTCGATTCGATCGTCGACGAGTTCTCCGAGAACGAGGATCTGCCGAACACCACCAACCCGGACGACTGGGCGCGGATCTCCGGTAAGAAGGGGGAACGGATCGTCTACATCCGCACCCTGGTGACCGGGAAGAACGCGAGCGCGAGCCGCGCAATCGACACCGAATCGAACACCGGCCAGTACCTGTAGCTCAGACGAGTCCCGCCAGCAGGATCCGCGTGTCCGGCACGAACGGCCACCGCGGGTCCTGCAGGTGTTCGTGCAGCTGCCCGTCCGTCCACCACCAGCCGTCGACGATCTCGGTGGCCTGGTGGCGGATCGGGCCGTCGTAGCGGGCCTCGAACGCGAACAGGTGGCAGCGCAGCGGCGCGCCGTCCCACGTGCCGTCCCACGCGATCCGCGCCAGCGGCGTCAACGCCACCCCGGTGACCCCGAGCTCCTCCTCGAGTTCGCGGCGGGCCGCCTGTTCCGGCGTCTCCCCGGGGTCGACGACACCGCCGGCGAGGCAGTCGTGCATGCCCCCGAACACCGCCTTGGCGGGGGAGCGCCGGTGCACGTAGAGGCGGGTGCCGTCGATCGAGCGCAGCAGCACCCCGGCGCTCGCGTGCCACAACCCCTCCTCGTACACGCGGGAACGCAGCGCAGTACCCGTGGGTGTGCCGTGTTCGTCGTAGACCGCCACCACTTCGTCCATACCGTCATCGTTGCAGCAAGGCCAGAATCGCGGCTGCGGTGGCCGCGATCGTGCGGTCGCCGTCCCGGGTGAGGCGGGTGAGCGCCTCCGCGGCCGCGGCACCGGGAATCTCGGCGAAGGCCTGCGTGATCCGCAGCCGCACGGACGGATCGGCGCTCGCGTCGAGGGCGTGCTGCAGTGTGGCGACGACGTCGGCGGCGGGGATCGCGACCGCCGTCAGCAGCCCCAGTGTCTCGGCGGCCTCGACGTCGTTGTGGCCCGCGACGATCGACGCGACGAGAACCGGGACCGCGTCGACGCCCCCGCGGCCGCCGAGGAGGATCGCGGCCCGGGTGCGGACCGTGTCGTCGGGGTCGTCGAGGACGAGGTGCAGCAGGTCCGTCGCCTCCGCGGTGCGCAGGTCCGCGATCGTGTCGACGGCCCGCCGACGGATCTCGGCGGACTCCGACGCGAGACCGGCCGACAGTTCCCCGAGCCCGTGCCCCGCCGTCCTCGCCAGCGACCAGCGCAGCGCCCCGGCGACGTTGAGATCGTTCTCGGCGAGCGCCGCCTCGACGATCGCCGGTGCCGGCACCGCCCCGGTCGAGGTGAGCACTGCCTGCTGCCGGTGTGCCGAGGACTCGGAGTCGAGGGCCCGCAGCAACGTGACGACGCCGAGAACCTCGTCCCAGCCGGTGGGTGCCGCAGCGTCGACGTGCTCGAGCCGGGCGAGGAGTTCCTCCTCGGCGGCGATGCGGCGCCGGGTGTGCCGGACCAGGTCCCGCACCAGGTCCGCCGGCACGAACCCCGGTTCGTCGAGAGCCCGGCCCACTTCCTGCAGGGACAGGCCGAGGGTGCGCAGGCTCTCGACGTGGAACAGGCGCCGGACGTCGTCGGGGGCGTACTCGCGGTAGCCGCCGGTGGTACGGCCGGTCGGGGTCACCAGGCCCAGCCGGTCGTAGTGGCGCAGCATCCGGGTGCTGACACCGGACCGCCGCGAGACTTCCCCGATCAACATCCGGTTCTCCTGCCTACTGGTCCGATCCGATCATCGCGACCCGCTTCGCCGCCTCCACGGACAGGGTGAACGCGCTGTCCGGGTCGCTGTGCAGCCGCAGTGTCGCCTCGGCGTGCGCCCGCCGGGCGGGACTGCCGGCGGCAGCCGCTGCGTCCAGTATCGGCACGGACTCCTCCCCGAGCGCGACGAGCGCGCGGCTCAGGCTGCGCTGCAGGTCGTGGTCGCCGCGTCCGAGTTCGGCTGCCAGCTCGGTCGCGAGAGCGGCCTCGTCGCCGTCCGAGACCAGTGCGACGGCCGCCCGCCACGCGCTGCGGGCGACCTCGTCGTGCGGGTCGTGCAGGAGTGCCGCCACCGCAGGCGCCGTGCTCCGGTCACCGATCTTCGACAGGGTGTGCAGCGCCTGACTGCGGGCCTGCGGCAGCTCCGAGTCGAGTTCCCGGAGCAGCCGCGCCGCCGTGTCCGCGGCCGGTAGCCGGGTCAGCGCCCAGGTGAGCATGTCGCGGACGTAGAAATCCGGTTCGACGGCGCAGCGTCCCACCAGGGCGTCGAGAAGGGCGGGGTCGGGGTCGGTTCCGACGGCGAGAGCGGCGCGCAGCCGGATCGACGGGTCGTTCGCGCCGAGTGCGTCGAGTGTCGTGGTCATGGAAACCACCTCCTTCACCGGCCATTCGAACGGTTGACACCGTGTCAGGGTCAAGCGGCGATACGCTGGCCGGGACGAGAGGCGGTGGCGTCATGCCCCTTCCACGTTCCCTGGCCCGCGCCAACCGGGCCGGACTCAACCGCGTGACCGTGCACGTCGCGGGACGGCTGCCGGGCTTCGCACTGATGCATCATCGCGGCCGCAGATCCGGGCGCACGTACACCACACCGGTCAACGCGTTCCGTATCGGCAACGGATACCGGTTCGCGCTCACGTACGGCCCGGACAGCGACTGGGTACGCAACGTCCTCGCGGCGGGCGAGTGCGATGTGACGGTCCGCGGCCGTGTCGTCCACCTGACGGATCCGCGGCTCGAGACGGACCGGGACGCGCGCTGGGCGCCGGCCCCGGTTGCGGCGGTGCTCCGCCGAATCGGCGCCGACCGGTACCTGCAGTGCCGGATCGCCGGGCCCTGAACGTCCGTCCCGCGGATACCGGACCGCCGAACGATCTAGGCTCGTGCCATGCAGCGGATCATCGGTATCGAGGTCGAGTACGGAATCTCCTCGCCCAGCGACCCTTCGGCGAATCCGATTCTGACGTCCACACAGGCCGTGCTCGCGTATGCGGCCGCGGCGGGGGTGCCCCGCGCCAAGCGCACCCGGTGGGACTACGAGGTGGAGTCGCCACTGCGGGACGCGCGCGGGTTCGACCTGGGGCGCACCAACGGCCCTGCGCCGGTGATCGACGCCGACGAGATCGGCGCCGCCAACATGATTCTCACCAACGGTGCCCGGCTGTACGTCGACCACGCGCACCCGGAGTATTCGGCGCCGGAGGTGACCGATCCGCTCGACGCGGTGATCTGGGACAAGGCGGGGGAGCGGGTGATGGAGGCCGCGGCCCGGCACGCGTCCAGCGTTCCCGGCGCGCCACGCCTGCAGTTGTACAAGAACAACATCGACGGCAAGGGCGCGTCGTACGGCACCCACGAGAACTATCTGATGGCACGGGACACCCCGTTCTCGGCGGTGGTGGCGGGACTGACGCCGTTCTTCGCGTCCCGGCAGGTGATCTGCGGGTCCGGCCGGGTGGGGATCGGCCAGTCCGGGGACGAGGAGGGCTTCCAGCTGTCGCAGCGCTCCGACTACATCGAGGTCGAGGTGGGTCTCGAGACGACCCTCAAGCGCGGCATCATCAACACCCGCGACGAACCGCACGCCGACGCCGACAAGTACCGCCGGCTGCACGTCATCATCGGGGACGCGAACCTGGCGGAGATGTCGACGTACCTCAAGGTGGGGACGACGGCGCTCGTGCTCGATCTGATCGAGGCCGGTGTCGATCTGACCGATCTGCAGCTGGCCCGCCCGGTCACCGCCGTCCACCACATCAGCCACGATCCGACGCTGCGTGCCACGGTGGCACTCGTCGACGGCCGGGAACTGACCGGTCTTGCGCTGCAGCGCATCTATCTGGACCGGGTTGCCGCGCACCTCGCCCGCCGCGGTGACGACGATCCGCGGGCCGCCGACATCGTCGAGAAGTGGGCGATGGTCCTCGACCTGCTCGAACGCGATCCGATGGAGTGCTCGCACCTGCTCGACTGGCCCGCGAAACTGCGGCTGATGGAGGGGTTCCGGAGCCGCGAGGGGCTGGCGTGGTCGGCCCCGAAGCTGCACATGCTCGACCTGCAGTACTCCGACGTGCGCCTGGACAAGGGCCTCTACAACCGTCTCGTCGCCCGCGGATCGATGGAGCGTCTGGTCACCGAACAGCAGATCCTCGACGCCGTGCACACGCCGCCGTCGGACACCCGGGCGTTCTTCCGTGGGGAGTGCCTGCGCCGGTTCGGCGCCGACATCGCGGCCGCCAGCTGGGACTCGGTGATCTTCGATCTGGGGGGCGAGTCCCTGGTCCGCATCCCGACACTCGAACCGTTGCGGGGCAGTCGCGCTCACGTCGGGAGACTGCTGGATTCGGTGAATTCGGCGGCTGAACTGGTCGATCAGCTCACGAACTGAAGACCCCGGAGAAACGCCCGCGCGCTTGCCGCCCGACGGGGGTCGCCGGTCGGTAGTGTGAGGGTTCGAGCAGGACTCACCGGTCGTGGGCCGGCGGGTTCGGGGTGAGAAGGAGGTCGGTGACCATGGCGCAGGAGCAGACCAAGCGTGCCGGTGGTGGCGACGACGATTCCGAGATCGGCGACGGGGCGGCCGGGCAGGAGCGTCGTGAGAAGTTGGCGGAGGACACCGACGATCTGCTCGACGAGATCGACGATGTGCTCGAGGAGAACGCCGAGGACTTCGTGCGCGCCTACGTCCAGAAGGGCGGCCAGTGAGGGCGGATCGCGCAGGGGTGCCGTCGGGTTCGGACGGCTTCGGCAGCGGCGGGTTGACGTACGGGTCGACGCTGTCGTCGTTCACCGAGCACCTGCGCGTCCACGCGCCGGAGCTGTTGCCGGGTAATCGGATCGACATGGGTGCCGGATCCGCTGCCGGAGGCGTCGACATCGCCCCGCACGGGACGACGATCGTGGCGCTCACGTTCGCCGGGGGTGTCCTCATCGCCGGTGACCGGCGGGCCACGATGGGCAATCTCATCGCCAGCCGGGACGTCGAGAAGGTGTTCGTCACCGACGACTATTCGGCGGCCGGGATCGCCGGTACCGCGGGTGTCGCCATCGAACTGGTGCGGCTGTTCGCCGTCGAACTCGAACACTACGAGAAGATCGAGGGCGTCCAGCTCACGTTCGACGGCAAGGCCAACCGGTTGTCGTCGATGGTGCGTGGCAACCTCGGGGCCGCGATGCAGGGGCTGGCGGTCGTGCCGCTGCTGGTCGGGTACGACCTCGACGCAGCGGACGCGCAGCGGGCCGGGCGCATCGTGTCCTACGACGTGGTCGGTGGCCGCTACGAGGAGCGGGCCGGATATCACGCCGTCGGGTCGGGGTCGCTGTTCGCGAAGGCGTCGCTCAAGAAGCTGTATCGGGAAGGCGCCGACGAGGATTCGGCGCTGCGGATGGCGGTCGAGGCCCTGTACGACGCCGCCGACGACGATTCCGCGACCGGAGGGCCGGACCTGGTCCGCTCGATCTACCCGACGGCGGTGGTGATCACCTCCGCGGGTGCGGTCTACGTGCCGGCCGAGCGTACGGCCGAGTTGGCGCGCACGGTGCTCGCCGACCGCACCGAGGAAGGACGCACGCCACGATGACGCTGCCGTACTACGCTTCCGCCGAGCAGATCATGCGCGATCGCTCGGAGCTGGCGCGCAAGGGAATTGCGCGGGGCCGCAGCGTCATCGTGCTCACGTTCGCCGACGGGGTGCTGTTCGTGGCGGAGAACCCGTCGACGGCCCTGCACAAGGTCAGCGAGCTGTACGACCGGCTCGGTTTCGCGGCCGTCGGCAAGTACAACGAGTTCGAGAACCTGCGCCGCGCGGGCATCGTGCATGCGGACATGCGCGGCTACTCGTACGACAGGCGAGACGTGACCGGTCGTTCGCTGGCCAACGGGTACGCGCAGACGCTCGGCACCATCTTCACCGAGCAGCCCAAACCGTACGAGGTGGAGATCTGCGTCGCCGAGGTGGGCCCGCACGGTACCGCGCCGCACGCACAGCTGTATCGCATCACGTACGACGGGTCGATCGTCGACGAACAGCAGTTCGTCGTCATGGGCGGCACCACCGACCCGATCGCGAGTGCCCTGCGCGCGTCGTACCGGCCGGGGATGGAGTTGACCGAGGCGGTCACGGTCGCGGTCCGGGCCCTGCAGGACGGCACCGGAACCGAGACGGAGCGACGCGTACTGGGCGTGTCGGGCCTCGAGGTGGCGGTGCTCGACCAGTCCCGTCCGCGGCGCGCGTTCCGCCGGATCTCCGGTGACGCCCTCGAGGCGCTGCTGCCGGCCGAGCCCGCGGCGACCGAGGGCGATTCCGGTCCGGCCACCGAACCCGAATCGGGTACGGCGCCGTCCGACGGCGACGCCTAGTTCCCCGGATCCGTCGCCCGGTACAGCACGATCTGCTGTGGTGCACTGCGGAACTCGAACCGGCGACCGTCGGCGACCACCTCGCCGTCGGTCGCCAACGCGACGGCGTCGCCCGTGACGTGCACCGACAGTGTCGGGACGTTGCGTTGCACGTAGGTCGACGACGATCCCAGGGTTCCGGTGAGGGCTGCAGCGATCAGGCGCAGCCGGGAGAACCGCCGATCGGCAGGTAGGTAGCGGACGTCGAGGGTGCCGTGGTGGATGGCGGGCCGGGACATCGGAACCTGATCGGCCGGCGTGTAGTGGCCGTTGCCGACGAACAGCATCCAGATCGAGTGCCCGGTGCCGTCGAGAGTGACGGCCAGTGGGGTGGCTTCGGCGAGGACACGGGCCATCGCGAGCGCTGCGGCCGGCCATTTCCCGAGCCGCGACTGCCACCGCTCCCGCAGCCGCACCGAGTCCGGATAGCCGCCGAGGCTCGCCGTGTTGACGAACGCCGCCTCCCGGGCGTCGTCGATACGGATGGTGCCCAGGTCGACGAGCTCGGCGGTCCCGTCGGTGATCGCGGCCGCCGTCGACGCGACGTCACCGACCCCGGTGTCGCGGGCGAAATGGTTGAGCGTGCCGCCGGGGAACACCGCGAGCGGCAGGCCGTGGCGGACGGCAGCCGCGGCGACGGTGACCACGGTGCCGTCGCCACCACACACGCCGAGGGCCTGCGGGGATCGGGCCGTGATCGTCTCGTCGACCTGGGCGGCGAAGTCCCGGTCGGCGTCGAACTCGACGACGGCGGCCTTCGGCAGCGCCGACTCCACCTCGGTGCGGACGTCGTCGTCGCCCTCCCCGGATCCCGGATTGACGAACACGACCAGTCCGTCGCCGTCCGGGAGGGGCTGTGCGGCACGGTCCGGGCCCAGGGTGGCGGGTTCGGTGTCGCGGACGGCCCACCAGCGCCGGCCGGCCAGGGCGACGGCACTGCCGGCGGCGAGCCCGACAGCGACGTCGGACGGCCAGTGCACGCCGGTGTGCACACGGGAGTACCCGACGGCCGCGGCGAGGGGCGCCAGGGCGAGGCCGGCGGCGGGATATTCGAGGGCGACACCGGTCGCGAACGCGGCCGCGGACGCGGAGTGGCCGGACGGGAACGAGGAGGAGCGGGGTGCGGGAAGTCCGCGGCGATCGGCGAATTCCGGGGTGCCGGCGGGTGGTCGGCGCCGCGGGAACAGCGGCTTGAGGACCCCGTTGGCCAGTGCGCTCGCTCCGGCCACGGACAGGATGCCGCGGACCGCGGCCCGGCGTGCCCGGCCCCCGCGCAGCGCCATGCCGGCAGCGATGCCCGTCCACAGCACACTGTGGTCGGCGACGGTGCTCAGGCCGCGCAGTCCGGCATCGAGCGGGGAGGGCGGCAGGTTCGCGCTCAGCCGCATGAACGCCCGGTCGGTTCGCGTCGGGAAAAGTCTCGCTTCGGCCACGTTCTCACCCTAGGCCGACGCGACTGTTCCTGAACGGCAAGGCAATCGCGTTCGACAGTTGTACTGTCGAGGTGTGCAGCGACGAATCATGGGTATCGAGACCGAGTTCGGTGTCACCTGCACCTTTCACGGTCATCGGCGGCTGAGTCCGGACGAGGTTGCCCGCTACCTCTTCCGGCGGGTGGTCTCGTGGGGCCGCAGTTCCAACGTGTTCCTCCGCAACGGTGCACGGTTGTATCTCGACGTCGGCTCGCATCCGGAGTACGCGACCGCCGAGTGCGACAGCCTGCTGCAGCTCGTCAACCACGATCGGGCGGGGGAGCGGGTCCTCGAGGATCTTCTCGTGGACGCCGAGCAGCGGCTCGCCGAGGAGGGTATCGGCGGCGACATCTACCTGTTCAAGAACAACACCGATTCGGCGGGCAACTCGTACGGCTGCCACGAGAATTTCCTGGTGGTCCGGGCGGGCGAGTTCTCGCGGATCTCGGATGTCCTGTTGCCGTTCCTGGTGACGCGGCAACTGATCTGTGGTGCCGGCAAGATCCTGCAGACCCCGAAGTCGGCGCAGTTCTGCCTGTCGCAGCGGGCCGAGCACATCTGGGAGGGGGTGTCGTCGGCGACGACGCGGTCGCGGCCGATCATCAACACCCGCGACGAGCCGCACGCCGACGCCGAGAAGTACCGCCGGCTGCACGTGATCGTCGGTGACTCGAACATGTCCGAGACCACCACGATGCTCAAGGTGGGTACCGCGGCGCTGGTGCTCGAGATGATCGAGGCGGGGGTGCCGTTCCGGGACTTCGCGTTGGACAACCCCATTCGCGCGATCCGGGAGGTCAGCCACGACCTGACCGGACGGCATCCGGTGCGGCTCGCGGGCGGCCGGCAGGCCAGTGCCCTCGACATCCAGCGCGAATACCACGCCCGGGCCGTCGAGCATCTGCGCAACCGGGAACCCGACGAGCAGGTCGAGCAGGTCGTCGAACTGTGGGGGCGGGTCCTCGATGCGGTCGAGAGCCAGGACTTCGCGAAGGTCGACACCGAGGTCGACTGGGTGATCAAACGGAAGCTGTTCCAGCGTTACCAGGACAAGTACGGGATGGAACTGTCCGATCCGAAGATCGCGCAACTGGATCTGGCGTACCACGACATCAAACGTGGCCGCGGCGTGTTCGACCTGCTGCAGCGCAAGGGCCTGGCCAAGCGGGTCACCGAGGACGAGACGGTCGATCTCGCGGTGACGACCCCGCCCCAGACGACGCGCGCGAAACTGCGGGGCGACTTCATCGCCGCAGCTCAGGACGCCGGCCGGGACTTCACCGTCGACTGGGTGCACCTCAAGCTCAACGACCAGGCGCAGCGCACGGTTCTGTGCAAGGATCCGTTCCGGTCGGTCGACGAACGGGTGGAGCGACTCATCGCCTCCATGTGATCTGCCGCAATTCGTCCGTTTTGCTACTGGGTGGTCGGTTCCGGGCACACTAAGATCTGCGCGTGGCAACTTCCAAAGTCGAGCGGTTGACGAACCTCGTCATCTGCCTGCTCTCGACCCGTCAGTTCCTCACCGCCGAGAAGATCCGGGCCAGTGTGGCCGGGTACAGCGAGTCGGCGAGCGACGACGCGTTCAGCCGGATGTTCGAGCGCGACAAGAACGAACTGCGGGATCTCGGTATCCCCCTCGAGACAGGGTCGTCGGGCCGGTTCTCCGGGGTGGAGGGCTACCGGATCAACCGGGACGCGTACGAACTGCCGGAGATCGACCTCGACGCCGCCGAGTCGGCCGCGGTCGCGGTCGCCGCGCGGTTGTGGAGTTCACCGGAGATGACGTCGGCGTCGCAGAGCGCTCTCATGAAGTTGCGGGCCGCGGGCGTGCAGGTCGACGCCGAACTCGATGCGGTCCCGATGTCGGCGATCCCGGCGCGGACCCGGGGTTCGGAGTCGGCGATGCGGCAGCTGCTCGCGGCGATCGACGCCGGCCGGGCGGTGACGTTCCGGCACCGTGGTGCTCCCACCGAGGATTTCGTCACCCGCACGGTGCAGCCGTGGGGTGTGGTGACGTTGCGGGGTCGCTGGTATCTCGTCGGGCACGATGTCGACCGGGATGCGACGCGCACGTTCCGGCTGTCCCGGATCGCGGACCCGGTCGAGGCGGTCGGCCCGGAGAACGCGGTGGACAAACCGGACGGTGTCGACCTGCGGGCGCTGGTCGCCGCGGTGACCGGTACCGGTGAGGTCACCGGCACCGCGTCGGTGTGGGTCGCGGACGGCCGTGCCCACGAGGTGCGGCGCCTCGGTGTCGATCGTGGTGCGCGGCAGCTCGGGTCGCGTCCGGGCACGGTCGTCGACATTCCGGTGCGGTCGTGGGGCTGGACGGCGCGGATCGTCGCCGGGCACGGTGCCGACGCGGTCGTCCTCGAACCTGCGGAACTGCGGGACCGGGTGCAGGAACAGTTGCGGGCCGTCGCCGGTGTCGCCGGGGGATGGATGGAGGAGGCTCGATGAGCGTGCAGGTGTCGCGGCTGGCGCGGCTGCTGAATCTGGTGCCGTACTTCTCGGTCAATCCGGGGATCAGCAAGGCGCAGGCGGCCCGGGAACTCGGGGTCAGCGTGCCGAAGCTGATGAAGGATCTGGAACAGCTGTGGGTGTGCGGTCTGCCCGGCTACGGGCCCGGCGATCTGATCGATCTGTCGTTCGACGAGGACACGGTCTCGGTGGTGTTCTCGGCCGGGATGGATCGTCCGCTGCGGTTGACGTCGACCGAGGCGACGGTGCTGCTGGTGGCGTTGCGATCGCTCGCCGAGATGCCCGGCATGGTCGATCCGACGGCGGCGCGCGGCGCGATCGCGAAGATCGAATCGGCGGCCGGTACGGCGGCCCGCGAACTGCACGGCGACGACGGTCCGGCCCCCGGGGCGAGTCTCGACTCGCCGGTCGCGGCGACCGTCCGCTCCGCGCTGCGCGCCGACCGTGCGCTGCACCTGACCTACTATTCGGCATCCCGCGACGCGGTGTCCGAACGGGTCGTCGACCCGATCCGCTCGTTGCTGGTCGACGACCACACCTATCTGCAGGCGTGGTGCCGTCAGGTGGAGGGGGTGCGGCTGTTCCGCTTCGACCGGATCGACGCCGCCCGTGAACTCGACGAACCGTCGGCCCCGCCGGCGCAGGCGATCGACACCGACGAGCACCTGGTGCTGTTCAGCGACGACGCCCCCCTGCCGCGGGCCCGGCTGCGGATCGCCGCGTCGCACGGATGGATCCTCGACACGTATCCGATGGAGCCGGTGCGGACGGAACCGGACGGTTCCATCGAGGTGACGATGCGGTACGGCTCGCTCGAATGGATGGCGCGCCTGCTGCTCGGATTCGGGGCGGCCGCGACGGTCCTGGAACCGCCGGAACTGGCCGACGAGGTCCGTGCCCGTGCCCGCGCGGCACTCGACGTCTACGACGCCCTGGATGCCTGATTCGTCTGTTCGAATCGTGCGGTTCGGGTACACGCAGAGGGCGAGACGAGTAACTTCGGATGACGGGTGCGTGAACCGGTTCGCCGGAACGTGCGCAGACCGCTCCGGTGGGTTGTTACGTCACGGTGAACAGGACATTTGCGCCATGGCCGACGTATGCAGGTCCGGTAGCATCGAGTCAACTGATCTCTGGAGGAAGTAATGGGTTCGCTGAGTATCTGGCACTGGGCCATCGTGGCACTGGTGGTCGTCATCCTGTTCGGGTCGAAGAAGCTGCCCGAGGCCGCTCGCGGTCTCGGCCGGTCACTGCGCATTTTCAAGAGCGAGGTCAAGGAGATGCAGAACGACGGCAACCCGTCGTCCGCCACCGACGTGACCTCGTCGGCGCAGCTGTCGTCGCCGATCGACGCGACCGTCGTCGATGCGCCGCAGCAGCCGCGCACCGAGCCGAAGACGGCCTAGTTCACGATTCTCGAGCATCCGGGGTGACGCCGCTGAAGGACCGTCGCCCCGGATCACTGCTGACCAAGGCCAGGGCCCACCGTGCGAATTCCGTTCGACCCGCGTCGCAGCCGACGCAGGAAAAATCCAGACGGCACCATGTCGCTCGTCGAACACCTCTACGAGCTGCGTACGCGTCTGCTCATAGCGGTCGCGGCGATCATCGTCACGACGATCATCGGATTCGTCTGGTACTCGACCCGCATCCTCGGGATCGACAGCCTCGGTGAACTGCTGCGGGGGCCGTACTGTTCGCTGCCGGACACGGCGCGCGCCGACCTCGGCACGGACGGGGCGTGTCGGCTCCTCGCGACCGGCCCGTTCGAGCAGTTCATGCTGCGCCTCAAGGTGGGTCTGACCGCCGGCATCGTGCTGGCATGCCCCGTGTGGCTGTACCAGCTGTGGCGGTTCATCACCCCCGGCCTGTACGCGAAGGAACGCAAGTACGCGATCTTCTTCGTCACGGCCGCGTCGTTCCTGTTCGTGGCCGGCGCCGTCCTGGCCTACCTGGTGGTCGCGCAGGCCCTGCACTTCCTGTTGACGATCGGCGACAACGTCCAGGTCACCGCGCTGAGCGGCTCCCAGTACTTCGGGTTCGTCATCAACGTACTGGTCATCTTCGGCGTGAGTTTCGAGATTCCGCTGCTCATCGTCGCGCTCAACGTGGTCGGTGTGCTGCCGTACGCCAAGCTCAAGGCGTGGCGACGCGGTCTGATCATGGCGCTGTTCGTGTTCGCCGCCATCGCGACCCCGGGCCAGGATCCGTTCACGATGCTGGCGCTCGCGGGTGCCCTGACGGTGCTGCTCGAGTTCGCGATCCAGATCGCCCGCGTGCACGACAAGCGCAAGGCGCGTCGTGACTCCGCGGAACTCGCGGCCCTGTCCGACGAGGAGGCGTCGTCGATCGACGCACCGTCCCCGATCGACGCGGCCACCGCGGTGCCCCCGGCCACCGCCCCGACGAAGCAGGATTACTCGGACACGCTGTGAGGACCCCCACCGAACTCGATGCGTTCACCCTGGAGTTGAGCTTCCCGCTCGACCCGTTCCAGGTCGAGGCGTGCGCGGCCCTCGAGGCCGGGCACGGTGTGCTGGTGTGCGCACCGACCGGTGCGGGCAAGACGGTGGTCGGCGAGTTCGCCGTCCACCTCGCGCTCGCCGCCGGCCGCAAGTGCTTCTACACGACGCCGATCAAGGCGCTGAGCAACCAGAAGTTCGCGGAACTCACCGCGCGCTACGGGCCGGACACCGTCGGCCTGCTCACCGGGGACAGCTCCGTCAACTCGGATGCGCCGATCGTCGTGATGACGACGGAGGTGCTGCGCAACATGCTGTACGCGCGGTCGGAGGCACTGCGCGGTCTGTCGCACGTGGTGATGGACGAGGTGCACTTCCTCGCCGACCGGTTCCGCGGCGCGGTGTGGGAGGAAGTGATCCTGCACCTGCCCGAGGACGTGCGACTGGTGAGCCTGTCGGCGACCGTCAGCAACGCCGAGGAGTTCGGCGCCTGGATGGAGACGGTGCGGGGCAACACCACGGTGGTGGTGGACGAGACCCGGCCGATCCCGCTGTGGCAGCACCTCCTCGTCGGACGCCGCCTGTTCGATCTGTTCGACGCGAAGGCCACCCCGACCGGCGGCCGGAACCTGGTGGTCGATCCGGGCCTGGTGCGGCACGTCAAGCAGCGGCTCGCACTGGATCGAGCGAACTCGTGGGACAACCGCGGCCGCGGTGATTTCCGTCCGTTGCCGCGCCCGGAGGTGATCGCCCGCCTCGACGAGGAGGGGCTGCTGCCGGCGATCACGTTCATCTTCAGCCGCGCCGGGTGCGAGGCGGCCCTCGCCCAGTGCGTGCGCTCGAAGCTGCGGCTGACCACCCCCGAGCAGACCGAGCAGATCCGGGCGATCGTCGACGAGCACACCAAGGACCTGCCGCGCGCGGACCTCGAGATCCTCGGGTACTGGGGCTGGCGTCAGGCACTCGAACGCGGTTTCGCCGCGCACCATGCCGGGATGCTGCCGGCATTCCGGGAAACCGTCGAGGAACTGTTCGTCCGCGGGCTCGTGCGCGCGGTGTTCGCGACCGAGACCCTGGCATTGGGTATCAACATGCCGGCCCGTTCGGTGGTGCTCGAGCGGCTCGTGAAGTTCAACGGCGACACCCACGCCGAGCTCACCCCCGGCGAGTACACGCAGCTCACCGGGCGGGCGGGCCGGCGCGGTATCGACGTCGAGGGCCACGCGGTGGTGCTGTGGCAGCCGGGCATCGAACCCACGGAGGTGGCGGGCCTGGCGTCGACGCGCACGTTCCCGCTGCGCAGTTCGTTCCGGCCCGGCTACAACATGTCGATCAATCTCATCGACCGGATGGGCGCACCCGACGCCCGCGCGCTGCTCGAGCGGTCGTTCGCACAGTTCCAGGCCGACCGTTCCGTCGTCGGACTGACCCGCGGCATCGAACGCAACGAGCAGATCCTCACCGAGCTCCGGGACAAGCTCGGCGGCCCCGACAGCGAGTATCTCGAGTACTTCCGGCTGTGGGAGAAGCTCCGCGGCCGCGAGCGCGCGCTGGAACGGCAGAAACGCTCGGATCGGCGGGACGCGGCCGTCTCGTCGCTGACCGCACTGCGCCGCGGCGACGTCGTCGCCGTCCCGTCCGGGAAGCGGACCGGGCTCGCGGTGGTTCTCGAGCCGGCCCAGGACCGCGACGATCCGCGTCCGCTGGTCCTCACCGAGGACAAGTGGGCCGGTCGACTCAGCGCCGCCGACTTCCCCGTCCCGGCCCGGCCGCTCGGGAAGCTGCGGCTGCCCCGGCACGTCGATCACCGCACCGCGCGGGTCCGCCGGGATCTGGCGTCGGCGCTGCGCAGCACCGGGATCCACGCACCGCGGAAGCCGAAGCGCGACAAGGGCGGCCGTGAGGACCGGGAGATCACCGAGCTGCGCAAGGAACTGCGCGCGCACCCGGTCCATTCGAGCCCCGATCTGACGCAGATGAGCCGGCTCGGGGAACGCTACAACCGGGTGGAGCGGGAGACGTCGACGATGCGGCAGAAGGTGGCCGCGACGACGAACTCGCTGGCCCGCACGTTCGACCGGATCGTCGCGCTCCTCACCGAACGCGGATACGTGGCCGCCGGCGACGAGCATCCCGTGGCCACGGACGACGGACGCCTCCTCGCCCGCCTGTACAGCGAGAGCGATCTGCTGGTCGCCGAATGCCTGCGCCGCGGCGCGTGGTCGGGGCTGTCCCCGGCCGAGCTCGCGGCCGTCGTGTCCAGCGTCGTCTACGAGTCCCGGCAGGACGCCGACATCCCCGATCGTGGGCCGACCGCACCGACCCGTCAGGCGCTCGCGGAGACGGTGCGGATCTGGGGGCAGCTGCGGGCCGACGAGATCCGGCACAAACTGCCGCTCACCCGTGAGCCGGACACCGGGTTCGTCACCGCCGTCTACCAGTGGGCGAACGAGGGATCGCTCGTCGACTCGCTCGTCGCGGCCGGTTCCGGAGGCAAGGAACTGTCGGCCGGCGACTTCGTCCGCTGGTGCCGCCAGGTGATCGACCTGCTCGACCAGGTGCACTCCACCGCCACCGATCCGGCCGTCGCGAAGGCCGCGGCCCGGGCGGTGGGGAAGATTCGGCGCGGGGTGGTGGCGGTGTCGGCCACCTGAGCGGTTGACTGGAGGTGACGCCTCGACGTCGTCTGTCGGGGCGCCGTCCGAGAGGAGTTCGATCGTGGACACCAAACAGTGGACCGTGGAGATCGCGGTCGACGAACACGACAGCCGCACCCGTTCGACCGCCCGCCTGCACACCGGCGACACCACTCTCGTCGGGGTGGGTCTGGCGCGACGCAATCCGGTCGACCGCAATGTGCCCGGAATCGGGGACGAGCTGGCGACGGCGCGGGCGCTGTCGGATCTCACCCAGCAATTGATCGAGGCCACCGTCGGCGACATCGAAGCCGTCACCCACACCCGGGCGCACGTCACGCAGTGACGTCCGCGCGGGTCGCGGTGTCCGAAACATCCTGCGCTGCGTAGGGTGTCCTGGGAATCTGTGCCGGGTACGTGTCCGGACCGAGATCGACGGAGGACGACGCAGTGGGCGACGCGGGGAACGACGGCATGAGCGAGCCGCAGGGGCAGGGAGCGCCGGGCGAGCAGTGGGGACAGCCGAATCCCGGTGCCCCGCAGCCGCAATGGGACGGTCAGCAGTGGGGACAGCAGCCGCAGTACCAGTACCAGCAGCAGCCTCCACAGCAGCAGTGGGGACAGTATCCGAACCCGCAGCAGTACCCGAACGCCCAGTACCCGCATACCCAGGTTCCGAACGAGCAGTATCCGGGGCAGCAGTACCCGCCGCAGCCGTATCCGCAGCAGCAGTACCCGGGCCAGCAGTTCCCACCGCAGCCGTGGGCAGGGCAGCAGCCCGGCTATCCGCAGCAGCCGTTCGGGGGAGCGCCGCAGGGGCAGCCCGGGCAGCCGGCTCCGTGGCCGCCGCCGCAGCAGTCCCCGCAGGTTCCGGGGAACAAGAAGCCGCTCATGTGGGTCGGTATCGGTCTCGTGGCCGTGGCGGCGATCGCCGGTGTCGCATTGTCGGCGTCGTCGGTGCTCGGGGCGAAGACGCTCGATCGGGCGGCGGCGGAACAGGGTGTCGAGCAGGTCGTCACCGACTCGTACGGGGCCCGCAGCGTCACCGGCGTGAGTTGCCCGGCGGACCGGAAGGTGCGAGAGGACGAGTCGTTCGAGTGCACACTGACGGTCGACGGCAGCCAGAAGAAGGTGACGGTCACGTTCACCGATGCCGACGGGACCTACGAGGTCGGACGCCCCCGATAGGCCGGGGTCAGGAGCGGTCGGCGGCCATCGCGGCGAGCAGCCGGGCCACCGACCGTTCGATTCCGAGTTCGGCTGCGAGCGAGTCGAGCCGGTCGGCGTCGACGGGCGCGGTGGGCAGCAGATCGGGCCGGGACAGCTGCACGTCCGTGTCGGTGACGACGCGGACGACGGGCAGGGCCGCGTCGAGATAGTCGGCGGCGGCGGCGAGCTTGGCGCGCACTCCCTTCGCGAGGTCGGAGCCGGGGTCGGTGACGGCGTCCCGCAGGGCGGTGAGTGACCCGTAGCGCAGCAGGAGTGTCGATGCGGTCTTCTCGCCGACGCCCTTGACGCCGGGCAGTCCGTCGGATGCGTCGCCGCGCAGCAGCGCGAGCTCGGCGTAGGCGGCGCCGGCCCGGTCCGCGGGCACCCCGTACTTGTCGGCGACCTCGGTGGGCCCGAACATCTCGGCTTTCGCGAGGCCGCGTCCCACGTAGAGCACCCGTACCGGGACCGGGAGGTCGGAGACCACCTGCAGCAGGTCCCGGTCCCCACTGACCACGACCACCTCGTCGGTGGTTTCCCGGGCGGAGAGGGTGCCGAGGACGTCGTCGGCCTCGAAGCCGTCCGCGCCGGCCGTGGCGATGCCCGCGGCGGCGAGGACGTCGAGGATCATGTCGACCTGCGGGGTGAGGGTGTCGGGCACCTCTTCCGCGGAACCGCCGGTGCCGGTGGGGGATTCGGCGACGCGGTGCGCCTTGTAGGAGGGGACGGCGTCGACCCGGAACCGGGGACGCCAGTCCAGGTCGAGGCACACGGCGAGCCGGGACGGCTGCGTGCGGGTGACGAGGGCGGCCACCATGTCGGTGAATCCGCGGACTGCGTTGACGAGACGCCCGTCGGGTGCCGTCATCGACTCCGGCAGGGCGTAGAACGCCCGGAACCACAGACTCGCACCGTCCAACAGCAGCAGGCGTCCACTCATGCGTCCCATCCTGACAGATCGGGCTGCCCGACCCCGAGGAGCGGACGGCGAGGTGTCACAGGGTCTGCCGGTAGCGGGCCTCGTAGGCGTCGCGTTCGGCGTCGAGGCGCGGTTTCTTGCGGGCGTGCAGGAGTGCGGGGTCGAGTCCGTGACTGACGAGGCGGTGACGCAGGTAGATGTTCTCGAGCGCGAAGAGGAATTGACGTCCTCCCGGCCGTGAACGGCCGGGATTCCTACTGCGGCACGTCGTGCCGCTTCGGGGGGTTCCTGTTTCATCGAGTCGTGCTCCCCGCTAGGCGGGGAGGCTGACCGTCTCTCCGCAGGCGTTTCGCCTCTCCGCCCGTCCGGCGGCGAGAATATTGATGGCTGCATTCAGATCCCGATCGTGGACCGCCCCACACGGACACGCCCAGGTGCGGACGTGCAGGGGTTTCTTCCCGTCGACCCGCCCGCACGTCGAGCACGTCTGCGACGACGGGAAGAACCGGTCCACCGTGCCGAAGGTGCGCCCGTACCGGGTGGCTTTCTCCTCCACCAACCGGAGGAACTGACCCCAGCCGGCGTCGTGGACCGATTTCGCCAACCGGGTCCGCGCCAGCCCGGTCACGCACAAGTCCTCGACGTACACCGCTTGGTTCTCGCGGACGATCGTCGTGGACTGCTTGTGCGCGAAGTCCAGCCGCGCGTCCCGAACCCGGGCATGCGCCCGGGCAACCTTCACTCGGGCCTTGGCCCGGTTCTTCGAGCCTTTCTCCTTGCGGGACAGATTCTTCTGCGCTTTGCGGAGTCGACGCTCCGCCTGCCGGAAAAACTTCGGCGAGGTGACCGTCTTCCCGTTCGACAGCACCGCGAACGTGGTGAGCCCCAGATCGATACCCACCTCGGCGTCGGTTGCAGGCAGTGGCTCGTCGACGGTCTCGACGACGAAGCTGGCGAAGTAGCGGCCGGCGGCATCCTTGACGACCGTCACACTCGACGGATCCGACGGCAGATCGCGGGACCAACGGACTGTCACCTCCCCGATCTTCGGCAGACGCAGCTTCCCGCCCGCCGTCACCGCGAACTTGGCGTTGCGAGTGAACCGGATCGACTGCCGGTGGTCGCGCCGCGACCGAAACCGCGGAGCGCCGACCTTGCGGCCCCGCCGCTTCCCGGTGACCGAGGCAAAGAAGTTCCGGTACGCGGTGTTCGCATCCGCCAACGCCTGCTGCAACACCACCGACGACACCTCGGAAAGCCAGGCCCGCTCCGGGGTCTTCTTCGCCACGGTCAACGCTTTCGACAGCTCCGCATCCGTCGGATACGGCAGCCCATCCCGCCGGGCGGCTTCCCGTGTGGCGATCGCGTCGTTGAACACCACCCGGGCGCACCCGAACGCCCGCGCCAACGCCGTCTGCTGCCCCGGCGTGGGGTTCAGGCGGAACTGGTATCGGAGCTGCACGAACCCCAACCTAGCCGCGGGGTCCGACAAATCCCGGCAGGAACAACCACATCCACTGCTCGCGAACAGTCTCGAGGGGTCTCGTCGCGGCGGATGAGACAGGACTTCCCCGAACTGGCCCAGCACTACCGGCGGGCGCAGCGCCTCTGGCCCGGCTCCTACTTCGCAGGCTCGGTCGAGGGTGCCCCGATCAGCGTGCTGCGACAGCACATCGAGCAACAAGAGCGCCCCGTCCAGGGCACGCTCGGCCCTCGAGGGCCTACCGCGTGCGCCTTCACCTCCGCCGTGAACGGCGGAGCACCAGCGCACATCCCGGTAGCCCAGTCGTTGCGAGAAGGTGGGTACGGAACCGGGTACGGGTGCGGTGGTGTCGGTCATCTCTCAGTCCTGGATCGTCGGATTGTCGTGGTCGGTCGAGACGAGTGCGCGGGCGACCTCGATCGCTTCGGGGGTGGTGGCGAACAAGTGCCGGCGTTCGTTCTCGGCGGTGTCGAACACGCCGAGCGCGGCCAGTGGTCGTAGATGCTCTGGTTTGGCGCCGGAGATCAGTACCTCGATGTCGCGGTTCTCGAGTCGGGTGATGACGTCCTTGAGGACGAGGGCGCCCGTGGCGTCGAGTGCGGTGATCCTCGACATCCGCAGGATCACGACCTTGACGTCGGAGACATCGGCGAGCTCGAGGAGGAAGCGGTGGGCGGCGGCGAAGAACAGGGCGCCGTCGATGCGGTAGGCGACGATGTGCTCACGTAACAGGTGATGCTCCTCGTCGAGATGGTCGCCGGTCTCGTCGAGTGGCACCTGTTCGATGCGGGCGTCGCGGGCCACTGCACGAAGCGCGAGGACTGCGGCGAAGCCGACTCCGATCCCGACCGCGGTGACGAGGTCGAAGGTGACGGTGACCAGGAAGGTGACCAGCAGGACCGCCGCATCGGCGCGGGTGGCGCGGCTGATCGCGAGGATCGAGGCGGTCTCGACCATCCGCACGGTGGTGGCGAGCAGCACCCCGGCGAGCGCGGCCAGGGGGATTTCGGCGACCAGGCCGGCAGCCAGGTAGACGATCGCGGCCAGGATGCCTGCGTGGGTCAGGGCCGAGAGGCGGGTGCGCGCCCCGGATCGGACGTTGACCGCGGTCCGGGCGATCGCCCCGGTGGCCGGGACTCCTCCGAACAGTGGGGCGGCGATGTTCGCCAGGCCCTGGCCGAACAGTTCCCGATCCGGGTTGTGGCGGGTACCGACGGCCATCGCGTCGGCCGCTGTCGCCGACAGCAGTGATTCGAGGGCGCCGAGCGCGGCGACCGCGAGTGCCGGTGCGATCAGTGACGTCAGGTCTTCGAGGTGCAGGAATCCCAGGCTGGGTGCGGAGAATCCGGACGGGAGTGCACCGATCCGGGTCAGGTCGAGGTCCAGCAGGTGTGTGACGACGGTGGCCGCGGCGACCGCGACGAGCGAGAACGGGATCTTCGGCAGGTACCGGCCGCCGACGAGGATCATCGCGGCGACGACGAGCGCGGTGGCGGGGGCGAGGAGTGTGGGGTGTTCGGCGAATCGACGGACGGCGTCGAGAGCGCTCTGCCACACCTTCTCGCCCTGTGCGTCGGAGATGCCCAGGGCCGCCGGAACCTGTTGCAGGGCGATGACCACAGCGATTCCGGCGGTGAAGCCCTCGATCACCGGCGCGGGCATGTAGCGCACGGCGCGACCGACACCGGCGAAGGCGAGGGCCACGAGGATGAGCCCGGCGATCAGTCCGACGGCGAGCACCCCGGCCGCCCCGTGCTGGGCGACGATCGGGACCAGTACCACGGTCATGGCGCCGGTCGGCCCGGTGACCTGGAACCGGGACCCGCCGAATACGGCTGCCACGGCACCGGCCACGACGGCAGTGGCGAGTCCGGCGGCGGCACCGAGACCGGAACTGATACCGAATCCGAGGGCTAGTGGCAGGGCGACGAGGGAGACGATCAGTCCGGCGAGCAGGTCGGCGCCGGGGGATCGCACGGCCGGTGTCCACTCGTCTCGGCGAGGCATCAGATCGACGACGGCGCGGGTGGCGGCGGCGAGGGGCCTGCCGCGTGGCGATGAGGTGGTGTCAGGTTCGGGCATCCGTGGTGGTCCTAGAGAGCAGGAGTTGTGGGAGGGGATGCGGGCGGTGGGCGAGGCCGGTCTCGGCCCGCCGACACTTCCGCAAGATAAGCACTTTAGAAAAACTGCAATCAGTGTCCGTGCGGGAACCGCCCGGCGGGCCCGGTCAGCTACCGGGGCTGCCCGCCGGCGTGGACGACGCAGAGACGTCCTCGAGCAGTTCGGCCTGCCCGGCGACCACTCCGGTCAGGATCTCCCGCGCGGCCTTGAGTAGATCGGCCACCCGCGGTGAGGTCAGCGCATAGGAGACGGACAGGCCTTCCCGCCGCGCGGTGACCAGTCCGGCGCGCCGCAGGATCGACAGCTGCTGCGACAGGTTCGCCGGCTCGATCCCGACCTCGGGTAGCAACTCCGAGACCGTGTGCTCGCGCTCGCTGAGCAGTTCGAGCACACGGATCCGGGCCGGATGTCCCAACGTCTTGAAGAAGTCCGCTTTCATCCGATACAGCGGTTGACGCGCCGTGACGACCAAGGCGTCCTCCTGTCGATGCCGTTGACCTGTGAAAACTACTTGCGCATTTTAGCAACCAATCGGGGTCGTGGTGTCGTCGCGCGGACGTCGAGGCTCTCCCGAGTTCCGCACTCCCTCGCAACAGCAGCCCCGATCGATGGTAAGAACATGTTTCAGTTGTCGAGGTCGTGAAAGGAGCCCACTGTGGGCACACCGGTAATCGTCGAGGCCGTGCGTACTCCGATCGGGAAGCGGGGTGGCTGGTTGTCGGGTCTGCATGCGTCGGAGACGCTCGGGGCGGTGCAGAAGGGCATCCTGGATCGTGCCGGGGTGGATCCGGTGCTGGTGGAGCAGGTGATCGGTGGGTGTGTCACGCAGGTCGGGGCGCAGTCGAACAATGTCACCCGCACGGCGTGGTTGGCGGCGGGGTTGCCGTGGCAGACGGGGGCGACGACCGTCGACTGCCAGTGTGGGAGTGCGCAGCAGGCGAATCATCTGATCGCGGGGTTGATCGCGGCCGGGGCGATCGAGGTGGGGGTGGCGTGTGGTGTCGAGCAGATGAGTCAGGTGCCGCTCGGTGCGAACGTGGTCGGTGATCATGCCGGGCCGCGGCGTCCGGCGTCGTGGGACATCGACATGCCCGCGCAGTTCGAGGCCGCGGAGCGGATCGCGCGGCGGCGGGGCCTGAACCGCGCGGACATCGAGGTCCTCGGGGTGCAGTCGCAGGCGCGGGCGAAGCAGGCGTGGGCGGAGGGCCGGTTCGATCGGGAGATTCTGCCGGTGACCGCGCCGGTGATCGGCGCGGACAAGCAGCCGACCGCGGAGTCGACGGTGGTGCGTCGGGATCAGGGGTTGCGGGACACCACCGCCGAAGGACTCGCGACGCTGAAGCCGGTGATGGACGGGGCCATCCATACCGCGGGCACGTCGTCGCAGATTTCCGACGGTGCGGCGGCGGTGTTGTTGATGGACGAGGATCGGGCCCGCGCGCTCGGTCTGACGCCACGCGCCCGGATCGTTTCCCAGGCGCTCGTCGGTGCCGAACCGGAGTTCCATCTCGACGGCCCGGTGCAGGCCACCACCCGGGTGTTGGAGAAGGCGGGTATGAAGCTCGGTGATCTGGATCTGGTGGAGATCAACGAGGCGTTCGCGTCGGTGGTGTTGTCGTGGGCGCAGGTCCACGACGCGGACATGGACAAGGTCAACGTCAACGGTGGTGCGATCGCGCTCGGGCATCCGGTGGGGTCCACCGGGTCCCGGTTGATCACCACCGCCCTGCACGAACTCGAACGCCGGGACGCGTCGACCGCGTTGATCACGATGTGTGCGGGTGGCGCGTTGGCCACCGGCACCATCATCGAACGAATCTGATCGTCCGGTGTCGACCGGCCCGGTTCACGTCCGGGCCGGTCGACACCGTTTCCGAACGTGATCGCCCGGAACCCTGAACTATGCTGCCGGGGTGAACGAGACCCTGCCGCCGTGCCCCGCATGTTCCAGTGAGTACACCTACGAGATGGGGGTTCTGCTGGTCTGCCCCGAGTGCGCGCACGAATGGGAGCCTGCCTCTGCCGCCGCGACCACCGACACGGTGATCACGGATGCGGTCGGCAATGTCCTCTCCGACGGAGACACCGTCACCGTCGTCAAGAGCCTCAAGGTCAAGGGCAGCCCCACCGGAATCAAGGCCGGCACCAAGGTGCGCAACATTCGCCTCGTCGACGGTGTCGGCGACCACGACATCGACTGCAAGATCGACGGGATCGGCCCCATGCAGCTCAAGTCGAGCGTCGTCAAGAAAGTCTGACCGGAAACCCGGTCACGACGCCCACTCCGACAGGTCCGCGAGCAGCTCCGAGACCGTCGCCCGGTCGACGTCGGCGAGGGTGCCGCCGTGCAGGGCGACGGACACCAGTGTCTGGTCGGGATAGCCGTTGTACGGGTCGCCGACCCCCATTCCGGGATCGAGGCCGAGGAGCACCGAGACGGTGTCGCTCAGCCGGTAGCGCAGCCCCTGCCCCCACCCCGAGGGGTTTTCCCACACCGGTTCCCACCCGCGGTGTGTCAGCCGCAGCGCCCGGCTCGGTGACACGGTCGCGCCTGTGAACCGGGACAGGCCGGCCCCGTCGACGTCCCCGGGCAGCGGGTCGTGCACCGCACGGTCGAGCTGCGGGAACGGCTGCCGGATTCCGTGGCGCGCGAAGGCATCCGACCACGCTGCGGCGGTGTCGGGGAGGTGCGCGGGATGCACCAGCCCGATCGGGGCGTCCGGCAACGGGACCGGGACGTCCCGGAGGTCGACGAACGTGTCGTCCTCGCCGACCCGGAACACGACGACGGGCCGGGACCCCTCGTCGAACGACGCCCACACCAGACCTCGGACCGCGTGCACCAGCAGTGGATGTCCGACGAGGTACTCGGTGAACTCGTCGGGGTTCCAGCGTCGTCCGGTGACCATGGCCCGGGTCAACCGGGTGAGCTGCTCACCGGCCACGGTTTTCGTCTCCCGCTTCAGGGCCGCGAAGCGTTTCTTCGCGTCGGCGACCCGGTCGGCGTCGTCGGTGGCGACGGTCTTCGGCAGCCCGGAGGTGCGCTTTCCCGACTCGTCGACGACGACCGGGACGAGGGCCTCGGTGAACTCGACGGTGAACGACCGAGACCCGTAGTCGAACGTCGTCGTGTCGTCGGAGGAGAGGTCGAGATCGGGGACGGTGCGGTCGGCGAGTTGCTCGCGGTCGAGGCCGAGCCGGTCGGCGACCTCCGCGACCCGGTCCGCTGCCCCGTTCCGCAGAGACTTGAACTTCACCTTCCGGGAGAGCCGGTCGAGTTCGGTGAGCGCCCGCGGCGAGCCGTGCGCGGCCAGGGCGTCGAGTCCGAGTTGGGCACGGGCGGTGCCCCCCTCGCCGGGCCAGCGCCGGATCAGCGGCGCAAGGTTGGTGACCGCGGCGTCGTCGCCGAGCCAGCCCAGCGCGAGGACGATCCAGTTGTCCTTCGCCGGCGCGCCGGCCGCCCACCAGCGTTCGAACAGCATCCACATCGCGGCGCCCAGAGATGCCCGATCGCAGTAGTCGGTGACGGCGTCGAGTCCCGCGTACGGGGCGTCGACGGTGCCGACCGCGCACATCGTCAGGATCGTCGACACTGCGGAGTCGGGCAGGGCGGCCGAGCGGTCGGCCGTCAGGATCGGCGGCAGCGAAGCGAGATCGGCCCACACCGGAACCCGCGGGATCCGGGTGGGCAGCAGGTCGAGCGGATCGAGGTCGACGATCGCCGCGACCGCGGCCGCAGCCTCGGCGCCGTACTTCCGCGCACCGTCGACAACGGTGTCCCGTGTGGTGGCCCGGGCGAGTGCCCGCAGCGCGGCAATCGCGTGGTCCCGGCGGGGACCGGTCGGGCCGACGGCATCCGGCACCAGCAGCGTGACGGCGTCGTCGGCGTGCCGCACCAGCCACGCCAGCGCGGGTTTGCGCAGGTTCTTGCGGGTCGCGAACTGCGTCGCCTGCAGGCGGACGATGTCGAGACTCGTGTACGGCGCCAGGTACGGCGCGGCCGCGTTCGGGTGCGCGTGCGCGAGCTGCAGCATCAGCGGCAGCGCGTCGAGCCCGTAGCGGGCGACCACCCGCAGCGGATCCTCGAGTTCGGTGCCCGGCCACTCGGTCAGCACCGGCCGCGCGATCTCGTCGGGGGCGAGCAGCAGGATCACCCGCGCCCCGTACTCGTCGACGACGTCCGGGGACGTGTCGGTGATGTACCGGCGGTACTTGTCCCAGCTCGTGTACGAGTAGGCGTGCGGGCTGTTGCGCAGTTCCTCGAGTTCGCCGGGCAACCAGTCGATCCGGCGGATCGGGGGCGCGGTGAGCCCGTCGAGCACCACGGGCGGCGCCGGCTTCCTCCGGTCCGCCCACCGCGGCGTCACCAACAGCGCGGGCAGATCGGTCGCCTCGGGAACGACGGTCGTCAGCTCGGCGATGCGCCGGCGGGCACGGTCGGGCAGCGTGTCCGCGAGGTCGACGGCGAGATCCGGGTGGTCGAGGACGTGCCGATCGAACAGTGCCGACGCCCCAGTCTCCGAGCGGGCCAGCACCCGCAGCGCCCGCCGCGGATACGTCCGCATCGCCGCGTGCACGGCCGCGCCCGAGTTCTTCACGTGCGCCCGCTCGACCAGCGCAGCGAACGCGTCGTCGGTGGGGATCGCCGCCAACGCGTCCAGGAGGCCCAGCCGGATCGCGTCGTCCCGCACGTTCCGGTACGGGAAATCGGTGTCGAACGCGTCGGCCAGGATCGGGACGAGATCGGCGCCGACCCCGTCCACCACCGCCGCGAGAATCGCCGGGTCGTCCAGCCAGAAGCGTGGGCCGTGCTGCCGCTGGGCCCACGCCAACTGTTCCGGCGTGGACACCGACACCAGCAGACGGGTGCGCCACCGGTACGGGAAGTCTCCTGGCTCCGCGGCCACCTCGTCGAACCAGCCGCGTTCGGTGGGGAACAGGAATGCGGTGGCCAGCCGCCGAGTCCGGTTGGTCCGCAATGTTCCCACCGCGTCGCGGGCGGTGGTGTAGTCGTCGTCCGAGCTGGCGGACAGGAGGACGCGCATCCGGTCGAGTAGGTCTTCACGGACGGTGTGCGACGTCATGCGCTCGTGCAGGTCGCAGGACTGCACCAACTGTTCGACGGTGACGAACTCCGGCGGCCGGAGCGCCTCCTCCGGCGGGTGGTCACCGACCCAGGACACCCAGTACGTGCCGGGTCTGTCCTTCGGGAACGGAACCCGCACATCGATCCGGCGCAGGTCGGACGCCTCCATCACAGCCTGTGCCGCGAAGGTCAGCCCGTGCCGCGCGACCCAACCGTCCACGACGAGTGCCCCGGTGACCCGTTCGTGGACCCGGGTGAGCAGCGTGACGAGCGCCGCCGCCCCGACGGGGGTGACGTCGCCGTCCCGGTAGCGGCGGGCCGCCGTCACGAGCGGGTTCGGTTCGGGATCGTTCACCAGGTCCCACGACGCCCACTGCAGGAGTTCGTCGTTCGTCTCGAGTTCCCGGGCGAGGATCGTGTCGGCGTCCGCGGCGACGGGGGCGGCGCCGGCTGGGAAACCGCCGCGGCGCGGATACCGCATGGGAAGCCACGACGCGGGCGGCGAGGACACGGACTCAGGGTCGGGAGAGCCGGTACCGAGACGGTCGTTCACGTGACTCCTCGAGGGTTCGGGGGCTGTCCTGTGGATACGGCGAGGATGCTAGATCGCCGGTCCGACAGTCGGCGCCGACACGAGCATCGTCGGCCGGTCAGCCGTCGCCGGCGATCCCGTCCAGCAGTCGGGCCAGCCCGTACTCGAAGGTGCCGTCCGGGTCGGCGGGCGCCTGGTACAGCTCGCCGACCGTCGCACCGACCCGTGACGACACGGGGAACCGGTCCGCGGGTACGACGGTGTCGAGCAGGGGGCCGTACGTCTCCCACCATCGGGTGTCGCTCGTGTGCCGGGCGGCGTCCCGCGCGGCGACCGCGACGCGGGCGTTGCCGGTCGCGAATTCCGTCAGCACCGCGAGCACCCGATCCATCTCGACGTCCGACAGCCCGATGCCGTCGATCGCGGCGAGGTGCCGTTCGTAGCGGCGCATGCTGCCCGGGCCGAGCACGTGCCGCCACGGCGGCACCTCGAGCAGCCACGGATGTGCGAGCAGTTCGGCGCGGATACGGCGGGCGATCGTGGCCATCCGGTCGCGTGGCGCGAGTGTGGCCGGGATCGGGGTGGTGTCCTCGTCGGTGACGGCGTCCACCATGAGGAGCGTGAGCGCGTCCTTGCTGGGGACGTAGGTGTACAGGCTCATCGGCCGCAGCCCGAGTTCTGCGGCGACCGCCCGGACGGAGACGCCGGCGTACCCCTCCCGGTCGGCGAGGGTGATTCCGGCGGCGACCACGGCGTCGACACTGACCGTCTGCTTCGGGCCGCGGCGGACCGTCTGCGGGGGCAGTTCGCGGCGCCACAACAGGGCCATCACCTGTTTCGCCTGGTCGGTGTCGTTCTCGTCGGGCACAGGTTCCTCCGGAACAAACTCGGTACGGTGTACGTTGTCACGATACTCCGTACGCCATACGTTACTTCTGGAGGTCGTCCTGATCGGCACCCACGCCACCTATCTGCCGGACCGGCACATGTTCGCCCTCTGGACGTGGGCGGGTCGCACTGCCGGCCCGGCCCCGGAGGTCCCCGGCGACCGCGAGACCCTGACACTCGCGCTCCCGACCGGAGTGGACGGCGCACTCGAGGCCGCCGACGCGAAAGTGACGGTCGTGGACGCCGATACTCTCGCCGGCCTGACGGTCGACGCGGCGGGGGCGTCGGTGTTGCTCTGGCAGGACGAGATCCACGCCGCCGACGCGCCGCCGGTGCTGCCCGTCGCGGCCCACGCGGTGCCGAACGCGTCCGGCACCGCCGTCGTCTCCGCGCAGCACGCCCTGCGTGTCTTCCACGACTCCGAGGCGGTCGCAGCGGAACTGCGGTCGACGCTGCAGGCGCACCTGCGCCCGTACCAGGCCCGCGGGATCGGCTGGCTGCGGGAGACCGTCGCCGCGCACGGCGGGGCGGTCCTCGCCGACGAGATGGGCCTCGGAAAGACCGTGCAGGCCATCGGTTTCCTGCTCGACCGCGCCGGGGACGGGCCGCAGCTGGTGGTGTGCCCGACGTCGCTCACCGGGAACTGGGCGCACGAGATCGGACGGTTCGCGCCGGGGCTGCGGGTCTCGGTGTGGCGCGGCGGGGCGATCCCCACCGAACCGGGCACCGTCGTCGTTGCGGGATATCCGACGCTGCGCATCCACGGCGAGCTGCTGGCCGGGCAGCCGTGGACCACCGTGGTTTTCGACGAGGCGCAGGCCCTGAAGAATCCGCGCACCCAGATCTCCAAGGCGGCACGGGCGCTGGACGCCGCGGCCCGGATCGCGCTCACCGGCACCCCGGTGGAGAACCACCTCGACGAGCTGTGGGCGCTGGTGAACCTGGTCTCGCCCGGGCTGATCGGGCAGCGCACGCAGTTCCGGCGGCGGTTCGTCCAGCCGATCCGGTCGGGGTCGGTGGCGGCCGCGGCCCGGCTGCGCGACGCGATCGAACCGGTCGTGCTGGCGCGCAAGAAGATCCAGGTGGCGGCGTCGCTGCCCCCGAAGATCCACAACGATCTGCTGTGCGACCTCACCGCCGAGCAGGAGGAGATCTACGATCTGCTGCTCGCGGAGGCGATCGACGACGGTTTCGGTTCGGGTATCGAACGGCACGGCCGTGTCCTGGCGGTGCTGACGTCGCTGAAGCAGGTCTGCAATCATCCCGGGCTGGTCACCGGGGAACTCGGGTCGCTCGCCGGCCGGTCCGGGAAGCTCGACCTGTGCACCGACATCCTGGCCACGAACCTGGACACCGGCAGCCCGACGCTGGTGTTCACCCAGTACCGGCAGACCGGTGACCTGCTGGTGCGGCATCTCGCCGAACAGTTCGGCGTCGACGCGCCGTTCCTGCACGGCGGGCTGAACTCGGCGCAGCGGGCCGCGATCGTGTCCCGGTTCCAGTCCGGCGACGGACCCCCGATCCTGGTGCTGAGCCTGCGTGCCGCCGGGACCGGGCTGACGCTGACCCGGGCCGCCGACGTCGTCCACTTCGACCGGTGGTGGAATCCTGCGGTCGAGGCGCAGGCGTCGGACCGCGCGCACCGGATCGGCCAGACCCGGACGGTCACCGTCACCACGCTCACCTCGATCACCACCGTCGAGGAACACATCGCCGGCATGCACGGTCGTAAGGCGGCGCTCACCGATCTCGGCGATTCCGCGGGCATTGCCGCGCTCGCCGGACTCGACGACGCCCAACTGCTCGAGATTCTGCAGCGCAAGAGGGAGAACTGATGGCGGACGACGAATTCGGCTACACCGCGTGGGGGCGGGACTGGGTGCGGCTGGCGCAGCCCCTGAACCAGAGCGGTCCGGTGCGGCAGTTGCTGCCCCGCGCCCGCAGCCTCGCCCGCAACGACCTCGTGCAGGCGAGGGTCGAGGGTCGGGTCGTGCACGCGTCGATCCACCGCGGCGGCCAGGCGTCGGTGACGCGGCTGGAGGTGGCGCCCCTGCCGCGGGCCGCGATCGCTGCCGTCGCGGAGATCGTCCCGGACACCACCGTGCTCACCGACGACACGCACCGGGCGATCGCCGCAGCCGGGATCACGCTCGCCCCGGTGCTCGCGGACACCGACTGCTCGTGTTCGGCACGGACGCCGCGCTGCCTGCACCTGCTCGCCGTCCTCTACGAGATCGCCCGCCGCGTCGACGAGAACCCGCGGGTCGCCCTGGAACTCCAGGAATTCGACGCTGCGGTGGCACACGATGCGCGGACGCCGGCCGCGGCTGCCCGCTGGGCACCGATCGGCGCGTTCGATCCGGCGACGTTCTTCGAGCCGGTCGCGACGTGAGGCGCGCCGTCACCGCCTAGCCTGGTGGTCATGACTTCCGAGAACGCCTCCTCCCGTTTCCCGACCGCCGTGTACGCCGACCGGCTGGCGCGGGCGGCGCGGTTCGCGCAGCGTGCCGGGCTCGACGGCCTGCTGATCACGCCGGGCCCGGATCTGCGGTATCTGCTCGGGTCGCGGGCCGATTCGTTCGAGCGGCTCACGTGCCTGGTGATACCGGCGGACGGCAATCCGGCATCGGTGGTGCTGCCGCGGCTCGAGTTGGCGTCGCTCGGGGATTCCGCGGCCGGGGAGCTGGGTCTGCCGGTGCACGACTGGGTGGACGGCGTCGACCCGTACGAACTGGTGGCGTCGCTGCTGCCGGAGACCCCTACGGTTGCGGTCACGGACGCGATGCCGGCCCTGCACCTGGTGCCGCTGGCCCGCCGGTTCGGTGGCGTCCCGCAACTCGCGACCGGGGTGCTGCGCGAGCTGCGGATGATCAAGGACGATGCCGAGATCGAGGCGCTGCGCCGCGCGGGTGCCGCAATCGACCGGGTTCACGCCCGGATGGGGGAGTGGCTGCGCCCCGGACGCACCGAAGCGGCGGTGGCTGCGGACATTTCGGCCGCGATCCTCGCGGAGGGGCACACCGAGGCGGCGTTCGTGATCGTCGGTTCCGGCCCGCACGGCGCCGACCCGCACCACGAGGTCTCGGATCGGGCGATCGAGTCCGGGGACGTCGTCGTCGTCGACATCGGTGGCCCGGTCGAACCCGGATACAACTCCGACTCCACCCGCACCTATGTGCTCGGGGAACCGGATCCGCGGATCGCCGAGCAGGTCGTGATCCTCGAGGCGGCGCAGCGGGCCGCCACCGAGGCCGTGCGTCCCGGGGTGACCGCCGAATCCGTCGACGCCGCCGCCCGTGACGTGCTCGCCGACGCCGGACTGGCCGAGGCGTTCGTGCACCGCACCGGGCACGGTATCGGTCTGTCGGTGCACGAGGAGCCGTACATCGTCGCCGGCAACGAGATCGTCCTCGAGACCGGCATGGCGTTCAGCATCGAGCCGGGCATCTACTTCCGCGGAAAGTGGGGTGCCCGCATCGAGGACATCGTCGTCGTCACCGAGAACGGCTGCGAGCCGGTCAACCGGCGGCCGCACGGCCTGACGGTGCTGCCCGGCTGACCCGGACCGGCGGCCGGTCTCAGACGACGAACTCGCCGAACGTCGGATTGACCTGGCAGAGCGGCATACTGCCGAGGTTGATCGTCCCGAAGACCATCGCCCGGATGTTCCCGGGGCCGGTGTGCACCGTCGCCGAGTAGTACGGGTAGTCGCCCAGGAGGTCCGCGACGCCGGCCGCCCCGGTGTTCAGGTTGATCCATGCGACGGACACCTGCCCCGCCGCCGGGATGGGCGGCGCCGCCGGGAAACTGGCGAACCGGAGCTCGCCGGGCCCGATCGGGGGTGACTGTTCGGGCCCGGACTGCCCGGTGGCCCCGGTCAGCGACATCAGGCTGCCCTGGTTGGGGCAGCCGACGGTCAGGGCCGGGGGACCGAACGGGTGCGGAGGTGCGGCGGCGGCTGTCGCGGGCGCAACCAGTGCCGCCGCGGCGCCGACGCCCGCGAGGGCCGACCAGCGAAGGATCCGTCGTGCTGTCATGGCTCTCCCCGTTCGGGTGCGCAGGTGTCGTCACCCCTCACGGTACTGCCGCGGACCCCACCACGACCAGACCAGAAAACGGTCGAATCGTGGTGCAAATCAGGCGATTTCGCGTTTCCGGGCTAGCGGTTCACGAGAACCGCGGACCCCATGACGCGTTCGACGGCGATCTCGACGACCACCCGCGTCGGATTCACCCGCGGCGGACGGTAGCGGGCCGCGTACCGGTCGACGGCGTCGGCGACGGACGCCGCGTCCGACAGCACCCGCGCCGGCCCCTCGAGGGTGAGCCACCGTCCGCCGTCCACCTGGGTGACCGCCGCGTAGCCGCCGCGCTCGGCGTTGCGGGCCTTCTGCGATCCGTCGTTCGTGATGATCCGGACGATGCCCCGTTCGGCGTCCCACGTGCATCCGACGGCGACGACGTGCGGGGTGCCGTCCTTGCGGAGCGTCGTCAGCGTCGCCAGGTGGTATTCGGTGAGGAACGCGGTGGCAGCGGCGGTCAGGTCGGACGGGGTTCGAGGCATGACCCGACGGTACTCGAGGCCGCCGGATCCGGGACACTGGAGGGATGAGGGACACGGATTACGCACCCGGATCGGTGCTGCTGCTGGGTGGCCGCAGTGAGATCGGGCTCGAGGTGGCGACCCGGCTCGCGCCGGGCCGGACGGTGATCCTCGCGGCCCGCCGCAGCGCCGACCTGGTCAGCGAGCGCGAGGCGGTGCTCGCGGCCGGCGCCACCGCGGTGCACTGCGTCGAGTTCGACGCCGACCGGGTCGCGGATCACGGCACCGTGCTGTCACAGGTGAGCGAGGAGCACGGCCCGATCGGGGTCGCGGTCCTCGCGTTCGGGGTGCTGGGCGATCAGGCCCGCGCCGAAGTCGACGCCGCGCACGCCCTCGCCGTCGTCCACACCGACTACGTCGCGCAGGTCGGGGTGCTCACCCACCTGGCGAACCTCATGCGGGCCCGCGGGTCCGGGCAGATCGTGGTGTTCTCGTCGGTCGCCGGGATGCGGGTGCGCCGCGCCAACTACGTGTACGGCTCCGCGAAGGCCGGACTCGACGGCTTCGCGTCCGGCCTCGCCGACGCCCTGCACGGCACCGGCGTCCGGCTGCTGCTGGTGCGGCCCGGTTTCGTGATCGGACGCATGACCGAGGGCATGACCCCCGCCCCGTTCTCGAGCACCCCGCAGCAGGTGGCCGACGCCGTCGCACACGGTCTGCGGACCGGCCGCGAGAAGGTGTGGGTGCCGGGACTGTTGCGGCCGATCTTCTTCGGGATGCGTCTGCTCCCGCAGTTCGTGTGGCGGCGGATGCCGCGATGACCGGGCCCGACCCGATCGTGGTCGTCGGGATCGGCGCCGACGGCTGGGACGGACTCGCGCCCCGCGCGCAGCGGGCCGTGCAGGCCGCCGACGTCCTCATGGGGTCGACGCGGCAACTCGCGCTCGTCCCCGAGTCGGCGACGTTGCGGGTGCCGTGGCCGTCCCCGATGCTGCCGGCCCTGCCCGGACTGTTCGACGCACACCGGGGCCGGAAGGTGTGCGTCCTCGCGAGCGGCGATCCCATGTTCCACGGCATCGGCGTCACCCTCGGACGGGTCCTCGGACCCGAGCGGCTGCAGATCATCGCGCACCCGTCGTCGGTGTCGCTCGCGTGCGCCCGGCTCGGCTGGCCGCTGCACGAGACCACCGTCGTCAGCCTCGTGAACCGGGACGTGGCGACCCTCGTGGCGAGCCTCGTCGACGGTCAGCGGCTGCTCGTGCTCTCCAACGACCAGCACACCCCGGCGGCCGTCGCGCAGCTGCTGCGCACCACCGGCTTCGGGGACAGCCGGGTCGTCGTCCTCGAACAGCTGGGTGGGCCCGCCGAACACGTCGTCGACGGCGTCGCACAGTCGTGGGACCGGGCGCCGGGGGATCCGCTGAACGTGATCGCCCTCGAGTTCCGGGGTGCTGCAGCACCGCGGCTCACCCGGACGCCAGGCCTGCCCGACGCCGCCTACACCGGCGACGGGCAGATGACCAAACACGAGGTGCGGGCCCTGACCCTGTCGGCGTTGGCCCCCGCCCCCGGGGAACTGCTGTGGGACGTCGGCGGCGGCTCCGGCACGATCGCCGTCGAATGGATGCGCACCGATCCCCGCTGCCGCGCCGTCACATTCGAGAAGGTGGCGTCCCGCGTCGACCAGATCACCGGCAACGCGCACCGGCTCGGTGTGCCGGCCCTCCGGGTGCGCGGGGCGGCACCCGGCGCCTTCGACGGCGAAACCTCCGTGCCGGACGCGATCTTCGTCGGCGGCGGCGTCACGCAGGACGGCATGCTCGACGCCTGCTGGGCGCGGCTGCGACCGGGCGGACGCATCGTCGTCAACGCGGTCACCGCCGAATCCGAGGCGCTGATCCTGCAGTGGCACAGCCGTTTCGGCGGACAGCTTCGCAAGTTCCAGATCTACCGCGGCGAACCGCTCGGCGGCTTCACCGCGTGGCGACCCCAGCTGCCGGTGGCGCAGTGGTCGACCGTCAAAACGGAAGGGTAGTTCCATGACCGTCCACTTCATCGGCGCCGGACCCGGCGCCCCCGACCTCATCACGCTGCGGGCCTCGCGGATCATCGCCGAGAGCCCGGTGTGCCTGTACGCGGGCAGCCTGGTGCCGGCGGAACTGCTCACCCTGTGCCCCGACGACGCCGACGTGATCGACACCGCCCGCATGAGTCTCGACGAGATCATCGAGCAGATCATCGCCGCCGACGCGGCGGGCCTGGACGTCGCCCGCCTGCACTCGGGTGATCCGTCGATCTATTCGGCAGTCGCCGAACAGGTTCGACGCCTCGACGCCGCCGGCGTCGCCTACGACATCGTGCCCGGCGTGCCCGCGTTCACCGCGGCCGCCGCCGCGCTCGGCCGGGAACTGACGGTGCCCGGGGTGTCGCAGTCGATCGTGCTGACCCGGGTGTCGACGCTGTCGACGGCAATGCCTCCCGGCGAGGACCTACGCTCACTCGGGCGCAGCGGCGCCACCATGGTGGTCCATCTGGGGGCGCACCGCATCGAGCAGATCGTCGAGGAACTGTCGGAGAACTACGGATCCGAGTGCCCGGCCGCGGTGGTCGCGTTCGCGTCGCGCCCCGACGAGATCGTGCTGCGCGGCACTCTCGCCACCCTCGTCGACCAGGTACACGCGGCCGGCGTCACCAAGACCGCGGTGGTGATCGTGGGCCGGGTCCTGGCCGCGGAGGGGTTCCCGGACAGCTACCTGTACTCGGCCACCCGGTCCCGCACCACCCATTGAAGACACAGTTGCGTCGCGTCCTGATCCTGGGCGGCACCCGTGAGGCCCGCACACTGGCCGCGCGGCTCGACACCGCCCCGGACGTCGAGGTGATCTCGTCGCTCGCCGGCCGGGTCCGGGAACCGGTACTGCCGGCCGGTCAGGTGCGGATCGGCGGGTTCGGGGGCGTCGACGGCCTCACGGACTGGCTGCGCGGCAACGACATCGACGCCGTCGTCGACGCCACCCACCCGTTCGCGGCCCGGATCACCGCGAACGCGGCGGCCGCGACCCGCACGGTAGGGATCCCGCTGCTGGTGCTGCGGCGTCCCGAATGGGTTCCCGGACCGGGGGACCGCTGGCACGTCGTTCCGGATCTGGCGGCGGCCGCCGAGGCGGCGGCGAGCCTGGGGGAGCGGGTGTTCCTCACGATCGGACGGCAGGGTGTGGACGCGTTCGCGGACCGCCCGGGCCGGTTCCTGATCCGGGCCATCGACCCGCCCGACGGTCGCCTGCCCGCGGATGCGGAGGTGCTGCTGGCGCGCGGCCCGTTCACGGTGGCCGACGAGATCACGCTGATGGGGGAGCGGGGCATCGACGTCGTCGTCACGAAGAACAGCGGGGGAGCGCTCACCTCCGCGAAACTCGAAGCGGCCCGCCACCTGGGGATTCCCGTCGTGGTGGTGGCCCGCACGCCGATCCCGGACGGGGTCGCGTCCACCTCCGACGTCGACGAGGTCGTCGCCTGGGTTGCGCGGCACCGCGGGGGACGCGAGTGAGTGCTCACGAAGATGTGCGGACCACCGGCCATTTCGACGGTGTCGACTTCGTGGACTTCTGGAACGACGGGAATACTCGCGGAACCGGTACGTCGAGCTCGCTCCAAGCGACGAGCTGATCGCGGCGGGGGAGGGAAGTGCCGTCCCGCTCCTCGTCGGCTAGATGTTCGTTGGATGGGCGGACAGCTGCTTCGTGCCGAGTATGCGGTCCAGGAGCCGGTCGACAAGGTCGACCGCCAGCTCGGGAGTGTAGTGGCCCGGGAGCATCCCCTGGGCGATTCCGCCGATGGCCGCCAGGACGAGTTCGGCATCGAGCTCCGGATCTACTGACGGCTCGAGGTGCTGGGTTCGCCGGAGTTGTTCTGCCACAACCGCAACCAGGGCTCGCGGTGCCGCCAGCGTTTCCTCTGCGGTGATGCCGTTCCCGGAGATCGATGCCGTGTTGAAGGCGCCGAGGACGATCGCTTCCTCTCGTCGCGCGTCGTCCAGTGGAAGCAGTTCGTTCAGCAAGGCGCTGATGGCCTCCCGCGGCGTCGCGTCGCTGCCCAGAGCTTCCCATCGCTGCATGAATCGAGCGGCCGCGGTCTCCATGACCGATCGGTGGGTGGCGAGGAGGAATTCCTTTTTGGTCCCGAAGTAGTACTGCACGAGTCGGACCGAGATTCCGGCTTCAGCGGCGACGGACTGAAAGGTCACCGCTTCCAAACCTCCGTCGACGATGACTCGACGCACAGCGCCGGTGATCTCACGCCGCCGGACCTCGTGGTCGACCAATCGTGGCACAGGAACCGCCCGCCTCTCTTCGCGCCCTTCCGCGCCGAACGTCAAATTTTGATGGTATGAACATATCCTATAAGTGATACGTTCATACCATCAACGCACACGAGAGGGAGGCTCATGCCGAAGATCGGGCGGTTCAAGAACGACGCGTCACGTGAGGCGCACCGGCGCGCTTACCAGGCAATGGAAGCTCTGTGGCCGGTTCCGTCAACTCAGCTGGATATTCCGACAACGTTCGGGTCCACGCATGTCCGACGGTCCGGCTCCGGCGACAAGACGCCGGTCGTCCTGCTGCACTCGGTCGGGGCCAACAGTCTGCAGTGGCATTTTGCCGTCGAGGACCTCGGTCGGGACCGGGTCGTGTATGCGCTCGACACGATCGGAACCGCGGGCCTGAGCGTGCAAACCGCTCCGCTCGCCACGGAGTCGGACTTCGCCACCTGGATCGGCGATTTGCTGAACGAACTCGGCCTGGACCGCGTTCACCTGGTCGGATACTCCCACGGCGCCTGGCACGCCGCTCTCGTGGCGCTCCACGCGCCGGACCGGTTGGAGAGCGTCACCCTGATCGAACCCGGTGGCGTATTCGACAAGCCGTCCTGGGGTGTGCTGTTCAAGATGATCCGCTTCGGGATGCGCCGCACCGACGAGAACATGCGGAAGATGAACGAGTGGATGACCCCGGGCTACGACATTCCCGAGTCGCAGTTCGCCTGCGCGAAGGAGGCATTGAACTATCGGCCCGGGATCGGCTGGGCGCGGGTGCTCGGGGACGACGAGGTGCGGTCCATCACCGTTCCGGCTCTGGTGATCTACGGCGCCGAGACCGTGGTCGCCGCCCCCGAGCGCACTGCGGCGCGTATCGCAGACCTCCTGCCTCGAGCGGAGGTTCAGGTCTACCCCGGCACCGGGCACGGCATCCTCGGGCAGATCCCGGACCGAGTGATTCCCCGCATTTTGCAGTTCGTGCAGAACCATGATCAGTCGGACGAATCGAAGGCCGAACGAGCACAGAATCGGAGGAATTCTGCCTCCTGATCGGGGGATTGCCGCGGCGCCAGCGTAGTTGACGAAGGCCGCTTCGTGGGGACCCGCGGCCGGCATTCCGACCGCCTGCCGGGGTGGGGAGTGGTGCGACGGCTGGCCCATGAGAGCAACGACGAAAGCACGCAATCCTCGGCTGACATGCATGTTTCGCGGTCCGATCTCCGCCAACTGCCACCAGATCAGAACTTCGCATAGGACGGAATATGTGGAATTACCGAATATTCACCGGACGTCGCGCAATCCCACCATTCACGACCGGTCTCACTTCACCTCCGACCTCACCAACTTCCAAGACGGAAAGGGCTCCGGGGACGAAAGGGGAGTGATCGTGGTACAGGATCGAAACGGTCGTCGAGTAGGCAGATCGGCGGGGCGATCGGGGTCATACTGATGCGATGGAAGCCGTGCAACGGTTCCGGGCGTCGCAGATTCCGGACGCGGTCGGGGGATATGTCCGCCGCGCGCCGGGAACCTTCGTGTGGCTTGCGATCCTGCTCGTGACGACGATCGTGATGCATCGGCTGTCGCCGGCGGCGCTGGATCATGTGCTGGGCAACCGCTCGACCAATCTGCATCATCTCCGTGAGGATCCGATCCGGGTCCTCGTGACCAGTGCGTTCTGGCTCGCCGGTGGTGGCTGGCTCGGATACTTCGTTCTGTTCAATCTCTTCCACGTCCCGGTCGAACGGTGGCTGGGGACGTGGCGGTGGCTGGCCGTCGCGGTGATCTCGCACGTCGGTGCGACGTATCTCAGCGAGGGCGTGTTGTATCTGGCGATCCACAACGGTCAGGCACCGGCGTCCGCCGTGAACACCCTGGACGTCGGGGTCAGCTACGCGCTGGCCGGGGTCACCGCGGTGCTCGCGTACCGGATCGCGTCGCCGTGGCGGTACGTCTACGTGGCCGGTGTGCTGCTCGTCTACGGGCTGCCCCTGTTCGGCACGCTGACGTTCACCGACATCGGACACTTCACCGCCGTCCTCATCGGCTTCGCGTGCTATCCACTCACGAGGGCCCGGCCCGGAACCTGGAATCCGGAGGAATGGGCGAGCGGGATCCGCGCGCGTGTCGTAACTCGCCGGTAGCGTGCCTGCCATGAGCGAACCGGTGAAGGGTCCCGCGTCCTACTTTCCGTCGATCGAGAAGAAGTACGGCAAGCCGATCAGCGAGTGGCAGAGCCTGATTCGCTCGTCTGACCTCACCAAGCACATGGAACTGGTGAACTGGCTCAAAGCGGAGCACGGCCTGGGACACGGTCATGCCAATGCGCTGGTCGCGCACACGTTGAAGGAGGACGCTGCGGGCTGACCGGCTCTCTACGCGTCGGCGACGTCGAGGCCGTGGAGGCGTTTCGCGGTCGGCGACTTTTCGACGGTGTCCGGGTCGGGTTCGGTCCCGAACATCCGGTCGGCGGTGCCGGACGTGGTGACCGTGAACCAGTAGTGCTCGTTGCGGTAGTGGTGGTTTCGGTGATGGCGCCACGTCGCCTTGTACAGCGCGGTCTTCGGCTTGTAGTCGGTGTGGATGAGGAAGTGGGTCCACTCGTAGCCGAGGCCCAGTGCGGTGAGGACGACGAGGAACGTCAACCCCAGTTCGATCCGGGGAATCACGAGCAGTGCGACCGCGAGCAGCAGCGGTACCAGCCACACGAACACCGGTGCGGGGATGAAGTCCAGCGGAATGTTCCGTGGATTCCCGTGGTGGGCGCGGTGTTTGCGGGCGAGCAGTGGGTCGATGGTGAGCCCGGCGATCTTCTGGGGCGCCAGTGCAGCACGAAGACGTGGATGATCCACTCCAGCACCGGGAACAGCGCGAGCATGATCGCGGGGACGAGCGCGTCGGCCCAGGTCCAGTGGCCCAGCGCGACCCGGGCACTCAGGGCGCCGACCAGGAGCGTGGCGATGATCCACGGGCTCGGGTGGCGGACGAATTCGCGTCCCGCGCCGGACAACAATGTGACATCGCGTCCGAACGCGGGCGAGTCGTGGCGGGTGGTCATGGCTACTCCCCGGATTCGCTGTGGGTGGAGTCGAGTGCGGACGCCAGCAGGATCGTCGCGGGTTCCAGTAGGGCATGCGCGGCGGCGAACGCATCCTCGGGATCGCCGCGTCGGACGGCGTCGGTGATCGCGCGGTAGCGGTCGACCTCACTCACCTCGGCGGCCATCACCACCGCGAGTGCGTCGAGCATCGGTTCGTACGCGGCGCGCAGGGTGTTGAACATGAGCCGGAACATGATCGAGTCCGCGCCGTCGACGATCAGGTCCCAGAAGTCGAGGGCGAGGCGCTGCCGGGCCACGGGATCGGTGTCGGTGTCGAGCGCGTCGACGACGGCGTCCAAGGTGTTTGCCGTGGACACCGTCGCGCGCTGCGCCGCCAGTTCGGCGACCTTCGGCCCGTTCCAGAGGCGGGCCTCGAGGATGCTGTGGGCCACCGCCGGATCGATCGCCCCGCCGGTCGGGACACCCCGAGTGCCTCCACCATCCGGCGCTTGCCGACCAGCGTCTCGCCGGGTGCCAGGCTGCCCGCGACGACGCCGTCGAGGAGTTGGTCGAACACGTCGTCGGGGATCGACTTGCGGCGCACCGGCATGAGATCCATGTCACGACGCTAGGTCGGGTCGAGTGAACTGGTCAAGTGGTCGGACCAGTGGTTCATCGGGAACGATAGCGCTGTGCGCTGCCCGGCGGCCCGTCGCGGCGCAGCAGTCGATCCAGCATCGTCCGCGGAAACGCGGCTTCGGGGTGGCGATGCCCGATTTCGGGCGGGATGGGGCGCGCGGTCCAATCCGCGGGCCACGGTGCCGCCGAGAACGACATGGCTTCCTCCAGATGCTGGACCGTGCCGCCGTGGCCACCGAACGATGAGCGAATCGAGGAGCGGTCGGCAGTGACATCGACCCGGAGGGACCCGGCGACCACCGACAGCACCCACCTGTCCATCTCCTCGAGCAGTGCGGCGGATCCGCTGTCGCACCCGTCGCATCCGCAATCGGGAAGCTCCGCCAACGTCACTGCCGGGTCGCCCGCCGCGACCGTGACGGTGACGATGTGGTCGCTGTCCACCGGGGTGTGGGTCGTCAGTACCAGGGGGACCGCACCGTCGGCCGCGGGCTCGAGGACGGTGTCGGCACCGCCGGGCTCCATCGGGCGGAGCGCCCAACGCGCCTGCGCTGCTTCTCGCGCCCAGCCGCGGTCGAGGAGAACCGTCGTCCACGCTCGCGCCCGGGCCACCACGATCAGGAACTTCTCCGGGGCGGTAAGGCGCTCGTACGCTGCCTCGTCCGGCTCGGCGTCATCGCTGTGCGGGTTCGGCCACCCCGGTGACCACGAACGCCGCGTCGACGTCGTCGAGCAGTTCGCAGATCGCCGGCGAGAGCACCGATGCATCCGCGCCCCAGCCGGTTTCGTGCATGCGTCGAACACCGTCGTTGTAGTCGTCCCACCATGACCGACTCGGAGCTTCACCCACCGCAGGGACGGTACCCGGCAGGGATGAGTGCGCACCTGTGGTGGCCCGACGACAAGGCCTGGTGTGTGGCAACGGACATCGACCTGATGTCCACCTACCTCGGCGCTTCCGAGGAGTGCGTCGCCGCGGTCCTGGCCGACACCGGGCTCGAAGCTTTCCCGGCACGGGCCGACCGAACACTGACCTGGGACGGTGACACCGTCAACCCGCTGCCGACGGAGCGATACAGCTGATCCGTGCTCGGCCACCGCCCCACGGGAGTTCACGGCACGCGCACTGTGTGAAAGCGTGCCGTGAACTCCCGTTCGCGGATTGTGGTGCGGTGTCAGGCCGGGTAGGTACGGGGTGTGAACACCGTCGTCCCCGAACCGGTCTCGACGATCCGGGTCTGTGACGAGCCGACGATGAGCAGGCAGCGCATGTCGACGTCGGCGGGGTCGAGGTCGGCGAGGCGGACGATCGTGATGTTCTCCTCGGAGCCGGCGATGTCGCGGCCGATGATCACCGGGGTGTCGGGGGAGCGGTGTTCGAGGACGAGGTCGCGCATCGCGGCGACCTGCCAGGTGCGGGACTTCGACGCCGGGTTGTAGACGGCGAACGCCATGTCCGCGGATGCGACGGCGGAGACGCGTTTGGCGACGATGTCCCACGGTTTGAGCCGGTCGGACAGCGAGATCATCGCGTAGTCGTGGCCGAGGGGGGCGCCGACGCGGCTGGCGACGGCGTTGGCGGCGGTCATGCCGGGCAGGATCCGGACCGGCACGTCGCGCCACTGGTCCTCGGCGGCCACTTCGAGGACGGCGGCGGCCATCGCGAACACGCCCGGGTCGCCGGAGGAGACGACGGCGACGCGGGCGCCGCGCTTGGCCAGGTCCAGGGCCATGGCGGCGCGTTCGGCCTCGACGCGGTTGTCGCTGGCGTGCCGGCGCTGCCCGGGCCGCACCGGGACCCGGTCGATGTAGGTGGTGTAGCCGACGAGGTCGGTGGCGGCGGCGAGTTCGCGGCGCACCTCCGGGGTGGTCCAGGCCTGATCGCCGGGTCCGAGTCCGACGACGACGACCTCGCCGCGGGCCGGTTCGGGTGCGGTGCGGTTGTTGAGTGGGCTCGGGACGACCGCGATCGAGAAGTAGGGCACGTCGGCGTCGTCGACGTCGGCGGCCGCGGCGACCTTCTGGCGGTCGGTGCTGGCGCGTTCGACGTAGCGGGCCTCGTCCAGGCGTCCGGCGTCCGAGAGTGCCTGGCGCACAGCCGGATAGGTGCGGCCGAGTTTCATGATCGCGGCGGCGTCGGTGTCGCGCAGGCGTCGGGTCAGCTCGTCCTGCGGCAGGGTGCCGGGCAGGATCGTGAGGACCTCGTCGGCCTCGACGAGTGGCTCGGCGAGTGCGGCGGACGCGGCCTGCACGGCGGTGACGCCGGGGATGATCTCGGTGTCGAAGCGGCCGGTGAGCCGCTTGTGCATGTGCATGTACGAGCTGTAGAACAGTGGGTCCCCGGCGGCGAGGAGTGCGACGGTGCGGCCGGCCGCGAGGTGCGCGGCGAGCCGTTCGGCGGCCTGCTCGTAGAACTCGTCCATCGCGCCCTGGTAGCCGCCGGGATGGTCGACGGTCTCGGTGGTGACCGGGTAGATCAGGTGTTCCTCGATCTGCCCGTCGCGCATGTAGGGGGCGGCGACGGCGCGGGAGATGCTGCGGCCGTGGCGGGCCGAGTGGAAGGCGATCACGTCGGCGTCGGCGATGACGCGGGCGGCCTTGACGGTCATCAGTTCGGGGTCGCCGGGGCCGATCCCGACACCCCACAGTTTTCCGGTGGTCATATCGTCCGTCACGCTGTTGTTCATTCGATTTCGTTCGCGATCGCGTTGAGGGCGGCCGCGGTGATCGCGGAGCCGCCGCGGCGGCCGCGCAGTACCAGGTGCGGCAGGCCGGCGGGATGCTCGATCAGCGCTTCCTTCGATTCGACCGCGCCGATGAACCCGACCGGGCCGCCGACGATCGCCGCGGGCCGTGGGGCGCCGGCCTCGATGAGGCTCAGCAGGTGGAACAGGGCGGTGGGGGCGTTGCCGATCGCGACGACGGCGCCGTCGAGCTTGTCGCCCCACAGTTCGAGTGCGGCCGCCGACCGGGTGTTGTCGATGGCCTTCGCCAGGACCGGGGTGCGGGGGTCGTCGAGCATGCACAGCACGTCGTTGTTGCGGGGCAGACGCTTGCGGGTGACACCGGCGGCGACCATCTTCGCGTCGCACAGGATCGGGGCGCCGCGGCGCAACGCTTCCCGGGCGTCGGCGACGACGTTCTCGGTGAAGGCGATGTCGTCGACCAGATCGACCTGACCGCTCGCGTGGATCATCCGGACCACGGCCTGCGAGACGTCGGCGGGGAACCGCGAGAGGTCTGCTTCGGCTCGGATGGTGGCGAAGGACTGGCGGTAGATCTCCGCGCCGTCGCGAATGTAGTCGATCATGCGCCACACGATAGAGGCATCAAGAACCGGTGTTTTCCACCCGGTAACCGTCGGCGGTCGCGACGACGTCTGTTATCTCGCCGCGGGGTCGCCCGCACCGGCGCTCGCACCCGGACCAGTGCCGGCGTTCCCCGGCCGGGATCTCGCCGGCGGCGATCGCGGCCTGCGCGTCGGAGCGGACGTCGGCGAGGGACTTGGCGCAGCCGGGGCGTCCGGTGCAGGCGCTGACCTGCAGGTACGGTGAGGCGGCGTCGAAGATCAGGCCCATCGGGGCGAGGACCCGGACCACCTGTTCGGCGACGCCCTCGTCGAGGTCGGGGATCAGGATCGACCGCCACGGGGTGATCACGAGGGGGTGGTCGACGGCGGCGAGGAACTCGGCGAGCCGCGCCGGGAGGGTGCCGAACGCGAGCCCGGCGGCCAGGGTGACACGGCCGTCGGGCTGATCGAGCCAGCCGATGGGGCCGCCGTCGACGGCGTCGGGCAGGGCGATCGGGTCGGCGTGGTCGAGGCCGAGCCGGGCCAGGACCGTGGCGGGGCCGTCGGGGAGCTCGTGGAGGCGCCACGCGTCGCCGCGGATCTCACCGAAGATGCGGGCCGCGTCGAGGAGGGTGTCGACGGCGGTGTCGGTGGTGAGCCGGGCGCCGGTGTCGGCGCCGGCGAGGATCAGGGCGAGGCGGCCGTCGTCCAGGGCGTGGACGCCGGCGTCGCCGCGCAGCCCCGAGAGGTCGCCGCGGCCGTCGTCGAGGGTGAACAGGATGCGGCCGGGCAGCGCGGCCAGCGCCGGGTCGGCGCACAGCCGGGTGTCGAGGGCGGTGACCAGGGGGCGGACGTCGACGTGCCCGCCGATGCGTCCGGACAGGGGGGAGGCGAGGATGTTGCGGACCCGTTCGTGCGTGGTCGACGGCAACAGTCCCGCGTCCTCGATGCGGCGCGCGAACTCGCCGGGATCGGCGACCGCGCGCAGCTGCAGGTTTCCGCGGGACGTCAGTTCGATCTCGCCGTTGCCGAGCGTGTGGGCGGCGTCGGCGAGGACCTGGATCTGCGGGGCCGTGATCAGCCCGCCGGGCAGCCGGACCCGGGCCAGCGGCCCATCGGCGGCGACGTGGACCTGCAGGGCGCCCGGACAGCGGTCCGGGCCGGAACGTGGAGAGGACACGTCGTCCAGGCTAGCCGGGTAGCCGAGGTGGACCCGGGTGCCCGGTAGGATCACCGGCGACCGCGGCAGGAACGGAAACCGGTGTGAGTCCGGTGCGGTCGCGCCACTGTGAAAGCCAGACCCGTTCCCGCCGCACGAAACCGTTCCCGAGAACGTCTCTCGCCGGAACCTTGCCGTGGGGCGCGAAACCCCAGAAAGGCTGCACAGTGATCCTGCTGCTGTCGACGTCCGACACCGATCTGCTCAGTGCCCGCGCTTCCGGCGCCGACTACCGGTGGGCCAACCCGGCGCGTCTCCTCGTCTCGGAGGATCTGCCCCGGCTCCTCGACGATGTCGACCTGGTCGTGGTCCGCATCCTCGGTGGCCGCCGGGCCTGGGAGGACGGCATCGACGCGGTCCTCGCGTCCGGGTTGCCGACGGTCGTCCTCGGCGGCGAACAGGCCCCGGACGCGGAGTTGATGGAATGCTCGACGGTCCCCGCCGGGATCGCCGCCGAGGCGCACACGTATCTCGCCGAGGGCGGTGCCGACAACCTGCGCCAGCTGCACCACTTCCTGTCCGACACGGTGCTGCTCACCGGGTTCGGTTTCGAACCTGCGGTGCACCTGCCGACCTGGGGTGTTCTCGAGCGCGAGGCCCGGGAATCGGACGGCGCCGGGCCCGATTCCCCCACGGTTGCGGTGCTCTACTACCGCGCCCAGCATCTGGCGGGGAACACCGCGTACGTCGAGGCGCTGTGCGGGGCGATCGAGGAGGCGGGGGCGACGCCGCTGCCGATCTTCTGCGCGTCGCTGCGCACCGCGCCCACCGATCTGCTCGAGACCCTGGGCGGCGCGGACGCGCTGGTGGTGACCGTGCTGGCGGCCGGCGGCACCAAACCGGCGAACGCGCAGGCCGGCGGTGACGACGAGGCGTGGAACGTGGCCGAACTCGCCGCGCTGGACGTGCCGATCCTGCAGGGACTGTGCCTGACGTCGAGCCGGGCGGACTGGGAGGCGAACGACGACGGCATGTCGCCGCTGGACGTGGCGACGCAGGTCGCGGTCCCGGAGTTCGACGGCCGCCTGATCACGGTGCCGTTCTCGTTCAAGGAGGTCGACGCCGACGGGTTGACGGCGTACGTGCCGGATGCCGAACGCGCTGCCCGGGTCGCGGGGATCGCGGTCCGGCACGCGAAGCTGCGTCGAATCCCGAACGGGGACAAGAAGATTGCGTTGATGCTGTCGGCGTACCCGACGAAGCATGCCCGCATCGGCAACGCCGTCGGCCTGGACACCCCGGCGTCGGCGATCGACCTGCTCACCGCGATGCGCGAGCACGGCTACGATCTCGGACCCGAGGACGGCGACGACGCCCTGCCCGGTCTGGCCGCGAAGGACGGGGACGCCCTGATCCACGCGCTGATCGCGGCGGGCGGACAGGACCCGGACTGGCTCACCGCCGAGCAGCTCGAGGGCAACCCGATCCGCATCTCCGCCGCCCGGTACCGGCAGTGGTTCCAGACGCTGCCGCAGGACTTCCGCGAGGGTGTCGAGGAGCACTGGGGTGCCGCACCCGGTGAACTGTACGTGGACCGCTCGTCCGACCCCAAGGGTGAGATCGTCATCGCCGCGATCCGGGCCGGGAACGTGGTGCTGATGGTGCAGCCGCCCCGCGGGTTCGGGGAGAACCCGGTCGCGATCTACCACGACCCGGACCTGCCGCCGAGCCACCACTATCTGGCCGCGTACCGGTGGATCGCGGCGGAGACGGATGCCGGCGGATTCGCGGCGGATGCGATCGTGCACCTCGGCAAGCACGGCAACCTCGAGTGGCTGCCCGGCAAGACGCTCGGCATGTCGGCGTCGTGCGGCACCGACGCCGCGCTCGGCGACCTGCCGATGATCTACCCGTTCCTGGTCAACGATCCGGGCGAGGGCACACAGGCCAAGCGCCGCGCCCACGCCACCCTCGTCGACCACCTGATCCCGCCGATGGCGCGCGCCGAATCGTACGGTGACATCTCCCGGCTCGAGCAGCTCCTCGACGAGCACGCCAACATCTCCGCGCTCGACCCGGCGAAGCTGCCGGCGATCCGCCAGCAGATCTGGACGTTGATGCGGGCCGCGAAGATGGACCACGACCTGGGGTTGAGCGAGCGTCCCGAGGAGGACGTGTTCGACGACATGCTCATGCACGTCGACGGCTGGCTGTGCGAGATCAAGGACGTCCAGATCCGTGACGGCCTGCACGTCCTCGGCACCGCCCCCGACGGCGACGCCGAGGTGGAACTGGTGCTCGCGATGCTGCGGGCCCGGCAGATGTGGGGCGGCGAGCAGACCGTGCCCGGTCTGCGGGAAGCACTGGGGCTCAGCGAATCCGGCGACGAAGCTCGCGGGCGCGTCGACGAGATCGAGGCGCAGGCGCACGCGCTGATCGCGGCGCTGGCCGAGACGGACTGGGATCCGGCCGTCGTGGACGGTCTGCACGACGACGACATTGTCCGGCAGATCCTGCGGTTCGCCGCGACCGAGGTGGTGCCGCGGCTGCGGCAGACCTCCGGCGAGATCGACCAGGTGCTGCACGCCCTGAACGGCGGTTTCATCGCGGCCGGCCCGTCCGGGTCGCCGCTGCGCGGGCTGATCAACGTGCTGCCCACCGGCCGCAACTTCTATTCCGTCGACCCCAAGGCCGTCCCGTCACGGCTGGCGTGGGAGACCGGGCAGGCGATGGCCGACTCCCTGCTCGCCCGCTACCTCGTCGACCACGGGACGTATCCGCAGTCGGTGGGTCTGTCGGTGTGGGGGACCTCCGCGATGCGTACCTCCGGTGACGACGTCGCCGAGGTGTTCGCCCTGCTCGGGGTGCGCCCGGTGTGGGACGAGGCGTCCCGCCGGGTGGTCAGCCTCGAGGTCATCGACCTCGCCGAACTGGGCCGTCCCCGCATCGACGTCACCGTCCGTATCTCCGGGTTCTTCCGGGACGCGTTCCCGCACGTGCTGGCGTTGCTGGATGACGCCGTCCGCCTCGTCGCCGGCCTCGACGAGACCCCCGAGCAGAACTACGTGCGGGCGCATGCGCAGGCCGACCTGGCCGAACACGGCGACGACCGCCGCGCCACCACCCGCATCTTCGGCTCCAAACCCGGCACCTACGGCGCCGGTCTGCTGCAGCTGATCGACTCGAAGAACTGGCGCGACGACGCCGACCTCGCGCAGGTGTACACCACGTGGGGCGGCTACGCGTACGGCCGTGGCCTCGACGGCGTCCCCGCCGGCGACGACATGCGCTCCGCCTACAAGCGGATCGCGGTGGCCGCGAAGAACACCGACACCCGCGAACACGACATCGCCGACTCGGACGACTACTTCCAGTTCCACGGCGGCATGGTCGCCACCGTCCGCGCCCTGACCGGGCAGGATCCGGAGGCGTACATCGGCGACAGCACCCGCCCCGACGCCGTCCGCACCCGCACGCTGTCGGAGGAGACCGCCCGCGTCTTCCGGGCGCGGGTGGTCAATCCGCGCTGGCTCGACGCGATGCGCCGCCACGGCTACAAGGGCGCCTTCGAGATGGCCGCGACCGTCGACTACCTGTTCGGCTACGACGCCACCACCAACGTCGTCGCCGACTGGATGTACGAGAAACTCGCCGAGACGTACGTCCTCGACGACACCAACCGCAAGTTCATGTCCGAGTCGAACCCGTGGGCGCTGCACGGCATTTCCGAACGTCTGCTCGAGGCCGTCGAACGGAACATGTGGGAGGATCCGGCGCCCGAGATCCTCGACGGCCTGCGGCAGGTGTATCTCGAGACCGAGGGCGAACTCGAGGGCGAGTAGGCCGACCGGCTACTTCCGCCAGAACAGGTGGTGGGTCACCCCGCTCGGACTGGGCACCGTTTCCAGGTGGAATCGGTCGCGTAGTTCGTCCGGGGTGTCCCACAGCCGCAGCCCCGACCCGAACCTGATCGGGGAGACGGCCACGTGCATCGTGTCGACCAGGTCGGCGTCGAGGAACTCCCGGACGGTGGTGACCCCGCCGCCGAGCCGGACGTCCCGGCCGGCCGCCGCCTCCTTCGCTCGGTCGAGAATCTCGGCCGGGTCGCCGGCCACGAAGTGGAAGGTGGTCTCGCCGCGGGTGATCGACGGCCGCGGGTGATGGGTCGCGACGAACACCGGCGTGTGGAACGGCGGCTCCTCGCCCCACCAGCCCTCCCAGTCCAGGTTCTCCCACGGGCCGCGCTGCGGGCCGAACTTGTGGCGGCCCATGATCTCGGCGCCGATGTTGTGGGAGAAGTCGCGGGTGAAGTAGTCGTCGAGGCCGCGGCTGCCGCCGGGATCGGTGCGCATGGGCCAGCTCGCGGTCGCGCCCGCCCACGCGAACATCTCACCGTGGTCGAGACCGAACGGGCTCTCGAAGGTCTGGTTCTCGCCGCAGGCGACGCCGTCGCTCGAGACGTTGAAATTCTGGACCCGCAGTAGCTGACTCATGTGACGCTCCGCTCTCGAAGATGGTGCCTACGAGAAGACCGACTCGCCGCACCGACGAAACTCATCATGACGCGGCTTCAGGTTCTGTCGGCGGTTTCCGAGGCGTGCGACGATGGAGAAGTCGACGCTCTACGCCCGATGCTGACCGGAGGCCGTGGCGATGGACGACTGGACGGGACACGAGCGCCCGCGGGTCGTGGTCGAGACCGAACACGGCCGCACGAGCTACGGTGCGGGCACCGCGGTACGCATCGGCCGGGACCCACAGTCGGAGATCACGATCGTCGACCCGGTGGTGTCACGCGAGCATGCGCGGCTCCGGTGGGACGGGGGATGGCAGCTCGTCGACTCCGGCAGCAGGAACGGGATCTACGTCGACGGCGAACGCCGCGACGAGGTCCCCGTCACGGACACCGTCCTCGTCCGCCTGGGCGACGCGGCCGAGGGACCCGCCGTGCGGATCTCGCTCGAAGACCCCGACGCGACACGACGGGACGTGGGCAGTCGAGGGGACGAGTCGACGATCGACGTGGCGGCCCCGACCGCCTCACCCCCGGCACCGCACGAGACCGTCCCCGCGGGAGCCCTCACGATCGGACGGGCCCCCGACAACGACATCGTGGTCCGGGACGTGCTGGCCTCACGCCGTCACGCGATGGTCCACACCGGGCCGGCAGGCCTCGAACTCGACGATCTGGGAAGCGTCAACGGCACGTTCGTCGACGGCGCCCGGGTGACGCGCGCACGGCTGACCGACGGGGACGTCGTCACCATCGGTAACACCGACTTCGTCGTGCAGGACGGCCGTCTCGTTCCACGCCAGGGCGAGTCCTCGACCACGGGTGGTCTACGCGTGGACGGCGTCGGGCTCACCATCGAGGGCGGGCGGCGCCTGCTCGAGGACGTCACCTTCACCGCGGGCCCCGGCACCCTCACCGCGGTGATCGGGCCCTCCGGCGCGGGCAAGACCACGGTCGCCAAGATCGTCTCCGGTTCGGCAGGCCCCACGGACGGCGTCGTCGAATTCGACGGACGCAGCGTGCACACCGACTATTCGGTCCTGCGCTCCCGTATCGGCATGGTCCCGCAGGACGACGTCGTCCACCGGCAGCTGACCGTCCGGAGGGCCCTCGGTTATGCCGCGGAGCTCCGGCTGCCGCCGGACACCACCCGCGCCGACCGTGAGGCGGTGATCGCAGGGGTACTCGACGAACTGCAGCTGACCGAGCATGCCGACACCCGCGTCGATCGCCTCTCCGGCGGGCAACGCAAACGCGCCTCGGTCGCGCTGGAGTTGCTCACCGGCCCGTCCCTGCTCATCCTCGACGAACCGACCTCGGGTCTCGACCCCGCGCTCGACCGACAGATCATGGCGACGCTGCGCCGCCTCGCCGATTCGGGCCGCGTCGTCGTCCTCGTCACGCATTCGCTGTCCTACCTCGAGATGTGCGACCAGGTCCTGCTCCTCGCTCCCGGCGGCAAGACCGCGTATGTGGGGCCGCCCGACCGGGTCGGGAGCGCGCTCGGCAGTACCGACTGGGCCGACATCTTCGCCCGCGTCGCCTCCGACCCGGACGGGGTGTTCGCCGCGTACCGCGCCACCCGCACGGTCGCGGAGGTGCCACCGGCCCTGCCCGGGCCGCTCGGCTCTCCCGCGCACACCTCGCGGCGCAGGCAGTTGAGCACCGTCGCCCGCCGCCAGATGCGACTGATCCGCGCGGACCGCGGCTATCTGATCTTCCTGTCGCTGCTGCCGTTCGTGCTCGGCGGCCTGGCCCTGCTCGTGCCGGGCGACACCGGGTTCGGGCCGTCCGGTGCCGACGTGTCCGGCGAACTCACCCAGATCCTGGTGGTGCTGATTCTCGGCGCCGCCTTCATGGGTTGTTCCCTGACCATCCGCGACCTGGTCGGAGAGCGCATGGTCTACCAGCGCGAACGTGCCGCCGGGCTGCTACCGTCCGCCTATCTGGCGGCGAAGATCATCGTGTTCTGCGCCGCCGGCATCGTGCAATCGGTGATCATGGTGCTGATCGTCTACCTGGGCAAGGGGTTCCCCGGCCACGGCAGTGTGCTCCCCTCGGGCTCGATCGAACTGATCGTGGACATCGCCGCCACCACCTGCTGCTGTGTCGTGCTCGGACTGGCGTTGTCGTCGGTGGCGCGCTCGAACGAGCAGGTGCTGCCGCTGCTGGTGGTCACGATCATGGCGCAGCTGGTGATGTGCGGAGGATTGATCACGATCACCGGACGCGCCGTGCTCGAACAGGTCGCGTGGCTGTTTCCGTCACGCTGGGGGTTCGCGGCCGCCGCCTCGACGGTGGACCTGGTCACCAATGCCACCGGCACCGAGCCGGACACGCTGTGGCAGCACACCGGATCGTGGTGGCTGCTCAGCATCGCCGTGCTGGTGCTCATCGGTTGCGTGCTCACGGTCGTCACCTACAGTCGGCTCCGGTTGCGCCGCCGGTAGCGGTCGTTCGAGCTCGGCGACCAGCTGCCGCGCCTACAGTCGGCGGTCGAATGCCAGCGTCGGTGCGGCCGTGGGGATGTCGACGGTGTAGGCCCGCAGCCGCACCGAGTCCGCCGACAGATCCATGGTCATGAAGCCGACATCGTCGAAGTTCTGGTACAGATTCGCCCGGTCCGGCCGGGAGGACTTGCCGTGGCTGTTCTTCCCGGCGGCGCCGGAAACGATCTGCCGGGTGCCCTTGGACGCGACGGTCGGGTCCAGGACCTGCAGGGAGTGATCGTGTCCGGACAGGATGAACTGGCACCGTCCGACGACGTGGTCCTCGTAGAAGCGTTTGGCGTGGACGCCGTTCATCGGTTCGAGTGGGATGCCGTCGTATTCCCCGGCGTCGCCGTGCGAACCGTTGCTGAGGTACGGGTGGTGGGTGCACGCGATCTTCCACCGGGCGGGGGAGTCGGCGATCGCCCGGTCCAGCCACGCCCGCTGCTCGGTCATGAACTGCCCGTGCACCGCCCAGTAGTCGACGAACAGCGGCGGAATGTACGCGGCCAGCGGGTTGAGGTCGAGGACGAAGAACTCGACCACCGGATCGTCTTCGGGAATGCGCACCGAGTAGTAGCGCGACGGCATCCACCACCTGCGGGACAGCCCGTGGTAGGCGACCTCGTCGTCGCCGCGGAGCAGCCAGCCGCCGTCCCCGGGGACGATTGCACTGTTGTCGTGGTTGCCCTGCACCATCACCCACGGGAAGTCGAGGCCGTGGTTGGGGTTCTCGAACTTGTCGGCGAACTGGCCGTCCCCGCTGCCGTGCGGCCCGGATTCGTAGATGTTGTCGCCGAGCCCGAGTGCCAGGTCGAACGGCTGGTCCCGGTGCACGCTGCGGATCGCGTCGGCCACCGCCCACTGGGCGGGCAGCCCGGTGCCGGCGTCCCCGGTGACCAGGACCCGCGCCCTGTTTCCGGTTGGAAACGGGAATTTGTCGACGACGGGAGCGGGGGCGGCGGACGCGGGCGGCGCCGTCGCCGCCAGGGCTGCGGCGGCCCCGGTTGCGCCGGTGGCGGCGAGGAAACGGCGGCGGCTGAGCGGATCGAGTGCGGTCACGATGCCTCAGCAAACCCGACAATGGACGGTCGTTCAACAGGAATCGCCGATCCCGACGACAAGTTCATGCGACATTCACCCCGCCGCAGCGCTGCTGCGTACCCTGAGCAGATGACTGCCACCCTCGCTGAGATCGGTGCCGCGAAATACGTTCTGCTGACCACGTTCCGGAAGGACGGCACCCCGGTGCCGACGCCGTTGTGGGCGGCGATGGACGGTGACCGGCTGCTGATGTGGACGGTCACCGACTCGTGGAAGGTCACACGGATTCGCCGCACCCCGCGCGTCACGATCGGGGTGTGCGACGTCCGCGGCAACCCGAAGGGCCCGCAGATCGCCGCCACCGCAACGATCCTCGACGACGCCGGCACCGAGCAGGCTCGTGCGGCGATTGCCCGCAAGTACGGGATCCTCGGCTGGATCGGTGTCAAGAGCAGCCTGATCCGGCGGGGACGGAAGGGGACGGTGGGGGTGGCGGTCACCGTCGAAGGGTGAGGCGAGGACGGTCCGCGGCTCTCGGGACCATGCGACTGGGTGGCGCCGGTGCCGTCGTACCGGCGCCACCCAGTCGAGATATCGGGTCAGTTCTTCCGGAATGCCTTGTCGAACAGGATGATTCCGTCGACGGTCGGGTTCGCGCGGTACACGTTCGGTGACCAGGCGACGTAGTTGGTGGCGGCACCCCACGAGAGGAACGGCTGGTCGGTGTTCACGAGCTTTTGGATGTCGTCGACAGCGGCCCGTTTGACGGTCTCGTCGGGAGCGGAGAGCACTTCGCTGAGCAGCGCGTCCATCTCCGGGTTCTTGTAGCCGAGAACGTTGTTCGTCGATGTGCTGTGCAGGGAGCTGAACAGACGGATCTCGGGAGTGCTGTCGGTTGCGCCGGAGCCACTGACGGTCATGTCGAAATTGCGGTCGACGTAGAGCCGCTCGACCATGTCGGTGGCGCTGCCGACGGTCTCGATTGAGACATCGAAACCGACCGCGTTCATCTGTGCCTGCACGGCCAGCGCAAGCTGCTGGGCATCCGGATCGTTGATGCCGATATAGGTGATCCTGCCATCGAAGCCGTCGGCCTTGGCCTGCTCGAGCAGCGCCGCGGCTTTCGAGGGATCGGGAGACAGGCCGGAGGTGTCCCCGTGCCACTGTGACCACGGCTGGAACATGTCGGTGCCCGGCATACCCTGCCCACCACGCGCACGCTGATCCAGGACCTCGGGGTCGACGGCATACGCGATGGCCTGACGGACTCGCGGGTCGGCGCCCGGGCGGCCCTCCGCGTTGTTGAGCTGGCCGACCATCATCATGCTGATGGTTTCGGTGTAGCCCGGGAATTGGTCTTTGGCCGCGTTCACGGTCTCCGCGTTGCGGAGGAAGATCATGTCGACACCCTCGGTCTTCAGCGCGTCGACCTTGGGCTGCTCGCCGGTGATCGCGACGAACTTCAGGCCCGCGAGATTCGGGGCACCTCCCCAGTAGTCCGGACGGGCGGCGAGCTGCAACTCCTGCTGGGGTCGGAGGCTGGTGACCGTGAACGGACCGGCACCGATCGGGGTGAACTTGTCGCCCTGCTGCGAGGACGGGGCCACGATCATGCCGTGCCCGTACGCCAGCATCGCCGGGAACGTTCGCCACGGCTGGTTCAACGTGAACACGACGGTCGACGCGTCCGTGGCCTCGGTGCTCTTCACCATCTGCTGGAAGAGCTGCGAGTTGGCACCGCGTCGCTGGTTGTAGCGATCGATGCTCGCGACGACCGCGTCCGCGTTCAGCGGAGTGCCGTCGCTGAAGGTGACGTTGTCGCGCAACGACATGGTCCAGGTGAGAAAGTCGGGGCTTTCCTCCATGGACTTCGCGAGCTGCGGCTCGAAGGTCTGCGTCCCGGTGTCGTACCGCATCAACACGTCGTAGACGGCCGCCATCTCGGAACCACCCGTCGCTCCGGCCGGCTGCGTCACGGTCGGATCCAGGCTCGCCACCGGCGCATAGACGGCGTAGCTGAGCGTGCCACCCGACACCGGGGTACCGCCGTCACCCTGATCACCCAGGACGCCCAAGGTCGTCGTCGCGCCGGACGAGTTGTCCTTGCTGTCACCGTCGGCGCTCGCGCAGCCGGTGAGGGCGACGGCACCGACGGTGACCATCGCCAGCATGCGGCCGACCCTTCTCGAATACTTGCTCATGTAGGAATCTCCCAGGTGTAGGTCGAATCGTGCGTGCCGGTGTGTCCGCACTGCTCGAATGACATCGGAACGAAAAGGCCATGCCGGAGGAACCGGCTCCGACCCCGCGAACCCCTCGTGAGACAGCGCTCCGGAATGCGCATGCCGCGGCTCAGCCGGCGTGGAGGCCCGCCGGCTGTACAGGAACTACCTCCGGGTAGTCGTCTCGGTCAGAGTTCGCCGGGTGCCGGCGCGGAGAGCGGTGACGTGACGAGACTGCTCGGCGCGGTGAGTGCGGCGGTACCCATATCGACGAGGTTGTTCATGAAGGCGTTGTTGTCGATTCCCGACTCCACGCCACGCTCGAGGTCCTCGGCACGACTGGCGAGAGCAGCGAGGGCCATGTCGATCCACACCCCCAAACGCTCGTCGCGCAGCGACTCCGGAAGGTGCCGAAGCCGGGACTGGAGCTGCGCGTACGCCCACTGCAGATCGTCGGCACTGTCCGCGTTGAGCGTGTGGTGCGTACGCACTTCGCTCCGATGCCGAATGTGGAGCAGGATGCGCAGGAAATTCCGTCCACTCTCGCTGTCGAGCTGAAAAGCCAACGGCCACATGGACACCACCAGAAGTTCCTCGATCGAGGGAACCTTGCCCACCAATGCGGAAACGAGCTCACGTCGCCGGGCGTCCGTCTCGGTGCGATGCCTCGCGAGCACTGCCGTCAGCAGCGTTTCCCGAGATCCGAAGTGGTAATGCAATGCCGAGTTGTTGGATTGGCCCGCGACCCGGTTGATCTCACGGAGGTTGGCCTGCTCCACACCCTGCACTGCGAACACCTTCTCGGCAGCGTCGATCAGCCGTTCTCGTGTTGCCGAACCATCGCGTGCCATGGGGCAGATTCTAGGGTTCGGCGCCGACGGCCGTCGGCGCCGGATCGGAATGTCGGCCCGGTCTCGGCAGCGCGACGGTACGGGTGTTCGCCATGGTGGTCTCCTCGGGTCTCGGCACCGGCCCGCCCGAGCGGACCGGAAGGTGTGCAACACGCAACGAAGCCCGTTCGCGGTGATCCGGGCCACATCATAGTAAGTCGATTGAACGATAAAGGAAGAGTCATCTCACGTTGTGAGATTTCTCGATTCTCCCTGGTTCGTGTCGCCCTGGGTGACCTTCTGAATCGAAAGATGCTCACGAACAGGGGAGATGAGGGGGATTTCGTGGCGATTCCCGGGATGTCGGCGCGGCCATCTCGGACCCGGTCGCGCCCGACGCTCTTGACAGCCTCGGGCCCCTACCCCCTTACTAATCTCATTGATTTACTAAATTGCTGACCGGAAAGGGGATCGTATGACCATCGAGGTGCTGCCCGTCACCAACTCGATCGGAGCGGAGGTGCGGGGGGTGGATCTCCGCACCTGCGACGACACGACATTCGACGCGGTGCGCCGCGCGCTGCACGAGCACCAGGTGATCTTCCTGCGCGGCGCGCAGTTGGACCCGGAGAGCCACCTGGCCGTCGCTCGCCGTTTCGGCACGCCCAGCATCTTCCCGCTGGCTCGGCTCCAGGGCGCCACCGAGCCCAGCCTGCAGGTCATCACCGACGGGCCGGACAGTCCACCGACCGCCGAGATGTGGCACACCGACGTCACATGGATCTCGACTCCTCCGCGGTACGCGCTGCTGTGCGGCGAGATCGTTCCCGCGGCCGGCGGGGACACGTTGTGGGCGTCGATGACCGCGGCCTACGACGCGCTCTCGCCGACCATGCAGGAGATGCTCGCGGGACTCGAAATCGAACACACCACGGACAGTTTCGTCGACTCGATCCTCGAACGCGGCGGCGGAAGTTCCGAAGCGCGCGCGCTGGCAGATCGCTTGAACGACGCCTATCCGCGTGTCGTCAGGCACCCCCTGGTTCGTACGCACCCCGAGAACGGTCGCCGGATCCTGTTCATCGGCGGCCCCTCGATGGACCGCATCACAGGGATGCGTCGCGACGAAAGCGACGCCCTGCTGGGGTTCCTGCGAAATCACGTCACCGACGAGCGTTTCCAGTGCCGGTGGCGCTGGACCGCAGGAGACCTCGCCATCTGGGACGAGCGTTCGACGATGCACCGCGCTGCCGCGGATCATTTCCCGCAGCACCGCACCGTGCGGCGGATCGAGATCGACGGCGATCGACCGTACTTCGATCGGGACGCGCACCCCGCCGCGGTCGGTGAAGCCGATCGTGCGCCCCTGAACGCATAGCCGCCGGACCCTGAAAAGGGTCGAAGACGCCACGACACGATGGGGGGCGGCGGTAACGATCCAGCCGCGGCGGGAGATGAACCGGGAGATATACGTTATCCACCGAAGCATCGAGGAAAGGCAGACGATGGGTTCGAACGACATTGCAGCTCAGATCGGCACGTGGCTGCGCGACGGCATGCTCGACGGAAACCCCCTGGCCATCGCGGCGGCCGCGATCCTGGTCCCGCTCGGCATGATCTTCGGGTCGACGACGCTGTAGGAAGTGTCAGAGCGAGGGGCCCGCGGCGAGGTCGACGACCTCGCCGCGGGCCCCTCGCCTCTTCGCAGGTGGGGGCGGCGCATGCGGTGGGTGCGGATGGTCACGGGCGTCGTCGTCGGTGCCGCAGTGGGCATCCTGGTGATCCTGATGTCGCCGGCCGAGACGGTATGCGGGTACGGCTCGTACGCCGTGGACGCCTACATCGACGAACAACAGTGGTGGCCCCTGCCGGTGACGCGATGCACGACGGGAACGGTTGGCGGGCCCGCGGATTCGACGTGGGTCGTCGGCTGGGGATCGCTGCTCGTGCTCATGCTGGTGCTGGTGCTGGGTGCGGTACTGGCGACGGTGTCGGTCCTTGCGTTCCGCGTCGGTGACGACGGTTCCGGGTCGACTCGCCGCCGCCGGTGAGTCGACGGATTCGGCTACGGTTACCGCATGCCGCGGGGAAACATCGTGATCGACGCGTGGATCGACGGTGAGTCGGCTTTCTGCGTGGTCTACCGGTACGGAAACTCCCCGAAGACTCTCGGAATCCGGGTGACCGTGGACGGCGACCCGATGCAGCCGGCTGCCGACGATCCGGTGCAGTTCGGGCAAGAGGTCGCTACCGGCGACATCGGCGAACCGTTGGGGACGGTGGCCCGGAACCTGCGCCCGGACCCCGCCGGCATCCACTGGTGGGGATACCTGGACGAGCAGCTTCCGGTGAAGGGCGTCGAGGAACCTCGACCACGGCCGGACCGAGATCTTCAAGAGTCGATCCTTGCGGAGATGCGGGCCTTCGACGACTGGGTGTCCGTCGCCGACGTGTTGAAGGTGATGGGGACGACGTCGTTCGTCGCGGACCGTGCCGACGTGCGGGCGGTGCTGGACTGTGTCGACGCCAGCGAGCGATTGCGACTGGGCCGGGTGGGGGAGCGGTTCGAGGAGATCGGGAAACCGATTCCCGTTGCGGCCCTGGTCGATCGGATCTTCGCGGAGAACGGTCCGGCCGACCGGTCGGCGGCGATGATGGAGTTGTTCATCGACGACACCGGTGACGTCTGGGGTGCACCGGACCCGGGCCGGTGATTCAGAGGTCGAACCCGGCGACCGCGTTCCCGGTGAGCGGATTGTGTTCGCGCGCATAGATTTCCAGGGTGGCCGGGTTCTTGTGCCCGGTCTGGCGCATCACCTCGTGGGCCTGGGCGCCGTTGCGGAACGCCTGGGTGACGAACCCTGCGCGCAGCGAGTGCCCGCCGAGTTTCGCGATCTTCGTGGGGGAGAGGCCGGCGTCGCTGGCGGCCCGGCGGATGACGCCGTGGATGCCCTGCCCGGTCAGGGCGGTGTCGCCGAGGTTCCCGTTGACCCGCAGCGGCCGGAACACCGGCGTCACCGCGGCCGTGGGCTCGAGTATCGGGTAGGGGTCGTGGCAGACGTGCCTGCCGAACACGTCCGGGCCGTCCAATAGCTGTGCGATAGCGGCGCGACCACCGTGGTGGTGGGCGAGGACGACGTCGAGCCAGCGCCGGTACACGCACGGCGGGCAGGCGCGATGCCCGACCGCGAACGGGGTGGCCTTGACCATGCCGTCGCCGACCTGGTCGGTCTTCGACCGTCGGACCAGGATGTGCAGCCCGTCCTGCGGGTGCAGGGTGATGTCGCGCAGTTGCAGCCCGGACAGTTCCGAGCGGCGGAACGCGCCCAGGAAGCCGAGCAGGATGACCGCCGAATCGCGGCGTTCCCGTAGCCGGTCCTGCCAGGTGACTGCGTTCTCCCGCATCGTAGCGATGATGTAGCTGATCTCGTCGCCGAGGAGCGGTGCGACCCGTTTCGTCGGGCGTTCCCCGGCGGCGGCGTACGTGCGGCGCAGCCCGGCCAGGGTGTCCTTGACGATCTGGGTGCCGCCCGGGGCCGGACGTGAGCACGCCCGATGCCAGTAGTTGATCGACGCCACCCATCGGGTGAGTGTGTTGGTCGCGTACACGCGGTTCCCGGTCGGGGTGCGCTGTTCGGCGTGTTCGGTGAGGTAGTCGGCGACAGTGTGCGGGTGCGCGGGCATCGGCACGTGTCCGCGCTGCGCGCACCAGGCCCGGAACTTGTCCCAGTCTCCCCGATAGTTCCGCACCGTCGACGGTGAATGCCGCTGCTCGAGGGCCGCGACGATCCGGGCCTCGGCGTCGGACGACAGGACCGGGACGGCCGGCTCCGTCGCAGCACCGGTCCGGGCTGCCGGGGCGTCGACAACGGCGGGGAGCGCGGGTGCGGACGCGACGATCTCGCCGTGTTCGCTCACACCCGTACTCCTGTCCGTTGCCGCCGTCGGGGTGAGCCTACCGACGGGCACCGACAGTCCCGGACACCCGTCACCCGAACCCTTTTGCTGTCACAGTGACGAAATACGGGAGGGTGGTTACAAGGGGATTCGACGCACTTCCGCGGCGGCATCGACCCGTCGAATCGATGTCACGACGGGGTCCGCTGTGCGCGTTTCTGCCGTCGACCTCCCGTTTCTATGATGGCGCTAACTGCCATTAGCGTGAGTTGACTCCGGGACGTGTCGGGAGTGTGAATCGGCGGGTGAAGTCGGGTCCGCGGCTGCCCGTTTCGGGGGCCGGGGGCGGCCGCGGTGGGTAGGGTCCCGTCGGTATGTCGACTTCAGGGGAGGGTGTTCGAATGACGAGTGCGATGCGTGGGGGTGCCCGGGTGCTGGCGGCGGCGATCGCGGTGTCGGCGGTGACGTTGTCGGTCGGGCCCGCGACGGCGGCACCGGCGCCGGGCGGGCCGGAGACGACCGCGGCTACGGGGGCGTATCTGGCGACGACCACCACGAACTCGGACCGCAAGGTCACGATCGGGGTGTATTCGCCGGCGATGGGGCGCACCATCCCGCTCGAGGTGATCCTGCCCGCGGACCGGAGTCAGTCACGTCCGACGCTGTACCTGCTCAATGGGGCGGGTGGTGGGGAGGATTCGGCGACCTGGCAGCGCAAGACCGACATCCTGGACTTCTTCCGGGACAAGAACGTCAACGTCGTCACCCCACTCGAGGGGGCGTTCAGCTACTACACCGACTGGATCAAGGACGATCCGACACTGGGCCGGCAGAAATGGCAGACGTTCCTCACCGAGGAACTGCCGCCGGTCATCGACCGCGAGTTCGGCACCAACCGGGTCCAGTCGATCGCGGCGATCTCCATGACCGCGACCTCCGTGCTCAACCTGGCGATCGCCAAGCCCGGCTTCTACAAGAGTGTCGGCTCGTACAGTGGTTGCGCCGAAACCAGCACGTGGGCCGGACAGAACGCCATCCAGATCGTCACCGGGGGTCGCGGCGGCGCGGACATCACCAACATGTGGGGGCCGCTCGACGGGCCCGGCTGGGTCGCCAACGATCCGGTCGTCAACGCCGAAGGACTCCGCGGCACCGAACTGTACATCACCACCGCGTCCGGGCTGCCCGGACCGCACGAAAACCTGAACGCGCCCGGCATCAACGGCAGCCCCGCCGCGCTCGCCAACCAGGCCGTCGTCGGCGGTGTCATCGAGGCCGTCACCAACCACTGCACCGCGAACCTCGCCCGCCGCCTCGCCGACCTGCGCATCCCCGCCACCGTCGACTTCAAACCCGCGGGCACCCACTCGTGGGGCTACTGGCAGGACGACCTGCACAACTCCTGGCCCCTGATCGCCCGCTCGATGGGGATCTGACCGCACGGTGTCACGGGTGTTCGGTGACCGGACGATCGTCGATCCGGTCGCCGACCCGCGTCAGGTGGGCGCGGAGGGCCTGCGCGACGACGGCCGGGTTCTCGAGCATCGGGATGTGGCCGACACCCGGCAGGACCACGTCCTCGACATGGTCGGGAAGGGCGTCGAGCAGCCGCTGCATGCACTTCTTTCGGGTGAGGAAGGTGTCGAACTCGGACAGCATCACCGTCGTGGGTGCGGTCACCCGGCGAAGCGCCGGGTCGGTGAGTGGCCCGTCCCGGAGGAACGCCCACTGGATCGGCAGATAGACGGGACAGTGGGACACCGCCCGCAGGACGTTCGCCGCATCCTCCGCGGTGACCGCGGCGGTGTCCGTGCTGCAGTTCCGGATGATCGGCCGCTGGAAACGTTCGCTCGTGGCGGCCCGGTCGCCGAGCACTCGTGCGGCCGCGGCCAACGGAAACTGGGCGACGAAACCGGCACCGAGACGGAACTCGGTCCACGAGAAACGCGTCCAGCCGCCGCCCGGATTGACGGCGGCCAGGGACCGGGCCCGGCCGCGGCGCTCGAGTTCGAACCCCACCTGCCCGCCCAAGGAATTGCCGACGACATGGCAGGTGTCCCACCCGAGCACATCGAGGTCCCGTTCGATCCCGTCGGCGATCCCCCCGACCCCGAGTTCACGCATCCGAAGCCGCCGACCACCCCAATGCCCGGGCATCGTCAACGCCAGCACGTCGTAGTCGCGGGCCAGATCGGCCACCACGGCATGCCACACATGGTGGGAGAGCGTGAACCCGTGCAACAGCAGAACCGGCTCGCCGGACCCGGCCCGATATCCGGATGTCACCGTTCTCGCTGTCGCCATGATTCTTCGTAGCATGCCGGCCGTCAGGTCAGGGGTCGGATCACACGGCACGGGTTACCGGCGGCGAACACCTTTTCCGGAACGTCCCTCGTCACGACACTGCCTGCCCCGATCACCGTGTTGTCGCCGATAGTGACGCCGGGGCACACGATCACACCACCACCGAGCCACACGTTGTCGCCGATCGTGATCGGTGCCGCGGATTCCCAGCGTTGACGGCGCGCCTCGTGATCGGACATCGGATGCAGTGCGGTCAACAGTTGCGCCCGCGGATCGATCGACACGTCGTCGCCGATGGTGATCGGTGCGCAGTCGAGCAGAATGGCGTCGTAGTTGAGGAAGCTGTTCGCGCCGATCCGAACGTATTTGCCGTAGTCGCACTGGAACCGGGGCATGATCCAGGATCCTTCGCCCAGAAATCCGAGCAACTCGTCGAGGATCTCTCGCCTCACGGTGTCCTCGTCCGCAAGGGTCGCATTGAATCGGTCGAGGAGCCGCTGACAGGCCTTGCGGTCGGCCACGAGAACGTCGTCGTTGTCGCGGTACAAGTCTCCCCGCAGCATGCGGTCACGCTGTTCGCTCACGGCCTCCGACCCTACGTCGACTCGTCCCCGATGCCGGGGATCCAGGCGTGCAGACGTGTCAGCGCAGCCCAGTGTGGTGATGCAGACGTTCAGCGACATGTCGGTAAAGTCCGATACACTGCATTTTCCGATAGGAGGCTGGGTGGCAGACACATCCGACCTGTTGGGGCTGACGATCTCGATATCGTCGACGACGCTCCTCCTGGCCGGCGTTGCCGGCCTGATGCCACGCCTCGTCGGGGACGAACCGAACGCCGTAGCGGGTATCCGGACGAAAGCGACGATGTCCAGCGCCGAAGCCTGGCGGTCGGCTCATCGGGTTGCGCAGCCGATCCTGCGATGGACAGTGTGGACAGGCGTTGCAGGCTTGGGTATTCAGACCGCCATCGGTCTCGTGGCAGGATTCGCATCCGTGACGTCAGCCGTTGCCGCGGTGATCGTATGTGCGGCAACGTTCATCATCCTGATCTACGCGGCACTGAAGGGAAATGCTGCAGCGAAAGCAATGGAGCGCCGTCCCGGCGACACCTCCCGGTTCTGAGCCCGGCTGCTCGGACGGCTCGGAACCAGGAGATGGGTGGCGCGCGTCAGGAGACCAGGAAGAGAAGCATCGCGGTCAGCCGGATACAGCCACACCGGCATCCGCTTGTACTGCTCGGGTTCCCACTCGTAGCGGGGCCAGATGTGGGTATGGAGGAAAGTATCGGTGTTGCCGAGGATTTCGATGTTCACCCGGCGGAATCCGCTGTCGGCCTGCCGACATGCCGTCTCCACTGCGCAGGACAGGCGGTCGACGCTTTCCAGATAGGCGAGTCGGCGCGAACGAGGAAGATCGCTGAGCGCGGTGGTACCGGGATCGTCGGTCAGCAGGACGCTGTAGCCGGGCAACCACTGAACGTCACCGATCGCCGCGAACGCCTCGGGTAGGCGGGCGATCACCGTAAGATTCTCGCCACGCAATGCAGCATCGACCCGTGCCTGCTTCCAGTCGCTCATCGGTCGAGTGTGTCAGATACTCAGTCGCAGCGACGAATCAACGTGCAGGCAGCCATGTTTCCGTGGAATCAACCGGGAACTTCTGGGGGACAAGAGCTTTCGTGACAACCGGAGCTCCTGGACCGGAATGTCGGCGACACTACCCGGTCGAAATTTCGGACTTATGAGACCATTAGGCATGGAGCCTTTGAAGCCCTGGGAGATGGCCTGGCTGGCCAACCATCTGCGGAATTACCTCGTCAACGCCCGCAGGTTCGTCACCGGATGGCGCTTCACCGAGATCCCGACCACCGAACTGCCACACACCGACGACAGGCCTGACACCGGGAAGCGCTGAACCGGCGCCATCGCAGCAGTCGGGCGCCCGCCGGTCCAGCGATTTCGTCTCCTTCCCGACCGCGAAGCTGACAAGGTATCCGCTATGCCTACAGCCTTGATCGAGGTCCGCCGCCGCTACTCCGAGGCCGAAGAGGTGGCCATCATCGACGCGGTCCACGGCGCCCTCGTCGCTGCGTTCCTCATCCCGCCGAAGGACAAGCATGTGCGGCTCATCGCACACGAACCCCACAGGTTCGCCTGCCCTCCCGGGATCGCCGAACCGGAGTTCTGCACCATCGTGTCGATCGACTGCTTTGCGGGTCGATCGGGGGAGGCGAAGCGGACCCTCTATACCGAAATCGTCGACCGACTCGCGGCACTCGGTATCCCCCGAAATCATGTCACCATCACCCTCAGAGAGATCCAGCCCGAGAACTGGGGGATCCGAGGCGGGAAAGCCGCCTCCGACGTCGATCTGGGCTTCAACGTGCACGTATGACGTCGACTCCCGGACTTCCCGACAGTGCGCCAAAGATGTTGGCCAGCCGACATTTCGAACCTATGGGACCATCACGGCATGAACCTGCAGTTCTGGGAGTTGAGAGCGCTGACCAACCACCTGCGGAACTACCTCGTCGACGCCCGCAGGTTCGTCACCGGGTGGCGTTTCACCGAAATCCCGACCACCGAACTGCCGCACACCGACGGCAGCCCCGACACGGGTAAGCGCTGATTTTCGGTCCGAGCGTTCCCGGGTTCCGATGGTCGCGGCAGGGCGTGCCGAACACGACGAAAAGCCCTCCGGCCGGTGATTGAATACCGGCCATGGAACTCGTGGATACCGGGCATGTCCGTCTCGGCGTGGAGCGGCGCGGGGCGGGGCCTCCGGTCGTCCTGATCGGCGGGACCGGGATGCCGCCGATCGCGTGGGAGGTCTCCGGCCTGACGACCGCGCTTGTCGACGCCGGCTTCGATGTCGTCGCGTACGCATCGCGTGGTGTCGCACCGAGCGACGCCCCGTCACCACACTGCACCGTCGCCGATCTGGCCGCGGACCTGACGGCACTCGTCGACGCTCTCGGTATCGACCGGCGGCCGGCACTCATCGGATACTCCCTCGGCAGTTTCACTGCCGAGCACCTGCTCTCGGCCCACCCGGACAGGTTCGCCGCCGGGGTCCTCATCGCCGGGCCGGGACCGACGACACCGTTGCTGAGAGCAGTGGTGAACAGTGAGGCGACGCTGATCGACCGTCTCGGGGAGCTGCCCGCCGATGTGATGGCCATGCAGACCCTGCTCACGGCTCTGTCACCGGGCGCCCTGGCAGCAGCGGATCCGCTGGTCGAGCAGTGGGCCGAGATGACCCTCCACCAGGGGATGGTGTGGACATCGAACGACGGGGAGGTGGCACAGGCGCGCGCCTCACACACGTGGCTGCGTGACGACACCCGCATGGACCGTCTCGCCGGCATCCAAGCACCTGTTCTGGCGGTCGCGTTCGAACACGATCCGCTCCTCGGTCCCGTGCAGGCCCGCTCCGCTGTCGACCGGATCCCGAACGCCGAACTCTGCGTCGTTCCCGACGCGGGCCACGGCGGCGTCATGACCCACGCCGAGCAGGTCGCCCCGCCGATCGTCGAATTCCTGCTCCGTCACCATCGCTGACCCGGAACGTCGATGCCGGGGAGGACTCGTCATTCGTGACCGAGTCGACTCCGGTCAGCCCGTGCGCGGGAGGCTCAGGGGAGTGAGGCACGTGTCGGCGAGTTCGTCGAGCGACAGGGGGAGGACACGCGCCAACGCGGCGACGGTAGCGAACGCCGGGGTCGCCAATCGTCCCGTTTCGATCTTGCGGAGGGTTTCCGGGGAAATCGCTGCCGCGTGAGCTACCTCGGCGAGGGTTCGGGTTCCCCGGGCCTCTCGGAGCAGCATGCCGAGACGCTTGCCGGCGGCCAACTGTTCTGCTGTCAGCGGGAGACGCACCATGCCCGCAGCCTACCGTTTCGGTATGAAAATACCGTCCCGTCGACTAGATTGGTATTTTAATACCGATTCTGATCGATTGGGAGGACCTCTCTGATGCTGGAACTGAAGACCCCGAACGAGATCGCAGCGATGGCCGTCACCGGCGCCTTCATCGCCGAGCTGCTCGACGACCTCGCGCATCGGGCCCGGGTGGGAGTGAATCTGCTCGACCTCGAACATCGCGCCCGACAGCTGATCACACAGCGCGGTGCCGCATCGTGCTACTGGGACTACGCACCATCGTTCGGGCGGGGCCCGTTCCGCAACGTGATCTGCCTGTCGGTCAACGACGCGGTGCTGCACGGCCTGCCCCACGACTATGCACTGCGTGACGGTGACCTGTTGAGTATGGACATCGCCGTCGCCATCGACGGGTGGGTTGCCGACTCGGCACGCAGCCTCATCGTCGGCGAGCCGCGCCCCGAGGACCAACGACTGATCGAAGCCACCGAGAAGGCACTGGCAGCCGGCATTGCGGCAGCCCTGCCCGGAAACCGGCTGGGCGACATTTCCGCGGCCATCGGCTCCGTGGCGGCCGACTACGGTTACCCGGTCAACACCGAGTTCGGGGGCCACGGTCTCGGCCGCACCATGCACGAGGACCCGCACGTCCCGAATGTCGGCCGCGCGGGCAGAGGACTCCAACTACGCCCAGGGCTGACCCTCGCACTCGAACCATGGTTCGCCGCCGGCACCGACACCATCGTCTACGACCCCGACGGATGGACCATCCGCTCCGCTGACGGCTCACGCACCGCACACAGCGAACACACCATCGCGATCACCGACGGCCCGCCGCGCGTACTGACCAGTCGAGAGCACATCACCGCATCCAGGCCGTAGTCGGCACATTTTCCGTGCGGGATGTCCTTGCCACGTTCTCCGAGGACCTCGGGCTCTACTGACGCGACCTTCACCGTGCTCTACGCACGTGAACATGCTGCACCCCACCGTGCCTCACCCCTGCAACGTGCTGGTCAACCAGGTAGCACCGACCCCACCGAGAACGTCGGTACCGACATGGCGAGCACGACCGAACCCCACAGGATCGGATGGCCGACCGGTGTCCGCACACGAACGGTCCGGACGTCCGACCAGACTGCGGCACGTGTCGTGGACTGTTCTGGTCGGGAAACCTCAGACGTCGAGTGCGATTCATCCGGTTCGGCCCTATCGGCGATCCTCGACCAATCGTGTGACACGACACAACTGAAGTATCCGATCTTCGATGCAGGCACCCAAAGGGGACCCTTGTTTCCGAAGTGAAACGGAACACCAACCCACACTCCGCCACAGTGACAAATACCTGGGGGAGTTTTCATCGAAGATGAGCAGTGGTCCCGTTGCGCGGCCGCAACGTGACAGCATGGCGACATGTCACCGATCCGACGGGCACAGCCGCCAGAGCCCCGGTGGGCGTGGCCACTCGTGTATGCCGGGATCATCGTTCTCGGCCTGGTGCTCCACATCACGCTGCAGTCGCCGTTCTGGATCCAGACGGTGCTTGCTCTCGGAATCGTCGTCGCCTTCTTCGTTGCGATGTCGTGGGCGGGGCGCCGCACCCGACGGTAGCGCGCCCGATCCCGTCAGTCCTGTACCGCGACAGCGTCGATCACCGCGCGCACGGCATCCCTGAGTTGCGTGAGTCCGGGTTCTTCGATGGGGAAATGTCCGCAGTTCTCGAGCAGGACCGCATCGGTGGGTGCGGCGATGCGGTCGAGGAATCGCAGACTGACCTGCAGGGGAGTCCACCGGTCGGCCGCGGGATGGACGAGTGTGACCGGTGCAGCCGTGAATTCCTCGGGTGAGGTGTGCGGGTAGGTGAACCAGTCGGCGAGGAACCCGAGTGGGATCCGGACCCCACCGCCGCGCGGATCGGATTCGCACAGTCGGGACAGGGCGGGATTGTTGCTCATCCGGTTCATCCGGACGAGCCACTTGATCGGTATCCGGAGGTTCCCGGCCAGGCGGGCGGTCGGCGGCAGCAGCGTCGGGGCCGCCCGTCCGGATGCGCCCCATCGTGCGGCAGCGGCGCGGGCCTCGGGGTCGGCCGGGTCGAGTAGGCAGGTGGCGACCACGGCGGCGACGTCACCGGTGCGGGCCGCGACCTCGTACGCCGCCAACCCGCCCATGCTCGCCCCGAACAGCACCAGCGGACGCGGATCGCGGGCACGCTCCTGCGTGACCAGATCGCAGAGCAGGTCGATCCAGTCGCGGTACCGCACCCGCGCCGGATCCGGTTCGACGGTGTGCCCGTAGATCGGCAGGTCCGGGGCCAGCACGTCGACGTCCTCGTCCGCGGCCAAGGACGCGAACGGCCACAGTGCCGACGCGTGTGCGCCGGCACCGTGAATCCCCAGCACCCGCACCGGCGCGTCCGGTCGCACCGCCCGCGCGACGTGAACCCGGCGGCCACGCCACGCCCACCACGTCGATTCCGGCTCACGGAACGCCGGTCGATATCCCGCCGGCAGGAACTCTGCATACCGTGTCGTATCCATCGCTTTGCTCTCCACCTCTTCGCGTGGCGTCGACAACCCGATACAACAGGACCGTAGCCTCCCCATGCGATCGACGCCACGTCACCATGTGAACGGAAAACCCTATCAGCGCAACGAAATTCGAATATCCAAGCAGCCGGATCCGCATGTTCGGTCTACCGACGACGGGCCGGAAGGTGATGGCATTCCGGCCTGGGTCCCCGTCATCCGATCACCAGGTCGACGACGACGAGGACGGCCAGCGTTCCGCAGAGCAGCCAGTTCGATGCGGTGTGGGCGGCGGCCGCGGTCGCGACGGCCGGAGCGCGGAGCGCGGCCCGTTGTTCACGCAGCCGTCGGAGGTTTTCGCCGTCCCAGGTCTGGCGGCGTTGCCAGTTCCGTGCCCGGACCTCGGCACGCAGCGCCTGGACGCGATCCCACTCGTCCGGGTCGTAGGGGGCGCCGACGGGCAGTGGGGGACAGGGTTCCTCGGTCGGCGGGGCCGGCACCGTCTGCCGGGACGCCTCGTACAGGGCGTCGATCGCCGGCACCTGCGGGCGCACCACACGCAGATACATCCACTGGAAGTAGAACCCGCTGACCGCGAGCGCAACACCGGCCGCGACCGGAATGCCCATCGTCAGGTGGACGAGCCCGAACACGATCGGGGTCCGGATCCGGCGGCCACGACTCCACGTTTCGGAGCCCTCCCGGAAGATGCGTTCCTCGTTGTGCGCGAACACGGGGATCAGCACCACGAGCAGCACCGGGACGGCGACCGCGACGAGTGTCCATCCGATACCGTCCCGGCCGGACTGCCCGAACGCGATGTTCCCGGAGCCGCCGAGCGCGGTCCACCAGCCGAACCGGGTGACCGGCAGGAGGGTCGTCGTCGCCCAGAACGCGGTGACCACCAGCGTGATCTGGGCGAGCGCACCCGGAATCATCCACCAGCGCAGAGCGCGGACGGTCGCCAGATAGTCGGCCCGGGTCCGTGGGCTGCGGATCAGTCGCCGCACCCACACCGCCATCGTTGCCGTCACCATCGCCAGCACGAGCGCGGACACGAAATCTCCCACGAACCCCTTGCGCCTCTCGTCGACACCTCGGCCGGACCCGCGATCGGGTCCGGCCGTCCTCCGGGCGACGACAGTTCCACACGGCACCGACAGAACACTCTTGATAGGCAAGTGATTACTTGCCTATAGTGGCGTCGTGGCCGATGTCTTCCGCGCTCTCGACGACGCGACGCGCCGCGTCATCCTCGACGAGTTGGCGGCGGCCGACGGGCAGACTCTGTTCGAGATCTGTTCCCTGCTCACCACGCGGCACGGTCTCGGTCTCACCCGTCAGGCGATCTCCCAGCATCTCGCGGTCCTCGAGTCCGCGGGGCTCGTGGTGACGCAGCGTCGGGGGAGATCCAAATTCCACTACTTCGACCCCGGCCCGCTCGCCGAGATCGCCCGGCGCTGGCCCACCGACCCCAGGAGCGCATCATGCGAATCAACCTGACCAGCATTTTCGTCGACGATCAGCGGGCCGCCCTCGACTTCTACACCGATGTCCTCGGATTCGTGAAGCGCCGGGACATTCCGATCGGTGACGCGTCGTGGCTGACCGTCGTCTCACCCGACGCCCCCGACGGCCCGGAACTGCTGCTCGAACCGTCCGGGCATCCGGCCGTCAAGCCGTACCGGGACGCCCTCGTCGCGGACGGTATCCCGCTCGTCCAGTTCGCCGTCGACGACGTGCACGCCGAGCACGCCCGGCTGACCGCGCGGGGTGTCGAGTTCACCGTGCCGCCGACCGACATCGGCACCGCCGTCATCGCTGTCTTCGACGACACGTGCGGCAACCTCGTCCAGATCGTCACCGAGAAAACGGACACACAGCCCGGGTTCTGACGCGGTCAGCGCGGTTTCGGCCGGTAGACGCGGCCGGCACTGCGCGGACTGTCGGTGTCGATCGCGACGAGTTCCCACTCGATCCGACGACCGCCGGGGACATCGAAGATGCGGGTGCCGTCACCGAGGAACACGGGGGCGACGAACACCTGCAACTCGTCGATCAGGTCGTGCTCGAGTGCCTGCCGGGCGATGTCGGCGCTGATGATCTGCACGTCCCGGTCACCGGCGATCTCCCGGGCACGGTCGACCGCGCTCCGAACGTCACAGTTCACGGCAATGACGGCAGGATCGTCGGAGAGCTCCTCCGGTCGGTGCGTCAGCACGAACTCCGTCCCGGACCACGCTCCGCCGTACGCCGCGGACGTCGTCTCGTCACGCTCACCCTGCTGGGCCTGCGCGGCGTCGTAGCCGGCGCGGCCCGAGATGATCACGGCGACCCTACCGGCCATCCGCTCGGTGGCACCGTCGGCCAACGGTTCCGCCGTCGACATCCAACTCATGTCGTGACCCGGACCCACGATGAAACCGTCGAGCGAGCAGGTGAACCCCCAGACGACCTTGCCCATGCTTCCTCCTGACCGGATGATCGGCGACGACGATTCGTCGTGCTCACCGGTACAGACCGGGGCGGGAAGGGAAACTCATCGGGACCCGGTGCGGGCCTGGGCGATCCGGCGGGGCTGTGTCGGCACGACAGGCAACCCGGACGACACGGCGATGATCACCGCGACCGGCGATGCCGCCGCCGCCACCTCCGGGCGCCCATGTTAGAACCAGCAGTGTCCGAATCGGCCACGGTATGAGGGGTGCGATGTCCGAACAGAATCCGGTCGGCAAGATCGGCGTGCTGACGTTGGCCACGCGGGGATCGAGCGGGGCCGGGCAGGTGGAATTGAGTATCCGCGGCGGTCGCGAGACCTACACCGCGTGGTCCGCGGAACCGCTCGCCGCTCGGTCCACCGTGCTGGTAGTGGCCGACCGGGGAGCGAGGGTCCTGGACGTGGAGCCGTGGATCACCCTCGGGCCCTGAGAGTCCGCCACATCACACCTGTGCTCTAGTCTCGTCACCACAATTCGGACACACGACAGACAACGGTCGACGACGAGGAGACGGAATGTTCGGATATCGAGTGCCCGCACCCAACGAGGCTCTGCTCATCTCCGGTGGGCACCGGGGCGGGGACGGCTCCCCGTTCCGGGTGGTCACCGGTCAGGGCGCGTTCGTGATCCCCGTCCTCCGCAAGGCTGACATCCTGTCGCTGGATCTGCACGAGGCGCTCATCAAGGAAACCTGTGTCACCACGCAGGGTGTGGAGCTGTCGGTCAGCGCGGTGGTCGCCTTCAAGGTGGGCAACGACAAGGAATCCATCGTCAACGCGGCGCAGCGTTTCCTGTCGTCGCAGAAGGACGCGATGTCCGGCACGGTCGGGGAGATCTTCGCCGGGCATCTGCGATCCATCATCGGTTCGATGACGGTGGAGGAGATCATCCGTCAGCGGGAGGTCCTCGCCTCACAGGTGTTGGACAGCTCCAACGTGGAGATGGGCCGGATGGGTCTGATCGTGGACTCGATGCAGATCCGCTCGATCGACGACTGCGGTTCCGGCTACATCGATTCGCTGCGTGCCCCGCATCTCGCGCAGGTGGAACGAGAAGCGAAGATCGCCCAGGCCGAAGCGGATCGGGCGGCCGCCGAAGCGCAGCAGGAGTCCCGCCGCCGCCAGGCGGAGTACTCGCGGGAAACGGCGATCAAGGAGGCGGAGATCCAGGCGGAGACCGATCGCGCGAAGGCGGCGTCCGCTCAGGCCGGACCGCTGGCGCAGGCCATGGCGCAGCGTGAGGTGCTCGAGGCGCAGTCGGAACTGGCCGTCCAGCAAGCGGAACTGCGGGAGAAGCAGCTGCAGAGCGAGGTCGTCAAACCGGCCGAGGCGAAAGCGCGGGAGACCGAGATCCTGGCCCGGGCGAAAGCCGAGGAGATCCGGATCCTCGCCGAGGCGGCCGCGTCCCACGACCGGGTCGCGTTGGAGCAGACCCTGATCGAGCAGTTGCCGCTCATCGTGGAGGCGGCCGCAAAGGGGCTGGCCGACTCGAACCTCACCATCCTCAACGGCCAGGACGGTGTCAACGACACCATCTCCGGCATGGTGGGGCAGGGTATGGCCGTGTTCGAGGCGCTGCAGAAGGGCATCCTGCACGGCGGCAAGGGCGGCGATCGGGTGGGACCCCACGAGATCGCCGGCTGACCGTCCGGCGCGGGCTCCTCACCCCGCCCGCCGCAGCGCCGTCGCCGGCACGAAGTCGCCCTGGTAGGTCCGCACCCACCAGGCACCGGTCCGTCTCCGTTCGGCGCGGGTGCTGTACCGGTAGCGGAACTCCCGGGCCCGCACCCATGCGGGCGGACGGTCGGGGAACGGATTGTGCCGCAACAGGTTCAGGGTGTCGCGGTCGCCGGTGAGGAGCCGGGCGAGGAAGCCGCCGAACCACGGCGTCGCATAACCGGGGTCGATGGCGGCGAACCACATGAGCCAGTCGAGCCGCAGATGGTAGGGCGCGAACTGGCGGGGCCGGTACCGGACGTCGCCGGGTTTGCCGCGGAACTCGTAGGCGCGCCACACACTGTCGTCGGACGGATCGTCGTCGGAGGTGCCCTCGACGACGATCTCCCGCCGGACACGGGTGACGTGCCCGAACGCGCCGTACGTGTTCACCAGGTGCCACGGATCGAACGACGCGTTCATCTTCTGCCCGTGGGAGAACAGGTTCCGGGCCGGCCGGTAGCTGAGTGCCGCCACCGCGACCGTGGCCGCGGCGACCACCACGACGAACCAGAGCGGCGCCGGCCCCGTTGCGGGTACCGGCATCGGCAGTACCGCCGCCCAGAAGCCGTCCGGCAGCACCGACAGTCCGATGACGATCGCCAGCCAGTTCAGCCACGCGAAATTGCCGGACGCCACCAGCCACAACTGGGTGACGATCATGATCGCGGCCGCGCCGCCCGCCACCGGCTGCGGCGCGAACAGGAAGAACGGCACGATCAACTGGGTGACGTGGTTACCGGCCACCTCGACCCGGTGCAGCGGCCGCGGCAGATGGTGGAAATACCAGCTCAGCGGGCCCGGCATGGGCTGGGTTTCGTGGTGGTAGTCCAGGCAGGTGAAGTCCCGCCAGCATGCGTCGCCGCGCAGTTTGATCAGGCCCGCCCCGAACTCGAGCCGGAACAGCAGCCACCGCAGCAACAGCAGGGTGAGCAGGGGCGGCGCGGTGTCGGCGTTCCCCACGAACACCGCCAGCAGCCCCACCTCGAGCAGCAGCGACTCCCACCCGAACGAGTACCACAGCTGCCCGACGTTGACGATCGACAGATACAGCCCCCACAACAGCAGCCAGCCGAGCATGCACAGCGGCAGCGGCAGTCGTTGCAGCGCACCGAGCACGGCCGCCACCGACAGCCCGGCCCCGACCCAGCAGACACCGGCGTAGAACCGGTCCGAATAGTGCAGATGGAACAGGCTGGGGGAGCGCTGCCACCGGCTCCCGGCCAGGAATCGCCGGATCGGCAGCATCCCGCCGTCGCCGAGCAGCGGCCGGAACTGGCGGGCCGCCGCCACGAACGCGCACAGGTAGATCACGGCCAGGCCCTCCGTGAAGAGCAGCCGTGACAGCGTGTAGTCGCCGGCGTCGAACCAGTCCACGACAGACGTCTCCTTGTCAGGAGACGCTACGCCGGAATCAGGCCAACGCGTCGACGTACAGCCACTGCCCGTTCTCGCGGACGAACCGGCTGTGTTCGCGCAGCGACTCGCGGACCCGCCCGTACCGGTAGAACGCCTCGAAGTCGACGGTGCCGGTGGTGTCGAACGGCCCGCCGCCGGTGGTGGCGAGGACGTCGAGGCGCAGCCAGTGCTGCTCGGGGTCCAGGTCGAGGGTGTCCGGGCGGGTGCTCGGATGCCAGGTGCGGCGCAGGTAGTCGGCGTCGCCGCGGGCGAACGCCGCATACCGGGACCGCATCAATGCTTCCGCGGTCGGTGCGGTCGCGGCCCCGGAGTGGTAGCGGCCGCAGCAGTTGCCGTAGGTGTCCCCGGACTGGCAGGGGCAGCGGGCGTCGTCGGCGAGGGTGATGCGGAGGCTCATTGCGCCTCGCTCACACTCGACATATGGAAGTCCGGGATCCGCATCGGCGGCATCGCGGTGCGGGTGAACCAGTCCTTCCATTCCCGGGGCAGCGTCTGCTCGGTGGCCCCCACCTCGGTGGTGCGGCGCAGCAGATCCAGCGGGGACTCGTTGAACCGGAAATTGTTCACCGCCGCGGTGACCTGCCCGTCCTCGACGAGATAGACGCCGTCGCGGGTCAACCCGGTGAGCAGCGCGGTCGCCGGATCGACCTCCCGGATGTACCACAGGCACGTCAGCAGCAGGCCGCGTTCGGTGCCGGCGATCAGGTCGTCGAGGCCGGCGTCGGTGCCGCCGGTGAGCAGCAGGTTGTCGCCCGGCACCGCGACCGGCGCACCGAATTCGGCGGCCGCCGCCCGCGGGTAGGCCAGCGCGTCGATCACCCCGTCGCGGATCCAGTCGACCCGGCCGGCGTCCATACCGTTGTCGAACACCGAGACCGTGTCCGACGACGCCGTCGCCGCCACGAACGGCGCATACCCGAGCCCGGCGGCGTGCGGATCGGAGAACAGGGTGAGCGGCAGGTCCGTCAGTCGTTCCCCGACGCGGGTGCCGCCCGCCCGGGACAGGGCCGTGTGCCCTTCCTGCGCGCCGCGGCCCTCCATCGCCCACATCAGCGGAATCATCAGATCCGCCACCGCCGACGGCGGCAGCAGCGTCTCGTAGCGGCCCGCCGGCAGCGCGACGGTGCGCGCCGACCAGTCCAGTCGCCGCGACAACTCCGCCAGCAGGCCGGGCACGGACACGTCGGTGAAGTCGACGCTCGCCGACCCCACCCACGCGCTGGCGTCACCGCGTTTGCCGTTGATCTCGATCGACCCGGTGGGCTGCGTGAACCGGCGCCGCACCCCCGTCGAGGTGCCCAGCCACGTGGAGTGCAGCTGGTGGTGCGCGAACCCGTAGAGCCGGTCCGCGCCGTCGAAACCGTCGGCCAGCCCCGGCACCAGCGACTCGAACACCGACACCCCGGTCGTGGCGGGACCGTCCGCCCAGCCGTCGGCGGCTCTGTCGCCGTCACCGGAGATCGGGTCCATCGCGTCCGCGGCGGGCTGCGCGGCGGCGGCCGCTGCCTCCGACGCCCGCACCACCTGCTCGATCGCGTCGGCGTCGACCCGCGACGATGTCACCGCCCCCACCCGGGCACCGTCGCCGTCCCGCACGATCGAGACGACGGTCCAGGACCGGGACGTGGCGACCCCGTTGGTGGTCATCGAATTCCCGGCCCACCGCAGCGACGCCTCGCTCGCATCGGTGACCAGCACCATCGTCTCGTCGACGGTGGAGCAGGCGAGCGCCCGCTCGATGAGCTCCTGTGCCGCGATCACCGCGTCCCCTCCTGCCGGGTGTTGAGCACGTTCACGTTCCGGAACAGTGCGGACGGGCAGCCGTGGCTGACCGCCGCGACCTGCCCGGGCTGCGCCTTGCCGCAGTTGAAGGCGCCGCCGAGCCGCCACGTCGACGGACCGCCGACCGCGTCGAGGGACCCCCAGAAGTCGGTGGTGGTGGCCTGGTAGGCGACGTCGCGGAGCTGCCCGTCGAGGCGGCCGTCGCGGATCCGGAAGAAACGCTGCCCGGTGAACTGGAAGTTGTAGCGCTGCATGTCGATCGACCAGGACTTGTCGCCGACGACGTAGATCCCGTCCTCGACACGGCCGATCAGGTCGGCGGTGGACGTGTCCGTGTGCAGGTCGGGTTGCAGCGACACGTTCGCCATCCGCTGGATCGGCACGTGCTGCGCCGAGTCGGCGTACGAGCAGCCGTTGGAGCGGTCCAGTCCGAGACGGGGCGCGAACACCCGGTCCAGCTGGTAGCCGACCAGAGTTCCGTCGCGCACCAGATCCCAGGACTGGGCGGCGACCGCGTCGTCGTCGAATCCGACGGAGGCGAGGCCGTGCGGCTCGGTGCGGTCGGCGGTGACGTGCATGTGCTCGCTGCCGTAGCGCAGGGTGCCGAGCAGGTCGGGGGTGGCGAACGAGGTGCCCGCATAGGCTGCCTCGTAGCCGATCGCGCGATCGTATTCGGTGGCGTGGCCGACGGATTCGTGGATCGTCAGCCACAGGTTCGTCGGATCGATCACCAGATCCGTCGGGCCCGCGACAACGCTCGGGGCGGCGATCTTCTCCGCCAGTAGCGGGGGGATCTCGGCGAGTTCGGTGTCCCACTCCCAGCCCGTGCCGGTGAGGTATTCCCAGCCGCGGCCGACCGGCGGGGCGAGGGTGCGCATCGTCTCGAACGTGCCGGCGGCGGCGTCGACGGACACCGCCTCGAGTTCCGGATGCAGCCGCACCCGCTGCTGGGTGATCGCCGAGCCGGCGAGGTCGGCGTAGAACGTCTGTTCCTTGACCTGCAGGCACGACGCGGTCACATGGTCGACGCCGTCCGCGGCCAGGAGGTGCTGCGAGAAGTCGGTGAGCAGGTCGACCTTGTCGGCGGCGGGGACGGTGAACGGGTCGAGCGTGTACTGCGACACCCACGCCGCATCCGGATACACCGGTTCGTCGGCGAGGACGACCCGGTCCCGGTTGAGGCTGCGCAGGGCGCGGGCCACCGCGACCGCCTCCGCCGCGACCGCGGCCGCCCGCTCGGCGGTGAGTTCGGCGTGCGCCGCGAACCCCCACGTGCCGTCGACGATCACCCGCACCGCGAACCCGAGTTCCACACCGTCGGACACGGACTGGACCCGGCCGTCCCGCAGCCGCAGCGACTGCGTGACCAGCCGGTGCACCCGCAGGTCGGCGTGCTCGGCGCCGGCGGCCCGCGCCACCGACAGGGCGGCGTCGGCCAGCAACCGCAACGGCAGCGTCGTGAACTCGGGGTCCACCGGACGGTCGGACGGGACTGCGCGCGGCAGCGCGCCGTGGGTGACGATCACCGGTCCAGACTAGTGGCCGCCGGACCGGTGTCCCGCGCGCCGCCGCGCCGACTCGTGGGCGCCGTGCAGAAGGTCGACGGCGAGCCCGGACGTGCGCGGCCCCGGTTCGACGATCGACACCCAGCCCTGCCGGGCATACACCGGATGCGGGAGCACCACGTCGGTCGCCGCGAAGTCCACGACGCCGTCGGTGGAGGCGAGTTCGTCGACCGCGGCGCGCCCGACGTGAATGTTGAGTCGGCGTCTCCCGGACCGGTCGAGGTCCGACAGGTCGTCGCCCGGATAGTCCTTCGACACGATCGTGGCGTACGGCTGGTGCCGCGGCACGACGCCGTCGGGGGCGAAGTAGAAGAAGTGGTCACCCCACGAGATCTCCGGGAAGGTGCTGCCGACGGTCGGCGCGAGCTCGAGAACGCCGTCGAGGCCCCGGACGGTGGCGAGGATCTGTTCCATACTCATGGTTCGAGTGTGGTATTGAAGTGCTTGTGGAGGGTTGTCGATGAACGACACGGCCGTTCCGGACGGTATCGGGGTGTCTGCCGTCGCCGCAGCCACCGGCTATTCGGTGCAGCAGATCCGCGACCTCGAGGCGCTCGGGGTTCTGGCCGCAGCCCGCCGCGGCAGCAACGGATACCGGAGATTCTCCCCACAACATGTTCGTGACCTGCACACATACCGGGACCTGGTGGATGCGGTGGGGCCGGTGGCGGCGCGGCGAACACTGGTCGACGTCCGGGCCCTGCCGGACGATGCCGCAGCGGCACTGGTGTGCTCGCTGCATTCCGGTCTCGAACGGGAACGGGCGAGGACCCTTGCCGCCCGGGCCGCACTGGACGCGATCCGAACCGAAGTCTCCACCGACGCCCCAGCCGTGGCGGGCGACGACATGTCCGTCGGGGAACTGTCCGACGCCCTCGGGGTGCGGGCGTCGACCCTCCGGTTCTGGGAGTCGGCCGGTCTGCTCACCCCCGAACGAACCACGACGGCCACCGGATCGGTGCGTCGCTACCCGCTACCGGTGATCCGCGACGCCCGGATCGTCGCAGCGCTGCGGGCCGCGGGCTACCCGATTCCCGCCGTGCGGACGATCGTCACCGACCTCCGCGAACTCGGGGACCTCGAAACGTCCCGGGCCGTCCTCGACGCTCGGATCGTCGAGATCGGCCGGCGAATGCTCGCCCTGTTGCGCGCCGGGGCCGTCCTCGCCGCGATCGTGGCGGAGCGATCCGGTTCGGTCGCCGCTGCCGGAGACGGGTGGCAGGACACGCGGCCACATTCATTGTGAACCGTGTCGACGACCGGCGGTGTTCGGCCGGCACCGACCGCTTGCTCCGGAACGAGGACGGCATCGTTCAGGGCACGCGTTCCCACACCAGCAGATCGTCCTCGACGTACGGCTGGTACTTGCCCCACGTGGACAGGCGCATCGCCATCGGGGTGTTGCGCTCGAGGCAGAACGCGAGATCGTCGAGCATCGCACTGATCGACCGCTACAGGGGCGGCCGATAGGCCCAGCCCTGGTCGGGCCAGAGATTGACGCTTCCGTGCAGAGGGCCGTGCCGGGTGTCGATGAACAGGGTGTCGGAATCCCTGCATGCGAAAGGAATGAACCCAGGAAGCACGGCGGCCGTGGGTGAACCCGCCGGTTTCGCCATCTCCCCGCGGCCGCGCCATCCGTGAGGACCCGCCCCAGCAGTAGTTCTTTGCCACGCTCGGGTGTGTAAACGTCGGGACGGGCGATTCGCAGCAGGGGGACGTGTCGTCGTTGCAGCTGGTCGGCTAGCTTTCGGCCCCGTGTCGTCGAGGCGTGAGGTGGTATTTCAGCAGCACGGTCATCTGGTCGCGGACGTTGTCGAAGGGGGTGCTGGACTTGAGCGCACGGGCCTGCACGATGGCGCCCTCGATCACCGACAGCAGCAGTCCCGCCGTGGACTGTGCGGTGGTGTGCTCGAGTCCGGCGCCGACGAACCCGTCGGTGAGCCGCGACGTCCACTCTGCGAACGCCTGACCGGCGGCAGCTTGCACGGCCGGGTCGAGTTCGTCGAGGGCGGCGGCCAGCATGAACGAGCCCTTTCGGTACTCGCTGGATTCGAGGGGGTCGCGCCAGAACGCGAACAGCTCGTCGAGCCACTGCTCAATGTCCGGCGCGCTCGACAGGGCATCGGCCATGACGCTCAGGTGCGAGTGCACGATCCGGGTCACGATCCGGGTGGCGGTCTCGACGAGTTGAGCCTTGCCCTGCGGGAAGTGCTGGTACAGCGAGTTTCGGGACGCGTCGGCGCGGTGGAGAAGATCGGTCAGCCCGGCGGCGTGCACGCCGACTTCCTGAACCGCCGCGACGGTACTGGCGAGGAGTCGGGCACGTGGTCGTAAGGAGGTCATGGCGGCCCTTCCAGCTTGTGTGGACTGATCGGTTCATGTTCGATGGTGTCCACGTGAACCGATCGGTTCACATGGAGAGGATGTCATGCCCGCGACCATCGCCACCGCAAGTCCCATCGCCCACACGGCTCTGCTCGGTCTCGGCGTGTACCGGCCCCGCCGCGTCGTACCCAACGCGGAGATCGTCGACCGGATCGACTCGTCCGACGAGTGGATTCGCACCCGCTCCGGTATCACCGCCCGCGGCTGGGCCGAGCCGGACGAGACGATCGTCTCGATGAGCGTCGCGGCCGCTCGGGATGCGCTGGCCGCTGCCGGGATCACAGCCGAGCAGGTCGACGCTGTCGTGCTGGCGACGTCCTCGCAGATGGTGCTGGGGCCGTCGGCCGGCGCGGTCGTGGCCACCGAACTCGGCATGCAGGACACCGCCGCGTACGACATCTCCGCCGGCTGCGCGGGCTTCTGCTACGCGCTCGGCAACGCCGCAAGCCTCGTGCGTGCCGGCCAGGCACGGCACGTCCTGGTGATCGGCGTGGAACGCCTGTCGGACCTGCTCGATCCGACCGATCGGACCTGCGCGTTCATCTTCGCCGACGGCGCCGGCGCGGTCGTGGTGGGTCCCGGCGAGGCTGAGGGCGTCGGCCCCGTCGCGTGGGGCTCGGACGGCAGCCAGACCTCGGCGATCAAGCAGGACAAGGACTTCATGCAATACTTCGCCGAGGTCGCGGAGAAGGGTGCCGAGGCGGATCGGCCCTACATTCGGATGAACGGCCAGGCCGTGTTCCGGTGGGCCGTGACGTTCCTGGAGAAGGCGTGCCGCGCCGCCCTCGACAAGGCCGGAGTCGCGGCCGGCGACCTGGACGCCTTCGTGCCGCACCAGGCGAACAGCCGCATCACCGACGCCCTGATCCGGACCCTGGGACTGCCCGATACCGTTGCCGTCGCCCGCGACATCGCCGAGACCGGCAACACCAGCGCGGCGTCGATCCCGATGGCGATGGAACAGCTCCTGCGGTCCGGCGGCGCCCAGCCCGGCGACACCGCGCTGCTGCTCGGCTTCGGCGCCGGACTGGCCTACGCCGGCCAGGTCGTCCGCCTGCCCGCGATCGTCTCCGGGTAGAAGACAGGGGCTGAGCGCTCGCTGCCGACGAATGGGTGGCAGGCCAGGGGGAGGGGGTTCGGTGAATCCGGCGCATCTGCAACGCGGTTGGGCTGTTCGTTTCGACTGGGGCCTGTCCGGGGCGTCGGCGATCGGCCGGGATGCTGGGATCGCGGTGGTCGTCGACGTCCTGTCGTTCACGACGACGCTGTCGGTTGCTGTCGATCTCGGTGTCGAGGTGCTGCCGTATCGATGGCGCGACGCTTCGGCCGCCGCCTACGCGGCGCAGCACGGCGCGGTGCTGGCGGTAGGCCGGAGCGAGGCGGCCACTGGCGCGGTGACTCTGTCTCCAGGCAGCATTCGGCGCACAGTCGGGCTGACGCGCCTCGTACTGCCCTCGCCGAACGGTTCCTCGATCGCGTACTCGCTGGCGGAATCGTCCCGCGTCTGTGTGGGCGCATCGCTGCGCAACGCGCGGGCGGTCGCAGAGTGGATCGCGCAGAACCACGTCGAGGGTTCGTCCGTGGCGGTGATCGCTGCGGGCGAGCGATGGCCGGATGGGGCCTTGCGGCCGGCCGTCGAGGACGTATGGGGTGCGGGCGCGGTGCTGTCTGAACTCGCGCGGCTGCGTCCGAAGTCGACGATGTCACCGGAGTCGACGATGTCACCGGAGGCGGAAATGGCGGTGACCGCGTGGCATGCGGTCCGCGAGCACGTGGCAGCCTCGTTGGAGCAGTGCGCATCCGGCCAGGAACTGATCGCCGCGGGATACGCGTCTGACGTGGAGGTTGCCTCCGAAGTCGGCCAGAGCCGATCCGTCCCGGTCCTCGTCGGAGACATGTTCGTCGATCGTGCCGCGCACTGAAGCGAGTGCACACGACAGCAGGCAAACCGATTACGAGGGCGCGTTCGCACAGGAGGTTCATGCGTCCAGCGGCGAAGGACGATGGTCCGCCGGTGTCCCCAGGACCATTCTGTGTGGACGTGACTGTCGGCGGGAGCTGAGGGAGATGCTCGCGGTCCTGGCTGAGCGCAACGCATCGCCAGCACGAGCGCTGAAACAATACGGGCATGACCGAATCAGGGAGCAAGAACCGAGGAATCGACTACCCGCCGTCCGCGCTTCGGGACTTCACAGCCACCGGCTACCGGAATGTGCGCTAGTGCTCCGCCGTTCACGGCGGAGGTGAAGGCGCACGCGGTAGGCCCTCGAGGGCCGAGCGTGCCCTGGACGGGGCGCTCTTGTTGCTCGATGTGCTGTCGCAGCACGCTGATCGGGGCACCCTCGACCGAGCCTGCGAAGTAGGAGCCGGGCCAGAGGCGCTGCGCCCGCCGGTAGTGCTGGGCCGGTTCGGGGAAGTCCTGTCTCATCCGCCGTGACGAGACCCCTCGAGACTGTTCGCGAGCAGTGGATGTGGTTGTTCCTGCCGGGATTTGTCGGACCCCGCGGCTAGGTTGGGGTTCGTGCAGCTCCGATACCAGTTCCGGCTCTACCCCACTGTGGGGCAGCAGGTGGCGTTGGCGCGGGCGTTCGGGTGCGCGCGGGTGGTGTTCAACGACGCGATCGCCACACGGGAAGCCGCCCGGCGGGATGGGCTGCCGTATCCGACGGATGCGGAGCTGTCGAAAGCGTTGACCGTGGCGAAGAAGACCCCGGAGCGGGCCTGGCTTTCCGAGGTGTCGTCGGTGGTGTTGCAGCAGGCGTTGGCGGATGCGAACACCGCGTACCGGAACTTCTTTGCCTCGGTCACCGGGAAGCGGCGGGGCCGCAAGGTCGGCGCTCCGCGGTTTCGGTCGCGGCGCGACCACCGGCAGTCGATCCGGTTCACTCGCAACGCCAAGTTCGCGGTGACGGCGGGCGGGAAGCTGCGTCTGCCGAAGATCGGGGAGGTGACAGTCCGTTGGTCCCGCGATCTGCCGTCGGATCCGTCGAGTGTGACGGTCGTCAAGGATGCCGCCGGCCGCTACTTCGCCAGCTTCGTCGTCGAGACCGTCGACGAGCCACTGCCTGCAACCGACGCCGAGGTGGGTATCGATCTGGGGCTCACCACGTTCGCGGTGCTGTCGAACGGGAAGACGGTCACCTCGCCGAAGTTTTTCCGGCAGGCGGAGCGTCGACTCCGCAAAGCGCAGAAGAATCTGTCCCGCAAGGAGAAAGGCTCGAAGAACCGGGCCAAGGCCCGAGTGAAGGTTGCCCGGGCGCATGCCCGGGTTCGGGACGCGCGGCTGGACTTCGCGCACAAGCAGTCCACGACGATCGTCCGCGAGAACCAAGCGGTGTACGTCGAGGACTTGTGCGTGACCGGGCTGGCGCGGACCCGGTTGGCGAAATCGGTCCACGACGCCGGCTGGGGTCAGTTCCTCCGGTTGGTGGAGGAGAAAGCCACCCGGTACGGGCGCACCTTCGGCACGGTGGACCGGTTCTTCCCGTCGTCGCAGACGTGCTCGACGTGCGGGCGGGTCGACGGGAAGAAACCCCTGCACGTCCGCACCTGGGCGTGTCCGTGTGGGGCGGTCCACGATCGGGATCTGAATGCAGCCATCAATATTCTCGCCGCCGGACGGGCGGAGAGGCGAAACGCCTGCGGAGAGACGGTCAGCCTCCCCGCCTAGCGGGGAGCACGACTCGATGAAACAGGAACCCCCCGAAGCGGCACGACGTGCCGCAGTAGGAATCCCGGCCGTTCACGGCCGGGAGGACGTCAAGAGTGGATCGACAATCTCGAATTCACCCGCGACCCCTCCGAGTTCGTCGCGGACGTCGACGACTATCTTGCGATCGCGCGCCAGCGATTCGCGGACGCGGGCTGGAATGGTGACGGTGAGATCCAGCTGATGTGGGTACCGCCATTCGCGCTACCCGAACGTTCCCAGGTCATGCACTCGGCCGGCGTAATCCTCTGGCATGTCAAACAGGAATCGGACGGCACCTCTTGGTTGCTCTACCCGCCCGCGCAATGGCGTTGGTGATCTGATCGGGTCACCGCGGCGGACAAGTGATTCAGGTCGATGGCCGAAGCAGTCGGCTAGAGGGCGAGAAGGCTGGGTTGAACGCATCTTCGACCATCACCTCGCGCCTGAACTCCGCGATGAACCGGGAGCGGAGTACGCAAAGGCGGTAGCGGCGATGGCGGGCCGTCAGGGTGAGCCCTGGCAATGCTCATCGACGCCGGAGGAGATGGGCACGTGGTTGGCAGAGCACAGTTGGCAACTACAAGAGGACGTCGACGAATCTTCGAGCGTGCCTGAAGGGTTCTTTGCCGACCAAGAGCATCTGCGGCCGATGAAGCTCGTCCGACTGGTTCAGGCTATGCGCTAGGTGCCCCGGCTAGGACGTGTCCTGTCCCCGTTCGGCGGCCACGGCGACGGCCCGGTCGAAGGTGTGGACGAGTACGGCCCGACGGGCAATCTTGTGGGCGGGGTCCGGGTCGAGTCCGTCGATGTATCCGTCCCACACACGGAGATACCGGTCCCGCCAGCCGGTCAGGACCGTCGACGAGGGGAAGGCCGCGCCGACCCGTCGTGTCTCGGCGATGTCGGTGAGGATCTCGAGCCACGCCGGGACCATCTCGCCGCCCCACTCGTCCGGCTCCAGCCGGGAGTCGTCCTCGAACTCGGCGGTGATGTCGTCGACGATCCGGCCGGTCAGTATTTCCAGACCGTCGGCGACGGTGTCACCGAATACTCGTCAGGATGCCCTGTCGTTCACGGCGGGGAGGAATGGCGTCGAACATGTCGGACCCTTCTGTTGTGATGGTGGGGTGAGGACCGCATACAAGGTCCGGGCCTACCCGGACCCCGAACAGGCGGCGCTGCTGCGCCGCACATTCGGGTGCGTGCGGGTCGTGTGGAACAAGACTCTCGCGGATCGGCAACACCGGTACACGACAGAGCAGAAGTCGATCTCCTACACGGAGACCGATGCGGCGCTGTCGCAGTGGAAGAAGACCGACGACCTCGCGTTCCTGTCGGAGGTGTCGTCGGTGCCGTTGCAGCAGACCCTGCGGCATCAGCACACCGCGTTCGGGTCGTTCTTCACGGGCACGGCCCGGTACCCGCGGTTCAAGAGTCGGCATTCTCGTCAGTCTGCGCATTACACGCGCTCCGCGTTCCGCATCAAAGCGGACGGGTTGTGGTTGGCGAAGACCACCGCGCCGCTGCGGGTCGCGTGGTCCTGGCCCGGCATCGATCTCGCGACGCTCGACCCGACGATGGTGATCGTCTCCTGCGAGCCGGACGGCCGCTGGTTCGTGACGTTCGCTGTCGACCACGCCGACGCTGAACCACTTCCCGCGACGGGCATGTCGGTCGGTGTGGATCTCGGCGTCAAGGACTTTGCAGTGCTGTCGACCGGGGAGAAGATCGCCAACCCGAAGCACATGGCCCGCCACGAGCGAGGTCTGCGCCGGCACCAGCGGCGCCTGGCGCGGATGCGGAAAGGCTCGAACAACCGGAACAGGCAACGCCGGAAGGTCGCACGCAAGCATTCCCGGGTGCGGGATGCTCGCCGCGACTTCCTGCACAAGGCCGGCACGGCGCTGGTGCAGCGGTTCGACACGATCGCTGTTGAGGACCTGAACGTGTCCGGGATGGTCCGTAACCGGTCGTTGGCGAAGTCGATCAGCGAATCCGGCTGGGGTGAGTTCCGGTCGATGCTCGAGTACAAGACCGCGCGGGCCGGACGCCGGTTCGTGGTGATCGACCGCTGGTACCCCAGCTCCAAGACGTGCAGTGCGTGCGGGCATCGGCTCGCCGTGTTGCCCCTCGGGACACGGCAGTGGACGTGCCCGGACTGCGGCACCCGGCACGACCGGGACCACAACGCCGCACAGAACATCCTCGTCGCCGCCGGGCTGGCGGAGACACGAAACGCCTGCGGAGCGGATGTCAGACCGCATGGGTTCGCCCATCGGCAATCCGTGGTGAAACAGGAACCCTCGGACGTGAGTCCGAGAATCCCCGTCCTTCAGGACGGGGAGTAGTCAATGTCGAAGTTCCCCGAACCCCAGACCCCCATATGTCCTCCTCACCGCTCGGTTCGATCGCCGGTCGAGACTACGGGCAACGGCCGGTTCATCGGACGCGGCGACCCCGCCGGTATTCGTGGCCACCCCACACCCCGGACAGGCCGGTGGTTGCCGCGTAGCCGCCGCACGCGGCCGCGAGGGGGCAGCGGGCGCAGACGGCGGCGGCGTAGTCGAAGTCCTCGCTCGGGTCGGGGAACCAGCGGTCGGGGTGCCGGTCACCGCGGCATGCAGCGGTCTCCCACTCCGGGGTGCCGGCCGCGGCGGGCAGGTCGACCGGGGTCGTCGTGACGGTCATGGGGATGTGCCTCCTTCCGGGGCGTTCAGCGGGTGGGGGTCAGGTCGCGCCAGATCGTGTGCTGCCGTTTGACGTCGTCTCTCGGGGCCCGCGGCTGCCACAGCAGCGGCATGCCGGCCTCCTCCGGGGTGCGGTCGGCCTTGCGGCCGTTGCAGTCCGCGCACGCGGCGACCAGGTTGCCGAACGTGTCGCCGCCGCCACGGCTCTTCGGGAACACGTGATCGACGGTGCGGGCACCGGGGCGGCCGCAGTACGCGCACCGGTACCGGTCCCGCGCCAGGATCGTGGGACACGTGGCCCGGGAATCGTCGTCGACGACCGGACGCGGCGGCGTGTGCACGTACTCGAGCAGCTGGATGGTGCAGGGCAGCGGGATCGCGACGTGCTGGGAGCGCACCACGAACCGGGGCGCATGCTCGACGAGGGTGACCGCGAGTTCTTCGGCGAGCAGCACCACCGCTCGGGCTGCGGGGACGACATCGAAGTCCTCGTACGTCGAATTGAGCACCCGCACACGGGTGTTCATCCAGGTGCGCGCGGTGATCGCGGTGCCGGGCGGGTGGGTCATGACAATCGACAACCTCGTCTCGTGGGGGAGTGGGGTTCTCGAGGCGTTACGCGGCCCGTGACCGTCCCGGCCGTCGCGGCCGGTGAGCGAATCGGACGGTGTTCGAGGGATCGGGGCGCGCACGCCCCGAGGAGAAGGGCGTCAGCAGACGCGGAAACCGGCACTGCGGCCGGAATGTTCGGTCAGCCAATCGGAACGGTGAATCATCGACAACTGCTGCAGGCGCAGTGAATACGTCGCGGGCATCCGATGATCCTTCCTGGTCGTCCGTCGGGCTTCCGGGCGATCAGTGTGCCACGACAGCAGCTGGGAGGACAGGGAATTGTTGCCGACCGTGCATGCGTAAATCCAGAACTCGACAACCACACCGACCAAAGGCGAAATGTTCGGGGCCGAGCCGATGCTCTGCGATGATCGTCGCATGGGACAACCTGGGCACGATGCGGCGACACTGCTGGACGATGCAGGGATCGAACTCGGCCCCGGCTTGACCGATGCCGAATTCGACTCGATCGAAGAACGCTTCGGATTCCGATTCAACCCGGACCACCACAGTCTTCTCGCGACGGCCCTACCGCTGGGCGACCGCTGGCCGGATTGGCGTAATGGTAACGACCATGAGTTGAAGACCTGGCTGGACACGGTGGCCGAAGGGTTCATTTTCGACGCGCTGCACCAGAACCCGCCCTTCTGGCCTGCGTCCTGGGGCGAGTTTCCCTCCGCACCCGAGGATGTAGCCGCGACCGTGCGCCGAGAACTGGCGATGTGGCCTCGCCTCGTCCCGATCTATGGACACCGGTTCACCCCCGCAGCTCCCTCCCCATCGGGATCGCCGGTGTTCTCGGCGTCGCAAACCGACATCATCTACTACGGGGCCGACCTCGTCGAGTATTTGACCAACGAACTGCCGTTCGGCCAGGGACGAAGGACGCTTTCACCCATCGTCGTGCGAGTACCGTACTGGTCACGGTTCGTCGAGTCGGCAAACAGCGCTGAATCGATCTGATCGGTCCAGCCGGGGCGGCGATTCACATCCGCGCCTGTGAATTGTCATCGAAGTACGCAGCACGGGAAAACAGGACCGGACAACTGTTTCGGATCCGCCCCATGAATTTCAGCTGAGATGCTGCGCGCCTCACCGCCGACCCTCAGCGGGTCCGTTCGTGGATCCAGCCGAGGTGATCCTTTCAGCTCCCGCGGCCCGTGCACGACGAAGCGGCAGTCCAACGCGAGCAGCCGAATCGCCAGCCACTCCACTGTGTCCGACGCGCTGCGCCATCTGGTGGCATCGCCTCCGGCGTGAGCTCACCGGGTTCTTCGTGACCGGGGCCGGTGCGACCTGGGCGCTTTCCGGCACTCGGGCCGTGATCGACGGGACCGGCGAAGAGCTCGAGGCGGACGCCTACGACGCCCTGCGGCTGCACTACGAGGACCGGATCGCGGCCCGCGACGCGTAAACACGACACCCGCGGGCCGGCACCCTCAGCCGCCTACATATTCCGCGAGATGCTGTCCCGTCAGGGTGGACCGGGCGGCCACCAGCTCTTGCGGGGTGCCTTCGAACACGACCTGTCCGCCGTCGTGCCCGGCGCCCGGGCCGAGGTCGACGATCCAGTCGGCGTGCGCCATGACCGCCTGGTGGTGTTCGATGACGATGACGGACTTCCCGGCGTCGACCAGCCGGTCCAGCAGCCCGAGCAGGTTTTCGACGTCCGCGAGATGCAGGCCCGTGGTCGGTTCGTCGAGGACGTACACGTCCCCCTTCTCGCCCATGTGGGTGGCCAGTTTGAGGCGCTGGCGTTCCCCACCGGACAGGGTGGTCAGCGGCTGCCCGATCGTGATGTAGCCGAGGCCGACGTCGACGAGGCGGGTGAGGATCTTGTGCGCGGCCGGTAGTTTCGCGTCCCCGCCGCCGAAGAACTCGTGGGCGGCGGCCACCGACATCGTCAGCACCTCGTCGATGTTGCGGCCGCCGAACGTGTAGTCGAGGACCTCCGCCTGGAAGCGTTTGCCGTCGCACACCTCGCAGGTCGTGGACACGCCGGCCATCATCGCCAGATCCGAGTACACGACACCGGCGCCGTTGCAGTTGGGGCACGCCCCGTCCGAGTTGGCGCTGAACAGGCCCGGTTTGACGCCGTTGGCCTTCGCGAACGCCTTCCGGATCGGGTCGAGCAGGCCGGTGTAGGTGGCCGGGTTGGAGCGCCTCGACCCCTTGATCGCGCCCTGGTCGATCGCCACCACACCCTCGCGCGGCGCCACCGACCCGTGGATCAGGGAGCTCTTTCCCGACCCGGCGACACCGGTGACCACAACCAGGACCCCGAGCGGGAGGTCGACGTCGACACTGCGCAGGTTGTGGGTGTCGGCGCCGCGGATCTCCAACACGCCCTTCGCCTTCCGCACCCGCGGTTTCACCGCGGCCCGATCGTCGAGATGCTTGCCGGTGAGGGTGCCGCTCGACCGCAGCCCGTCGACGGTGCCCTCGAACACGATCTGCCCGCCGTCGGCACCGGCCCGCGGACCCAGGTCGACGACGTGGTCGGCGATCGCGATCGCCTCCGGCTTGTGCTCGACCACCAGCACCGTGTTGCCCTTGTCCCGCAACCGCAGCAGCAGACTGTTCATGCGGGCGATGTCGTGCGGATGCAGACCGATCGTCGGCTCGTCGAACACGTACGTGACGTCCGTCAGTGAGGACCCGAGATGCCGGATCAGTTTGGTGCGCTGCGCCTCACCGCCGGACAGGGTGCCGGCCGGCCGGTCCAGGCTCAGATAGCCCAGCCCGATCTCCACGAACGAATCCAGGGTGTGCGACAGCGACGCCAGCAACGGCGCCACCGACTTGTCGTCGAGCCCGCGCACCCACTCCGCGAGGTCACTGATCTGCATGGCGCATGCGTCGGCGATCGACATTCCACCGATCGTCGACGAGCGGGCCAGGGCACTGAGCCGGGTGCCGTCGCAGTCGGGGCAGGTCTGGAACGTGATGGCCCGGTCGACGAACGCCCGGATGTGCGGCTGCATCGCCTCCCGGTCCTTCGACAGCATCGACTTCTGGATCTTCGGGATCAGGCCCTCGTAGGTGACGTTGACGCCCTCGACCTTGACCTTCGTCGGTTCCTTGTACAGCAGATCGTTCAACTGTTTCTTCGTGAACTTCGCGATCGGGGTGTCCGGGTCGAAGAAGCCGCAGCCGCGGAAGATGCGGCCGTACCAGCCGTCCATGCTGTAGCCGGGAATGGTCAGTGCACCGTCGTTCAACGACTTGGAGGCGTCGTACAGGGCGGTCAGGTCGAAGTCGGAGACCTGCCCCATGCCCTCACAGCGCGGGCACATGCCGCCGGTGACCTCGAAGGACCGGCGTTCCTTGACCTCCCGGCCCCCCTTGGTGACCGTCACCGCGCCCGCCCCGCTGATCGACGCCACATTGAACGAGAACGCCTGCGGCGACCCGATGTGCGGGGTCCCGAGGCGGCTGAACAGGATCCGCAGCATCGCGTTCGCGTCCGTCGCCGTGCCCACCGTCGACCGCGGATTCGCCCCCATCCGCTCCTGGTCGACGATGATCGCCGTCGTCAACCCCTCGAGCACGTCCACGTCGGGACGCGCCATCGTCGGCATGAACCCCTGCACGAACGCGCTGTACGTCTCGTTGATCATCCGCTGGGATTCGGCGGCGATCGTCGCGAACACCAGCGAACTCTTCCCCGACCCGGACACCCCGGTGAACACCGTCAGCCGCCGCTTCGGCAGTTCGACGTCGACGTTCTTCAGGTTGTTCTCCCGCGCACCGTGGACGCGGATCGTGTCGTGGCGGTCGGCGGCGTGCGGCGTCGGTGACTGCGTGGCCGGCCCGGTGGTCGTGGTCATCGTGTCTCCCTCTGTGGTGCGCGGCATCCATGTCTACCGGACGGCGCTGTCATCGCGCGGCGGTCTCCCACACGAAGCCGTCCGGGTCGGTGAAGCTCGGGGCGTCGCTGCCGATGACGATCCCGTGGTACCCGGTCCCGTCGGCTGGGACGCCGGCGTCCTTCGCGAGAGCGGGACGACCGTAGAGCGCCAGGGTGATCCGCGAATCCGGTGTAGCGAACTCGACGTACTTGCGGCCGAAGCTCTTCGCCACCTCGAATCCGTGATCGACGTAGAACTGCTTGCTCGCCTTGACGTCGTCGGCGCCGAGCAGCAGGACGACGTCGTCGATCTTCCGGCTTGCCGGTCCGGTGTTCTTCTTCGACGACGTCGCGACCTTCCAGATCGCCCCGTCCGGGGCCTGCACGACGCCGCCGTATCCCCACAGGCTCTTCTTCACCGGCTTCAGTGTGGTTGCCCCGCCGTCGAGCGCGGCCTGGACGAGGGTGTCGACAATGTTGGGCCGGGATACCACGAGCGACAGTGTGTAGCCGCGGAATCCGGTCGTCGGTGCGGGTGTGTCGGCGACGGTGACGAGGTCGTCGAGACCGAGTGCGGCGTGGAAGTTCTTCGCGGCGACGGGGTCGGTGGCGTCGAGGGTGAGGGAGTCGATGGTCGTCATGTCAGCGCACCTCGTTGATGCGGAGCAGGTTGCCGGCGGGATCACGGACCGCGCAGTCCCGGATGCCGTACGGCTGGTCGGTCGGCTCCTGCACGATCTCGGCGTCCCCGGCGACGAGCTTGTCGAACGTGGCGTCCAGGTCGGGGGTGGCCAGGGTGAGGATCGCGTAGGTGCCCTTCGCCATCATCTCGGTGATCGTGCGGCGCTCCTCGTCGGTGACGCCGGGGTCGGCGGCCGGCGGGGTCAGGACCAGCGAGACGCCGGGCTGGTCCGGGTGGCCGACGGTGATCCAGTACATGTCGTTGTAGCCGACCTCCTTGCGGACCTCGAACCCGAGCAGGTCCCGGTAGAAGGCGAGGGTGGCGTCCCGGTCGAGGTGGGGGAGGAAGGCGTTGTGAATGGTGATGTCCATGACGAACACGCTAGGGCCGCACCGTCGTCCGCGCTTCTCGATTCCTGACCGGTCGGGTCACCTGCCGGGACACACAGGACGGCATCTCGGTGTCCTGCCCATCCACCGCCACCTGCGCCCGGTAGACGCTGGGGGACACCCCGACCAGTTCGGTGAACCGGGTGCTGAACGTGCCCAGCGACGAGCCGCCGACGGCGAAGCACACCTCGGTGACCGACAGGTCGCCGCGCCGCAGCAGCGTCATGGCCCGCTCGATGCGCCGCGTCATCAGGTACGAGTACGGGGACTCGCCGTAGGCGAGCTTGAACTGCCGCGACAGGTGCCCGGCGGACATGTGCACCCCGCGGGCCAGGGCCTCCACGTCGAGCGGTTGCGCGTAGTCGCGGTCGATCCGGTCGCGGACGCGGCGCAACCGGGCCAGATCCGCGAGCCGCTGATCGTCGGGGGTACGGGGCACGGTGTCGATCGTGCCACGGTTGTGCCGGGTTCCTGCCGAACACCGGCAGGAACCCGGCACGACACGCTCAGGCCGTGAACTGTCCGACGGTGCCGAGCGCGGTGCAGGTGACGCCCGAGGGGTAGCTGACCCGACCGAACAGTGCGGCCAGCACGGTGCCCTCACCGGTGTCGACGGTCGTCGACAGGGTCGGCACGTCCAGGACGGTGTCGGCGAGGGGTACGACGCCGCCCTGCAGGGTGGCGGTGTTGAACCACGCGACCTGCAGGTTCGACTGCTGCGGAATCTCGAGGTGCGCGGGGATCGCCTGGAACCGCAGGTGGCCGCGTTCGATCCACGGCGGGACCGGGAAGTTGGGGCCGGCCTGGGCGTTGGCGACGGTCACCGTCATCGGCTCGCCGGCGGGCCCGCACCCGAACGTGGGGGCGGGGAACAGGAAGTCCTGCGCGGTGGTGGCGCCGACCTCGTGTCCGGTGGCGCCCTCGATGGCGTCCTTGACGCCCGGCTGGTCGAGGACGCCGCCGATCAGATCCTGCAGCGCCGGCGGAACGGGAAGGTCGGGAAAGGCCGGGGCGGCGGACGCCGTCCCCACCGACAGGCCCGAGACCAGGCCCATAGACAGTGCGGCACCGGCGACGAGGGCGGACAGGCGGGTCAGGGCACGACGAGACGGACGTGGCACGGTTTCTCCTCTCGGGGGACCGGTCCGGCGGACCGGTCGATCGTCGTACCGAACCACGCCCAAACTCTCAATGTCTACTTAAGGGTTAGGTTGTTATGCAATCGAATCCGGCTCCGCGAGCTCCTGTGGGAGCATTTCCGGGCCCCCGCTCGTTGAGCAGGCAGCGGACCCGCTGCGAAAGGACCCACCATGATCGCCCTGCTCTTCCTGCTCTACGTCGTCGTGGAGATCGGTGTGCTCGTGTGGGTGGGCTCCACGATCGGGGTGCTGTGGACCGTGCTGCTGCTCATCGCCGGCTCCGCGATCGGCATGATCCTGGTGAAGTCGCAGTGGCGGGCCGTGATGGACGGCTTCCGCCGCGCCACCCGAGGAGAGGCGTCCCCGACCGGGGCGGTCGCCGACGGCGCGATGGTCGCCGCCGGCTCGGTCCTGATGTTCGTGCCCGGCCTGGTCACGTCGGTGCTGGGTCTGCTGATGCTGCTGCCGGTCACCCGATGGGCGCTGCGTCCCGTCGCCGTCGCGGTCGCCGGACGCAAGGCGACCGTCACGATGGCCGGGGTGGAGTTCGCGTCGCGCACCGTCCGCACCCGCGGCGGCGGGGACGTCATCGACGGCGAGGTCGTCGATGTGAGCGGCCCCACCGGCGGCGACACGTTCGGCACCCAGGGGCCGCGCGCACTGCCGTAACGGGCAGACTGGACGACCGTGAGCACCCAACTGCTGGTCGACGGACGCATCTACAGCCCCACCAACCCCGACGCCACCGCGATGGCGGTCACCGACGGGGTCGTGGTGTGGGTGGGGGAGGACCGGCCCGGCCGGGCCCTGCACCCGGACGCCGAGATCGTCGACCTCGACGGGGCCTTCGTCACCCCCGGTTTCGTCGACACCCACGTGCACACCACCGCTCTCGGACTGGCACTCACCGGCCTGGACCTGACGGGCACCCGGAACCGCGCCGACTGCCTCGACCGGGTGCGCCGCTTCGCCGCCGGCCGGGACGACGCCGTGATCTGGGGGCACGGCTGGGACGACAGCGCCTGGCCCGACACCGCTCCCACCACCGCGGAGCTCGACGAGGCCGCGCCCGGACGCGCGGTCTACCTGTCCCGGATCGACGCGCATTCGGCGCTGTGCTCGACCCCACTGCGGCAGGCCGCGACCGGCCTGGACGCCGCCGACGGGTTCACACCCGACGGCCCGCTCACCGCGGACGCCCACCATCTGGTGCGGTCCTCCGCCCGCGCGCTGCTCACCGCCGGGCAGCGGGCCACCGCCCGCCGCGCGGCCCTCGACCACGTCGCCGCCCACGGCATCGTCGCCGTCCACGAGTGCGGCGGCCCCGACATCGCCGGACTCGACGACTTCCGGGAACTGCTCGCCACCGATCACGGTGTGCAGGTGCGCGGCTACTGGGGCCAAGCCGTCGACAGCCCCGAGGCGGCGACCGAACTGCTGGCCGTGACCGGCGCGCACGGACTCGGCGGCGACCTGTTCGTCGACGGCGCCCTCGGCTCCCGCACCGCGGCCCTGATCGATCCGTACCACGACTGTGCCGGCGCACACGGCGCCACCTACCTGGACGTGGACGCGGTGGCCGCGCACGTGCGGGCCTGCACCCTCGCACAGACCCAGGCCGGATTCCACGTCATCGGGGACGCCGCCGTCGCCACCGTCGTCGCCGCCTTCGACCGGGTCGCCGCCGAACGGGGCGGCCCGGCGCTCGCAGCGCGCGGGCACCGGCTCGAGCACCTCGAGATGGTCACCCCCGAACAGGCGGCCCTGCTCGGGTCCTGGGGCGTGATCGCCAGCGTGCAACCGATGTTCGACGCCCTGTGGGGCGGCCCGGACGGCATGTACGCGGCCCGGCTCGGCGCCGAGCGGGCCGCCCGGCTCAACCCGTTCGCGCCGGCCGCGTCGACCGGGCTGTCCCTCGCGTTCGGCTCCGATGCCCCCGTCACCCCGATCGACCCGTGGGCGATGCTGCGGGCCGCCGTCCACCACCGGACCCCCGGCAGCGGGGTCTCGCCGCGGGCCGCGTTCTCCGCGGCCACCCGCGGCGCGTGGCGGGCCGGTGGGGTGCGCGACGGCCTGGCCGGCACCCTCGTCCCGGGGGCGCCCGCCTCGTACGTGATCTGGGACGCCGACGAACTCGTCGTGTCCGCGCCGAAGGATTCGGTGCAGCGCTGGTCCACCGATCCGCGCTCGCGGGTGCCCGCACTGCCGCGGCTCGAGGACGGCGCCCGCACCCCGGTGTGCCTGAAGTCGGTGCACCGCGGGGCCGTCGTCCATGAAGCGTGACATCGACCGCCGCACCCTGACCGCCGTCGCCCGGGACAGCGTGCTGGCTGTCCTGTCGGGGGTGCTGCTGTTCGCGAGTTTCCCGCCGCGGCCGTTGTGGTTCCTGGCGCCGCTGGGGATCGCGCTGCTCGTCGCCGTCCTGTGCGGGTACGGCCGCCGCGACCGGCGGCTGCGCGCCGGCTTCGGGTACGGGTATCTCGCCGGGCTCGGGTTCCTGGTGCCGCTGCTGCCGTGGATCGGCGTCTACGTCGGGCCGTTGCCGTGGCTGGCCCTGGCGGCAGCCGAGGCGGTGTTCGTCGGCCTGTTCGGGCTCGGTACCGTCGCGATCGCGAAGGCCCGCTGGACACCGTGGGTGACGGCGGTCGCCGTCGCCGCCGGGTGGAGCCTGACCGAATGGTGGCGCTCGTCGGTGCCGTTCGGCGGATTCCCGTGGGGCCGGCTCGCGTTCGGGCAGCCCGAGGGGTGGCTGCTGCCGCTCGCCGCGCTCGGCGGGGCGCCGCTGCTCAGCTTCGGGGTCGCCCTCACCGGCACCGGGCTCGCCGCTCTCGCCGCCGCCGCGTCCCGGCGGACCCGCTCGCCCCGCGCACTGGCCGGTCCCGTCGCGGTCACCGCCGCCGCGTCGATCGTCGCGTTCGCCGCCGTCCCGTACGTGCACGCCGACGACACCGGGGGGCGCACGATCACCGTCGCCGCGATCCAGGGCAGCGTCCCGCGCCTCGGTCTCGACTTCAACGCGCAGCGCCGCGCCGTCCTCGACAACCATGTGCGCCGCACCTACGAACTCGCCGACGACATCGTCGCCGGCCGGGCGCCGCGGCCCGACGTGGTGGTGTGGCCGGAGAACGCGTCGGACATCGACCCGCTGCGCAACGCGGACGCCGCCACCGCGATCACCGCGGCCTCGCAAGCCGTCGGCGCCCCGATCCTCGTCGGTGCCGTCCTCGTCAACGACGACGGCACCACCACCAATTCGGTGATCGTGTGGGACGGCGCGGACGGGCCGGGCGAGCAGCACGACAAGCGGATCATCCAGCCGTTCGGCGAATACCTGCCGTACCGCAGCTTCTTCCGGCTGTTCTCCGAGTACGCCGACCAGGCCGGCAACTTCGTGCCCGGCGCCGGCAACGGGGTCGTGCACGCCGCCGGACTCCCGTTCGGGGTGGCCACCTGCTACGAGGTGGCGTTCGACCGGGCCCTGACGCAATCGGTGCGCGACGGCGCCCAGGTCATCGCGGTGCCCACGAACAATGCGACGTTCGGTGACACCGAGATGACGTACCAGCAGCTGGCGATGTCGCAGGTACGGGCCGTCGAGCACGGCCGGGCCGTGATCGTCGCCGCCACCAGCGGGGTCAGCGCGATCATCGCCACCGACGGCACGGTGACGCAGCGGACTCCGCTGTTCACCCCGGCCGCGCTCGTCGCGCAGGTTCCGCTGCGCGACGACACCACCCTCGCCACCCGGCTCGGCCCGATTCCGGAATATCTGCTGGCATTCGCCGCGATCGGTGCCCTGATCGCCGCCGCGGTCCGGGCGCGACGCGCCTAGCATGGTGTAACGAACCCGAGAACGCGCACGATCTAGCGTGTGGTGTGCACCACTCTTCGTCGGAGCGATCGAGAGGTGAAGTGGTGACGATTCCATCGAGTCCGTTGGATGATCCGGACGGCGATTTTCTGGTGCTCGTGAACGAGGACTACCAGCATTCGTTGTGGCCCGCGTTCGCGGAGGTTCCTGCCGGCTGGTCCGTTGCACACGGCCGGGCCTCTCGTCGTTCGTGCGTCGATTACATCGAGACCAATTGGACGGATTTGCGACCACGAACATTGTTCGATGCACGGGAACGCGATCCCTCTCTCGAGTAAGGGTTCAGACCTTACGGACCCAATGGTCATTTTTACTGTCCTACCAGGCCATATGCCCTGAACTCTGCGACACGGAAACCGTCCGTTCGCGTTGGAGATCTTGATATGGTGTGGTCCGGATGCAACCCGGGCATTTCTGCTTTCAGGGGGCTTGTCAATGACAATGCGAGGATCTCGGGAACCGAACTCTCACGGTTCCGACACGGCTGCCGATTCGGGCGAATTGGCATCGACCGAAATGGCGTCGGCCGATGCTTTTCCGCTTTCGTCGGCGCAGCGGAGTATGTGGTTCGCCCAACAACTCATGCCGGACGTCCCGATCTTCATCGCGCAGTACGTGACACTGCACGGCGACCTCGACCTCGAGCTGCTCGACCGGTGCGCGGTCACCGCGGCACACGAGTTCGGCTCCCCGCTGCTGCGACTGGTCGACGTCGACGGTGAGCCGTGGCAGGTGGTCGACCCCGACACCGACCTGGGGATCGACCACCTCGATCTGCGCGGCGAGGACGACCCGGTCGCCGCCGCCCACGCCTGGATGGACCGCGACTACTCGGTGCCGATCGACCTCACCCGGGACCGGTTGCTCGACATGACCGTCATTCAGGTGGGGGAGCGAGACTACCTGTGGTACACCCGCATTCACCATGTCGCGCTCGACGGCTACAGCGGTATGACGATCGCCAACCGGATCGCCGCCCTCTACACCGCGCACGTCGAGGGACGCGACCCCGAACCCAACCGGGCCCTCGACCCGCGTGCCCTGCTCGACATCGACCGCAAGTACCGGGCGTCGAGCCGGTTCCAGGCGGATCGGGAGTACTGGGCCGAGCACATCGCCGGCGTCGAGGGCGGCTCCACGCTCGCCACCGGCGACGGCCCGGCGGCGGCGGTCAGCCTCTGCGAGACCGCGCCGCTGCCCCGACCGGTGATCGAGGCCCTCGACCACACCGACCAGCGCTACCAGGCGACCCCCGCGGCCGTGCTGATCGCGGCATTCGCGTGCTATCTCGCCCGCCTGACCGGACGCACCGACGTCCTGGTGGACATTCCGGTGTCGGCGCGGACCACGGCACCGTTGCAGCGGTCCGGCGGCATGCTCGTCAACGTGGCCCCGCTGCGGGCGACGGTGCTGCCGGGCGACACCGTCGGCGACGTGATCGGACGGATCCAGCTGGAACTGATGGGGGCGTTGCGGCATCAGCGGTGCAGTCTCGAGGACATCCGCCGCGACGCCGGCCTGACCGGGACCGCGCGGGGACTGGCCGGCCCGATGGCCAACGTCATGCTGTTCCGGCCGAAGATGACCCTCGGCACCCTCGAGGGCGAGTACCACATCGTCACGTCGGGCCCCATCGAGGACCTGGCCGTCAACTTCTTCCAGAGCGGCAGCCCCACAACGACATTCGTCGAGTTCCGGGCGAACCCCAACCGGTACGGCGAGGACGAGCTGCGCACCCACCACCGCCGGTTCACCGAACTGGTCGAGGAGTTCGTGCTCGCCGAACCGGACACGCCGATCGCCGGCATCCACCCCGAGAGCGCCGCCGTGGGCGCCCAGGTCCTGCGGGTCGCCGACCAGCTCGAATTCTGGTCCCGGGAACTCGACGGCCTGCCCGACATCCTGTCGCTGCCCGGTGACCGGCCCCGCCCGGCCCGGCGCACCGGCGACGCCGACCGGGTCGCCTTCGAGGTGCCCGCGGACACGCACCGTCGGCTCGCCGACCTGGCCGCCGCCCGCGACTGCACCGTGTTCTCGGCCGTGCACGCCGTGCTGGCGGTGCTGCTGGCCCGGCTCACCGACAGCGACGACGTCGCGATCGGCACCCCGGTGTCCGGGCACACCGAGGCGGGCGGGTTCGTCAACACGCTCACGCTGCGGACCCGGATCGCCGACGGCGCCACGTTCGACACCCTGCTCACCGACGTGTGTGCGGCGGACCTGGCGGCGTTCCGGCACGCCGAAACCCCGTTCGCGCAGCTGGTGGAGGCGCTCGGCCGCACCCGGCAGAACGCGCACTCGCCGCTGTTCCAGGTGCTGCTCGAATTCCCCGACAGTGCCGTCGCGCATCTCGACGGGGACGGTGTGGTCGTCCGCGCCGCGGACACCGGCCCGGATCTCGGGGCACTCGACCTGCGGTTGACGGTGGCCGAACGGTTCACCGGCACCGGGACACCGGCCGGGCTGGACGCCACGTTCACGTTCGCGACCGACCTGCTCGACGCCGCCACCGTCGACGATCTCGCCGCCCGGTTCCGCCGGGTGCTGGACGCGGTCCTCGCCGACCCGGACGTCGCCGTCGACGACGTCGACCTGCTCGACGCCGACGAGTATCGCGCCCTGTCCGGGGTGTGGGGCGGGGACGGGGAGCCGCAGCGCACCCTCGCCGACCTGCTCGCATCGGCGGCCGCCGCCGATCCGGGGCGTGCGGCCCTGTCGTTCGAGGGCCGGGACGTGTCGTACCGGGACCTCGACGAACGGTCGAACCGGTTGGCCCGCATGCTGATCGCCCGAGGTGTCGGACCGGGCACGGTGGTGGCGCTGTCGATGCCCCGGTCGATCGACTCGGTGACCGGGGTGTGGGCGGTCGCCAAGACCGGGGCGGCGTTCGTGCCGGTCGACCCGAACTATCCGGCGGACCGGATCGCGCACATGCTCACCGACTCCGGTGCGGTCCTCGCACTCACCGTCACCGACCACGCCGGTGCGGTCGCGGACCGGGCGTCGACCCTCGTCCTCGACGATCCGGGTGTCGCCGAACAGATGCTGCAGTGGCCGGCCGACCCCGTCACCGACGGTGAGCGGACCGCGCCCCTGCACCTGGACCATCCCGCCTACCTGATCTACACGTCCGGGTCGACCGGCACCCCGAAGGGGGTGACGGTGACGCACCGCGGGCTGGCGAACCTCGCCGCCGATCAGCGGGACCGCTACCGGGTGGGCCCGGCGTCGCGGACCCTGCACTTCTCGTCGCCGAGTTTCGACGCGTCGATCCTCGAACTGCTGCTCGCCGTCGGCGCCGGCGCCACCATGGTGATCGCCCCGCCGACGATCTACGGCGGCACCGAACTGACCGAGCTGCTGCGCCGCGACCGTGTCACGCACGCGTTCGTCACCCCGGCCGCGCTCGCGTCGGTCGACCCCGGCCCGCTCACCGACCTCGACTGCGTGATCACCGGTGGTGAGGCGTGCCCGCCGCACCTCGTCGAGCAGTGGGCGCCGCACGCCCGCATGTTCAACGCGTACGGGCCGACGGAGGCCACCGTCGTGGCGACCGTGTCCACACCGCTCACGGCCGGGCAGCCGGTGACGATCGGCCGCCCACCGCGCGGCGTGGGGGCCCGCGTCCTGGACCGGCGGCTGCGGCCCGTCCCGGCCGGGGTGGCCGGGGAACTGTACGTGTACGGCGACGGCCTGGCCCGCGGCTACCACGAACGTCCGGTCACGACCGCCGAACGGTTCGTCGCCGACCCGTACACGCCCGGCCGGCGCCTGTACCGCACCGGCGACCTGGTGCGCTGGACCCGCACGGGCGGGGCCGGGCACACGCTGGAGTATGTGGGCCGCAGCGACTTCCAGGTCAAGATCCGCGGCTTCCGCATCGAACTCGGCGAGATCGAGGCGGCACTGCGCTCGCATCCGCGGATCGGTTTCGCGCTCGCCACCGGGCATCCCGGCCCGGCCGGGGACCCTGTCCTGGTCGCGTACGTGCAGGCCGACGACGCGCTGCCGGCGGCGGACGTCGTCGCCCACGTCGCCGCCCAGCTGCCCGCGCACATGGTGCCCGCGGCCGTCGTCGTCCTCGACACGGTGCCGCTGACCCCGGCCGGGAAGCTGGACCGGCGGGCCCTGCCGGAACCGAGCTTCGACACCGCCGCCGGGGAATTCGTTCCGCCCACCACCCCGGCGGAGAAGAGGATCGCCGCGGTGTTCGCGGACCTGCTCGGGGTCCCGCGGATCGGGGTCACCGACAGTTTCTTCGACCTGGGCGGCAACTCGCTGATCGCGACCCGCATCGTGGCCCGCATCAACACGGTCCTCGGCACCGAGCTCGGGGTCCTCGACCTGTTCGAGGCACCCACCGTCGGGGCCCTCGCCGCCCGCGCCGCCGCCGCGACCGGTCACCCCACCCGGCCGCCCCTGGTGCCCCGCGAGCACGACGGCCCGATCCCGGTGTCGGCGGCGCAGCAACGCATGTGGTTCGTCGACCAGTTCGCACCGGCGTCCGCCGCCTACAACATTCCGATCGCCGTCCGGATGCGCGGACCCCTCGACCTCGCCGCCCTGCGCGCGGCCCTGACCGACGTCCTCGACCGGCACGCGAGCCTGCGCACGGTGTTCCCCAACACCGGCGACGGCCCGGTCCAGGTGGTGCGCCCCGTCCACGATGCCGCGGTCCGAGACCGGTGCGACATTACCCCCGTCGACGTCGACGAGGACGAGCTGCCGTCGCACACAGCACAGTTCGCCGCCGCCGGATTCGACGTCACCACCGACGTCCCCGTCCGGGCCCGGCTGTGGCGGCTCGCCCCCGACGACCACGTCCTCGGCCTGGTCGTGCACCACATCGCCGCCGACGGTCTGTCCATGACACCGCTCGCCCGGGACGTCATGGTCGCGTACACCGCCCGCGCCGGCGGCGACGCCCCGCAGTGGGCTCCGCTGCCCGTGCAGTACACCGACTACACGCTGTGGCAGCAGGACCTGCTCGGCGCCGAGGACGATCCGCGCAGTCTCGCGCACCGCCAGCTCGAATTCTGGCGGGACACCCTGTCCGGGGCGCCGGACCTGCTCGAACTGCCCACCGACCGGCCGCGGCCGCCGCAGCAGTCGATGCGCGGCGCCGACGTCACCGTCCCGATCGGCGCCCACCTGCACCGCCGTCTCCTCGACGTCGCCGGCGCCCACGAGTCGAGCCTGTTCATGGTGCTGCACGCCGGTCTGGCGGCGTTGCTGGCGCGCCTGTCCGGCAGCACCGACATCACGATCGGCTCCCCGGTGTCGGGGCGCGGCGACGTCGAACTCGACGACCTGATCGGCATGTTCGTGGGGACGATCGTGCTGCGCACCCAGGTGGATCCGGCAGCCACGATCACCGACCTGCTCGCCCACACCCGGGCCGTCGACCTGGCCGCCCTCGACCACACCGACGTCCCGTTCGAGCGGCTCGTCGAAGTCCTCGACCCGACCCGGTCGACGGCGTACTCGCCGCTGTTCCAGGTGATGTTGGTGCTGCAGGACGCCACCCCGGCGGCCCGGTTCCGGCTCCCGGGACTCGACGTCGAGGTCGGTGAGATCGACACCGGCACCGCCAAGTTCGACCTGCAGGTGATCCTCACCGAGACCGTCGACGAGGAAGGCGGCCCCGGCGGCATCGACGCCCGCCTCTCGTATGCGACCGACCTGTTCGACGCCGCCACCGTCGCCTCGTTCGCGGACCGGTTCGTGCGGGTCCTCGAGGCGATCACCGTGGCCGCGACCGCCGGGGCGGGCGGCGACCGGGTCGGAGACATCGACATCCTCGTCGACGGCGAACACGATCTGGTGCTGGGGGAGTGGAACGCCACCGGCCACACCGTGCCGGACACGACCCTCGCGGCGATGTTCGACGCGCAGGCGGCCCGCACCCCGGACGCGGTCGCGCTCACGTTCGGCGACGAGACGGTCACCTACGGGCAGTTCGCGTCCCGGGTGCGGCGGCTGGCGCGGGAGCTGATCGCCCGCGGCGTCGGCCCCGAATCGCGGGTCGCGGTGTCGATGCGCCGGTCCCCGGACCTGCTCGTCGGCATCTACGCGGTGATCGCGGCCGGCGGCGCCTACGTGCCCCTCGACCCGGACCATCCGGCGGCCCGCACCACGTACGTCCTCGACAGCGCCCGGCCCGTGTGCGTGCTCACCACGGGCCGCGACCGCGGCCCGCTGCCCGCCGACGCTGCCACCGGCGTCGAGGTGATCGAGATCGACGGGCTCGACCTCACCGGCCGCGACGACGCCCCGATCCGGGCCGAGGAGCGCACCGGGGTGCTGCGCGGGCAGGACACCGCGTACGTCATCTACACGTCCGGATCCACCGGCCGGCCCAAGGGTGTGGCGGTCGAGCACTCCGCGATCGTCAACCGTCTGGCCTGGATGCAGGACCGGTACCGGCTGACCGCGTCGGATGTGGTGGTGCAGAAGACGCCGGTCACGTTCGACGTGTCGGTGTGGGAGCTGTTCTGGCCGTTGCAGATCGGGGCACAGCTCGCGATCGCCGCCCCCGACGGGCACCGTGACCCCGGCTATCTGTCGCAGCTGTTCGCGGACCGCGGCGTGACCGTCGCACACTTCGTGCCGTCGATGCTGGCGGCGTTCGTCGCGGGCGCCGACCCGGACCGCTGCCGGTCCCTGCGGACCGTGTTCTGCAGCGGCGAGGCCCTGCCCCCGGCGACCGCGTCCGCGTTCGCGGCGTTCACCGGACCCGGCGGGGCCGGCCTGCACAACCTGTACGGGCCCACCGAGGCCGCCGTCGACGTCACCCACCACACGGTCACCGACGCGGACACCACGACGGTGCCGATCGGGGCACCGGTGTGGAACACGCAGCTGTACGTCCTCGACTCCCGGCTGCATCCGGTGCCGGTCGGGGTGGCCGGGGAGCTGTACCTGTCGGGTGTGCAGCTCGCCCGCGGCTACGTCGGACGCCCCGACCTGACCGCCGACCGGTTCGTGGCGGACCCGTTCACCGCCGGCCGGCGCATGTACCGCACCGGTGACGTGGTCCGCCGCCGCGCCGACGGGGAACTCGAATATCTGGGCCGCAGCGACTTCCAGGTCAAGCTGCGCGGTCTGCGCATCGAACTCGGGGAGATCGAGGCGGTGCTGCTGGCCGCGCCCGGGGTGGCGCAGGCCGTCGTCGTGGTCCGCGACGACGACGTGATCGGCCAGTCCCTCATCGGCTACGTGATCCCCGACGTCGGCACCCTCGATGCCGACACCCCGGACCCGGAGGGGTTGCGGGAGCACGTGGCCGCGGCACTGCCCGGGTACATGGTGCCCGCGCAGATCCTGCTGCTCGACGCATTCCCGCTCGGCGCCACCGGCAAACTCGACCGGCGCGCCCTGCCCGCCCCCGAGTTCCGCACCGCCGACATCGAATTCGTCGCCCCCCGCAACCCGGTCGAGGAGATCGTGGCGGACACGATCGCCGGCCTGGTGGGGGTGCCGCGGGTCGGCGCGTACGACGACTTCTTCGCACTCGGCGGCAACTCGCTGACCGCGACCCGGCTCGTCGCCCGGCTCGGCACCGCCCTCGGGACCGACCTCGGGCTGCGGGAGGTCTTCGACGCCCCCACCGTCGCCGGTCTCGCGGCGCGGATCGAGGCGTCCGGCACCCGTGGCACCGACCGGCCGCCGCTCGAGGCGGGGGCGCGGCCCGCGATCGTGCCGGTGTCGCTGGCGCAGAAGCGGATGTGGTTCGTCAACCAGTTCGACACCGCCTCGTCCGCCTACAACGTGGTACTGCCGGTGCGGCTCGACGGCGACCTCGACGTGCCGGCGTTGCGGGCCGCGCTCGCCGACGTCCTCGACCGGCACGAGTCGCTGCGCACCGTCTTCCCGATGGTCGACGGCGAGCCGACACAGATGATCGTGCCGACCGCGCAGGTCGCCCCGGACCTCGCCCCCCGCGACGTCCCCGACGGCGAGGTCGCGGCGACGATCACCGAGTTCGCCGGACACGGCTTCGACGTGACCGCGGCCCCGCCGATCCGGTCGCTGCTGCTGCGGGCCGGACACGACCGGCACGTGCTGGTGATCGTGGTCCACCACATCTGCGCCGACGGGTTCTCCCTCACCCCACTCGCCCGGGACGTGATGACCGCGTACATCGCCCGCACCGAGGCCGCCGCCCCGGCGTGGACGCCGCTGCCCGTGCAGTACGCCGACTACGCGCTGTGGCAGCAGGACGCGCTCGGCGACACCACCGACCCCGACAGTGTGCTGGCCCGGCAGCTCGACTACTGGGGTACCGCCCTCGACGGGCTCTCGGAGGTCCTCGACCTGCCCACCGACCGGCCTCGGCCGGCGCAACGGACGCTGCGCGGCGCCGTCCACGGCTTCCGGGTGACCCCCGAGACACACCGCCGGCTCGTCGCCCTCGCCCGGGACCGCCGGTCGACGGTGTTCATGGCCGTGCACGCCGCCCTGGCGGCCCTGCTGGGGCGGCTCGGTGACACCGACGACGTCGCGATCGGGACCCCCGTCGCCGGGCGCGGCGGCGCCACCCTCGACGACATGGTCGGCATGTTCGTCAACACGCTGGTGCTGCGGACCCACCCGGGGCCGGCGACCCCGTTCACCGAGCTGCTCGACACGGTCCGCACCGGCGACCTCGACGCGTTCGCGCACGCCGACCTGCCGTTCGAGCGGCTCGTCGACGCCCTCGCCCCGGAACGCTCCACCGCGCATTCACCGCTGTTCCAGGTGATGCTCGAGTTCCGCAACCTCGATCGGCCGCGGCTCGACCTGCCCGGCCTGACCGTCTCGGTCGTCGACGTCGCCACCGCCACCACGAACTTCGATCTGCAGCTGGCGCTCACCGAGGAGTTCACCGACACCGGGCAGCCCGCGGGCATGGCCGCCGAATTCACGTATGCCACCGACCTGTTCGACCCGGCGACGGTGGCACGGCTGGCCGGCCGGTTCACCGCCGTCCTCGACGCCGTCACCGCCGACCCGTCGATCCCGGTCGGCGACATCGACCTGCTCACCGCCGGTGAACACGAGGACCTGGCCCCGGTCACCGGCGGCGGCGCGATCCCGGCCCGCACCCTGCCGGAGCTGCTCGCGGCCGCCGCGTCCGTCGACCCGGACACGATCGCCCTCCGGTACGTGGACGACACCGTCACCTACCGGGACCTCGACGCCCACTCGGATCGGCTGGCGCGGCTGCTCGTCGGCCGCGGCATCGGCCCCGACACCGTGGTGGCCCTCGCCCTGCCCCGGTCGATCGACTCGGTGACCGCGATCTGGGCGGTCGCCAAGACCGGGGCGGCGTTCGTGCCGGTCGACCCGAACTATCCGGCGGACCGGATCGCGCACATGCTCACCGATTCCGGTGCCGCCGTGGGGGTCACCGCCGCCGCCCACCACGACGCGCTGCCGTCGTCGACGGGCTGGATCGTGATCGACGATCCCGAGACCCGGGCCGCGGTGGCGGCGCAACCGGCCGGCGCAGTCACCGACGGCGATCGGACCGCGCCCCTGCACCTGGACCATCCCGCCTACCTGATCTACACGTCCGGGTCGACGGGCGTCCCGAAGGGTGTCGTCGTCCCGCACCGCGGGCTGGCGAACTTCGCGGCCGAGCAGCGCACCCGCTACGGGATCACGCCCGCGTCGCGGACCCTGCACTTCTCGTCGCCGAGTTTCGACGCGTCGATCCTCGAACTGCTGCTCGCCGTCGGCGCCGGCGCCACCATGGTGATCGCGCCGTCGACCGTGCTCGGCGGCGACGAACTGCGCGACGTGCTCGCCTCCCACGCCGTCACCCACGCGTTCGTCACCCCGGCCGCGCTCGGCTCGGTAGACCCGGTCGGGCTCACCGCCCTCGACTGCGTCGTCACCGGTGGCGAGGCGTGCCCACCGGAACTGGTGGCGCAGTGGGCGCCGGGGCGGCGGATGTTCAACGCGTACGGGCCCACCGAGGCGACCGTCGTGGCCGCCGTCAGCGACCCCCTCGCCGTCGGGGTGCCGGTGACGATCGGCCGCCCGCCGCGCGGCACCGCGCTGGTGGTGCTCGACGCCCGCCTGCACCCGGTGCCGGCCGGGGTGCCCGGGGAGCTGTACATTCTCGGTCCGGGCCTGGCTCGCGGCTACCACCGCCGGCCGGGCACGACCGGGGAGCGGTTCGTGGCGACCCCGTTCGGTCGGCCGGGTGACCGCATGTACCGCACCGGCGACCTGGTGCGCTGGAACGGCGACGGCCGGCTCGAATACCTGGGCCGCACCGACTTCCAGGTCAAGATCCGCGGCTTCCGCATCGAACTCGGCGAGATCGAGTCGGCGCTGCGCCGGTATCCGGGGGTCGGGCAGGCCGTCGTCACCGTCGACGGGTCCGGGCCGGCGAGCCGGCTGGTCGGCTATGTCGTTCCCCGCGAGACCGCCGCCGCGTTGGACCCGGCGGAGATCACCGCGTTCGTCGGCGGGTTCCTGGCGTCGTACATGGTGCCGTCGGCGGTGATGGTCCTCGACGCCCTGCCCCTCGGCCCGGCCGGCAAACTCGACCGCCGCGCCCTGCCGACCCCGGACTTCGGGGTGCGGGCCGCGACCGGGCGGGCCCCGGCCACCGACCGGGAACGCCGACTCGCCGACCTGTTCGCCGAGGTCCTCGGCCTCGACACCGTCGGGGTGGACGAGTCGTTCTTCGCGCTCGGCGGCGACTCGATCATGTCGATCCAGCTGGTGTCCCGCGCCAAGACCGCGGGCCTGCGGTTCACCCCCCGCGACGTGTTCGACCACAAGACGGTCGCCGCCCTGGCCGCCGTCGCCGTCTCGGACGCCGACGCGCTCACCCTCGACGAACTCGACGGCGGCGGGGTCGGGAAGATGCCGCTGCTGCCGGTGGCGCACTGGCTCCTCGGCCGCGGCGGCCGGCACGACCGGTTCTCGCAGGCCGCGCTGCTCACCGCACCGGCCGGGCTCACCGACGCGCAGCTCGCGGGCGCGGTGCAGGCCGTCCTGGACCGGCACGACATGCTGCGGGCCCGCCTGACCGTCGACGGGCAGGGGATGGTCGTCGCGCCGGTGGGCAGTGTGTACGCCGAAACCCTGATCCACCGGATCCCGGTCGATGCCCCCCCCGGCAGCGACGTGTTCACCGCGACGGCCCGCACCGAACTCGATGCCGCGATGTCCCGGCTCGACCCGGAGGCAGGGGAGATGCTGCAGGTGGTGTGGCTGGACACCACCGCTGCCGACGGCACCGCCGGCCGGCTGCTGATCGTCGTGCACCATCTCGTCGTCGACGGCGTGTCGTGGCGGATCCTGGTCCCGGACCTGGCGGCCGCCTGGGCGCAGCTGACCGCCGGGCAGACCCCGGACCTGGCACCGGTCGGCACGTCGATGCGGCGGTGGGCGCACGGCCTCGTCGACGCCGCCCCGGACCGCCGCGACGAACTCGACCACTGGCGCGAGGTGCTGTCCGGCACCGACCCGCTGTTCGGACGCCGGCCCCTCGACCCGGCCGTCGACGTCGCCGGGGCCGTCGACACCGTCACCGTCGAGGTGTCCGCGGACGTCACCGAGGCACTGCTCACCACCGTTCCCGACGCCTTCCACGGCGCGGTCGCCGACGGGCTGCTCGCGGCGCTGGCGCTGGCGGTGGTGCGGTGGCGGCGCACCACCGACCCGGGTGCCGCCGCCGACACCCTGGTCACCCTCGAGGGGCACGGCCGCGAGGACCGGGTGCTGCCCGGCGCCGACCTGTCCCGCACCGTCGGCTGGTTCACCACCCTGTATCCGGTCCGGCTGGACCTGACCGGGATCGACGTCGACGACGCGTTCACCGGCGGCCGTGGCGCCGGGGCCGCCGTCAAGGCGGTCAAGGAGCAGCTGCTGGCGGTGCCCGACCACGGCATCGGCTACGGCATGCTGCGCCGCCTCGACCCCGAGTCCGGGCCCGCCCTGGCGGGCCTGCCCGCCCCGCAGATCGCGTTCAACTATCTGGGCCGGCTCACCGCGGCCGTCCCCGGCACCCCCCACGACACCGGCTGGCTGCCCACCGACGACGTGGACCTGGACGTGCTGCAGGACGCGGACCGGCCGGTGGCGTCCGTCCTCGATGTCAACGCGGTCACCACCGACGGCGCCGACGGCCCCCGGATCCGGGCCACGTGGGGGTTCCCGTCCGGGATCCTCGACGCCGCCGACGTGCAGGTGCTCGCCGACCTGTGGCGCGACGCCCTGATCGCGCTGGCCCGGCACACCACCCGCCCCGACGCCGGCGGGCTCACCCCGTCCGACCTGGACCTGGTCGACCTGGGACAGCCCGAGATCGACACCCTCGAGCACCGGTTCCCGCGGCTGACCGACGTGTGGTCGCTGTCGCCGCTGCAGCAGGGGCTGCTGTTCCACGCGTTGTACGCGGACCGGTCCGTCGACGCCTACCTGGTGCAGATGATGCTCGACGTGGCCGGCGCCGACCCGGCCCGGCTGCGGACGGCGGGGCAGGCGATGCTCGACCGGCACCCGAACCTGCGGTCGGCGTTCGTGCACACCGGCGACGGCACCGCGGTGCAGGTGATCGAGGACGCGGTGACACTGCCGTGGACCGAGCTCGACCTGTCCGGGCTCGACGAGCCCGAGCGGGCGACGGCACTGGCGCGGGTGGTCGCCGAGGACCGTGACCGCCGCTTCGACCCGGCGGCCGCGCCGCTGATCCGGTTCCTGCTGATCCGCACCGGCCCCGACGAGCACCGACTGGTCCTGACCAACCATCACATCCTGCTCGACGGCTGGTCGACGCCGCTGCTGATGCAGGAGCTGCTGACCCTGTACGCGACCGGCGGGGACACCGCCGCGCTGCCGCCGGTGCACCCGTACCGCACCTATCTGTCGTGGATCGCCGGACAGGACCCGGACCGGTCACTGGCGGCGTGGACGGACACGCTCGCCGGCCTCGACGAACCGACCCTGCTGACGGCGCCGGACCGGGCGCGGGAGCAGACCACGATGCCCCTCGACGTGGACGCCGTCCTCGACCCGGCGACGACCGCCCGGCTCACCGCCCTCGGCCGCAGCCGCGGCGTCACCCTCAACACGATGGTGCAGGTGGCGTGGGCGATCGTGCTCGGGGCGACCACCGGACACGACGACATCGTGTTCGGGGCGACCGTGTCCGGGCGGCCCCCGCACATCCCCGGGATCGAGTCGATGATCGGCCTGTTCATCAACACGCTGCCGGTGCGGGTGCGGATCGAGCCGGGTCTCCCGCTCACCGACCTGCTCGACCGGGTGCAGACCGAGCAGGCGTCCCTGCTCGACCACCACCATGTGAGCCTGACGCAGATCCAGGACGCGGTCGGTCCGATGCTGGCGTTCGACACGCTCACGGTGTTCGAGTCGTATCCGGTCGATCCGGAGGCCGCGGCCGGCGCCGACATCGCCGGGCTGCGGGTGCAGCGCATCCACGACAGCGCCGACGCCGCCCACTATCCGCTCACCCTCGTCGCGAACTCCGACGACCGGCTGCGGATGAAACTGAAGTACCTGCCGGACCTGTTCGACGAGGCCGCCGCCGATGCGCTGCTCGGCCGGGTCGTCGCGGTGCTGACCGCGATCGCGGACGATCCGTCCCGGACACCGGCCCGGCTGCAGTTGCTCACCGACACCGAACGGTCGCAGTTGGTGCCGTTGCCCGGCGAACCCGGCCGCACCCCGTGCACGCTGGCCCGGTTCGTGACCGATGTCGCTGCCCGCCGACCGGATGCGATCGCCCTGGTCGCCGGGGACCGCGAGGTGACCTACCGGGAACTCGACGAGCAGTCGAACCGGCTGGCCCGCCTCCTCATCGACGCCGGGGTCGGACCGGAATCTGCTGTCGCACTGGGTCTGCCGCGGTCGATCGATGCGGTGACGGCGGTATGGGCGGTCGCGAAGGCCGGTGGCGCGTTCGTGCCGGTGGACCCGAACTATCCGCCCGACCGGGTCGCGTTCATGCTCGACGACGCCACCACCACCGTCGGGCTGACCGTCACCGACGCCCGCGACCGGTTCCCCGACACCGTCGCGTGGACGATCCTCGACGACCCGGAGACCCGCGCCCGGTGCGCCGGCTACTCGGCGGCCCCGGTCACCGACGCCGACCGGCGGGCACCGCTACACCTGCAGCATCCGGCGTACATGATCTACACGTCCGGCACCACGGGCCGCCCCAAGGGGGTGGTGATCAGCCACGAGGGGCTCGCGAACCTGGCCCACGAGTGCCGCACCCACCTGTCGGTGCAGCCGACGTCACGGACCCTGCACTTCTCCACCCCGAGCTTCGACGCCGCCGTCCTCGACTTCATGATCGCGTTCGGGGCGGGCGCCACCATGGTGATCGCCCCGACCGCGATCTACGGCGGCGACGAACTGACCCGGCTGCTGCGCGAGCAGCACGTCACGCACGCGTGGATCACCGCGGCCGCCGCGGCCACGACCGACCCGACCGGACTCGACGAGGTCACCGACGTGATCACCGGCGGCGAGGCCGTCCCCCCCGAGACCGTCGCCCGCTGGGCGCCGGGGCGGCGCCTCTACAACGGGTACGGGCCCACCGAGGGCACCGTCCTGGCGAACGTGAGCGACCCCCTCACCGTCGGGGAGCCGATCACGATCGGCGCCCCGATCACCGGGGAGACCGAACTGGTCCTCGACCCGGCCCTGCGGCCCGTGCCCGCCGGGGTGCCCGGGGAGCTGTACATCGCCGGTCCGGGCCTGGCCCGCGGCTACCACCGGCGTCCGGAACTGACGGCGGAACGGTTCGTGGCGAACCCGTTCGCCGGGCCCGGCGCCCGCATGTACCGCACCGGCGACATCGTGCGGGTGCGCCCCGACCGGGCCCTCGAATACGTGGGCCGCTCCGACTTCCAGGTCAAGCTGCGCGGCTTCCGCATCGAACTCGGGGACGTCGACGCCGCGTTCGTCGACCACCCGGGCCTGCAGTTCGCGGTCACCGTCGGCAGGCCCGGACCGGCGGGGGACACCGTGCTGGTGACGTACGTGCTGCCGGTCGACGGCGCCCACCTGGAACCGGGTGAGCTGCGGGAGCACGTCGCGCAGCGGCTGCCGGCGCCGATGGTGCCGTCGAGCATCATGATCTTGGACGAGTTGCCCCTGACCCCGATCGGCAAACTCGACCGGGCGGCGCTGCCGGAACCGGAGTTCCTGCCGGCGGCGGACACGTTCCGGGCGGCGAGTACCCCCACCGAGCAGGCGATCGTCGACGTGATCGCCGAGGTGCTGGGTCTCGAACGGGTCGGCGTCGACGACAGCTTCTTCGATCTGGGCGGCAACTCGCTGATCGCGACCCGGGTCGTCGCCCGCCTCACCACCGCCCTCGGCGTGGACCTCGAGGTGCGGGCCCTGTTCGAGGCGCCCACCGCGCACGACCTGGCCCGCTGGATCGACCGCGAACACCTCACCGAGGCGTCCCGGCCGGCACTGACCCGGCGGGACCGGCCCGCCCGGATCCCGCTGTCGCTGGCGCAGCAGCGGATGTGGTTCATCAACCAGTACGACACCGGCTCGGCCGCCTACAACATTCCCCTCGCCGTCCGCCTCACCGGGGATCTCGACGTCGACGCGTTGCGGGCCGCCGTCGGCGACGTCCTCGACCGGCACGAGTCGCTGCGCACCTACTTCCCGGCGACGACGGCCGGGCACCCCGAACAGGTGATCGTGCCCGCCGACACGCTCCCCGGGACCGGGGTAGACGACGTCGCCGCCGACCGGGTCCCGGCCCGGATCGCGGAACTGATCGAACGCGGCTTCGACGTCACCGCGGCCGTGCCGGTGCGCACCCGGCTGCTGCGGCTCGGCCCCACCGAGCACGTGCTGGTGCTGGTGGTGCACCACATCTGCGCGGACGGGTTCTCGATGGCCCCGCTGGCCCGCGACGTGATGACCGCGTACACGGCCCGCACCGGCGGGCACGTCCCGCAGTGGGCGCCGCTGCCGGTGCAGTACACCGACTACGCGTTGTGGCAGCGGGACGTGCTCGGCGACGAGGACGATCCGGGATCGCTGCTGACCCGGCAGCTGGCGTTCTGGACGGACGCCCTGGCCGGGCTGCCGGACGCGCTGGCACTGCCCACGGATCGGCCGCGGCCGGCGCAGCAGAGTTTCGCGGGCGACCGGGTGCAGTTCACGATCCCCACCGACGTGCACCGCGCCCTGAGCGAGCTGGCCCGCCGGGAGGGCGCGACGATGTTCATGGCGGCGCACGCCGCGCTGTCGGTGCTGCTCGCCAAGCTCGCCGGCTCCGAGGACATCGCGATCGGCACCCCGATCGCGGGCCGCGGCGAGGCCGAACTCGACGGCCTGGTCGGCATGTTCGTCGGCACCCTGGTGCTGCGCACCCAGATTGATCCGGCGGCCGCGTTCACCGACGTCCTCGCGCAGGCCCGCGCCTTCGATCTGGCCGCGTTCGGGCACGCGGATCTGCCGTTCGAGCGGCTCGTCGACGTCCTGGCCCCGGAACGCTCGACCGCGCACTCGCCGCTGTTCCAGGTGCTGCTCGAGTTCCAGAACAACGAGCTGCCGCGGCTCGAGCTGCCGCGGCTGACCGTCGAACCGGTCACCACCGAGCTCGCGGTCGCCAAGTTCGATCTGCAGCTCACCCTCGCCGAACGCCACGACGCGCACGGGGTGCCCGCCGGGATCGACGCCGCGTTCACGTACGCCACCGATCTGTTCGACGCCGACACGATCGCGGTGCTGGGAGATCGGTTCGTGCGGTTGCTGACCGCGCTCACCGACGCCCCGGCCCGCCCGGTCGGCGACGCGGAGATCACCACCGCCGCCGAACGCGAGCGGCTGCTCCGCGACTGGAACGTGCCGGGCCGCCGCGCCCCCGAGACCACGCTCGCCGACCGGTTGACCGCCTCGATCGCCCGGCATCCGGACGCCGGCGCGGTCACGTTCGAGGGCGAGACGATCACGTACGCGCAGCTCGGGGCCCGCGTCCACCGGCTCGCCCGGCATCTGGTCGATGCCGGCGCCGGGCCGGGCACGCTGGTCGCGGTCGCGTTGCCGCGGTCGATCGACCTCGTCGTCGCACTGCTCGCCGTCGTCGACGCCGGCGCCGGATACCTGCCGCTGGACGTGACGTACCCGCCGGAGCGGCTGGCGTACATGCTGGGCGACGCGGCCCCGGTGTGCGTGCTCACCTCGGTCGCCGACGCCGACACGCTCCCGGTGACGGCGATCCCGCTGCTGCGTCTCGACGCCGACGACACCGCCGCCGCGGTCGCCGCCCGGCCCGGCCGCCCGCTCACCGACGCCGACCGGCGGGCGCCGCTGCACCCCGACGACCTCGCGTACGTCATCTACACGTCCGGGTCCACCGGCCGCCCCAAGGGTGTGCAGGTCACGCACCGCAACGTGGCGGCCCTGTTCGAGAACACCGGCGACGCGTTCGGGTTCGACGAGACGGACGTGTGGACGATGTTCCACTCGTACGCGTTCGACTTCTCGGTGTGGGAGCTGTGGGGGCCGCTGCTGTACGGCGGCCGGCTCGTCGTCGTCGACTACTACACCGCCCGCTCCCCGGAACTGTTCCTCAATCTGCTCCGCGGCGAGGGCGTCACGGTCCTGAACCAGACGCCGACCGCGTTCCATCAGCTCGCCGAGGCAGACCGGCTCGCCGGCGACCACGACCCGACCGCCGGCCCGCTCACCCTGCGCTACGTGATCTTCGGCGGCGAGGCCCTCGACCTCGGGCAGCTGTCCCGCTGGTACGCCCGCCGCGGCGACCGGGCACCCCGGCTGGTGAACATGTACGGCATCACCGAGACGACCGTGCACGTCACCCGCCTCGAACTCGACCGGGCGTTCGCGGCGTCCGCGAACGCCAGCGTCGTCGGCCGCGCGATCGACGGGCTGACGGTGCAGGTCCTCGACGACCGGCTGCACCCGGTGCCGCCGGGCGTGACCGGGGAGATGTACGTCTCCGGTGACCAGCTCACCCGCGGCTACCTCGGCCGGCCCGCCCTCACCGCCGGCCGGTTCGTCGCCGACCCCGCCTCGACCACCGGCGGACGCATGTATCGCACCGGCGACCTGGCCCGCTGGAACCGGGACGGCCGGCTCGAGTATCTGGGCCGCTCCGACTTCCAGGTCAAGATCCGCGGTTTCCGCATCGAACTCGGGGAGATCGAGTCGGCGCTGCTCGCCGTCCCGGGCATCGCGCAGGCCGTCGTCGTCGTGCACGCCGGGTCCGGGGGACCGGACCGGCTCGTCGGCTACGTCGTCGGCGAACACGGCGCCGCCGCCCCCGATCCGCAGCGGATCCTCGACCACGTCGCCGGGGAGCTGACGTCGTACATGGTGCCGGCGGCGCTGGTGGTGCTGGACGCGCTGCCGATCACCGCGAACGGCAAACTCGACCGCCGGGCCCTGCCCGAACCGGACTTCGGGGGCCGGGCGACCGTCTCGCGGGCCCCGCAGTCGGAAACCGAACAGGTCCTCGCGGGCCTGTTCGCGGAGGTCCTCGGCGTCGACACCGTCGGGGTGGAGGATTCGTTCTTCGCGCTCGGCGGCGACTCGATCATGTCGATCCAGCTGGTGTCCCGCGCCAAGTCGGCGGGCCTGACCCTGACCCCGCGGGACGTGTTCGACCAGCGCAGCGTCGCCGGTCTCGCGCAGGTCGCCGACGCGGCCGCCGCGGAACCGGCCGTCGTCCTTGAGGAGCTGCCCGGCGGCGGGGTCGGCGAGTTCCCGGCCGGCCCGATCGTGCGGTGGCTCCTCGACCGTGGGGGACCGGTCCGCCGCTACACCCAGACGGCGTTGCTGGCCCTGCCCGCCGGGGTGGACGCCGACCGGCTCACCCGCACCCTGCAGGCCGTGATCGACCGGCACGACATGCTCCGGGCCCGCCTCGACGTCGACGGTGGCGAACCGGCCGTCGTGGTGCGGCCGGTCGGGGCGGTCACCGCCGCGGACCTGCTCACCCGGGTGCCCGTCGACACCGTCACCGGACCCGGTTTCACCGCGGCCGCGCAGACGGCCCTCGACGCCGCCGCCGACCGGCTCGACCCGGTCGCCGGCACGGTGCTGCAGGCGGTGTGGTTCGACGCCGGCCCCGGACCGGACGCCCCGGCGGGCCGGCTGCTGCTGGTGCTGCACCATCTCGTCGTCGACGGGGTGTCGTGGCGGATCCTGGTCCCGGACCTGGCGTCCGCGTGGACGCAGATCGCCGACGGCCGGGTGGCGGAACTGCCGGAGACGGGGACGTCGATGCGCCGGTGGGCGCACGGTCTCGTCGACGCCGCCGGTGCCGCGGCCGGGGACGTCGACCGGTGGCGCGAGGTCCTCGCCGCCGACGACCCGCTGCTCGGCTCCCGGCCGCTGGATCCGGCCGCCGACGTCACCGCCACGGTCGACAAGGTGACCGTGGAGCTGCCCGCCGACGTCACCGACACGCTGTTGACGGCGGTGCCGGGCGCCTTCCACGGCTCGGTCGCCGACGGTCTGCTCGCGGCTCTCGCGGTCGCCGTCACCCGGTGGCGCCGCACCCGCGGCCATGATGTACCCGCCACGCTGGTGTCCCTCGAGGGGCACGGCCGCGAGGACCAGGTGGTCCCGGGCGCCGATCTGGGCCGCACCGTCGGCTGGTTCACCACGATCTTCCCGGTGCGGCTCGACCTGTCCGGCATCGACGTCGACGACGCGTTCGCGGCCGGGCCGGCCGCCGGGGCCGCGATCAAGGCCGTCAAGGAACAGTTGCTCGCCGTCCCCGACCACGGCATCGGCTACGGGCTGCTGCGGTATCTGAATCCGCAGACCGCGCCGCTGCTGGCGCCGCTGCCGGCCCCGCAGATCAGTTTCAACTATCTGGGCCGTCTCGGTGGCGGCAGCGACAGTGACACCGTCGGCGGTGTCCCTGCGGCGTGGCTGCCGGTCACCGGCACCGACCTCGACGACGCCCCGGCCGCCGACCTGCCCGCCGGATACGTGCTCGACGTCAACGCGATGGTCACCGACCGTGGTGACGGGCCGCGGCTGCGGGCGAGCTGGTCGTATCCGCGGGGGGTCCTCGCCGGGATCGACGCCGGGGAGCTCGCCGACCTGTGGGTGCGGGCCCTGACCGCGCTGGCCCGGCACACCGCCGAACCGGGTGCCGGTGGCCTGACTCCGTCCGATCTGGAGCTGGTCGACCTCGACCAGGCCGCCGTCGACACCCTCGAGTCCCGGTATCCGACGCTGACCGATGTGTGGTCGCTGTCGCCGCTGCAGTCCGGTCTGCACTTCCACGCCGTCTACGCCGACGAGGCCGCGGACGCCTACCTGGTGCAGCTGACGCTGCACCTCGGGGGGATCGTCGACGCCGACCGGCTGCGGCGGGCCGGGCAGGCGCTGCTGGACCGGCACCCGAACCTGCGGGCCGGGTTCGTGCGCCCCGACGGCGCCGACACCGAGGTGGTGCAGGTGATTCCGGCGCGCGCGGAGCTGCCGTTCACACACGTCGACCTGTCGGGTCTCGACCCGGCGGCCCGCGCCGGCCGCTACCGCGATCTGGTGACCGCGGACCGGCTCACCCGCTTCGATCTCGCGGAGCCGCCCGCGGTCCGGATGACGCTCGTCGATCTCGGTGACGACGGGGACCGGCTGATCGTCACCAACCACCACATCCTGCTCGACGGCTGGTCGACGCCACTGGTGCTGCGGGACCTGCTGACCCTGTACGCCACCGACGGCGACGCCTCGGTGCTGCCGCGGGTCCACCCGTACCGCGACTACCTGGCGTGGATGGCCCGGCAGGATCCGGCCGCGTCGACCGCGGCGTGGCGGCGGGCCCTCACCGGTCTCGAGGAACCGAGCCTGCTGGCCCCGGCCTCCGGGATCGTCGACCCGGCCGGCGGCACCGACGAGTACGAGACGACGCTGACCGTCCGGCAGACCGAGGCGCTGCGCGCCCTGGTCCGGGAGCGCGGCATCACCCTCAACACCGTCGTGCAGGCGGCGTGGGCGATCGTCCTGGGCGCGCACACCGCCCGCACCGACGTGCTGTTCGGTGGCACCGTGTCCGGTCGGCCCCCGCAGATCCCCGGGATCGAGTCGATGGTGGGCCTGTTCATCAACACGCTTCCGGTGCGGGTGACGCTCGACGCGAACGAGACGCTCGGCGACCTCCTCGACCGCATCCAACGCGAGCAGGCCGCCCTCCTCGACCACCACTACCTGGGGTTGCCGGACATCCAGCGGGCCACCGGGCAGGCCGTCACGTTCGACACGCTGACGGTGTTCGAGTCGTATCCGGTGGACCGGGACGCGCTCACCGCGGACACCGACATCGCCGGTATGACCGTCACCGGGATCGACGGCCGCGACGCCGCGCACTATCCGCTGGCGCTGGTGGCGTCGGTGGGGGAGACGCTGAACCTGAAGTTCGAGTACTTCCCGGCCGTGTTCGACGCCGACACCGTCGCCGCCCTCGCGACCCGGGTCGCGGTGGTGCTGGACCGGTTCGCCGCCGACCCGGACCAGAGCCTGGCCCGGCTGGATCTGCTCACCGAGGCCGAGCGCCGGGATCTGACACCGGTGCTGGGGGCGCCGGGCGGATCGAACCGCACCCTGCCGGACATCTTCGCCGACGGCGCCGCACTCGACCCGGACGCGGTCGCGCTGACGTTCGGGGGCCGCGAGGTCACCTACCGGGACCTCGACACCCATTCCTCCCGCATCGCCCGCGTCCTCATCGATCAGGGTGTAGGCCCGGAATCATATGTGGCGCTGGGTATTCCACGTTCGATCGAGTCGGTGCTCGCGGTGTGGGCGGTCGCCAAGACCGGGGCCGCGTTCGTGCCCGTCGACCCGAACTATCCGCCCGAACGGATCGAGTACATGCTCGCCGACTCCGGGGCCGGACTCGGGTTGACCGTCGCCGCGCACCGGCACCGGCTGCCGGGCACCGCGCACTGGCTCACCCTCGACGACGCCGAGTTCACCGCGGCGTGCGCGGCCCGCGCCGACGGCCCGGTCACCGACACCGACCGCACCGCCCCGCTGGGTCTGCACCACGCGGCGTACGTCGTCTACACCTCCGGGTCCACCGGCCGCCCCAAGGGGGTCGTCGTCACCCACCGTGGTCTCGACAACTTCGCCCTCGACCAGCAGGAACGCTTCGATGCGACCGCCGCGTCGCGGACCCTGCACTTCGCGACCCCCAGCTTCGACGGCGCCGTGTTCGAGTACCTGCAGGCGTTCGGGGTGGGCGCGGCGATGGTGATCGCCGACCCGTCGATCGTCGGCGGCGCCGACCTCGCCCGGCTCATCGCCGACGAGCACGTCACCCACGCGTTCGTCACCACCGCCGGGCTCGCGACCGTCGACCCCACCGGACTCGACGAGTTCACCCACGTCGCGTTCGGCGGCGAGGCCTGCCCACCGGATCTGGTCACCCGCTGGGCGCCGGGCCGGCAGTTGCACAACGCGTACGGGCCCACCGAGACCACGATCATGACGAACATCTCCGACCCGATGACCGTCGGGGAGCCGATCACCATCGGCGGGCCGATCCGCGGGGTCGGGGAACTCGTCCTCGACGCCCGGCTGCAGCCGGTCCCGGTCGGGGTGCCCGGCGAGCTGTACATCACCGGGCTCGGGCTGGCCCGCGGCTACCACCGCCGTCCCGGCCTGTCCGCGGAACGGTTCGTGGCCAACCCGTTCGGCAAGCCCGGCGAGCGCATGTACCGCACCGGCGACCTGGTGCGCTGGACGAAACGCGGAACCGACTTCTCGATCGAATACCTCGGCCGCACCGACTTCCAGGTCAAGGTCCGCGGCTTCCGCATCGAACTCGGCGAGATCGACACCGCCCTCATGGCCGACCCGACCGTGAGCTTCGCCGTCACCCTCGGGGTGCCCGGCCCGGCCGGCGACACCGTCCTCGCGTCCTACGTGGTCGCGGCCGCCGGCGCCGTCGTCGACCCGGCGGCGCTCACCGCCGCCCTGACCGCGCAGTTGCCGGCGCACATGGTGCCGTCGGCGATCACCGTCCTCGGGGAGGTGCCGTTGACCCCGGTCGGCAAACTCGACCGGGCCGCGCTGCCGGAACCGGAGTTCACGTTCGCCGCCACCGAGTTCCGGGCACCGACGAACCCCCTCGAACACACCCTCGTCGACGTGTTCACCGAGGTCCTCGGTCTCGACCGGATCGGCACCACCGACAGCTTCTTCGACCTGGGCGGCAACTCGCTGATCGCGACCCGGGTCACCGCCCGCCTCGGCACGCTCCTGTCCGCCGACATCCCGGTCCGGGCCCTGTTCGAGGCGCCGACGGTGCAGCAGCTGGCGCAGTGGATCACCCGCGAGAAGGACACCACCACCGGCTACCGGCGGCCGCCGCTGACCCGACGGGAACGCCCGGACCGGATCCCGCTGTCGCTGGCGCAGCAGCGGATGTGGTTCATCAACCAGTTCGACACCGCATCGGCGGCCTACAACATTCCGATGGCCGTCACCCTCGACGGGAACCTCGACGTCGACGCGTTGCGGGCCGCCGTCGTCGACGTCCTCGACCGGCACGAATCGCTGCGCACGTTCTATCCGATCGTCGAGCAGGAACCGAGCCAGCAGGTGGTGCCCACCGCCGACATGGACGTCCCGCTCACCCCGGTCGACATACCCGACGGGCAGGACGTGCAGGCGCGGATCGCGGCGTTCGGTGGCCGCGGCTTCGACGTCACCGTCGCACCCCCGGTGCGGGCCGAACTGCTGCGCCTGGCCCCGGACCGGCACGTCCTGGTCCTGGTCGTGCACCACATCTGCGCGGACGGCTACTCGATGGCCCCGCTGAGCAGGGACCTGATGACCGCCTACTCGGCCCGCGCCGCCGGCACGGTCCCGCAGCCGGCACCGCTGCCCGTGCAGTACGCCGACTACACGCTGTGGCAGCACGATCTCCTCGGCTCCGACACCGACCCGGAGTCGCTGCTGCGCCGCCAGCTCGACTTCTGGACCGCCGAGCTCGCCGGCCTGCCGGACGTCCTCGCGCTGCCCACCGACCGGCCGCGGCCCGTCCAGCAGAGCTTCCGCGGCGACCGGGTGTCGTTCCGGGTGCCCGCCGACCTGCACGCCCGGCTCACCGACCTCGCGCACCGGCACGGCGCCAGCATGTTCATGACCGTGCACGCCGGGCTCGCGGCCCTGCTGGCGCGGCTCGCGGACACCGACGACATCGCCGTCGGCACCCCGATCGCCGGCCGCGGCGACGTCGACCTCGACGAGCTGGTCGGCATGTTCGTCGGCACCCTGGTGCTGCGGGCCCGCGTCGACCACGCCACCACGTTCGACGCCCTGCTCGACGCGGTCCGCGCCTCCGACCTGGCCGCGTTCGCGCACGCCGACGTCCCGTTCGAGAGGCTCGTCGAGGAGATCAACCCGCCGCGGTCGACGTCCTACTCGCCGCTGTTCCAGGTGTCCCTCGAGTTCCAGAACAACGAGCGGCCCGGCCTGCAGCTGCCCGGGCTGACCGTCGAGGGGGTCGGGGTCGACACCCGGGTCGCGAAGGAAGACCTCGAGCTCGTCCTCGCCGAGGAGTTCGACGCGGACGGTGCCCCCGCCGGCATCACCGCGTCGATGGACTATGCGACCGACCTGTTCGACGCCGACACCGTCCGCGGCTTCGCGGACCGTTTCCTGCGCATCCTCGAGGCGGTCACCGCCGATCCGGCCCGCCCGGTGGGGGACATCGAGATCCTCGACGAGCGGGAACTCGCCGACCTCGCGCCCGCCGCCGGGGACGCCGGGGTGCCGCCGCGGGTGTGGCCGGAGATCCTCGCCGCCGCCGCGGCCGTCGACCCGGACGCGGTCGCCCTGAGCTTCGAGGGCCGCACCCTCAGCTACCGGGACCTCGACGAACGCTCCAACCGGCTGGCCCGCGCCCTCGCCGACCGCGGGGTGGGGCCGGAAACGTTCGTCGCGCTCGGCCTGACCCGATCGATCGAGGAGGTGCTGTCGATCTGGGCGGTCGCCAAGGCCGGGGCCGCGTTCGTGCCGGTGGACCCCAACTATCCGGACGACCGCATCGACCACATGCTCACCGATTCCGGTGCCGCCCTGGGCCTGACCACCTCCGGGCAGCGGGACGACCTGCCGGACACGGTGCCGTGGCTGATCGTCGACGACGACGGCCTCGACGCCGAGCTGGCCGCCCGGCCGGCGGGCCCGGTCACCGACAGCGACCGCACCGCCCCGCTGCACCTGACGCATCCCGCGTACCTGATCTACACGTCCGGGTCGACGGGCCGGCCGAAGGGGGTGATCGTCACCCACCGCGGTATCGCGAACCTCACCGCCGAGGAACGCCGCCGGTTCGCGGTCACCCCGCGGTCCCGGGTCTCGCATCTGGCGTCCCCGAGTTTCGACGCCTCCGTGTTCGAGATGATGATGGCGTTCAGTGCCGGCGCCCGCCTGGTGATCGTGCCGCCCACCGTGTACGGCGGCAGCGAACTCGCGCAGCTGCTGCGCCGGGAGGGCGTCACGCACGGGTTCATCACCCCGACCGCGCTCGCCTCGATCGAGGAGGATCTCGACACCCTCGAGGTTCTGGCCGTCGCCGGAGAGGCGTGCCCACCGGAACTCGTCGCGAAGTGGGCGCCCGGACGCCGCATGTTCAACGGCTACGGGCCCACCGAAACCACCATCCAGGCCAGTGTCAGCGCCCCCATGCAGCCGGGGGAGACCGTCGACATCGGCGGCCCGGCGATCGGGTTCCGGGAGACGATCCTCGACGACCGGCTCCGCCCCGTCCCCGTCGGGGTGCCCGGCGAGCTGTACATCTCCGGTCCCGGCCTGGCCCGCGGCTACCACAACCGGCCCGGACTGTCCGCGGAACGCTTCGTCGCCGACCCGTTCGGGGAGCCCGGCACCCGCATGTACCGCACCGGTGACGTCGTCCGCTGGCGCGCCGACCACACCGTCGAATACATCGGCCGCTCCGACTTCCAGGTGAAGGTCCGCGGCTTCCGCATCGAGCTCGGCGAGATCGACGCCGTCCTCACCCGGCATCCGGCGGTCACGTTCGCCGCCACCCTCGGGCACACCGGACCGTCCGGGGACACCCTGCTCGCGTCGTACGTGCGGCCGGTGGAGGGCCACACGGTCACCGCCCGGGACCTGCGCGCCCACGTCGCCGAGCAGCTGCCGGCGCACATGGTGCCGTCGGCGGTCGTCGTCCTCGACGAGATTCCGCTCACCCCGGTCGGCAAACTCGACCGCCGGGCCCTGCCGGCCCCGGACTTCACGTCCACGACGACCGAGTTCCGCGCCCCGACGACCCCCACCGAGCGGACCGTCACCGAGGTGTTCTCCGAGGTGCTCGGGATCGCGCACGTCGGCGTCGACGACAGCTTCTTCGACCTGGGCGGCAACTCGATCATCGCGACCCGCATCATGAACGCCCTGCAGGCCCGGATCGGCCGGCAGATCCCGCTGCAGACGATGTTCCTCGACCCGACCCCGGCGGGCCTCGCGAAACGCATCGACCTGCCGGCCGGTGGGCTCGGCCGATCGGGGTCCCCGGTCGACGATGCCCTCGGGGTGCTGATCCCGCTGCGCCCCACCGGCGACCGCACCCCACTGTTCTGCGTGCATCCCGGGATCGGCCTGTCGTGGGGGTATGCGGGACTGGTGCAGTACCTGGGTCACGACCGGCCGGTGTACGGGCTGCAGCTGCCGCTGCTGTCCGGTGGCCCGGACTTCGAGTCGGTGCAGCAGCTCGCGCACCGGTACGTCGAGGAGATCCGGCTCGCGCAACCGCACGGCCCCTACCATCTGATGGGCTGGTCGCTCGGCGGTGTCATCGCGCACGCGATGGCCGTCGAACTGCGCGACGCCGGCGAGGAGGTCGCCACCCTCGCGATCCTGGACAGCTACCTCAGCGAGGGCGACGAGGATCCCGGGCAGCTCACCGTCGCCGAACTCCTCGAGGGGCTGGGACTGGATCTCGGTGGATACGGCGACACCACCGCGCTCACCTACGAGCAGGCGATCGCCGCCCTCGACGAATCCCTCGGCCAGAAGACCGGGCTGACCCCGGCCCATCTGAAGCGGATCGGGGCGGGCTTCACCACGAGCGCGAAGATCATGAACCGGTACGCGCCCGACGTGTTCGACGGTGACCTGCTGTTCTTCACCGCCGGCCGCGGCGACGGCAGCGACACCGTCCACGATCCGCGGGTGTGGCAGCCGGCGATCACCGGGCGCATCCGCGAATTCACCATCGACTGCGAGCACAACCAGATGATCGAACCGGCCGTTCTCGCAGAAATCGGGCCGCTGCTCGAGCACTATCTCGTCGAACACTGATCGGAGAGCGCCATGAACCTTCGCACCGCTTCTGCCGCAACCGTTCTCGCCGTCGCCGCGCTCGGCGTGGTGGGGGCGGGCACGGCGACCGCCGACACCCCGACCCCGCCGCCACCGCTGACCAAACAGGCCGCGCAGGACCGGCTGTTCCACGAGATCGAGGTCGGCTGGAACAACGGCGGCGCCCAGGCCACCCTCAACGGGGCCGGTACCGGACTCGCGGTCGGCTGCGTGTCGATCTTCCCGAACTTCGTCGCCGGCTGCATCGTCGGCACCGCCGTCGGCGCCGGTATCGGCGCCTACAACGGCATCACCGCCGGCAATCCCGACGTCGAGCCCGCCTTCTACGACTGGCTCAACGCGGCCCCGTGACGGCGCTCAGACGACGCCGTAGCCGATCCGGTCCGCGGCCCCGGCCAGCCGGGACGCGAGCGCGGGGTGCTCGAGCGGCAGCGACAGCTGCGGTGCCGCCGGGAACGCGCCGGTCGCGGGCGGGAACAGGGCCACGCACAGTCCGCCCGAGAACCGGCCGCGGTAGGCGAGGCCGTCGAGGTCGGGGTGCGCGGCGCGGATGGTGCGCGCCCACTGCTGGGCGAGGCCGTGCGTGGTGGTGGCGAGCGCGAAGTTCCCCCCGACCCGGGTCGGCCAGCGGCCGTCCCCGAAACCGCCGAGGTCGAGCAGGCGCAGGGTCCGCGTGAAACGCAGCCCCGTCAGATAGGGCGCCCCGGCGGTGCGGTCGACGACCCGCGTCCCCTGGAAGGTTTCGGCCAGGGCACCGGGTACGTCGGCGGCCCCGTACCAGACACCGTGCCGGGGATGGTCCCGCAGCGGGCGGGGATGCGGATCGAAGCGGAGCAGCGGACCGAACGTCCGCAGCCGATTCCAGGCGAGCACGTGCCCGCCGCGGGTGCGGTGGACCCGCCAGATCACGGCGTCCGGCTGCAGGTCCAGGTATTCGTCGTCGGTGATGTCGTGGGCACGCAGGTCGGCGACGTGCGGGGGCCGCGGCAGGGGTGGGGGCATGAGCGGTCGGTCACGCCCACAGGTAGGCGTCGACGACGGTCATCGCACTCTCCACGGCACCGCCACCGGCCAGCCATTCGACGATCGACGCCTCGCTGCCGCCGATCCGCAACTCCGGTTGCGCGGTGGTGAGCAGACCGTGCACCGACAGCGGATGCAGGTCCGCGGGCAGCGCGGACAGGACGGTGTCCAGGCCCGGAATCTGGCCGCCCTCGGTGAACTGGATCGCCGGCAACAGCAGTCGGTGCCCGCGCTTGACCGCCCACAGGGTCCGGTCCCCGGCCCGCTGCCGGATCCGCGACGGGGACACCCCGAGACGCGCGGCGGCGGCATCGACGGTCAGCGCGTCGTCCCACAGGTCCCGCATCCGGGCCTGCCGATCCGCGGCGGCGGCGGCGAACACCATCGGCGTGTCCGGGGCCCCGGCCGCATCGAGCAGGGCGGCGTCGTGGGCGTTGAGCGCCGCGGTGGGGTGCGCGGCCTCCTCGAGGGCCCGCAGGATCGGGACGAGGAGTGCGCGGTCGATCGCCGAGGCGCCGAGCGCCCGCGCCGCCGCGGCCTCGAAGTCGAGCTCACCGGTCAGGTACCGGTCCTCCACACTGGTCACCGACACCACCTCCTAACAAGTACTCACAGTATATCCACCTGTTAGCCGATGTCGGGGTTCCGATGCCGGAAAAACGGTGGACGCACGCGGGGCGCCCTGACAGCATGGTCGGGACCGTGACATCACGCGAGGAGGTGAGACCCATGACCGCAGCAAGCAGGTGGGTGCTCCCACTCGTGTTCACGGTTCGGCGATCGTCGTAGGTGTCGCCGGGAGCGCCCCAGCAACGGCACTCCCGAAAGGCACCATCATGCAGTTCACTTCCGAACAGTTCGCTTCGCAGGCATCGTCGAACGACGGTGTCGTCGAACGCACCTTCACCGTCGGTGACGTCACCGGCATCCTCTGGTCACCCGCCTCCGGCCCCGACGGCGCACCACTGCTGCTGTCCGGGCATTCCGGCGGCATGCACAAGCGGGCACCCGGCCTGGTGGCCGCCGCCCTCCACGCCGTCACCACCGGCGGATTCACCGTCGCCGCGATCGACGCCCCCGGCAACGGGGACCGCCCCCGCGCCGACCGGGACCAGCAGTGGGCGGAGGAGATCCGTCGAGCCCGGGCGGCCGGCGAGAACATCGCCCCGATCGTCGTCGACTACAACCTGTCGCTGGCGCAGCGGGCCGTCCCCGAATGGCAGGCCACCCTCGACGCCCTGCAAGCCCTCCCCGGGATCGGCGCCGACACCCCCGTCGGCTACGGCGGTGTCACATTGGGTGTCACCACCGGCCTGCTGCTGGCGGCCGTCGAACCACGGATCGCGGCCGTGAGCTTCGGCGGGGTGATCGTGTCCGACTCCCTGCTCGAGGCAGCCGGGAAGATCACCGTCCCGGTCGAGTACCGGATTCCGTGGGATGACGAGTACATCGACCGCACCGCCGCGATCGCCCTGTTCGACGCGTTCGCCTCGACGGACAAAACGCTGCACGCGCATCCGGGCAGCCACTTCCAGGTGCCCGAACACGAGCGGGACGGCGCGACCAGGTTCTTCACCCGACATCTCGGGTAGAGCGGGCGGCATCCTTGCGTAGGTCCTCGGCGAGCATCACGATGATGCCGCTGGGGCCGCGGACGTAGGTGAGCTTGTAGACGTCCTGGTAGGTCGCCACACCCCGCAACGGGTGACAGCCGTGCCGCGCGGCGACCGCCAGGGCGTCGTCGAGGTCGTCGACGGAGAAGGCGACCCGGTGCATACCGATCTCGTTGGGGCGGGTGGGGTCCGTCTCGATCGCCTCGGGGTGGAGATATTCGAACAACTCGAGACGACCGAGACCGTCCGGCGTCGCCAACATCGCGATACGGGCATGGTTGCCGTCCAGGCCGACCGCCGTGTCCGCCCACTCACCACGGACCGTGTCCCGGCCGACCACCGTCAAACCCAGATCGGTGAAGAACGCGATCGTCGCATCGAGATCACGGACCGCGATGCCGACATTCTCGAATGTGATGGCCATGCCCCGCAGGCTAACTCGGCCGAGGCGGGCGGGCGTGGGTTTGCGCACCGCCCGCCGGGAACAGTCGCGCGACGGCGGTGACGTCGCCTGCTCATAGGCTGGGCCGTTCGATTGCGGTCATCACAGGAGCAGCGTCCGGGACAGGGCACCTGTCACGGACGCACTGTGCAGGACTCTAAACAGGGCGGATTTCGGCGGCGCGGTCGTCCGCTGCCGCTGGTCACGTTTCGCTGGCCCCTCCGATCCGGTGTCCTGTTTGAGGATCGTCATACAGGACCCGCCGGTGTCGCACCGATCTATCTGCGTGACCCCTGAACTCGCAGGCATCCGATCCTTCGTAATGACACCTGTGCCCAGCCGCGCAGCTCGCATGCAAGGAGGAGCGGACCGCACCGAGTTTCGCTCAACCCACTGGCGGACGATCGCAGAGCTGGCCCTCGTCTCATAGAGTTTGGTCGAGACGAAACAGGAACGAGGAGGTGCCTGCGTGGCCCTGGCGACCCAGCCGAACGCAAGCAGCGGCGTCCCCGAACTCATCGACTTTCCTGTCCCCGTCGTGTCGGGCTCTCCAGCCCCAGCGCTCCGTGGATCGCCCGTGCCCCCGGCCCACCGCATCTACTTCTATTCGCCGGACGAATGGGAAGTCTTCATCACCGAGTGGGCAACCGGAGTCGCCGTCTCGTATCGACAGATCAAGCAGCTCGGAGGTTCCGGAGACCGGGGCGTGGACGTCGCCGCGTTCAAGACCGACCGTGGCCTTGAAGACGCATGGGACTGTTTCCAGGCCAAGCATTACGACGGATCACTCACCATGTCAGACGCATTCCCCGAAATTTTGAAGATCTTCCACGGCGTTGTAGATGCCTTCTATCGTCTTCCAGATCGATACGTGTTCGTCGCACCGCGGGGGTGCGGTCCCACGCTCAATCGTCTCCTCAGTAAGCCCACGGAGCTTCGAAAGAAGTTCCTCGAATTGCTCGATGCCGGAAGTGCCGCTACGCGGCTGTACGACGAACAAGCGCTGCAATCCATCCGTGAACTCGCCGAATCCTCGGACTTCTCGATCTTCCAGTCGCTTGAGCTCAACGAGATGCTCGACGTACACCGCAAGACCCCGTACTACGCCGACAGGTTCGGGACATCCCTACCTGTACGGCCTCCCGTCGGACAGACCCCGGAGGCCCCTGCGTCGAGCGAAGCGACCTATGTCAAGAAACTCGTGGACGTCTACAACGAGCAGGACCCCGCATCCTGCTCCAATGTCGACTCAGTTGCCGCACACGCTAAATACGGCGCGCAACTCCAGAGGCAACGGGAGGCGTTCTACTCCGCTGAGGCGCTGCGCCTGTACGCCAGGGACTCTGTGCCCGAAGGCACGTTCGAGCTGCTCCAAGACGACGTCTACACCGGTGTAATCGATACGGCAGAAGCGAACCACCCCAGCGGTCTTGACCGACTCCGAGCAGTCCTCACGCAATCTAGCCAACTCGACCTGGGCGCCCACGCACTCATCTCGGTCTCAAAGCTCCAGGACCGTCAAGGCATCTGCCACCAGCTCGCCAATGCCGACAAACTGACGTGGGTGGCCGCTGATGAGTAACCCCCTCAACAGCCCCCTTGAAGCGGGGATGCGTGTCCTGATGATCCTGGTCGAAGTCTTTCCCGCGCATCTCGATATCAACCGACTGATGCTCCTCGACCACGGCCTGCTCCACAGTGCGGACCTCAACGGCCCCGAGAGTCTCCACCCGCCGATCCCAATACGAATCGGCGAACTCGGGGTGAAACGACAGCACATCGAGGATGGTCTCCACGTTATGATCCGGGCGGGCCTCGCCGAGATGTCCGCTGCGGACAGCGGTATCGAGTTCTGGGCCAACGAGAGTTCCGAGAGCTTCCTGAACCTGCTTGAAAGTGACTACGCGCACGCCCTGCACGACCGTGCGCGCTGGGTCGTCGAAGAACTCGGCACCGTTGATGATGCAAGCCTGCGAGAGCGCATGCGAGAGATCTCCTCGCACTGGTCAGAAGAGTTCGAGGTCATGCAACACGAGAGCGGGAACGACATCTGATGGGACGACTCACGCTTTCGCACCTGACTTTCACCGGCACCAATGTGACTCCGGCCTCGGTCGATTTCAGCCCGCACGTCACCGTCATCCACGGTCCCTCGGACACGGGCAAATCGTTCATCGTCGACGCGATCGACTTCGTCCTCGGCGCCAAGAAACTCAAAGAGATACCCGAGCGAGAGGGATACAGTCGCGTCCTACTCGGCCTCGAACTCCCCACCGGGGAGCGGGTCACGCTTGCACGCTCGGTGGACGGCGGCGCAGTCTCCCTCTACCGAGCAGACGTCCGCGTCGAACCCTCGACACCACCGGACGAGACGCTCGCTGCGAAGCACAACGCGGCGAACACGAAGAACGTCTCCAGGTTCCTCCTCGACCAGATCGGCCTGGACGAGAAGCAGGTGAGGAAGAATGCGCGGAACGAAACCCACATGCTCAGCTTCCGCGACCTCACCCGCCTGTGCCTCATCGGCGAGACAGAGATACAGGCGGAAGAAGCCCCCGGCCTCAGCGGTAACCCGGTCAACAAGACCAAGGAAGTCTCGGTCCTCAAGCTCCTCCTCGCGGGCGAAGACGACTCTGCGCTGACTGCGGTTCCCTCGACGCAAGAGCAGAAGCGCCTACGCGGAGCTCGGCAGGAAGTGGTCGAGAGGATGATCAGCCAACTCGAATCGCAACTCCAAGACGTCGCTGAACCGGCAGAACTCAAGACGCAGCTCGGCAAACTCAACCGCACAATTGACGAGCACAGCACGATGATCGGGGGCCTCACGGGACAGCGCGGCCAACTCCTCTTGAAGCACAACAAACTTCAATCGGCGGACAGTGCCCAGCGGTCGGAATACTCGGATGCGGCGGCGCTCCGCCAGCGGTTCACTCTCTTGCAGAAGCAGTACGAGAACGATTTGGCACGCCTCGAAATGATCGCGGAGGCCGGGAACCTGCTTGGGTACTTCCGACGCGGGACCTGCGTCTTCTGCGGTGCGGAACCGGCCAGTCAACATCTCAATCTGGACTGCGAGGGAGACACGACCAGCTTTGGTGTCTCCGTAGACTCCGAGTCCCGGAAGACTCGGGGCCTTCTCGATGACCTCCACGTGACGATTGAAAGCCTCGACGCGCGAACCGAGATCCTTCGCGCATCCATCACAACGACGCGTCAAGACGCCCTGGCATTGCAGAAGAACATCGAGAAGCTCGACGCCAAAATGAACCCTGAGAAGGGGAACCTCCGAGACCTTCTTTCCAAGCGCAGTGAGATCGAGAAGCACCTTGGCCTCTACGAGCAGGCCAAGTCCCTTGAGGAGATGATTCGAAGGATCGCCGACGAGACTGAGGCTGAAGTTGCAACTGCGGTCGCGGGGCTGAGCCTCACCGCAGCACGAGAGTTCTCGACCGAGATCTCCAAGCGCCTCGCCGAGTGGGGCTATCCGTCCGCAGCGTCCGTCCGTTACGACCGAAACGAACTCGACATCATCGCCGGCGATCAACAGCGCTCGGCACACGGCAAGGGGGTACGCGCGGTCCTCCATGCTGCCTTCACGATCGCGCTTGCCCAATACTGCTTTGACCGGGAACTGCCACACCCGGGATTCGTCGTCCTCGACTCTCCCCTCGTCACATATCGGCCGCCAGACAAGTCCACAGAGGCGGGTGAGGAGCCTCCTGAAGTCGTTGTGCGGGCCTTCTACCGTGACATCCAGGATAACTTTGATGGTCAGATCATCGTCATGGAGAACACCGACCCGCTGGACCCGCTCGGGTCCGAATCGCTCGATATCCGTTTCACAAAGCACCTCGACGTGGGGAGATACGGGTTCCTGCCTGTTGTCGCTACCGATGGGACATCAGACACCCTGGCGATTGAAGGCTGAGTCGAAGTATTGGCGAGGCTCACCCGTTACCGCTCACGGCCGTGTATGCCTCGCCAGCTCGCCGCAGGTGCGCGCACGGTGCCCGCGTTGAAGCCGGCCCTCGCGCCGACCGTCACCACCGTGTCCTGGAACCGCGGCCGGTTCTACCTCGGCGTCTCGGCTGTCGGGGGAGGAAGCGCACGCGCCCGATACAGTGCGATCTGTGCTCGATACCTCGAACCCAGGGCCGGACTACTCATTGAGGTGGCCGCGAGAACTCTTCGCTCGCGAAGCGGCATCGCTGTCGCCTCCGATGGGCAGTCGCCGGAACGAGTGGGAAGAGAGCGTGGAGTGGTTGTTAACGGAAGCCTTCGTCTCCGACGTTCCGGTCACAGACTTTCAGCAGTCGATCGGCGCGAGCCGCGGCTTCAGTGAGACCCTCAGTGCAGACCCTTGGCCGACGACAACGTCGGTCGGCGATGCGAAGCAGTTGTTCCTGAAACAACTCGTTGAGGTAGCCCCTCGACTACCGGAAGAGCGTAAGCCGAAGCCGTATTACCTGACACGAACTGCGTCCGAGACGATGCAGGACACAGTCGACGGCCCCGGAGTGCAACGCGAGTGGGTCACGGCTGTGCGGAACCTCCAGCGCTCGGGATACCTGCATCGCGTAGCACCTGACCCGTGCGAGGACGGTGATTACTCCGAATTCTCCCCAGACCAAGTTCTCGACGAGTTGGTCGCTGAACGGCTCGGGCGACGTGGATTGTGGTCCCCTCTCCCCGAATCCTGGGACGAACCGACGTTCTACAGCCTCGTAGAGGTGTTTCACGACCTGGTGGCACGACCTCGTCGGAGGTGGTTCCACTCATGGAATTCGTGTGGCTGGCACTACGAGAATTTCGCAGTTTCTCCTGCTCAGATGCTATACCGGTGGACTGTCAACCGCCTACTGTCGAGAGCCGGTGTGGGCTTGCAGATCGCCAAAAGCGGCGAGGACGTAGGCCGGTTAGTGCACAGCGTTGACGACGGCCACCACACTCTCGTCACTGCTGTCTTCGAGACTCCTGATCCAGATCGGAAGAGCTCGTTGGAGCATGCCGTCGCCTTGTACCGTAGCCGGAATTCCGGGAGAACGGAGAAGCGAAGCGCCTGCGTCGTTCTCGCCGGTCTACTGGAAGAACGTCGGGATCTTCTCGAGCAGAACCTCTTGTCCAAGGACGAGGGCGCGCTCTTCACGATCGCGAACAAGTTCGCGATCCGTCACCGCAGAGCGGACCAAATGGGCGACTACGATGAGTCCTATCTCGATTGGATCTTCTGGTGGTACCTCGCCACTATCGAGCTCACCGACAAGATGCTCGCGCGGCAGCCTGACCCCAAGCCAGTCGACAAAAACTGACCCTGGCCAGCCAGTTCCTGTCGCGATTCTCGCCCCGGGGTCGGGCGCTCAGACGGTCGTCTCCTGGTCGATCGCTGCCTCGTAGAAGGCGTCCGCGAGGGCGATGATGACGGCGGTGATGGAGGGGCCGTCGCTGAAGAAGTAGTCGGCCATCGTGTTGTGGGCGCCCTGGTTGTCGGCGACGGCCTCGACGACCGCGGTCTGGAAGTCCTGCGATTCCATGAACTGCTTGCGCTTGTTCACCCTGGCCTGGTTGACCAGGTCCAGGTAGGCCAGCAGGCGTTGGACAAGGCCGTGGACGAACTTGCGGACCTGGGATTGGGTGAACGCTTCGGCGCCGAAGAGGTCGTTCATCTTGTCGATGACGACCTGCAGGGCTACGTATTTCGGGTTTTGCGGGCGCCGGTGCCGGCGCCGCTGATGCCCGTGAGTTGCCCGGCGCCGCTCAGGGAGATGTCGACCGCATCCTTCTTGGTGTGGGTGACCCCGACCAGCACGACGTCGGAGAGGTCGACGTCGGCGGCCCAGGCTGTGTCGGCGGCGACCCGGTCGAGGAGGCGCAGGAAGATCGACAGCATCTCGATGTCCGGGTCGCCGTAGTCGACGATCTGGCTCATGAAGTCGTAGAGCCGGACGTAGGTGGCGACATCCTTCCGGAACAGATCTAAGGTGTTCAGGGCGATCGTGTCGTCGGCTTCGAGGGCGGCAGCGTAACGTCGGGCGAAGTCGTGCTTGGCCGGGGAGATCGCCTCTGACAGGGCGTTGCTGCCCTTCCGCGTCACCCACAACTCGGCCACCTTGCGCACCTGGTCGGGGGTATAGATCCCGGCCTGGGCGAGTTTGGTAGCCAAATGCACCACCACGTACGGGTCGGTTTCGGTTTCGAGGGCAGCGCCGGTGAAGTACGGCTCGAACGCGGCCCGAATGTCTTCGGGGGTGTTGACGAAGTCGAGGACGAACGTCGTGTGTTTGCGTTCCCCGCTGGCGGTGCGGTGGGTGCGGTTGAGTCGGGACAGGGTCTGCACGGCGGTGACGCCGGAGAGTTTCTTGTCGACGTACATCGCCGAGAGCAGCGGCTGGTCGAACCCGGTCTGGAACTTGTTGGCGACCAGCATCACCTGGTAGGTGGTGCCCTTGAACGCGGCCGCCAGATCGGCGCCGGCGCCCGAGTTGAGGTTGGCCTCGATGAACTCGTCGTCCTTGCTCGGCTGCGGCCCCCACTCCGACACCCACTGCTCGTGCTCGTCCATGCTCACTGCTCGGAGAACGCGACCAGGGTGCGGTAGTTGTAGGAGGTATCGAGGGCGGCGCGTTTGGTGATGTAGGCGTCGATCGCCTTCTTGTACTTCACCGCCGCCTTGCGAGAATCGGTGACGACCATCGCTTTGGCCTTGCCGTCGAGGAGGTGGGCGACGTTGGTGTGGAAGTGCTCGACGATGATCGCCACCTTCTGGCTGATGTTCGTCGGGTGCAGCTTCACCCACCGCATCAACCCCTTCCGGGCCGCGGACTCCTCCACCTCACCCCCACTGCTGTCGCCGGCCTCGGCTTTGCCGGCGATCTTCAACGCGGTGTCGTAGGTCTGATAGCCCTTGAGCACGTCGAGGATGTAGCCCTCCTCGATCGCCTGACGCATCGAGTACAGATGGAACGCGACCGGCTTCCCGTCCAGGCCCTTGCGGCCGAACATCTCGAGGGTCTTGTTCTTCGGGGTCGCGGTGAACGCGAGATACGAGATATTCGGAGATTCGGCCCGCCCGGCCATCTCCGCCGCCAGGACCGCTTCGACTTCGCCCCCGCCTTACGGACATCCTCGGGGCTGATCGTGGCCACGATCTTCCCTGACCCGTCGATCTGCCGGATCGCATCCTGGAGCTGGCCGTCGAGGACGGTGTGGTCCACGACCACGACCACCGAATCGAACACCTTCACATCATCGACATGCAGGCGGGCGAGCCGGTGCGCCGTCCAAGCGATCGTGTTCGTCTTCCCCGACCCAGCCGAATGCTTGACCAGCTAGCGCTTGCCGACGCCCTCGCCGCGGACATCGTCGGCCACATCACCACCGGACTCGCCGCACTGGACCGAGCCGCTTCCGAGATTGGCTGCCTGCCCGGATGGAGGGCTGAGCGCCTTTGGGCTTAGCCGACGCTTCGGGCGCGGAGATCGTTGCCTCGTCTCGGTCCGCGCACTCGCTCGCATCCGTGCGGGTTTGGAGACTTCATCTCACAGGCGCGAGATCCGTTCGAACGGATACATGGCCACCACGATCACGATCAGGCTGTATGCGGCGAGGCAAGCGAGTTTCCAAGTGGGGAGCGGGATCTGGAAGTTGGAGAAGGCGCTGGGCGCCAAGGCTGCCGCCGGGATCAGCAGGAGCACCGACGCCACCGTGCACCATCGGGCGACCAGGGTGTTCGCGAGCCGAGTCAGTTCGGGGCTCTCTCGCACCGTCGACGGGACGTCGTAGCCTTTCGACCGGTCGGTGACCCAGCCGCGGTGTCCGATATAGGCGGAAAGAGCGCACGCACCGGCACCGGCCAGGAACAGCATCGTCAGTACCGCATCTTCCATGCGGCACAGCATGGCAGCCCATCCGGCACACCGCCGCCCGACGCCACAGATAGCCTCAGGTAGTGGGTGACGATCACAACTACGACGTCTACACGATTGAGCTGGGCCCATACGAGCGACTGTCGGACCTGCACCGCGAGCTGTCGAACTACGCCTCGACCACCGTCACCGAGCTGTATCAGACAGAAGACAAAGAGGTCGTTTCCATCTCCCACTCGGTTGTATCGATCGACGGAAAGCTCTTCGTCTCCATCGTGTTGACAACTGACGGCCCATGATCGGAACTGCTGCACGCTTCGAATACAGCCGCACTGCCGATCCGCACCCCTCACCAAGGCTGTAGCAGATTGCTACACTCAGGTCAGTACTGCGCTGAGGAGGCGTCATGACCGAGATCGTCGACCGGGTCACCCGGTTCTCGTCCGAGTTGGTGGACGCGGCTGCCGCGGAGGGGGAGCGGGAGCATCGTTCGGCTCGTCAGCAGCTCGAGCATTGGGCGCGGGTGGGCCGTGAGGTGTCGAATCAGCGTCAGGTGGCACGTCGCCGCGTCGAGGCCGCGTTGGCCGGTCGGGTGCCGCTGCGGGACCTGACCGCCGAGGAAGGCGTCGTGTTCAACGCCGAGGTCGCCGCCGCACTCGAAGAATCCCTGGCCACCGGCAACCATGTCGCCGACCGGGCCGCGCAGGGCCGCGCCACCGTCGTCCTCGACGAGCAGGGCCGCGTCGTCAAGCATCTGCCCGACGGTACGTCGGTCGTTCTGTGAGACGACTCGACCTCGTCGTCGGCCCCAACGGCGCCGGCAAGTCCACGTTCATCGAACAACGTCTCGCACCACTGCTCCCGGGCAGTGTGTTCGTCAACGCCGACGTCATCGCGAAACAACGGTGGCCCGACGCCCCCGAGGAACACTCCTACGAGGCGGCCCGCATCGCCGCCACCATCCGCGACACCCTCGTCGACCAGGGGGAGTCGTTCATCGCCGAAACCGTGTTCTCGCACCCGTCGAAACTCGAACTCATCGACCGGGCCCGCACCGCCGGCTACGTCATCGTGCTGCACGTGGTCCTCGTCCCCGCCGACCTGACCGTCGCCCGCGTCGCCGAACGCGTCGTCGAAGGCGGCCACCGCGTCCCCGAAAACAAGATCCGGGAACGCTTCACCCGCCTGTGGCCCCTGGTCGTCGACGCCATCGGCCGCGTCGACCACGCCACCGTCTACGACAACACCGCCGCCGACATCACCCGCATCGTCGCCCGCTACGTCGACGGCGACCCCGTCGGCGACATCACCTGGCCCGCCTGGACTCCCACCGACCTCACCGGGGCCTGACCTCAACGCGGCCGCTCCACGCGGGTGGCCCGATACCGGTAGCCGTCCTGGTCCGTCACCTGCTCCCAGTCGAAGGTGACGGTGCCGCCCACCGGCAAGGTGCGGTAGCCCTCGCTGACGATTGCACTGAAGAACACCCAGCATCCGCCCGGGGTCGCCGGAGAATCGATCACACCCCAGCCCTCCAGGTCGTTCCACTCCCGCACCGTGCCCGTCGTGTCGCCCACGACTCGTGAATCTACGTCCCGACCCGACGACAGTCGAACACGTCGACGCCGTACCCGGGATCGGTTGGCCTGCACCGGGTCCACCCGCTCTCGTCGTGGAATAGTGATCGACCATGGAATCGGTTGCCACCTTGACTGCGCGCGACGCGGGCGAACTGTTGACCCTGCAGCGCGCCGCCTACGTCACGGAAGCCCAGGCACACGACGATCCGATCCTGCCGCCGCTCACCCAGACACTGACCGAACTCGTCGACGAGTTGTCCGATCCGGCCGTGGCCGCCACCGGCCTACGCGACACGAACGGACGCCTGGTCGCGGCGGTACGCGTGCAGACCCGGGCCGACATCGGGGCCGTAGACATCGGCCGGCTGATCGTCGCCCCGGACCGGCAAGGTCGCGGCTTGGGCACACGGTTGCTGTCCCACGTGGAGCGTGGACTTTCCGAACCGGTGACCGTGCTGCGACTGTTCACCGGAGAACACAGCGCCGGAAACCTTCGCCTCTACCGCCGGCTCGGTTTCCAGGAAACCCACCGCACGCCCACACCGGCCGGCTATGCGCTCGTCCACCTCGCGAAAACGATCACCACCCCCGACGGTCCGGTGGCCTGACCTGTGCGCGCACTACGAATCCTGCTGTCCTGCTTCGGTTTCGTGACCGGTCTGCTGGTCAATGCGTGCCTGCTCCTCGAATCGGTGTGGATGGACGAGCCGACCCGCACTACCTTCTCGTCCGTCGGCGACGACACGTACGGCACCGTGTCCTATGCGCTCGATCCGTGGTCGGCCGGAATCCTTCTCGTGGTGCCCGTCGTCGGAGCGCTCCTCGGCTGGCTCACGGGCGCTCTCGCGGGACGCGCCGGATGGGTACTGACACGCACGAGATCCTGACGCATGACCCTGCTGCGCGCGAGTTGACGTCCCGCGTACGCAATCGGGCGCGCTGCACGCTGATCCGCGCGCAGCGCCACCGCAATCGGCCTCCGAACAACATGCCGGCGAGTACGCTGACCTGCGACACGTGGCCGGTCGGGGCCGACTCGGAAGGATCCGGGCATGCAGCGTGAGAGATGTCGTGGTTCGTTCGCCGCACTGTTCACCGCGACCGTTGCCGGTCTCGCCACTATGGCTGCGTCCTCACCCGCCACCGCGGCAACGACCACGGTGTTCCCGATACCGGTGCGGTTCGTTGCGGGATGCTCGTTCGACATCATGGAGTGCTGGGGACTGCCGCCGTTGACGACGGTCGTCCCCGCGGCCACACCAGGTACGGACGGGACGGTGACCTTCACCGCCGACCATGCGGCACGCGTCTCGGCACACACTCTGTACTGCGTTGCGGTGCGAATACATTGGCGGAACCTGACCACCGGGGACGCCGACACGACCACGCTCGAACCCGTGGACGTCGACTTCACCCAACCCTACCCAGCGAACCCGTGGTGCCGGTACACGCCCGCCACCGTCGACACCGGAGGCGGACACGTCGTCGCGACCGCGGACGTCGTGACGTTCGGTGCTCCACCCGCCAAGTATCAGAACGTGGTCCACCCGGGAGTAGGCGTCTTCGACGTTGCCGGTAGCGGGCACTGAACGGCACACCGGGCAGATCGTCGTCGACTCGACTCAGCCGCGGCCCCACGCGGCGAGGACCTGTGCGGTGAGACTGTCGTCCGCGGGTGTTGTTGCCGGGTCGAGGGCGTCGGCCGAGCGCAGGATCGTGCGCACCGGTTCGCCGCGGTCGAGCAGGAATCGGCAGAGCGACGCCTCGAGTACGACATCCGGGTCGGTGGCGGCGGCGATGTCCCAGGTGTGGAGCACGAGTTCCTGCACCCGCATCACCAGCAGGGTCGGGGCGTCGACGGCCCGGATCGGGTGGGGCAGGACGATGCCGTCGTCGCGGTGTGCGTCGAACTCGCCGCGCAGCACGGCCGCCAGCCTGCGGTGTGTCCCGATCGGGTCGTCGCCGGCGATCTCCGCGGTCCGGGTCCACGCGATCTCCGCCGGATCGGCGCCGGTGAAGTAGTGCGCATACCGGATCGCCCCGCCGAGAACATGATTCACGACATCCCGGGTACTCCATCCGGGGCAGAGACTCGGCCGCGCACCGTCCAGATTGTCTCTGCCCAGTACCGTCTCGAACAGGGTCGTGGCGGCGTCGAGATGCTGCAGATCGTCGTCGGTGATCATCGGGTCCCGTCCTTTTCGCACATCACCAGATACTCGTCCAGGTGTGCGGCCCCGGCGACGAGGTTCCGTCCGCGTGTCGTGATCCGCTCCTGCCAGGTCCGCAGGAACCGGTCCAGTTCGTCGGTGCCGCCGGCACCGCGCACCGTGTCGAGGAACCGGGCCACCCGCGGTAACGGGTATCCGCCGCGGCGCAGTTGCCGGGCGATCTCGGCGTCCCGCACCGTCTCGGGCCCGTAGACGCGGTAGCCGGTGGCCCGGTCCCGTCCGGGACGCAGAATGCCCTCGGTTTCCCAGGCGCGCAGCGTCGCCGCGTGCACCCCGAGCCGGTGGGCGAGTTCCCCGACCGTGAACGACCCGACCGGAGCCGGCACCGGCCCGGACAGGGCGCCGAGCGCGGACGCCACCTCGGTGCGGGTCTCGCGGTCGGCGGCGAGCGCCACATGAGCGGCGTCGACGAGCCGGAACACCGTCTCCGTCTCGCCGCCGTGGACGGCCCGCATGATCGCGGCCGCATCCCGATATCCGTGGCCGCGCCGCAACGTCAGGAACGTGCGCAGCGCCTGCGCGTGGACGGGGGTGTAGAGCCGGTAGCCGGTGTCGCTGCGGTCGGCGGGCGGCAGAATCCCCGCGTCCTCGTAGTTGCGGACCGCCTGCGCGGACAGCCCGTGTTCGCGGGCCAGATCGACCGGACGCACCACACCTCCTGTGAAGGTTTTATCGCCAGAATCGGGGGTCAGACCGGAAAAGTCTCACTCGAATCTTCAACGATAGCGTCGAGGGACACCACCTCGAGAAGGAGTGTTTTCCGCCCATGACGCTGTCGCTGTCCACTCTCGCCCGCCCGTTCGGCACCCCCACCGATCTGGCCCGCACCGTCGATGCCCTCCTCGCCGCCCGCCCCGAGCCGCCGACCCTGTTCGGGTTGGGGGAGCCGACCCACGGGATCGCCGCTTTTCCGGCCCTGCGAGGCGATCTGCTCGCGCATCTGGTGGATCGCGGGTTCCGGTCGATCGCCCTCGAAATCGACTGGTTCGCCGCATCCGTCGTCGACGACTACGTCACCGGGGGAGCCGGCGATCTCGACGCCGTCCTCGCGTCCGGGTTCAGTCACGGATTCGGTGCGATCCACGGCAACCGGGACCTCGTGACGTGGCTCCGGGACCACAACACGGGACGCCCCACCGGTGAGCAGGTCCGGTTCCACGGCTTCGACGCGCCGGTGGAGTACGCGGCCGCCCCGAGTCCCCGACCTTTCCTGGCCGCCGTCGTCGACCGGTTGCCGGCACCGGTGCGTCCGATATCCGCAGACGATCTCGATGTTCTCGCCGGAGACGACGCCGACTGGTCGAATCCGGACGCCATGTACGACGCGGCCGCCTCGATCGGCGGTAGCGAACGGGCCCGGGCGCTACGCATCGTCGCCGACGACCTGGCCGACGCCGTCCACCGGGCCGGCACGAGCCTGCACGACCACTCCGGGGCGGCCGCGCATGCCCGCACCGCACACGGTCTGCTGCGCTATCACGCGGCCATGGCCGCCCCCGGCGACGACCGCATCGCCTCACTGCTCGCGGTGCGGGCGGAGATGATGGCCGAGAACCTGCTCGCCATCGCCGCCCAGGAGGTTCGACGCGGCCCGACGCTGGTGTTCGCGCACAACGCCCACCTGCAGCGCAGCCGACCCGACCGGTCCACTGGCCACGAGAATGCCGGTACCCGCGTCGCCCGCGTGCTCGGTGACCGGTATCTGATGGTCGCCACCGATGCCGCCGTACATCCCGAAGCGGGCACCCTGCAGGGCATGCTCGCGGCCGCCACCGATCGCCGCACCCTGTTCCCGGCCGCAGACCTGCACGATGCCCTACCCTCGACGCTCCGGGCCGGCACCCCGCTCGTCCCCGGCCACATCCCCCTCGATGCGGACGCCGTCGCCGGCGCCGACGCGGTCGTATTCGTCACCGACACCGACGGGCACCGGCAGCAATACTGGTGATGCGGGGTCAGAACAGGGTCGGGCGGCACGGTCACCGATGTGAAAGGGACGATCATGGGACTCGATTACGGATTCTTCGGCAGAGGCCCACTCGGACCGGTGGGGGACGCAATAGACATAGCGCTGTACTGGATCTTCACCGGTGGGCAGACGCCGCCCATGTAGCCACTGTGAGCGACAGCGGTCCAGCAGTCATTTCCAGCTGCCGGGCAGGTGCCCGTAGGCCAGCCAGTAGTTCACGATGTCCAACAGGTTGCCGATGGGACCGAAGTAGAAGCTCCAGAGATCCACTCGCGTATCTCCCTTCCCGGCTCATCCGAATGTCCGGTACCACCATGCGATCACCGCCGTGACGGCGATACCGGGCGGTCCCCAGAATCCGGGATCCAGCATCTCGATCGTCTCCTCTCAGGGGCAGTAGCCGCCCGCCCAGCACGGTGCGTTGTACAGGATCCAGACGCGTACATCGTCGGGGACGAACCCGTAGGGCAGGAGCCACCAGATCGGCGGGAAGTCCATCCGAAATCACCTCCGACCAGAACCCGACCTATGTGAACGGCACTCGTGGCTACCGTTCACCACGCGTACGGCACCTCGTCGGTGACGCCGAGGTCGTCGCACAGGCGGCGGATGGCGCTGCAGTCCTGGACGAGTTTGCGGCGTCCGGTGTCGTGGGCGGCGTCGGCGACCATTGCCGCCCCGTCCCGGACGTTTTCCGTCTCGAAGATCGTCGACCAGGTGGACCAGTCGTTCGCCTCGAACGCTTCGAGTCCGGAGGCCAGCCCGTCCAACAGGATTCGTCGATCATCGGGGCGGAGGCGTTCGTAGACGATGGTGAGGAGTTCCGCGGCGATCGACGAATGGCAGTATTCGTCGCGGCGGTGCAGCACCACCGTGGCCCGGTTCACCGGCTGCAGGTCCTCGTCGTCGGTCATCAATCCCAGATACGAGCTGATCGACGTTTCCGCGACCGTCGTGAACGCCAGCGACGTCAACGCCGCCTCCCGCGGCGACTCGGCCGCCGCGACCGCCGTCAGGTGCCGGCGCACCGTCGGCCCGTACGGCAGCCGCGCCTCCGGTAGCTGCCAGCCCCGCCGCCGCCGCGTGAGCGCACTCGCATTCAGGTGCATCAGCGTGTGGTACTGCTCGTCGACCATCGCCTGCAGCGTCGCCACCGTCAACGCGTCCCCGAGACCGGTGCCGAACGCGTCCTGCGACAGCAGCCGGAATCCCGGATTGACCACGTACTGTTCGACGTCCATCACGTTCTTGTTGTAGGCGATCCACGCCCACGCCAGCAGCCGCGCCCGCACCTCCCCGTCGATCCGGGTGAATCGGTCGTCGGCGGCGAACGGGATCAACGCCACCGGATAGTCGTCCCGCCCCGGATCGAACAGGGCATCGAGATCCGGTTCCTGGTGTTTGACGGTCGCCCGTTTCGGCCAGCTGCGGCCCATCGCCCGGATCACCGCGCTCTCCGCCGGATCACCCGGATCGAACGGCGGCAGCGACGGCAACCGCAGCAGCGTCTCCTGCTCGGCTGCCCCGTCCCCGGTCATCACATTCCTCCGTCCCGCAACTGCTCGAACATCCCCGCGCACAGCTCCCGGTAGCCGGCGGCCCGGTCACCGAGCGGGGCGAGCGCGTCCGCCATCACCGCCGCGAACGCCGCCTCGTCACCGACCGCCCCCGACAGCCGGTCCAGCGCCCCCGCCAGGGCCTTGCGGGCGTCGGCGGCGGCCGGATTCCTGGCCTGGATGTCGTGATACACCTCCGGGGTGCCCGAGCCGACCCGCGCCAGCAGCGCCGACAACAGCCGGTGCGGTGGGGGAGCAGTGGCCGCGACCGTGCCCGGATCCGCGTCGAGCTCGGCGAGCGCCAACCCGAACGCCAGCACCACCGCATGGGTGAGCGCCTGCGTCACCGCCGTCACCCGATCGTGCTCACCGGCCCCGACCCGCACCACCTGCGCCCCCCACCCGCCGACCCGGGTCAGGAACGCCTCCACCGACGGCCCACCCCGGTGCACGACGGCCGCCACCGGCCGCCCCGACATGCCCAGCGCCGGCGCGAACATCGGGTTGATCCCCACCGCCGGACGCCGCGCCGCACACAGCAGGTCGTGGATCCGGGACTTCACCGACAGCGTCTCCACCAGCAGCACCCCCGGCGCCAGCACGCCGTCGAGCACCGGGACCGCGGCGATCGCCACCTGCTCCGGCACCGCCAACACCACCGTGGACGACGCCGACAGCACCGCCCGCACCTCCGCCGTCGGCGCCGCCACGTCCCCGGCCACGACGTTCTCGGCCGTCGCCCGGTCCACCACCGTCACCGGAGCCCCGTCGCCGCGCAACCGCTCCACGAGCAGCGACCCGACCGCGCCGGCACCACCGACCACGACGACCGGGCCGGTCACCGCGCGCCGTCCCCACCGCCCGGCGGTGTCCGCGACAGACACCGCCGCATCGCGGTCGCCTTGACCATCGTCTCCTCGAGCTCCTCACCGGGATCCGACAGCGCCACGATCGCCCCACCCACCCCGAACGTCACCCGATCCTCGGTCGCCACCATCGTGCGGATCACGATCGAGAAATCCGCCGTCCCCGTGATCGAGAAATAACCCACCGCACCCGAATACACGCCCCGCGGACCCTCCTCGAGCTTGTCGATGATCTCCATCGTCCGCAGTTTCGGGGCACCGGTCATCGACCCGCCCGGAAACGCCGCCCGCACACACTCGACCGCCGACACATCGTCACGCAACCGGCCCCGCACCGTCGACACCAACTGGTGCACCGGCGCATACGTCTCCACATCGAACAACTTCGGCACGTGCACCGACCCCGGCACACACACCCGCGACAGATCGTTGCGCACCAGATCCACGATCATCAGATTCTCGGCCCGATCCTTCTCACTGCCCAACAGATCCGACCGCAACGCCTCGTCCGCCGCCGCATCCGCATGCCGCGGCCGCGTCCCCTTGATCGGTTTCGACTCCACCACCCGATCCGCACCGATCTTCAGGAACCGCTCCGGCGACGCACTGAGCACCGACACCCCGGAAAACTTCAACAACGCGTTGTACGGCGTCGGACTGATCTCCCGCAACGTCTCGTACGTGCGCACCGGATCGATCGACCGATGCACCGTCGCCATGTTCGTCAAACACACCTCGTACGACTCGCCCGAACGGATCTCGTCGAGACACCGCCCGATCAACGACAGATACGTGTCCCCACTGTGCCGCAACCGCACCCGCGTATCGTCCTCGAGCTTCACCAGCGGCCGCGGCGGCACCACCGGCGCCGCCTCGTCCAACCCACGGATCCGGGACTCGGTGTCCGCGAACCACTCCGGAATCCGCGGATCGTCCGCTTCCTCGCTGAGCGCCACCAGATAACAGTCGCCACCCTCGTGATCGACCACCACCGCCCGATCGGCGAACACGAACGCCGCATCGTCCGTCGGCGACGTGTGCACCAACTGGCTCCCCGCATCCGCCTTCAACTCGTACCCCAGATACCCCACATACCCGAGCCCGAACGCGAACGGCAACCCCGGCACCGGCGGCACCGCCCGCACCCGCAACTGCTCGTCGATGTAGTCGAAGAACCGCTGCTGCACCCGCTGCACCGGACGCCCCGCCCGGTGCACACACACCGTCGTCTCCGCCACCCGATACGTCAGATACTCCGCGAACGGCCCCGAACAGTCACCCATCACCGAGAACCGCGACTCCGGCTCGTTCGCCGCACCCCCGTCCAACCAGAAACTGTCCGGGCCACCGGCGAACAACGCCCCGAACACCTGCCCCGGATCCACCGGATGATCGATCCGCCGACTGTGCACCACATACTTCGGCTCCGGCTCCGGCTCCGACACGACCGGCACCGGTTCCGATTCGGGGGGACGGGAGACCCGACGCCCCACCCCCGACCGGGTCGGCGTCAGATCCCGGAAATTCGCCACCAACTCCCGCCCGTACTCGGTACAGATCGACTCCGGATGAAACTGCACCCCCCACAACGGTTCCCGGCGATGCCGCACCGCCATCAACAGACCGTCCCCGGTCCACGCCTGCGGCTCCAACTCGCCCGGCAGATCCTCCACGATCAACGAGTGATACCGCACCGCCCGGAACGGCGACGGAATCCCCGCGAACAACCCGCTGCCGTCGTGCCGCACCTCCGACAACCGGCCGTGCATCGGCACCGGCGCCAACTCCACCCGCCCCCCGAACACGTGACACAACCCCTGATGCCCCAGACACACCCCCAGCACCGGGATCCGCCCGCTCTCGAACGCCCGCACACTGATCCCGAAGTCCCGCTTCCGATCCGGACGACCCGGACCGGGGGAGACCACGACGTTGTCGAACTCCTCGAGCCGCACCGACTCCCAGTCCGCATCGTTCGGCACCACCGTCGGCGGGCACCCGTTCACCTCCGACAACACACTGTGCAGGTTGTAGGTGAACGAATCGTAGTTGTCGATCAACAACGTTCGAGTCAGGCTCCGCGCAGACATGACGTCCTCACCCCACCACTCGCGGCGAGTCACCGCCCGACCCGATGACCACATCCTCGACCCGGCACGTCTCGGCGATCAACACGTCGTACAGCACACTCACGAACTCCGGCGACAACCCGTGCTCCCGCGCGAACCGCTCCGCCCGGGCATGCACCGCATCCACCCGATGCGGCTGCATCATCGGAATCCGATCCCGCCGCTTGACCTCCGCGATCCGCACACACACATCGACCCGGTCCCGCACCGCCTCGAGCAGTCGCGCATCGATCGCATCCAACTCGGCTCGAAGACCGGTGAGCGCCGGCTGCTGCACCGACACCGGATCCGTCACGTCCTCCGAGGTCTCGGCCCCCACAGGGCCCACGGTGTCGTCCATACGCCACCTCGCTCTACCTGGGGCCGATCCGAACCCTCCGCGAACGTTCGTCCGGTGAAACGTCGTGTCGGCCACGTCTGCCAGCTGCGTGCGTTCTCTCCATGATGTCACGGGTGCGAAGAGGGAGCGAACGAACGACGAAGATCACCGACCCCACCGAACAGTTCCATGACGGAGTGATCACAACCCAGGAAACGCGCCCGAAACACGTTGCGCGACAAGCACTCGTCAGGTATCCACCCACCCCGGAAACAGTTCGGCGCCGCCACGGAAAACCGTGACGGCGCCGAACCGGAAGAAACAGACCGCGAAACTACGCGCCCCGCCGCTTGGCCTTCAACAGATCCAAACGCTCCTTCAGCAACTCCTCGAGCTCCTCCACCGAACGACGTTCGAGCAACATGTCCCAATGCGTCCGCGGCGGCTTCACCTTCTTCGCCTCCGGCGCAGCCCCCTCCAGCAACGTGCCCTCGAGCCCGTTCTTGCACACCCACGTACCCGGAATCTCGGCATCGTCGGCGAACGGGACATCGAACTCCTCACCATTGTCGCACCGATACCGAGCCATCCGGCGGGGAGCCAGATCATGGTCGCGATCCGTCTCGTAACTCACCGCACCGAGCCGACTACCTCGAAGTACGCGATCCGCCATGGCGTGTCCTCTCCTCGTTCATTCACCGCGCCAGTTCGCCGGGGGCGGCTCACCGAGCGTTCACAACCCTCTCAACGTGCCGGACACCCGAATCGTTCCCGCACACGCGGCCGCACCATCCTACCGGCCCCGACACCCCCACCCGTTAAGGTGGTCGATCATGGCACCCGCGCCCCGCAAACCCGTCACCTGCGCCTGGTGCGGACGCGACGTAACCCCCACCGGTGTCGGCCGCCGCCGCCGCTACTGCCGCCAGGCCTGCCGCCAACGCGCCTACGAACAACGCAACGCCGTCAAAGGCACCACCATCCCCGCAGACGCCGTCATCCTCACCACCACCGAAGCCGACGCCCTCTCCGACCGCATGTTCGAACTCCGCTGCGCCGCCGAAGACATCGCCACCGCCGTCGCCGAAAACGCCGACCACACCGAGCTCGCCGAACTCGCCGACCGCCTCGTCACCCTGGCCCGGAACGCCGAACGCTTCCGCTGACCCCCACCCGTCACTACCGTGGACGGTGAACCGGGGGAGACCAGCCGGGAGGTGATCCCACGCCCACCCCACCCACCGACCAACCCCACGCCGCGCTCCACGAAACCCACTCCGGCGTGGTGTTCCTGCTCGGCGACCGCGTCTACAAGATCAAAAAACCCATCCACACCGACTTCCTCGACTTCCGCACCCGCCACGCCCGCCACGACGCCTGCACCCGCGAAACCGAACTCGGCCGCCGCCTCGCACCCGACGTCTACCTCGGCGTCACCCACCTCACCGACCCCGCCACCGGCCACGACGAACCCCTCGTCGTCATGACCCGCATGCCCGAACACACCCGCCTCTCCACCCTCGTCCACCCCGACAACGACAACGACGACACCGGCGACCTCGTCGACGCCATCGCCGACCGCATCGCCACCTTCCACACCACCGCCCACCGCGGCCCCCACATCGACACCCACGGCACCGCCGACGCCGTCCGCACCCGCTGGCTCGCCAACCTCCACGAAACCCGCAACCTCCACCAACCCCTCATCACCCCCGACCGACTCGACACCCTCGAACACCTCGCCACCCGCTACCTCGACGGACGCACCGCCCTCTTCGACCGACGCATCACCGACCACCGCATCCTCGACGGCCACGGCGACCTCCTCAGCGACGACATCTTCTGCCTCCCCGACGGCCCCCGCATCCTCGACTGCCTCGAATTCGACGACCACCTCCGCTACCTCGACGGACTCGACGACATCGCCTGCCTCGCCATGGACCTCGAACACCAGCACCGACCCGACCTCGCCACCCGCCTGCTCACCCGCTACACCACCGCCACCCACGACCCGGCCCCCACCTCCCTGCACCACCACTACATCGCCTACCGCGCCTTCATGCGCGCCAAAGTCGACTGCGTCCGCTACCTCCAAGGCCACCCCACCTCCGCCACCGACGCCCGACGCCACACCGACCTCGCCGAACACCACCTCCACCACGGCGCCGTCCGCCTCGCCCTCGTCGGCGGCCTGCCCGCCACCGGAAAATCCACCGTCGCCCGCGCCCTCGCCGACCACACCGGCGCCGCACTCCTCTCCAGCGACACCATCCGCCGCGAACTGTTCACCGACCGACGCCACACCGACCCCACCCCCGGATACCGCGCCGGCCGCTACAGCCCCGACGCCACCGACCGCGTCTACCGCACCCTCCTCGACCGCGCCCGCCACCACCTCCGACAGGGCACCTCCGTCGTCCTCGACGCCTCCTTCACCGACGCCCGCCACCGCCACCACGCCACCGACCTCGCCGCACACACCCACACCGACCTCATCGCCCTCCGCTGCACCGCACCACCCGACGTCACGACACAGCGCCTCCACCGACGCCTGCGGGTCCGCGCCGCCGGGGGAGACCACGACTCCGAAGCCACCGTCGACATCGCCCGCGCCATGACCGCCCACACCACCCCCTGGCCCGACGCCACCGACCTCGACACCACCGGACCCGACGCCACGAAAACCGCACTCGCACACTGGAACCGACACCACCCCGCCACCCAGGAGGAACCGTGACCGCACCACGCGCACCGATCGTCGTCGGCATCGACGGCTCCGACACCTCCCGAGCCGCCGTCACCTGGGCCGCCCACACCGCACACCTGCACGAACGCCCCCTGCGCATCGTCTCCGCACTCGGCGCCCCCACCCCGTACGGCGACGGCATCCGCCTGCCCCAGAGCTACTTCGTCGACCGCGACCGCGCCACCCACACCCACCTCGACGACGCCGCCCGCACCGCCAGGGAAGAAGCCCCCGACATCGACGTCACCACCGACGTCCTCGAAGGACCCGCCCGCCCCGCCCTGCTCGACGCCGCCACCACCGCCCACGCGATCGTCGTCGGCAGCAGGGGACTGGGACGCGTCACCGCCACCCTCGCCGGATCCGTCGCCGTCGCCCTCAGCGCACACGCACACTGTCCCGTCGTGGTCGTCCGCAACCACGACGTCCCGGCCGGCGGCGACATCGTCGTCGGCGTCGACGGCACCGACAACAGCCGGCCCGCACTGGCCGCCGCCTTCGACGAGGCCACCCGGCGCGGCCGCACCCTCACCGCCGTCCACACCTGGTCACCGTTCTCGATGTCGACCGCCTTCGACGACCAACTCGACCTGCCGTGGGACGAGGTGGAGGTGGCCGAGCAAGCCGTCCTCGCCGAAAGCCTCGCCGGCTGGGCGGACCGCTACCCGAACACTCCGGTCACCCGGGCCGTGGTGCGCGGCAACACCGCCGACATCCTCGCCGAGCACGCCGCCGAGGCCGAGTTGCTCGTCGTCGGCAGTCACGGCCGCGGCGGATTCGCCGGCATGCTGCTCGGGTCGACGAGTGCCACACTGCTGCATTCCGTGTCGTGTCCGTTGATGATCGTGCGGGCGTGAGGGTTCGACGTCCCCGCGTCGCCCATCAATACGTCACTGTGACGAATTGATGGGTTTCCGTCGGGTAGTCGGGAGAGGGCCGACGCAGCACCCGACATCCACATCGGCACGAAACGGACATCGGACATCGGAGCTCGAGCCGGTGATCGCCGGACGGCCCGCCGGCGGCGGCAGACGACGCGCCGGCGGGCACCGACAGTCGACGTGTGTCGCCGCCGGAGCCGCGGGACGTGCACCCGGCGGCGTGTCGGCGTGCAGCACGGAGTCGTCGTGCAGGTCGTCACACAAGCCACGGGCGAGCGGCGACGGCACACGAATCGTCCGGAGCGGCAGGCTGTTTCACCAGGTCGGTATTTCGCCGATAATCTACATTATGTCAAGTAATGGAGATCGGACCCACCCCTGCGGTGATCGGAGCACCCCGGGCGCTGTCGACGGCAACTCCACCCGCCGCGCGCGTCCCGACGTCCCGCGCGCGCAATCGGACGCGCAGGGCGCGAATCCGCGCGCCGCGACAGTCGCCCCGTCCGGCAGCCCCATCCGGCCGCACGGACGGTCCCGGATCCTGCCGGCGCCGGACTCCAACGAACCGAACCCGGACATGTCGTGTCGGACGCCGGCGCTCCGGAATGCGCACCGACGGTTCATCGCGTGTGCGGATCATCGCATTGCAGCCCGCGCCGCAGCAGTTCACACGGCGGGACGGCGTCCGGGACGGTACCGTGACGCACACGGCCGGGCGCACTGCCCCGCTCGATCCCGGTACCTACCCGCGCCACCGTCATGGATAATGGCGAATATCCATGTCCGCGAAGTGTTTTCGTCGACACTCCCCGACGTGCGTCACACCCGGTCGACGAGCCGTTCGTGTCCGGCCGTACGCGCGCAGTTGGCGCAGCAGAAGATGCGGCTCTCGTCCTCGACGCCGTGCCCGAGGATCCGGCATCCGCAGTGGGCGCACACCGGTGCCATCGCGTGTGCCGCGCACTCGAAACTGTCGAACACCCCGCGCCGGTCCCCCATGATCACCGTGAACGCCTTGTCGTAGTCGTTCCCGCAGGTTTCGCAGGTCGCCACCGTGAACCTCCTCGCCCGGGACGGCCCTGTCGGCCGATCCGTCACCCGTGCGAGTACCCGACCGAGCCCTTCGGAAACACTCCCTGGCAACAGCCTCGGTGGACACTTCCGGAAACGTAAAAGGCCAGGCACACGTCGGGGGGTGCGCCTGGCCGACATTCAAGGTACGAGATCGGACAGGTGGGAGCAAAGCCGCGGCAGGGTGAATTCGAGGGTGAACCGGGTGTGTGCGCTCCCCCACCGCCTCCGCACACCCGGTATTCGACGCGGGACGCGGCCGGGTCCGCGGGATATAAGCTCTCATCGGAATCGAACACATGTGCTGACATCGGGTTGTCGGCGGGAGGATGGGCGTGAGCGACGACCGACGGCTACTCGACGCGTGGTTCGAGGAGTTCCTGCTGCACCGGAGTACTGCGAAACCGTCGCCGCACACGATCAAGGCGTATCGGCAGGATTTCGCAGGTATCGGCCGGTTGCTCGCCGAGCAGACCGGGGTGCCCGTGTCGGAGCTGCCGGTGCAGGTGATCACGAAGGGGGCGATGCAGCAGGCGTTCGCGGCGTTCGCGGCGACACATGAGCCGGCGTCGATCCGGCGGTGCTGGTCGACGTGGAACGCGCTGTGCGATTTCCTGTTCACGCTCGATGCGATCGTCGCGAATCCGATGTCGGCGGTGCTGCGTCCGAAGGCGCCGAAGCGGATTCCCAAGGCGTTGCCGTCGGATGCGGTGGCGCGGCTGATCGCGACGTTGCAGGAGGAGGACACCGACGGGGTCGGGCCGTGGGGGGAACGTGACTTCGCGATCATTCTGACGGCGTTGCTGACGGGGATGCGGTCGTCGGAGCTGATTTCGGTGAACGTCGGTGACGTTCGTGGCGGGGATGCGGGTGCGGGGCGCGTCGTCCTGGTGCGGGGCAAGGGCAGCAAGGAGCGGGTGGCGGCGGCGGAGCCGGCGTTGGTGGCGGCGTTGACGGGGTATCTGGAGTCGCGGATCGATCGGTTTCCGGGTTCGACGAAGCGGCGGGTGCCGGCGGAGGCGACGGCGTGGCAGTTCTTTCGGGCGTCGGATCCGTTGTTCGTCGGGGCCGACGGGGAGCGCATCACGCGGGGGACGTTGCAGTATCGGGTGTTGCGGGCGTATCGGCGGGCGGGGATCAACGGTGAGCGGGCGCGGGGTGCGTTGACGCATCAGTTCCGGCACACGTTCGCGACGAACATGGCGGACGAGAACGTCAGTATTTTCACGTTGATGCGGATGCTGGGGCACGAGTCGATGAATACGACGCAGGTGTACACGGAGGGTGCGGGTACCGGCGTGCGGGAGGCGGCGGCGCGGAATCCGTTGTATCGGCTGCTGGAGGGCCCGGATTCCCGCTGAGTGGGAGTCGATCCGTCCGGATCGGTGTGTGACGCGCGTGACACGACCTGCAGAAACGTGTCATAACGGCAGGTGTCCGGAGGGCGCGTGTCTTCGGGGTCCCACTGAGTGCAACCGTGGCCGGGGCGGGGGTAGTGAGTTGCCACACTGTGATCCACCGAACAGGGGTGGCGTGCGTGTGCGCGCTGTCCCGCTGTGGGTGCGACGACCTCGCTACCTGCAGGCCCCACCCGTTACACCGGCCCGTCGACAGGGCCGTCAAGAGTCTGGATATCTACTTCAGTGACAGCTACAGCAGAAACCCGCGTCTCGGGCACCGCCCCGGCGCGCGGTCGATTCAACCGGAAGCGCCCGGCATGGGTGATCATCGGCGTTCTGATGCTGGTCGAGATCATCAGCGCGTTCGAGACGTCGATGGTGTACGCCGCGATTCCGACGTTCATCCAAGAGTTCGACAGTGACGCGGCCACGGTGGGGTGGGCCGTGACCGCGTTCCTGTTGGTGGCGGCGGCGTCCGCGGCGGTGTGTGGCCGGCTCGGCGACATGTACGGCCGGGAACGGGTGCTGGTGGTGTTGCTGGGTGCGGCGGCGCTCGGTTCGTTCATCAGTGCGATCGGTGACGGGATCGGCAGCATCATCGTGGGTCGGGCGATCCAGGGTGTGGCGGGTGCGATCCTGCCGCTGTGTATCGGTTTGGCGCGGGAGCATCTGCCGGCGGCGAAGGTGCCGGTGGCGGTGGCGGTGATCTCGGGTTCCGCGGTGGCGGCCGGGTCGGCGTCGTTGTTGGTGGCGGGTGTGATGCTCGATCACGCGAGCTGGCACATGATCTTCATCGTGGCCGCGGTGTATGCGCTGCTGGCGCTGCTGCTGGTGCTGTTCGTGTTGCCGTGGCGGCCGCCGGCGGGGACGACGCAGCGGATCGACTATGTGGGGACGGTGGCGTTCGCTCCGGCGATCGCGGCGGTGTTGTTGGGTATCAACAAGTCCGGTACGTGGGGGTGGACGGATGCGCGGACGTTGGGGCTGATCGTCGGTGGTCTGGTGGTGCTCGCGCTGTGGGTGCTGTGGGAGCTGCGGGTCACCGATCCGATTGTGAACGTGCGGATGTTCACCGATCGCAAGGTGGCGTTGACGATGTTGGCGACGGTGTCGATCGCGGTGGGTCCGCTGGGGGTCACCACGATGATCATTCCGTTGATCCTGCAGACGCCGACGACGGCGCCGTTCGGTCTGGGTATCTCCCCCACCAATGCGGGGTGGCTGTCGTTCATCGGTTCGATGTTCGGGTTCGTGTGTACGCCGCTCAGTGGTCGGATTTCGCGGGCGGTCGGGTCGCGGGCGTCGATGCTGCTGGGGACGGCGTTGTTCACGATCTCGAGTGCGATGTTGATCGTGTTCCACGATTCGGTGGTCGGCATGATGGCGATGATCATCACGGTGTCGGTGGGTACGGCGTTCGCGTTCACGGCGTTGCCGAATCTGATCGTGGAGGCGGTTCCGGAGAGCCATACGAGTGAGGCGACGGGCACGAATTCGGTGGTGCGGACCGGCGGTCAGGGTATCGGTACGTCGATCGCGACGATGCTGTTGGCGTCGTCGGCGGTCGGTGGCGTGTCGTCGGTGACGGGTCTGAACACGGTGGCGACGATGATGGTGGTGATGGGTCTGGTGACGTTCGGGTTCACGTTGTTGATCCGGCCGGGCCGGGTGTCCGTGTAGGTCTGCTCGCGCGGGAGTGTGCCGAGGGGCGGTGGGAGTTTCTCCTGCCGCCCCTTGTCGTGTGTGGGGTTCGGTTGGCGCGACGGCGGGGGTGGTGGGCGGTTACCGTGGCAGGGTCGGCTCGTTTCGTCGAGTGTCGAGGAGCACGCCATGAGTTCTTCTTCGGGGCAGCGTCATCGTGTGGTGGTGATCGGTTCGGGGTTCGGTGGGTTGTTCGCGACGCAGGCGTTGAAGCGGGCGCCGGTGGATGTCACGGTGGTGGCGCGGACGACGCATCATCTGTTCCAGCCGTTGTTGTATCAGGTGGCGACGGGGATTCTGTCGGTCGGCGATATTGCGCCGGCGACGCGGTTGGTGTTGCGGAAGCAGAAGAATGCCGAGGTGTTGCTCGGTGATGTGGAGTCGATCGATCTGGCGGCGCGGACGGTGACGTCGCGGTTGTTGGATCGGGTGACGGTGACCGAGTTCGATTCGTTGATCGTGGCGGCGGGGGCCGGGCAGTCGTATTTCGGGAACGATCAGTTCGCGGAGTTCGCGCCGGGGATGAAGACGATCGACGATGCGCTGGAGTTGCGGGGGCGGATTCTGGGGTCGTTCGAGCAGGCGGAGTTGTCGGACGATCCGGCGGAGCGGGAGCGGTTGCTGACGTTCGTGGTGGTCGGGGCGGGGCCGACGGGGGTGGAGATGGCCGGGCAGATCGCGGAGATGGCGCATCGGACGTTGAAGGGGGCGTTCCGGCGGATCGATCCGTCGGATGCGCGGGTGATCCTGGTGGACGGGGCGCCGACGGTGTTGCCGGTGTACGGGGGCAAGTTGAGCCGGAAGGCGGCGGAGCGGCTCGAGAAGATCGGGGTGGAGATCCAGCCGAACGCGATGGTGACGGGGGTGGATGTCGACGGGTTGACGGTCAAGTATCGGGACGGGTCGGAGAAGCGGATCGAGGCGCAGTGCAAGGTGTGGTCTGCGGGGGTGCAGGCGAGTCCGTTGGGCCGGCAGTTGGGTGAGCAGTCGGGGGCGGAGGTGGATCGGGCGGGCCGGGTGCACGTGCAGCCGGATCTGACGTTGCCGGGGTATCCGAACGTGTTCGTGGTCGGCGACATGATGGCGTTGGACAAGTTGCCGGGGCTGGCGCAGGTGGCGATGCAGGGCGGCAAGTATGCGGCCAAGCAGATCCGGGAGGACGTGAAGGCGGCGCAGTCGGGTGCGGTGCCCGGGGAGCGGGCGCCGTTCCACTATTTCGACAAGGGGTCGATGGCGACGGTCTCGCGGCACAATGCGGTCGCGAAGATCGGGAAGCTGGAGATCACCGGGGTGCTGGGGTGGATCGTGTGGTTGGTGATCCATCTGATGTATCTGATCGGGTTCCGGAGTCGGTTGTCGACGATGATGTCGTGGACGGTGTCGTTCATGGGGCGGGGTCGGGCGCAGATGGCGTCGACGGAGCAGCAGGTGTTCGCGCGCAACGCGCTCGATGCTCTGCAGGAGCAGCATCGAGCGCGGCGCGGTGAGGGGTCGCGGGAGGCGGGCTGATCGCCTCTCCCCCTCTCTGGGTCAGTTCTTGCCGATGGCGTCGGTGTCGGTGATGTTCGCGAGGCGGACCTGGCCGCGGGCGACGAGGCGGTCTTGTTCGTCGGTGACGGTGACGGCCCAGAGTTGTTGGGTGCGGCCGCGGTGGACGGGGGTGGCGTCGGCGGTGAGGACGCCGTCGCGGGCGGCGCGGAGGAAGTCGGTGTTGTTGTTGACGCCGACGACGTGGCCGCGGTCGCCGAGCCAGAGGCTGGCGGCGATGCTGGCGACGGATTCGATGACGGCGCAGTGGACGCCGCCGTGCATGATGCCCCACGGCTGGTAGAGGTCGGGGGTGACGGTCCAGTGGGCGCGGACGTGGTCGGGGGTCAGTGCGGTGTATTCGAGGCCGAGGGCTTCGCCGAAGCCTTTGTTGAGGAAGGCGTTGACGGCGGTGGGGTCGGTGTCGTCGCCGGGGATGGGTATGCGTGGTGTTTCGGTGGTCATGGGTGCTCCCTGATGGTGTCGACGGGGTCGTATGTCCATCGTGGGTCACGGCCGGTTCGGGTGTGTGGGCGACCCGCCGTGGGGAAAGAATCGGCGGGTTCCGCGCGGTGTGCGCGGAACCCGCCGGGGCAGGGACCGAGTTGGTGGCGGAGTCGCTGCAGCCCTCAGGTCTCCGGCTCGGTCCGGCAGTATCGACCACCCGACCATAGGGCAGGCTGCCCTAAGATCGCAAGGGTGTCGTCAGCAGGCGGCGGCGAGCGGGGCGCGGGCCCGCACCGGCATGCCGAGCAGCTCGAACGCGTCGAGCAGGCCCTGCCCGCGGCGGTGTGCGACCGACCGGGACGTGCCCGCCCGCACCGGCACCTGGGTGGCGGCGCCGAGGACGGCGTCGGCCACCAGGGCGGCGAACCGGGTGGGGTCGACCGGTGCGACGGCCCCGAGTGCGGTGCGGGCGGCGGTGAGCGAGGTCAGGCAGCGGTGCGCGGTCCACACGTGCAGGGCGCGTTCGCACGGGAGGGTGACGGTGCCCGGCGTGCCGGCGAGCGGGTCGTCGGCCAGGACGCGCAGCCGGGGATCGTCGAGGCCGGCCCAGTCGATGCCGGCGTCGTTGTCGAGGTGGAGCCAGAGATTGTCGACGCCGGGATCCCAGGCGCGGGCCTCGAGGACGGCGAGGGCGGCGACCCGTCCGACGATCGCGTGGACGAGGGCGGCGGCGACCTGGACGGCGGCGGCGTGCGGCGAGCGCAGGTCGTCGAGGACGCGGGCGTACATGTGGCCGATGCGGTGCCCCGGGGCCCCGGACGTCCCGGGTGTTTCCGTGCAGGCGGCGAGGGGCCACCAGCGTCGGCGGCCCTGGTCGGCCATGGTGGCGACGGCGTAGACGCGGGGATAGTCCGGGGAGATGTCGCGCAGGCGGGCACACGAATGTGCGAGCGGGGTCGTCGTCGAGGGCTCGTCGTGTGTTCGATCATGAAGCATGAGCGTAGGCTAGCCTAACTGCCCGGCCGTCCGGTCCTGCCGACACGCCTTCGGTTAGCCTTCCGTAACCTCGACCCCGAACCGCCTGTGTTTCCGTGTTCTCGCTAGGAGCCACCCAGCCGTGACGACGACCCGCCTCCCGGACCTCCCCCCGGACGCGCCCGGGCCCACCCGTGCGCCCGACGGCGGAACCCTCGACATCCCCACCGGGCCCGCACCCGCCGTCCTGCGCGGCGTCGCCGCCGTCGCCGACCTCGGTGTCGTCGCACTGCCCCTGGTGGTCGGCTGGTACCTCGTGGCGTCCCTCGCCGACGCCAACGGCGGCGGCCAGGCCGACCGGCTCGTGTTCGGCGGCGCCGCCGTCGCCGTCGCCGCCGGGCTCGCGGTGTGGAACCACGGATTCCGGGAAGGCCGCACCGGCGCCAGCGTCGGCAAGGGCTGGGCCGGACTGGTCACCCGGGACGCCGGCACCGGCGCCCCGATCGGCACGTCCCGAGCCCTGCGCCGGTGGACCGGGGGCCGCACCGAGGTGGTGCGGCAGCGCACCGCCGACGCGGACGGGTTCACCCCGATCGCCCCCGACACGTCCCTGTCCGCGGTCCGCCGCCGACGACTCCTCGGCCTGGCCGCGCTCGTGGTGCTGCTGGTGCTGGTCGGGTTCGCGAGCATCGCGGTCGGGGCGCGTCCACTGACCCTGGCGGAGATCGTCCACGCCCTGTTCGAGAACACCGGCGGGGAAACCGACATCATCGTCCAGTCCCTGCGGATCCCCCGCACCCTCCTCGGCCTGGTCGTCGGGATCGCGCTCGGCGTCGCCGGGGCCCTCATCCAGGGCCACACCCGCAACCCCCTCGCCGACGCCGGCCTGCTCGGACTCAACGCCGGTGCCGCGTTCCTCGTCGTCCTGGCGATCTACGCATTCGGGCTGTCCACGCCCAGCCAATACCTGTGGTTCGCGTTCGCCGGGTCCGCGCTCGCCTCGATCACCGTGTTCGGGATGTCGTCGATCGGCGGCGGCAAGGCCAGCCCGCTCAGTCTCGCGCTCGCCGGGGCCGCGGTCGCGTTCTTCCTGCAGGCCATGACGAACGCCGTCGTCCTGCTCGATCAGACCAGCCTCGACGGCTACCGGTTCTGGGTCGTCGGATCGGTCGCCGGCCGCGGCTACGACGTGCTGTGGCAGGTGCTGCCGTTCCTCGTGCTCGGGGTGGTGATCGCGGTGGCGAGCACCCCCGGCCTGAACGTGATCAGCCTCGGAGAGGACGTCGCCCGCACCCTCGGCACCAACGTCGCGCTCTCCCGCACCGTCGGTATCGTCGCGATCACCCTGCTCACCGGCGCCGCCACCGCGGCCTGCGGCCCGATCGCGTTCATCGGCCTGGTCGTGCCGCACGTCGCGCGCGCGATCACCGGACCCGACTACCGCTGGCTCGTCCCCTACGCCGGACTGCTCGGCGGGCTGATGCTGGTGACCGCCGACGTGATCGGCCGGGTCGTCGTGCGTCCCGGCGAACTACAGGTCGGCATCGTGCTGGCCGTGTTCGGTACCCCGTTCTTCATCGCGCTGGTGCGGCGCAGGAAGCTGGCGAGCCTGTGAGTGTCCTCGATTCCCGCCGCCCCGGGGGCGCCGCCGCACCCACCTCGGTGCCGTCACGTCCCGCGTTCCGTCTCGGCCCGATCTCGCTGGTGTGGCGGCCGTACATGATCGTGGTGAACCTGGTCCTGGTGGCGCTGCTGTTCCTGCTGGTGTGCCTCGGGATCGGGCGCGGCGACTTCCCGCTGTCGGTGCCCGACGTCGCGCAGGTGCTGTTCGGGGGCGGCTCGAAGGTGCAGCGGTTCATCGTGATGGATCTGCGGCTGCCGCGGGCGGTGACCGCCGTCCTGATCGGGGTGGCGCTGGGGATCTCCGGTGCGATCACCCAGTCCATCGCCCGCAACGCCCTCGCCAGTCCCGACGTCCTCGGCATCACCGCCGGCTCGAGTGTGGCCGCGGTCGCGTTGATCGTCCTCGGCGGCGGCTCGTTCGTCGGCGTGTTCGCGACCCTCGGGGTCCCGCTCGCCGCCCTGGCCGGGGGCCTGATCACCGCGGCCGCGATCTATCTGCTGGCGTGGCGGCGGGGGGTCGACGGATTCCGGCTGGTCCTCATCGGTATCGGCGCGAACGCGATGCTGGTGGCGATCACCCACTGGCTGCTCATCTCCGCGGACATCAACGACGTCTCCCGCGCCAAGGTGTGGCTCAACGGCTCCCTCAACGGCGCCGGATGGGCGCAGGTGTGGCCGGTGGCGATCGCGCTCGTCGTGGTCGGCGGCTGGGCGCTGATCGCCACGTTCACGCTCGGTGCGCTGCGCCTCGGCGACGACAACGCCCGCTCCCTCGGGGTGCGGCAGCAGTCGGCGCAGGCGAAACTGCTGCTCGCGTCGGTGGTTCTCGCCGCCGTCGCGACCGCCGCCGCCGGCCCGATCGGCTTCGTCGCGCTCGCCGCCCCGCAGGTCGCGCTGCGGCTGGTGCGGTCCGCCGGCCCGCCGATCGTCGCCTCCGCGCTCACCGGCGCCGTCCTGGTCGTCGGCGCCGACATCGTCGCCCGCACCGTGCTGCCGGTGGAACTGCCCGTCGGTATCGTCACCTCCGCGCTCGGCGGTCCGTTCCTGCTGTATCTGCTCGTCCGCCACAATCGGAAGGTCTCCGCATGACGACCACGATCCCCGCCTCCCCCGCCCCGCGGCTGACCGCGCAGAACCTCACCCTCGGCTACGGCGACCGCATCATCGTCGAGGGCCTGGACGTCGAGATCCCCACCGGGGTCGTCACCACCGTCATCGGCCCCAACGGGTGCGGTAAGTCGACGCTGCTGCGGGCCCTCGGCCGGCTCCTCAAACCGCGCACCGGCACCGTCCTGCTCGACGGCAAGGCGATCACCACGATGCGCACCCGGGACGTGGCCCGCACCCTCGGGATGCTGCCGCAGGCCCCCGTCGCCCCCGAGGGGCTCACCGTCGCCGACCTCGTCGCCCGCGGCCGGCACCCGCACCAGTCGTGGATCCGGCAGTGGTCCTCCGACGACGAGGGCGAGGTCGCCCAGGCCCTCGCCCTGACCGGGGTGTCCGATCTGGCGGACCGGCCCGTCGACCAGCTCTCCGGCGGGCAGCGGCAGCGGGCCTGGATCTCGATGGCACTCGCCCAGGGCACCGACATCCTGCTCCTCGACGAACCCACCACCTACCTGGACCTGTCCCATTCGGTGGAGGTCCTCGATCTCGTCGACCGCATGCACGAGGAGATGGGCCGCACCGTCGTCATGGTGCTGCACGACCTCAACCTCGCCGTCCGCTACAGCGACCACCTGATCGTCATGACCGGCGGCCGGATCGTCGCGCAGGGACGCCCCCAGGACATCGTCTCCGTCGACCTGCTCCGCGACGTGTTCGGTCTCGACGCCGCGATCGTCGACGACCCCGTCTCCGACCGTCCGCTGATCGTGCCGATCGGATCCCGGCACGTGTTCGGGGCCGTCGGCGGGCCGGTCCCCGAACCGGCCGCGGTCACGGAGTGACGATCGCGAAATCCGGGTCGGGGGCGTCGAGGTAG